>JBEBGL010000022.1:0-34760 GCA_040081465.1 Ilumatobacteraceae bacterium | reverse complement strand
AGGCCCTTTTGCTATCCTCAGTTCGCCTTTCCGAGATAGCTCAGTTGGCAGAGCAGCTGACTGTTAATCAGCGGGTCGCAGGTTCGAGCCCTGCTCTCGGAGCCATTCGCACCTGATCGGGCTTTGTGTGAGCACACAAAGCGACACAACGTTTGTGAGCTCACACAGAACCCGGAAGTGGCGTGAAACCGGTTCGGGGCGGTAGCTCAGTGGTCAGAGCAGAGAACTCATAATTCTTTGGTCGTGGGTTCGATACCCACCCGCCCCACTTCTTGCCGAGCGCTAGGTAGCGCCTCTCTAGGCTGTTCGAATGCGGGGATGGCGAAGTCGGCGCAGTGACAGCGATGCCGTGTTGTCGGCGGCCGATTGGATTCACCGTGGCGCACAACTGCTTGATAGCGACCTCGATGCGGCGCAGCGTTGTTATCTCAAAGCGGTCGAACTCGACCCCTCGGTCTCGGCGGCGTGGTTCGACCTCGGGCTGATTGCAAAGTGGCGCCATGAGTGGGCCGCTTGCATTGAGTTCAATCAGCGAGCAGCGGCGCTAGCGCCGCCCGACGCGCCCGCAGGGAATCCCGCTTACTGGAATGCCGGTATTGCCGCGACGGCGCTTAGGGAGTGGGCGACTGCCCGTTGGGCATGGCGATCGTTTGGGATTCCGATCGCGGACGGCGAGGGGGAAGTTAAGGAGGACTTTGGATTGGGCGTCGTTCGTCTGCCCGAAGGCGAAACCGTCTGGGGGCGACGGCTCGATCCCGCTCGGATGCAACTCCTCTCGATTCCTCTCCCAGGCGGAGATTTCAGAAGCGATGACATCGTGCTTCACGACGGTGAGCCAGTCGGGTCGCGCGTTGCCGACGGAGGCGAGTACTCAGTCTTCAACGTGATCGAAAGGTGGGAGGGTTCGCAGTTGCCGACGATCTCGGTCGAGGTCAACGCAACCGAAAGTGTGGTGGCGGAGCTGCTGCGAATGGCGGCGTCGGATGGTTTGCGAGTCGAGAACTGGACCGAGGGAATCGCCGTGATTTGCTTGGCGTGTAGTAACGGCCGCGTCGACTACACCAACCCCGACCACGATCATCGGACGACGCGAGACCCCGATGCGCCGATTCGCCTCGGCTTCAGCGCCGAAGAATCTGCCGTGCGTGGAGTGTTGGCGTCGTGGACGGAAGAAGCGGGAGGCGTGGTCGTCGACGTGGTCGTCCACCACTGACTTCGCGTCGACCGGATAGGAGCACGACGAGCGGAGCACCCAGGGAGGGGAGGAGTGAGAGCTCCTGGAATGCACGCATGAGCGGCCTTCGCATCGGTGGTAGCCGATCCCCTTCCTCGATGCTCCAATCGTCGTGTCTGTTCTCTACCAGCGGTCGTCGTACACCTCGCCGCCCTCGCCGAACCATTCCTGTACTTGTCCGGTGGTGGTTCGCTGTTCGCGAGTCTCGCATGAGCAACCTGCATGCGCGCGGTCTGCATCGGCCGCTGCGGCGGATACGAAGTAGCGGTGGGCTGCGTGCGCTTTACACGCGGCACACGCCGAGCGCTGGTTGCGCGTAGACAATCTCCATACGGTTGCATCGAGACTGTTGAAGGTTCCGTCGGTTGTTGACGGCGCGATTGTGTCGATCGCCACCGTGGCCGCCGTTGTGTCGACGACGCTCGTCGCTGGCTGCGTGATGATGCTCACGCTGGTGTCGGTGTTGGTGGTCGTCTTGCACGCGCCCAGCACGATGCCCGCCGTTCCGCCGGCGGCAGTTCGAATGAACTCACGACGCTCGAAGCTCCGATTCTGATTCGTGGCGCGGACTGTACTACGCGAGACTCAATTCATGATTGAACTCCCCGCGTCCAAAGCGTTCGGCGAGGACGAGCGAGCTGTGCTGCTCGGCTACCTCACCTATCACCGCACGGTGCTTGCGCGAAAAGTTGACGGCGTCACCGACGAGGCGGGTCGTCTCGCCGGTTGCCCGCCGAGCACGCTGACGCTGCTCGGGCTGCTGCGTCACATGACCGATGTCGAACGTTGGTGGTTTCGGCGGGTCTTGCAGGCGGAAGACGTGCCAGGAATCTTCGACGACGAGGCGGAATGGGTCGTCACCGACGCACAGGTCGACGAGACGCTTGCTGCCTATTGGGCCGAGATCGCGATCGTCGATCAGCATCTCGCCACCGCTGGCATGGACGACCCGATGCTCGGCGGTCCCGAACCGGGCGTGCACAGGCTGCGTCGGACCATTGTTCACATGATCGAGGAATACGCACGTCACTGCGGGCACGCCGACCTGCTTCGCGAGGCAATCGACGGAGCCACCGGCGACTAGTTGTTACTCGACCCGCGATTGGGTGCGCCAAGCCGCAAAGGTGACGATGATGGCGGCAAGCAGAAGGTGCATGCCGGCCCGGTTACCCACGCAGCACGCCTCTAAACATTGCCGTCCGTCGAGTCACTGAATTGGTGCGAGACTTGCTCGTGGACTTGATTCAGTTGATTGCGAGCGAGGGGCACGGTGGCGGCGGCGGTGGCGGCACCAACATGGTTCCTTTCGTGCTAATCGGCGGCGGGGTCGTTGCCGCGGTCCTCATCCAGCGATCGCGAATGCAGAAGGCGAAGGCGCGGGTCAATATCCATCGAGTGCACGACGCTGGGCGCGTTGGGCTTGATCCGCTACCCAGTCCGCACTCGATAGCGGTCACAATTCGAGTTCGTCAAGACCAAGCGAGCACTTGGTGAACCTGCCACCTCCCAACACAAACTGGGCACCGCCGTCTGCCGCGGTCGCGCCGCCGACCGTGGAGGCGACGGCTAAGTCCGTACTCTTCGACACACCCGAACAGGCAGCCGCCGCACTTGCTGCGCAGTCCGATGATGCAGTGCTAGCAAACGTGCCTCCGGTCGTGCGCAAGGTTGCGCAAAAGGAAATGCAACGGGCAATTCTTGAGGTGCTCGACATCGGTCTGGTCGGCGTCGTTCAACGCGGATGGCAAAACCACGATGGTCTACTTGCTGCCGGGAAGCGAACTGCACAGGGAGGCCGCGAAGTTGTGCAATTGGCCGACCACGTCATCAACTCGTCGCACTCGCCGAGCATCGCGATCGCCATCGACGGCGTCGAGCTTGGTCAACTGCCGATCGCTGTCAACATGTCGCTGAAGCTGATGGGTGTTGCCGCTGTTGTCGAGCGCGGCCACTTGTTGGGCGTCGAGGCCGGTTCAATCGCGGCCTCCGCGAATCTTGCGCTGGCCGGCAAGCCGATCACTTCGCGCACAAAGACCGTCGACGCCGCTCGGGCAATCCAACTGCCAAAGCCTGTGCCCCTGATTTCCTGACACGCCCCAAGGTGTCGTTTCCCTAGCTGCCGTGGCAGAGTGAACGTAGTTAACGGCAATCGGGAAGGACCTGTCATGGCTGGTGGCGCGTTGAAGGCAGCGAGTATGGACGACTTCGACCTACGTATGTCGGAGAAGGCGCGGCCGCTCTACGAAGCGGTGAAGGCCTTCATTCGCGACGAGGTCGACCCGATCACCGAAGAGTTCCACCGGCTCGGAGCGGATCGTGCCGATCGCTGGAGCTGGGCACCCGGCCAACTGGAACTGCTTGAAACCGCCAAGGTGAAGGCGCGCGCACAGGGCTTGTGGAACTTCTTTCTCCCAAACGCGGAGACCGGTGAGGGCCTCAGCAACCTCGACTACGCGTACATCGCCGCCGAACTCGGCAAGAACAAGCTTGCTTCCGAGTGTCTGAATTGTTCGGCTCCCGACACGGGCAACATGGAAGTGATCGAGCGCGTCGGCACGCCCGAGCAGAAGCGCGAGTGGCTCGAGCCATTGTTGCGTGGCGAGATTCGATCTGCGTACGCGATGACCGAACCGGGCGTGATGAGCAGCGATGCTCGTCAGATTCAAACGAGTGCAGTTCTCGATGGTGACGAATGGCTGATCAACGGCGAGAAGTTCTACATCTCCGGTGCCGGCGACCCGCGGTGCAAGATCATGATCACGATGGTGCGCACCAGTCCCGATGCCGACACGTACAAGCAGCAGTCGCAGATTCTTGTGCCGATGGACGCACCAGGTGTCGAGATCGTCGGAGGCATGCACGTCTTCGGTGCCGACGATGCGCCGCATGGCCACATGCACATCCGCTTCACCGACGTACGCGTGCCGAAGGCAAACATTCTTTGGGGCGAAGGTCGCGGCTTCGAGATCTCACAGCTGCGCCTCGGGCCAGGACGCATTCACCATTGCATGCGCTCGATCGGCGCGGCTGAGCGTGCGATCGAGATGATGGTCGATCGCGGGATGAGCCGCGAAGGCTTTGGAAAGAAGTTGATCAACCTTGGCAAGAACATGGAGGTGTTGTCGCGGGCTCGCATCGACGTCGAATCGATGCGGCTGATGGTGTTGCGCGCGGCCAAGGCGATGGACACGCTGGGCAACGCCGAAGCGCGGGTGTGGGTGAGTGCAGTGAAGGCAATGGTCCCCGAGAAGTGCTGCGACATCATCGACGAAGCCATTCAGATGCACGGCGCTGCCGGCATTTCGCAGTGGTTCCCGCTTGCGGAGATGTGGCACTCACAAAGAACGTTGCGGTTGGCCGACGGACCTGATGAGGTGCACCACCAAGTCGTCGCGCGGGCCGAGGTCAAGAACCGCGACGCCGATCGGTAACGGCTAAACGCTGTTGCGGCAGTCGTCCTCAATCTCGGCGAACGCTGCTTCTAAGTCAACGTCTAACGACGCCGAGTCCAGCTGTGCGAAGGTGAACTGCGCGAAGAACTCGGTCGCGATGCATTCGGCCAATGCAGGTTTGCCGGTGTCCGCAGCCTGTTGTCCTAACAAGTCGGCGCGGCTGAAGTATTGCTCGATGTCGTCGTTGTCGGCCGTTGACTGAGCCTCACCCGTTCCCGGATCGCAGACCGACGCATACAGATGCACGTCGTCACGACCAACGAGCGTGTCGGCCCCACGCGGGCGGGCGACTGCCCATTGGGTGATTGCGCGTTCCAAACGGTCGGCATCGTCGGGACTATCGGCGACGACGTGCAAGTCGGCGCATACCCTGCCGTCCAATTCGTAAGTGGTGAGTCGATCGTTGCCCCAACCGTCGGAGGCTGTGAGCGCCTCGTTGGCCGGTAGCCCGGTGGCCAGCATGAGGAATAGCCGGAAGGGACCGAGTTGCTCACTGCGAAGAATCGTCGCTCCGCGCGGGCCGGATGGCGCGTCGATTGACTCGGTCGCATCTTTTCGTAGGTACTTTGCGGAGGGCAGGCTGATCTGATCAAGCGCTGTCGGTATGTGTGAACGGAAGGCATCGAGAACTAGTGCGGGGTCGTCCTCTGCGAGTGCAGTGATGAACACCGGTCCAAGCACCTGAAACGCGATGCGAATCGCCTTGAAGGTGGCGGGAACAGAATCGACACTTTCCGCGTACTCCTCGCTTTGCGCAGCGGCCTCCGATTGGTATTGCTCGCGATCGTCGGCGCTGAGGTCGTCGACGTACTGGTCGCGGATCCACAACGCGTAGCCGATGTGAATCGCGGCCAATGCGTCGAACTCCTGAGCGGTATCGACGCTCTGCCGAAGCTCGATCAGATGAAAGTTCTGCTCGATGAGGGCCTGCGTCAGATACACGACAAGGTCAGCGCGGACCGCGGGCGCGAGCTCTTCCTTCTCGTCGGGTGCGTTGATCAGCATCAAGTTGTCGGCTGGACGCCAGCGTGCCGGTCGCGGGGCGGCCGCACGAATGGTGTCGAGGCTCTCGACGAGCGAAGCGTCGCCGCCCCACAGTCCCAGTGCTCGGCCGACGGCCTCTTCGGCCGCCAGTTCGGCCAGGCGTTCGGCGGACCGTTCTTCGACAGGGTCACCTGCAGCGTTGTTGTAGTCGTCGGTGTCGGCGATGTACTTGAACTCGATCGACTCAAGGAAGCGCAAGTCAGAGGTGGTTTCGATATAGGTAACGAGCGCCTCGATGTTCTCTGGCCACTCGATCGATGCTGACTCGTGCTCGAACGGTCGCCACTTTGAAAGTCCCCAAGTGCCAGCACTAATCGCGGCAAGCGAAACCACGACCGCCATTGCGGTTGTCGAGCGGCGCCGCGTCATTCGTGTTCGTGGTGTTCGGTGTGTTCCAGCGCGTCGAGGAATGCTTCGACGTCGTCGTCTTCGCCACCGACAAGCCAAATCACGACGTCTTCCTCGTTGCCGTCTTCGTCTTCGTCGCGCCAGGGCAGCATGCCCTCCACGCTGTAGCGATCGACTGTGATGTCGTCATCGTCGTCGTCGACGATCGGTGCGACAACGGCCAGTTCGACTTCGGCATCCGGAGGCTGATCCTTCAGCATCTCGATCAGTTCACTCACTCGCATGGGTGCAGCCTTTCACGACAATGACGTTAGAGGTCAATCGTCGCCCAGCCAATGGCCGGCACGTTCGAGCAGGAACAGGCTTGCCTCGCGGCACTTGTCCAGCGTGTCGCAGAACACTTTGTCGTCGGCGCTGTAAACGTCGGCGAGATCGACCGGAATGCGTGACACGATGGACAGACTTCGCTCGGGAGCATCGGTGACGCTGGCGAACGAGTCGATCGCGGAAACATCGAGCGGCAGCGAAGAGCCACCCACGCCGGCGAGTTCGATGGCCAGCTCGAGCAGATCGGGCGGGTGAGGAAGCGGCGGCAGGGTCCACGTGAAGATCAGCGGGAAACTGAACCCGGTGGGCGGGTCGTCCTCAGGGTCTTCGAGCTTGACGACTTCGTCCTCGAAGCCCAGCAATGCACGCGGGTCGACTTCCAGCGAGAGATGCAGGTCGATGGGGCCGTTGCACGCTTCCTCGGGGTGCAGATCGACCTCCCACAGTTGGCGCAGCGAGTACGTCTCGACGAAGTGACGTTCGTCGTGCACGTGGAACCCGTGATCGACTGCGTGACCTTTGAGATCGGCCACGAACCCGGCGACATCAATGACAGCCATGTGGCAGCGACACTACCGTGCGATGCGAATGAACCCTGATCGATTAGGCCTGTTGCACGACGTTGCCGACGCAGTCTCGGCAGCGCTGGCCGAAGTGACCGATTTCGGCCCCTCCGGTGCGCGTTCCGGGCAATACGCACTCGACGTCGTGGCCAACGATGCGGCCCTTTCGGTGTTGCGCGGTGCCGGCGTCGGGGTGCTGTCGGAGGAGAGCGAGTTCGAACCCGGCAGCACCGGCGAGGTTGTTGTGATCGATCCGATCGACGGCAGCACCAACGCCAGCCGCGGCCTGCTCTATTACGCGACTGCAATGTGCGTGGTCGACCCGGATGGTCCGTCTGTCTCGTTGGTCGCCAATCAGGCGACAGGTGAGCGCTACTGGGCGACGCGTGGCGGGGGAGCGTTCTGCGATGGAGTGCCGCTGCGACCGTCGAGTTGCGCCGACGTGAGCGACGCAGTTCTCGGGCTCAACGGCCTGCCGCCCAGACCGCTCGGCTATCGGCAGTGCCGAGTGCTTGGTGCGGTCGCGCTCGACCTATGCCTCGTAGCCGACGGCGTACTCGACGGCTATGTCGATTGCGTGGATGAAGGGCACGGAGTGTGGGACTACTTGGCGTCGGTGCTGATCTGTCGCGAAGCAGGCGTGGAAGTCGCCGACTTACACGGCCGGGAACTCTCGGTGCTGGATCACTCGGCGCGCCGCACGCTGATCGCTGCCGCCACGCCGCAGCTTTTCGCACAACTGACCGCGGCCCGTCGCGGATAGTCTGAGCGTCCGATTGAGGGCGCATAGCTCAGTTGGTAGAGCGCATCCTTTACAAGGATGATGTCGGGGGTTCGAGACCCTCTGCGCCCACTCCGTCGTTGTCGGATCGACAACGCTCTCCCAAGTCAGACGGTTTGCGGAGCGACGAACGAGACTCCCTCGCCGAGAAGAATTCGCCAGAGTCGTCGGTCGCGATGCGGGATGGCGACCCATTCTCGGAACACTTTCCCGGCCGGGGCGAACGGTTGACCCTTGCCGTCGCCGATTAGGGCATCGACTCGTTCGCGCGGGAGTTTGACAACGAGGCCAGAGTTTTTGTAGTCGACGAGCGCGAGAAATTCCCCCGCGACGCGAGCACAACGGCCGCCCATGATCGTTCCCTCTTCGATTCGAGGGTCCTGGGCTTGCAACTCGTCGATTAACTCCCAGAACAGGATCTGATCTGCGTCACTCATCGCGTCACTGGCTCGTTTCGGCTTCTTACTCGTTGACCTGGGCATCAACATATATCGCAAGCTTGTCGAAGGCCATGTTCCATCCGATGGCACCGGGGGAATCGCTGGGGATGCCGATGTGAGTGAGGATCATCTCTGTGCGGTCATCGGCCTCCTGGAGCTCGACTCGCACTTCGGTGGTTGTTGGATGTCCCTCGGGCATCCCCATTTCAGAGGGTGATTTCACGTTGCCATTCTCGTCAGACATGGACTCCGTGTAATTGAGTCGTATGGGTTCGGCAACTACGAGGTGCTTGCCCGTGAACCACATCTGCATCTGGCCCCTAGGAGTTGTCATTTCCATGCAGACGAGGCGAATACCGCCGACACGCACGTCGAGTTTCGCAACGGGGATGGTGGCGCCGCGCGGGCCGTACCAAGCTTTGAAGTGGTCGGGATCTGTCCACATCTTCCAGATGAGATCTGCTGGCGCATTGAAGCTCCGTTCGATCACCACCGAGTTTTCAGAATCAGGTTTGTTCGTCATTGTTTCCCCTTCTTGCCTTGCGGCGCTTTGAGTTGCGTTAGGTAGGTATCCATCTGGTCGAAGCGGGCCTCCCAGACGGACCGATATTGCTCAGCCCAAGTCGAGACTTCTTGCAATCGTGAGGCTTCGATAGTGCAAGGTCGGAACTGAGCGTGGTGACCACGTTTGACCAGGCCGGCTCGTTCCAGCACCTTGATGTGCTTCGAAATCGCTGGAAGCGTCATTTCGAACGGCTCTGCCAGTTCGTTCACTGTCGCGGAACCTTCAACGAGCCGGGCGAGAATTGCTCGCCTCGTTGAGTTGGCTAGTGCTGCGAAGGTTGCGCTGAGCTTGTCGTCGACTACCGCCGTTGTCATCGGGAGCTACCTGCACTTTCCAGACTAGTTAATTTACCTACTGGTTAAGTATAACGAGACGGTGCGCGCGACACAAGAGTCGAATCGCGTCGCGACGTTCTTCAAGGTGGTCCGTCAGCTTCCAGACGTGTGGCCGACGAGAGACACCAGCCCGTTTGAGCGGTGCGAGTGCTGTCTCGCTTCTGATGCCGAATTCGTCAGCTGTTAGCGGTGATGTTTGCGTGACCTGTCGCCGAGCGCATGCGCGACGCCCGACGGGCGAGCAGCAGCTCCGTTGCCGCCTCGGCAGGTAGCGGTCGGCCGAGGTGGAATCCTTGGCCGAGGTCGCAACCAAGTCGAAGCAGCGACTCGACCTGCTCCTCGGTCTCAATGCCTTCTGCAATCGGAGTAATGCCAAGCGAAAGCGCGATTTGAATAACGGCGCCTGCGAGTGACAGGCCTGGCCGAGCCAGCATCGTCGCCACGAACGAGCGGTCAATCTTCAACTGATCGATCGGGAACTGCTGCAGATACGACAGTGACGAGTAACCGGTACCGAAGTCGTCGATGGCAATGCGAACGCCAAGTCGCCGAAGTTGCTTCAGCCGTCCCGCAGCCAGTTCTGGATCTTGGATGAGCGCGCCCTCGGTTATCTCGAGCGTTAGGTATGCGGGTTCCAGACCGTTGGCCGCGAGAATCGACTCGACACGACCGGGAAACTGCGCGTCGAGTAGTTGGCGCGGCGAGACGTTGACCGACATCGTCGGTGGCAAACCGTAGGAGAGCGACGTCCACTCTGCGAGTTGCGCGCATGCGACAGCCAAGACATGATCGCCGATCTCGGAGATCAGTCCGCTTTCTTCGGCGAACGGGATGAACGCGGCTGGCAGCAATAATCCTCCATCGGGGTGCTGCCAACGCACTAGCGCTTCAAATCCTGATGGCTTGCCAGTCCTCAGATCGAATATCGGCTGGTAATGGAGGACGAACTCGTCGCGCCCAACCGCTCCTCGCAGCCGCGCGTCAAGGTCGAGTCGTCGCATTGTCGCATCGTGCATTTCGCGAGCGAAAACGCGGGCGCAGTTCTTGCCGTTCGCCTTCGCCGTGTACATCGCCAGGTCCGCGTTGCGTAAGAGTTCTTCGACGGGCGCGCCGGCCGAGTCGAATGCCACACCGACACTGGCTGATATTGGCAATTGTCGGCCCTCAATGACGACTGGCTCGCGCAACGCGCCAACGATTCGGTCGGCGATCTCCATCGCGACCGACGGGTCGTCGAAACCATCAATGAGTACTGCAAACTCGTCACCCCCGAAGCGGGCAACTGTGTCTCCCGGTCGAAGGCATTGCTGCAAGCGTTCGCTGATGGTGACAAGAAGTTCGTCACCGGCCGAGTGGCCAACACTGTCGTTGACGTTCTTGAAGTCGTCGATGTCGATGAATAGCACGGCCTGTTGCCCGCCGGTGCGGGCAATGCGGGCGCCTGAATGTTCGACTCGATCGCAGAACAGCGCGCGGTTTGCCAGGCCGGTCAACGAGTCGTGAAATGCCTGATGAACTAGCTCGTTCTCCAGTCGCCGATGTTCCGTGACGTCGCGAAAGCTCCAAACGCGACCAACGATCTCGCCATCGATTCGCTGAGGAATCGAGTCGCGCTCGAACACCCGACCATCTTTGAAGTGAAGTGTGTCGTGGCTCTGTGCGGCTGGGTCGGCGTAGAGCTCTTCAACCTTGGCGAAGAACAGTTCCGGCTCAGCGAGCTGTTCATGCACCGCCGCCAACACCTTGCTGTCGTCGCGTGAGTGCAGCGCTTCCTCGGGTACTCCCCACAAGGTCGCATAGGTGTCGTTGAAGCTGGTGATCTGTCCGAGAAGGTCGACCACGAGAATTCCATCGCTCGTCGACTGAAGGGCTGCAGCCAGCAGCGAGTTCGCCTGACGAAGTTCTTCCTCCACCGACAGGCGGTCGGAGATGTCATGGCACGAAACGATCAACGCTTCGACTGTCGGGTCGTCAAGCAGGTTGACGAAGGTGAGAGCAAACGGCACCGACGCCCCAGCCGCGTGACGAAGTCGCACGTCGACAGTCGTCGGGGCATGGTCATCCGCGTCACCCTCGCTGGCACTTCTCAACAACTCCGCAACGATGGCGCGGTCGGCTTCATCGACCAGTTCAAGAAGTGGCCGACCTTCTAACCACTCCTCGGAGTGGCCTAGCGATCTCGTCATCGCCCCCGACGCCGAGGACATCTTGCCGTCGGGCGTGACCAGCATGAGCACGGACGCGGCATTGTGAACGATCGCCCGGAAGCGAGCCGTCGCGTTCCCGGCAACCTCCCATCGCCGACGTTCAGTGAGGTCGCGAAGGCTGAGCAGGACGTTCTCACCAACCGGCGCACCGTGCACCTCGACCAGCCGCCAGCCTTCGAGGCTTCGCACGCGTATCTCGACCAAGGTGCCAACTTCTTTGGACAGCACACTCACCATTGACAACGCCGCCGTCTGCACATCGTCGGGATGTATGAAGTCGAAGCCGTTCTGTCCAATTCCTTCAGCGAGCGAGATTCCAAAGAGGCGCTCGGCAGCGGGGTTTGCCCACAGCAACGTCGCCGAGGTGTCGACCAGCAGCGCAGCGTCCGGGAGCGCGCGGGCGAGTTCGACTAGGTCTACGGGCGCGCTCGCCTGAACCGTTAACCGCCGACTGCTCACCCACTGGTATCGGAGATTGGGGCAACCGACTTGAGACTGCCTTGACGCAGGTTGCCAGCTTTGCGTCACATCACTAACGGCTCGCCACGGTCGCCGAGCTCAGATGTCAGAATCGCGGCATGCCTGCCGGTTGGCGCACGATGCTTGAGGGAGCTCGCGACGAGGCGTTGCTTGCCGTCGACCTCTATAACCAGCCGCGGCAGCCTCGGCGACTCGAAGGATTCCTCGTGCACATGCACATCGCCTGGCTGTACCTGTTGCACGCCAGCCTTCGGCGGCAGGGCATTCCGTATCACTACACGCTGCCCAATGGCCGGATCGATCGTGTCGACGGTGAACCGCGAATGTGGGACCTCGCGGAGTGCGTGGCCAAGCGCTGGGACTCGAATCACCCGGTTCGAAAGAACCTCGAGCTCACGATCGCGCTTCGTCACAACATCGAGCATCGGTATCACGACGCGATTGCGCTGGTGGCTAGCGGCTACGCACAAGCCCTGCTCGTCAATTTCGAGCATGAGCTGACGAGTGAGTTCGGACCGACCTATTCGCTAGGGGAGGATCTACGCATCCCGATCTTCGTTGGATCGATTACCGCTCTCGGCCAAGCGCGGATGGAGGGACTGCGCGACTCGTTGCCCAAGTCGACGCGTGACTTCATCGCTCGCTTCGAAGCTGACTTGCCAGCCTCGGTCACGCAAGATCAGCGTTACGAGTTCCGAATGACTCTGGTGCCCACGCAAGGTCGCAAAGGAGCGGCCGACACGGCGATTACGTTCGTTCGCGAGGCCGACCTGAGTGACGAAGAGCGAGACACGTTGTCGCGACTCGGCACAAGCGGCTCTGTCGTCATCCGCGAACAGACGCGGTCGGTAGCGAGCGCCGGACTATTGAAGCCAAGCAAGGTTGTGCGTGCTGTTGCGAAGCAGACCCCATTCGTGTTCAACATGAAACTGTTTGTCGATGCTTGGCGGATCACCGAGGTACGACCACCCGGAGATTCCCCACATCCTGAGCGGACGAACGAGAAGTACTGCGTCTATGACGAACCGCACCGCGACTACCTCTACACCGAGGCCTTCGTCGACAAGTTGCTCGACGAGACGAGCTCCAAGGCCAAGTTCACCGCGTTCTTCGGGCAACCCCCGATTGTGAAGACCCAACCGCCTGTAGCTAGCTGATCTGTGTGAGCGCATATAGAGCGACACAACGTTTGTGCGCTCGCACAGAACGGTCAGTCGTCGAGGGACTTGACGAAGCGCTTGAGTTCGTCGGGATCGATCTGACCGACCTCGGACTCGTTTGGGAAGCCTCGCGATGCAACGTCGGCCCGAAAGGCGGTGAGTGCTCGTACTCGCTCTGCCTTGATCTGTTGCTGGAGCGCGGCGACGTTGCCGTAGGCGCGCGCGTGGCGTGGCTTGCGATCGCTTTCGCCGCAGATGTCGGAACTGAACAGGAACATGACGTTGGCGTCGGGTCCCGAGCCGAGCGAGATCGTCGCCATGCCGGTGCGCTTGTTGATCTCGGCCATCACCTGCGCGGGGATCAATTCACACTCGACGGCGAATGCTCCGGCTTCTTCGAGGTCTTGAAACTGCTTCCACAGTTTGGTCGCCTCGTCGGCGCTCTTGCCGACCGAGCGGACGCCGCCATACAACGTGGATTTCTTCGGCACGAACCCGAGGTGACCCATTACGGGTATGTCTTCCTCGGCCAAGCGGCGGACGCAATCAAGTCGCCGGGCAGTGATGACGGCATCGGCGCCATCACCCAACGCCTGGAACGCGGCGCCAAGGATCTCGTCAACCGTGATGGCGCCGCCGAAGTCGATTGCCGCGGTTACAAACACGCGGGACGAACCTCGACGCACTGCCGACACGGCGCTACCCATGCACACCACCATCTCGATGCCCGCCGCCTCGGCCGCGGCCGCTTCGTCGGCCGTCGATGCGGTCACTTGCGCGAACTGCGTGCTGGAGTTCTTGAGCGCGACGATCGAAGCAACAGTGACGGTTCGATCGGCGTCGCGTCCGTTGTAGTCGAGTATCCGGGTCATACGCGGAGCAGACCGTACTCGCTATCGTCGGCGCATGACATTTCGCATCTCCACCAATGTGCGCCGCGCCATGCTCGGTTCGTGCGTGGCTCTCGTCCTCGTTGCGAGCTGTGGCTCCGACAAGGACGACGACGCCACTGCCACGTCCGCGGCCGCAGCTGTAACGACCCTCGCCGGTGCGACCGACACGACAGTCGCTGGCAGCACCGGAACCAGCAGCGACTGCGACACGATCATCGCCACGTTCCGCGCAGTCGAATCGGCTAACCCCGACCTCGCCGATCCATCGCTGGTCGTGACGTGTGACGGCGACGATGTGGTCGTGCAGACGAACAGCATGCCCGACTACCTGTACATCGAAGCCTCGCCGGGTGATCCCGAGGCATCCGACCTCACCTTTCGCATTCCGCTAACGCCGGTCGTTGCCGGCACGCCTGGCGACATACCCGCACTCGGCCCGAGCGCGGTAGCGATAAACGGTGTTGCGATTTACGGCCCAACTGAAGCGACCGGCGGCGATGTGCTATCGCTCGTCGGTGCGCTGTCAGAGTGCGGCAGCCACAACGGACCAACCGGATTCCACATGCACCTCTTCCTGTGGGCAGACGGAGTTGATTGTCTCTACGACGCGGCGCTCGTGGAATCGAACAGTGCGGGGCAAGTGGGCTGGAGTCTTGATGGATATCCGATCATGTCGGGGTTCACATGCGTCGACGCCGCGTGCTCCGAGGTACGTCAACTCGTCAGCAGTTGGCAGCTCACAAACGACTCGCTCTTCGCATCCGATACGTGGAATGCGCATTCGTACGTCGAGGGTTCGGGCGATCTGGATCAATGCAACGGCCGCACGGATGCCGATGGCCAATACCGCTACTACACCACGCCCACGTTTCCGTACTTCATGGGCTGCTATCGCGGTGAGGTAGCTGCGGACGCGGGTGGCGGAATGGGCGGCATGGGCGGGCCACCCTGATCGGCCGTCGCCGATTTCTGGGCGCGACTGCGGCGGCCGCTGGCGGTGCCTTGGTCGGTTGCGGCTCGAAGGAATCAACGAACGACTCTGATCGGTTAACCGACGACGACATTGGCTTCTTGATCGACATGTCGTTTCACCACGGGCAAGCGCTCGTGTTGTGCCAACGCGTACTCGGGCGCGACACGGGCGGGCCGGTGCAGGCCTCTGCTGCCGAGATACTGCAGTATCAGTCGTATGAGTTGGGCGTGATGCACGCGTGGCTGCAGGCCGAGGACGCGAGCACGGCGCCACCGGAGGAAGTCATGGCATGGATGGGCATGCCGCTTCGAGCGGACGAGATGCCGGGGCTTGCATCGCCCGCCGAAATCGATGAATTGGAAAACCTCGACGGCCGCGCCAAGGGTCGTCGCTTTCTCGAGTTGATGCGCGCTCACCACGTGGGCGCGCTGCACATGTTGGAAGCAATCGCAGACACCCCGACCGACCGAGTCGCCTCGTTGGCGGGCCGGATGATGACAGCGCAGACATTCGACATCGCGGTCTTCGACGAGTTGCTCGCGACGTCGTACGCAGCGAGCTAACGCAGTTACAAGTTGAGCACGGCCTCGTGTTCGTCGTCCATCATGACGCCCGTGGCCACGAAACCGAGGCTGCGATAGAACGCCGCGGGACTACCTGGCCCGTCGCCCCAGCTGAGGTCGAGCCGACTGTGTCCTTGCTGTCGCATGTCGTCAATGACCTTCGCCATCACGCGCTTGCCAATACCGCGTCGCTGGTGAACGCGATCGATCAGTAGGCGCCACACGTAGGGATACGGAAAGGCATCGGTTGCCACGGCAATCATGAGGAACCCGACGGGCACTCCATCAGCCTCGATGCCGCGAAACCACGGCACGGCACGCGTGCCGTTCACCGCCTCGGGAAGGAGCGCGTGGCGGAAGCTGTCTCGCATGGGCGAGACGAACTCCTCTTGGAAGCGATGAGTCGTCATCAACGAGTACTCCCACGAGTTCTCGTGGAGGAGTTCGACGAACTCGATGCGCTCTGGCTCGGTGCGTGGACGCGCCAGCCACAGGTCGCGATCGAAGCGAGCCAACGCGAACTGCGCGCGATCGACCCACTCCTCTTCGACACGGGCGACGTGACGGACGATGCCTTCAAAGCGGAAGCCCAGCGGCTCGATGACGGCCATCGCCGCCGTGTTCCGGTCGTCGACCATCGCCACTATCCGGTTGACGTTGACGTCGGCGCTCGCGAACAACGCCTCGACGATTGCTCCGATGGCCTCACCCGCGAACCGTCGGCGCTGTGCCTTCAGCACAATCGCGAACGTGATCTCGGCCGTGTGAGCGCCGCTCATCGCAACAGTGACTTCACCGATCTCGTCGCCATCGTGTTCGATTGCAATCCGCGATGGTGTGCCACGCAAAACCAAGCGCTCGGTGGAGATCGGCAGGGCGAACATGCTCTTAGTTAAGTCGAACTTTCGCTTGGTCGCGGTCGGATATTGTCGACGAGATGACGACGAGTGATCCACGTCGCCGCAGGCGGCTCTTTTGGTGGTGGTTCGGCAGCATCTCCTTCGTGCTCATTGCCGGGCTGCTGTTCGTTCGTCTGTTCTGGTTCAACGACAAGGCGACTCCGTTGACCACCGACGCGGCGCTCGAGCGGTACAGGGCGTCGACCGTGGCAGCCACGACTACGACGGTCGTACCAGAAGCACAAACGCTGCCGCTGACCGGCGTCTATCGCTACGCAACAGTCGGGCGCGAGAGCATCGATGCGCTCGATGGCGCGGAGCACGTTTATCCCGACGAGACAACCATCACTTTTGCCACCGTCGGTTGTGGCGTCGAGATGCGATGGGATGCGCTGGTTGAGCGACGCGACATCTGGAACCTGTGTGTCACCGACGCAGGCATCGAACTGCAGCCGAATGGCGACGCATATCACGTGTTCTTCGAGCAGGAGGAAATCGAACCAATCGAATGCGATCGCAGCGTTGTCCTGATTCCCGCTGGCGCCAACGACGCGACAGATGTGTCGGAACCAGTTCCGCTGACTTGCACAATTGGTGGCGATCCATGGCTGCCTGTGTGGCAGGTACTTGAGCGCGATGTTCGTACTGTCGAGGGTGTCCTGGTGGACGTGCAGCACGTGCGCATGACTGTGACTGACGAGGATGAGTTCTCCGAGCACATCGTCCTTGATTGGTATCTCGACGACCAAGGACTACTGATCGCAGCCGCGCTCACCAAGGAAACCGTGGCCGACACAGTCCTTGGGGCCGTGACCTACACCGAGTCGTACTCACTCAACCTGGTTTCGCTGACGCCCCTTCGCTGACCCACGCTCGTGTGTCGCGAGGGGTCCTGTGGGTGGCTAACGTTCTGGTGAGTCGCCACAAGGGCGGCTCGAAAGTAGAAGTAGAGGTACAGAAATGACAACGGGGACCGTCAAGTTTTTCAACGCTCAAAAGGGCTATGGATTCATTGCCCGAGAAGGCGGAGATGACGTGTTTGTGCACTTCTCGAACATCGAAGGCTCTGGCTATCGGTCGCTCGAAGAGGGCCAGGCTGTGGAATTCGAAGTCGGCCAAGGCCGCAAGGGTGACGAAGCCCTAAAGGTTCGTCCTCTCTGACGGCGGCTCGCGCTCAGGCCTAGTTGCCGGCGAGTTCGGCAACGACGGGTGCAAACTTGTCGACGTCGTCGGCACCGACGATGACGTACGAGAAGCCCCACCGTTCGCGCCGCTCGACGATTCGTTCGATCAGTTCGCTAGGCGAGCCGATGAGCGCGAACGGCGAGCTGACCAACATCGCTTCGTCGACTTTCAAGAAGCCGGCCAGGCGCGTGCGCGCGCCCGCACCGTCGTCGGTGACGTTGACTAGGAATGCTCGAATGTTCAGCTCGATGTCGCCGATTCGGTCCCCGGCGGCAGCCTTCACGATTGCCACCTTCTCGTCGACCGACTCGGCAGTCATGTGCGTGAATGTCTCGGCGTTGACCACACCTGTGTGCATGCTGGGGTTGATACCGACGATGTCGGCTTCGCGCGCCGCGATACCAAGCACTCGCTTGCCGCCGCCTCCGATCAGCACGGGAGGATTCGGCTGCACCGGCTTCGGAAGTCCGTCGTAGTCGGTGATCGTGTAATGAGTTCCGCTGTGCGAAAACTTGCCTGGCTGCATTGCTCTCTTGATTATGTGCAAGCCCTCTACGAATCGGTCGATGCGCACGCCGGGGCTGTCGTAGGGGATACCTGACTGCTCGTAGTCGGTGGCCATCCAGCCCGCGCCGAGACCGATCTCGACCCGCCCGTCGCTGAGCAGATCCATCGTTGCTAATTCCTTGGCGAGCACCACGGGGTGCTTGTAGTCGTTGTCAAAGACGAGCGCACAGACTCGTAGCGTCTCGGTGACGGCGGCCGCGGTCATCATCGCCGGTACAGGCGCCAGCTGGTCGTCGAAGTGGTCGGGCATCGTGAGGCACGAGTAGCCGTTGCCCTCGCACCGTCGTGCCAAATCGACCCAATCAGCTCGGTTCGCTGCGTTGGAGGCTTGCACACCGAATCGAAATGGACGGTGTTTGCCCGCACTAGTGATCGTCATGCGTGGCACGGTAGTGGGTGATGCCCGCGCGAGAGGTGTCGCAAGTAGCGTGATTGCGACGTGTATCGCATTGCCTGGCCCCTCCGTTTTGTCGCGATCATCCTTGCTGGCGCCTTGCTAACGACGGCCGTCGTGATCGCTGCCGCACCGCGGTTGTGGTACATCGCCAATGCGCACGAAGAATTGCCGGTCACTCTTCCCGAGTTTCAGCCGCTGTCGCAGCGGTCGCTCGTATTCGACACCGCCGGCAATGTCATCGCGGTCTTTGAGCGCGAAAGCCAAGCGCCGATCAAGATTGCTGACGTTCCGAAGGGTGTCGTCGACGCGCTGCTTGCCGTGGAAGACAACGAGTTCTATTCCCACCGCGGTGTCAACCTTCGCGGGTTCATGCGCGCGCTGCTGTCGAACTTCGCCAGCGATGCCCCTACTCAGGGCGCTAGCACGATCACCCAGCAAGTCGTTAAGAACGAGTTCCTTGCGGGGTTGCCGCGCGATGGGCGCTACAAGATCTTGCAGGCACACTTCGCAACGATGCTCGAGAAGGAGCTGACGAAGGACGCAATTCTCGAGCGCTATCTGAACACGGTCTTCTTCGGGAACAACGCGTACGGCTTGCAGGCTGCGGCAGAGGTGTACTTCGGCAAGCCAGCATCTCAGCTCACGATGATCGAAGGTGCGTTTCTCGCTGGCCTCGTTCGCTCGCCGTCGAGCCTCGATCCGATCACCAAGATCGACGCGTCAAAGAGACGCTTCGATCAGGTGCTTGATCGCCTCGTCGACGTCGGACTAATTACAGCCGTCGCCGGCAAGTTCCTGGCCGAGACGTGGCAGTTGCCCGACCACGCCCGCACCATCCCGACGTTGAACACGGTGCGCACGTACTACACGGTCGCACTGCAGGACTACCTGCTGACGAAGTCGAACATCCTCGGGGCGACTGAACAGGAACGCGCCAACCTGTTGTATCGCGGTGGCTTGCGCATACACACCACGCTCGACCCGGCGATGCAGTTGCAGGCGGAGAACGCGCGCGACATCTTGCCCGACACCACGTTCTCTGGGAACTTCGACGCGGCCGTCGTCTCGCTCGACACGGTGACAGGTGCGATCAGGGCGATGGTCGGCGGCGATGGCTTTAGCTCGGATGTGACCGCTGGCGAAGTCAACATGGCGTTGGAACCACGCCAGACCGGTTCAAGCATCAAGGCGTTCATCTTGGCAACGGCCTATCAGGCGGGCGTGCAGCCGAACGACGAGATCAACGGCGTGCGGCCGTGCACCGTGCCCGACTTTCGCGACGGACGACAAACAACCAAAACCGTGAACTCGGGGTATGGCGAGATCGGCCCGTTCGACGGGAAGAACACGTGGAACTCAACCGACTGCGGCTATGTGCGCCTCAGCTATGCGATCGGTCTGCACCGCGTCGTCGACTCTGTCTATCGCCTCGCACACTCGTCGTACTTTTACCAAGGTCAACCTGCCGAAGAGCACGAGTCGTTCCTGCCACTCGGCCTGACCGCGACTGGCAACAACGCGATGTCGGCGATGGATATGGCGGCCGGCATGCAGACGATCACGAACCAGGGACTGCATCGCGACCCGTACTACGTCGAGTACATCGACGGCCCAGACGGTGTGCGCACTTACACGCACAGCGATCCGGGCACACAGGTCCTCGACATTGGCGTCGCTAACGCGACCGTCGACACGCTGAAGGGTGTGATCACAAGGGGCACGGGTGCTCGCAACCTGCGCAACTTCCCGATCCCAGCAACGGGCAAGACGGGTACGCAAGACGAGAACACGAACGCGTGGTTCGTTGGTGGTACGCCGCACCTCACCACCGCCGTGTGGGTCGGCGACCCGAACGGCCACACGCCGATGGTTGGTATTCCCGAGTTTGCCGCCGAGATGGGTCGCGGTGGCAAGGTGCAGGGTGCGGACTATCCGGCGCGAATCTGGGGTGCGTTCATGGAGCAGGCGCATGTCAACCTGCCCGTCCTTGACTGGCCAGACCCGCCGAGAAACCCGCGCAAGTTGCGCCGCATCTACGTTCCAAAGGAAGAGTGTCTTGCTGAATTGATCAGCGGCTCGCTTCCGGGCGTCACCATCAACCCCGATCGGCCGACGACGACGTCGACCACCACCCCTGTGCCTCCGACCGCAGCCCCGACGTCTCCACCGACGACGATCGTTGGCGATACGACACCGATCGACACGACACCGCCTGTCACTACCGCCGCGCCGCCACCGCCCGCGAAACCGCTCGTGGAGATTCTGCGCAACGGGACCACCGTGCCCGAGGACGTACTGGATCCGCGCGCGCCGGTACCGTCTGTCGACCCGGAGAAAGTCTTCGTCTTCTTGTGTGAAAAGCCGCCGACCGACATCGATTACATAGATTTGGAACCATGAACGCCGCGACCCTGATTGCGCTGCAAGAGATCGACTCCGCACTCGACGCGATCGCCAACAAGCGGCCACGGTTGCCAGAAGTTGCGGCGCACAAGTCGGCTACGGCCGCGCTGGTTGCGCTGCGAGCAAAGATCGCCGCCGCCGAGGGGCGCGTGACTGCAGCCCAAGCCGCGATCGAAGCGGCCGAGCACGCGTCTGCCGACCTGACTACTAAGCGCACTCGGTTGGAATCGCAGTTGAAGACAGTGATTGCACCGCGCGAGGCAGAGGCGCTGATGCACGAGATAGCAACTATCAACGAGAAGCGTGGTGGGCTTGATGACGACGAATTGGCCGCGCTCGATTTGCTGGCCGATGGCGAAGCCGAGCTTGCCGCTCGCCAGGCCGAGATGCCCGGCTGCGAGTCGACGTTGGCTGATGCGTTGGCTGCGTTGAACGCGACGACGGCGGCGCTGGATGCTGAGGTTGCGGAGCTGACCACTCGTCGCGAGGGCGCTGCCGCGCAGTTGGCCGCCGACGACCTGACGCGCTACCAACAGGTGCGCGCGCAGTTCGGTGGAATTGGTGTTGCGCGGCTGGAAGGTTCACACTGCAGTGGCTGCCACATGGACCTGTCACCGGCAGAGCTCGATGGTGTGAAGTCGGCTCCGGCCGGTGAAGTCTCCGAGTGCCCGCAGTGCGGCCGCATTCTTGTGCGGTAGCGCGCGATGTTTCTTTGGTTCCTTGGTACCGGACTTGTTTCAGTGTGGTTCGTGTTCACTGATCCGCGATTCGATTATCGGTTGCTCTTCGTCGGTGTATTGCTTCCCGACCTAATCGATGCGCCGTTTGGCGACGCGCGCTGGGCGCACAGCCTGACGGTCACCGTCGGGGCGATGGTGCTGGTGATGCTGATCACCGCCGGTCGCAAGCCGATCCGTCGGCTGCTGCTCGGCCTACCGATTGGAATGCTGTTGCACCTCGTGTGGGACGGTGCTTTCACGGCTACGAAGGTGTTCTGGTGGCCGTTCAGTGGTTCGTGGGGGCATACGCGAGTGCCGTCGCTGGAACGCGGATGGTTGAACGTGGGCCTCGAGCTCGTTGGTGCGGGAATCGCCGTTTGGGCTTATCGACGATTTCAGCTTGCCGACCCCGAACGACGTCGTGAGTTCGTTCGCTCGGGCGTGCTGCGCGAACGCGCGTAATGCGCGGACGTGGTTCACTGGCGGAGTGATTCATCTCGTTCGACACGGCCGCACCGAGGCGAACGCGGGTGGTCGCCTACAGGGTCGGCTGGATCTCCCCATCGACGAGCTCGGCCAGGTGCAGGCCGCGGCGTTGGTGGCCGCGTTGCCACGTGTGGATCGTGTGATCAGTTCGCCGTCGTTGCGTGCGTGCCAAACGGCTGCCGTACTGGGTGTCGAGCTCGAGCTCGACGACCGTTGGTTGGAGATGGACTATGGCGAGTTCGATGGAGTCGTCATGGCCGACCTGCCCAAGGACCTGTTTCGAAACTGGATGACTAACCCCGAGTTCGCGCCACCAGGCGGCGAGTCACTGCGCATGCTTGCGACGCGAGTGCATGAGGCGTGCGACGAGTTACTGGACGCGGCGCGCGATCAAGAGATCGTGGTCGTGACGCATGCAACGCCGATCAAGGCGGCGATGGCGTGGGCGCTAGGCGTGGACGTCGGCATTGTCTGGCGCAGCTTCGTAGACCAGGCCAGCATCACGTCGGTAATGGTCCGCGACCGCGGCCCCGCCTTGGCCAGCTTCAACGTCGTCCCGCGCCCGTAGCCGCGCCAGCTCGTCCGATGTCAATCAGCGTTCGCGGCGAGCCATTCGGCGCGGGTGATGGCGTACTCGACGTCGCCCTCCTCATCGCCGTCAATGCGAATCGGCCAGTCGCTTTCGAATTCGCGGACCAGTCGCATGCCCGCCTTCTCCATGACGCGACGCGAGCCGATGTTGACGGCCATCGTCTGCGCGTGCACGCGCTCGACTCCGAGTTCGCGGAAGCCGCGGTCGATCAAGGCCAGCGATCCTTCGGTGCCGTATCCCTTGCCCCACACATCGCGCTTCAGTCGATATCCAAGCTCGGGCTCGAGCGGCCCAGCGCCATCGCCGGGGCGGAAGTGAAACCAACCAATGAAGTCGCCAGTGCTCTTCTCGATCGCAGCCCAGAATCCGTAGCCCGCGTCCCGCGGGTAATGCGTAAGCCACCAATCGAGGTGCTCGATGCACTCGTCGCGATCGACAGGAGCACCGTTGTCGATGTACCGCTTCACGGCAGGGTCACTATCAAGATCGACGACAAGCTCGAGATCGTCGGAGGTGAACCAACGAAGGATCACACGCTCAGTCTCGAGGTAAACGTCCATGCGGTCTCCCTGTTTAGCGGTCGTCAGAGGGCCGGCGGCAACCTGTTATACATTCGGCATGCGCAAATTCATCGGAGTAGCTGCACTCGTCGCGAGTTTCGTCTTGGTTGCCTCGCCGGCAGCGAACGCCGACACGCCTCCTGTGCTCATATTGCACATTGGGAACGGGCTTGGACCCACTATCGCCGACGGGGCTGCCGCTCCTGCGTTCGCGACTACCACAGTTGGGACCCCAGTGGAGATCGAGTACATGTTCGACACTGTTGGCACTTCACCGCCAGTTGAGGTGATTACCGCCGCTGACGCCACTGCCCCCGCAGGCTTTACCGTCACGCAGGATGTCGATGCGCAAGGGCTTCCCTGGCCGGCCGGCGCTACGAGATCATGGATTCTGCGATGCGACGCGGCCCTTGCTGGTACGTACGCTGGCACAGTCACCGTCAATTACTCCACTGAGTCGGTCTCGCCGCCTGGGACAGGGACCGGAAGTTTTACGTTCACCGTCTCGTGCCAGGTAAATGCGCTCACCACAACTCCGACCACAGGTCCGGGAATCATTCCCGCGACTGGCTCGTCATCGACTGTGCCGATCACGGCGCTGCTGATGGTCGGTATTGGTGCCGTCGCGATTCGGTTGGCACGCCGACAGCAACCACTTAACACGCGCAACTAAATCAGCCCGCCGGGGGCCGATAGTGGTAGTGAGTCGGCCTGTAAGCGGGATACAAAGACAGCCACATTGCTGACCTGCGGTGATGTGCCAAAACCGTGGCTGACCTGCGGTTTCGTGTCTCAGTGAGTCACGCTGTGTCACACCGTTTCTCGGCATCTTGTGTCACAGCTGTGTCACGCTCATCAGTGGGGGTGCCCTTAAGAACCGTCGGACGAGTAGCCCGCACTATCGGGTTGCGGTCGCCGCTGTTGGTCGACTGCGCGGCTGTAGTCGGGTCGAAAGGCCCTTGGCTCGGCTGTTCGAGCTTGGGTGTGTGTGGCGATCATGATGACAACCGCCATCTGGAAAAGGGACGCGATTGCAAGCCCAACACCAAGACCGATGTAGGGATGGGTCGGCGTGCAGTCCAGGAAGTCATGTTCGCCTCAGCGCCCCTTCAGGATCTTCGTCTGCATCCAGTTGAGGTAGTCCGCCAACGAGTCCCAGTCCTTTTTGGCAGTAAGGACACGGCCCGACTTCTTGTACACCCAGTAGTCACATGAATCTCCCGGTATGTCGGCGAGGTATGGATGTGGCCGGCCGCCCGACTTAAGCGACGTCACGATGTGTAGCGACAAACGCGCACGGGTCATCGCCACAAAGAACGCGAACGGGGTGACGCGACCCATGTTTAGGTCGTCGCATCCGATGACGATCACATGTTGCGCCGACAACCCCTTCGAACGCACAATCGGCATAGCCTCGACAGGTGGGCCGATGTCGGCAGTCTCGATCGCCTCTTCATCCTCGACATTGCGAGCCCCGGCTTGTCGGATCGGTTTTCGATCAAGTTCCGTTCGAAGCTTGATCGCGTCGTCGAGGTTGAGCAACGCGTCAAGTTCGGCCATCGCTGTGTCCGGGTCCTGCTCGAAGCTTCCGACGATCGCCGTGACGTCCAAAATCCGCTGCACAAGGTCAGGATGCGCGTCGCCGACGACGTCACGGAGTGTCCGCCCCTCGTCGATCGCCTGGACCAACAACGCGTGAACGTCACCGGGCGATATGTCCTCAAACTCAAGCACCTTGCGCATTGCAAAGTTGTCCATGGCGTCCCAGCCGGCGACGCAATACCCGTTGACCTTGCGGTAGTCGTTCGACATGACAAGTCCAGGCTCTGCGTACTCCGAGAGCAGCCGCTCGAGCTCATCGTCGACGTCCTGGTTCTTTGCCATCGAGAACCAACGCGCGGGTCCGGTGCGGACCTTGAGCCGGCGGACCAACTGCTAGCCACATTGACGCGAGAAGCGGTAAAGCAAGAAGTGACTCAATTTGGCTTAAGTCGCTCGGGCGTGCGCCGGCGAGATACGAGCCAACAGTTAGCAATGGGACAAATGTTGCTATTCCTGGCCGGTTCGTCGTTGTCCTCGCAACAGCGCCTAGGAGCAGCGCCACTCCGAACCAGCACAGGCTGTCGAGAACGTGAACGACTAACTCGGTCGAGCCAGGGAGCAACGATGCGCCTGCGAAGTACAAGTAAATCCCTGGTTGTTTGATGTCCCAGAAGTCGCGATAGATGACGCCGCCATTCGCAAGAATGTCGCCGCCTACCGCAAACAACGCCTGGTCGCCGAGGAAGGGTGTCGGCAATTGCGCTACGGCCAGCACGACCAACACCACCCACGCGACGGTGGACCCGCGCACCCGGGTCGACTTGACGCGCACGACTTCGCTCATCAAGGGACTTTACTTGAGGAGGTCAATCAGGTCATGTGACTCGTCAGCTGCTCGGGAAGGTCACTGCGATCGTCGTGCCGCTTGGCGTGTCGACAAGCTCAACTTTTCCATCGAGTGCCTTTGTCAGTTGCGCGACGACAGCGAGCCCGATGCCGCTGCCGGCCATCGTTCGGGTTGATTCGCCGCGGTAGAACCTTTCAAAGATGTGTTCGCGGTCCTCTGGCGCGATTCCGGGGCCGTTGTCACTGACTGCTAGGGAGGCGCTGCGCTGCAGCGCATCGTGTCGAACCGTAAGCTCGACACGGCCACCCGGCGGCGTGAACTTGATC
Source organism: Ilumatobacteraceae bacterium (assembly GCA_040081465.1). Classification (GTDB taxonomy): domain Bacteria; phylum Actinomycetota; class Acidimicrobiia; order Acidimicrobiales; family Ilumatobacteraceae; genus UBA668. The sequence continues at coordinate 8,872 of JBEBGL010000022.1, read as the reverse complement.
GCGTTGGTCAACAGGTTTGTGACGATCTGAGCGAGTCGGCTGGGGTCCCCATCGATCACCGCCGGCCGCAGATCTTGTTCGACTTGCACCCCATGGGCATCCGCGACTGGGCGAAGCGCGTCGGCTGCGCTTCCTGCAACCTCGGCGAGGTCACATCGTTCGACGGCGACGCGTGGTTCGGCGACCGCGGCATCGGCTTCGGCGAGCGCACCTAGGTCGTCAACAAGACGACGCATTCGCAGAACGTCGTCGTGCATTCGGACGAAGTGCTCGAGCGAGGGTTCGGTGATGCCGTCGATGATTTCTTCGCAGCCACCCTGCAGGAGCGTCAGTGGAGTACGTAGCTCGTGAGCGACGTCGGCCGCCAGGTTCCGGCGGGCGACATCGTTGGCCTCGAGGCGATCAGCCATCGCATCGAAAGTTCGGTTGAGATTCCCGATTTCGCCGGGCGCATCGTGGTCACCAGCCCTTGCCGTTGTCGCGCCATCACCAAGTTGCTGTGCTGCGTCCGTCACGCGTCGCAGCGGTCTGACTATCCGCATGGCTAGCGGTGCGGCTACCAGTGCTGCTCCAAGAGCAGCAGCGAGCGCGCCGAAGACGACAGCGCCACTGAGCGCGTCACGTACGTGTGTCTCGGCCAGAGCGAGTTCGCCGGATGCAAATGTGACGTGCGCTGTTCCAACCTGTTTGCCATTCACGATGACCGGTGCCGAGAGCGTGGGGCCGTGAGTGTCAATGACCATCCCAGGCATGCCCATGGACGTGTGGAGCTGAAGTTCACCCCCGTTGTCGTCGACGACACTCAACGCAGCGCCAGCTTGAACCGCGATCATCATTGCCGAGTGCGCATCCGCGGTCTCCCAGCTATCGGTTTGTTGGTAGGCAAGTCCAAGCGTGTCGGCAATCGCGTCGGCGGTGGCCTGCTGACGTTCGTGGGCGAGCTGGCCCACGGAGTGCTCCGTTCGCCAGAGGGTAATCCCGGCAAGCACGAAGACAGCCACGACAGCCACTGCAACGAAACCGCCGATCAAGCGCACGGCGAGTGAGCTGCGCGCCAGTCGACGCTTGTCAATGGTCACGGTTCAGCCCCAATCGGTAGCCGACGCCGGTCACCGTCTGCACGATCGTCGGCTGCGTCGGATCAGGTTCAATCTTGCGGCGGAGGTTCTTGACGTGCGAGTCGACGGTGCGCTCGTAGCCATCAAACTCGTACCCGCGAACGCGATTGATCAGTTCGTACCGCGAGCACACACGGCCAGGCTGGGCGGCAAGCGCCAACAGCACACCCCATTCCGTCGGGGTCAACTCCACCGCAGAGTCATTGACGGTAACTCTGTGGGTCGCTTCATCAATAAGCAGCATGCCGCCGCCGAACGACTCCCCGGACGTGTCCGGACTCGACGACCGTCCGCGCCGAAGGATCGCGCTGACTCGCAAGACAAGCTCGCGAGGGCTGAACGGTTTGGTGACGTAGTCGTCGGCACCGACCTCGAGGCCGTGTATGCGGTCGCGCTCGTCAACTTTCGCCGTGAGCATCAAGATCGGCACGTCGCTCGAGCGGCGAATCTCGGCGGCAACTTCCTCGCCTGAGATGTCAGGCAGACGCAGATCAAGCACAACGAGATCGACCTCAGTACGCCGTGACATCTCCAGCGCTTCAGCACCGCTTCCAGCAGTGAGAACGTGGTGTCCCTCATGCTCAAGGTAGCGACGTACGAGGTCGCGGATGCGCACCTCGTCATCGACCACCAGCACCACTGCCATGTCTGTCTCCGCTCGTGTTAGAGGACGGTACTCCCCGTCAATCATTCCCGGTCGCGGACCACGCCGGACACGATGCCGGCCGAATGTGGAGATTGTGTGGAGACGGCGTGGAATAGATCCGCAGTTCCGCCCCTCACGTTGACCCAGCGCGATCCCATCCGTACCGTCGACATCAGGACAACGCACGGAGGTGCACCATGCACAACGGAAACTGGAATGACGGAATGGGAAGTGGAAACTGGTGGTGGTTCCCGATGGTGATCATGATGGTCGCCTTCTGGGGCGGCCTTATCTGGCTCGGTATCACGCTCCTCAAGCGAAGCAACACCACTCCGACGTACGCGACCGGAGCTTCGCCAGCTACGCCGACCGCTCAGGGCATCCTCAGCGAGCGCCTCGCCCGCGGCGAGATTGAGGCCGACGAGTATCGCCAGCGCCTCGCGGCGCTGCTTGCACCGCCCAACACCTGACGCAACTCGGTCCTCCCCGTGAGACCCGCGTGTCCTCCTATGAGGCACGCGGGTCTCTCGATTCCGCACCACCTGCGCGAGTCCTCCACACCATCTCCACGAGGCGGTGCGATCGTGAGTCTCGACAAAAGGAGGCGACTCAACCATGAGACGCACATTGATACTTTCCGCCCTCGGCACCACCGCAATGGTGATCGGCATCGGAGTCGGGGCCGCCATGGCCTCGGCAGATCCGCCGCAACCCTCGCCGATTGCCACTCACACAATGATGGCTGGCTGTCCGATGACAGGCATGACAGGCATGACAGGCATGCAGATGATGATGGGTTCGTCGATGATGGACGACCAAGTGCCTGCTACTGCGAATGGTCACGCAGCACATCACCAGGAGGTCAGGCCGTGAAGAACCGCAGCCATGTGATCCCCTTTGTGTTCGTCGCGATTGCCGCGATGATCTTTCTGGTCCCAAGAAGTGGCGCCGGGTTTGGCGTCGGGCTCGGCCTTGTGCTCCTGCTGTGCCCACTCGTGATGGGCACCATGATGTGGCTGATGATGCGTCGGCCCGACGCTGCTAGCGAACACCGCGAGCACGCCCAAGCACCGCCCGCCGCCAACGAGCCGGCCGCATCCGGAGCCCTACACCGATGAACGGCATCCAGGCTGGCCAACAACCAGAGTCAGCGAACCGCCGCGACCGATCTCGCTTCAGCGGGCGCGTTGCTGCGCAACTCACCGTCCTGTTGTTGGTCGGCCTCGGCATCGCACTCATGATCCGAGGCGCGAGCGCCGCAGATGCCAATCGTGCGGTCACCGTTCCAACCGCGGTAACGGTTTCCCTCGCATCGTTGCCGTCCGAAATGTCTTCCATGTATCAGTACGCGGCCGATCACGCCGACCACTTCGCAACGATTCCCTGCTACTGCGGCTGCGATAACAGCCTCGGCCACCGCAGCCTTGAGGACTGCTTCGTCACTGCGGAGGGCGGCTGGGATGCACACGCCTCAGGTTGCGGTGTCTGTAGCGCCGAGGCAACGACCGCCAAGGAACTGCTTGACGACGACGGCGTCGCCGCGGCCGACGTGCGTCAGCAAGTCATCGACCGCTACGGGCCACCGCCCGCATCGCAACAAGGAGCCCAGCCATGAACAACACCCACAACCGTCAGCTTGAACGCCAGCGCGCCCACCGCCGCTCCGTGCTGTGGGGCACGATGGCCGCAATCGCGATCGTCGGCGTGTCCGCGCTCGTCATTGTCCGGGCATCCAGTTCAACGCCGAACAGCAGCACGGTCGCCGCCGCCACCGGGCAGACCAGCAGCATGGGCATGCCGGTCATTGCAACGCCGGGCAGCGCGAGCGGCACCGCCACCGCGACGGGAATCACCGCCGAACCTGCTGCGTGGGCCCTCGGAGAAGTCCCGCTAAACGTTGCAGTGCGACCCAACTGGACTTTCACGAACACCGGAAGCGAAACCATCACTCTCGGTGAACCGCATGTACAGATCAATCAAGGCTGCTGCCCCGGCCAACTCAGCTACCAGGGTACGAACACTCTCGCCCCCGGCGCCACGACGAGTCTCACCTTCGAACTTTCAATGCACCCTGGCATGGACGGTGCCCATGACATGACGCTTCACGTACCCGTGACTCACGCGGACGGCACCTCCGAAACCATCGACCTCACGGTCACCGGTGACTTCCACAACTGATCTACGACTCACCCCCTACAAACGAAAGTGGAGATATCTGAAATGAAGACCCACCGAATCGCGATCGTGGCCACGGCTGCAGTCGCCGGACTGTTCCTCGCCGCCTGCGGCGCTGACGGTTACGACGCCACTACTACTACCACCGCCGCCGTCGATGACGGAACGCCGACGATCGAGGTGATCATGACCGACATGGCCTTCACGCCGACAGTGGTTCAGATGAACGCTGGCGACACCGTTAGGTTCCGCTTTCGTAACGATGGCCAGGCAATTCATGAGGCCGTGATTGGCGACGAGGCGTTCCAGGTGGAACACGACGCTGAGATGACAGCGATGGCGTCGGCGGGCGACTCAATGCATCATGACGTTGCTGGTGAAGCCGCCCCATTGGTGGTGCGACCAGGCGAGACCGGTGAACTGACGTACACAGCAACGGTCGCTGGCAGCATGCTCATCGGTTGCCATCAGCCCGGACATTGGGCAGCAGGCATGAAAGCAACAATCGAAGTCGTATGAGCCTTACTCAGCCGCATGCCTCGGAACAGTGGTCGCACGTGACCGCTGGGTCGGTCAGCACCACGCCGACTGTGTTGCCGACGGCCGCAAGCGAGCCGTCGATGTGGGTGACGCGAGCGCGACATTCGGTTTTCCCGTTCGGCCATTCGACGCCGGTTAGGTCGCGTGGCACGTTCCCTGATCGCAAGTCGCTGGCAGTGACCTTCCGCGACGGCATCCAGTTACGGTACCTGTTGCTATCAGCGAGAGATCAGACTTCGAGGACACATGAGTGAGGAACCGGAGTTGGCGAGGGTTGATCCACCCGCGATGCCTACGGACACACCAGTCACTCGATTGGAAGCGATCGGGATCACGAAGTCGTACTGGCGTGGATTTTGGCCGCGCCGCAAAGAAGTCCCCGTGTTGCGAGGCGCAGATCTTGTCGTCGGCACCGGAGAGGTTGTGGGACTGGTCGGAGAAAACGGCTCAGGCAAGAGCACATTGATGAAGATCTTGGTCGGTGCCTTAGCTGCCGACGACGGACTGCTGCGCATCTCGGGTCGCATGGGTTACTGCCCGCAAGAACCCATCCTGTATCAGCGGCTCACATGTGACGAGCACCTAGAACTCTTCGGTGTCGCATACGGCATGGACCCCGAAGCGGCGGCGGGGGCGGCCGAGGGTCTCTACGAGGCACTTGGCTTTGATCACTGGCGGAGCACGCGGGTTGAACAATTGTCCGGTGGTACCCGCGCCAAGCTCAATCTCGCCCTCGCCCTGCTCGCCGATCCTGACCTGTTACTACTCGACGAGCCGTACGCCGGCTTCGATTGGGACACCTACGAGAAGTTCTGGGACCTCACCGCTGCTCGCCGTGCCGCCGGCAGGAGCGTTCTGATCATCAGCCACTTCGTCGCCGACCAGGAGCGCTTCGACCGGATCGTCGAACTCCGCGACGGTAGAACCCGCCCCCGATGAGCGGCCTGACGAACCTCATTGGCCGCAGGGCATTGCTCGACTATGCACGAAGGCCGTTGAACATCGTGCTTCTCGTAGTGGTGCCGATCGTGATCGTCTTCGTATGGGCTGGAGCACTCGCCGACTTCTCCAAGGTCATCCTTGGTGGCAAGGGTGAGCGCTCGCAGATTGAGGTCGCTACGGCAGGTTGGGCGGCAGCAGCGCTCGCCGGACTGACCGGCTTCTTTCAGGTCGCCGGTTCGCGACCCGCCGATCGGCGACTCGCGGCTGCCAGCGGGCGCACGGCGCCGGTTGTGGCTGGACGGTTATGTGCAGCCGTCGGGCTCGCCGTCTTGGCGGCAGCGGGAGGTCTTGCCGCGCTGGCACTTCGCACCGGGTTCAGCAACCCGATCCGCGTGGTGGCCGCCACGGTCGCAGTTGCCGTCATCTATCTCGCGTTGGGGGTGCTCGTCGGAATAAGCGTTCGGAATGAGATGAACGGGGCGTTGCTGATCACACTCATCTGGGTCTTCGATGTCTTTCTTGGACCCGCGCTTGGTCCAGACTCCTCGCTGCTGACGCGATTCCTCCCGCTTCACTTCCCATCGCTCGTGCTGATCGGCCAGACGAGTGGACACTCCGGCCCGATCGGCGACGTGGGCTGGTCGATCGCATGGGCGATCGGGCTCGCGGCATTGGCCACTGCCCGCACCGCCTTCGCAACCCGCCCAAAATCTCCGCCAAGCCGCGCAGGCGGCACAGCCATGACCGCCCGGACGCCGTTGCTCGTTGCGGCGATTCCGGCGACGTCACCGCCGACGCCCACCCGGACGACGCCTCTTCGCGGCACAACGCGCTGGATCGCAGTATTGCAAGCTGGCATGCGCGAATACCGTCGGAACCGAGTCCTCTGGGCATTGCTCGTCGTGGTGCCAGCGGTGTTCATCGGCATGGCCATCATGATTACGGTCGACATGCCTGGCCCGATAGCGCTCGTCGAGGGCGACCGCCACTTCGTTGAGCTCATCTCCCAGCGTCGCATGCACGCGGCGACCATGGTCCCAATCACCTCGGCCTTCCTCGCCGGGATCGCGGGCTTGTTCGTGGTCACCGAATCCTCGGGCGGCGACCGACGCCTAGTGCTTGCTGGGCTCCGGACCCGCGAAGTGCTGGCTGGCCGAGTGGGTGTGATCGGCGCAGCGACAGTGCTCACGACCGCAGTTGCGATCGCCGTCTCAGGCTCGTGGTACGCGCCAAGCCAATGGCTGGTGTTTGCATCGGCAAATCTGCTAATCGCACTGACCTACGCAATGATTGGCGTCCTGGTGGGGCCGATCACCGGTCGCATCGGGGGCCTCTACTTGATCCTCATGCTCGCTTTCATTGATGTCGGACTCGGCCAAAGCGTCATGCTCGCGGACGGACCTCCCGCTTGGGGCACATATCTTCCCGCCCGCGGCGCCTCGCAGATGATGATCGACGGAGCTTTCACCGCCAATTTCGATCGGCTTGGCGCACTATTACTTGCAGTCGCGTGGCTCGCCGCGTTCAGTGCCGCGGCGACAGTGGTCTTTCATCATCGAAGCCGACGAATGCCGCTGCCGTCTTGATGCGTTGAGCCACGAACCGGCGGCTGATCAGCTACCGAGCAACGCCTGCATCTCGGCGATCTCGGCCTGCTGCGCCTCGATGACTTGATCGGCGAGCGCAAGGACGTCGGGGTTTGATCCATTGGCCTTTACATCGTTCGCCATGGTGACTGCACCCTCATGGTGGCGAATCATCATGTCGAGCCACATCGAGTCGAACTCGACACCGCTCATCATTCCCAGCGAATCCATCTCCCCGGCCGACATCATTCCGTCCATCGATGACATGTCATGACCACCACCCGTATCCATTTGCATTGGCTGACCCCACGCAGTGAGCCATCCGGTCATCAGAACGATCTCTGGGTCCTGGCCGGTTTTGATGCGCGTGGCGAGGTCGCGGACTTGCTCGCTCGCCCCGATTGTGGGGTCCAGAGCAATGTCAGCCATCTCAATGGCTTGTTCATGATGCGGGATCATGCCTTGCGCAAACATGACGTCCGCTTCGTTGAACTCAGTCTGTGTTGCTGTGGTGGCGGTACTCGAAGTGTCGTCGTCCGCGCACGCTGCGAGGCCCAGGGTTCCAACGATCGCGATGAGGGGAAGTGTTCGGAGTCTCATGGGGTGTGGCCTTTCGGGGTGGTTAACTACTACACAGTGTAGGTGCTATTGAAGAATCGTAGGGGTCAGGCCGTTGGCCAGATGCCGAGCGCTGTTGCCGTGATTTGGCCAACGATGCCGTCAACTTCGAGTCCCTCTTGCGTCTGCAGCGCCCGAACCGCAGAGTCGGTTGCGGCATCAAAGATGCCAGTGACTTCGCCGGTGAGGAACCCGGAGGCTTGCAGCGCTTGTTGTAGGCATTCGACATCCGGACCGGATGCGCCGAGTCGCACGGGGGTGCCGGACATCATGCACGCAGTGGTGACGATAGTTGTTGCAGTTGCAGGAATGCTTGTGAATGCGGTCGTTGTGGAACTGAGTGCCTCGTTCTGACGCGCATTGTCCTCGGCGACCGCCGGTGGCGACACAACCATTGCAGCGGTAACCGCGACGATGAGTAGTCCGACTGCGAACTCTGTGCCCATCGCCCTGCGCAAGTTGCTGACAACAAGTCGCGATGACTTGGCGGCAGAACGTAGACGTCGGTTCACCCTTTGACGGTTGATGTCAGCAACCTTGAGCATCGCCCCAAGTACAACGACCTTAAGCATCAAGTACTTGCCATGATTTGCGGCAAACAGCTGCGTCGGACTGCCGACGAGTCGAATCGCCTGCAGGACTCCGGTTATCACAATGACGGTGACGGCAGTCGCAGCAAGCTTGGCAAAGCGATTGAGACTGCTAATCAATTCTTCGGTGCTGCACTCCTTGATTGCGACCATGCCGATGATCGCGAGTCCGCCGATCCACGCCGCTGCCGCCGCGTGGTGTGCCACGTCGACGGGCACACCGATGAGTGGCCACCGCATCGATCGCGAGTGGCCCGCGTACGCCCACGTTGCCAGCAGCCCGAGTAGTAGGACGACTGCCAGCGTCCATTGCGACTCTTCGGTCTGTGTCACGGCAATGAACATTGCCCACGAGATCGCGCCCACCAGCAAGATGCGAATCATGAACGCTCCGCCGGCGTCGGTGCCGAACGCGGCCGACACGCTTCCGAGTGCCTCCCAGGGCGGTGCCCCTTCGATGTCGGATGCGATGATAAGTAGCTGCGCGAGCGCGGCGCCCGCCGTGGTGATGAGCGACCACTTCACCGCGCGCCTGATCAACGGATGGTCCCACGCGCCGCGCCAGACGAAAGCAGTCGTCGCGAGCACGCCGCCGATCGTCATGATCGCGACGTACGAGCCGAACCGCAGCAGCCAACGAAGGCCACTCGGTGTCGA
>JBEBGL010000021.1:0-37959 GCA_040081465.1 Ilumatobacteraceae bacterium | reverse complement strand
GGTGGTCGAGACCGGCGTCGATCCGGTGACCCTACGCTTTTCAGGCGTATGCTCTGCCGACTGAGCTACTCGACCGTTGGGCATTTCGTTGCTGTATTGCCGTTCGGGTTGACACCCGAGCGGTCCCGACGGGACTCGAACCCGCGACCTCCGGCTTGACAGGCCGGCGTGAACTCCAACTTCACCACGGGACCTTGCTGAACTACTAAATACTGGACTGAAATCAGCTTGGTCAATTGCGCACCCCCAACGGGATTCGAACCCGTGCCGCCACCTTGAAAGGGTGGTGTCCTAGGCCACTAGACGATGGGGGCTAGTTCGGACTCCGCTTGAGAGCGTCGAAACACTATCAGCCGACACCTGCCTTTACGCAGGGCAGTTTGGCGCAAGGCGTTCCGGCGCGACCGTTACCGTGCACGTCGTGCGTCTTTCGCTGAAGCCGTCGCTCGATCCCGCCGATTACGGCTTCGCACACCAATTGCGCGTTCGATTCGCCGAAACCGACGCAATGGGCATCGTGCACCACAGTCGTTACTTGCCGTGGCTCGAGGCCGCCCGTGTCGAGTACCTGCGACACCTCGGGCACCCGTATGCAGAACTGCGAATGGAGGGCATCGACTTCACCGTGATCGAGGCCTATGTGCAGTATCGCCAGCCAGTGCAGTTCGACGAGGTTGTCGATGTTCACCTGCGCCTGGGCAGTGCGACCAAGACCACATTCCAGATCGGCTACTTGCTTACCGTTGCCGGCCAAACGCGCGCTTCTGGTGTGACTGTGCACGGGGCCGTGAACGCGGAGGGCCGACCGCTGCGCATGCCCGAGTGGCTGCTCAGTTTGGTTGGCCGCTGAGCGCGTCGACCGCGCTCTCCAGCAAGAAGCTGAGGAATTGGTAGAGATGATGCTCGCCGATCATCGGGTCGTCGTCGCTCAACTCGCCCGGATCGTGCGCTTCGCCAACATCGAGCAGTGTGCCCAACACCAGACGAACGGCGTTCAGTGATTGCAGCAAGCCCTGCATCGCCGCGTCGTCGAGCGCCGTGTCGCTGTTGAGCAAACGATCGGCCTCTTCAATCCCGGCCAGTCGCGATGCCACAAGTTCTTCGCGCATCAGTCGTTGGTACTCGGCGTCGGCCTCGGCATCGTCGGCCAGGTGGTACGCAGGAGGAAACAACCGACGCAACAACGGCTCGGACCGCGGATCATTGGCCAACAGCAGTTCACGCAGCTCACCGATCAAGCGAGTGACCAACTCGCGCTCGTCGGGCCGCAGGTTGATGACGAACCCCGCCGCTGTCGGTTCGAAAACCAGGCGGTACTTCTTGCGAGCCATGGCAGTGAGCGTACCGAGGGCTGGTTTCGATCAAGTTACCGACGAGTAGCTACGCTGGGCGAGCATGAGTCGCATCACACGTGTCGGCATTCTGGGCTCGGGAATCATGGGCGCGGGCCTGGCAGAGGTCGCTGCGCGCGCGGGATACCAAGTCGTTGTGCGGTCGCGATCGATGGACGCGGCGAACGAGATGTTGACGACAATCGACAAGGGTTTCGTTAGAGCCATTGAGCGCGGCAAGTCGACCGACGAAGAACGCACGCGTGTGTTGGCTCTCATCTCGGCGACCGATCAGCTGAACGACCTCGCGGAGTGCGACCTTGTTATCGAATCGGTGATCGAAGACCTCACCGTCAAGCTTGCGTTGTTCGCCGAGCTCGATCGAGTCGTCAAGGCCGGTGCGATCTTGGCTACCAACACCAGCACGCTGCCTGTGATCGAACTGGCGAAGGCAACGCAGCGCCCCGATCTGGTGTGCGGAATTCACTTCTTCAACCCCGCGCCACTGATGACGTTGGTCGAGGTGGTGCGGCCGCTGACGGCGAGCGACGAAACGATTGCTAACGCCATCGAGTTTGCGACGCAATGCGGTAAGGACGTGGTGGAGACCAAGGACCACGCCGGCTTTGTTGTCAATGCGCTGCTGTTTCCATATCTGAACAACGCGGTACGCATGTTGGAGCGTGGCACTGCGCCAATGGAGAGCATCGACATCGCCATGAAGGGCGGCTGCAACTTCCCGATGGGGCCGTTCGCGCTGCTCGACCTCGTCGGCCTCGACACTTCGGTTGCCATCCTCGATGCGCTACACCGTCAATTCGGCGACGCGCACTACGACGCTGCGCCAACTCTGCGCAAAATGGTGGCCGATGGTCACCTCGGTCGTAAGTCGAAGCGCGGCTTTTACACGTACTGAGATGAACGTGTGAGCCGGCGACCGGTCGAGCCTCCACCAACGCGCTGGCAATTGCCTTCGCCAGACGAAGCAGATGAACACGGATTAGCGGGCGTCGGCGCCGACCTCGAACCGGGCACGCTGCTCGCCGCTTACCGCCATGGCCTCTTCCCGATGCCGTTTCGCAAGCAGCAGATTGGCTGGTGGTCGCCAGACCCACGCGGGATTGTGCCGCTCGACGGATTGATCGTTTCGCGCTCATTGCGTAAGAGCCAGCGCCGTTTTCAGATTCGCATCGACAATGCGTTCATAGAGGTGATGCGACGTTGCGGCGACCCGGCGCGACCGCACGGGTGGATCAACAACGAGTTCATCGCCGCCTACACAACGCTGCACGAAATGGGATGGGCGCACAGTGTCGAGACCTGGATCGACGACGAGTTGGTCGGCGGCTTGTATGGCGTACGCATCGGTGGCTTGTTCGCTGGCGAGAGCAAGTTCCACACCGTGACCGACGCTTCCAAGGTTGCCGTGGTCGCGACAGTGGACTGGATGCGCTCGACCGGGGGAACGTTGTTCGACGTGCAATGGTGCACCGATCACCTGGCAACGTTGGGTGCCATCGAGGTCAGTCGCCGCGACTACCTGCGACTCGTAGCCGAGGCGACCGCTGCGTAACAGAGTTGGTGCACAGTGCCGGGGGCGAACCCCCGGCACTGGCGTACCGAAGCGGTCGAGCTCCCGCTCTGAGCCCAACCCTTCAGCGTCCGCCGCTTGAGCATCCGCCTGCTCACGCACCGTTACGCCGAAAGTATCGGAGCGGTCTCTTCGGAACTTGAGCAGTTCTTGACAGTTCGATTTCCCTACTGATCGGTAACACTGTGCTGATGGGCAGCCAACGTGAGCGCGACCCGGCGTGGGTGATGCGCACCTATTCCGGGCATTCCACGGCTACTGCCAGCAACGAGCTCTATCGCAGCAACCTGGCCAAGGGGCAGACCGGCCTTTCGATCGCCTTCGACCTTCCTACGCAAACGGGTTACGACCCCGACCACCCGCTGGCGCGTGGCGAAGTCGGCACCGTCGGCGTTCCGATCGCGCACCTCGGGCATATGCGCACGCTGCTCACCGGCATTCCCCCTGGCGAAATGAACACGTCGATGACGATCAACGCGACTGCGGCGTGGCTGCTTGCGCTGTACGTCGCCAATGCCGAAGAGCAGGGCGTTAGCACTGGCGACTTACGCGGGACAACGCAGAACGACATCGTCAAGGAGTACTTGTCGCGCGGCACGTACATTTTTCCGCCCGAGCCTTCGCGGCGACTGATCGTCGACATGGTTGCTTGGTGCGCAGAGCACGCTCCGAAGTGGAACCCGATGAACGTGTGCAGCTACCACCTGCAGGAGGCCGGTGCTACACCGGTGCAAGAAATCGCGTTCTCGCTCGCGACGGCAGTCGACGTACTAGATGCTGTTCGCGATTCGGGCCAGGTCGCACCAGAACAGTTCAGCCAGGTCTTCGGCAGTGTCTCGTTCTTCGTCAATGCCGGAGTGCGCTTCGTCGAAGAGATCTGCAAGCTACGCGCCTTCACCGAGTTGTGGGACCGCATCGGGCTCGAGCGCTACGGCGTCACCGACGAGAAGGCCCGTCGCTTCCGCTACGGCGTGCAGGTGAATTCGCTCGGACTCACTGCTGCACAGCCAGAGAACAACGTGCAGCGCATTGTGCTGGAAATGCTGGCCGTCACGCTCAGCAAGCGAGCGAGAGCGCGCAGTGTGCAGTTACCGGCTTGGAACGAGGCGTTGGGACTGCCTCGTCCGTGGGACCAGCAATGGTCGCTCCGCATGCAACAAGTGTTGGCGTACGAGAGCGACGTGCTCGAGTACGACGACTTGTTCGATGGGTCGCACGTAGTCGAAGCACTCACCACAGAGCTGCGCGATGCGGCGTGGATTGAATTGGAGGACGTGCTCGCATTGGGTGGAGCGTTCGCGGCGATTGACGAGCTGAAGGGCCGACTGGTCAGCTCGATGGCCGAGCGCGCGCGACGCATCGAGAGCGGCGAGCAGATCGTGGTTGGCGTAAACGCGTTCACGGAGGGCGAGGTCTCACCGCTCGACACGCCTGGCAACTTCCTCACGGTTGATGTCGGTGTGGAGCGAGCGATGGTTGCCGATGTGCAGGCGTGGCGCGCGGGTCGAGGTGCGGGCGCGGTCGTTGCGGCAGTGACCGAGCTACGACGCGCTGCCGAGCAGGGCGAGAACCTGATGCCGCCATCAATCGCGCTGGCGAAAGCGGGCGGCACGACTGGCGAGTGGGCTGGCGCATTGCGCGATGTTTTCGGTGAGTTCCGCGGCCCCACCGGCGTGGCCGCGGCAGTCGGACGGCGAACGGGTGAGTTGGCCGCGGTAGCCGAGTTCGTGCGCTCGATCCCAGGCGGACCACCGCGGTTTCTCGTTGCGAAGGCTGGGCTCGACGGCCACAGCAACGGCGCAGAACAGATCGCGGTCGCGGGACGCGATGCCGGAATGGAAGTGATCTACTCCGGCATTCGCCTTACCGACGAGCAAATCGTTGCCTCGGCGCGAGACGAGGACCCCGATGTGATCGGACTCTCGATCCTCAGCGGCTCGCACCTTTCGCTCGTGCCGTCGATCATCCGCGACCTGCGCGCGAGTGGTTGCGATGCGCCAGTGATCGTCGGCGGCATTATCCCCGACGAAGATCGTGCAGTGTTGAAGGCGGCCGGGGTCGCGGCCGTCTACACACCGAAGGACTACGCGCTCTCACGAATCATGCGTGACATCGCCGAACTAGCTGTGGCACACCGCGGCTAGCGGTTATACGACTGCGGGCACCTGGCTGTCGATCCAGTCGCGCAGCTTCGGCGAACTCTCGACGCTCGTAATCAACGCATAGCGCGGAGTCTTTGCGTTGTGCACGACGACGTGCCACAGCCGCTGCGTGTCGACTACGAAACGCGCTCCCCTCGGCAGTGGCACGCGCCGCTCGGTGCTGGGGATCGGGAGATGGTCGTCATCGAGATCCATCAGCAGCATGTAACTGTCGGGACTGTCGGTGAGCTCGACCCATGTACGGACGACCCAACCCTCGGTCTCGGGATTGAAGCGATTGTTGTCGTCGCGATGAAAGCTTGATAACGCTGTGTCGCGATCCTGCGGCTCGAGTTTGATGATGCGAACGCGGCCAAAGTTGGCGCCGATGCTGTCGACATAGCGACGCAACGTCGGCGCCTTATCGGCATTCGATGTCCACAGCGCGTCTTTGTCGGTCTTGCCCTTGTCCCAGAAACCGCGGCAGTCCAACTCGCCGTCGGCGGAAGCGAGCGGCGCGAAGTTGGTGTCGCCACCGCTCTTCCAATCCATGTACTCGAGTCCGAGATACTCGTGCTCGGGGACTTCGAAACTTGCAGGCGTGAGGGCGACGAAACCCGTCTCTGCCAACTGCGGCATGCGGTAATGCGCAGTCTCGATCGGAATCTCGACGCTCCAGTGCTCTTTCGTGGGCCAAAAGGTCATGAGTCAGAGGTTAGCAAAACGACCACAAAAGTCGTTAGGGACCAAAGTACTTGTCTGGCTCAGGGGGCAGGAAGGGTCGAAGTTGTCGTCGGCAGTTCGGTGATCACGATGCGCTGCGGCGGAATTTTGATTGCCTGGCCAACCTCAACGTGGTTCTTGTCGGTGATGCCGTTGATTTCCATCATCTGATCGAGGTCGACGTTGAAAGCGTTGGCGATCGCACCCAGTGAGTCGCCCTCTTGGGCGATGTACACAGTGATCACCGGAAGCGAAGTCGAGGTGTTGACGGTTGTTGTGGGCGCGAAAGTGATGAATGGAGGCAGCGTGTCGCGGGTGTCTCCCCGGTCGCTGCACGCCGCGGCCAACGCGGGCAAAAGCGCTGCCGACAGGAGCAGCGCAGCGTTTTTGGCCGATTTCATACCGGCAAGGATAGATCGAATCCGTTGCCGTAACACGTCGCGGCACGCCCGCCTAACTGTTGGCCTACACGACCCGGTTGGTGACGTATGTCGCCAGCAGCACGAGTTCGTTGCGGGCTTCGGGCGTGATTGTGGCCAGTCCGATCGCCTCGATCGCCTCAACGGCGAGGCGTTCGATGGTGGCCTCCAAGTCGGCCAAGGCTCCCGAGTCGACGATCGCCTGTTGCACCCGAGCCACATCGTCGTCGTTGAGTTCGCGCCGACCAACGAGCGCCAGCACCTCGGCCTGCGGCGCGTTGGCCGCCTCGACGGCGCGCGCCATCAGTGGAGTCGGCTTCCCCTCACGAAGGTCGCCACCCACGGGTTTGCCGGTGATTGCTGAATCGCCGAAAGCACCCATCACATCGTCACGCATCTGAAAGGCGTCGCCGAGCGGTAAGCCGTAGGCGCTGAGCGCCGGCAGTAGGACTTCGGCACGCTCGGGGGCAGCCATGACCGCACCGAGATGCAACGGACGCTCAATGGTGTACTTGCCACTCTTGTAGCGGCAGATCTGCTCGGCCTTGTGCCGACTGCGCTCGTTGCGCACGCTGCCCGCGATATCGAGTACCTGACCAACGTTCAGCTCGATGCGCAACTCGTTCCAGATCGCCCACGCCTGCGGACTGGCACCTGCCAACATCATGTCGCTGTATACAAACGCAAGGTCGCCCACCAAGATGGCAACACCCTCTCCAAAGCGACGAGCTTCACCTGCCCAACCCTGATCGCGGTGATGCTCCGCGAACACGGCATGAGTAGTGGCGTTGCCACGACGACTCGCGGCGTCGTCCATCACGTCGTCGTGAAACAGCGCGAACGCGTGCATCAGTTCGAAGGCCGCGCCAGCGTTGGTGACCATCGGGTCTGCAGGATCACCACCGGCCCCGACAAACCCCCAGTAGCAAAATGCCGGCCGCAATCTCTTGCCACCCGCGAGAACTAGCCGACCAATGTGAGAGATCGGCTCGGCGAGCTCGGCGTCGAACTTGGCCCACCGGGCCTGCTCGGGCTGGAGGAATTCGCGGAGCCGCGTTTCAACACGTGCCGCAATCGCGGCCAATGATGCGGGCGCCGACTCGCTCGCCAGGTCAGCCATCGGTACCCAGGTCGGCGACGACCTGTTCGATCTGCATGCGCGCGTTGCCGATGCGCGCGCGGCAAAAGCCGATCAATTCGACCGCGCGCTTCACACGCTCGGCCAATACGTCGACGTCGACATCGCTGCGCTCGAGTTCGGCGAGGATGGCTTCCAGTTCCGCGAGCGCTTCGGCGTATCCGGGTGCAATAGCCATCGGTTCCTTGGGTTGGGTGGACGGTGTCATGGTTTGGTCTCCTCGACGCGGGTGGTGGCCGTTCCTTTGGCAAAGGTAGTGACGATGACATCACCAACCTGCAATGACGCTGCGTCGAGCACAGCACTTCCGGTGACGGTGCGCGCAATGCTGTAACCGCGAGCAAGAGTGTTCGCCGGGTCGAGCAACCGCAGGCGCTCGTTGACGGCGACGAGGTGACGCAGCTCTGGATCGAGCCGGGCTGGCACGCGACCCACCGCCGCGGTCGCGGACCGAAGGTGTGCGTCGGCACGCTGCACCACTTGGTTGGCGCCGGCACGCACTTGGTGTGCGCGCTGCACCAAACGATCGTCGGCACGGTCGACGCTGGCCAACACCTGATGCCGAATCGAGCGTGCCACCTCGCCGACATCGGTTTCTGCGGCCCCTACTGCGCGTTGCGCCCGATGCCCGATCGACGACCACGCCTGCTCGCACCTGTCACGAAACGCTTGCACACGCTCGACCAGCGCGGTGGCGCACGCCGTTGGTGTCTTAAGTGCACTGTGCGCAACCTCGTCGGCGACGCTGCGATCGATCTCGTGACCAAGGCCAGTGAACACGGGAAGCGCCGAGGTTGCGATCGCTGTCGCAATCGATTCGTGATCGAATGTCGCCAACTCGGTGCGGCTGCCGCCACCGCGTATCAACACCACCACATCGAGATCGCCATGCGCACCGAGCGTTCGCAACCCGGAGGAGACTTCGGCGACTGCTCGCTCGCCCTGCACGCGCACATCGATCAGGCGCAGCACGAATGCAAACCCACTGCGCTCGAGTTCGTGAACGAAGTCGGCCCACGCCGCACTGGAACTGCTTGAAACGACGCCAACGCGCAACGGCGTAGGAGGAACCGTAAGTTGCTTGTTGCGGTCGTACATGCCGGCCGCGACCAGTCGTCGCACAACGTCGTCGCGCTCCATCGCCATTTCGCCAAGCGTGAACCGAGGGTCGATTCCGCTCATCTTCAGACCGAGCTGCCCGGATGGGGCGAAGTAGTCGAGGTGGCCAAAGATGCGTACCTTCAGCCCGTCGGCCAAGCGCAAACGATGCTTCATCAGCAGCGGCTTCAACTTCATCTGCGAAGGCGCGAAGAATTGAACGTTGAGGCTGGCCTTGCCGTCTTCGGTTTCTTCCGCAAGCTTGAAGTACGCGTGCGCGCCGCGCACGTTCCACCCCTGAATCTCGCCGCGCACCCACACGCCGTCGGAGAACGAGCGGCGCAGTGACCCGTTGATCGCATCGGCCAGCTCGCGCACAGAGAAGGTGGGCAACCCCGCTTCGTCGCGCGGCTCGTCGGAGAACTCGAGGTCGAAAGAGGGTTGGCTCACGGCGACCACCACATAGGGGCGAAGGTTAGGCGCGTGAAGATGCGAAGCGCGTGGGGAGGGTGGCGCTTAGGCGCCGAGTTCGCGCACGTTGTCGAACTCGAGCTCGTCGTCTTCGCCGAAGAGCTGACCATCGATTGGCAGGGCTTGCCTGCGACGCAGTGTTTCGATCGAGTCGAGCGGCTTCTCTAGCGCCCGGCGGCGGGTGGTGGCGAGATCGTCGAACGAGCGACTGACGATGTCGAAGTTCTTCCTGACCTTTTCGACCTGGTCGGTGTACTTGTTCCACTGCTGGCCAAACTTGCCGAGCAATCCGAGAATCTCGCGGCTGGTTTGCTCGATCATGAAGTTGTCGAAGGCCTGGCGAATGACGCCGAGAAACGCGAACAACGTCATCGGTGAACAGATGACGATGTTCAGCGCCATCGCCTCTTCGATGATCGTCTCGTCGGACTCGTGTATGAACGCGGCCAGGCTCTCGTTTGGCACAAACATCAGCACGTTGTCGACAGTTGGTCGATCGTCGGTCTGCGCGTACTCGCGCCGTGCCAACTCGCGCACCCGCGCGCGGACATCGCGAACGAAGGTCGCGCGGTGCGCATCGCGCTCGGCGTCGCTGCCCGCCTCGAGGAACTTCAGGTAAGACGCCATCGGGAACTTGACATCCATAAACAGCACGTGGCCCTTGGGCAACACGAACGTGAAGTCGGGAATGCCCTTGCCATCGCCGTCGACCGCAGTCCGCTTGACGTAGTTCACTTTCTCTTGCATGCCAGCAAGACGCAGCACGTCTTCCGCCATGCGCTCGCCCCACTGGCCGCGCGCGTTGCTGGATGCCAGTGCTTCGCGCAAGCTGCTGGCAGTACCCGCCAGCGATTGCGTGATCTCGGCGTGCGCCTTCAGCGAATTGTCGACCTGCCCAAAACGCAGGGTCGTCGCGTCGCCCAACTGCTGCACCAGACTGGAGAGCTTGCCGAGGTCGGCTTGAACCCCAGACTGCACTTCGCCCAACTTGGCGTCGATGAGCAATTGCCTGCTGGCCAACGACGCATCGGCTGCGTCGGTGTGGGCGCCGAGCTGCTCGCGAGCAACCGCAATCGTGTGCTCGACGGTGGCCCGCATGAGGTCGCGATCGCGGCTAGCGAGCCCGCTGTCGTTGAGTGTGATTTCCGGCGTGGCACGACGATTCGCCAATAACCAAGCGATCGCCGCGGCCGCCACCACGAGGAGAACAACAAGGACAGGTTCCATGCCTTCAATCATGACGAAGGGGTGTCACGAGGTTGCGGATGCCACCAAAGTCAGACGATTACTGGGGTTTCGCCGGCTCTTACCTGCGCGGCGTATATCCCGTCGAGCGCGATCAGTTCCGCGTGGGTGCCTTGTTCGATGATGCGGCCATCTTCGAGCACGACAATGCGGTCGGCGTCGCGGATCGTTGACAGGCGGTGGGCGATGACCAACGCAGTGCGGCCCTTCAGCGCTTCCTCGAACGCGGCCTGCACGTGCGCCTCGTTCTCGTTGTCGAGATGGCTCGTCGCTTCGTCGAGGATCATCATCGCCGGGTTCTTCAACAGCAGCCTGGCAATCGCGAGCCGCTGCTTCTCGCCACCGCTCAACCGATACCCGCGCTCACCAACGACGGTGTCGTAACCATCGGGTAGGTCGGCGATCGTGTCGTAGATACGCGCGCCGCGACACGCGGCGTCCAGTTCATCGATCGTCGCACCGGGTCGGGCATACAACAGATTGGCGCCGATTGATTCGTGGAAAAGGTGAGGATCTTGGCTGACGACTCCGATCGCGGCGCGCAGCGAATGTTGCGTGAGATCCCGTACGTCGTGCCCGTCGATCAGCACCACGCCAGACGTGACGTCGTAAAGCCGCGGGATCAATCCCGACAGCGTCGTCTTGCCCGACCCTGAAGCGCCGACTAGCGCGACGGTCTCGCCAGGCTCGATCACCAGCGACACGCCCTGCAGCACATCGCGGTCTGGGTCGCTAGCGATGATCGAGTTAGGCGCCTCCAGCGAGCGGACGGTGACCTCGGCGGCAGCGGGATAACGGAACCACACGTCGCGAAACTCGATACGCCCACTCGGCGCGACGAGATCGATCGCGCCCGGACGGTCGGTGATTGGTTCCGGCGCGTCAAGCACTTCGAACACGCGCTCGAAGCTGACCATCGCGGTCATCAGGTCGACGCGCGCGTTGGTCAGACCAGTAAGTGGCTGATACACGTGCGTCACCAACGTCGCCAACGCCACCAGGTCGCCAACCTTGAGATCGCCGCTCACTACGAGGTGCGCGCCGACGCCATAGATGGCCGCAGCGCCCAGTGCACCGACCAAGCCCAGCGCGACGAAAAAGATGCGGCCATACATCGCAGCCTTGACGCCGGTGTCGCGCACCTTCGAGGCACGCTTCGAAAACACATCAACCTCGTCGCGCTGGCGACCGAACAACTTCACCAGCAATGCCCCAGCGACGTTGAAGCGCTCGGCCATTTGCGAGTTCATCTCCGCGTTGGTGGCCATGTTCTCGCGCGAGATTCCCTGCAGTCGGCGACCGACACGCTTGGCGGGGATGATGAAGATCGGCAGCGCAACCAGCGCCAACAATGTGAGACGCCATTCGAGAACAGCCATCGCCGCCAGCGAAGTAACGAGCACCACGACGTTGCTGACCACGCTTCCGAGCGTGCTGGTGACTGCAGTTTGCGCCCCGACAACGTCGTTGTTCAATCGGCTGGTGAGTGCACCGGTCTGCGTGCGCGTAAAGAATGCGATCGGCATCCGCTGCACTTTTGCGAAGAGCGCGACGCGCAGGTCGTAGATCAGCCCTTCACCAATCCGGGCGCTGCACCACCGTTGCACGATCGCCAACCCGGCATTGACGATCGCCGCCGCGACCACGACGATCGCAAGAACAGTGATCAACCCACGATCACTCTCGGGAATAGCGTCGTTCAAGATCGTCCGGAACGCAAACGGTGGGACCAAGTCGATCGCGGCTACCGCAATGATCGCCCCGAGAAAGAGAGTGATGGTGCCGCGGTAGGGGCGAGCGAATTGCCACGCTCTGCGCAGCGAACTTCGTTGGAGGCGTTTGCCTTTTACTGCCGCGGCGTCACCAGGCATCAGCATGTGGGGACCCATCCGCATGTGCTTGAGGATACGGAACGGTCGCCGCACTTCTACGATGACGTCATGCGTCGTCTCGCCCTTGTTTCGGTCAGTTGTTTGCTTGTCGTCGCATGCGGTGACGGCATCGACGAGGGCGCCAACCAGGGTCGCGGTGAGCGCGGCACGATCGATGGTGTCACCCTCGGTACGCCGAACTCGGCGCCGGACGACAGCAGTCAGCCCGCCGACACCACTGAGCCCGCCGACGATCCGTTCGCATGGCTCGACCTAGGCGACGGTATTGAAGAAGGCACGCTCTTCGTGCCGCTCGACTACGACGACCCGAGCGGCGACCAAATCATGTTGTACCTGGTTCGTCACTCGGCTGCGGACCCCGAGCGACGTATCGGCACGCTGCTCGTCAACCCGGGTGGCCCCGGTTACGGCGGCAGTGGCCTGGCATATAGCGCGGACCAAATCTACGGACAGGCTCTGCTCGACCGCTTCGACATCGTTGGTTGGGATCCGCGTGGCACGGGCTCGAGTGAACCTGCCGTCGATTGCGTTGAGGACTACGACCGCTACTTCGCGCTCGACTCTTCACCCGACACCGACGAAGAGCGCCAAGACCTGATCGACGCGGGTACCGAGTTTGGCGAGTCGTGTGCAGACGACAACGCTCGCCTACTGCCGCACCTCAGCACGGCCAGTTCGGCGCGCGACATGAACGCCATTCGCGAGGCGCTCGGCGAAGCAACGATCAGCTACTTCGGGTTCAGCTACGGCAGCGAGCTGGGTGCAACATGGGCGACCATGTTTCCCGACACGGTGCGCGCGGCGGTTCTCGACGGTGCGGTTGATCCGACCGTCGGTTACCTCGAACAGAACCTTCAGCAGGCAGCCGGCTTCGAGGCAACATTCGACGAGTTCCTCGCGCAGTGCAGCGCCGACGACAGTTGTGCGTTTCACAACGACGGCAACGCAGAGGCCGCCTTCGACGAACTCAGCGCCGGCATCGATGCAACTCCGATCAGCGTGGATGCCGATCGCGCCGACATCACCCAGGGAGTTTTGTTCACCGCGGTTGCGCAGGCGATGTACGACCAGTCGTACTGGCCGCGCCTCGAGCTAGCACTCGCCGACCTGCAGGACGGCGACGGTGGCGGCGCGCTCGAGTTGTACGACGAGTACTTCGGGTATCAGTTCGGTGAGTGGGGCAACGAGCTCGAGGCCTACTTCGCGATCAACTGCCTCGACGATCCGGGAAGCACTGGGCCCGACGACCTGTTGTCACACGAGGCCGAGTTCGCAGCAGCGGCACCGCGGCTCGGGCGCGGATGGTTGGCCGAGTTGCTGTTCTGCGCGGTGTGGCCAGTGCCCGCTGCTGAACCGATCGTCATCACCGGCAAGGGCGCGGGCCCGATCATCGTGATGGGCACGACAGGCGATGCCGCAACACCGCTGGCCTCGACGCGCAAGATGGCGAGCGCGTTGGAGGGCGGACATCTGGTGATCGTCGATGCGGATCAGCACACCGGGTACGGCGTCAACAACTGCGGAGACGAGACCATCGACAACTACTTGGTCGATCCGTCTGCCCCTCTTGACGACGAAATCGACTGCACCTGACCTCGCGTCGGCGAGTTGGGCCGTAATGTGTCGGCCATGCGTCGTACCTCACTTGCGCTCACCGCAGCGCTGACCCTCATCATCACCGTCACTAGTTGCGCGAACGACAACAAGAAGTCGTCGACCACCAACGGCAGTGTCGACAACTCCACCCCCGACAGTGTCGACAACTCCACTCCGGCTACCGACCCTGGCCCTGGCGGCGACGCCTTTGAGTTTGTTGAGTTCGGCAGCGAGAACGTTGAAGTCGGGCATCTGGAAGTTCCCATCGATTACGACGATCCGTCCGTGGGCACCATCGATCTCTACGTGGCGCGCCACCTGGCCGACCCCGCGCAACGCATCGGCAGTCTGCTTGTCAACCCTGGCGGTCCGGGTTTCGGTGGCAGCGACTTCGCCATCTACGCCGACCAGATCTATAGCCAGGTTCTGCTCGATCAGTTCGACATCATCGGCTGGGACCCGCGCGGCACCGGCCTCAGCGAGCCCGCGATTGATTGCGTCGACGATTACGACCTCTACTTCGCGAACACCGACATCACTCCCGACGACGATTCAGAACGCCAGCGTTTGATCGACGTTGCACAGGATTTCACCGACAACTGTGTCGACAAGAACGAGATCCTCCCCTACGTGGGCACCAACAACTCGGCGCGCGACATGAACGCGATTCGTGAAGCACTCGGTGAGGAAAAGATTTCGTACTTCGGGTTCAGCTACGGAAGTGAGTTGGGCGCCACGTGGGCGACCCTGTTCCCCGACACCGTCCGCGCGGCAGTGCTTGATGGTGCCGCCGATCCAAACGCCGACTTCATCGACAGCGGCCTGCAACAGGCAGCAGGTTTCGAGAACAGCATCGCGACGTTCCTCGCGCAGTGCAGTGACAATGCCGACTGCCCGTTCTACAACGACGGTGATGCCGAAGGCGCTTTCGATGCGTTGATGCTCGACATCGACGAGAACCCGATCCCGACAGTCAGCGGCCGACCCGACCTCAGTCGCGGAATGGCGCTGACCGGAGTCGCGAACGCGATGTACAGCGAGCTGCTGTGGCCAGACCTTGAGAATGCGTTGGCCGATGCTCAGAACGGCGACGGCGCAGGACTGCTCGCCCTGTACGACGACTACTACGTGCGCCAGCCAGATGGCACCTACGACAACTCGCTCGAGGCCTTCCAGGTCATCTTCTGCCAAGACGACCCAAGCCGACTGACAGTTGCAGAAGACGACGCGACTGCCGCCGAGTACAACGCCGTTGCGCCACGTTTCGCGCCAGGCACAACCGGCTCGTACTTCTGCAGCTTCTTTCCTGAGGCGCTCGACCCACGTGTGAAGATCACTGGCATCGGCGCAGGACCGATCTTGGTGATGGGCACAACCGGCGATCCGGCAACACCGCTACAAAGCACCGAGAACATGGCCAACGCACTTGAAGACGGTCGCTTCGTAATCGTGACCGCCGATCAGCACACCGGCTACGGCGTCAACCAATGCGCCTACGACGTGATCGACAACTACCTAATCGACCCGGTCGCCAACGCACCCGAAGACGGCTTCACCTGCGAATAGAAGCGATCTGCGACCATCGCCGGAACGGCGCGCAGTAGCACCAACGCACGCAACGAGATCCACCACACGGCGACGCCGCTGGCGATCGTGAGCGCAAAGGCGACCTCGCGCTTCAGCAGTTCGTCGAGCGGTGGAAACAGCTGCCAGTGAACGAGGAAGATCCACATGCTGGCGGAAGCAAGCGCGCTCATCGGCCGCACCAAGATGCGCGGCACAGGAATCACTGGCAACCATGCAAGCGCGATGAGCCCGACCACTATGAAAACCTCGCGCTGACTGCGGCCGAAGAAGTCCGGAACCACGGCGATCGCCAATGCGGAGAGCAATGCCCGTTTCCACACCCGATCGGCGCGTTGCGTAGCCCAACCCAACACGAAGAACCACGCCACCGTGTGCGTGCGAAACAGATAGTTGTAATGATCGCCGAGTTCCCACGACCGGAATCGGAACATCAGCAACGGTGCCAACAGAACTAGCGGAAACAAGAACGGCAGCCGACGCTCGAGGCGCCTCACCAGAGGAACCGCCATCAGCACCGACGTGACTAAGAGCAACTGAACGAACACTTCAAAGAACCAATACTGCCAACGCCCCTCGCGGCGATACGACGAGCCTGTGTAGTTGTTGACGAGCGCGAGCGCGCCAAAGCTGTAGCCGCCGGCAATCAGCATGTTGACGCCAATCCACACCGACGTAGGGATCGCGACACGTGCGGCGGTGCGCAAACCGGCAAGAAGGCGCGCACGGCCTGTCTCCGCCGCCAACAGAAAGCGCGCAAAGTTGTAGCCGACAACCGCGAGCAGTAGGTGCGCACCGCCTGGGAAGCGATACAACCCCATGTGTGTGCACACCACCGCGCAGATCGAGAAGGCGCGCATCAGCACCGTGATGTCGAGTCGCACCAAACGACTGGGCGTGGTTCCCGCATTCAAGCACTCGAGATCGGCGACTGCAGTGACATGCCAATCGTCGGGCAATCGCCCGATGATGCCTTCCAACTGCAGACCGCACTCGATGTAACTGAGTGAGTCACCGCCAAGAGAGATGAACGTGTCGGTGTCGCGAACATCGGCACGACCGAGGATCTCGGCGAACATCGCCGCGACCGTCTGCGTCCCGTGCGTTGCGACCGGGCCTGATTCCACCGCGATTTCGGCCTCCGTTGCGCTCGCTAGCAAAGCTGTCGCGTCAACCTTTCCACTCGCGGTGCGCGGCAACTCGTCACAGTGCACGACGTGCACGCACCGGTCGGGAAGATTGGTCAACTCGACGATCGACGCCCTAAGGGCGCCGAGACCCGCCGCGGCCGCCTGAGTGGCGACAACCAGTCGCGTGTCGTCCCCCACCACAGCTATCTCGCTGGCGCTAGCAACGCCGGAGCGAATCAACTCACGCTCCACATGATCGAGATCGATGCGCAGACCGAAAGGCTTGACGAACCGCGCGGCGCGACCGACGATCTCGTAGACGCCTTCCGGACGAAGTCGCGCAAGATCGCCGGTGCGTAGTTCGGTAAGAGTGTGACCATCAGCGAGTTGAGAAGGCTGGTCGGCGTAACCCATCATCACGTTCGGTCCGGTGTAAACGATCTCCCCAACATCGCAATCAGCCACAGCCGGATGCGGACGCAACTCGATCGCGCCGCCTGGCACCGGCACGCCAATCGCGCTCGGACACGTCGCGGCAAGTTCCGGCGGAAGGTACGCCATGCGCGCAGTCGCCTCCGTCTGGCCGTACATCACGAAGAGCCTGGCTCCGCGTTGATCCAGGCGATGCGCCCACGACTGCACTCTGTCGGGGGCCAATCGGCCGCCAGCAACAGTTAGCAATCGCAAGTGAGGCAGCGTGAGTTCGTCGAAACGCGAGCGGTCGAGCAGCTCGAATGTGTGCGGCACGCCAGCGAAGTTCGTGACCTCAAAGTGCTCGAGCGAATAACGGAAGCATGGGTCGACCACCGATGCGTTCGTAAGCACCACCGAAGCCCCAACAACCAGGTGCGAGTGGAGCACCGAAAGTCCGTAGCAGTAGTGCAGCGGCAGCGAAGTGATCGCTCGGTCGCCCTGAGTCAGCGAGAGGTACTCGGCGATGGCGCCGGCGTTGGAGGCGACGTTCTTGTATGAGAGTCGCACGAGCTTCGGGGAACCGGTCGAACCGGAAGTACTGAGCAGTAGGGCAAGATCCGGATGGAGCTCGTGCGTCTCAGCATCGAATCGCTCGACGTTCGTGCCCTCGCTGTCGGCCATGGCGACCGCCGCCGGTCGCCATGCGCCTGCCAGTTGGGCGCACCGATCACCGCCGAGAAGTGCGACATGCCCGGCCTCGAGCAACGACAGATACGCCACCACAAATCCAAGACTCGACGTCCCACCAAGAACGACCAACGAGCGTGGCGCAAGCTCCCAACTGGCGGCGCGCTCTTTAACCAGCGCGGACAGCTCCTGATAGTCGACAACTCGCTGACCGTCGACTAGCGCCACTGCGGTGGGCTGCGACCGGGCAAAGCGGTGCACGCTTGACGCGATCCCCTCCCGGACGGTTCTTTCCACGAGCATGGAGCAATGTTAGGCATACTTGTCAACTAAGGCAAAGGAGGGATAACCTGCGGGTTATGAACCGTCGCCTCACGCTCAGCAGCGCACTCCTGATCTCCCTCGTCGCCCTCGGAAGCTCGTGTGGTGAGGACGAAGCAGACCTGACCATCTACTCGGGCCGCACCGACGACCTCATCGGCCCGATATTGGACGACTTTTCCAAGGAGACAGGCATCAAAGTCGAGGTTAAGTACGGGCAATCGGCCGATCTGGCGCTCTTGCTTGACGAGGAAGCCGAGGCCGGTCGCGACAACGTCGACGTGTTCATTTCCCAGAGCCCCGGAGCGATGGGTTACCTGGAGGATCGCGGGCGCCTCGCGACATTGCCCAGCAACGTTCTCGAACTCGTCCCAACCGAGGTGCGCGATGACGAAGAGCGTTGGGTTGGGCTCACTGGCCGCCAGCGAGTGCTGGTGTACAACTCCGATCTCCTCGATGCCGAATCGCTTCCGAGTTCAGTGTTCGATCTGACAGACCCGGAATGGAAGGGCAGGATCGGCGTCGCCCCAGGCAATGGTTCGTTCCAAGACTTCGTCACGGCGATGCGGATCACTGAAGGCGACGACGCGACGATTGCGTTCCTCGAAGGACTCGCGGCTAACGATCCGGTCACCTACGAAAACAACAACGCCATCGTCGAGGCTGTCGCACGCGGCGAAGTGGAGGTCGGACTCGTCAACCACTACTACAACTACCGCCGTCTAGTTGAAGTCCCCGATAGCCCGACGGCGAACCACGTGTTCGACGAAGGCGACCCCGGCGCGCTGCTGATCATCACCGGTATCGCAATCCTCGAAGGGGCCGACGGCAACGAAGACGCACTGAAGCTCGTCGAGTGGCTGCTCGGTGTCGAGGCGCAGAAGTACTTCGCCGACGAGACGTTCGAGTACCCCCTCGCCATCGGGTCGACACCCTCTTCGGGAATTCCGTCGATCACGTTCGCCGACGTCGGTGGTATCGACTTTTCTGACCTCGGTGCAGGCTTACAACGCACCCGCGAGATGATCACCGAGGCGGGGCTTGCAGGCTGATCTGTGATCAGCTGAGCTTGTGGTGACTTCGCGCGCAGAGGCAGGTCGGTTTCCGCGACAGCTCGGTGTTGTCGCCATCGCTGCGCTGTTTGTCGCGCCGGGTCTACTCGTCGTGTGGAGGGCGGCAACCTTCGGTGGCTCGGCAGCCGACACGCTTGCTGAGTTGCGGGAACCAGCGTTGCGCAGCCTGCAGTTGGCGCTACTCGTCTCGCTGTCGGCAGCCATATTGGGCACCACCCTTGCGTGGCTAACCACGTGCACCGACTTGCCCGGTCGCCGCGTTTGGCGCGTGTTGCTGGTGCTACCGATTGCGTTGCCCTCTTTCGTCGGTACGACGGCAATCTTGGCCGGCTTCACGCCCGGTGGATTCTTGGCATCGATCTGGGAAGCGCTCGGCGCTGAACCACCACGGCGGATTCGCGGCCTCTTCCCTGCGTGGCTACTGCTCACACTCTTCTCGTATCCGTTCGTACTGCTGCCAGTGTCGGCACGTCTACGCGCCTTGCGGGCGAGCCTCGACGAGAGCGCGCAACTGCTCGGCGCTTCAGCGATCGAAAGATTCGTGCGCATCACGTTCCCTCAAATACGCGCCGCGATCGTCGGTGGCACTCTCATCGTCGCGCTCTACATGTTGTCCGAGTTCGGCGCGGTGCAACTACTCGGCTTCGACACACTCACCCGAGTGATCTATGCGACGCGACAGGTGGATCGCGCAACGTCGTTCATGGCCGCAGCGATGTTGTTTGCCGCATCGCTTGCAGTGGTCGCAGCTGTCCGCGCTGGTTACGGGCGCGTCGCAACGGACGTGCGTGCCGGAACAGGACCTGCGCGGCTTGTACGCCTCGGGTGGGCCGCGCCATTCGCGTTGCTCGTATGCGTTGGTGTTGTCGCGGTCGGAATTGGCGCACCATTATCAAGCCTCATCACGTGGGCGGCGCGGGGCATTCGCGAAGGTCGGGTAAGCCTCGGCGATCTGCTGACGCCGATTCAAAACACAGCACAGGTCGCGGTGCTGACTGCAATCGTGACATTGCTCGTAGTCCTGCCGGTCGCCATCAGCGCGATCCGCCACCGCGATGTCGCGGGCCGAGCCGCGAGCGTCGCAATTGTTGCTGGCTTCGCACTTCCGGCAATCGTCATCGCACTCTCGATCGCCGTGCTTGCACTAAACACACCGACCCTCAATCGCCTGTACCAGACGATGCCGCTACTGATCGTGGCGTACGTCGTCCACTTCGGTAGCCAGGCGCTCGGATCCGTCGAGCAAGGTGTTCGTGCAGTGTCGCCCGCGGTGCTCGACTCGAGCCGACTGATCGAGCCCAGTTGGTGGCGACGATTACTGCGCATCGAACTACCGCTCATGCGCAATGGGCTCGTCGCCGGCGGCGGCCTAGTTGTGCTTGCGGTCGTCAAGGAGTTGCCGGCGACTTTGCTGCTCGCACCAATTGGGTTCCGTACACTTTCCACCGACGTATGGGCATCGTTCGAAGAGGGATTTCTCGCCAACGCGGCCGTCGGATCGCTTGCGCTGCTAGCTGTGTCGGGAACCTTGTCCTGGCTGTTGGTGTTCCGAGACGGTGTAACCCGTGACCTCTGACGGCGATCCAAAGCCTCAACGATCCGTTGCGATCGAGGTTGAGGGAGTCAGCATTGGTTACGGCCAGGCTGCACCGGTTGTGTGCGACGTTTCGCTGCACGCACCGGCAGGGTCGATCACGGTGTTGCTCGGCCCTTCTGGCTGCGGCAAGACGACATTGCTGCGAGCCATCGCCGGGCTTGAACGGCCGCGCTCGGGCACAGTTCGAATGGGTGATGAGACGGTCAGCGGCCCGGAAACTTGGGTGCCGCCGCAACGCCGCAACGTTGGCATGGTGTTCCAAGACCCGGCTCTCTTCCCGCACCTGACAGCTGCCGGCAACATTGGCTTCGGGCTACGCCGTGCGGAACGCGCTGATCGGGACGCGCGTGTGAATGAGTTGTTAGAGCTGGTCGAGATGCGCGAGTTCGCCGACCGCTTGCCGGGCAGTTTGTCGGGTGGTCAACAACAACGCATCGCGCTCGCGCGATCGTTGGCACCAAAGCCCGCAGTGCTGTTGCTTGACGAACCGTTCTCGGCGCTCGACGCAAACTTGCGCACACAGCTGCGCGGCGATGTTGCGCGCATCTTGCGCGAAGTCGGAGTGACCACAGTGTTCGTCACGCACGATCAAGACGAAGCCTTCGTTATGGGCGACATCGTCGGCGTGATGCACGAAGGACGATTGCGTCAGTTGGGCACTCCTGAGGAGTTGTACCGCCGACCGATCGATAGATGGGTGGCTGCATTCGTCGGCGAAGCAAACGTGCTACCCGCGACTGCCACGGATGGAATTGCACTCACCGCGCTGGGCCGCGTGCCTCTCGCCGCAACCGAAGCGAACGGAGCAGTCACGGTGTTGATTCGCCCCGAAGATGTAGCGGTCGGCGCCGATGGGGAACCGGGGGTCGTCGAGCACCTTGACTTCTACGGTCACGACGCTCGAGTCTCGATTCGCCTGCTCGATGGCACCGTCGTTTCGGCGCGCGTGCGGTCGCAAGCCGGGCTGCACAATGGCGCGCAGGTCGCCGTCGCGTACTGCGGTGGTGCCGCCGAGTCTTGGGTTGTCGTTTAGAACGACGGTCTCGAAATTGGCGGAAGGGGTGGGATTTGAACCCACGGAGGCTTTCACCTCGCACGCTTTCGAGGCGTGTCCCTTTGGCCGCTCGGGCACCCTTCCGGGCGGCACGCTAGCGGTCGCGCCTGGCTAACGGCACTTGTCATCAGGACAGGGGCCGGCCAGCACCTAGGCAATATGTCCTAAGGAATTCTCAAGATATGGTCAGGACGTGCCGAAAACCGGGTGTGCAAGTGGACCTGTTCAACGGTGAACCCCCCGCGTCACGCCCCGCATGGCGCGTGATTGAGGCCGCGCGCAACCAGCACCTCACCGGCGAGTTGGCCCTGCCCTCGAACCCGCCAACAAACGTCTACCTAATCAACGGCGAGGTGTACTTCGCCGAACGCACCACCGACGGTGGCATTGGCGTTCGACTGTTGGTTGAGGGAGTCATCACCCGCAAGCAAATGAGCAAGGGCTCGGTGATGGTCAGCGGCTCGGAACACCTCGGCCGCCTTTTCGAACGCGACGAATCGATCGACCGACATGCCGTGGAACTTTGCGTCGAGCTGATGACCGACGACGTGCTGACGTCGGTATCGAAAGAGACCGTCGACAGCTATGTCATGACGCTTTACAAGCGCCACCCAAGTGGCATCGACCGCTGGTTGCCCAATCAATCGACAGCCGACGCCCCGGCCGTCACCGAAGATCAGCGCACAGCCGCCTTCTCCGACATTCAGTCGCAGCCACTCCTCAATGGCAGCGTCAATGACGAATCGCTCAAGGATGAGCCCGTCGTGAAGCCTGTCGTGCAGCCCACGGTTCAACCTGTTGTTCCGGCGCTTGTCGTTCCTGCTGTGGTTGTTCCGGCGCTAGTCGTACCAGCCGTCACGGTGCCCGAGCCTGCCGCTCCGGCACCGGTCGTTCCCGCACCGGTTGCTGCGGCGCCGATCGCGCCACCATCAGTCGCGCCGGCACCGGCACCGGCACCATTTGTTCCGGCACCGGCAGCAGAGACTCCCGAGCTGGCGCTCGTTCGGACGCCGGAAGTCGTTGCCCGAGTTCCAGAACGGCTGGAACTCGACGCGTGGCCGGAGGCGCCGACCGAGTCGGCCGGCACTCCTACGCGGATGGCTCAATCCTCCGACAGTTATCCGGCGCAGCCGACTGCATCAGCAGAATCTGCCCCGGCGGGCTCGATTGCCGACGAAGTCGCCGATGCGGTTCGTCGTGCGCTCGCCGCTATCGACTCGGTGTTGGCTCCAGCCGACGACGAGCAAGCGCAATAGCCGCTAAACGCGTCGCGCTGCGAAAAAGTCCTTCAGCAGCGCCGAGCACTCGTCCGCCAGAACACCACTCACAGTGGGCGGACGGTGATTCAGCCGGTCGTCCGCGCAAACGCGATACAGGCTTTCCACAGCGCCAGCCTTCGGATCGGTTGCGCCATACACAATGCGGCCAATCCGAGCATTCACTAGCGCTCCGGCGCACATGACGCAGGGCTCGAGTGTGACGTAAAGCGTGCAGTCAGTCAGCCGCCAATGCCCGACGACCTCCGCTGCCTCACGCAAAGTGAGAACCTCGGCGTGCGCGGTCGGATCGCCCGCCAGTTCGCGCTCATTGTGGCGACGGGCTATCACCTGACCGTCGCGAACAACAACGGCTCCGATCGGGACATCGTCGTGGGCAAGCGCGGCGCGAGCCTCGGCCAGCGCATGGCGCATCATCGCAACGTCAAACTCAACGTTCAATTCAACGTCAGTCATGAGCGGAGGGGGTGGGATTCGAACCCACGGAGGCTTGCACCTCACACGCTTTCCAAGCGTGCCGATTCGGCCGCTCTCGCACCCCTCCCGGGAGCCACGACACGGTAGTGGGGGAACGGCGGCGCCACTACCATGCGAAGCACCCGCTGAGTGTGGTGATGGTCGGGTCCTGTGCGACGAGCGTCCGGGAATCAGGTCAGGGCCGGAAGGCAGCAGCCTTCAACGGTGCCGCTTGTGTGCCGCAGACCACCTGGCCGTCACCACAGTCAGCGGGCCGGTAGTTAAACGGCAAGCCGGTAGTTCAGTTAGCAAGGCGCTCGGCGACACGAGCTGCCCGCGCCGCGAGATCGGGTGCACCGAGTTTCGCTGCCACCGCAGCGAAGGCATCGGTCGGTCCCTTCCATTGCCAGTCGTCGACTTTGCCCACCGGAACATCAAGCGCGACGGTCGCGATAGTTCGAAACAACAAAGCGTCGGCCATCTGGTCGCTGAGCGTGCGCGCCAACTTCTCGGCGCCACGCAGCGCGGGCAAGCCCCAGTCGCCCGACGAAGGCGGAATGGCGTCGATCGACCCAAACTTGGCCAGCACCGTCGAGGCGCTCTTCGCTCCCCATCCCGGCAAACCGGGGTAGCCGTCGGCCGAATCGCCCACCAGCGCCAAATAGTCCGCAATCGAGGCCGGCGGCACGCCGAACTTCGCCACCACGCCGGCTTCATCAACGATTTGGTCGTTCCGACGGTCGTATTGCACGACTCGGGTGCCCCGAACGCACTGGCACAGGTCTTTGTCGGGGGTCACGATCAGCACCTGGGTGACCCGAGCATCGGCGTCGGCAACCGCCGCGGCGGCCGCCAGGGCGTCGTCGGCCTCCCACTCAACCATGTCCCACGTCGTAAAGCCGCACGCGATTAGGGCTTCTTCCATCACCGGTATCTGGCGCAGCAGCACCGGGTCCATACCCTCGCTGGTCTTGTAGCCGGGGTACAGATCATTACGAAAGCTCTCAATTACGTGGTCGCTAGCTACCCCAAGGTGAGTGGCTCCTGCGGACACCAGCTGCAAGGTGCTGGAAACGACCCCTATTGCCGCATCATTCGGGCCAGCGTCGCCGTGGCGGCTGACTTGCCCAAAGTGCTGTCGGAATAGCTCGTAAGTCCCGTCAATGAGGTGCACCCGCATTTGGCCACCGTATCGGACGAGCAATGTCTCAAGAGATGGGCAAGAACGCCCGATAACTCAAACGTGGCAAGGGAACAACTCCGCTATGAATTCGCGGCCTCACGAGAGGGCCAGTCATGAGCGCGCCGACTGCGCAGCCCGGAATGTCGGCTGCAACGACCGAGGTGTTGGTGAAGACAATTGCGGCCGCTGTTGAAAAGCAGCTGACCGACAACGTCGCAAACATCACCAAACAGTTCGAAGCGCGACTCACTGAACAACAGCAAGCGGCTGCCGGCTTTCAGCAGGCATTGCAGACGGCGTTGGAAGAACGACTCGCTGACTTCGCGAAGCACCAGCAGCTGTCACTCAACGAATTCAACAACCGCGTCATTGAGTCGTCAGCTGGCAGCGGATTCCGTGACACGGACAGTGGTGGCGGAGGTGGAATCGACTCAGGAGAGTTGGTGACACTGCGCGAGCAGATTGATGCCTCCAGCGCCGCGGCCCACGCGCGCATAGATGAGCTGGCTAAGTCGGCGCGTCGTTTCGACGAGCAGGCGAGCGCGTTGGTGCAACACGTCAACGACACATCGCAAGCGCTCACTCTGCGAATGGACGACGGCAACCAGGCGTTGGCCACCGCAGTCGAAGAGCGATTCGGTTTCGTCCGCGCAACGCTCGAGGCGTTCGGCCCCGAGATCCAGCGCCAACTCTCAGAACAAGCTGCAGCCTTGGCGCAACGCGTTGACTTCACCGACCACAAGATCACCGATCGCATGCTTGCGATGGAAGACAGGGTCGTCGAGCAGAACGGCACCAAGATCGCTGGCCTCGAAGCCACGATTGGTCGCATCGGTTCCGGATTCGATGAAGCAATCGCTGCACTATCGCAACGCATGCTCGAGCTGGAGAACAGCCTCAGTCAGGTGATCTTGCACACGAATGTGCTCACCGAACAGATCAGCCAGGTTGACGGCAAGGCGATCGAAGGCATCAAGGAGCAACTCTCAGCCGCTGTCGGTGAAGCGATGCTCGTGCGCATCGAGATCGACCGCGTCGCCGCGACGACTGACGAGCGACTCGACCGCGCCGCACTTCGCATGGCAGAAATCGAAAGCCTGCTTGGCGACGAGATGGATGTCAGTGCCTCGGTGCAGCTCGAGCGTCTCGACGAACTTGAGCGCGCCATCTCGGCTCTCGACCCAGATCAGTTCGTGCGCAAGGTCGATCCGGGCGCGCCGAAGGCCTCTGGTGCATTGAACGGCAGTCCCGAGCCCGGCAGCGCAGCCGCAGATCGGAGCCTTTCGTCGTTCTGACGATTGGAGCACACCATGGCAATCTTCAAAGGATCCAAAGAAGCACCAGCCACAGCCGAGGGTGAATCCGGCGCGGAGTGCATGAAGGTTGGCCAATCTCTCATTGAGAGTGGCCAGCTAACTCCGGAAGAGTTTGCCCAAGCGTTAGGACAAGCGAACGGCGACCTGCTGCAGTTCGCCGATATCGCACTCGCTCGCTACAGCGTTGGCCGAACTGAACTCGCGCTCGCCATTTCGCAGGCGACCGGCGTACCGGCTGTCGACACTAAGGGCATCGAGATCGCTGACGACATCAAGCACGTGCTTGATGAAGCAGTCGTTCGCAAGCACTGTGCTCTCGCGGTCGCGGCCGAAGGCAACGCCCTTGTCGTGCTCTGCAGTGACCCGGCACCTGCGCGGCGTGCCGCCATCGAGGCGGCCGCTGGCCGGCCCGTAAAGTTCTTCGTCTCCGACCCGCTGACGGTGCGCACGTTCATCGACCAGGTGTACCGCGCGGATCAAGACATCGATCGACTGGTGAAGTCGCTGGAACTTGGCGACGAGCAGTCGAAGATCGCATCGATCGCCGCCGAGGTGAAACTCGACGATCAGGCACCAGTCATCCAGCTCGTCAACCGCATCGTTAGCCAGGCAATGCGCGACCGTGCGAGCGACATTCACATCGAACCGCAAGACGAAGAAGTGCGCGTGCGATTCCGCATCGACGGTCACCTCGTCGAAGCCTTCATGCTGCCGATGGGCGCGCACGCGGCACTTACCAGTCGTTTGAAGATCATGAGTGGCATGAACATCGTCGAGAAGCGCCGCCCGCAGGACGGCCAGTTCTCGACAGTGATCGACGGCAAGGAAGTCGACGTTCGCGTCGCCAGCGTCGCCACAGTGTTCGGCGAGAAGATCGTTATGCGAATCCTCGACAAGACCCGGTCGATGATTGGGTTGTCCGAGCTCGGCTTTCCGCGCGAGACGTACTTGCATTACTCGAAGATGATCCATTCGCCATTTGGAATGGTGATCTGTGCAGGCCCGACCGGTGCAGGTAAGACCACGACTCTTTATGCGTCGCTGCTCGAAGTGAACTCTTCGGGGAAGAACATCACGACTGTTGAAGACCCGGTGGAATACGTGTTCCCCGGCATCAACCAGATTCAGACAAACGATCAGGCCGGTCTGACGTTCGCCACCGGTTTGAAGGCCATCTTGCGCCAAGACCCTGACGTCATTCTCGTCGGTGAAATTCGAGATGCCGACACGGCACGTATCGCTGTGCAGTCGGCACTCACCGGTCACCTTGTGCTCTCGTCGCTTCACGGAACCGACAGCGTCGCGGCATTGCACCGCTTCCTCGACATGGGCATTGAAGCCTTCCTTATCGCTTCTTCGGTGGTCGGAGTTATCGGCCAACGTCTGTTGCGTCGCGTTTGCGACAGTTGTAAAGAGCCATACACACCGGGCGCCGACGAGCTGGCTGTCTTCCGTCAGCACAGTGGAGGCAGCGAGAAGAGCGTGTTCTACCGCGGCAACGGCTGCAACTTCTGTGCCAACACCGGCTACCGCGATCGCATCGGTGTTTACGAGTTGCTACGCATTACCCCCGAACTTCGTCGCCTGATTGTTGGCTGGGCGACGACCGAAGAACTCCGTCGACTCGCAGTCGCCCAAGGCATGCGCACGATGTTGCGCGAGGCCATGGCGCTCGTCGAGGCGGATGTCACCACCATTCCCGAAGTAGTCAAAACACTCTTCGCAAGCTAGGAGCAGGTCATGCCTAAGTTCGCCTACGCAGCCATCGACGTCAGCGGTTCCGCCGTTGAAGGTGTCACCAAAGCCGACACCATCGGAGCGGCGCGCGCCCATCTTCTAGAGCAGAACCTGTACCCGGTGAAGATCGAAGAGAAGCGCGGTATGGGTCAGATCGAACTGACGACCAAGAAGGTGAAGAAGAAGGAGTTGATGCACTTCACGCGTCAGCTCGCCGTCTTCATGAAGGCCGGCATCCCCGTGACCGAAGCCATGGAGGTCATCGGCGACGAGACCGCCGACGTGGTGCTGCAGCGCACGATTTCGCAAATGGTTGAAGACCTGCGCAACGGCGAAACGCTTGCAGGCGCGGCCAGCAAGCACCCGCAAACCTTTCCGAACTACTACATCGGCATTCTCGGCTCTGCCGAGTTGACCGGCAAGCTTGACGAAACGCTCGAGAACCTCGCCGAGTACCTCGAGCGCGAGCTCGATACGCGATCGAAAGTCGTGGCCGCTCTGTCGTACCCGGGCGTCGTGATGGTGTTGTCGATCTTCACCGTCGCCGCACTCGCGGGCTATGTGTTGCCCCAGTTCAAACCACTATTCGAAGAGCTGAACGCAGACCTTCCATTCGCAACCCGTGCATTGCTGTTCGTGGCCGACTTGTTCACGATCTATTGGTACGGACCGCTGACCTTCTTCCTTTGCATCATCGGGTTCTTTATGTGGATGGGGCGCACCGAGCCGGGCAAGGAATTCCGAGACAAGCTCGTGCTACGGCTTCCCGTACTCAGTGGCATCGTTGAGTACGCGATCCTCGAGCGCTTCTGCCGAATTCTTGGCGCAATGATCAGGGCCGGCGTTCCGCTGCCCGACGCAATGCGCACCACGACCGAGGCAACGAACAATCGAGTGTTCAAAGCGCGGCTGATCATCGCGCAGGAGCAAATCCTCGAAGGCGGCGGCTTTGCGAAGCCACTCGCCCGCACCGAGTTGTTCCCAGGTGCAGCACGCCAGATGTTCAAGGTCGGCGAGGAAACAGGAACACTCGACCGTCAGTTAGAAGTCGCTGCGATCTTCTTCGACCGCGAGTTGGAGAGCCGCATCAAGCGCTTCACCGCCATGTTCGAGCCAATCATGATCGTGGCTGTCGGCATCATCGTCGGCTTCGTTGCGATTGCTTTGGTGCAGGCGATGTACGGAGTGCTCGAAGGCGTGAAGGCTGACGCTTAACTCGTTGGTCTAGCGAGCAAGGACGACGTCGATGTAGTCCTGGCCGATGAAGATCGCCAGCACGGTGCCGAGCGCCATAAACGGTCCGAACGGCACCTTCATCTTCCGGTCGCCCTTCAGCATGACAATCAGCACGACTCCGATTACGGCACCTGCGACGAAACCGAAGAACAATCCAACGAGCGCTAAACCGGGGTTGAGGAAGCCGAGATAGGCACCTAAGAGCGGCGCCAGGCGCACGTCGCCATCGCCCATCCCACCGCGGCTACCCCAGTAGATGAACGCCATCACAGCCAACGAAATGGCGGCCCCGAGGGCAACCATCCACATCCGTTTTGGCTCGTGTTCGACCAAAGCAGCCACGCAAAGTAGTGGAACTCCGATCGCCGCCGTGGCGTAAATGATCTCTCGCGGCAGGCGCCGAGTTCGCAGATCGATCCAGCTCAGAGCCACTAAGCCAGCCATCAGCGCACAGAACGCGGCAGTACGCCATGTCACCCCGAAGTGCCACCCCATGAGGCCAAACAGAAGAGCCGTTGACACCTCAAGAACGACCGGTTCGATGCCGATACTTATACGACACCGCCGGCACTTCCCGCGCAGTGCCAACCAACTCAACACAGGAATCAGATCGAGGGGGCCAAGGCTCAGGCCGCAGTTCCCGCACGCCGATCCGGGGTGAACAACCGAGGTGCCACGAGGCACGCGGTCAACCACCACGGTGAGGAAAGAACCGAAGAGCAGCCCGATGAGGGCACAGATAGCAGTTGTCATAGCGCGAAAAGTCCGTCTCGAACGAGCGGAAGTCAACGGAGGCTAGTCGCATGTTCAATCCAGATCCGACATTGGTCACACTGCTGCAGGCGACTGTCAACGCCGGCGCGAGCGACCTGCACCTAACCGCGGGTCGACCACCGACGGCTCGACGCGACGGCGTTCTAGTGCCATTCGAAGGCGTTCCGCTGCTGTTGCCGGCAGATACTGAGCGCGTTGTGATGTCGTTGTTGAACGAGGCGCAACTGACGGAGTTCACCGACAACTCGCAGGTTGACTTCTCGTTCGGAATCGAATCCATCGGGCGCTTCCGTGCTAACGCGTACAAACAGCGCAACAGTTGCGCACTGGCATTGCGCGTCATTCCCTTCCGCGTACGTTCCCTCGACGAGCTCGGCGCCCCGTGGGCGGCCACTGAGCTGCTGCAGCGCCCGTTCGGTCTCGTACTCGTCGTCGGCCCAACAGGTTCCGGTAAGAGCACGACGCTCGCCGCGATGATCGACCGAATCAACGAAACTCGCCCCGTCCACATTCTGACCATCGAAGACCCGGTCGAGTATCTGCACCATCACAAGGTCGCGATGGTGAACCAGCGCGAAGTTGGAACCGACGTCACCTCGTTCACCGAGGGTTTGCGCAGTGCGCTGCGTGAAGACCCCGACGTCATTCTGCTTGGTGAAATGCGCGACCTCGACTCGATCGCGAACGCGCTGACACTCGCCGAGACCGGCCACCTCGTGTTCGCAACGTTGCACACGAACGACGCATCGCAAGCCCTCGACCGTATTGTCGACGTCTTCCCCGCGGAGCGGCGCGATCAGATTCAGATCATGCTCGCCGGTTCGCTGCAAGGCGTGATTAGTCAGCGACTGCTGCCAGCAGAAGGTGGTGGCCGCGTGGCCGCTTACGAAGTGCTGATGGCAAACGACGCCGTGCGCAACCTGCTGCGTGAAGGCAAGACCCGTCAGCTGCGCAACACGATGATCTCTGGCCAGCAAGAGGGCATGCAGACCATCGAGATGGACCTCGCTCGTCTCGTGTCGAGCGGCATTCTGTCGTTCGAGAACGCAGCCGAGATCAGTCAGTATCCGAAAGAGATCCTGGCCCAAGCAGCCACTATGCGCTCGCAGTTGCAGGCGCAGGCCACCGTCGACTCAGGTCAGGCAGCAACGACCGGCGCCGGCACCTACATCAACGCGTAACACCCTCAACGACACCATTCCCTTCAACGACACACCATGACCGCCGCCAAGCTCCCCTTCAAGGTCCTCGCTGGCATCGTGCCGTGCCCGGGCGGTTGGCTGATCGTGCCCGCACGATTGGCCGGAGTCACCGTCGTCGCCGACGACCCGGAGGTCGTCAAGACACTGCTCGACGTGTTGGAGTTCAAGCCGAAGTTCGACGCGGCGGCGATCTATTGCCCCGTCGGCTTTCACGATCGGCCGACCGGCCCGTATCGCATCTGTGACGAAGAAGCTCGTGCACTCATCGGCTGGCCACGATCGCTCGCCGTTAAGCCGACGCCGTCGCGCGCTGCGTTGCAAGCCGAAACTCGCACCGAAGCACTGGAGCTAGAGCCGTGGCTCACCCGCGACGATCTGCGTCGGTTCCGCTGGCTGCGCGAGGCCAATCGCGAGTTCCAGCCGTTCCACCAGCGCACGTACTTCGCGGCGCACCCCGACCTGACGTTCGCGCAGCTCAACAACGATCGTCCGTTGCTTTCATCTCCGTATCAGCAGGACGGAATGTTGGAGCGCATCGCGCTCATCCGCGACAAGCTGCCCGGCCTGGAAGAAATCGCGCGCCGCACGCCACCTCCCGGCGCCGCGCAGGTGCATCTATTGCAGGCACTGGGTCTGCTGTGGACTGCACGCCGCATCGCCGGCCGCGCCATGCAACGAGTGCCGCTCGATCCCGACTGGGATACGACCGGTATGCGCATGGAACTAGTGCGCTGACCTTCCGCGCGCTTGGCATTGCTGTGAATGCACCTTTCGGGCACACTGCTGGGATGGGTCCTCAGGAGGTTCTTCTGCTGTTCGCGATCGTCGCGATGCCGGTAGGAATCTTCGCGACGGGCATCGTTCTCGGCAGACGCTTGCAGCCAAGAGGCGGGGCAAAAGGCGCGCCGGTTGACCCGAGCAAGTTCTACGTTTGGCAGGTCACCCATCCGCATTTGGCAGCGCTTCCGTCAGCGTTGGTCTTCGCAGCGTTTGTGACGCTGGTTGGCGGATTCGGCAGACTCCCTGGCCGGTGGTTCCTGGTTTCCTTGCTGGCGCTCGCATCGTTGTGGATTCTGGTTTTCGAAGTGCGCCTGCTGTTGCTGAGAGGGCGAACGACCGAATGCGGTGGCGAGCAGGTGAGTTGATCGGGTCGGACCGCGGATTGGATTCGCTTGGCCGCGTGCTTAGGAGTGTGGTCGAGTTGGGAACAAGACCGAACGACCCCACCAACCTCGTCCACTCTCAATACGACCCTCGTGGACTCCCCGATTTGTGTCAGCTCACAAACGTTGTGTCGCATTATGCGCTGACACAAAGCCGCAGAACGTTCGGTGACCAACGAGTATCAGCAACCTCGTCCACTCTTAATACGACCCTTACTGGATCCAAGAGTGGAGGTTTCGGTCGGCAGACCGAGTCGCTGTTTTGGTTCTGGTCATTGGCGACTCGCATGAGCGCCACTGGACAAAGCACGCCATGTCGGGCAATCTGCGCTAGTGGAGGCTGTGGTCTATGAGAGTCCTCGTCGATTCCAGATCGCAGGCTGGAGTGTTGGGCACAGCGGGATGATCGCACACCACACTCGGCGGCTCCCGTAACGTCGAGCGGCGATGACAGCTTGCATGATCGTCTGGGGCGATGCGGCGACGTGGTTCGAGGCGATCGGCGTCTGGGTCACGTTTGGCTTCGCCGTGTTCCTATATTGGCGACAAGGGGTCGAGCGTCGCCGCGATCAGGCATCGAAAATTCACGTCCTCACCGCTCGCAACGAGTCCTACACGAAGTCGGCCATCGACGCGCCGATCATCCGGCAGGGGCAGGTCAAGTACCGCGTGTCGAATACGTCCAACACTCCTGCGTATGAGGCGGTAATCGCACTGTTGCCGGGCGATGCCAGCGTGAACACAAGCCCGATTCGCTCACAATCCTTCGAGTCGCTGCTTCCCAACGAGGTAACGCCGCAGTACGAGATGCTCAGCACGGAGACAGTGCCTGCTTGGGAGGATAGAGACCGAGCACAGCCAAGGAAGCGGGCACCGGTCTCTATCGAATTCACCGACGACAGAGGCCGACGGTGGAAGCGCATGCCCGACGGCAAGCTGTTCCTCAAGACCGACAGCGCCACATGGAAGCGCCAGCGCTGAGCAGAGCTATCAATGCCGATCTGTTCGCGATCGCGTCGCGGGTGCGTCCCCTGTAACACAGCACCTGCTAACTCCGCTAAAGGTCACCGCCAACCCGAGGTCTTTCTGTTCCCTGCGAAAGCAGTTAGCCGGTGCTGGTCACCCAGGAGTTGACGGCGAACTCGCCGAAGTCGTTGACCTGCACGATGGCGATCGACGTGACGTGCGGCGTGCCCGACGCTGTCGTCGACACGATCTTGAAAGTCTTCTGCACGATGCGGTTAACCATGCCCAACTGGTTGTCGGCCGGCAGGTCGACAGACTGAGTGAACGTCGCGGCCAGAACACCGCCAAGCATTTGCACGCTCTTGCCCCCACCCATCGCCGCCCCAACGAAGATGTTGATGCCGCCCTGGGGCACGCTCACATAACCAGGGATGTAGAGAGTGGTCGTGCTCGCTCCGGTAAGAACGATGTCGAGCACCGCAGGAACCGGCGGCGCGGGGCTGATCGACGGAACCAGGGTCGACGGGTGATAGCCGGTTGATGCAGCATCTACCGGAGGAGTCGAATCCTGAGGATTGGTCTCGGTCGTTGACTTCGGAACGTTCAGCTGCCCCGGGATGAGAAGGTCGGAACTTGATGTCGCGCCTAACTGCACACCGTTGACAGTTTCGATCGAGACGCCTGCTGAGACGTAGTTGCCAACGTCGGTCGGGTCTACGAGTCGCGCATTGAAGCGCACACTCGGTCCACTGGCAGTGCCGCTATCGGTGACGACCATGCGGCCTGCACCACCGAACACGAAGGTGGCTCCAATGCCAGAGATGTTGATCGAGCTCGGAGCACCAAGGGCGTAGAACGCAGCTTCCGAGTTAGTGGTGCAACCTTCAATGGCTCCTTCGCCGATCACAACGTTGGCACCGGCACCGAACGTCAGAGTGTTCTCGAAGTAGTACACACCCGAGGTGAAGAACGTCGGGATCGTGTCGGCAATCGTGACTGCGTCGGTGTACGTGCCCGGGAAGTAAACGCGACACGAGCCTGCCCACGTTGGCATCATGTATCCACTAGTCGCTGCGTGGTTGGTGCCGTGCGACGGCAGAGGTGGCAAGAAGATCTTCCCGCCCTCGCTAACGGCTGTCGTGTCCGCCCACCAGCCACCGATGTTGGCACTTCCATTGCCGGCGTAGGGCGTTCCGGTCGTACCAATCGGTGCGATTGAACCTGTCTGAACGACACCCATCGCGAGGCGAAGCTCCGTCGGGTCCAACTCGGCCGAGTTGCTCAGTGTCGTGCACTC
Source organism: Ilumatobacteraceae bacterium (assembly GCA_040081465.1). Lineage (GTDB taxonomy): Bacteria > Actinomycetota > Acidimicrobiia > Acidimicrobiales > Ilumatobacteraceae > UBA668. The sequence continues at coordinate 3,847 of JBEBGL010000021.1, read as the reverse complement.
TGTGTGCACCGGTACGCCGAGATCGGGAGACGCCAGTGTGACGGCGGTATGCAAACCACTTGCGCCGCACGCGACATAGAGCGCGCTCGGATCGGCGAGCGTCACGCGCAACGCACCGCGCACAGCCTCGGCGCGAAACCCCTTGTTGTGATGCACGGCTCCGCCGCGCAAGACAACCGAGACGTAGTTCATCATCGGGACGAGCATCATCGAACCGATGACGATGAACACGAGTGCGAACGTAAGCGCGGTGCCTTCGTCTTTCGGCTTATCGCTCGAGTCTGCAGAGCGTCTTGCGTTAAAGAACCTCACTTGAGTGCCACCGTGAGAATGCAGGAGATTGCCGTGTTCGGGGCAACGCTCAATGAAATGCTCGTCCAGGGAGATCCCGACGCGATCGGGGCAGTGGTGAACGGATAGTCAGCACCACCGGCCTTGCACGACCAGCCGACAGGGTTGTAGTCGTCGAGAGTCGAGGTCTCCATCGGGCTGATCGTGGCGGGGACTGCCGTACCGTCGCTGAGTTCGTAGTCAAAGGTGCCGCTGCGATACTGCGCACTGGTAGTGGCCGTCGTGAGATCGACCGAGCTTTGATACGTAAACGGGTCAGCCGCGTTCGAACTGCCCACCTTCGTCTGCAAGGTCACAGTTCCTCCGCACTCCGCCAACGCCATGCTTGTCATCGCTCCGGAGAACTGCGACCAGTTCGGAAGTTCGTAGTACGTCGCCTGCTCAGCATTTGTGTAGACGCCTCCGCTCTGCACAGCCGGCACAGCGCCGCTAGGCGCAACGAACTGCTTGAGGATGTCTCTGTTCGGCCTGTAGTAGCTGGTCGACCCTTCGTGGAAGGTGTACGGCTCGGTGTACATCTTGGTCGCGTCCCAGCCATCGCTGTTACCGCTTGACGTGTTGCCCGCGTTGTACGCGGCCTCCGTGGTTGTTTCCCACAGCGAGAACGGACTGCTGTAGATGTTCACGGTGCGGTAACCGTCCGACTCGTCGGCTGTGCTGTTGCCCGAGTTGTAAGCCGATTGCGTAATCGATGCCCAATTCACAAATGGGGCGGTGTACACGGTCGTAGCCCGCCAGCCATCGCTCTCGTCGCTGGTCGTGTTGCTCGTGTTGTAGGTCGCCTCGGTCGTTGATTCCCACAGCGTGTACGGGCTCGCATAGTTGTTGGCCGTCCGGAATCCGTCGGTCGAGTCGCCGGTCGTATTGCTGAGGTTGTACAGATCCAGAGTCAACGGCGTCCAGTTGTCAAGCGTGCCCGTGACCTGCGTCCGGTAGCCGTCCGTCGAGGCAACAACTGAGTTGCTCTCCTCATACAAGTCCTGGGTCGTGGTCGTCCAGCTGCCGAGCGTTCCAGTGGTCACCCGGAACCCATCCGTGGAACCAGGGATCGAGTTGCTCCTGCCGTACAACGTCGCCGACGTCACGCCATTGACTGCAGAAATGGTGGCCCAGCTTCCAAGTGTGCCCGTCACACGTGTTCGGAAACCGTCGCTCGAGTCATTGCCCACGTTGCTCTTGCGGAACAGCGAGGAGGAGGTGCTAGTCCAACTACCAAGCGTGCCCGATACACGTGCCCGGTAGTTGTCGCTTTCGCCCGCGACCGTGTTGCTCGATTCGTAGGTTGACTTCGAAACGGTGCTCCAGGTGCCGCTCGACTTACGTTCGTACGTAATACCGCTGCCCGCGACCTCGTAGACCATTCCGCTGCCCGCGGCCTGATAGGTCATGCCACTGCCCGCGACCTGATATGCCAGACCGCTACCGGCGGCCTCGTAAGTCAGGTTGTAACCGCGCTGCCAGCCTTCGAGATGCGATCCGCGTTGATAGTCGAGGTGGTAACCCTTGATGAAGTTTTCGAGGTGATAGCCGGCGCCCTGTTGCACCCAAAGCGACTGGCCGCTGGTGTCGGCGCCGACGTACACACCGATCAACTTCTCGAGGTCCACCTCGAACTCGCGAACAACGCGGTTGGCGCGGTTCCACGAGAGTTGGCTATAGGAGCTACCGCTGCCTTGTGCGAGACCCGAGTCGTCGGAGTGCGCCACCGGCGGCGAGCTTGCACTCGTGGCGTTGAATCGACTGTATGTCGGGATGCCGTCCGTGAAAAAGATCATCGTGCCCGGCAGCGCCGACTGAACAGTGCCATCCGAGTTGCGGAACATGCGGAACATGCCGTCTTCCCAGTTCGTTCCGCCTGTGCTGTTGAGCGCGGCAACAAGTGCCTTGAGCGCGGTTACGTCGGACTCGACGAGCATGTCGTAGTACTTCGTCCACGCACCGCCAGCACCGAGTGTGTTAGCTGTCGTAGCGAACGTGACGACCTGCAGTTTTACGGGGGTGCCAGCAAACGCGTCGATGAACGCCGCGACACCTGTGCGCACGTACGACATGTTCGAACCGATACTGCCGGAGGTGTCGACGACGAGACCGAAGTTGCCGCCACAGCGCGAACGCGTAGCTGCGAATGTCGGAGCGCCCGTGAGGTTGGTCGTGCCCAACTCTGTCTCACGGTTCGTGCCGCCGGCGCTAAGAGTGATCGAGTCGGTACCACCACCGGCGCCGGCAAGATCGCCGCCACCGTTGATCGTCACTGTGACTCGGCGACCGTTCTTGACGTAGTACGTGGGGTCTTCACCCACCTCGCCTGTGCCGTCGCCGGCTGCCGCCGGATCGGTTGCCAGCGTCACCAACATCACCCAGACAGGTGGGGTCACGCCTGGGTAGTACTCGATGCCGGGAGGAGGTGCTGCCACATCGTGCAGCATCACGACTTGCGAACATGTGGGCGCCCCCCCGTTCACCGAGTAGCACTCGACGCGAATGATTTGCCACTCGCTATCGACGTCCTCTACGTAGCGGTACGACACCGTGGTCTGTGTTGGGACTGCAGACGTTTCCCCTTCGATCGAGCCCGTCCACGTGAGCATCAGCGTGTTACTGCCACCGACATTCACGTTCGGTGGGCACAGAGTTCCGCACGGGGAAGCACCGGCGTCGGTGTTCACATCCTCCGCTGAAGCGAGATCGGTGGGCATCCAAATGCCAACGGCCTGCTCGGAACGCGCGTTGTTGATTCGACCTTCGCTGTTGTCAGCTTGGGCCAAGATCACGCTGGTCGCGGTCGCCATCGCTGCCACCAACATGCCGGTGACCGTGACACTCACCATCACTTCGGGCAGCGTCATACCCTTGTCTGAACCTCGAGCCGCTCTGCGCGTTGCAAACCGCTTAAACATCGCTCTTCACCATCTCAATCGTTCGTGTGGGATGTCCGTTAGGGCCAGTCACAGTGATCCTGACTTTCTGCACGAGGCCCTCTGGTCGGGTTGTTCCTGGGCACGCGCCGGCGACCCACGTACCGAGCGTCGTTGGCGACGCGGCTGGCACGTAGTAGCTGTAGGTCGCTGTGGCTTGCGAGGCTGCCCAACCCTCGGCCTGAGCCGCTGCCTGCACATAAACGTCGTAGTTGCAACCTTCGCCGGCACGGTTGACGCGGTCGGCGGCGTTGGCAAGCACGGTCTCGACCCTGGCCGCATTGCGGGAGGTCGAGCTTGCCTTGATGGTCACGATCCCGGCCATCATGATCGGCACGATCGCAACGCCCATCAGAACGACCGCGACCAAGACCTCGGTCAGCGTGTAGCCGCGGTCACGCGACTCAACTGATTGGGCTTCTCGAACCCGTGCGATTCTCATGATTTGGTGCTCCGAGCCTTCCAATAGGGCAACCATTTATCGGCACCGCGGCGGCGACGGTTGTCTCAAGACTTTGTTAAGAACCCGAGTCCATCTTCCCGAGCCGAAACGCGGGCCGGAATGCAAGAAGGGCCGGGGG
>JBEBGL010000036.1:0-11261 GCA_040081465.1 Ilumatobacteraceae bacterium | reverse complement strand
CAACATGAGTGAACGTCTGCGCATCGCGGTGCTGTGCCCGCACTTCGCGCCCGACACGGCGCCGACCGGCGTGGTGTTCACGCGCATCGTGCACGAGCTCGCCGAGTTGGGTCACGAACTGCATGTCATCACGACGTTGCCTTGGTATCGGGAACATGCGATCGAACCCGACTGGAAGCGCAAGGGATGGAGAGGCAGGATGGTTCGACGCGAGTCGACGGCATGGGGATCGATCACGAGAGTGCATCCGTTTCCAGGCGCTGACAAGCGGAACTTGCTGCGTCGTGCCGCGGGCTTCGTCGGGTTCAGTGCACTGGCGGGTCTCTCGTCGTTGCGCGGCGGCCGCGTCGATGCGGTCATCGCCATGTCTCCGCCGCTGACGCTCGGACTCACCGGGTGGGGTACGCATCTCGTTCGGCGCGGGGCGCTGGTGTTCAACATCCAAGACGTGTTCCCCGATGCCGCGATTGCGACGGGCGCCATCACCAATCGCGCAGTGATCTCCGTTGCTCGCAGGCTCGAGCGAATCAGTTATCACCGCGCGGCTGCGGTCACTGTGCTCTCCGACGATCTGCGCGACAACGTTGTGGCGAAGGTGAAGGCATCGCATCGGGCGCACGTGCACGTCATCCCGAACTTCGTTGATACCGACTTCATTCGTCCGCTCGACCGAATGACGAATCTGCGCCGCGAGCTTGGAATTGGTGACGGTCCAGTTGTGCTGTACGCCGGCAATCTCGGCTTCTCGCAGTCGCTAGAGATGGTGATCGACGCAGCCTCCGAGTTTCCCGATGCGACGTTCCTGATCAATGGCGATGGCGCCGCGCGACAGGCGCTGTACGACCGAGCGGTCGCGCTGCCCAACGTGATCTTCGGCGGCTATCAACCGCAGGAACGACTTCCCGAATTGCTTGCCACCGGCGACATCCATCTGGTGCCTTTGAAGGCCGGCCTCGGGCGGGTCAGCGTTCCCTCAAAGACGTATTCGATTCTCGCTGCCGCGCGTCCAGTGCTTGCCGCGATCGATCCCGGTACAGAAGTGCCACGAATTCTGCAGGCCAGTGGCGCTGGAATCTCGGTAGCGCCGGATGATCCGCAGCAGTTTGCGACTGCGTTGCGCATGATGTTGGCCGACCTGCCGGGTTGGGCAACAAAAGGTGTCGCCGGTCGCGAGTGGGTGCTGCGTGCCGCGTCGCCGCGGGCGGTAGCACTGGAGTATGAACGGCTGATTTGGTCGCTGGCCTGACCGGGGCAGGCACAGCTTTTGGGCCATCTAGGCGCTAGCCTCGCTCCCTCGTGGCTCCGTCATCGTCCGCCAAAAAAGTTGCCAAGCTCGCTTCACGCGGTAAAGGCAAGAAGGTCCGCTTCTCCAGCGGCACCACCTTCCCGACGGTTGTCGGCGCTGTTCTCATCGCGATGATCGCGCTCATTACCTACGCCAAGGTCAGTCGGCCAGGCGACGAGACCGGCCCACCGCAGCCGGAAGACCAATGGTCGATGGCCTACGGCATTCGCGTGTGCGATACCTATTTGCCCCATCTAGAGGGCACATCGCTCGAGCTCACGCTCGACGCGTCAACTGGCGACGAAGCGGCCGTCCTCAACGGTTCCGACGGCGACGGAGTCATTCACTACCACCCGCAAATCGGCGGCAACACCGGTAAGAAGGCCAAGCTCGGTGTGTTCCTCGACATCTACGACATCGAGCTGAGCACCGACAAGCTGACCGTGCCGGCCGCATTGGTCGGCGAAGGTGAACCGAACTCTTGGGATGTCGACGATGACGATGTCTTCAAGGGCACGCCATGCGAAGGCGAGAAGGCCGACATCACCCTGCGCGTGTGGAACGACTACACAACCGGTGCCTTCGAAGACAAGGTGACCGACTTCCGCAATCAGCGTTTCACGCGCAGCGGCATGATCTTCGTGATTGCCGTTGTTCCCGAGGACGACGACCCCGACATCCCGAAGCCGGCGCACTTCTGTGAGCTGGAAGACCTGGGCGTTGTCGGCTCTGGCGACGCCTGTCGCACGGGCGGTGCGGACACCACAGTGCCGGCCACCGACGACACGACTGTTGACACAACGGCAGACACCAGTGTGAGCACGACAGCAGACACGGCGGCCACCACTACGACTGGTGGCTGATGCGCGCTGTCGTTCTCGTCGGTGGCTTCGGCACTCGGTTGCAGCCGTTAACACTCTCGATTCCGAAGCCGATGCTGCCGGTTGGTCATGTACCAATCATCGAACGTTTGGTTGCCAATCTCGGACGTAGCGGCATCACCGACGTCACATTCGCACTCGGCTTCAAGCCGGAACCGTTCATTGAAGCTTTCCCAACCGGCGAATGCGCTGGCGTTGCATTGCATTACGCCGTCGAGCCCGCGCCGCTGGACACCGCCGGTGCGATTCGGTTCGCCGCCGACGCAGCCGGTATCGGCGACACGTTCGTCGTGGTCAACGGCGATGTCCTCACCGATCTCGACGTTGCAAAACTGGTCCAGTTCCATCGCGACCGCGGCGCCGAAGCGACCTTGCATCTGATACCTGTTCCCGATCCCTCTGCGTTCGGAGTGGTCGGCCTCGATACTGATGGGCGCGTTGAACGATTTGTAGAGAAGCCAGCGCCGGGCACCGCACCAAGCAACCTCGTCAACGCCGGTACTTACGTGCTCGAGCCATCGGTGCTGCAACGCATTCCGGTGGGCGAGAAGGTCTCGATCGAGCGCGTCACTTTCCCCGCGATCGCGGCTGAACGCAGATTGTTCGGCCTTGCGACTGACGACTATTGGATCGACACGGGCCGGCCTGAGTTGTACCTACAAGCAAACCTCGATTTGTTGTCGGGCAAACGACGCAATGAACGTTGCGTCGCGGTGCATGAGAACGCGTCAGTTCATCCCACAGCCGTCATTGCAGAGGGCATTGTCGGAGCTGGCGCGACTGTCGGAGATCGTGCGGTTGTAAAGCGCAGCGTTGTGTTACCGGGTGCTCTTGTCGGCGATCGAGCGACGGTGACAGACTCGGTAGTGATGGGCCAGATCGGTGCAGGTTCCGTGGTGCACGCTTGTGTGATTGGCGCGACCGGGGTGGTCGCACCAAATGAACAAGTACACAACGAACGTCGACCGCAGCCGACATGAGCCAGTCGGCGCTCGTAGTTGAAGTCGCCGCCGCCGAAAGTCTTATCGGGCACTGGCGACGGCGCCACGATCAATCAGCGAACCGCGGGATGCCAGCGCACATCACTGCGTTGTTCCCATTCCGAGATCCGGCCGTAATCGCGCGTGACGAAATGCAAAGCCTGACGAATCTTGCCGCGCTCACGACGCGGCATCGTTTCGCGCTTGCATCGGTCGAGTCATTCACCGAAGCCGTCTACCTCCGGCCGTTTCCAGATGAGTGGTTTCGGCTGTTGACGCAACGGCTCGTTACCGCATTCCCCGATTGTCTGCCGTATGGGGGTGCGTATCCCGACGTGATTCCGCATCTCACCGTTGCGCAGACGTCAGGCGGCGAAGCGCACGCGACACTTCTCCTAAGTATCGAAGCCGCTATCGCTTCATCGCTTCCGATCGCATGCGAGGCAGCCGCGTTCTCGTTGTTCATCAGCAACCGAAGCGGCGAATGGACCCTCGCCCAACGCTTTCCGTTCCCATGACTGATCCGTATCGAAGTAGTCGAGTCAGCGGCGGGCGGCGGCGAGGGTTCTTCTGGCTAGCTCGGGGCCGACCGTCGGTTCGCTCATCACGCTTGGCGTGACTACTGCTCGCATGCCTGCCGCCTCGATTGCTGGCACTAACTCTTCGTCGACGGGATCGATAATCAGCGTGCCCGCGATCTCGGTGTAGAGGCGAGCAACCCCGACTGCCGATGCCTCGTGGCCGAGCTCAAGCAGCATTTTGTCGGCCGGACCCTTCAGCGCGAGGCCGCCAATGATCGGCGAAATCGCGACCACTGAGTCGCGTCGGGCAGCGAGTAGCGCGTCAACGCCGGCGAGAGCGCGAATCGGCCCGATCGACACCAGTGGGTTCGAAGGTGCGATCACGACGACATCGCTGTCGGCGAGCGCCGATCGCGCGGCGGCCGTGAGGGCGGCTTCTGCCACTCCGGCGAATCGCACTGCGCTCACGGCGACGTTGTGACGACGGAGCACGAAGTACTCCTGGAATGGGACTTCGATGCCCTCGTCACGAAGGCTCACCATCGTTGTCACAACGGCGTCCGTCATCGGCAGTAGCAATTGCCCAATGCCCCATGCCGCAGCGATCTCAGCAGTGACCACAGTGAGCGAAGCGCCCTCCGCGCGTCGCGCAGTTCGGTAGAGGTGTGTCGCCAAGTCCTTATCGCCGAGGTTGAACCAGGTCGGCGCGGCGGCGGAACCTGCTGGCTTCAGCTCTGCGTAACGCTGCAGTGCATCCATCGCCCGCCACGATTCGCCGCTCAATCCCCAGCCGCGCTCAGGATCGATTGCTCCCGCCAAAGTGTAGGTAACAGTGTCGATATCTGGAGAGATGGCTAAGCCATGCAGCACGGTGTCGTCGCCGGTGTTGATGACTGCGGTGGTACCGGCCGTCGGATGCACTTCGGCGAGTGCCCTCATGAATCTCGCGGCGCCGACGCCGCCGCACAGAACAGTGACTGACCGATTCATTGTTGCCTCATCGCCATTCGTCTGTCTCGCCGCGCGCCACGCGGCCGTAGACAGACGTCAGCTCGGCCGCACACTGCTGCCAGGTGAATTCGCGCCAACGCGTGGCGCCAGCACGAATCAGGCGGGAGCGAACGGTCGAGTCCGTGAGCGCGGCGTTCAAGTTTGATGCGAGCGCGGCTTCGTCGTCTGGCGCGCTGAGCAGCACCGCGTCACCACCGACTTCCGGAATTGAACCGACGTTACTGGCGACGATCGGCACTCCGGCCTGCATCGCGTCGAGCAGCGGAAAGCCGAACCCTTCATCGAGAGAGGGATAGGCGAGCACGTTTGCATGGTGTAACAGCCACGAGCGCACGTCGTCGTCGACGCGTCCGGTGAAGGACACGCGGTTGGAAGCGGCACCGAGTGAGTCGACGGCTGCGTCGATCGCGGCTCGATCGTCACCGTCGGATCCCGCCAGAATCAGATGCAGGTCGGGATGTGCAGCGGTCAGCGCGCCGAAGGCTCTAACCAGCCTCGGCAGGTTCTTGCGCCGCTCGAGTTTTCCGACCGCCAAAATGAAGGGCGCGCCATCAAGATCGCCGATTGGCGCACGCGCCGGTGGGGCGGGCAACGCGAGCGCGCCAAGGTGAACGGTTACAACCCGCGCGCCCGGCAACAGTTCGCGCACCGCTAGCTCGCTGGCATGGGAACTTGTGTGCACGACAGCCCCACCGTCCACCGACCGGCGCAGGATCTGCCCGGCGCGCGCTACCGCTGGTTGGGCGTCTCGTTCATTGCGCAGGAACCAACAGTCGTAGACCGACACGAGTCGGGGCAGGTCGCTCGGCGGCACTACGTAGTTCGTGCCGTGAATCAAGGAAACCGCTGATTGGCCCAACCAACGGTCGGCGCTTGGCCAGTCGACATGAGCCCACAAACGATGCGCCAGCGCCGCTGGCAAGGGCAACCGGTGCACGCCATCACCGGGCCTGGCACGAAACGAAACTAGATATTCGTTCAGCACAACGTCGTCGCGCTGCACGAGCGCCGACCGCAACGCATCGACTGCAAATCCGATGCCGGTGCGCTCGCCGAACAGGGGACCGATATCGAATCCGACGCGTAGCTCAGCCATCCCAAGCGCAGGCTAGACCGGCTTGGCCATAGACTCGGCGTCTCTACCCGACGCATTGCCGATAATGAATCCGCCGTTAAAGGACCCCGAAAGAACCCCATGCCCCGTGCATTTATCACCGGAATAACAGGCCAGGACGGCCAACACCTCGCCGAGTTCCTGCACGAAAAGGGCTATGAGGTCTTCGGCCTGGTCAAGGGTCAGAACAATCCGCGCATGGTGCAGATGCGCGAAGAGTTCCCCTACGTGCAACCGGTGCCCGGCGATATGGCCGACTTGCCTTCGCTGATCAAGGCGCTTGAGTACTCGCAACCCGACGAGGTTTACAACCTGGGGGCGATCTCGTTCGTCGCGATGAGCTTCAATCAGGCCGAACTCACTGCCAACATAACCGGCCTCGGCGTTTTGCGAATTCTCGAGGCCATTCGCATGGTCGGAGGCGCGACCAATAACAAGATTCGGCTTTACCAGGCCAGCAGCAGCGAGATGTTCGGAAAGGTCCGCGAGACACCTCAAACGGAACGCACGCCGTTTCATCCGCGCTCGCCATACGGCTGCGCGAAGGTCTTCGGCCACGACATCGTCGTCAACTATCGCGAGAGCTACGACCTGTTTGCCTGCAGTGGCATCCTGTTCAACCACGAAGGCCCGCGCCGCGGACTCGAGTTTGTGACTCGCAAGGTCACCAACTCGGTTGCGCGCATCAAGCTCGGCGTGCAAGAAGAACTCGTTCTCGGCAATCTCGATAGCAAGCGCGATTGGGGCTACGCCGGTGACTATGTGAAGGCGATGTGGATGATGCTGCAGCGCGACCAGCCCGACGACTATGTCATTGCGACGGGCCGGACACACAGCATTGAGGAGTTGGTGCAGTTCGCATTTGCCGAAGTTGGCATCGAGAACTGGCGCGACTACGTGCGTCAAGACCCCAAGTTCTTCCGGCCAGCTGAGGTCGACTTGCTGATCGGCGACTCGACGAAGGCTCGCACCGAACTCGGTTGGGTTCCGGAAGTCGACTTCCCGACGTTGATCAAGATGATGGTCGCGCATGACCTCAAGTTCGAGGCCGACAAGATTCGCTGAGGAGCGTCCGTCTGTTAGGACTCGAACGGCATGTCGGTGATCGCGTCGATCATCGAATCGCCGGAAGGTACGACTCCCGAGCGGAGCTTGTAGCGCAGGGCAAGGCCGAACGCGATCAGCGCCATGGTCGACGACGCAAGCAGTCCGATTTCAACTCGGCGGAACAAAGACTCGTTGTTCAACCATGTGACGAGAACGAACGTGATCCCTGCGCAGCCCCAACCGATGGCCACCAGCTTGTGTCCGCGCAAGGCGATCACTGCTTGTGCCAATGCCAGCGCCAACATGTAGATCGCGCTTCCCAGGGCCAGGGTCGCCAAGGTGCCGCCGCCGAGCTTTGAGTCGTAGAACTTTTCGATGATCACAGGACCGAGCAAGAACGCGCCCGCGGTGCCGATCACGGCGGCCGCGAGGACCAACTTCAGCAGTCGACGAAGGCCGTCGCGGAACTCTGCAATCTCGTTGCGTGCGGCTAGCCGCGACAGTCGTGGCAGCAACGCAGCCTGGACCGCTTGAAAGAGAAAGAGTGGAATACGAGCCAGCAAGACTCCGTACGTGAAGCGGGTGACGTCGGCTTTCTGGTGGGGCTCAGCCAATATCGTTGCTGCCAACGGCCCCGCGTTGACGAGACCGGCAGCGAACACTGATCCGAGTAGCAACCACCCGAGGTTCTGGGTGACCTCTCCCCATTCGGCAGGAGGGCCTTCCTCGGAACGCAGGTGTCCACGAGCCCACACGAACAGAACGCCTGGAAGCGGTGCGAAGGCGATGGCGAGGCCGTATGGGCCAACCGACTTCACGCCGGCGATCGCCAACCCCAGGCAGGCGATGATGCGCATCACGCCGTCGGATGCCATCACGACCGCGTAGGCGCGGAATCGCCCGTGCCCACTCGCCACACCGCGAGCGATGTGCGCGGGGGTGTACGCCATGAAGCCGATCAGCAGCGCCAAGACGAGCACCCAGTCGTCGTTAAAGAACGCGGACGAAATCGCCCCGCTGGCCGCGACGATGCCGACCGCAACGATGCCCGCGAGAATCAGCGCGAGCGCGATCACTTTGCGCAGAACGGGCTTGCCACCAAGGCCGATCGCTCGACGATGGGCGACTGCACGAGCGAGCTCTTGCTCAACCGGCAGGAACACTCCGGGTGCCAAGGCGAACGTTGCAACCCAAAGGCTGGTGATTGGCTGCAACGCTTCGTCGCTGCCGAGGGCTTCCTTGCCCACCTTTAGGAATAGGTAGCTGGCCAACCCGGCGACGAGTAGGCCAATTGCGACAGGCAGCGTTCCCTCGGGCAACGGGACGCGGGAGGAAGAGGACTTTTCGTCGGAGGCTGCCACCAGAGAGTCGAGGCTATCCGCGAGCGAGCCGAACGGCTAACGCCGTCCGGCTCGTCTTGTGGGTGTTGCTGGGTGTTGCTGGGTGTTGCTAGGCGTTGCTGTGCTTACGCAGTCGCGGGAGCTGCGGCTGCCGGTGTTACGCCGACGAGCTCGCGTACTTGCTTGCGAGCAGCCTTCACCAGGCCGTGGGCCTGACCGACGACGGCGGCTGCCTGATGGGGTAGGCGGTCTTCGAACTTCTCAACCGTCGCATCGATCTTGGTTTCCATTGCGACGACGCGAGCGTCGAGCTTGGCGAATTGCGTCTCGAACTTGGCGAGCAGCTGCTCGACTTGCGCCTTGCTGGCACCGAAGCGCTCGGCGATGCTGCGAACCATCTCGCGACGGCGAACTTGCGCCTGCTGTAAGGCAAGCACGCCGAAGCCGACTGTCACGTAGGCGGCGTCGCGAACGGCGGCGACCATCTTCTCGTTGGTGTCGGCGAGACGGGAAACGTCGAGTCCGGAGATGTCGACGGAGGGGAAGGTGGCGAGCTTGACCTTGTCGTTCACTGTCGTGGTGACCTTGGTTAGCAAGCTGTCGATGTTGGCCTTGTTGATGATGGCGACCATGTGAGTGGGTTCCTTCGTGAAAGCCGTCAGGGGGTCCGGCGGCGTATGAGTTAGCGATAGCAGTGTACCGCATAGTGCTAACTATTGCAAGCACATGACCGGGCGCACCTGGTGGCTCGCAGCTAGCCTCGTCAGTTCGTGGAACCGACCGGATCGCTCGCCCCTCCCGTCGTGGTCGTCATGGTGGTTCATGAGCCGGGCGACTGGTTCCCAGCCGTCTTGGCAGGCGTCGCGGCGCAGGACTACGGCAACCTCAAGTCGCTGTTCCTGCTCGTTGGCGAGCCTGGCGAACTGCCGGCGCTGATACGCGAGAAGGTTCCCAACGCGTTCGTCCGCGCCGTCGCAGGCAACCCGGGTTTCGGCGCCGCTGCCAACGAAGTTCTGCGGCTGGTCGAAGGCGAGAACGGATTCTTCTGCTTCCTCCACGACGACGTAGCCCTCGATGCCGGCGCCATTCGCACGCTGGTGGAAGAGGTGTATCGCTCGAATGGCGGCATCGTCGGACCGAAGCTGGTCGAATGGGATCGGCCTCGGGTCTTGCAGCATGTCGGCCTCGCAGTCGATCGCTTCGGTGAAGTCGACGCGTTGATCGAGCCAGGTGAGCTCGACCAGGAACAACACGATGCGGTGCGCGACGTGTTCGCTGTGCCGACCGCCTGCATGATGGTGCGCGCCGACCTGTTCCGAGCGATCGGCGGCTTCGACCCCACCATCGAGTACGTCGGCGACGACGTCGATTTGTGTTGGCGCGCTCACCTCGGTGGTGCGCGCGTGCTGGTCGTGCCCGCCGCGCGTGCTCGTCACCGCGAAGCCCTCGCCACCCGTAACCCGGATGCCGTCAGTCTCACGCGTGCCACTCGCACGCGTGTGCGGACAGTGCTGTCGCTAACCGGTGGCAAGCGTTTGCCGGTCGTCATGGTGCAGCTGCTGCTAATGACGCTGACGGAGTCGATCGTCTTTCTCTTCACCGGTCGCCTACGACTGATGCTCGCCTCGCTCGGTTCGGTGATCGGCATCGTGCCCCGTTTCCCGTCTTATTTCGCTCGCCGTCGGTCAGTTGCGCGATTGCGCAACGTTCCCGACCGCGAGATCGCGGGTCTGCAGTTGCGCGGAAGTGCTCGCTTCGCCAGTTACATGCGATCTCGTGATACGCGATCGGTGGAAGCCGACTTCACGAACGAGCGACGGTGGCGCCAGACCGCAGGTAGCGCGCCGGCGCTCGCATGGTTGGCGGTTTCGTTGTTGGCGCTTATAGGTAGTCGTGACCTCATTACTGGTGGTGTACCGCGTTTCGGGCAGTTCATGGCGTTTCCAGACAGCCCCGCCGATCTGCTTACCAACTACATCTCCGGATGGTCGGGCCATGGGCTTGGCAGCACGTCGCCGAACCCCACGGGGTTGGTGCTGATTGCAGTCGCCGGCTTCGCGAGCTTCGCCAATATGGCGGCGCTGCAGACAGTGTGTGTGATCGGCCTGCTCTTCGCTGGCTATCTCGGTATGTGGCGTTTGAGTTCGTTGTTCCCGACCGCGCGTGCTCGTGTCGCTGCGCTGGTGGTGTACGCAGCGGTGCCATTGCCGGGCGAGTTGTTGGCGACGGGTCGTTGGGGTGCGCTGACCTGTTATGCGGCGACACCGTGGGCCGTGCATCTGTTGCGTCGCCTGGCGGGGATCGAATCGTTGATGGCTGCCAGTTCATACAGTTCATCCAGTTCGTCAAGCGCAGTCGGGGAAGACGTAGAGCACTACTCGCAGCCAACAACGCGCAAGATTGTGCGATGGTTCGCGCAACTGTCGCTGGTGACTGCAGTGGCTTTTGCCTTCACCCCGTCGTTCGCTCTGGTGTTGGCCGGTGTCGGCGCAATGTTGGCGTTAGCGACGCTGCTGGTGGGTGGAGAAGGGGGTCAGGGCGGAAACCTGCGCGCCGCGAGCACGATCGCCGTCGCGTCGGTTGGTGCGGTAGTAGTTGCAGTTGTCGCCAACTTGCCGTGGGCCGCGTCACTCACGGGAAGCGACGGTTGGACTGCTGTCGTTGGTGTGCCGGCGGCTTCGGCGAGATCACTTGGAGTCAATCACCTGGCGCGCTTTCTCAACGGTGGTGGCGGCCTCAACGTGTTTTCGCTGTTCCTCTTTCTTCCGGTTGTCGCCGCCCCGCTGATTGCTCGAGCGTGGAGGTTCGCGTGGGCGGCACGCGCGTGCGCACTCGTCGGTGGCTTCGGCATCCTGCTGGTCCTCGACGATCGCAACAGGCTTCCATGGCGGATGCCCGAGCCCGGAGTGCTGTTGGCGCCGGTCGCGGTCGGTGTCGCCCTGGCTGCGGCGGTCGCTGTGGCCGCGTTGCGCGAAGACGTACTAAGCGGTTCGTTCGGCTGGCGGCAACCACTCGGTCTTGTGGCCACGGTTGCAATCGTGATTGGAATCGTGCCGGGAACGTTGTCGGTCTTCAACGGTCG
>JBEBGL010000020.1:0-40004 GCA_040081465.1 Ilumatobacteraceae bacterium | reverse complement strand
CGCCGCGTTCATCAGCGCACGGGTCTGCTCGGTGCGAGCGGTCATCACCGAGTGCGCCAACCAGATCTGCCCCTTGGTGCTGTGCATGATCCAGCAACCTGTTTCCTCCTCAAGTCCCTGATACAGCTCGAGGCTGCGTTGGTAGAAGCGCACCGACTCGGAGAGTCCGTAGTTACTACGAATGATCGTGGTGTTGCGCCCACTGTTGCCCGAGCCGATGTAGTTGGCTTCGAGCACGCACACGTTGGTGATGCCGTGACGCGTGGCGAGGTAGTAAGCGGTGGACAGCCCGTGGCCGCCGCCGCCGATGATGACGACGTCGTACGCAGGCTTCGGATCGCCGACCTGCCATGGCAGATCGAGCAGCGTCTCGACGAACTCGTTCATGACGCAAGTCCTAAGCGGCCGAGAAGTTCATGACTCGCTGCGCACGCAACCAGCAGAAGCGCCGTGCCGTCGGCGTTGAGCAGCAGCTTCGCCGGCACGCCTGCGATCTGCCCTTGGGCCGGTGCAGCCGTCGTGGACCCGCGGTACACGAACCAGTTAGCTGGCGCATCCGTCGGAAGCTGCCACTCGATGTGCTGCTCGGCGATTGAGGCGACCTGCGCTGCCGTCAATTCGATACCACTGAACCCGTGCTCGGGCGTGACGATCGCATGGCCATCGCCCGACACCTTCGGCTCGGCAGCACCGATGAGGAATACGTCGTCGGGCGAGATGCGCACGACACGCGAACCCTTCGGCCACTTGACGGCATCCAGTGCCGTTGGCGTGGCGATGATTCGCCATCCCACAAGTTGCTCAGCCGCGTGCACGAGCACCCTCCGCGTCGTAGAACGGGATTGGGCTGACGTGCGCGTCACGTCCGTCGATCTGCACGACATCCGCGTGCGGCATCCGCTTCTGCCAACCCATTAACACTGCGTGGCCGAACAGCGGAGAGTTCCAGCTCGATGTCACGTGTCCGACGACTTCATCGTTCACACGGATGACGCTGCCCTCAAGCGGCGCCGGACCGTCCATCGTGAAGCCGAACAGGCGGCGCGGGTCGGGCATCGGCGCAGTTCGCAACAGTGCATCGCGGCCGATGAACGCCGGCTTGTCGAGTTTGACCGCCCAATCCATGTTCACGCGGCGCGGCGTCGAATCGAGTTCGGTGTCCTGGCCAACGATGATGTGGCCCTTCTCGCACCGCAACCCGAACAGCGCTTGCAATCCGTGCGGCTTCACGCCCAGCGGTGCTCCTAAATGCATCAGTGCCTGCCACAGTTCGACGCTGCGATCTATCTGGTGATGCAACTCGAAGCTCGCCTCGCCGGTGAACGACAAGCGCATCACATGGCACGGCACACCGGCGACATCGAGTCGACGATGCTGTAGGAACTTCGGTCGTTCGTCATCGGTGACGCCCGCCCGGCGAAGCAGCTCGCCAGCCAGCGGTCCGGTGACGTTGATCGCTCCGTGCGAGACGGTGCGATCGAGCACGTGCACCCGCAGTCCCCACGTCTCGACCCAGTCTCGCACCCACATCTCGGCGACGCTGGCGCCACCGGATGTCCAGGTAAGCGTGAAGCGATTCTCGTCGTCGCGCAGAATCATGCCGTCGTCGAGTATGTGGCCACGCTCGTTGAGGTTGATCACGTAGCGCGCACGCCCGACTTTGATGTCGTGCACATTGTTCGGATAGAGCCGCTCAAGCATCTCGACGACGTCGAGGCCCGACACGATCATCTTGCCGAGCGTGCTGACATCGCCCAGTGATACGGCTTCGCGAACGGCCCAGTACTCGGCGACCGGATCGCCGTAGTTCCACGGCCGGAACCAACCGCCGAAGCGATCGAGCGTTGCACCGAGCGCCTCGTGTTCCGCGTGCAACGGGGTGCGACGAAACGTGTCGATGTGGTAGCCAGCCGCGGCCTCGCCCATTGTGATCTGTCGAGCCGCTGGCCTAGCGGTGAACGGTTCCGGTTCAGTGCCGCTGCGGTCGGCAACGAACGCGCGCAAGTGCGGCATGCACACGCCGCCTTGGCAAGTACCGACACCAGTGAGACTCGAGCGTTTCACCAGCTCGAGTTCTTGGAACCCCTTCTGCCAAACACCATCAAGATCTTCCACGGTGATCTTGCCGCAAGGGCAGACCACGCCTTCCGTAGGCGCGGCGGGCAACGCATGCGCAGCGGCGGCAGGACCGACCACCGTCACCGGCACCATCGGCGCCATGCGCGCGAGCAGATCGCGCGGTGCAGAGCCGAGGTCAATGATCACGCTGTCGCATTCGGTGCGCGTGCCGTCGGCAACTTCGACAGCAATCACGCTGGTCTCACCGTGCAGCGCTACCAAGTCGCGACCGACCGTGACGACACGGCCGAGGTCTACTCCGGATGCCTGAAGCTTCGCCGCTGCCTTGGGCGTGTAGAGGCCGGCGAGCATGTTGCCCGGGCATACCGGATGCACCTCGGCTGCGCCAGTCGCGAGCGTGATGTGATGCGCATGGAACTGATCAATTCCGTCAGGGGTGCGCACGACGATGGTTGGGCCATCGAAGATGCCGACCACGTCGTTACCGTCAGCCGAATCGAGAACAAGCACATCATGACCAGCGGACCGCGCCTCTTCTCCTGCGCGAGCACCGCTGTCGCCGTTACCGATGACCACGTGATCGGCGCGTCGATGGCGAACCGAAACCTGCGCGTGATGTTCCGCGCCACCTGGCGAAGGATGCCCCGCCGCCGGATGACGTCGCACCACCGTTCCGCCGCGCGCAGACGTCTGGCACGTACGCACCCAAGGAACGTTGTCGACGACCGCTACGCAGTTGCCACAATCCCCTGCCAGGCACAAAGTGCCACCACGCGCGGGGTGCTGACCGTTCCGAACAGCAGCGACAGCAAGCGAGTCGCCATCAACAAAGTCGATCGGTGTCCCGTCGTAAACAACCCGACCCATAGTTAGGCAGTGACAGCTAGTTGTTGCATCGCCTCTACGACCGTGGCGTCGACAGTCACGGTGCCGCCTTCAATCGCCCGCGCGAGATCGACGCGCATGTCGTGCTCCCAGAACCGGTCGAGATGTCGTGCAGTTGCTGCCACGGCGTCACTGCCGGGATCGGCAACAAACTGGCGCGCGATCTGATTCGCCATGCGGACCAGCGCTCCGAGTCGATGCTCGGGGTGATCGATCTCAGCCGTTGCGGCCGTATGCCCAGGAGAAACCTGAACAGCGGTGACTTTGTACTCAGGGCAGTTCGTTGCCCAGTCGGAGTGTTCGGTCGTTACGACGTTGGCACCGCTGACCGGATAGTGGAACGTCGTGTACACGACACCCTGCGACATGCGGTCAGAGATGACGGCGTGCATCGTTGTTGCGCCCACACGGCTGGCGAGGGTTACCTCGTCGCCATCCTTGATGCCGCGCTCCTCCGCGTCGTGCGGATGAATCTCGAGCACGTCTTCCTCGTGCCACTTCACGTTCGCCGTGCGCCGGGTCTGCGCTCCGACGTTGTACTGACTGAGAATGCGACCGGTCGTGAGCAGCAGTGGGAAACGACGGGTCGACTTCTCGTCTGTGGGTAGATAAGGCGTCACTACGAAGTTGCCGAGACCACGCACGAACGTCCCCTCGTGCATGATCGGCGTACCCAACGGTCGCGCATCGTTGCACGGCCACTGAACGCTGCCCACATCGTCGAGCAAGTCGAACGAAACGCCAGCGAATGTCGGCGTCAGTGCTGCGATCTCGTCCATGATCTGCGCGCCGTTGTCGTAGTGCATAGGTGCGCCCAACGCCGTCGCCAGCTCGCACACCACTTCCCACTCTTGCTTGCCGTTGCGTGCACGCATTACCGGACGTACGCGGTTGATGCGGCGCTCGGCATTGGTAAACGTTCCGTCCTTCTCGAGGAACGACGTACCGGGGAAGAAGACGTGCGCCAGCTTCGCCGTCTCGTTGATGAACAGGTCTTGCACGATCAGAAGTTCCAACGACTCGAGCGCGTGCATGACGTGCGCGGTATTCGGATCGCTTTGCGCAATATCTTCGCCCTGCACGAACAAGCCCTTGAAGTGGCCATCGATTGCGGAGTCGAACATGTTGGGAATGCGCAGACCAGGCTCGGATTGAATTGTGTGGCCCCACAGCGCTTCGAACATCGAGCGTGCGGTGTCGTCTCCGACGTGGCGGTAGCCCGACAGCTCGTGCGGGAACGAACCCATGTCGCACGAACCCTGCACGTTGTTCTGGCCACGCAGTGGGTTAACGCCGACGCCATCGCGCCCGAGGTTGCCAGTAGCCATCGCCAAGTTGGCCATGCCCATCACCGTCGTGCTGCCCTGGCTGTGCTCGGTGACGCCGAGGCCGTAATAGATGGCGCCGTTGCCGCCGGTGGCGTATGCACGTGCGGCGGCACGGACTTCGTCGGCGGGCACGCCTGTGTGCACCTCGGTCGCCTCGGGGCTGTTCTCGGCAAGAGCCACGAACTCGGCCCAGTGCGCAAACGCCGCGGGCTCGCAGCGCTCTTGCACGAAGCGATGGTCGACGAGGTCTTCGGTGACGATCACGTGCGCGAGCGCGTTGATAATCGCAACGTTTGTGCCCGGCCGCAACTGCAGGAAGTGCTCGGCCTGCACGTGCGGGCTACGCACGAGATCGATACGGCGCGGGTCAACGACAATCAGGCGGGCGCCGTCACGCAGACGCTTCTTCATCCGTGATGCGAACACCGGATGTGCGTCGGTGGGGTTGGCGCCGATGAGCAGGATGACGTCGGTCTGCTCGACCGACTTGAAGTCTTGCGTGCCAGCCGATGTGCCAAACGCAGTGCTGAGACCGAAGCCCGTCGGCGAGTGACACACACGAGCACACGTGTCGACGTTGTTGTTACCGAACGCCATGCGCACCATCTTCTGGACGGCCCACACTTCTTCGTTCGTGCAGCGCGACGAGGTGATGCCACCGATCGAGTTCTCGCCGTGACGCTTCTGAATGTCGAGCAGCCTCGTCGCCGCGAAGGCGATTGCGTCATCCCACGACACTTCACGCCATTCATCGGTGATCTTCTCGCGCACCATCGGCGACAGCACTCGATCTGGGTGGCTTGCATAGCCCCATGCGAAGCGGCCCTTCACGCACGAATGGCCCTCGTTCGCACCGCCGTCCTTGTATGGGGTCATGCGCACGACTTGCTCGCCCTGCATCTCGGCCTTGAAGCTGCAACCGACACCGCAATACGCGCACGTGGTTAGAACGGTGCGGCGCGGTTGGCCCATCTCGATGACGGACTTCTCGGTGAGGGTCGCCGTCGGACATGCCTGCACACACGCACCACACGACACGCACTCGGAGTCGAAGAAGGAGCCGTTGAAGCCCGCAGCGACACGGGAACCGAAGCCACGGCCGGCAATGGTGAGAGCGAAGGTGCCTTGAATCTGCTCGCAAGCACGAACACAGCGCGAGCACACGATGCATTTCGACGACTCGAACGTGAAGTACGGGTTCGATTCGTCTTTCGAAAGTCCGAGGTGGTTGTCGCCGGCGTATCCGTAACGCACGTCGCGCAAACCGACGACGCCCGCCATGTCTTGCAGCCCGCAATCGCCGTTGGCCGCGCAGGTCAAGCAATCGAGCGGATGGTCGCTGATGTACAGCTCCATCACTCCGCGGCGCATGCGCTCGAGCTTCGGCGACTGCGTCGTGACATTCATGCCTTGCGCAGCAGGCGTGGTGCACGAAGCCGGCGTGCCCTTGCGACCATCGATCTCGACGAGGCACAAACGACACGAGCCGAAAGGGTCGAGGCTGTCGGTCGAGCACAGCTTCGGAACATCGATGCCGCAGATCGCAGCCGCACGCATAACAGACGTGCCCTCAACGACTGAGACGGGGAAGCCATCGATGGTCAGGTCGATGGTCGGCACACCGGGTTCGCGCAGATTGCGATCTGGCGAGGGTGTGCCGTAGTCGTGCTCGGCATCGAGATGTTCGGGATCGATTATCAGAGATAGTGGAAGGGTCATACGAGTGCGCTTTCGCTTGCCGAGAAGTCTTCCGCAAAGTGGGTCAGCGCGCTGCGCACTGGCAACGGCGTCAGCCCACCCATGGCGCACAGCGAGCCGTCGGCCATTACTTCGCAGAGATCGTGAAGCGTGTCGAGGTGATGACGGTCGCCAGCGAGGATCTTGTCGATCAGTTCAACACCGCGTGTGCTGCCGATGCGGCATGGCGTGCACTTGCCGCAGCTCTCAATCGCGCAGAACTCCATCGCAAAGCGCGCTTGCGCGGCCATATCGACGGTGTCGTCGAACACGACGATGCCGCCGTGGCCGACCAACGCATCCGCAGCAGCGAACGCTTCGTAGTCCATCGGCAAGTCGAATCGATCGACCGGAAGGTACGACCCAAGCGGCCCGCCAACCTGCACGGCGCGGATCGGACGCTTTGTCTCGGTGCCTCCGCCGATGTCGTTGACCAACTCGCCGAGCGTGATGCCGAACGCTGTTTCGAAGATTCCGCCACGAGCGATGTTGCCGGCCAACTGGAACACCTGCGTACCACGACTACGACCGGTGCCAAGCGCTGCGTACGCAGCGGCACCGTCAGCAAGGATCGCCGGCACAGTTCCGAGACTGAGCACATTGTTGACGACGGTCGGCTTGCCGAACAGACCTTCGAGCGCGGGCAACGGCGGCTTCGCGCGCACGACGCCGCGACGGCCTTCCAAGCTTTCGAGCATCGCGGTCTCTTCACCGCAGATGTACGCACCAGCACCAACGCGCACGTGCAACCGAAACACGAATCCGCTATCGAGAACCGTGCTCGTCGACCCGGGTGCGTTCAGCCAGCCGCGTTCCTCGGCGACGGCAATCGCTGCTCGCATCGCGACGATCGCATCCGGGTACTCGCTGCGAATGTAGATGTATCCGTCGTTCGCACCGACTGCCCAGCCGGCGATGATCATGCCCTCGATCAGCGCGAACGGATCGCCTTCCATCAGCATGCGATCGGCGAAGGTTCCGCTGTCGCCTTCGTCGGCGTTACACGCGATGTACTTCTGCGTGCCCGGCGCCTCGAGCACTGTCCGCCACTTAATGCCCGTCGGGAAGGCGGCACCACCGCGACCACGCAGACCGCTATCGGCTACTTCCGCTACGACTTCAGCGGGCGTCATCGAAAGTGCGCGGCGCAGCCCGATCAGTCCGCCGTGAGTAACGAAGTCGTCCGCATCACGCGGGTCGACGATTCCGACGCGGCGGAACGTGAAGCGCTGCTGTTGCAGCATCCACGGCTGCTGGTCGGCCAATCCGAGACGCAGTGAGTGTGCGCCGCCTGTGAGCATGCCGGCGTCGAGCAAAGGCTGCACATCCTTGACCGTCACGGGGCCGTACGCGACGCGACCTTCGGACGTGAGCACCTCGACCATCGGTTCAAGCCACAACATCCCGCGCGATCCGTTGCGCACGACTCGAACACCGGGTTGCGCCTCGAACGCGGCCGCAACGCGATCTGCGCCACCGGCGAGCGCGGCTGCATCGCGCGGCACGTAAACGACGGTGTCATCGGGACTCGGTCGCTTAGAAGTGGCCGCGTGCGCAGCCGACGGCGTACCAGCGGACTTCAACAGCGAAAGCATCCGGGGCGGATCGACCAGGAAGTGCAGCTGGCCGTCGACGGCAACGGTAGGGCCGGCCGTGCAGATACCCAGGCAGAACACCTCTTCCACTTCGACGGCCATGTCTTTCGCCGCGTCCGTCGCAGCCGCGAATACCTCGCGCGCGCCACGCGCTTGGCATGCCTCGGCACGGCAGACCTGCACGATCGGCCCCTTCGGCGCAGTCGTGCGGAAGTCTTTGTAGAACGAGATAACGCCGTGAACTTCTGCGTGCGAAAGATTGAACGTCTCGGCCAACAGTGGAATCAGTGACCGATCGATGTAACCGGCGTGATGCTGCACGGCGTGCAGCGCCGGCATTAGTCCGCCCGGCCAATCAGCGTGCGAGCGAATGATCGACTCGATCGCGTCGACCGACTGCGTGACACCGTTCGTCGACACGATCTTGGCGTTCACGGTAAACCATCGTAACGCACAATTCCCGGGACGACCGTCTCGGGAATAGCCCGCGGACAGCAGCGATGAAGCGTTTGACGGTACGTTTTGTGTATGGACCTTGCTGGCCAACGACCACGATGGCCCATCGCCGAACCAGAGGAATTCCGCGCCGAACTGCAGCGCTGGATTGCCAACAACTGGGACGTGCAGGTCACCGTCGGTGAGTGGTGGGACCGACTCGCCGCTGCCGGACTAACCGCGCCGACTTGGCCGCGCAGTCAGGGCGGTCTCGCGGCCACGACTGCCATCCAGGCAGTCATCGAGGAGGAACTGGCCAATATCGGGGCCATTGCTCCACCGGTGATGGGTTTGGGTATCCGCATGATCGGCGCAGCGATCCGCCAGTTCGCGACGCCGGAACAGTTCGAAGAAGTGATCCCTCGTCTCCTCACAGGACGAAACCTGTGGACAGCACTGATGAACGAGCCTGGCATCGACGACCCTGCGATGACGGCGTGCGTAGCCGAATTCGATTGGAAGTACGTGACGCTCAACGGCACCAAGACGTGTCCCGACTTGGCTGCCACGCACGCGATCCTCCTCGCGCGCAGCGCTCGTGGAAGCGTCAGCCGCGATGGACTGAGCTGGTTCCTCATGGACCTGGAGTTTCATCCAGTCGATCTTGCGAGTGGAACAGTCACGTTCCGCGACGTTCAACTGCTGCACGATCGGGTGCTTGGAAATCGCGACGACGGATGGACACTGGCCAAGACGATTCTGCCGTTCAACGAACGCAGCCTCGTCGGCAGGATCCGCCGCGGCCTCGTGCACGTGGAGAGTGGCACGAAGGCAGGCAACCTGGTGCGCGTCGTCGGAGATGTTCTCGCCGAGGCGCGGGCGCGTGCACTAGCGAAGGCGTCAGCTGCTGGGGCGGTCGACCGACGTCGCGGCTGAATCGGTTTCGCCGAGCATTGGCGCGCTCGCAACACCGGCCGCACGCGCAGCTTCGAGTCGTTCGGTTGTTAGCAGTCGTCGTCCCACAAGGAAGAGCACCGCGTAGATCGCGCCATCGACGAACCACACTGCGCGCAGCGAATTCTCGTGACTCGTGAATGTGCGTGTGACTGCAACGACAACTCCACCGAGCATCGCGCCGATCGGCATCATGCCCCAGGCAAAGAAGCGGTAGACGCTGTTCACGCGGCCGAGAAGGTGCGGCGGAATGATCGACTGCCGAAGGCTGACTGTGATGACATTCCACGTCGAGCCAAACAAAACCCCGACGGCAAACAGCAGTGCTGTGAGCGGCCACCAAGAACTGAACCCCACTGCAACTTGCGTGACCGCGGAAGACCCCAAGGTGAGCGCCAGGCACGTGCCACTGCCGAGCTTCTTCGACATCCACGGTGCTGTGTATCCGCCGACGACTGCGCCGATCGCGAAGCCGAACAACATGAACGAGAACGTGAGCGGCGTGATGTCAAGCACATCCTGCGCGAAAAGCACGAACATCGAACCACTGATCATCGACGCCATGTTCATCAACCCAAGGATGATCGCCATCGACCACAACAGCTTGTGGTTGTAGAGCCAGCGCACACCCTCCTTCAGATCTGCACGCCACGAGGGCACCGGTTCGCCCGGCACGCGATCAGGATGCGCTGCACGAAACGTGCCGGGGATCAGCGCGACGAGGGCCGCCGCCGCGAAGAAGGTAGCCGCGTCGACAAAGAACGGCATCGAGAACGCGATCAGCAGAAACACCGAGCCAAGCGGTGGGCCGACGAAGGTGTTCGCAATGGACTCCATGCTCCACATGCGTCCGTTTGCCTTCTCAAGGTGCTTGTGTTCCACGATCGATGGCATCAGCGTTTGGCCGCAGTTGTCACGCATGACCTCGGCGCAGCCCAGAAGCAATGTGGCTAACAGCAACACGAGATACAAGCCCCCGCGAGTACCAGTCACGTTTTCGAGCTCGTCGGGTGCCGGCAGCGTGCCTTGTTCAGAGAGCACAGCAAGGGCAACAACGACGGTAAGCGCGCCGCGAATGACGTCCATCAGCACCATCGCCTTACGCCGATCGACGCGATCGGTAATCACACCCGCTGGCAACGTGAAGACCAACCACGGCAACCGTTGGGCGGCAGTGACGAGGGCAATGAGCAACGGATTACGTGTGATAGCCGTCGCTAGCCACGGATAAGCAATCGTCGACATACCGTCGCCGACGTTGGAGATAGCAGTCGAGATGTACAGCTTGCGATAGCTACTTCCAAGACGAGTTCGTTCACGGGTCACGGTCGAAAACCTTACATACGCGGCATGATGGTTCGAATGTTCAATTTGTTGCCGCCGATCGACCACGCCGCGTATCGCGCTGGCATCAAGGCGATGGCGCCGCTGACACCCGCCATCACGGTGTGGGGCATCGTGACAGGCGTCGCGATGGTGAACGCAGGCATCACCATTCCGGCGGCGCTGCTGATGACGTTCACGGTGTTCGCCGGATCGGCGCAACTCGCCGTGATGCCTTTGCTCGCGACCGGTACGCCACTTCCGATCGTGTGGGCGACGGCGCTACTGGTGAACCTGCGCTTCGTCATTTTTGCGGCAGCGTCGCGGCGTTCCTTCATGCACCTTCCCTGGCCGCAACGCTTGCTCGCGTCGTACCTGAACGGCGATCTTGGGTTCGCACTGTTCTCGCGCAAGTTCGCGAATGCAGATCATCACGGCAACCCGGAACAGTGGGGCTACTTCTACGGCCTCAATGCCCTCAACTGGCTTGTGTGGCAAGCGGGTTCAGTCGTCGGCTTTCTCGTCGGCGGCCTGATGCCAACCGACTGGGGTTTCGAACTAGCGGCGTACCTCGCGCTTGCGGCGGTGCTGATCCCGATGGTGCAGCGGCTCCCGGCCGTCGCCGGCATTGTCAGCACGGCTGCTGTCGCGGTTGCTACCGTCCGTCTGCCGATGCGGCTCGGCCTGCTACTCGCCGTACTAGTCGGCGTCACGGTCGCACTGCTCGGTGAAGCATGGCGCGATCGACACGAGCCACCAGCGAGTCGCGCGTGAACCACTTTCATGACTGGGGTTACCTATTGGCCGCGTTCGCAGGTCTGACGGTCGCAACCCTCGTCACACGGGGCAGTTTCTTCATGTTGCCTGCTCGCTATGCGCTGCCCGCGCAAGTCGAGCGCGCTCTGCGCTATGCGCCAGCGTGTGCACTCACAGCGATCATTGCGCAGGGCGTTCTGACGCGCGATCACGAACCGTTCCTCACCTTTCGCAACTACCAATGGTGGGCACTTATCGCGTCCGCCGCAGTGTTCGTAAAGACGCGCAACATGGTCGCGATGATCGCCGTTGGCATGACGGTTTTCACCGTGCTCCGCCTCTGGGCGTAATCTCGCGATTCGTGGCTGCCCATTGGTTGTTCAAGTCTGAACCCGACGTCTTCTCGTACGACGACCTTGCTCGCAAGGGCAGCGAGGGTTGGGATGGCGTGCGCAACTACATGGCGCGCAACTTCATGCGCGAGATGAAGGTTGGCGATCAGGCGATCTTCTACCACTCGCAAGCAACACCACCCGGAGTCGCCGGTGTGTGCAAGGTGATCAAGACCGCCGAACCCGACATGAGTCAGTTCGACCCGAAGAGCAAGTACTTCGACGCCGGGTCGAAGCGAGCGGAGCCTCGATGGGATCTCGTGACCGTCGCACCCGTCAAGAAGTTGAACTTCATTTCGCTCGAGGAACTGCGTTCGATTCCAGAGTTGATCGACTGCCGCCTGCTTGCGAAGGGCAACAGACTTTCGGTCATGCCGCTAACGCCGGGCGAATTTAAGGCGATCGTGGCTAGGGGCCAGAAAGCTCGACCGCGCGCCTGAACACATCGTCGAGCATTGGCTCGGTGAGTCGCCCGGTGAACGTGTTCTGCTGGCTCGGATGAAACGAACACAGCAGCGTCAGCCCGTTGTGGGCGATGTAACTCGCCGCGTGACCGAACTTCGGTCGGGGTCGCACACCGAACTCGTCGCAAGCAGCGGCGAACGCGAACGCACCGAGACACACCACGACCTTGACGTTCGTCAGCAGCGCCAACTCGCGCTGTAGAAACGGTCGGCAATTCACGCGCTCTTCTGGCAATGGTTTGTTGTCTGGCGGCGCGCATTTCACGGCCGCGGTCACCCACGCGCCGCGCAACCTCAATCCGTCGTCCACGCTCACCGACGTTGGCTGGCTGGCGAGGCCGGCACGGTGCATCGCTCGAAACAGCCAGTCGCCCGATCGATCTCCCGTAAACACTCTGCCGGTGCGGTTGGCGCCGTGCGCCGCCGGCGCCAGTCCGAGCACCAAGATCTTCGCCGCGGGGTCGCCGAATCCGGGCACTCCCCTGCCCCAATACACCTCGTCGCGATACGACGCCCGTTTGGTTACGGCGACTTCCTCGCGCCACTCCACCAAGCGCGGAC
Source organism: Ilumatobacteraceae bacterium (assembly GCA_040081465.1). Lineage (GTDB taxonomy): Bacteria > Actinomycetota > Acidimicrobiia > Acidimicrobiales > Ilumatobacteraceae > UBA668. Next base: position 27,495 of record JBEBGL010000020.1, on the reverse strand, counting down.
AGAGCCGACAGTCACACACTTCGGCGTGCAAGCGAGCGGGCGAATCCACGGCAGGCACAGTAGGTTTCCGAGTTGCAATGGCGCGAACGAAACCCTCTCAGTCCAAGGCTGCGGCAAAGAAGCACCCGGCGCCGACCATCATCCTGCTCGTTCGCCACGGCCTGACGCCGACGACCGGCAAGCTCTTGCCGGGTCGCGCGGCGGGTCTGCACCTCTCTGATGAAGGGCAGGCGCAGGCAAAGCGCGCCGCCGAACGGATTGCGCAACTCGACAAGGTCGATGCCATCTACGCCAGTCCGCTCGAGCGGGCACGCGAGACGGCTGCACCGATTGCCGCCGCTCGCAAGTTGCGCGTGCAGATCGACAAGGGATTGTTGGAGTGCGACTTCGGCGACTGGACTGGTGCCGAGCTCAAGGCGCTAATGAAACTTCCCGAGTGGAACACGGTGCAGCGCGCGCCGAGCACGTTCACGTTTCCAGGTGGTGAGAGCTTCACGGCCATGCAGAACCGCATCGTCGGCGCACTCGATCGAGTGCGCGCCGCTCACGTCGGCGGCGTAGTGGTTTGTGTGTCGCACGCTGATCCGATCAAGGCAGCAGTCGCACACGCCTTGGGCACGCACATCGACTTGTTCCAACGCATCGTGATCAGTACCTGCTCCATCACGGCGATTGCGTATGGCATGGGCGCGCCGGCCGTGCTGACCGTCAACTCGACTGGCGGATCACTCGCAGAACTGCGGCCATCGTGAAGGTCCTGGCATGAGCGTGTACTTCGACTTCGATGAAGTTGATGCGTTTACTGTTGGCGCGCTCGGCGAACCGGGTGCCCGTCTGTTCTTGCTGCAGGCCCGTCGCGGTGCGACGTCGGTAACGATCAAGTGCGAGAAGCGCCAGGCAGGTGCGATCGCCGATTATCTCCGCCGCGTACTTGTCGATCTACCCGATCCGTCCGACAAGCCGGCCGCGGCTGCACTCGAACTCGAGATGCCTGCCGAAGCCGCTTTCGTGCTTGGGCCTGTCGGACTGGGCTACGACCGCGAGAACGATCGGCTACTGGTGCAACTGGAGGAGTTGATCGAGACCGACATCGAGAGCGACCCGACAGAAGCCGACGATGATGGCACTGATCCCGTCGAGCGATTGCGGCGACTGACCGACGATCCTGACCGCGGTCACGTGCGCCTGTTCCTCAGCCGTAGCCAAGCTGCCGCTTTTTGCGATCACGCCGATTCGGTGGTCGCTGCTGGCCGCCCGCCGTGTCGGTGGTGCGGTCATCCGATCAACCCCGACGGTCATTCATGCCCGCGCATGAACTAGCGCTGCTGGCAAACGCCGAACTCGACATCCAAGGTCGCATGCCGTGGAGCAGCAACGCCACGTATCTGGTGAACCTGACGTGCAACGGCGAGGCAGTCGGGCAAGCGATCTACAAACCGGTGCGCGGCGAGCGACCGCTGTGGGACTTCGAGCCCGGCCTGCATCGCCGTGAACTCGCCGCCTACCGACTGAGCGAGGCGATGGGCATTGATCTGGTTCCGCCGACGATCATCCGCGATGGCCCGCTGGGCGAGGGCAGCCTGCAGTGGTTCGTTAACGCCGACCACCAGCAGCACTACTTCACCATCTTCGAGCAGCACATTCACTTGCACGCGCAACTTCGGCAGGTGGCCGCGTTCGATCTGATCGCCAACAACACCGATCGCAAGAGCGGCCATGTGTTGATCGACGCGCAGGATCACTTGTGGGGAATCGATCATGGTCTCTGTTTCGGAGCCGACTTCAAACTTCGCACTGTGGTGTGGGAGTTCGGCGGAGAGCCGATTCCCGACGATCTTGTCGCCGCTGCTGGTCGTATCGCGAAGAGTGTTCCGCTCGACATTTCCGCGCTACTCGCCGATGATGAAGTGGTGGCCGTGCAGGAACGCGCGCAGTGGATAGTCGATCATCGCGAGTTCCCTGTCGACCAGAGCGGTCGCCGTTACCCCTGGCCCCTCGTGTAATGGAGAGCGTCAGCGACTTAGTGCAGCGTGCCGACCTCGATGGCCTCGTGCGCATGGTCGACTCGATGTGTGCGGGCAAGCAGTGGGAAGAGCTGGCCGACCTGCGTAATCGTTCGCGCGAGGCAGTGCTGACGGGTCGCCAGTTGTGGCCAGCAGCGACGTTGGCCGAATATCGGTTAGCGCTCTGGGCACCAGAGGAATGGGCCGCGACGATGCTCGACGAATCGAGCGGTCGCTTCACGATTGGTCCGCTCACCGAAGTGGCTGCGCAACACCACACATACGAAGCACTGAGTCCCCACCTCGATCGCAGTCCGCGCGCTGGATTCGTCGCGCATGAGCGTGCGTTGCGCGGCGAGACGATTCCGGAGGACGCACCCAACCCGCTGGATATCCCGTTCGAGATTCAGAAGTGGGAGCCCGAGTATTCGTTGGCGACGTATTCCGACGAAGGAGTCGACGCGCCAGCGCCAGCACTTCCGACTGAGTTCCGCGTAGTGAAGCCGAAGTCGAAGATCACACGCGTCGACGATGTATCGGTGACGCTTGCTGTACGGCAACTGCTCGATACGTGGACAGCAGCGAGCGACGGCAAGGTAGAAGTCGTGTGCGTCGAGGGCGACGCGGCAACGTCGGTAGCTGCACTGGGGGTCGACAAGCCCAAGCTCGCTGAGTTGACGGCGGCTGAAGCGCTCGCATGGATGGCATGGGCAGGAGCAAGCGGCGGCGCACACGGAAAGCGCCGCGGCGCAGCGGCCGGAAGGTTCGGAGCATGGTGGTTGCTAGCCGCGCTAGGCGACCTGCTCGACGAATGGCCGGTGCAACCCGGCCAGCTGCACGCAGTCGCCGACGAACTCGTTTGGTTCTGGTGGAAGGGTGACGATCAGCCGACGGGCTGGACGTTGCAACTAGCGGTAGAAGACAAAGACGAGAACTACGCCTGGGCAATCAAAGCCCACGACTCCGTCTGAGTTTGGGAGGCGTCGAGTGTTTCGTGCCTGCACACGGGCAGGAAACATTCGACACCCCCTTCGGATGCAGCAAACACTCGACTGAAAACGGGTGAAGGCGGCCTTGCGGCCGCCTTCTTCCGTTCCGGTGTTGCTCAGTCAGCCGCGACTTTGCAACGCCTCGATCAGTTTCGGCAGCACCTTGTGCACGTCGCCGACGATTCCCAAGTCGGCGATGCCGAAGATGGGAGCTTCCTTGTCCTTGTTGATCGCGATGATGTTCTTCGCGCCCTTCATGCCGACCATGTGCTGCGTCGCGCCGGAGATGCCACACGCGATGTACACGCCCGGCTTCACGACCTTGCCGGTCTGGCCGACCTGATAGCTGTACGGGACCCAGCCAGCGTCGACGATTGCTCGTGACGCACCCGGCGCACCCTTCAACAACTTGGCCAGCGTTTCGATCATCTCGTACTTCGCGGCTTCGCCGAGACCGCGGCCGCCCGACACGACGATCGCCGCTTCATCGAGCTTCGGACCATGCGTCTCTTCTGTGTGCACTGCAGTCACGCGCGCGCTGCCAGTCGCTCCGAGTTCCGGAACCGGGGCAGCAACGACGCTCGCCGCGCCGCCACCTGCGGATTCCGCAACGAAACTCTTCGAGCGGAATGCGGCGAGGAAAGGACCGCTGCCCGAGAAGGCAGTCGTCACTAAGACGTTGCCGCCAAAGATCGGAGTTGTCACCGACACCGCGTTGCCATCGACTGCAACGTCGATGTTGTTCGTGAGCACCGTGCGATCGAGTTGCACCGACAGACGGCTCATCACGTCGCGGCCCTCGTAGCTCTGCGGGAACATGATCAGGTCGGGCGCATCGCCACCATCGATGACCGCCTTCATTGCCGCCGCCACTGCAACACCGGGCAGCTTGCCTGCAAGATCGCCGGTTGCGTACACCTTCGTCGCGCCGAACTCGCCGAGCGCGCCAGCAATAGCCGAGGCGTCACCACCGACGAACGCGGTCACAGTGCCAACGCCGCGAGCCTTAGTCAGCAACTCCAATGTGGACGACGTCGGTGCGCCGTTTGCTTCTTGTGCGAATACCCAAATGTTCATGACGCTCCTCAGATGACCTTGAGATTCTCGAGGAACGCCACAATCTTGGCGTAACCCTCTCCATCGTCTTCGATGACTTCGCCCGCAGCGCGAGCTTCAGCTTGCGCAACGCTGACGATGCTCTGTCCGGCGCCAGCCCAACCGACGGGAGTGACGCCGAGGTCGGCAGCAGTGACCGTGTCGATCGGCTTCGACTTCGCCGCCATGATTCCCTTGAAGCTCGGGTAGCGCGGCTCGACAACACCGGCAGTCACGCTGATGACCGCGGGAAGCGGGCACGTCACTTCGTCGTAACCGGCTTCAGTTTGGCGATCGACTGTCAGCGACTGCCCGTTGACCGTCAGCCGCTTCGCGAATGTCACCGACGGAAGGCCCAAGATCTCGGCGAGTTGCTCGGGCACGGTGCCCGTGTAGCCGTCGCTCGATTCGGTGGCGGCAATGATCAGGTCGGCGCCACCCATCTTCTTGATTGCCGCACCCAACACCTTGGCCGTGGTCAGCGCATCGGTGCCCTGCAGCGCCGGATCGGAAACCAGCGTGCCCTTGGCAGCGCCCATCGCCAGCGCACTGCGCATGCCCGAGACCTCGCCGTTCGGCGCCATCGAGACCAGGCTGACTTCTCCGCCACCGGCGGTGTCGACCAACTGCAACGCCATCTCGACGCCGTAGCCATCGGATTCGTCGAGGATCAGCTTTCCCTCACGCTTCAACGTGTGATCGGCGTTCAACGCACCGGGGGTTGCAGGGTCAGGAATTTGTTTGACGCAGACGATGACATTCATGGGTCATCATTGTTACCGGCTGGTACGGCACTCACCCAACCGGCTCAAACGGGCCAAATTCGGCTGTACCGTCGCTGCCTTGCGAATTCTGCTGGTGGTCAATGCTTTCGCGTCATCCGTGACGGCGCGCAACACGGTTGTTGTGCATCGCGCACTCGTGGAGGGCTCTGGCAAGGAAGGCAACGAGGTCGAAGTCGTCGAGACGAATCGCCGCGGACATGCCACGCGATTCGCTCAAGACGCCGCTCGGCGAGGCGTCGACGTCGTCATTGGGTACGGCGGCGACGGCACTTTGAATGAGGTTGCCACCGGTGTGGCAGGAAGCGACACAGCCCTGGGCGTACTCCCTGGCGGCAGCACCAACGTGTTCGCCCGCACGCTTGGTATGCCTAACGACCCGGTCAAGGCGGTAGCGCAGCTCGCCGCTGGCATCGCCGCCGGCGCGATCGAGCCGATCGGATTAGGAAAGGTCAACAGTCGCTACTTCTGCTTCCACACTGGCGTCGGTTACGACGCGGCAGTCGTGAAGGAAGTTGAACGACGTGCGTCGATGAAGCGTTGGCTTGGCCATCCGTTGTTCATTTATGCCGCGCTGCGTACGTGGGCTGTGCAATACGACCGCAAGGAACCGCACTTCACGGTGTCGACTCCCACCGGCGAGCCCGTCACCGACGGCTACTTCACGGTGGTGCTGAACACCAACCCCTACACGTACCTCGGTAATCGACCGCTCGACCTCAGCCCGGAAGCTGGCCTTGATCGAGCGGGGCTCGTGGCAATCACGTTTCGCACGATGAAGGTGCGCGCGATTCTCGGCGGCCTGAGCGGCGCGCTGCGCGGCGGTGGCGTGAAGCCAAGCGCAACGCTGGACGTTCAGACCGATCTAGAAGCGCTGTCGATCACGCACGACTCGCCATTCCCGTATCAACTTGATGGCGACTACCTCGGCGAGACGAAACGGTTGGAGTTCACGCACGAACCCAACGCCGTCAGGCTCGTTCGTCCGCAATCAGTCTGAGTCGCGAGCAATCACGGCAACGTCGGGCACGTTGGTGACGATGCCATCGATGCCCCACCGAATCAGTTCCGCCATGCGCGCCGGGTCGTCACACGTCCACGTGTTGACCTCGATGCCAGCGGCATGACACTCGTCCACGATCGACTGCGTAAGCAGCTTCACCTTCGGGTGCAGCGCGCAGTGACCTTTGCGCCCGAGCAGCCCAGCAACGTCGGCCGGCACTCCTTCGCACAGCCACGCGGTACGTATCTGTGGCGCCAGCGCGCGGCACCGATCGACCGTCTCGATACGGAAGCACGAGATCACCCAACGGTCATCGTCATTCCTTGCGAGCAAGTGGGCGATCGTTTCGTCGGCAATCGACTCGGTCTCGTCGAAGTCGGGCTCGCCCGGATCGTTCTTTATCTCGACGTTCACCCACATGCCTTGGCACGCATCGAGCGCCGCGCCAAGGGTGGGCACGTGGTCGGGAAGGTCGCCGTACGCGGTGTCGGCGATCACTCGGGCGTCCGACAGCCGGCAGTCGTGGTGCACCACCAGCACCCCGTCGACGGTGCGCCGAACATCCAACTCGACAGCGTCGGCCCCCAGTTCGCCGGCCAAACGAAAGGCTTCGACGGTGTTCTCCCGGGCAGCCCGGCTTGCACCTCGATGGGCGATGACCGCTGGAACCTTTCCCTGAACCTCCGACCCGACCACCGACACTCCTCCCGACACGGCAGATACCCCCTATCACGATCAAGTATGGATTGGGCTCAAATCAGCCCTTGTGCAAGAGCCGATTGTTACCTACGTTTGCCCTGAACGTGAAAACGCTCACAAAGCACCTGACGCGACACGTGACCAGCGAAGTAGTTGACCATACGGAGTGAATTGTGACGATCCCGGCCTCAAGTCTTGCTCTTTCGAATGCTGACTACACATGGCGGCGATACGCAATTTGTCGGGACACTGATCCCGATCTGTTCTTTCCAGTAGGCACTACCGGTCACGCGCTATTGCAGATCGATCGCGCGAAGCAAGTGTGTGGTGAGTGTCCGGTCAACATCGACTGTCTTGATTACGCGCTCGAGACCAACCAAGACTCGGGTATCTGGGGTGGCACGTCAGAGGAAGAGCGACGCAACATTCGTCGCCGCCTCGCCGGCCGCCAACGCGCTCTCGTCTAAACCGGAACGGTGAGGTCGACCACGGTGCCGGTGGCCCGGGCCTGATCGACGAGGCCTACCGCGACGAAGTCGTCGGCGAGTCCGCTGCGCATGCTGATGCGACCGGCAAGTTCTGTCGTCACCAATGTGCGCACGATCGAGAGGCCGAGACCCGTTGCGTTGTTCAACTCGAACGCGGGGTCGAGGCTGGTGCCGTCGTTGATGACGCGGATGTGAAGCTCGCCGTCGGTGTTTTCGAGGTGAACGACAACGTCGCCGCCGGTGCTGCCCTCAGGGAATCCGTGATCGACGGCGTTCTGCAGCAACTCGGTCAGCACAACTGATAGCGGCGTAGCGATCGCACTCGGCAAGCGACCACCGTCGCCGCTGACGCTGAAACGCACCGGGCGATCAGGTGACTGCAAGCCCTCCTCCGTTAGGCGCAGCAGTGGCCGCACAATGTCGAGGAACGCAACATCGTCACCCGGTTCGCGCGACAACGTCTCGTGAACGAGCGCAATCGTGCGAATTCGACGAACGCTCTCAGCGATCGCGGCCTTCGCCTCAAGCGAGCTCAACCTCCGACCTTGCAAACGCAGCAGCGACGAAATGGTCTGCAGGTTGTTCTTCACGCGGTGATGGATCTCGCGGATCGTCGCGTCTTTCGAGAGCAGCAGCTTGTCTCGTTTGCGCACTTCGGTGACGTCGCGCAACAACAGCACCCCGCCCGTGACCTCGGGGTCGCCGGTGCCCGTCGCGAGAATCGGCATACAACGCGCCAGCAGCGCGATGTCGGCCGTCTGCTCGAACTCATCGATCACCGGAAGTTTGGTTTCGTAGGCCAGCCGCACCGTGTTGTCGTTGAAGCCGAGTTCGGCCAACCGCATGCCAACGGCATTGGCACCAATACCGACTCGGTGGAGTGCCGATACCGCATTGGGCGACGCGTAACGAACGCGCGCCTCTTCGTCGAGCACCATCACGCCGTCACCTACGCGCGGTGCAGCGCTTGAATCGGCAACGGGACCGCGGAACGGGAACGAGCCCTCAGCGATCATCGCCGCGAACCGCTGGAACAAACCGACGTAGGTGCGCTCTAGTTCACCCGGCTGGCGGCCCGAACGGCTGGACCATTCGCGAGTCAGAATGGCCAGCACCTTCGAACCCAGTCGGACCGGCACAGCCATCATGCGCACCGGATCGGGAACGCCATCAACCGTTATCTCGCCTTCGCAGATCTCGCCCGCCGAGTAGGCCTTCCCCAGCAAAGGCACTTCCTGCCCCGCAGCCGCGGTGCCGACATAGTCGTAGTGATAAATCGTCTGGCCTGTGGCGGGACGCACATGCGCAACCACGTACCAGGTGTCCTTCTCGCCCGGCTTGGCCTTGCTCGGCTTCTCGCTCGGCGCATGATCGGGCACGTAAAGCAGCAGGTCTGCAAACGACAGATCTGCCAACATTCCCCACTCGCCGATCAGCCTTTGCAGGTGATCGATCTCGTCAGCGGTGAGTTGCGTGTGCTGCCGAGTGAGCTCGCCGAAGGTTGCCATCAGCCATTGAGTGTGTCACGCCCGGTAGCGGCGAGGCGCAATAGGTACTCGCCGTAAGGGTTCCGAGCCATCGGAGTTGCATTGGCGATGAGTTGGTCGGCGTCTATCCATCCGGCGGTGAACGCAATCTCATCCGGAGACGCGACCTGCAGGCCCTGGCGCTTCTCGAGCGTCGCGACGAAGTGGGATGCCTCGAGCAACGAGTCGTACGTGCCCGTGTCGAGCCATGCATAGCCGCGGCCGAGCAGTTCCATGTTGAGTTGACCACGCCGCAGATACTCGGCGTTGACATCGGTTATCTCGTACTCGCCGCGCGCTGACGGCTTTAGCTTCGCGGCAATGTCGACGACCTGGCCGTCGTAGAAGTAGAGACCGGTTACCGCATAGTTGCTCCGCGGGTGTTCCGGCTTCTCCTCGATGCTCAGCACCTTGCCGTCACCGTCGACCTCGGCAACGCCGTATCGCTGAGGATCGCTAACGCGGTAGCCAAACACAGTTGCGCCGACGGTTCGTTCGCGCGCCGACTGCAATTGCTCGACGAGCCCATGGCCGAAGAAGATGTTGTCGCCGAGCACGAGAGCCGACGGGCCATCGCCCACGAAGTCGGCACCGATTACAAATGCCTGCGCTAGGCCGTTCGGAGTTTCCTGCGCGGCGTAGCTCAGCTTGATGCCCCACTGGCTGCCATCGCCGAGCAATTCGCGAAAGCTCTTCTGCTCGTGAGGGGTCGTGATGACGAGCACGTCGCGAATCCCTGCCAGCATCAGCGTGGTCAACGGGAAGTAGATCATCGGCTTGTCGTACACGGGCAGCAGTTGCTTGCTGACTCCGTGCGTGATCGGCCACAGACGACTGCCTGTGCCGCCGGCGAGGATGATGCCCTTCATGGTCGTGCTGTCAGCCGCCGAAGCCGATGCGGCGCTCGCCCTCGGACGCGCCAAGCTCGACGAATGCGATCTTGGCGGCGGACACTGCAATGTCGCGACCCTTCTTGTCGGTCAGCCAGAGGACTTGGACGGCGCCGGTAAGCGCGTCTTCGACCTTGGCCTTAAGTGCGGCCCGATCAACGTCGTCGGCGAGGTCGATCGTGATCTCGCGGGGGGTTTGGGTGACGCCGATGCGTACGTCCACAGTGGTCCTTTCAGGGCCGGAAAGCGTCCCCATCGTAGCTGTGACATCGGCGATGGAGCCTGGTGGCCGAAATAGTGGGAACTGTGTCATTGACGCCATCAGGTCGGCAACGTCAGGATTGCGCGGTGAAGCGAAACATCGTGATCGTGGCGTTTGCAGGAATGCAGTCGCTCGATGTGGTCGGTCCGTTCGAGGTGTTTGCTGGCGCATCGCAAGCTCTCGCACGACCAACCTCGCGTACGTCCCCGGCGTACACCGTCTCGCTGGTGTCCAATGTCGCCAAGAACGGAGCGTTGGTGATATCCGAGAGCGGTCTCGGGCTGGCGACTGCGCTCCTGCCGCGCGGGGCGATCGACACGCTCGTTCTTCCCGGTGGCAGCGGCGTGTTCGATGCGTGCAAGGACAAGTCGCTCATCAAGTGGATCGCCGCGACCGCGCCACGCTGCCGACGCATCGCCACTGTTTGCACAGGCGCATTTCTCGCCGCAGAGGCTGGGTTGCTCGATGGTCGCACCGTCACCACACACTGGGCACGCGCTGAACGACTTCAAGACGACTACCCGGCGCTAACTGTCGACGCCGACCCGATCTATCTGCGCGACGGCAACGTGTGGACGAGCGCAGGTGTGACAGCCGGAATCGATCTCGCGCTGGCGCTGGTCGAGACGGACCACGGCACGGAGATCGCGCAGACAGTTGCACGCTGGCTTGTGATGTTCCTGCACCGACCGGGAGGGCAAACTCAGTTCGCCGCGCCTGTGTGGGCGCCGCGCGCTGAGCGTTCGACGGTGCGCGCTGTGCAGGCACTTGTCGAAGCAGCGCCAGAGCGGGATCATCGGATGCCGGCGCTGGCCAAGGCCGCGGCGATGAGCGTGCGCCATTTCAGTCGCGTCTTCACCGACGAAGTCGGAGAATCACCTGGCCGCTACGTCGAGCGCGTGCGACTGGAGGCGGCTCGCCGCGAACTCGAGAACACGACTGACACGCTCGACACGATCGCGACTCGCTGTGGGTTCGGGACCGCGGAGACCATGCGCCGCTCGTTCCATCGGCGTCTCAGTGTCGCGCCCGACTCGTATCGCCGCCGCTTTCGCGCGGTGTCGTAGCAATGACCGTTTCATTTAGTTCAACAGGAGAAGGAGCAACACCGTGAGCAACGTGCAGGTCGTCATTCCAGTGTTTCCAAAGTTCACCGCGCTCGACGGTGTCGGGCCGTACGAGGTGTTACAGCGCATCCCCTCGATCGATGTCACGTTCATCGGTCACAAGCGTGGCGAGATGCGCAGCGAGAACGGCTTTCTAGGCATCACGGTCGACGCGACGTTCGACGATTTCCCCAAACCCGATGTGCTGGTGTTTCCTGGTGGCGTCGGAACTCGTCCCCTACAAAAGGACGAAAAGGTCGTCGATTGGGTACGCAATGTCCACCGCACCACGACTTTCACGACCTCGGTGTGCACAGGCTCGCTGGTGCTCGGCGCGGCCGGCATCTTGAAGGGTCTGACCGCAACCACGCATTGGGCGTGCTATCCAGAGCTGGAAGTGCACGGCGCGATCCCGACTGCACAGCGAGTCGTTGAGCACCTCGACCAGCGCATCATCACCGCCGCCGGAGTTTCGAGCGGAATCGACATGGCGTTGCGGCTCGTCGAGCTGCTCGTCGACCGCACCGCCGCCGAAGCCGCTCAGTTAATGATCGAGTACGACCCGCAGCCCCCGTTCGACTGCGGCAGCATGGCGAAGGCCACCGCGCAGAGCGACGACATCATGTTGCGCGTCATCGAATACGCCCAACTCCGCGAGTAGAAAGGTCGTAGTCCTGCAGCGTGCAAGAATGCGTCGCATGACTACGCGCACATTGCTGCTCGCCCTACATATCGCCGCGGTCGGCGGATGGCTCGGGGCAAACTTCTTGCAGCTGCTCCTCAGCCCACGGTTCGCTCGTGACTCGACAGAGTCGGCAAGCGCGTGGACGCGCCAGACGATGTGGCTGGGCGAGCGTTACTACCCCGTCGCTGGTGCGCTGATCGGCATCACCGGGGTGCTGCTCGTGCTCGACGGAGAATGGCCGTGGAGCTCTGGCTTCATCTGGGTCGGCATCGCCGTCATCGTGATCGGCGGCGTCATGGGTGTTGCGGTATTCGCACCGTTGTCGAAGCGTCGTCTCGCGGCACTCGAGTCTGGCGACACCGCCACGGCCGATCGCGTGCTGAAACGGATCGTGCCGCTTGGCCTCCTCGACACCGCGTTCGTGGTCATCGCCGTCCTGGCGATGGTTCACAAATGGATGACCTGAACCGGCATCTACGATTCCTTTGACACGGGAGGTCGAGCATGGGTGACAAAGTCAAACCGCCGAAGCTTCCGAAGGGAGCGCCGAAGGAGCTGAAGGAATTCCTCGCGTGCAAGATCATGGAGGTCGACCTCGACCCCGCGAATGCAACGTGGCTTCCGAAGCCGGAGCTCGTACCCGACGGCGTGGATCCCACAATTACTCCCACCGCTACCGGTGCCAACGCGCTCAGCGTCACCGTCGGATGGGGATTCGTCTCGATCACTTTGCCGGTGTCGTTGTCGGGCGGCCAGTTGCAGGTCGAAGCGGGAAACATGCCTGGCAACGGAGCCGTCAACGACTGGGTGAAGTCGTTTAACGACTCACTGAAGTCGAACGACAAGGAACTCTCCGGGCTGGAAATCAAGAACGGCAAGATCCACCTCACCAAGCGCGCCATCGGTGCGGTTGCGGAGACGACCACCCCCGCGACGCCCGCCACGACTCCAACGCCGACAACCGCCACGCCACCTGCGACCACGCCGCCCCCGACCACCACTACCCCGCCACCGCCACCGCCCGCTGAAGGCGAAGGCAAAGGCGAAGGCGAAGGCAAAGGCGAAGGCGAAGGCGAAGGCAACAAGTTGAAGCCCGGTTGTCTCATCGGCATCATCGCGGCGCTCGTCCTGCTAATCGGAGCCTCTTTAGTAATGACGTTGCGCGACGATTCAAACTCGACGTCAGACTCGAAGGCGACAACCTCGACTCGGGCATCAACAACGACTCTCGAGCCGATCGACGAAGCGCTGATCTGCGCCAGACTCGAAATTCTGCAAGCAGTACTCGACGACTTCGGCGTTGACGACCCTTGCGAGATCGATCCCGAGGATTTCTGGGATGCATGCGAGGACTACATGCCTTGCTATTTCGGCGCAGTTCCACTCATTGCACTCAGCCCGATCGTCGGTATCACACACAACGGTTCCGAACCTGATGCGGCCACCGGTCAATCTGGTCCGTCGCAATCTGACCATCGCGCACAGGTCATCGGCCCGGTCTTCGATACGGGTGGATTCCTTGAAGCGATCAGCCAATGCGGAGGCAACACACTCACTGGCAGAACAACCCTGATGCCGACTGGTGTCATCTCCGTCAAGCATCCGCTGGTCAGCTTCGGCAATTGCCGGGCCGACGTCTACTACCAAGGTTCGAGCGTGCGCCAACTGATCGGCAGTTACGACTACTCCGTCAGTGACGCCGCCATCGAAGCTGGGCTGCCTGTCACCGACGGAATCACGGTGCCAACCGAGATGTCGTTGAATGCCGCCGGAACGACACTTGGATTGCTGGGCGGCAAGGCGCTTGATCCCTCGTGTACTTGGTTCTCCGCAAATAGCGCCGCACTCAGCCTCGCGCCGTGTCCACACGACCGCTGGTCGTTTAACGCCGCTTACAACGATCCGCGAATCGTTTCGTTCGGCGCCGGCTTCATCAATCCGCTCGGCGTTGCCGGACCAACTGCCGATCAGATCGCGCCTTACGGAGCCAGCCGACTGTTCGGTCCGGGGACATTGTTCCCGTGCGGTCCCGGTCACTTCGGTTACACCGCTTGCGCGGAGGACGAAGCAACGGTCGAGACGTCAGCATTCGTAGGCGGCACCGTTTCGTTCGCACAAAGGCTCGACGAGATTCCAGTCGACACGTTCGTTGAAATCGGCGTCGAGGAATATTGGGTGCGGTTGCTGCGCGAAGAAAACTCGTGGACACTTACTTCTTCGGAAGGTGACGGTTCACAGTCACGCGCGATCCTGCGCGGTAACGCTGTCACGTTCATGATTCCTTACGACGAAGGCGCAGCTCCTGATCTCGCATACACAGTGACGGTCGGTGACTCGACTGGCGAAGTTGCACAAGCTCCACAGCCTGTGCTCGGGCTGTTGACCTCGACGCAAGGTCCCGAAACTCCGTCGGACTTCTTCCAGCAGCTGTCGAATAGCTTCGCGACCGGCGACCTGACGTTCGCACTCGGTCGGCTGCATCCGCTTGTGTACGAAGCGTTTCCGGGCGAGGCGTGCTCCACCGAACTCGCATTGCGTGTTACATCGGACTACAACATCGCGCTACAAGCCGTCGGCGAGACGGCGGCGTGGAAGTGGGAGCTGCCCGATGGACGCAGCTACGAGGTCACGGACGCAATCACGGTCTCGATAACCCTGCCGGGTGCCACAGAGCCAGTCGACGCGCACATCGTCAACATCGATCGGATGCACTACTGGTTCACGATCTGCGACGCTCGGTAACGCGCGTTCAGGAGTTCAGACAGAAGTTGCGCAGAACGTGTCGCCCTGCGGAAGCGATTGCATGGTGGCAACGTCGGTGTCGCCGTACAGCGCCGTCAGCATGCCCTTCACCATTCCGCGGTCGACTGCACAGATGACCGGATGCTCGATGGCGACATCGCCGAATGGGCAATGGTTGCTAACGATGCGCAATTGATTGTTGCGCTGATCGGCATGAGCCGCGAAACCGTGTGCGGAGAGCGCGTCGGCAACGGCTTGCATCGCGGATCGCAAGCTGCGATGACCAGCGGCAAGGTCGTCGCCGGTGAGTCCGTGTGCCATCGCACGGCCGTACTCCTGGCCAACTTCCTCGGCCATCATCTCTGCCTCGGCGCGCGGCAGCAATGCGAGAGCACGACCTAGCAACGACAAAACAAGATCGTCGCTGCGCACAGGCACATCGGTGATCGAGTCGAGTTTGGCGTCGGCAGGAACGCGGTAGTACTTGCTTGGCCGACCAGCTCCCGCGCCCTCAGCGCGCTCAACGGCTACTTCTAGGTACCCACCGGCCGCAAGCTTGTCGAGGTGATGGCGCGCAACGTTCGGATGCACGCCGAACTGGTCGGCGACCTGCGTTGCAGTAACGCCAGTCGTCGCCTCACGTGCGAATAGGTAGATACCGCGCCGGGTCGGATCGCCGAAGGCATTGGTGATCGCGGACACCGTGCTCGTGAAGGCCAAGCTCGTTGAGGGCGAGTTCGCGGACACGCCGATATTGTACCTATGCGCGTAGTGGTAATTCGATCGTCCCGCGCTGTACACGGAGAACCTGATGCCAACGGTTACGAACGATCAGATCATCGAAGCGTTGCGGCCGGTGCAAGACCCGGAACTGCACCGCAGCATCGTCGACCTCGGCATGGTGCGCGATATCAAGATCAGCAAGGAAGGCCAGGTCGGCGTTCAAATCGCGCTCACCATCGCCGGCTGCCCGCTGCGCAATGAGATCCAGAACCGAGTCGGCGGCGCCGTCACGCAGGTACCTGGCGTCACCGGCTTCTCGCTCGACTTCACCGTTATGACCGATCAAGAGCGCGCCGACCTGCGCGAGAAGCTGCACGGTCACAGTCACGCCCCCGCCAACGGCACGCAGGCGCACGGCCATGCGGAAGGCAAGGCAGTTCCATTCAACGAGCCGGGCAACAAGACACGCCCGTTGCTGATCTCCAGCGGCAAGGGTGGCGTTGGCAAGAGCAGTGTCACCGTCAACCTCGCAGTCGCGCTCGCCATCCAGGGTTACAAAGTTGGCGTCGTCGATGCCGACATCTACGGCTACTCGGTCCCGCGCATGTTGGGCACCGATCGCGACCCGGTCGTCATCGACGAGATGCTCGTGCCGCCATCGGCACACGGTGTGAGTTGCATTTCGATCGGTTACTTCGTACCAGAGGGTCAAGCCGTTATCTGGCGCGGCC
This sequence comes from Ilumatobacteraceae bacterium, assembly GCA_040081465.1. GTDB lineage: Bacteria > Actinomycetota > Acidimicrobiia > Acidimicrobiales > Ilumatobacteraceae > UBA668. The sequence continues at coordinate 11,771 of JBEBGL010000020.1, read as the reverse complement.
CGATGCTGCACAAGGCGCTCGAGCAATTTCTCGCCGACGTGTTCTGGGATAACCCCGACTTCCTCCTCATCGACATGCCACCAGGCACCGGCGACATCGCGCTCAGCCTCAGTCAGTACCTTCCGCGCGGCGAGGTTTACGTGGTCACAACTCCGCAGCCCGCGGCACAGAAGGTGGCCGCGCTGTCGGCAGCGATGGCGGCAAAAGTCAACCTCACTGTCAAGGGTGTCATCGAAAACATGAGTTACTTCGTCGGCGACGACGGCAAGCGTTACGAAATCTTCGGCAGCGGCGGTGGCCAAGCGCTTGCCGACGACCTCGGTGTTCCACTGCTCGGCCAACTGCCACTGGTGCCAGAACTTCGCGAGGGTGGCGACACCGGCAATCCGATAACCGTCGCCAACCCGACTAGCGAACTCGCGCAGTCGTTCCAAGCAATCGCTACGCGCATTGCCACCGAGCTGAAGTCGAAGAAGATCTTCAGCTCAGCGTTGAAGGTCAACTAGTCCGCGCTGCGGAGATTCAGCGACACGCTGTTCATGCAATAGCGCTGACCCGTCGGCGCAGGCCCATCGTCGAACAGATGGCCAAGGTGCGAACCACAACTGTTGCAACGCACCTCGGTGCGCACCATGCCGTGGGTCGTGTCGGTCACCAACTCGACGGTGTCGGCTCCCTTAGATGCATAGAAGCTTGGCCAACCAGAGCCAGAGTCGAACTTGGTATCGGCATCGAACAGCTCCGCGTCGCAAGCTGCGCAGTGGTACGTGCCATCTGCATGTTCATCGACATACTTACCGGTCCAGGCGCGCTCGGTGCCCGCCTGACGCAGTACCGCGTATTGCTCGGGTGTCAGGATCTGGCGCCACTCGGCGTCAGTGCGTTCAATGTCAGGCATAGTCCAACCAGTATCGCACCGATGCGCACTTACATCTGGCGGTCGCCCGTACAGACCCGTTCACGGTTTGGCCCGTCCTCGTAGCAATGCGTGTCTGTGTACGCGACGTTGTACATGGTCAGCCAATCAACGGCAGGGTCGGCAACGTCGGGGACGACGCACGGGTACACGCCGTCAACTGGGCAGGGGTTGTTGAACAGCGCGGCCAACGTTGCCGAAATGAACCACCCGAACGCCAGCGTCCCAGTGATGTTGGTGTGCATACCGTCGGAACGGAACCACGCCGGCTGGCCAGACGCGAATAGGTTCCAGTCGGCAATCGTTGCATCGCCCAACGCACCCTCGGCGGCCATTGTCCGGAGAATTTCGTTGAAGTCGGAATACACCGACCTCGTTCCATCGCTGCCCGGAGCTGGGAAAGCCAGCGATTCCATGAACGTAAAGATCACCAACTTTGCCTGCTTGGTTTTCGCGACTTCCACGAACTGCTGAAGCTCATCGCGGATGCTGTCGACGCTTGCGTGATAGCCACCAACGAGCACGATGACGTCGACTGGCGCTACGAAATTCTGCAGCACCGCGGTGGCACTTTCTGGAATGCGGTCTTCGCGGCCCTCACAACTCTGGCGGGCAAGCCGTCGGCATGACTCGGCGTCGAGCGTGTACGTGAAACCTTGCAGCGAGAGCGCGCCCTGCTCGAACCATCGCAGCGGTGCCAACACCGAGTCGCCAACTAAGAATGCATTGACGGGAGTCAGCGGCGGCGGTGTCGCGACTGGCACGACAGTCGTGGAACCGGCACCAGTGCCGACATCGGACGGAAGAGCCTTCGTGCCGTCCGCCGCCGCGACACTGTCTTGCACGTCGCCTGAACCCGCTGGCTCGGCGAACGCGGGAGTGTTATCGACCGGCGGACGAAGCGCCATCATCAATGTGCCAACGCCAAGCAACAACGCGAGAACCGAAAACCCGGCGACGAAAGTCCGTTGGGGTCGCTCGGTCAGGAACTTGTTCCACTGAATCGGGTGTTCGATCACCACATGACTGGCCGCCGCGAGCAGGAGGCAAATGGCAACCGCGAAAAGCTTTCCGCTGTTCGACAGCTCGCCGTACTGAGCCTCGGCGATCACGAGCACCGGCCAGTGCCACAGGTACAGCGAAAAGCTCCATAGCCCGATCTTCTGCAATGGCGCCAACTTCAGAATGCGGACTGGCCCACCCTCAACCTCGGCCGCGACCAGAACACCGACAGTGCCGAGCACGGGTACGAGCGCCATGCTGCCAGGGAAGATTGTCTGGTCATCGAACGTGATCGCCGCATACAACAACGTGCCGAGCCCTGCCCAGCCGACGATTGCGCTCAGCCGCTTGGGCAGTCGCTGCACCCTCGTCGCGAGGATTGCGAGCAGTGCCCCTCCGAGTATCTCCCAGGCCCTCGCCTGCGGAAGGTAGTACCCCGCGCCGGCATCACCAGGCGTGATCCTTATCGACTCGGACAACGACCACACGAACAACGCTGCGCATGTCAGCACCGTCCAGAAGCGCCATCGCGTTCGAGCAAGGCGCGCGATGACGACGAGCAGGATCGGCCACACGAGGTAGAACTGCTCCTCCACGCCCAGCGACCAGTAATGGCGCAGCGGCGAAGGCAGCGCGACACCGGACAGATAGTCGCCCGTTGTTGCCCACAGCACGATGTTGGCGCAGAACCCGAGGGAACCAAGCGCCACTGGGATCAGTCCGTTGCCGCGACCCTTCTCGAGCCACAGGTATGAAGCGATCACAGTAAGCACGACGACGAGACTCGCCATCGGCATGATGCGACGCAGCCGCCTGGCCCAAAAGTCGCGGAGATGGATCTTGCCCGACGTGTCGATCTCGTCGATCAGAATCTGGGTGATGAGGAAGCCCGACACCACGAAGAAAACATCGACACCGACATAGCCGCCACTGAACATCGAGATCTTCAAGTGGTACAACACCACCAACGCCACGGCGACAGCGCGCAGTCCCTCAATGTCGGTTCGTTTATGGGTGCCCGGGATGTGCCCAGCGCTCATACGTGTTTGGGTTCCCCATAGCGACGGGTATCAAACGTCACGCATCGGTACGGTGGGACCGATAAGGATTGGGTCTAATGCCAATACGAGAGCTGCAGCGTCACCTCATACGGATGAACGACCTTTATCAGTCGATTTGCCGCGCCTTCGCCGACGGCGAAATTTCCGCCACTGAAGCCCGCCGACGAGTGCACCAACTATCGCACACTGATCATGAGGGTCGCACGTGGCGCGTTGACACCACGCGATCCGGGCACACCGCGTCGTTCACGGACGGCACCGCCACCGCAACGATCGATCATCACGTGCCAGAGCTCGTAGCGCCGGACGAGATCGCTGAGGCACCGGAAGCAGCGCTCAGCACCGACGACGATTCATTCGCTGTAGTTCGGCGACGGCTACGGCCGATGTTGGTGGGCGTAGCGCTGACCGCCATTCTTGTCGCGGTTCCGATCGTGTTTGTCATCGCCCGCGAGACCACATCGACGCGGACCAACGCCGCACTTCCAACAACCGTCGGCGTAGACACAGTGCCGACGGTACCGACTACTGAGCCAACTGCGCCAACTCCCGAGCCAACAACACCGACCACGCCCGCGCCGACTGTTGTGCAAGTTCCGAGCGCGGTCACGACCAGCGGCAAAACGATCGACGAGATCCCATTCGATACGGAGGTCGAATTTGGTCGGTCGGTACTCGGCCGTCCATTGATAGTCGAGCGACGTGGCCAAGCGGGTGGAGCACGAGTCCTCGTCGTCGGTGTGATCCACGGCAACGAGCAAGCAGGCCTTCAAGTGGTGGACCTGCTGCGATCGATGGAGTTGGGCGACGGTGTCGATCTCTGGTTGCTGCCAATGGTCAACCCCGACGGTGTCGCCGCGAACGTGCGACAGAACGCAAACGGAGTCGACCTCAACCGAAACTTTCCACAGAACTGGCAGGCGCTCGGAGAAGAGGGTTACTGGGAGTACTCGGGCGCGTCAGCCGGGTCCGAGCCAGAGGTAATCGCAACGATGGCACTGGCACGATTGATTGTGCCCGACTTCGTGATTTGGTATCACCAGGACTACTTCCGGATCAGCCCGACGTCCGGGCGCCCGGGCGAAATTCGCAAGCGCTACGCCGAACTTGTCGACCTGCCCCTGGTCCAAATCACCGGCGGGACTTACACGGGGACGGCCGGCAGTTGGGTCAGTACAGTGCTCGCTCCGAACGGCGCCTCGATGTTGGTCGAGTTCGGTGCATCACTCCGCGATGGCGAAGCACAGGCGAACGCCGACGCAGTTCTCACCATCGTCGACGAGTTCTTCAGTTCCTAGTCGTTGGTATGGCGTTGCTCTTTGAACGGGTCGCCGTACATGTGGTAGCCGTTGCGTTCCCAGAACCCCGGTCGGTCTTGGTCGCAAAGCTCGAGTGAGCGCACCCATTTCGCGCTCTTCCAGAAGTACAGATGCGGCAACACGATGCGCACAGGGCCACCGTGGATCGCCTCGATATCTTCACCTTCGAACGCATACGCAACGATCGCTTGGTCGGTGGTGATGTCGGCAAGCGGAAGGTTTGTGGTGTAACCAAACTCGGCGTGTTCCATCACGTACTTCGCGCGCTTCTGTACGCCCGCGCGAGCGAACAGATCGCGCACTGGCACACCAGTCCACGACGTATCGAACTTGCTCCACTTAGTGACGCAGTGGATATCGAAAGTCAAGGTGACCGATGGCATTGCCTTCAACTCGTCGAGACCAATCGTGAACGGCGCGTCGACAAGCCCGTTGACGGTGAGAGTCCACTCGCCCTGCCCGTACTCGGGAACGTCGCCGACATGCAGCACAGGGAAACGATCGGTGGCGTACTGGCCGGGTGGCAGGCGCTCTGGGGCGATGCCTTTTGCAGCCAGTTCTTCACGGTTGCGGTCGAAAAATCCCATGCCGCCAGTTTGCCGTTCTTCGCCGGTGCGCGCCACGCGCATAGGGTTGCAGCATGAGCGAGCTTCCTCCCCCTCCACCACTGAATCTCACCCCTCCCCCGGGCTACGTCGCGTACGGCGGTACAGGGGCAGCCGGCGGCCACTTCCGTCGGACGGCTGGACTGGCCAAGTGGCTCGTCGCGCTGTTGGCGATCGGTCTCGTGGTGCAAGTCGCGCTGATCCTCGTGCAACTCACCCTTAAGGACGCGGCTCGTGACTTCATCGAAGAGAACCTGACCGCTGCACAGTTCGACGACAAGATCGCCGTCTTCCTACTCATCGGAATCCTTGCCTCAATCGCAGGCATCGCCCAGATCGTCATCATGATCATCTGGACATTCCGTTTGGCGAAGAACCATCAGGTGCTGAATCGCCAGCCGCAATCCTTCTCACCCGGCGCAACAATCGCCGTGAACATTCTTGGTGGCTGCACTCTCGGCATCCTCAACTACTTCATGTGGCGCGAGTTGTGGAAGGCAAGCGACCCAGAGACAACGCCTGGCGATCCGTCGTGGAAGCAACGACTTGTGACGCCGTTGCTTACGGTCTATCTCGTACTTTCGCTGGGCGGCATCGCTGCCGGAATCGCCGGCGGTGTGCGTCAGTTTGGTGGAATCCGGACTTCGAACAAAGCATCCGATCTAGCCAAGGACATTTCAGATCAGATCGCAGTGCTTTCGCTCAGCGGCGTGCTCGCTGCTGCAGCCGCAGTCGTGTTCATCATGTTCGTGCGTCAGCTTTCGGCTCGTCACATGAAGGCAATCGGCGAGGCCTGACAGCGCGCAGCTGCGATGTTGTTTCTCGTTCGTCACGCCAAGGCGGGCAACCGATCCGAGTGGGATGGCGACGATTCGACGCGGCCGCTCACCGGCAAGGGTCGCCGCCAATCAATTGCGATCGCGGAACGTGTCGCGCCACTTGCAACGGGTTCGTTGGTCAGCAGTCCTTCTGTTCGCTGCGTGCAGACGTTGGAACCTTTGGCCAGTCGGCTCGGTGTAGCGACTGTCGTTGACGATCGCCTCGCCGAGGGCGCTGGCTTCGAGGGCGCTCTGGAGTTGCTAGCGACTCTGCCGGACGGAAGTGTGTTGTGTAGTCACGGCGACGTGATCCCCGAGACGATCGACGCCCTAGTACGGCGCGGTTGCGAGATTGTCGGCGAACCGGATTGGCGTAAGGCGAGCGTGTGGCAACTGCAGCGCAGCGCCGACGGCAGCATCAGCGAAGCAACCGCATCACCACCGCCGGAGCGCGACTAGCAGCCGGTGCTGCCGATCGAGATGCAACTCTCGCCAAACCTCACCGCGAGAATCCACAAGAGAATCCACAAAACAACTGCGACCACACCGACGATGATTCCGGCGATCGCCAAGCCGCGACCGGGGCGCGGGTTGGCGTTGATATTCGATAAGGCGACAGCGCCGAAGATGATTCCCAGAATGGCCGGGACACCGCAGAACGGAAGTCCTACGAGGCTGCAGATCAGCGAAGCGATGGCCAAGCCGGAGGTGCCTTGCGGCGTCGGCGGCCGAGGCGGCGGCTGATAGCCGGACGGCGGAGTTGGATGCGGCAATCCCTCTCTCCCCCACGACACCGTCATATCTGCCGACGTTAGTCGGTTCACCTTTAGGCTCGGCCCGATGAACGTTGCCGTGACTCCTGCCGTGTCACCTAATGATATTCGCGCCGCTGCCGCACGCATCGCCGGCAGAGTTCGTGTTACGCCGGTCATGCAGGTCGTGGCGCCCGACTTTGACTTGCCGTTCGCCAATGAGTTGACGCTCAAGCTGGAACTGATGCAGCACGTGGGCAGCTTCAAGCCTCGCGGCGCGTTCAATCGAGTGTTGGCAGCAGGCCCGGTTCCTGAGGCCGGACTGATCGCTGCCTCCGGCGGCAACCACGGTGCAGCCGTCGCATTCGTCGCTCGCTCGCTGTGTGTACCCGCCGAGATCTTCGTGCCCTCAAGCAGTCCAGCGATGAAACGCGATCGCATCGCTTCGCTTGGCGCCACTGTTCAAGTCGTGGACGGGCTGTACGACGACGCAGCCGCGGTTGCGATTGCACGACAAGCCGAGACTGGTGCGCTGGCAGTGCATCCATTCGAGCACGCAGACGTGGTTGCCGGTCAGGGAACGATGGCGTACGAGCTCGAGTCGCAGATGGCCAGTGATGGTTTCGATACCGTGCTAGTCGCCACCGGCGGCGGCGGCTTCACGGCTGGGCAAGCGGCATGGTTTGAAGGCCGCAAGCGAGTCGTCAGCGTCGAGCCAATCACCAGCCAGTGCCTGCACGCAGCGCGCTTGGCCGACGAACCTGTCGACGTCACCGTCGCCGGATTGGCGAGCGACTCACTCGGTGCGAAGCGAATCGGCTCGGTTGCGTGGAGCATCGTTCGCCCGTACGTGGCTCACTCAGTCGTCGTCGAGGATGATGCGATTCGCGCCGCGCAACGATTGCTGTGGGATCGCCTCCGCCTGATCGTCGAGCCCGGCGGTGCAACCGCGTTCGCCGCACTACACAGCGGTGCGTACGTTCCGGAACCCGATGAACGAATCGTGATCGTGGTGTGCGGCGCCAACTGCGACCCTGCCACCATTATCCAGTAGTCAGTCGTCGGCAGCGCTGATCTCGTCGATCAACGGCAACATGTCGGCAGGCGGATCGAGTGCAAGGCACGTGTCGGCCTCACGTTGCACAAGATCCGAATCGCTGTCACCCGTGAAGTTGTAAAGCGCAATCGCCAGCAAACAGTGCGGGTCGGCATAGGTCTCGTCGAGTGTGGTTGCCTCGGCGAGCAGTTGCACGCCTTCCTGCACGCCAACGACATCTCCCGCTTCGTCAGCAATCAGCACGGCAAGCCACGCGAGATAGGTGGTCGCCTCGACGTTGCCTGGCTCCGATTCCTGCACGCGCTCGTACACCGCACGTGAATCCGCATACTCCTCGAGGTGCAGCAGGCGGCGACCCTCGGCCAGCTGTACCGCGACTTCGTCAGCGGGCTGGCCGCCGGTGAGGCTTTGCCCGGGTAACCGCTGACCAGCGGACTGAGCCACAAATAGCCCAAGGGCGACTGCTACCGCGAGCGTCGCCGCGACGATCACAAGCCGCCGAGCCCACTTTCGCGGTCGCGGCGTTGGCTTCGACGATTGGCCATCGATCTCGCGCATCACCGTTGCAGCGCGCGCGATGTAGCCATCGCGCAATACCTGAAAGTCGGCGGCAGTGATGTCGCCAACCTCGTGCTCGCGCTCAAGGTCGCGAATGCTGTCGAGGAGAAACCGCCGCTGTTCATGCAGTTCTTCCAGACTCATGTGGACTCCGACAGAGCAGCTTCCACCAAGGCACGATCGTCCTCACTCGGTATGGCATCTGCTGCTAGTCGCCATTTGCGAAACGCGAAGAACAGTCCTACCGACGCGCAAACCAAGCCCACCGAAGGCAGCACCCACACCAAAGACTCGAAGCCGGTTGCCTTCGGAAGCGACTGAGTCTTAGCCCCAAACCGAAGCACGATGTACGCAATGATCTCGTCGTCGGTTGCACCGGCGGCGACCTGGGCCTTGATCTCGGTGCGAATCGAGGCCGACTGCGTATTGCGCGACTCGTACACCGTCTCGCCGTCACAAATCGGGCAGGCAAGTTGCTTGCTGATGTCTTCGACGCGCTCCTCCGGCGTGCGCGCCCCCGCATCGCGCGTCGTGCCGAACGCCAACAGGCCAGCGACGACGAACGCCAATAGCACCCAGCCCGGCCAGCGCTTCAGATCCTTCACGTCAACCCGTAGGCGTTCTGCTGTTCTTGAAGCAACTGAGTGAGCGTCGCAGCATCGAGCGGGCCTGCCCAACGCAATCGCACGACACCGTCCGGATCGATGATGAAGGTTTCGGGTACTTGCGCGACACCGAAGGAAACGTTGATGCCACCATCGTCGTCGCGGACGACTGGCCAGTCGCCGTCACGGTCATCAAAGAAGTCGCGCACGTCGTCAATCCGGTCGCCGAACTGAAGAATCGTGTACAACTCGGCACCGCCCGCACCAAGTGCGGATTGCTGCTCGACAAACCGAACTAACTCGGGGTGCTCGGCAACACACGGGTCACATGTCGAGTTGAAGAAGTTCAGCACAACCCAACTGCCTTTGCGGCGGGCGAGATCGAACGACTCGTCGTCCAGCGTGGTGCTTCGTACAGATGGTGCCGCCTTGCCAAGCAGGTGGCTATCGATCACACCCGACTTGTCGTTCTCGGCCTCGCTGCCTGCAAGAACCCAGAACAATCCGCCGAGCACTGCGGCAACAACCAGCACGACGATGGGCGCGATACGACGACGTGAAATCGCATCAGGCATGGACGACCTCACCTTCTAGAGCGATCGGAGCCGAAACAGCATCAGTCGGTCTGCGTCGATTGCGACCAGGGAACGCGGCAAGCAATGTTCCGAAAGCGATCAGGCCGCCACCGATCCACATCCACAGCACCATCGGCTTGATAAAGATCTTGAGTTTCGCGATTCCGGTACTCGGTTGCGATCCGGCCTCGAGCGTTAGGTAAATGTCGTTCGCGATTCCGCTCTTCACGCTCGGCGTCGCGATGTCCATTCCGAACGCGGTGTACTTGCTGATCGCAGGTGCGTACGCCTGCCCGCCATCGATGCTGACCTGCGCGCGAATGCCCACCGATCGAGACGTGGTGAAATCTGTGAGGTCGACGAGCTTGAACGTATGACCCGCGAACTCCACGGTCTCACCTTTGGACAGTGTGAACTCGCCCGCTCGCGTATAGCTGTTCGAAGCCGCCAGCGCGACCGCAATCATGATGACACCGAGGTGCACAACCATGCCCCCGTTGGTACGCCCTACCAGGCCGCGGAAACCCTGACGACGGGTCGCCAGAATCAGTTGCCGGAGAGCCGCGCCACCAGCGAAGCCAGCAAGTCCGAACGCGAGCAGCGGCGCGAACCCATCGCCACCAAGCACCACCGCCAGCGCGAGTGCGCCAGCGCCGCACCACGCGGGCCAGAACAAGCGATCACGCAGCAACTCGCCACTCGCTTTGCGCCACGGCAACGCTGGCGCAATCGCCATCAGAAACAACAGCACAAGGCCGATCGGTCGAGTCATCGTGTCGAAGAAGGGTGAGCCCACCGCGATCTTGCGATCGTCCTTGGCCTCGACAATCAGCGGGAAGACTGTGCCAAGCAAGACAACAAACGCGAACAGCGCAAAGATTGCGTTGTTCGCGAGGAAGGCGCCTTCACGCGAAACCGCCGAGTCGATCGCACCAGGCGAACGCAACTGGTCGCCGCGCCACGCGATCAGGCCGAGCGACACGGCGACGATCACTCCGAACGCGCCGAGAAGATACGGGCCGATCTCGCCGTCACTGAACGCATGCACACTGTTGATCACGCCGCTACGCGTAAGGAATGTGCCGAGAATGGTCAGCGAGAATGTCGCCACGAGCAGGCTGAGGTTCCACACGCGCAGCATGCCGCGTCGCTCTTGCACCATTACCGAGTGGATGTAGGCGGTGCCCGTCAGCCACGGCAGCAGGCTTGCGTTCTCGACGGGATCCCATCCCCACACACCGCCCCAGCCGAGCACCTCGTAGCTCCACCAGCCACCAAGCAAGATGCCGAGCGTCAAGAATCCCCAGGCGAAGAGCGCCCAACGGCGGGTCTCAACCAACCATCCCTCGCCCACTCGGCCCGTCACCAACGCGGCGATCGCGAAAGCGAACGGCACCGTGAAGCCAACGAAGCCGAGATACAGAATCGGCGGGTGGAACAGAACGAGCACATGATTTTGCAGCAATGGGTTCGGACCCCTGCAGCAGCTTTGGAAATCCGGCGGGCCAGCGGCAAGGAACGCATCGGTCGGGCCAAGCGCGAGAAAGAAGAAGAACGCAGACACGAGGAACATCACAACCAACGCCCACGCAACTAATGGATCGTTCATCCGCTTGCGATAGCGACGCATGATGATGAACGAGTACACCGCCAGCAGAAGCAGCCACAACAGAATGCTTCCCTCCAGCGCGCTCCACAATGCGGTGACGTTGTAAAGAGCCGGCGTGTCGCTGCTGCCAACCTTCTGCACGTAAGCCAGCGACCAGTCGCGCGTGATAAGCGCCCGCTCCATCACAATGACTGCGACGACCGCGCTGATCAAGGCGAGCGTGCCATAGGACTGCACGGTGCGAACCAACCGCGGATTTTTCAACAATGTGGCCGACACCAAGGCCATCGCCCCAAACAGTGATGCGGCGAAGCCGACGATCAGCGCCGAATGTCCCAGTACTCCGTTCAGCCCTTCCGCGAGCACGCCGCCGCCTCCGCGTTCGCATCGTCGAGGCGATCCTCGTTCTCGGCGTCGTACTGACTGTCGTGCTTGACGATCACCTCGTCACCAGCGAAGTAACGCGATCCGTCTTCGGCACGCAGAACCTTGCCTGTCACCACCACTGGTATGCACTCCTGGAACAGGCCTGTGGGCTCGCTACCTAGTTCCACCGGCATCGACACTTCGTTGAACGTAATGACGAAGTTGGTGGTCGAGCCTTCCGTTTCGACTGAGCCTTTCTCGACCGTGCCTTGAATGCGAAGGTTGCGGCCTTCGTCGCATCCATCCTTTTCACCGATCTCGTCGACATTGCAGTAGTAGTCGAGCGCCGATGTGAGGAATTTCGCGACAACTACTCCGCCCGCGACGAGCACAAGCGCCAGCACGGCATAGGCGAACCATGGCTTCTTACGGCCTCGTGGTGCGGTTGCGACAACTTCGCGCGGACTCAGGTCCACGGACGATCCTCCGGCGCCACTTGGCGCGCCGCCTTGCGCGCCCGCCTGAGCA
>JBEBGL010000019.1:0-40739 GCA_040081465.1 Ilumatobacteraceae bacterium | reverse complement strand
TTTAACGAGGTCGGCCCGGGAAAGCACTTCTTCGGCTCGCAGCACACGTTGCGCCACTACGAGACAGCGTTCTACGAACCACCCTTGAGTGACAGCAATCCCTTCGAACAATGGCGCGATGTCGGCGAGACAACGAGCGAGCAACGTGCGGCAGTGCTTGTGCGCGACACATTGGCAAGTTACGAAATGCCACCGATCGACGCAGCCATCGACGAGGCACTGCTCGACTTCATGAACCGACGCAAAGCGGAGATGACTGATCAGTGGTACTAATCGGATGAGCGACGATCCGCTGCTGCAGCCATTCCAGCTCAAGCACCTGCGCCTGAAGAACCGCGTGATGAGCACTTCGCACGAACCGGCATACAGCGAAGACGGCATGCCCAAGGATCGCTATCGGGCGTATCACGTCGAGAAGGCCAAGGGTGGACTGGCACTCACGATGACGGCCGGCACCACGGTCGTCAGCCCCGACAGTCCACCTGCGTTCGGCAACCTGCACGCGTACGACGATGCGATCGTGCCGTGGATTCGTCGGATGACTGACGAGATCCACTCACACGATTGCGCGGCGATGATTCAGATCAGCCACCTTGGTCGTCGCACCGGTTGGGGGCAGGACGACTGGCTGCCGGTTGTTGCTCCTTCACGTTTGCGCGAGCCCGCGCACCGCGCGCACCCGAAGGAAGCCGAGCCTTGGGACATTCGCCGCATCGTCGGCCACTACGCCGACGCCGCCGAACGCATGAAGGCCGGCGGCATGGATGGTGTCGAGGTCGAAGCGTACGGGCACTTGTTCGATCAGTTCTGGTCGCCAGCGACCAATCACCGCACCGACGAGTACGGCGGAAGCTTCGAAAACCGCCTGCGTTTTCCGTTGGAGGTTCTGCGGGCGATCCGCGAGCGAGTAGGCGACGATTTCTTGCTCGGCATACGGATGGCAGTCGATGAGACGCGTGAGGACGGAATCGACGCGCCGACCGGGCTACGCATTCTTGAACGGTTGACCGGCGATTTGCTGATCGACTTTGTCAACGTCATTCGGGGCAGCATCGTTACCGACGCCGTGCTCAGCGACGTGATCCCCATTCACGGCATGCCGTCAGCCCCACACCTCGACTTCGCTGGCAGCGTGCGCGACCAGACCGGCGTCGCTGTGTTCCACGCGTCGAAGATCGACGACGTCGCGACCGCGCGACACGCGATCCGTGAAGGCAAGGTCGACATGATCGGCATGACTCGCGCGCACCTCGCCGACCCATACCTCGTGCGCAAGATTCAGCTTGGCCAGGAATCAACGATCCGTCCGTGTGTCGGTGCGACGTATTGCCTCGATCGCATCTACATGGCTGGCGAGGCGCTGTGCATCCACAACGCTGCAACTGGCCGCGAGCTATCGATGCCACACGTGATTCCGAAGGCGGAAGTCGCTCGCCGAGTCGTTGTCATCGGCGCCGGGCCTGGCGGGCTGGAAGCCGCGCGAGTCAGCGCCGAGCGCGGCCACACTGTGACGCTGCTGGAGGCGATGCCGTGGGCCGGCGGACAACTGCGGTTGGCGGCACGTAATCCACGCCGGCGCGATCTGATGGGAATCGTCGACTGGCGAGTGTCCGAGCTTGCGCGCCTTGGTGTCGACATCCGTTACGACACGTTCGCCGACGCGGACGCCGTTGCCGCGTTGCAACCCGATGTTGTGATCGTCGCTACGGGCGGACTGCCGCAGAACCCGGAGGTCGAGGCGGGCGGCGAGTTGATGATCAGCGCATGGGATGTCGTCGGTGGCGACGCAAGCCCGACAGGCGACGTGATCTTGTACGACGACGACGGCACTCACTCTGCGATGACGACTGCCGAGATCCTCGCTCGCAGCGGCGCACGAGTCGAAGTCGTCACACCGGAGCGAACTGTGGGCGTCGACGTCGGCGGCTTGAACATGGTGCCGTATGCGCGAGCGCTCAACGAGACCGACACCCGCGTCACGCTCAACCAGCGCGTGATGTCGATTCGCAAAGATCCCGCGAGCAACGGCAGCAAGCTTCGAGTAGAACTCGGAAGCGATCACTCATCGGTTCGTCACGAGCGCACCGTCGACGCGATCGTCGGCGATCACGGTGTGCTCGCCAACGACGAGCTGTACCATGCGCTCGTACCGTGCTCATCGAATCTGGGCGAGGTCGATCACGCTGCCTTCATCGCAGGCGCGCCGCAAGGAGTGCGGACAAACGAAGCTGGTGCGTTTCAGTTGTTCCGCATCGGCGACGCGGTCGCCGGCCGCAACATCCACGCAGCTATCTACGACGCGCTGAGGCTATGTAAAGACCTTTGATCCTTCAAAGGGGATCAATGCGTCAGAGACCCGTCTTGCCAGCCTTCTTGGCCTGCTTGACTGCTCTCTTTTCCTTCAACGACTTGCCGACCTTTTTGGCGCCGGCCTTTTGTGGTGTCTTCCCAGGCATGAGCCCTCCTTATAGAAGTTTTGCAGCACCTTAGTTCGTATGACTGTCAGTTGCCGTCAACAATTTCAGCGACGGCATCAATGGCGCGCAGGATCTCGTCGATCGGGACGGGCTCGTGGCGCTGATCTCGCGGTGCGTCCGGTCGGGGCAGCACGACGAGTCGTTCGACGCCAAGCTCTCGGTAGCTCTCCACCACGGCCTCGGTGAACGGACCAACCGGCGTCATCGTCAACTCGAGCTTGCCGAGCGCTGCAGGTCGCTGGTATTGCTCGGTCTCGGCCCGAATCGTGTTCACCGCTTCCCGAGCCAAGTCCTGGTCAGTTGCGAACAAGTACCACCCGTTGGCCTTTTCAATCGCGCGGCGGCGCGCCGGCTTTTTGATGCCACCGACAATGATGGGCGGACCAGAGGGACTCACCGTGCGCGGGTAGGCGTCAACACCGGAGAACGCTACGTGCCTTCCGTGGAACTCAGGATCAGGCATCGACCACAACGCGCGCATCGCGTCGAGGTGTTCATCCATTCGGCCACCGCGCTCGGACAGCTCGACACCCATCGCCGAGAACTCCGGTTCTAGGTAGCCGGCACCGATACCCACCATCAGGCGACCTCTCGAGATCTGATCGATGCTGGCCAACTGCTTGGCCAACAAAACCGGATGATGTAATGGCAACTCGATGATCCCGCTCGCCACCTTGATGGTCGTCGTGTTGGCGGCGATCAAGGTAAGGGCCACGATCGTGTCGAGAAACGGCAGCGTTGGACGCATCGAGAATCCGTCAATCAGCGGGCTCGGGAGCACGATGTGTTCGCCAGTCCAGAGCGACTCGAACCCGGCCGCCTCGGCGTACTGGGCGACACGAATTGCGGCTTCCGGATCGGCGCAAGTGCCGTAATTCATTGCGAACAGACCGAACTTCATGGCCCGAGGTTAGTTGCCATGCGTGTTCCATATGGTGGGCCCGTTCCGTATGGTGGATTCCCAGTGGTACAGTTCGTTTAAGTCCTACTGAGATAGAGGTAACCGTGGCCTTCCCATCCGATCTCGAAATCGCCCGCGCAGGCAAGCTCGCTCCACTCACTGAAATCGCAGCCAAGATGGGCATCGGCCCGCACCTGCTCGAGCAACACGGCGACGAACTCGCCAAGATCCGGTTGGAGGCGATCGACGAGCTGAAGGATCGGCCGAAGGCGAAGTACGTCGTCGTCACCGCAATCACTCCGACGCCGCTTGGCGAGGGCAAGACCACTACCACTGTCGGCCTCGGCCAGGCGATGCAGCACATCGGTAAGAACGCGGTGATCAGCTTGCGCCAGCCCAGCATGGGGCCGACCTTCGGTATCAAGGGTGGCGCCGCGGGTGGCGGATACAGCCAGGTGATCCCGATGGAGTTGCTCAACCTGCATCTCACCGGCGACTTCCACGCCGTCACCGCTGCGCACAACCTGCTGTCGGCGATGGTCGACAACCATTTGCATCAGGGCAACGAGCTTGAACTCGACATGCACAACATCACCTGGCGTCGAGTGCTCGACGTGAACGATCGCTCGCTGCGCAACATCATCGTTGGCCTGGGCAGCAAGATGGATGGCGTCACGCGCCAGACCGGTTTCGACATCACTGCCGCTTCCGAAGTGATGGCCATCCTTGCGTTGTCCACGTCCGTCGCCGACATGCGCGCGCGTTTCGCCCGCATCGTCGTCGGCTACACGAAGGACGGCACACCGGTCACCGCGGAGCAACTGAAGGGTGCCGGCTCGATGGCCGTCATCATGCGCGAGGCGATCAAGCCGAACCTGCTGCAAACACTCGAGCAGACACCGGTCATTGTGCACGCCGGACCATTCGGCAACATCGCGCACGGCAACAGCTCGATCGTTGGCGACCTGATTGGTATGCACAGCGGCGACTACCTCATCACCGAAGCTGGCTTCGGTGCCGACATGGGTGGCGAGCGCTTCTTCAACATCAAGTGCCGCGCATCGGGCATGGTGCCCGACGCTGCCGTGCTCGTCGCAACAGTGCGCGCACTGAAGGCGCACAGCGGTAAGTTCAAGATCGTTGCGGGTAAGCCGTTGCCTCCTGCCTTGCTTGCCGAGAATCCCGACGACGTGCGTGCGGGCGCGGCGAACCTGATCAAGCAGATCGAGAACGTGAAGGTTCACGGTGTCTCCCCAGTTGTTGCGATCAACGCCTTCCCCGGCGACTTCGCTTCCGAGCACGATGCCATTCGCGAGATCGCCGAATCGGTCGGTGCTCGCGTCGCGGTGTGCACGCACTTCAGCGAGGGCGGCAAGGGTGCAACCGACCTCGCCCGTGCGGTCGTTGAAGCTTGTGACGAGCCGAGCACGTTCAAGTTCCTCTACAAGGACAGCGACACGCTGAAGCAGAAGATCGAGGCGGTCGCCACCAAGATCTACGGCGCAGCAAACGTCACCTACTCGGCACTCGCCAACACGCAGCTGGACCGCTACGAGAAGAATGGCTTCGGCAACCTGCCGGTATGCATCGCCAAGACTCACCTCTCAATCAGCGGCGACCCGACGTTGAAAGGCGCGCCGACCGGTCACACGCTGAACGTGCGCGAGGCACGAGCCAGCGTTGGCGCCGGCTTCGTGTATCCGATCTGCGGCGACATGACGACCATGCCAGGCCTCGGCTCGGCACCGGCCGCCAGCATCATCGACTTCGATGAGCACGGCGAGATCATCGGCCTGTCATGAAGGTCACGGCGTGAGTATCAGTCCTGTCGGCGACTTCGAGCGCACGCCGGGCGGCGCCATCTTGATGGACGGCAACCGCTTGCGCGACGAGACGGTCGCGGCGTTGCGTCGCACCATCGACGCTGCCGGTTCACCACCGGTGTGTTTGGCGACGGTGCTTGTTGGCGACGATCGACCAAGCCAGCTGTATGTGGCCAGCAAGCAGAAGAAGGCTGCCGAAGCCGGTATGACATCGCGGCACGTCGGCTTGCCCGGCGATGCCAGCCAATCGCAGGTCGAAGATGCAGTCGGTGCCTTAGTTGCCGACCCCGGGGTGCACGGCATCTTGTGCCAGCTTCCACTGCCCGACGGGCTCGACCCCGAACCGGTGCTGGCATTACTGACGCCCGAGAAAGACGTCGACGGCCTGACCGAACGATCGATGGGTCGCTTGGTTCGCGGCCTGCCCGGGCACGTGCCGTGCACGCCGCTTGGTGTGATCCGGTTGATGGAGCGCTATGGCGTCGCGACCGCTGGCAAGCGCGCGGTCGTCATCGGTCGCAGCACGCTGGTTGGGTTGCCGCAGGTGTTGCTGCTCGGCCGCAAGGGCGTCGACTGCACCGTCACGCTTGCGCACTCGCGTACGAGCGACATGATTGAGGTGTGCCGCGAGGCCGACATCATCGTTGCCGCGGCTGGGTCGGCGCGCATGGTGACGGCCGCACATGTCAAGAAGGGTGCGGCCGTTCTAGATGTTGGGGTCTCGCGCAGCGAGAAGAAGATCGTCGGTGATGTCGACTTCGACGCCGTGCAGTCGATCGCCGGCGCGATCACACCGATGCCCGGCGGCACTGGGCCGATGACTATCGCTTGCCTACTCGAGAACACACTGGCTGGTGCTCGCATGCTCGGCGCTTTCCCCACCTGATGACCGTGACCCCATGACGACAACGCTGACGCTCGCGGAAGTTGAGACGATCAGCAGAAGCATGCTCGTCGCCAGCGGAGCATCGTCATTGCAAGCCGACGCCACAGCACGCAGTATCAGCGACGCGGAGGCGGAGGGCATTCGCACGGTCGGCCTCAGCTACCTCCCCACGTACTGCGACCACGTCGCGTGCGGCAAGGTAAACGGCAACGCAGTTCCAGTTGTCAGTTCACCGCGGCCGGGCACCATCGTCGTCAATGCTGCTCTCGGCTTCTGCCACCCCGCGTATGAAGCTGGCGAGGAACCGCTGATCGCGGCGGCGCAATCGAATGGCGTCGCGATGCTTGCACTCGTTCACTCGTACTCGGCCGGCGTGCTCGGGTGGTTCGTCGATCGGCTCGCGCGCGAGGGACTGATCGCGATCATGTTCGCCAACTCGTCGGCGCTGATGGCACCGCACGGTGGCATGCGACCGTTCTTTGGTACCAACCCGATCGCATGGGCCGCACCGCGCCGATCCGGTCCGCCAGTGGTCGCCGATCTGTCGTCTTCGGCCGTGGCATGGGTGAAGGTGAACGCCGCAGCACAGGCAGGCGAATCGATCCCGATCGGTTGGGCGTTCGACAGCGATGGCCAGCCGACGACCGACGCGACTGCCGCGCTAGCGGGCTCGATGGCTCCTGCCGCCGGCCACAAGGGTTCGGCACTAGCACTGCTCGTCGACATCATGTCTGGCGGGGTCGCGGCCTCGAACTTCTCGCACGAAGCTGGCAGCTTCGGTGGAACGGCAGATGGTCCACCCGACGTCGGGCAAGTCGTGCTCGCGATCGACCCATCCGCTACCACCACCGCATACCTCGACCGGCTTGAAACTGAGTTCGTCGCACTCGCCGCCGAGCCCGGCGTCCGCCTTCCCGGTGATCGGCGCATCGATGAACGCAGTCGCGCACAGTTGGCCGGTGTCGACGTTCCCGACGATCTGATGGCGACGCTGACCGCGTACGCCGAACACGGATCCCCCGCACGATCGGCAGGTCGTCGCTGATGTCGACCGTGCAGTCGATCGATCGCGCATTCTCGGTGTTGCGTTCGCTCGCTTCCGGGCCGGCCGGTGTCAGCGAGATCGCAGAGCGCGTCGCGTTGCCCAAGAGCACCGTCTCGCGACTGCTGTCAACGCTCGAGGAACTTGGCGCCGTCGAGCAAGTCACCGCCGGTGGCGAGTATCGCATCGGCTGGACGATGATCGAGCTGTCCGCTGCAGCACGCCCCGGCCGATCACTCATCTCGCTGGCGCGACCGCATCTCGCCGAGTTGAGCCGGCTTACCGGCGAGGCCGCTGGCATCTCGATCCCCGACGGCACCGAGATGCTGTACCTCGATCAGTTGACGCCAGACAGTGAGCTACAAGTGCGCGATTGGACAGGTCATCGCATTCCTATGCACGCCGTTCCATCTGGGCAAATCGTGTTGGCCTTCGACGACGCAATCGCTGAACGGGTGATGGCATCGCCGTTGCAGTCGTTCACACAGCACACGCTCACCACAGTCGCGGCGCTGCGCAAGCGGCTGACGACCGTGCGCACCAATGGCTACGCATGGGCGTTGCGCGAGTTCGCACCGGAAATGAACTCAGTCGCCGCCGGGATACGCGCAACCGACGGACGCGTGCTCGCCGTACTGCACGTCTACGGACCCGCCTCGCGCTTTCCGGGCGACCAAGACCAAGCCGAGTTGGGAACATTGGTGAAAGCCACCGCCGACAACATCAGGATTGACTAATGGCCGCTTCAGAAGAGACTTACGACTACATCATCGTTGGTGGCGGCTCAGCCGGTTCCGCGCTCGCGAATCGTTTGAGCGCTGATCCCGGTCACAAGGTGCTCGTGCTGGAAGCCGGACGTCCGGACTACAAGTGGGATGTCTTCATCCACATGCCCGCGGCGCTGATGTTCCCGATCGGCAGTCGGTTCTACGACTGGAAGTACGAAAGCGAACCCGAGCCGTTCATGAACGGCCGGCGTGTGTACCACGCGCGCGGCAAGGTGCTTGGCGGCAGCAGCAGCATCAACGGCATGATCTTCCAGCGCGGCAATCCGCTCGACTACCAGCGATGGGCTGCCGACAAAGGAATGGAGACCTGGGACTACGCGCATTGCCTGCCGTACTTCAAGAAGATGGAGACCTGCCTGGCCGGTGGCGACGAGTATCGCGGCGACGACGGCCCGCTGGTGCTCGAACGTGGGCCGTCGCAGAATCCGTTGATCGCCTCGTTTCTGGAAGCGTGCCAGCAGGCCGGATACCCGTTGACCGACGATGTCAACGGCTATCAGCAAGAGGGCTTCGCTCGCTTCGATCGCAACGTGCACAATGGTCGCCGCCTCAGCGCTGCCCGGGCGTACCTGCATCCCGTGATGAAGCGACCGAACCTGAAGGTCGTCACGCGCGCTCTGGTTCACCGAGTGAACTTCGAAGGAACACGCGCAACCGGTGTGCAGTACGAGGTTCGCGGGCGAATGAAGACCGTGACGGCTAAAGAAGTGATCCTGTGTGGCGGTGCGTTCAACACTCCGCAGTTACTGCAGTTGAGTGGTGTCGGCAACGCGAAGGATTTGACTGCTCTCGGGATTCCCGTCGTGCACGATCTTCCCGCAGTTGGGCAGCACATGCAGGATCACCTTGAGGTGTACGTGCAGCACGCGTGCACAAAACCTGTGTCGCTGCAACCGAACATGAAGATGTGGCGGCGGCCCTTCATCGGATTGAAGTGGCTGTTTCGCAAGGGGCCGGGGGCGAGCAACCACTTCGAGTCGGGTGGGTTTGCGCGCAGTAACGATGACGTCGCCTACCCGAACCTGATGTTTCACTTCCTCCCGATCGCAGTGCGCTACGACGGCTCATCGCCTGCCGGAGGCCATGGCTATCAGGTGCACGTCGGGCCGATGTACTCCGATGCGCGCGGTTCGGTGAAGATCGTTTCCACCGATCCGAAGGTGCATCCGGAGTTGCGCTTCAACTACGTGTCGACCGAGCAAGATCGTCGCGAGTGGGTCGAGGCAATCCGAACAGCCCGCAAGATTCTTGGCCAGCCGGCAATGGACAAGTTCAACGGCGGCGAGATTTCTCCTGGCCCTGCGGCCGTGACCGACGAACAGATTCTTGCGTGGGTCCGCCGTGATGGCGAGACGGCATTGCATCCGTCGTGCACCTGCCGGATGGGCGCTGCCGATGACGACAGCGTTGTCGATCCGCTAACGATGCGCGTGCACGGCACCGAAGGACTGCGCGTGGTCGACGCTTCGGCGATGCGCTACGTCACCAACGGCAACATCTACGCGCCGGTAATGATGATGGCCGAGAAGGCCGCCGACCTCATCCTCGGCAACACTCCCCTCGCGCCAGAAGAAGTCTCGTTCTACGTGAAGTGAAGAGAAGGGCTAAGTGAGCGACATGCGAGCGGTCCTTCTGACTGGCCACGGCGGCTTCGAATGCCTTTCGATTCGCCACGACGTTCCTGTGCCGGAACCCAAGGACGATGAAGTGCTGATTCGTGTGACGGCCGCAGCGGTCAACAACACCGATATCAACACCCGCGTCGGGTGGTACGACGGTGGTGGGTGGACTGGGTCGTTCCAGTTTCCGCGCATTCAGGGCATTGACGCGTGCGGGCACATCATGAGCGTCGGTGCTGATATCGCCGAGTCGCGCATTGGCGAGCGGGTAATCGTCGAGCCGTGCTGGCGCGGCGCTGACGAGGCGATCAGGTTCTTTGGATCCGAAGTCGACGGCGCGTTCGCCGAGTTCACGGTCGCGCCGGCAAGATACGCACACGCGGTGGACAGTGCCCTCAGCGATGTCGAACTGGCCTCGTTTCCGTGCGCGTACTCCATCGCCGAGAACATGCTTGCACGAGCGCGTGTCGACTCCGGCGAACGTGTGCTGATCACCGGCGCATCCGGTGGGGTCGGCTCGGCGGCTGTTCAGTTGGCGTTAGCACGCGGCGCTGAAGTGGTTGCCGTCGCGGGTTCCGACAAACACGCTGCGCTGCGTGAGCTGGGGGCGAGTGCCGTTGTCGATCGTGGCGCCGACCTGCTCGCCGGATTTGGGTCTGACGCATTCGAAGCAGTCATCGACGTGGTCGGTGGTGCGGCATGGCCATCTCTACTCTCGGTGTTACGGACTGGCGGCCGCTACGCGACGGCGGGCGCCGTCGCTGATCCAAATGTGCCACTCGATCTACGCACGCTGTATCTCAAAGACCTCACGCTGTACGGCTGCACTGTCCTTCAACGATGGAGTGTTTGCCAAGCTCGTCGAGCGCATCGAGAATGGAACCGTCAAGCCCTTGATTGCTGCCGTGCTGTCGCTTGACGAGATCGTCGATGCCCAGAAGTTGTTTCTCACTAAGCGTCACGTCGGAAAGATCGTGCTCACGATCTAGGTGACGGGTCGCTCGCGCATCTCCAGATGTAGTTCGTTGCCGTTATAGGGGTGCGCTAGAGCTACGGCTTCGTTCAGTTCGACGCCGAGGCCGGGTTCGGTAGGCGGAACGATGCGACCATTGTCGAACTGAAGCGGCTTGACCAGCAGTTCCGCATGGAAGCCGCCCATGTCTTGAATGCTTTCGAGCACGAGGAAGTTCGGCGAGCACGTCGCTAATTGGATGTTGGCTGCGGCCACGATTGGCCCGCAGTACAAGTGCGGGGCGATCAGAGCGCCGTGCACCTCGGCGAGGGTCGCGATCTTCTTGCCCTCCAGGATCCCGCCGCAGCGACCGAGGTTCGGTTGCAAGATCGATGCTCCACCCGCAGCAAGCAACTTCGCGAACTCGTACTTGCTGGTGAGCCGCTCGCCAGCGGAAATTGGAATCGATGTGCCACGCGCGACGGTGCCCATCTCTTCGTAGCGATCGGGCGGCGTCGGCTCTTCGAACCACAACGGGTCGAACGGCTCGAGCTGGCGAGCAAATCGGATCGCGCCCGACGGTGTGAACTGCCCGTGTGTGCCAACCAAGATGTCGGCGCGGGTGCCGAGGGCGTCGCGGATTGCCTTCACCATCGCGACAGCCAGTTCGGTCTCTTCTAGAAACGGTTGGCGTCCGTCGTACACGCTGTAACGCCCGGCAGGGTCGAGTTTGACGGCGGTGAAGCCGCGCTCGACTTCGGCGACTGCCCTGGCAGCCGCGGCAGACGGGTCGGTATACACCGGATCTGCGGCGTAGACATCGACGTCCGGCGGCGGGTAGAGATAGGTGTATGCGCGCAGCGTGTCGTGCACGCGACCGCCGAGCAGTTCGTACACCGGCTTGCCGCACTCCTTGCCGATGATGTCCCAGCACGCCATTTCGAGCCCGCTGATCACGCCGCCAAGCGTCAGGTCGGGGCGCAGCGAGTAACCACGGCCGTACACCTCGCGCCACATCGCCTCGATGTGAAACGGATCGTGATCGACGACGTGGCGCGCAGCGACTTCCTCGATCATGGTCGTAACGATCTGCGGCGACACCGTCGCGGTGTAAACCTCGCCGATGCCGGTAGTACCCGAATCAGTAGTCAGCTTGACGAAGATGAAGTAACGCCCGCCCATTCGCGGCGGAGGATTCCCCACCACAAACGTCTGAACATCCACGACCTTCATGTCAGACCGCTCATCTCAGAACACAATGACGTTGCGTAGGGCTTCGCCTGTCTTCACGGATGCCATCGCTTCGTTGATTTCATCCAACTTGTATCGGCCGGAGATCAACTCGTCGAGCTTCAACCTGCCCTGCTGGTAAAGCGTGACCAGATTGGGGATGTCGATGGCGATACGACTGGCTCCCATCTTGGAACCGAGGATGCGCTGGCTGTACGCGGCCATCGTTGCCGGGTCGATCTCGCTCATCACCCCGGAGGGCGGCATACCTACAAGCACCACAGCGCCACCCTTGGCGAGCAACGCGTAGGAAGCGTCGTATGCCGGTTTAACGCCGACCGTGACGAACACATAGTCGGCGCCGCGGCCGTCCGTAATGGCTTTCACTTCATGCACGACATCGGCTGTGCGCGCATTCAATGTGTGCGTCGCACCGAACGAGCGAGCGGCTTCCAGCTTCGAGTCCGCGAGGTCGATGGCGACGATCGTGCGCGCACCCGCCAGCAGCGCACCTTGCACGCTGTTGAGCCCGACTCCCCCGCACCCGAACACGACGACATCGCTGCCGACCTCGACGCGAGCCGTGTTCGCGACAGCACCGACGCCCGTTATGACGCCGCACGCAAGCAGCGAAGCAACGTCGAGCGGCAACTCGGCCGGAATGCGCACGACTTGCGAATGATGAACGACGGTCGCCTCGGCGAACGCGCCGGTCTTCATGCCGTGCACCAACGGAGTACCCGCGGCATCGTGCATCGGCGTGTTGGCATCGAGCGGAAACTGCGTATCGCACGTGACGGGCATGCCCATCGTGCAGCCGTGACAGTGTCCGCACGAGCGGATCAGTGTGACTACGACATGATCACCGACGGCAACCGACGAGACGTCCGCACCGACTTGCTCGACGATGCCGGCGCCTTCGTGCCCGTAAACGGCGGGCAACGTGCCGCCCCAACCGCCTTCAGCAAATGTGATGTCGCTATGGCAGATCGCCGTCGCGACCATCTTGACCCGAACCTCACCGGCGCCCGCCTCCGCGAGCTCGATCTCTTCGATCTGCAATGGCGCGCCGAACTCTCGACAGATAGCCGCTCTAGTCATTTAGCGTAATCCGAGTCTTCGTCGTCGAGGATCGCCATCAGCTCGCTGAGGTGAGCATCGGCCGCTGGACATTCGATCCATTGCTTGCACGTCAGCGCTGCGACCTCGTCCTCGAGAATCGACAAGGGTCGACCAGTCGACAACGCGAGTACCTGCACCTTGCACGCTTGCTCTAGGTAGTACAACTCGTCGAACGCGTCGGCAACGGTGGCACCGATCACCAGCACGCCATGATTGCCGAGGAACAAAACGTTGTTGTTGTCGCCCAGCAAGCGAGCGACGCGCTCGCCTTCCGAGTCGTCTACGAACATGCCCGAGTAATCGCGGTCGTAACCGATGCGGTTGTAGAAACGACAGGCGTTCTGATCGAGCATCAGGAACTCGAAGTTGTCCAAGCAGGCCAGTGCGGTGGCGTACGGCATGTGCGTGTGCAGCACTACTCGCGCGCGCGGCACACGCTGGTGCAGGTGCGCATGCAGATACCACGCGGTGCGATCGGCGGCAGGGTCGGCCTCTTCAGTTCCCGCCTTGCTGGCGTCGAGCAACAGCAAGTCGCTGGCCTTGATGCGCGAGAAGTGGCGACCGACCGGGTTCAGCAAGAACTTGCTGCCATCGTCGGAGACGGCGGCGCTGTAATGATTCGCGACGGCCTCGTGCATGTTCAGTCGCGCGGTCCACCGGAACGCGGCTGCTAGATGCTTGCGCACCTTCTTTTCTTTCATGTCAGCACCTCCGGGAAGCCGGGCGCTCGTAAATCCTTGTTCATTGCGTCCTCCAACAACTTGACGACCTGCGTCGACCACGCACCCCCACCGTACTGCGAGCGGGCTCGCTGGAAAGTCTGCTCGGTGAGGTTGGCGAGGTCGAGCGGAACGCCAAGATCGCGACCGAACCCGGTGGCGAAGCCGAGGTCTTTGCAAGCCAGATCCATGGTGAAGCCAACGTTGTAGCTGCCGTTCAGAATCAATTGGCCCTCGGTCTCGTGCACGAAACTGTTCCCGGAGCTATTGGCGATGGCCTCGAACGCCTTGCCAAGGTCGAGCCCACCCGCCTTAGCCAGCATCAGCGCCTCGCCGACCGACACGAGGTTGATGAAGGCGAGCATGTTGGTAATCACCTTGATGACTGCGGCACTGCCGAGCGGACCCATGTACAGCACTGGCTCACCGATCGCGGCCAGCAGATCCGCGTGTTCGCGGTAAAGCGCCTCGTCGCCGCCAACCAGAACGGTGATTTCGCCGGCCGCGGCCTTGTGTACGCCGCCAGTCACAGGTGCCTCGAGTGTGCGCACGCCACGTTCGGCTGCGAGCGCCGCCAACCGCAGGGTCTCGCTGCGATCGTTGGTGCTGTTGTCGATCCACGTAGCGCCCGCCCGCAAACCGGCGAGAACGCCAGCGGGCCCGGCGACCACAGCATCGACAGCCGCAGGCGACGGCAAACACGTGAGGACGACGTCGCACTGCGCCGCCACATCCTGCGCACTGTCCGCCCACTGCGCGCCTGCCGCAAGCAGCGGGGACGCGGCATCGTGATTGAGATCGCTGACGACGACGTCGTGACCTGCGCGCAGCAAACTGCCAGCGAGGTGCACACCAAGGTTGCCGAGCCCGACGTAACCAACGCGCATCATCGGCCCAGTATCGCAGCGGCGGTGGTGGCTGGCACCCTTGGGCACCTGCCACCACCGCCGTCGCGATGATTGCTATTCAGTTGTAACTAAGCAGTCACTGACTCAGCTCAGCTGAGCCACGCGCCCCACACGTCGGGGTTGGCGTCGACCCACTTGGCCGCGGCGTCTGCTGGCGTCATTCCGTCACGGTCGACGTAGCCAGCGATTTCACTCTGCTGGTCGGTCGTCAGCTGCAAAGCCCTCAGCACCTTGAACGCTGCTGGGTTCTTCGCCTCGAGGCCAGCGTTTGCTGCCTTCATCAACTCGTCAACCGGGTAGTCGCAGGCGTAGGTGCCATCACCCGAAGCCGCAGCGGCCTCGCATGCCGGCGTTACCGGCGGCAGTGTGACTTCGACCAACTCGACTTCGAGTTGCTTCCAGTGAGGCCTCCAGAACTGCATCAGCACCGGCTTCTGATCAGCGATTGCCTGATCGATGCTGGTGAGCAACGCAGCTTCCGAACCGGCCACCACATACTGCAGCGGCAAGCCGAGGTTGGCGATGATCTGCTCGTCGTAAGTGACGTAGCTCGGATCGCCCATCGTGAACTGACCCTTTTCGCCGGTCTCAGCGGTCGCGAACAGTCCGGCCAACGCGGGATCTAGGAAACCTTCCCAGGTCGCAAGTTCCGGGTGCTCGTCGACGACGAACTTCGGCACGTACCAGCCGATCTTGGCCGATGGTCCGAGCAGGCCGAGGTCGATGACCGTGCCCTTCTCGTCGATGTAGGTCGCAAAGTCGGCTGCGTGACCCGACGGCCACACTTCCAGGACGGCGTCAATCTCGCCCGTGTCCAAGCCGGCCCACGTGGAGAATTCGTCGATGTCGATGATCTCGACCGGAGTGCCGAGTTGGCACTCGATGACGTTCTTGGCGACGAAAGCGTTGACCGCAGAACCCGTCCACGGGTTGACCGCGAGCGTGATCGCGTCACCGGTGAGTTCTTTACAGCCGTCGTCGGAGGACGACGCTTCCTTCTTGTCGTCGCCGCAGGCAGCCAGCGATACCGCTAGCAACACGCTGGCGACGACCCACGGTCGTGTACTACCAGTTCTCTTCTTGCTGAACTTCATGTACTCCCCCTTGTTAAGTCGACATGCCCTGAATTGACGGGCGTCGATTCAGATAAGTCAATCATGTTCGGCGTTCGCTGTCGGGGCGGGTGCCCCATGCTTGAGTGATTCGGTCGAGCATGATCGCCAGCAAAACAATACTCAAACCGCCCGCTACGCCCTGGCCAAACTTCACATTCGGCTTGGTTGTGGCTTCATACGACACCAATCCAAGGGCCCCGGCCCCGACCAGGGCCGCAATGATCACGGTTGCAAGCACCATCAGCAGTGTTTGGTTGATGCCGAGCAGAATGGCCCGTCGAGCGAGGGGCAGCTGCACGTGGCGCATCTCTTGGCGCCCCGTGGCACCGAACGAAATCGCGGCCTCGCGCGGCGCCACTGGCACCTCACGCATGCCCAATGCGGTCAACCGAATGCACGGAGGCACGGCGTACACAACACAGGCCACGACACCCGCGGCTCGACCAATCGAGAATAGAAACACCACAGGGATCAGGTACACGAACTGCGGCATTACCTGCGCGATGTCGAGAAATGGCCGCAGGATCCGCTGCACAACATCCGATCGGCCAGCCAGAACGCCGAGCGGAAACGCGATCAGCACGCTGATGGTGATGGCGACGAGTACCTGGCTCAGTGTGTTCATCGCTATGTCCCACAACTGAATCTGGCCACCACCGCCGGGAATGGTTCCCATCGTCGCGATTAACAGCATGCAAATCGCAACCGTCGCCGCCAACCGCCATCCTCTGCTCAGCCAACCGATGAACGCAAAGCCGACAACGATCACGAGCCAGGGCAACCAAAGCAGAAAGTCTTTGATCGGATCGAGTATCTCAATGACGAGGAAGTCGCTGATCGCTTGTGTGCCACCAATCACCGGCACGTCTCGGCGCAGGTTGTCCTGCACCCAATCAACGGCGCTATCGGCCGGCGACGCAATGTCGTAAGTGAGCCACGACGGAAAGTTCTGCCAGTCAAGAATTTGGGCGAGAACTACGACGACCACAACGCCCGCTGCTGCGATCGGCACAATGAGTCGACGAGGAACTTGTGGAAGCCGCCTGCCCTTCCACTGAATCCTTCTCTCAGAACCCGGTGTACGCCCGGTCGAAATGCGATCGAGCGCGATCGCCATCAACACGATTCCCATACCTGCCGCGAATGCCTTGCCAACTTGTTGCTTTTGCAACGCGGCCAATACGTTCTGGCCCAAGTCGCCGGTGCCCAACAACGAGGCGAGCACGACGATCGCGAACGCCATCATGATCACCTGGTTGAGGCCGAGCAGGATTGTGTTCTTCGCGAGTGGGAGTTGCACCTTGAACAGCTGCTGCAACGACGTTGCTCCGAACGACTGACCAACCTCGTTGGCGACTACGGGCACCTGACGCAACCCAAGATTGGTAAGGCGCACGGCTGGCGGCAGTGCGAACACGACTGTCGCCATCACCGCTGGCGCAAACTTGATGCCGAAGAACAGCACCAGCGGACTGAAGTACACGAAGATTGGCATGACCTGCGCTGTGTCGAGCAGCACGCGCAGGATTCGTTCGGCTCGGTCGGATCGTGCCGAGAGCACGCCAAGCGGAATGCCGATCACCAAGGCGATGATGACCGAGACCGTCATGATCGCGAGCGTGCGCATTGCGAGGTCGAAGTCGGCGATTGCGCCAAGACCAATCATCGCTGCCCCACCAGCGAGCGCCGAGCGAACGCCGCCCGTGCGCCAACCGATCGCCGCAATCAACGCAACTACGCCGGGCCAACGCAGGTCGAGCAGCAACGTCTCGGTGTGTTCAACCGCCCACGCAAGGAAGTCCGAGATCGGGTTGAAGAACCACCGGAAGACTGGCGACGACTGACGGTTGGTGATCGACCACTTGTATCGATCTTGCGACCACTTCTGAATACCGGAATCCATCCAGGTCGGTATCTCGCGGCCGGCAACGACCGCCAACGTGGCGAGTACGACGAACACGGCAAGCGAGAAATTGCGTTGGCGCAACCGATCACGTCGCACCGCGTCGGATTCATGCGTCGGCAACGATTCCAGGGAGACGACTACCGGTCCCTCTTGGGTTGTGAGTACCTCGCTCACCTACGGAGCCTCGGTCGCGATCACCGACAACACGCCGACGCGATCGAGAGTGCCGACCGTCTTGCCGCCACTGACAACGCGCACCGGCAGGTCGCTATGCGCCACAAGGCCGACCGCTTCGCGAACCTTGCTACCGGACTCGACTTCGCCGGAGAACGGCCCGTTGCCGGCCGGACCCATCACGGAATCGACTGGAACGACATGCGAGCGAGGGACGTCGCGCACGAAGTTGGCGACGTACTCGTCGGCAGGCTGCATCACGACTTCGGCCGGAGTTCCGACCTGCACGAATCGGCCATCACGCATGATCGCGATGCGGTCGCCGAGGCGCAGAGCTTCGGATAGGTCGTGCGTGATGAACATCATCGTCTTGCTGACTTCACGCCGCAGACGAACAATCTCGTCTTGCATCTCGCGACGGATCAACGGATCGAGGGCCGAGAACGGTTCGTCGAACAACATGATGGCGGGGTCGGTGGCCAACGCACGTGCCAGCCCGACGCGCTGCTGTTGCCCACCACTGAGTTGATGAGGCTTGTAGTCACCCATCCCAGGTAAGCCGACAAGTTCCAGAACGCTGCCCGCGCGCTGACGGCGCTCTGCCTTACCGACGCCCCGCAGCTCGAGACCGAACGCAACGTTGTCGAGCAACGTGCGATGCGGCAACAGACCGAAGTGTTGGAACACCATCGATACCTTGTGGCGGCGGATCTGCAACAGCTCGTCGTCGCCCGCGGCCGTTACATCGGCGCCGTCGACCAGCACCTTCCCCGAGGTCGGCTCGATGAGTCTCGTGATGCAACGAATGAGCGTGCTCTTACCGCTACCCGACAGCCCCATGACCACGAAGACCTCGCCAGGGGCGACGTCGAGGCTGACCTCGCGCATGGCTACGACGTTCCCATATCGAGCTTGCAGGTCGCCTCGCGGCAGGTCGGCCTCGGGTGCGCCGACAATGCGCTCGGCCCGCGGGCCATAGACCTTCCACAGATCGCGAACCGAGATCATCGGATCCAACGCCACACCCCCACGGACGACAGCACAAAACTGCTGATTCGTCGGCGAGCTTAGACGCAGCCAAACGTGAGCCGGACTACTCGCTGCGCGATGATCTACCGGTGACTGCGCTCCCCACGTCCGCCAAAGCCGTCGTCATCGGTGGCGGAATTGTCGGCTGCTCAACCGCGTACCACTTGGCCAAGATGGGCTGGACTGACACGGTCTTGATCGAGCAGCACAAGCTCACTTCCGGCAGCACGTTTCACGCAGCCGGGCTGGTGGGCCAACTGCGCACCAGCGCCAACATCACGCAGCTTCTCGGCAACTCGGTCGAGTTGTACAAGACTCTCGAAGCTGAAACGGGTCAGGCGACGGGCTGGAAGATGAACGGCGGCTTGCGCCTGGCGTGCAATGACGAACGTTGGACGGAAGTGAAACGCCAAGCCACCACCGCGAAGAGCTTCGGCCTCGAGATGCACTTGTTGTCCGCTCGCGAGGCGCAAGAGTTGTGGCCGATCATGCAGGTCGACGATGTGGTTGGCGCCGCGTTTCTGCCGACTGACGGGCAGGCGAATCCGAGCGACATCACGATGGCGTTGGCTCGAGGCGCGCGGATGGCTGGAGCGACGATTTGCGAGGACGCGCGTGTGCTCAGCATTGATGTTGTCGATGGTGTCATCAAGGCGGTCATCACCGACCAGGGTCGCATCGAGTGCGAGCGTGTCGTGTTATGCGGCGGGCAATGGACGCGCGCGCTGGCGGCAAGTGTCGGCGTCAACGTGCCCTTGGTCTCTGTCGAGCATCAGTACGTGATCACCGAGCCGTTGTCACCGGAGGTGCCGCGCGATCTGCCCACGCTGCGCGACCCCGATCGCCTCACCTATTACAAGGAGGAAGTGGGCGGCTTGGTGATGGGTGGCTACGAACCGAACCCTGTGCCCTGGGCCGTCGGGGGAATTCCGCAGCCATTTCAGTTTCAGCTGCTCGATTCCGATTTCGATCACTTCGCGCCAACGATGGAACTCGCGATCGGGCGCGTGCCAGCACTTGCCGAGACGGGCATTCGTCAACTCATCAACGGCCCGGAGAGTTTTACGCCCGACGGCAACTTCATTCTTGGCGAAGCTCCCGAGCTACCGAATCTGTTCGTCGGCGCTGGGTTCAACGCGTTTGGAATCGCGGCTGGAGGTGGCGCCGGGCAAGCGCTGGCGCAGTGGGTGCACGATGGCGTACCGCCGTACGACCTGTGGGTGGTCGATCTCTGCCGCTTCGGCAAGCCACACCAGAGCACCGACTGGGTACGCACGCGCACGCTCGAGGCCTATACAAAGCACTACACGATGGCGTGGCCGTTCGAGGAGAACGAAAGCGGCCGGCCGAATCGCGTTTCGCCGTTGTACGAACGATTGAAGTCGGCGGGCGCGGTGTTCGGCGAGAAACTCGGTTGGGAACGGCCCAACTGGTTCGCAAGCGCGGCGCATGGCGACGTTGCGCACGACGAGTACACGTACGGCCGCCAGAACTGGTTCGCAGCCGTCGGTCGCGAGCATCGTGCGTGTCGCGAAGCAGCGGTGCTGATCGATCAAACTTCGTTCGCAAAGTTCTCGATGACGGGGCGCGATTCGCTGGCTGCGCTGAGCTGGCTGTGCGCGAACAATGTCGACAAGCCAGTCGGTTCGCTGACCTACACGCAACTGCTTGATGATGACGGTGGAATTCAGTGCGACCTGACAGTTGCACGAGTCGATGACGACGAGTTCTACATCGTGACGGGCACCGGCTTCGCGACCCACGACTTCAACTGGATTCGGCGGAACACTCCGGTTGGCCTCGACGCTCGACTTGTCGACATCACCGAGTCGCGAAGCGTCTTGACGTTGATGGGGCCGAACTCAAGGTCGATCTTGCAAGCGGCTACGGGTGGCGACCACTCAAACTCGGCGTTCCCCTTCGCCACCATGCAGAACATCAGCATTGCTGGCTGCCCGGTCCGTGCGCTGCGCATTACCTACATGGGCGAGCTCGGGTGGGAACTACACGTTCCGGTGGAACACGCAGCGCGGGTTTACGACACGTTGATCGAAGCCGGAAGTCAACACGGACTCGTCAACGCTGGCTATCGGTCGATCGAGAGTTGCCGACTCGAGAAGGGCTACCGCGCGTGGGGCAGCGACATTGGTCCCGATCACACACCAATCGAAGCCGGACTCGGATGGGCTGTGAAGCTGAAGTCAGGAATCGCGTTCAAGGGGCGGGAAGCGATTGAAGCGCAACGAAGCACAGGAGTGAAGAAGATGCTCGCCGCGTTTACCGTCGCACCTGAATGCGTCCTGCTCGGTCGCGAGACGATCTACCGCAACGGTGTGCGCGTCGGTTGGCTAACTAGCGGAGGCTTCGGATACACCATTGACCGGTCAATCGGATACGGCTACGTGCGCAACGCCGAGGGCGTTACCGCCGACTGGCTGCTGGCGGGCATTTACGAACTCGAGGTCGCGACCGACCGCGTTCCCGCCGAGGTGTCGTTGCAATCGTTGTACGACCCGACCAATGCGCGAGTGAAGTCATAGTCATGACTGCACCAGCAGTTCCCGAGCGGGCGCGCATAGTCATCATCGGCGGCGGAATCCTTGGGTGCAGCATCGCCTACTGGCTTACCAAGTACGGCGAGACCGATGTTGTGTTGCTCGAACAACATCAACTCACCGATGGCGCTACATGGCATGCGGCCGGGCTTGTCGGTCAGTTGCGCTCGTCGCGCAATACAACGCGCATGCTCGAGCAGTCCGTCGAGATGTATCGCGGGCTCGAGGCCGAAACCGGTCAAGCCGTCGACTGGCACGAGACCGGCAGCCTGCGCCTCGCCTGTTCGCCGGAACGGGTGATGGAGCTGCGCCGATTGGCGACGATGGCGAAAAGCTTCGGCCTACCGATGGAGATGGTGTCGGCACAACGAGCGCAAGACCTGTTTCCATTGATGAGCACGGTCGATGTGCTCGCCGCCGCGTTCCTGCCAACCGACGGTTACATCGACCCTGCATCGGTGACGCAAGCGATCGCGCGTGGCGCGCGCAACCGAGGGGCTCGCATCATCGAGAACACCGCGGTAACCGCGATAACGGTCGACGGTCGACGGTGCACGACCGTGCACACGGCCGGCGGTGCCACCATCGAGTGCGAGATGTTGGTGAACGCGGCCGGCATGTGGGGCATGGAAGTCGGTGCGATGGCTGGTGTTCGCGTTCCGGCGGTGGCCGTCGAGCACCAGTATCTGCTCACCGGTCCGATCGAGGGTTACACGCCGGTCGAGTTGGGCGCGATGCCAACGATGCGCGACCCCGATCACCTCGTGTACTACAAGCCCGACGGCCCGGGGCTGCTGGTGGGCGGCTACGAGCCGAACACTGAGTCGTTCGGAACGGAAGGAATTCCGTCCCCCTTTCAGCGCAAGCTGTTTGACCCGAATTTCGATCGCTTTGCGCAACTGGCCGAGCTAGCAACCAAGCGCACTCCCGTGATCGAGCAGGCGGGCATCCGCACACTCATCAACGGCGCGATCCCCTATTCGGCCGACGCCGACTTCGTGATGGGCCGGGTGCCGGAACTCGACAACTACTTCGTCGCCACGGGGTTCCTGTATGGGATCGCCGCCGGCGGAGGCGCAGGCAAGATGATGGCCGAGTGGATGCTGGAGGGTCGCCCTTCGCTTGACCTGTGGCCGCTCGACGTACGCCGCTTCTCGTTCCATCACACGACACGCTTCTTCCTTCGCCCGCGCATGGTCGAGTTGTACGCGCATCACTACAAGCTCGCTGCGCCGGGCAGCGAGAAGATGACGGCGCGCGGGATTCGCCGCAGTCCGCTGCACAGCGATCTCGCTGAGCGCGGTGCAGTGTTCGGGTCGCGTGGCGGATGGGAGCGAGCCAACTGGTTCGCTCCTGCAGGAGTCGAGGCGGTCGACAAGCCATCGTTCACCGAACCGAATTGGTGGCCGCACGTTCGCTCCGCGCACCTCGCCGTACGGGAGGGTGTCGGCCTGATCGACCAAACCAGTTTCGCCAAGTTCGAGATCACCGGTCCGGGCGCGTTGAGTGCGGTGCAATGGCTGAGCGTGGCCGACATGGACAAGCCAGTCGGCAGCGTCATCTACACGCAGTTGTGCAACGAGCGCGGTGGCATCGAATGCGACCTGACCATGACGCGCACCGCGACCGACAGTTTCTACGTTGTAACTGGCTCGGCGTTCGGCGCTCACGACATGGGTTGGATCAGCAGCAATAGCCCAGACGACGGCAGCGTCGTCGTTCGCGACCTCACCTCGGCGAGGGCAGTGATCAACATCGTCGGACAACGGAGTCGCGATGTCTTGCAAGCGGTGTGCGAGGACGACGTCAGCAACGCGGCGTTCCGTTACGCGAGGGCACGTCAGATCACGATCGGTTCGGCACCGGTGCTGGCGATCCGCATTGGCTACGTAGGTGAGCTTGGCTGGGAACTCCACATCCCCACCGAGTACGCGGCACACGTCAGCGAGCTGCTGCGCGCTGCCGGTGAGGCACACGGCATGGTCGATGTCGGCTATCGGACGATCGACACGATGCGGATGGAGAAGGGTTACGTCTACTGGAGCACCGACGTCACGCCCGACACCACGCCCTGGGAAGCGGGTCTCGGTTGGCGCGTGAATCTGAACAAAAGCGGCTTCCTCGGCCGCGACGCTCTCCTCGCGCAACAGCAAGCTGGCGTCGCGCGACGACTTTGCACATTCACGCTCGAATCGATGGCCTACCCCGTAAGCGGCGAAGCGATCATCGTCCCCGGGTCCGCAGAGGTCGTCGGCTTCACGACCAGCGCCAACTTCGGCCACACCATCGGCAAGCCGATCGCCTATGGCTATCTACCAACCGAACACTGCGAGCGCAGCGACTTCATAATCGAGGTCTACGGCGAACCAATCCCAGCAATCCGCCACGACCGCCCGCTCTACGATCCGGACAACACCCGATTGAAGGCATGACCTCCATGACTGAACTGGCAGCTGCCCTTACACGTGTCCCATTGCTCGCCGACGTTGACCCAACGACCGTCACTCGGCTCGCCGGACTTACCAACATCAACTATCTCGTCGCGCGCGGCGAAGATCGATTCGTGTTGCGGTTGCCCGGTGCAGGCACGAGCGAATACATCGACCGCAACACCGAGGAAGTTGCGGCTCGTTCAGCGGCAGCGGCTGGCGTCAACGCGGAGGTTTGCTTCTTCGATGCGACCGATGGCCTGATGGTCACGCGCTTCGTTGATGGAGCAGTCACAATGAACGCGGAACGCTTTCGCGACCTCGGGGCCGTTGCGCGCGCGGGCAAGGCGTTTCGGAAACTGCACACCACAGCGACACCGTTCGCCGTCGACTTCAAGTTGTTCTCGATGATCGACGATTACAAGCGCTTGCTCGCGGATAAAGGCACGGCACTCCCCGACGGTTACGCGGAAGCTGAAGCACAAGCCGACGCAACTCGCCGCGCACTCGAAGCCGCCGCACGACCGCTGGTGCCGTCGCATTGCGATCCGTTGTGCGAAAACTTCCTCGACACCGGAGCGCGCATGGTCGTCATCGACTACGAGTACTCAGGCAACAACGACCCGATGTGGGATCTCGGCGACCTTTCCGTCGAGGGCATGTTCGGCCCCGAGCAGGACCACGCACTGTTGCGCGCCTACTTCGACGGCGATCCGCCAGCGCACGAGGTAGGCCGAATGGTTGCCTACAAAGCGATGTGCGATCTGTTGTGGACCTTGTGGGGCGTCATCCAGCACGCCAACGGCAACCCAGCCGACGACTTCTGGGCTTACGCGGTCGGTCGGTTTGAGCGCTGCCAATCATTGATGGCCTCGCCCGGATACGCCGACCACTTGGCGGCAGTGGGCGAGGCACGACCGACCTAAGGTCAGTGGATCGATCGCGGTGTCGATGCTGCAAGGTTCATCAACGCACTTTTACGGCTTAGCCTCGCCGCATGGGACTCTTGACCTTCAGCATCAACGTCACGCTCGACGGCTGCGTGGACCACCAGGAGGGAATCGTCGACGACGAAACGCACGCCTTCTTCACCCGCCTCATGGATGAGGGCGGAGCGATGTTGTGGGGTCGCGTTACCTACGAGATGATGGAGAGCTACTGGCCGGCGGTCGCTCGCGGCGACGAGGAAGCGCCGCCGGCGATACGCGAGTGGGCGGTCAAGCTGGAGGCCAAGCCGAAGTACGTGGTGTCGTCGACGCGAACGGACTTCCCGTGGACTAACAGCCACCACATCGCCGGCGACCTGCGCGCGGGCGTGCAGAAGCTCAAGGACGCGACACCGGCTGGCGTGCTCCTCGGTAGCGGCAAGCTCGCGACCGAACTGGACCGGCTAGATCTGATCGACGAGTACAAGTTCCTCGTCCACCCCAGGATCGCCGGCCACGGCCCGACCTTGTTCCAAGACGGGCTGCCCAGCACGCGACGGCTCGACCTGGTCTCGGCGACGCCGCTCCGCTGCGGCGCGGTCGCAATGCACTACCGAGCCGTGAAGCAAGACACCTAAAGGTGATAGAGTTCCACCATACGGACCTGTTCCACGATGCGGAATCGGCTACCTGAATAGCTCTACCTGAAGGGACATCGATGAGCGACGGCGACGATCTCGATCTCGCGAAACTGCCAGACGACGAACTCGTCACGCAGATGCACGAAGACCTTTACGACGGGCTTGCGCCCGAAATCGCCGAGGGCACGATGATATTGCTCGATCGCGGTTGGGGACCCGACAAAGTGTTGAACGACGCACTCGTCGAAGGCATGCGCATTGTCGGCATCGACTTCCGCGACGGCATCCTGTTTGTGCCGGAAGTGCTGCTGTCCGCGAATGCGATGAAGGCCGGCATGGTCATCCTGCGGCCGTTGCTCGCCGAGACCGGTGCGGAACCGATCGGCAAAGTTGTGATCGGCACCGTTAAGGGCGACATCCACGACATCGGCAAGAACCTGGTGGCGATGATGCTCGAAGGTGCTGGCTTCGAAGTGATCGACCTCGGCATCAACACAAGCGCCGACGAGTTCCTCGCTGCGCTCGACGAGCACCAGCCCGACATTCTCGGAATGTCAGCGCTACTCACGACGACCATGCCTTACATGAAGGTCGTCATCGACACTTTGCAAGAGCGCGGGCTGCGCGAGAAGTACGTCGTGATGGTTGGTGGTGCACCCTTGAACGAAGAGTTCGGGGCCGCTATCGGTGCCGACGCCTACTGCCGCGATGCCGCCATCGCAGCCGAGACTGCCAAGGCATTGGTGAAGGCGCACCGCCTGCAGCCAGAACCTCCCGGCCCTTCTGTCTGAGCCGACGCGCGATGGCCAGGCCTCTCGTTCTTGCGTGTGGCGCACTCGTCAGCGAATTGCGCGCCGTGTTGGCTAGCAACGGACTGACCGACGATGTCGACGTTCGCTACTTGCCTGCCAACCTTCACAACCGCCCCGAACGCATCGAGCCTGCGCTTCGCGAGTTGCTGGCCGAACTCGATCCGACGGGCGATCGACCCGTGCTGCTCGGTTACGCTGATTGCGGCACGGGCGGCGGACTCGATCGCTTGCTCGCCGAGCGACCGAACATTCGTCGACTACCTGGCAGCCACTGCTACGAGTTCTTCACCGGCAGCGACGCCTTCAACGATCTACACGAAGCGGAACTCGGCACCTTTTTCCTGACCGACTTCTTGGCTAAGCACTTCGAGCCGATCATTTGGGAAGGCCTCGCGCTCGATCGACATCCGGAACTGCTGCCGATGTACTTCGGCAACTACACGCGCGTCGTGCTGCTTTCGCAGAAGGAAGACGCTGACGTCGTCGTCGCTGCGCGCGCCGCCGCGGATCGTCTGGGTCTCGCGTTCGAGCATCGTCATGTCGGCCTGACTGCGTTCAGCAACGCTGTCGCAGTCACGCTCTCCTCCCCGGCGGGTTGCTGATGCCTCCTGCTCGCTCTGGTGGCCGTCGTGGTGGCAACGAGGTAGTGGTAATTCTGTGGCGCGACATTCCGGCGCAGATCAACGGACGCGTCGGCGACGAGCGTCATCAAGCGATCTTGCCGCACCGCTTTCAGAAGGCGATCGATCGTGCCGCGATGGTTGCGGGCAAGAAGACCGCCCAGGAGTACGTCGG
Organism: Ilumatobacteraceae bacterium; assembly: GCA_040081465.1. Classification (GTDB taxonomy): domain Bacteria; phylum Actinomycetota; class Acidimicrobiia; order Acidimicrobiales; family Ilumatobacteraceae; genus UBA668. The sequence goes on along the minus strand of JBEBGL010000019.1, from coordinate 13,890 downwards.
CGAATGGCGGCGCACCAGCTATCCGCTGACCGGCGAACTCGCCGAAACGATCGACGCCATCGCCGCGTCGATCGAAGTCGAATTCACCAACGAGCGACTTCACACCCTCGTCGACAACGGCGGCTGGGACCCATCATCGCCAGAACAGGAAAAGCTCTCATGACCCACACAATCGTCAGCTCGGCAACCAAGGAAGTCGTCATCGGCTTCGATCGTCCTTTCGTGATGATCGGCGAACGCATCAACCCCACCGGTCGCAAGTCGCTCGCGGAGGAAATGAAGGCTGGCGACTTCAGTCGCGTCGAAGCAGATGCACTTGCGCAGGTCGTGGCCGGCGCGCACATGCTCGATGTCAACGCGGGTATCCCGCTAGCCGACGAGCCAGCCATGCTCGCTCGTGCGATTCAGTTGGTGCAGAGCGTTACCGACGTACCACTATCAATCGACTCGTCGATCATTGAAGCACTCGAAGCCGGACTGGCCGTCTACAAGGGCAAGCCGCTGGTCAACTCCGTGACGGGCGAAGAAGAGGTCATGGAGCGAGTGCTGCCCCTAGTCGCCAAGTACGGCGCCGCGGTCGTCGCGATCAGCAATGACGAGACCGGCATCAGCGTCGACCCCAACGTCCGTTTCGAAGTCGCCAAGCGCATTGTTAATCGTGCTTCCGACTACGGCATCCCCGCGCACGACATCGTCGTCGATCCGCTGGTGATGCCGATCGGCGCGATGGGTACAGCAGGCCGCCAAGTGTTCGCGTTGCTTCGTCGACTCGTGACTGAGTTGAAGGTCAACACGACGTGCGGCGCGTCGAACGTCAGCTTCGGGCTGCCCGCACGCAACAGCGTGACTGGCACCTTCCTGGCCATGGCGATCAGCAACGGGATGACCTCCGCGATCATGAACCCGATGCACCCCGAGGTAAAGACCATGGTGATGGCGGCCGACGTGTTGGCAGGAAGCGACCAAGACTGCGCGGCATGGATCAAGGCCAAGCGCGACCCAGGCGCGCCGATCGGTGCCCGTGAGGGCCGCGCTGGTGGACGCCGAGCTCGATTGGCAGAAGAGAACAGCTAATGCCTCGGGTCGTGTTCACACCATCTGGCCTCGGTGGCCAAGTCGCGGCCGGCACCACGGTGCTGCAGGCCGCGCGCGAGTTTGGTGTCGACCTCGACTCGGTGTGTGGCGGCCGTGGCATTTGCGGGCGCTGCCAGGTTGCTTTCACTCCTGGCCAGTATTCGAAATGGAAGATCGACGCGAACGTGGACGCGTTGAGTGCGTGGGGCGAAACGGAAGAGGCATACGACGGACGACGCGACATGAAGCCCGACCGTCGGCTTGGCTGCTGCGCGATGGTCGTTGACGACGTTGTGCTGGATGTGCCGCCCGAAAGCCAGGTGCATCGGCCTGTAGTGCGCAAGAGCCTCGACCTCACCGACGTTGTGTTGGATCCGGCAATCGCACTTGCTTACATCGAGTTGCCCGAAAGTGTGCTCGGCGACGCGGCGTCAATGAGCGACTTGGTAATTGCCGAGTTGCTCGCTGTGCACGGCCGCGCAGTCGACACGCTTTCACTGCCGGCGCTGCGCCAAGTGCACCGCGCCTTCGCGGGCCAGGGGCGCGCTGCCACCGTTGCGATTCGTGGTGCCACGGTTGTGGCCGCATGGCCGGGATACGTCGACCGCGCATGCGGCGTTGCCGTCGACATCGGCAGCACAACCATCGCTGGCCACCTGTGTGACCTGACGACGGGCGAGATCTTGTCGTCGGCGGGGCGGATGAACCCACAGATTCGCTTCGGCGAAGACCTGATGAGTCGCGTGTCGTACGTGATGATGAACCCCGGCGGCGAGAAGCAACTGACGGCGGCGGTGCGCGAGGCTTTGAACGAGCTGATCGTCGAGCTATGCGCGGATGGCGATGCGGCAGTTGACGAGTTGCTCGAGATCGTTTTGGTCGGCAACCCGATCATGCATCACATCGTTGCTGGCATCGATCCCACTCCTCTAGGGCAGGCTCCGTTCACGCTCGCCACCGCCGAGGCGATCGTCGCGGACGCATCGGCGTTCGAATTGGCCTGCCCTAACGCGCAGGTCTACTTGGCGCCTTGCATCGCCGGGCACGTCGGCGCCGACACCGCGGCCGTGATGCTGTCGGAGGGGCCGCATCGTTCCCCGACCCTGCAATTGGTCGTCGATGTTGGAACTAATGCCGAGATTGTCGTCGGCGACAAGCATCGCCAGTTCGCCGCATCGAGCCCGACTGGTCCTGCGTTCGAGGGTGCACAGCTCAGCTGCGGCCAGCGCGCAACGGCGGGCGCCATCGAACGTGTGCGCATCGATCGCCAGACACTCGAGTCGCGCTTCAAGGTGATCGGCAGCGACCTATGGAGCGACGAGCCCGGGTTTGCCGAGGCAACTGCCGAGCTCGACATCTCGGGCATCTGCGGATCCGGAATCATCGAGGTCATCGGCGAGATGTACCTGTCCGGCATCATCGATACCGATGGCGTGGTGCAGGGCTCGATGGTTGACCGCTCGCCACGGGTTGTAGCCGACGGACGAACCTTCAGCTACATCGTGCATCAGGTTCCCGGCACGCGCCTTGCGATCACACAGAACGATGTGCGCGCGATTCAGTTGGCAAAGGGCGCTCTGCGCGCTGGCATCGAATTGTTGCTCACGCATGCGGGCGTCACCGAGGTCAGCGACATTCGCCTGGCTGGCGCGTTTGGAAGCCACATCGACCCCGTCTACGCGCTGGTGCTCGGCCTAGTCCCCGACTGCCCTGTTAAGAACGTTCGCTCCGTTGGCAACGCCGCCGGTGCCGGCGCGGTGCGGGCATTGCTCTCGCTGAATGCGCGTCGCGAGATGGAACAGGCAGTACGCGGCGTGATCAAGGTAGAGACCGCGACCGAGCCGCGCTTCCAGGCCGAGTTCGTCGCGGCAATGGCGTTCCCACATGCGACCGCGGCACCTACGCACTTGTCGACCGTGGTGACCTTGCCCGAGCGCACAGTCAGTCAGACCACCACAGGCCGACGTCGACGCCAACAATCTCAGGAGGCAGCCGAATCATGAGCGAACCCCAGGCCACAGCTGGCGAAGGTCGCCGCTCAGGCGGTCGCGCAGGTCGCGCTGCGTTGCGCGCCTCGCATGTTGTCGACCGCGTGCCGTACCTATCCCGCACGATGGCCCCGTTCGAGATTGCCACCGAGGAAACGCTGGCGATGATCGAGCACACCGCTGACACGGTGTTGCTGGAGGTCGGTGTCGAGATTCGCGACTATCCCGAGGCGTTACCGATCTTCAAAGCAGCGGGCGCCGATGTCGATGGAACTCGTGTGCGCTTTCCTCGGGGCATGTGCCGCGAGATCGTTTCCAAGAACGCACCTGCGACGTACGTGCAGCACGCTCGCAATCCAGCGAACAACGTCGTCATCGGCGGCAACAACACTGTGTTCGCACCTAACTACGGAAGTCCGTTCGTACACGACCTCGATAAGGGACGTCGTTACGCAACGCTCGCCGACTTCCAGAACTTCGTGAAGCTCGCATACATGTCGCCGTGGATGCATCATTCGGGCGGCACGGTGTGCGAGCCGGTCGACATTCCGGTTAGCAAGCGCCACCTCGACATGGTGTACTCGCATCTCAAGTACAGCGACAAGCCGTTCATGGGTTCGGTCACGGCTGGTTCACGCGCGGCTGACAGCGTCGAGTTGGCCCGCATTGGTTTCGGCGGCGACCTGCAAGATCGCACCGTCATCACCAGCCTGATCAACGCCAGTTCGCCACTGGTGTGGGACGGCACGATGCTCGCGGCGGCGCAGTGTTACGCGCAGAACAATCAGGCGACGATCATCACACCGTTCATCCTCGCTGGAGCGATGGCACCTTCGACCAGTGCTGGCGTGGCGGTGCAAACGCTCGCCGAAGCGCTCGCCGGCATGACGTTCACACAGCTCGTACGGCCGGGCGCACCGGTGATCTTCGGTTCGTTCGCCAGTTCGATGAGCATGCAGACGGGTGCGCCAACGTTCGGCACACCCGAGCCGGCAATCGTGTTGTACACGATGGCTGCGTTGGCACGTCGGCTGGGCGTTCCGTTCCGCTCGGGTGGCTCGCTGACTTCGTCAAAGTTGCCGGACGCGCAAGCAGCGTACGAAAGTGCGAACACGCTGCAGCCGACCGTTCTTGGCGGCGTCAACTTCGTGCTACACGCTGCTGGCTGGCTGGAGGGTGGACTGGCGATCGGCTACGAGAAGTTCGTACTCGACTGCGATCAGCTCGGCATGATGACGACGTTCGTCAAGGGGCTAGACGCCTCGGAGAACGGCGTCGGTCTCGACGCGCTGCTCACCAATCCCCCCGGCAACCACTTCCTCGGTACTGCTCACACGCTCGCCAACTTCGAGACCGCGTTCTACCGCAGCGACACCGCCGACAACTCGAGCTTCGAGCAGTGGTCAGAAGATGGTGGCCTCGACGCTGCACAGCGAGCAAACGCGTTGTGGAAACGACGATTGAACGAATACGAACCTCCACCGCTTGACTCCGCAATCGACGAAGAGATGCTTACGTTCGTCGCCGAGCGCAAGTCCGTACTTCCGGATGAGTTCGCATGAGCGCCCAGGGACGCAACCTCATTGCCAATGCTCGTTACGAAGTAATACCGATGAAGAACCTCGAGTCGCAGATCGAGCACATCCCGATGGACGCTTCGGTGTCAGTTACCTGTAGTCCTACGAAAGGGCAGCAAGCAACGTTCGATCTCACCGCTCGGCTCCAAGACCTCGGCCACAACGCGGTCCCCCACATCTCAGCGAGATTGGTTGAGGACGATGTTGCCGTCAAGCGCATCGCCGAGTTCTGTCGCCGTCAAGGCTTGAAAGAGGTGTTCGTCGTTGCCGGCGACGCGCCGACACCTGTAGGCAAGTACGAAGGCGTCGTCGACTTCTTGCGCGACTTTCTCGGCACCGACCACGGGCTGAACGCAGTCGGCGTAACGGCGTACCCAGACGGCCACGCGCTGATCGACTCCCCCGTTCTGCACGACGCGCTACACGCGAAGCAGGCGCTGCTAGCGGAAGCTGGCCTGCACGGCCACGCGAGCACGCAGATGTGTTTCGACCTCGGCAAGTGGCGAGCATGGGTTACGGCAGAGCGCGCGGCCGGGCTCACGCTGCCGCTACACATCGGCGTGCCAGGCGCGATCGATCGCGTCAAGTTGATGACGATGGGAGTGCGGCTCGGCATCGGCCAAAGCTTGCGCTTCGTGCAAAAGAACGGCAGCGTGCTTGGCAGGCTGTTCAGCCCAGTCGGCTACGACCCCAACACCCTCATCGCGCCACTAAGCAAGCAGGCTGAAGAGTTCAACATTCAGGGCATCCATCTGTTCACGTTCAACAACGTAGAAGCCACCGCCAAGTGGCAAAAGAAGTCATTAGCGAAGCTCAGCTAGCGAGTGTTGACCGAAGTAACTGTCACGCGGCCCGAATTGTCGGTGGTGTTACACAGTTGGTTTCGTTACGTGGGCAACCTTCGCTGCGGCTCGGGTAGGTCGTCGTCTGCGCTGGACGCAAAAGGCGATGCCTCCGCCGACGAGTGCCACGGCAGGAACGAATGGCACCCACACTTGCTCGTAGAAAACTGACGTAGCACCGCTCCATTGCGTGGTGCGACAAGTCACGACCGGAATGAATCCCCAAACGAATCCTTCATCGGTAGTAGACGACTCGCCGCCCTCCTGATCGCATACCTCGCCAGCGCGGATCTGCCGGACAGTCGAGACGGCCGGGGTGAATGACAACCAGAGCAGCGCAGCGGCGACGAGCCCGAGGATCGTGAGCGAGAAACGATCAGGAAGTCGCCGAGGCATGCCGCTATCGATCGACCAGACGGCGGCCGCGCCTGAGACCGAAGGCGATGATGGTTGCTGGAACGAAGAACGCTCGCGCCGGCAAGGACACTTCGCTCCACGGCCGCTTCACCAGCGGTGCGCTCCACGCAAACATTCGATAGCAGAAGAACAGCGCAATCGCTCCGTGCAAGGCGATCAAAGCCCAGAAGAACCCTGTCGGCCCGATGACGATCATTGCGCCGGCAACCGCGAATGGGCCGACGACCGCGCCAATGCCATACAGCGTGACCAACTGCGATGCTGCTGCGTTGAGATTCTCAGGCTCGACCCAATCGTTCGTGTACGCGCCAGCGATCGAGTACAACGGAAAACTGAGACCGCCGAGCAGACAAATCAGCGCAAACGCCAACGGCACGCCTGTATCGACCAACAAAAGCAGCGCGGCGACGCCGGCGGCACCTGCCGCGGTCGTCACGCCAACGGCACGCCGATCGACATCGTCACTCGCGGCCGACACCGGCCACTGCAGCAACACTCCGCCAAGGCTTGGTAGCGCGACGAAGAGTCCAATTTCTGCCCGACTGAGCCCGACTCGCGTCGCGTATACAGCCGCCATGCCCGACACTCCCCCGTGCGCCACACCCACCAGCACGGCCGAGAACACTCCGGTCGGCACCAGCTTCGCAAGTTCGCGCAACGAGATGTGCTTCGCCTCCTCCAAGTTCGGCGCAATCGCCGCCTCCGACAACGCCACGGGTGCGACCGCCAACGACGTGATGATTGCAGCAACTGCGAATCCAGTCACGACCAACGGGTTGAACGTGAAGATTGCGACCTGGCCGATACCGAAGAACGCAACAGTCACCACGCCATAGACCGCAAGCAGTCGCCCGCGATTCTCGTTGGTGGCTAGATCGTTGAGCCACGATTCCGCCACGACATATAGACCAGCGGTGCACAAGCCGGTGACGAGTCGCAGCAGACCCCACGCCGCGGCGCTGTCGGTGATGCCAACACCGATCATCGCGGCCGACAGCAACGATGCCAGCGCCGAGTAAACGCGAATGTGGCCAACGCGACCGAGCGCGCGCAGCGTCGCGCGTGAACCGACGAGAAAGCCGACGTAGTAGCTGGCACTGATGAGACTGCTGACTGCAGTCGGCAATCCGGTTCGCTCCGAACGCACCCCGACTAGCGTGCTGAATAGCCCACCAGCCAGCATGACCAGCGCCAGGCCGACAAACAGCCCCCACGTCGCTAGCGCAAGGTCGCGACGCGGCTCGCGCCCGTCGCTGGCAAGCAGCGACGGGTCAGTCACCGATCTAGGTCGTTCTTAGATCTGACGTCGTTCAGAGGACGATGATGGTTTCAAGCGCGTATTGCGCCGCTGGCTGCAGATCGGTGGTCGGTGCGAGACCCTGCATGTAGACGCCGATCACGAACGGGCGATCAGCGAGCTGCACAACGATTAGCACCTTGTTGCCGAGGCCAGCGCCACAACCTGTGAGCGTCACCTGGGTGGCCGCGCCGACTGCCGTGGGCCTACCGAGCTCGACACTGCGGCCGGTGCACGTGCCTTCCGGCGGCTCGAGAAACGCCATCACCTGATCGGCGGTGCTTCCAATTTCCGGACCAACCGCGACTGTCGTGAGACCGAAGGTCGTGTCGTCGACGTTGTAGTCGGCGATGATTTCGGCCGCCGAGATTGAGGGCACGATGAACCCGTCGTTGCTCGTGATGGTCGACGTATCGAGTTCGAGATCGTCGGGGAGAATGATCGAGAAGGTTCCGGTGTCGTCGAAGACCTCGATGAGGCCATCGTCGGCGATCGTCGTGTCGACCGCGATCGTCGTGTCGACGACCGCAACTGTCGTGTCGATCGCAACCGTGGTATCGACGACCGCGAGGGTCGTAACTGGAGCGAGGGTGATGGACGTCGTTTTCTTGTCGTCGTCGCCGGTTAGCAACACGACGCCGCCAATCAACGCGGCGACAACTACGAGGCCGCCACCGATGAGCAGGCCGTTGCCCTTCTTCGGCGCGGCTACCGCCGCTTGCGGTGTGTACATCTGCTGCGGAAACGCCTGCGTCGGCATCTGCTGTGTCGGCTGATAACCGGGCTGTTGCGGTGGCTGCCCTGGAGGCGGTGGCGGCGGAAATGACTCGTTGGATCCCATGCCGCGAGCCTAGGGGGTCAGCACAGTCGGCGACGAACGATCAGAATTGCATTGTCTCAAGAAGGTAAAGCGCCGCCGCCTGAATCGTCGCCAGCTCGCCCGTGTCCTGCATTCTGATACCGATGACGAGTGGCGGCTCCGCTATCGGGACACTCAGCAAGACCTTGGTGCCCAGGCTGTCGATGCCACACCCAGTCAGCGAAATTCGCACAGCGTTGCCGACCGAGGTCGTGATGGTTTCCCTGACGCGTTCCAAACACACACTCTCGTTCGGCTCCATGAACGAAAGGACCTGGGCAACTTCGCTGCCGATGTCGGGACCGACTGCAACGATCAACACTCCAAAGGTCGTGTTGTCCGCATAGTACGCAGGCAGGTCGACCGACGCCGTGATTCGTGGAACGGTGAAACCACCAGCAGCGATCGACGGCGCGGTCTCCATCTGCAGATCACCGCGAAGATTGACCGAGAACGTTCCTGTGTCATCCGTGATGGGGATAATCGCGCTACTGCGCGGAATTGTCGTCGTGGCATCTGCGGGCAAGGTTGTTGCGCCGAATGGCGCAAGAGTCGGCAAGGTGTCTTTGTCGGTGCCACTCATGCTGAACAAGAGCGTCACAACCCCGATCAGCGCTAACACCACGAGCCCAATGATGAGGTACAGGCCAGTGTTGTTCGACTTGATCTCCAGTGGCGCTGGCGCATATCCCTGCCGCGGCGAGCGGACCGACCCGTTGTTTGGCATCGCCCGAGATTAGATGGTGAGCTGCGAGTTAGACCCGCGTCTACGACTTACGCCGACGAACTTCGGCCGTGATCGCTGGCACCACCACGTGAAGGTCGCCGATTACGGCGTAGTCGGCCTTCGTCACCATGTTGGCTTCCGGGTCGGTGTTGATTGCGAGGATCTTCTTCGATGCCATCGCGCCGACCCAGTGCTGGATCGCCCCGGAAATGCCGCACGCCATATAGAGGTCGGGAGCGATGCGAGTTCCCGTCTGGCCGACCTGATCAGTGTGATTGCGCCACCCATTGTTGGTTACCGCGCGAGAACAGCCGACCACACCGCCGAGCAGGCCAGCAAGCTCCTCGAGTGGGGCGAATCCTTCTGGCGATCCGACGCCGCGCCCGCCACCCACCACCAGCGGCGCCGTGGCCAGCGTGACACCCGCCGCGCGCTCGACGCGCTCCGCGACGATCGTTCGCGCAAGTGACGGATCGAGATCGACCGATAGCGCAGCAACGTTGCCGGCGGAAGCGTTCGCAGTCGCCTCGAATGCATGATGCGTAACCGTCAGCAGTTTCACCGGAGCCGTGAGCGTGCAGCGCTCAAGCAACGAACCACCCCAACGCGACCGAGTAATAGTCCATGCTGCGCCACCGGTCTCGATCGCCGTGCAGTTGGCGACGAGCGGAGCGTTCAGCCGCGCAGCCGCTTGTGCCATCACCTCGTTGCCGCGATCGGTACCGCATGCGAGCACGGCCACCGGTTGCAGAACGCGGGTCGCCTGCGCGATCGATTCGCCCCACGCCTCCGGCCCGTAGTCGGTAAGCAGGTCGTGATGTACTTGGTGCACCGTCGACGCACCGTGCGCGGCCAACACCGTTGCGATCCCGTTCGCTGCTGCACCGAGAGTGATGGCCGCGACGTCGGCATCAATCGCACGTGCCGCAGTGAGCGCCTCGAGCGAGGCTGGCGCGAGCGTGCCGCGATCATGTTCTATGACAACGAGGACGGTCACTTCAGCAACCCCAGTTCTTCAAACAGATCGACGACGGCCGCCGCCGCATCCGGGCCGTGACCAAGAACGATTGTGTTGCTGGTTTGTTCCGCTGTCTGCACGAGCGTGGTCATTTGCTGCCCACCAGGTGCTGAGTTCGGAACGACCGAGTCGACCGCCACCTTCTTCGATGCCAGTCGCCCCTTCAGCGTCGGGTAGCGCGGCAGGTTGATTCCCTCTTTCACGCCGAGCACTGCCGGCATTGGAACGTGATACACCTCAACGCCAGCGTCGGTTTCGCGGCGAGCGTGCGCTGTTACACCGTCGATCGCGATGCCCTTGATGCCGTTGACCATCGGTCGCGACAATGCGTGCGCGACGCGGATGCCGATCTGGAAGTTGCCAGAGTCGGCGGACTCATTGCCAAACAGAACTAGATCGAACGCGCCGTCGGTCGCCTCGATTCCCTGTATCGCAGCTCCGATTGCAGCAGCAGTGCGCTCGGGGTCCCAGTCGGCTTCTTCAATTGCAAGCAAGACGCACTTGTTGACGCCGATGCTGGCCGCGTAGCGCAGTTGTTCTTCAGCTTCGGCCGGTCCGAGCGTCAGCACTGTCGACTCGCCGCCGTGGGTTTCAATCAGGCGCACGGCTTCTTCGACTGCGCACTCCTCGTGCGGACTAGTCGTGAAAGCCAGATACGCCGAATCGACTGCCTGCCCGTCGGCGGTGATGTTGATCTTGGCTCCCGGCGCGGGCACACGCTTCACGCAGACGAGGATTCGCATCTGCTAACTCTTCATCCGCGCATCGGTCGGGTCGAACAGCGGTGTTGCGTCGGCGCGCTCGACGGTGACGGGGTACAGCTCGTTCATGTACATCACCTGCAGTTTGGTGCCTTCCTTAGCGTGCTGCGGTGGCAGGTACGCAAGCAGCAGGTACTTGCCCACCGACGGCCCGGCACCAGCAGTGGTGACCCGAGAGACGCGACCCTTCGCATCCAGGATGCGATCGCCGGCCAGCGTGAGGATCGGCTCGTTACCACCGGTCGGAAAGCGGTCGAACCCAGCCGCGCATTTCTGCGAATCCATCGACAACGTGCACATGATTGCGGCCGGGCCATCCTTCTCTGCTGCCGCACGCGCCTTCAGGTACGGCTCCTTGCCGATGAAGTCGACGCTCTTCACTTTCGGGCGAGCAAGGCCGGCCTCGACCGGGTCATACTCGCTCTCCAGCTCGGCGGCCATCAGGCGATAGCCCTTCTCGATGCGACCGGTCACTGCGTACACGCCGATACCGACGGGAATGATGTCGTGCTCCTTGCCGGCGGCAACCACTGCATCCCACAACGTCAGGCCGTGCTCCATGCGCGTGTAGATCTCCCAGCCGTTTTCGCCGACATAGCTGATGCGGAACATCGTGCATGGCACGCCGGCGATCAACACGTCGCGCACAGCGCCATACGGGAAGCCCTCCTGCGACAAGTCGTACGCAGACGTTGTGTTGTCGGTGACGATCTTGGCCATCGTCGGTGCCGCATTCGGACCCCACACACCGAGCGTGCAGATGCCCTGCGAACGATCGGTGAAAGTGACCTGACCCTCCTTCGCTCCCCGAGCCTCGTTGAACTCGTTCATGTACTTGCGGAACCAATAGTTATCGCGACCACCATCGAAGGCACCCGTGATGACTCGGAAGTGGTTCTGACCGAGCCGTTGGATGGTGAGGTCGCCACGGAACCCGCCGTGTGGTGTGAGCAGTGGTGTGTAGACGCTGCGACCGACAGCAACGTCGACATTGTTGACGCACACGTAGTTCAAGAACGCGCATGCACCAGCGCCTTCGAAATCGAACTCGTTGAAGGCGGTCAGGTCGACCATTCCGACGCTGGCGCGCATCTGTAGGTGCTCGGCATTGGTGATAGGGCTCCACCAGCGCGCGTCCCACTCGTGAGCGCGTGGCTGGCACGCCTCGGGATACTTCTTCATCAGCGGCGCGTTGCTTTCGTACCACTGCGGCCGTTCCCAGCCGCGAGCGTCGAAGAACACTGCACCCAACGCTTCCTCGCGCGCATAGAAGGGGCTGCGGCGCATGCCACGTTGACTTGCCCATTGCTCACGCGGGTGCACGATGCCGTAGGTCTTGTTGAAGTGCTCGTTGCACCGCGCGTTGATGTGCCACTCGGTCTTCTCGTGCGGATAGAAGCGGCTGATGTCGCTTCCGTGCGGATCGCACATGTGCGGGTAGCCGTAGGTCATCCACTCGGCGACGAGTTGTGCAATGCCCGGGCCTTCCTTGATCCACACCGCGGCGGCGCTCCATAGGTTGCGCACCTCGGGCGTTTCACCAAGCACCGGATTGGCGTCGGGTGTCAACGACAGCAAACCGTTGATCGCGTAACGAATCTCGGCGTCGCCCAGCATCTCCATCAATTCGATGGCCTGTTCCATTTGCGGATCGAAGTCGTCGTAAGTCAGCGGCAACTCGGTTGGTGTGAGCGCCGACTCCTTGATGCTCGGAATGTCGTCGCTGCGCATGAGGATCGGCCGGTGCGCGTAGCTGCCAACTTCCATCGACCCGGCTGACTGGCGCTCGTAGCAGAACGTGTCCATGTCGCGGACGATTGGGTAGGCCACTTCGGCATTGCTCTCTTGCAGAATGTCGATCGGACCGACGTCGGCCATCTGATGCACTGCCGGAGTCAGCGGAATGTTGGCGCCGGCCATTGCCGCTATGCGCGGGCTCCACACTCCGCACGCGACCACAACATGCTCGGCCTCAATGCGTCCCTTGTCGGTGACGACCGCGCTGATCTTCGGCCCGCCGGGCGTGTCGACGGTCTCGAGATCGAGCACCTCTGTGTTGGCGAACACTTGCAGTGCACCCGAAGCGACTGCTTCCTCTCGCATCTGCGTGCCCGTCGCAAGTGAGTCGACGACGCTGACGCTGGGTGTGTAGTAACCGCCCAACAAGATCTCCTCGTTGATGAACGGCACGAGCTCTTTGATTTCTGCCGGTGTGATCAGGCGTGCGTCGATGCCCCACGCCTTCGCCGACGTCATACGCCGGTTGAACTCCTCGAGGCGCTGTGGTTCGCGAGCAACCTCGATGCCACCGCACGTGTGGTTGAAACCGCGTGCGATGTACTGGTCCTGACTCTCAACAGTCAGGTACGCCATCTCTTTGTTGTGGTCAGTCGGAAAGATGAAGTTCGAGGCGTGCCCAGTTGAGCCGCCGGGGTTTGGCAGCGGGCCTTTGTCGATCAGCACCATGTCGGTCCAACCCAAACGCGCAAGGTGGCCGACCAAACAGTTGCCGACGATGCCGGCACCGATGACGACAACTTTCGCCTTGCTTGGAACGTCTGACTTAGCCATTTGCTTAACCCCCGGAACGTGTGCTGGACGTGAACCAGCGACTGATATATCTTTACCATATCACGACGCAATCGCTCTCCGAAAGGGCCTACGACCAGATCCGCCGCATGATCGTGCGGCTCGAACTCGCGCCCGGCGCGACCATTCGTGAGGAGTCCCTGCGTGTATCGCTAGGCCTCGGGCGCACCCCGATTCGTGAAGCGCTGCAGCGTCTGGTGCGCGACCAGTTCGTAACGGTCATCGCTCGCCGTGGCATGTACGTCAGCAGCATCGATGTCGGCGACCTGGCCCTGCTGTACGAGACACGGGCAATCCTCGAGCCATATGCGATGCGGTTGGCGTGCGTGCGCGGAGCGGCCGACGGTTGGAACGAAATGGCGGAAGTGCTGCAAGGCGCCGAGCCGGCTTCGAGCCCCGACCAGCTGCTCGCCATCGATCGCCGCTGCCGCGAACTGGTGTGGGCGGCGGCCGACAACCGCTTCCTCACGGATCACCTCGACATGCTGTACGCGCACAGCGATCGCCTGTGGCACCTATACCTAGGCGACGTCGCCGACCTGCACGACCTGATCGCCGAGCACCGCGCCATCCTCCGTGCACTGCGCAAGGGCGACGCGGACCGCGCGGCCGAGCTCATCGACAAGCACATGCGCCGCTTCCACGAACAAATCCAATCCGCGGTGAGGCGCCGCCTCCAATCCCCCCTAGCCGTTTAGGGACCTTGAGTCGAGTGTTTCCTGCCGCCGCTGGCGTGTCGAG
>JBEBGL010000018.1:0-41323 GCA_040081465.1 Ilumatobacteraceae bacterium | reverse complement strand
TTCGCGATCGGCGACGCCAGCAACGTGCCGATCTCGAAGGCTGGGTCGGTGACTCACTTCGAAGGCGAGGCGATCGTTGGCAACATCGTTCGCTACCTCGATCACGAATCGCTGGATGAGTCGTATGACGGCCACGCCAACTGCTTCATCGAGACCGGCTTCGGTAAGGCACTGCTGATCGACTTCAACTACGAAACTGAGCCGCTACCGGGTCACTTTCCCAGCGCGGTCGGCGTGCCACTGCTGAAGGAGAGCCGGGTCAATCACTTCGGCAAGCTGATGTTCCAGTGGCTGTATTGGCATGCGCTCCTGCAAGGCCGCGACATCCCGGGCATCGGAGCCGACATGCCCGAGCACGGCAAGAACAGATCTGAAAGCCCAGAACACGAGGAGGCACTGGCATGACAAACACAATTGGTGGCGTAGAAGTTCGACTGGATCCGGAAGGGTTTTTTGAGGATCCGAGTCAGTGGACGCGCGAAATGGCGATCGAGATGGCCACCGCCGATGGCCTCGAACTCACTGACAGGCATTGGCAAGTCATCGAGTTCATGCGTCGCGAGTTCGCCGAGAAAGGCACTGGCCCGACGGTGCGTGTGCTGGGCAAAGCGTCCGGCGTCAGCATCAAGGAGCTCTACCAACTGTTCCCGAAAGGCCCTGCCAAGACTGCGGCGCGCTTCGCGGGAATCCCCAAGCCGAAAGGATGCATCTGATGAACAGCCCCGAGAAGATCACCAAGGTGTCGATCATCATCTCGAAAGGATCGCTGGAAGGTATCTATCCGGGCCTGATTATGGCCAACGGCGCACGCGCCGAAGGGATGGACGCCAACTTGTTCTTCACCTTCTTCGGTCTCGACGCCATCCATCGAAATCGAGTCGACCACATCAAGGTTGCGACCGTCGGCAATCCGGCGATGCACATTCCGACCCTGATGGGCGCGCTTCCCGGCATGAGCGCACTCGCGACGCACATGATGAATAAGAAGATGGAGACGCTCGATATCCCTCCCATCCACGAGTTCATCGAGATGATCGCCGATACCGGCGCCGGCCTCTACGCCTGTAAGGCGTCTGTCGACATGTTCGGTCTCGCACCCGACGACTTCGTCCCGCAGGTGAAAGACATCATCACCGTCGGCGACTTCTACGATCTCGCCGCTGGCGGCCAGATCATCTTCACCTAACCGGCGACTGACCCAGTAGGTCCAAACCCTCGCTGCGGAACTGAGCAAGATCGGTGATGCCACAAAGTTGCATCACCGATCGCAACTCGGCGGTCAACAGACGCAGCAAGTGTGCAACGCCGCGCTCACCTGCCGCGGCGACCGCATAAACATACGCGCGACCGATGAACGCCATGTCGGCGCCAAGTGCCAACGCGACCGCCACATCGCCGCCGGTGTGAATCCCCGAGTCGACGACGATCGGAACACTCGGCCCGACTGCCGCGCGTAACGGAGCAATCAGTTCGGCAGACGGCACGCACCGATCGAGTTGCCGCCCACCGTGGTTCGACAGATGGAACCCGTCGACGCCGAGGTCGAGCGCGCGACGAGCGTCGGCCGGGCCAATCGGACCCTTCACCAGCAGCGGACCCTTCCACCGTGCGCGCAAGTCGCTGATGTGCGACCAATTCAACGTCTCGTCGAAAAGCCCGCCCTTGGTCGTGGTCGAGGCGCTTGCAAGTTCGTCCGCGCTCAACGCCGTCAGGTTGGCGAACTCGATCGCCGGGTTAGTGAGCATTCGTGTCCAATAGCGCGGATGGCGGCCAATGTCGAAGATGGTGCGCAGACTCAGCTCGGGCGGAATGCTGAGCCCGTTGCGTGCATCGCGAGCACGACGACCAGTCACAGCTGTATCGATTGTCACTTCCAGCGCTTTGTAGCCTGCGGTCGCGGCGCGGTCGACAAGTGGATCGCTCAGCCGCGCATCACTCGTGATGTACAGCTGGAACCACAGGTTCGGATGACCTGTCGCGGCGACATCCTCAATCGTTGTCGTGCCCACAGTCGACAACACATACGGCACGCCTGCCGCCATCGCGGCCATGCACGACGAGACCTCACCGGTCGGATGCATCATGCGCGTGTAACCAGTCGGGCTCAATCCGATTGGCTTGCGGAAAGGTTGCCCGAATATCTCACCAGTCAGCGGCACGACCGAGACATCGCGAAGCAGCTGCGGATGAAAGTGGTATCGGGCAAACGCGTCGCGGTTGGCGCGCAATGTGATCTCTTCGTCGGCTCCACCATCGACGTAGTCGAACACTGCACGCGGTAAGCGCCGACGAGCGATCGCGCGGAAATCGTCGGCGAGCACGACTTTGTTGAGCAGCCGCTGCGTCCTGCTGCGCTCGAACTTGCGCAAACGCACCAGCTTGAGAACTGAGCGCAGCTTCATGCGAACTCTCCGCTACGGCAGGGTGTTAGTGATAGCACCGGTTTCGGCGCCCTGTACGAGCTTGGCGTATTTACCCAGCACGCCCGTTGTGTACCGCGGTGGGTTCGGCTGCCACGACGCACGACGCTTCGCGAGTTCGTTGTCGTCGACCAAGAGGTCGAGCGTGAGCTCGTGCACATCGATCGAGATCTCGTCGCCATCGTGTACGAACGCGATCGGCCCACCGTCGACTGCTTCCGGTGCGACGTGGCCGATGCAAAACCCCCACGTGCCACCACTGAAGCGGCCGTCGGTAATCAGCGCGCAATCGGCACCCCGACCGGCGCCCTTCAACGCACCCGTTATCGCGAGCATCTCACGCATTCCCGGGCCACCCTTTGGGCCTTCGTAACGAATCACCAGCACCGTGCCAGGCACAATCGAGCCGGAAAGGATCGCCGACATCGCATCGCTCTCGTCGTCGAACACGCGGGCGGCTCCGACGAACTGCTTTTGCTCTGCAGAAAGGCCGGCCACCTTCACCACTGCACCCTTTGGCGCTAGCGAACCGGTGAGCACGACGATGCCGCCCTCGGTGTGCAGGGGCTTGTCGAGCGGATAGACCACGACTCCATCGGGTGCAGGCGGATTGATCTCGGCAAGGTTCTCGGCCATCGTCTTGCCCGTCACCGTCATGCAGTCGCCATGCAGCAGACCAGCGTCGAGAAGGTGTTTCATCACGACCGGCACCCCGCCCACGACATCGAGGTCGCTCATGTGAAAGCGTCCGCCGGGCTTCAGGTCGGCGATGTGTGGCACCTTCGCCGCAATGCGGTTGAAGTCGTCGAGCGCCAGTTCGACACCGGCCTCGTTGGCGATCGCGAGTAGGTGCAGCACGGCGTTGGTGCTGCCACCGAGCGCCGAGGTAACAGCGATTGCGTTCTCGAACGCCTTCTTCGTCATGATCATGCGCGGCGTGATGCCCAGACGCAAAAGGTTCACAACTGCTTCGCCCGCCATGCGCGCATCCACCTCGCGACGGCCATCGATTGCCGGCGGGGAAGCAGTTCCAGGCAGCGACATGCCGATCGCTTCCGCAATCGAGCTCATCGTGTTCGCCGTGAACATTCCGCCGCACGCGCCCTCGCCGGGGCATGCGTTGCGCTCGATCGCACCGAGTTCAGCTTCGGTGATGTGGCCGGTTGCACAGGCCCCGACGGCTTCGAAGACGCTGGTGATGTCGAGCGACTTGCCGTCGAGGTGGCCGGGCATCGTGCTGCCGTTGTAAACAAACACGCTTGCCAGGTCGAGGCGGGCGGCGGCCATCAGCATCGCCGGAATGCTTTTGTCACAACCGGCGAGACCGACGAAGCCGTCGAACCGTTCGGCGTGCATCACGCACTCCACCGAGTCGGTGATCACTTCGCGACTGACCAACGAGGCACGCATGCCCTCGTGACCCATGCTGATGCCGTCGCTGACGGTGATCGTGCCGAACTCCATCGGAAACCCGCCGGCCGCGCGCACGCCGTCCTTCGCGTGTTCGGCAAGTTTGCGCAATGTCATGTTGCATGGCGTGACTTCGTTCCACGATGAAGCAATCGCTACTTGTGGCTTCACCCAGTCGTCGTCGGTCATCCCGACAGCGCGCAACATCGCGCGCGACGGTGCCTTCTGGAAACCGTCGGTGACGTCGCGGCTGCGTGGTTTTACATCGACGGGAGTGCCGGCTCGGTTGGCTGTCGTTCTCGCCACGGTGGCGAGCCTACGCGCCCGCGCCTGAACTGGGTAACTCCAAGAACGGCCAGTAGCACCACCCCGGAGCCGGCAGTGATCCAGCGCAAACCGACCCGATCGGCGAGTTGGCCCTGAAGCAACACCCCGACGGGGAACATGATGCCGAGCACGAACGAGTTCACGGCCAGCACGCGACCACGCAGTTCGTCCGGCGCGGATTGCTGCGCAACGCCCATGAACGAGGTGAACGAATAGCCGTAGATCAAGCCAAGCATCACGATCGCGATGGCTGCGAGCCACAACGTTGGCGCAACGGCATAAACGACGAGGGCGGGACAAAGCGTGGTCACGGCGGCCATCATCACTTTCGGTAGTCCCCATCGAGTTGTGACAGTCCCCAAAGTGAAGGCGGCGCCGACCGCTCCAATGCCCTGCGACGTAACCAGCAGCGATGTCGCACTAGATCCGCCACCAAACACCTCGGTCGCCATCAGGGGCACAAACGCAATGAACGGCGAGGCGATGAAGATGGTTGCGATCATCAGCACCAGCATCGAGCGCATCGCTGGTGTGTTACGAGCGAAACGAATGCCATCCGCCAGCGCGCCGAAGATCGGTCGACGCGAACCGGGTGGCTGGTTGAACGGCACCAGGATGACCGCCACGCACACTCCGAGGTAGCTGACCGCGTTGCACCACAACGCCAACTGAATGTCGCCGATCGATATTGCAAGCGCGGCGAGCGCTGGGCCAATCACCCGCCCAATATTCCATTGCGCGTTCGAGAGACCGACCGCTGCCACCAACTGATCACGCGGCACCAGCGAAGGCAACGTGGTTTGGAACGATGGAAACGTGAAGGCTTGAACGCTGCCGGCAACAAATGCCACCACGGCGAGTCCGCCAGGCTTGGCATCGCCGGTTGCCACCCACAAGGCGATGACGGCACCGATCAACGCGGAGCTGATGCTGCCGATCACTAACACGCGTCGGCGACGTAGACGATCGGCCATCGCCGAACCGATCGGGCCGACCAAGGCTCCGGGAATGAAGCCGGCCGCGGTGACCACCGCGGCCGAGCTTGCTTTGCCTGTCGTGTGCGCCACGTAGTAGCCGAGCGCAACAGATTCCATCCAGGTGCCGATGTTCGACACAAGTGCACCCGTCCACATCAACCGAAATCCGCGCGACTTGAACGGAGCAAGCGACGCGGAGGGCACGCTTGAAAGTTATCTAGCGAATGGCGTTACGGCGTTGCTGCAACGACGCGGTGACGGCCTTGCCGTCGGCCTTGCCCTTGCTGGCCTTCATCACCAGACCGACCAATGCACCCATCGCCTTGCCGTCGCCGCCGCAGAACTTCTGCCACGCGTCGGGGTCTTCGGCCAACGCCTGATCGACAAAGCGCTCGATCTCCGACGTGTCGATCGCCTCGAACCCGTGCTTCGCCGCGATCGCTGCCGGGTCGCCTCCACCGTTTGCAACCAACTCGGCGAGCACCGTCTTGGCCTGTGTGGCGGTGATCGCGCCCGAAACTTCCATCTGCGTCAAAGCAGCGACATCCGCCGCCGCAACATTCGGGGAATCGGCGAAGGCTTCCTTTACGTAAACCAGCGCTCGCGCACAATCGCCTCCGGCGGCGGCGACGGCGAGCACGTAGTCGTCTTGGCCGCGTTCGACGACGATCGTCACGGCTTCGCTGTTGGCAGCTTGGCCGGATGCCTCCGCGAGACGTGCGCGGCGCGCGGCGGGCAACATTGGAAGCGACGCCTTCACTTTCGCGATCCATTCCGGCGACGGGGCAAGCGGCACCAGGTCGGGTTCAAGGAAGTAGCGGTAGTCGTCGGCGTCTTCCTTGTTGCGCAGTGTGTGCGTGCGACCATCGCCTTCGTCCCAGTGACGGGTCTGCTGACGAACGACGTCGCCGCCTTCGATCAGGTCGATCTGACGGCGCGCTTCGTACTCGATGGCGCGGCCGACCGAGCGAACACTGTTGACATTCTTGATTTCGCAGCGTGTTCCCAACGGTGTACCCGGCTTGCGCACGCTGACGTTGGCGTCGACGCGCATCGAGCCTTCTTCCATCTTCGCGTCGCTGGCACCGATAGCGACGAGGATGCCGCGGAGCTCGTTGACATACGCGCGCGCATCATCGGCGCTACGAATGTCGGGGCGACTGACGATCTCGACCAACGGCACGCCTGCGCGGTTGAGGTCGATCAGCGAGTAGGTCGCACCATGCACCCGCCCACCTGAACCGCCGACGTGAGTGCTCTTGCCAGCGTCTTCTTCCATGTGTGCACGCTCGATTCCGACGCGCACACCGTTAGGCAGGTCGAGGTAGCCATCGACATTCAGGGGTTGGTCGTATTGGCTGATCTGATACGCCTTGGGCATGTCGGGATAGAAGTAGTTCTTGCGGTGAAACGTGCACGGCTGGATCGTGCAGTTGAGTGCCGCACCGATGCGCATGGCGAGCTCGACGGCTCGCTCGTTCAGCACGGGCAGTGCGCCTGGCAAACCAAGTGTCACCGGATCGATGTTGGTGTTTGGTTCGTCGCCGAATCGGTTTGGGCTAGCACTGAACAACTTGGTGGCAGTCGCCAACTCGACGTGCACCTCAAGACCAACAACGAGTTCCCAATCGCCCGGAAGGCCGTCGTATTCGCTCATGAGAGTCCCCGCTCGAGAGCCGCCGCTACTCGGAACATGTTCGATTCCTGCAATGTGCCCGCCAGCACTTGCACACCGACCGGAAGTCCGTGTGCGCCTGTGCCGAATGGAACGCTCATCCCCGGTTGGCCAGAGAGGTTCGACGGAATCGTGTAGGTATCGCACAAATACATGGCCAATGGGTTGTCGCCCTTGTCGCCGAACTTGAACGCAACGCTGGGCGACGTAGGCAGCACCAATGCGTCCGCGTGTTGATACGCACGTTCGAAGTCGTCGCTGATCAATCGGCGAACCTTCAGCGCCTTGCCGTAGTAGGCGTCGTAGTAGCCAGCGCTTAGCGCGTAGGTGCCAAGCATGATGCGACGCTTCACCTCTTCGCCAAAGCCAGCGGCGCGGGTCGCGCCGTACATAGCGTTCGTATCGGAGGCCTCGACGCGCAGGCCGTAGCGCACGCCGTCGTAGCGCGCCAGGTTGCTGCTCGCTTCTGCGGGTGCGATCAGGTAGTACGCGGTGAGGCCGAAGGTGAAGGCCGGTACCTGTACGTCGACGATCTTGGCGCCCGCTGCGCGCAAAGTGTCGAACGCGACTTCAACCCGCTCGACGACGTCGGGGTCGGCACCCTCGGGCAGATCGGTAATGCGACCAATGCGCAAACCCGCAACGTCCTGTTGCATCGCATCGCGCAACGATGGGTGTGCTTGCGGAATCGAGGTCGAGTCCATCGGGTCGTGGCCACCGATCACGTCGAGCATCAGCGCAGCATCTTCGACGCTGTTGGTGAACGGCCCGATCTGATCGAGGCTGCTGGAAAACGCAATCAATCCATAACGACTGACATAGCCGTACGTCGGCTTGACCCCAACCACGCCGCACAGCGCTGCTGGCTGACGGATCGACCCGCCGGTGTCGCTTCCGAAACTGACCTGACTGAACCCCGCAGCAACCGAGGCCGCGCTCCCACCGCTGCTGCCTCCCGGCACCCGGCTGGTGTCGTGCGGGTTACGGGTTGGGCCGAACGCCGAATTCTCGGTGCTACTTCCCATTGCGAACTCGTCGAGGTTGGTCTTGCCTACGAAAATCGCACCCGCATCGCGCAGCGCTCGCACGACGGTCGCGTCGTACGGCGGGCGCCAACCTTCCAGGATCTTCGACGAGCACGTGGTCGGTATGCCGCGCGTGCACATGTTGTCTTTCAACGCAACGGTCACGCCGGCCAGCGGGCCAGGGTCTTGGCCGGCCGCAACTAGCGCGTCGACACGTACTGCATCGGCGCGCGCCTCGTCAGCCATCACCAGGTTGAAGGCATGGATCTCGGACTCGCGGTCGGCGATCGCGGCGAGATTTTGCTCGACGACGTCGACGGCCTTACGCGCCCCCGTGCGAACGCCTGCGGCAATCGCAGTTGCCGATTCGCGCGCAGCCGAGTCGGTCACAGTTCTGACCCGACGATCGGCGGGACGCGGAAGCGACCATCCTCCGCGGCGGGTGCCGCGGCGAGAACTTCATCACGATCGAGACCTGGCTGCACAACATCGGGCCGCAACACGTTGACCAACGGAAAGGCCTGCGTCATCGGCTCGACCGAAGACAGATCGAGCGCATCCATATCGGCGAAGTGCTCGAGCATTCCGTCGAGTTGCGCTGTCATTCGCACCAACTCGTCTGGCGCGATGTCGAGTCGCGCCAGATGCGCAACCTTGGCAGCTACCTCCGGAGTGATGCGAACGGATTCGGGCACGAGGGTGAAGCCTACGGCTAGACGTAGCGGTGAACCCGATCGAATTTCGGGGCTAAACGGCTTGCACGTGAAGCAGCATTCCCGACTCGGGGTGCAGTCGAGGAAGCTGGACGCCATGGCCAGCGAGCTGTGCGCCGGTAAGGACTAACCCGCTCGCAGGCCATTCGACCCGCGACCCAGGCAGCGGAACATGGGTGACCGTGTAATGCACGTCGGGAAGCAGGCCCTCTAGGCGCAGCGGCGGCGGTAGCAAGCTGAGCCCGGTAGTGAGCTGAACGTGGGCGACTAACGCTTCACGGCGGTCGACGGCGTACACGCCGTACTCGTGGCTGGCAATCGTGTGGCCGTTGAAGACCGGGTCGAACCGCACCGAGTCGCCGGAGTGCAACAGCGGACGGAACCGCTTGTGCAGCGCGATCATCTCGGTCAATTGAGTTCGCTCATCATCGGTGAGGGTGAGCAAGTTCCATTCGACGCCGAGGTGCCCGAACATCGCCGTCAGCCCGCGGAACGCCAAAGAGTGAACGCGGCCCGTCGTGTGCGAGCGGGTAGGGCCAATGTGCGCGCCCATTACCTCGTACGGCAACAGCATCGACGCGCCCTGCTGGATGGTCTGGCGTTCCAGCGCGTCGTTGCAATCGCTTGTCCACACTCGTTCGACGTGGCGCAACATCTCGAGATCGATGCGACCGCCCCCACCGGCGCAGCTCTCGATCTCGACAGACGGATGTCGCGCTCGCAGCGCGTCGAGCAACCGATACACCGCCTTTGTCTGCGCGCTACTGCCCGCCGCGCCACTGAGACCGCTGCCCTGCACGTGACGTCGGTTCATGTCCCACTTCACGTACGCAACGTCGTGATCGCGCAGCAATGTGTCCAGCGCGTCCAGCACATGGTCGAAGGCGTCGGGTCGCGCGAGATCGACAACTAGTTGGTTTCGGCCATGTACTGCCTCGTACCCATCGCTGGCGAGTGCCCACTCGGGATGGGCGCGGAACACCTCGCTGTCAGGGTTCATCATTTCCGGCTCGACCCAGATTCCGAAGTCCATGCCCAACGAACGCACGTGTGCAATCAGCGGCTGCAATCCATCGGGATACACATCGCGCGCCACGGTCCAGTCGCCGAGTCCGCTCGTCGTGTTGCGCCGCGAGCCGAACCAGCCGTCATCCAGCACAAACCGTTCAATGCCAACAGCAGCCGCCGCGCTCGCCAAGTTCTTGAGCTGCGCTGTGTCGTGATCGAAGTACACCGCTTCCCACGTGTTCAACAACACGGGTCGGGGAGTCTGCGGATTAACGGCGAACGAGCGCGCTTGCCGGTGGAACGCGAGGCTGGCCGCGGTCAGGCCGCTGGATGAATACACGCTCATCAACGTCGGGGCGACGTACGTTTCGCCAGGCTCGAGACAGCACTCACCAGGGTGCAGCAACTCGCCGCCCTGCACGTATCGGCGACCGTCGGGTAAACACTCGGCGTACATCGTGTGGTTGCCACTCCATGCCACATGGACACCCCATACCTCGCCGTGCCATTCGCCAAAGCCGACTTCGCCGGCGAACAGCAGCGGCGAATGTTCATGCGACGTGCGACCGCTGCGGTTCTCAGCGGACCACGCGCCACCGCGCCACGGATGTCGCACCGGATGGAACTCGCGCGACCAACGGCCGTAGAACGTGAGTAGCTCGCTGGCATGAATCGGCAAGGGCAATGTTCCATGCAAGCCAGCCAGTAGGTAGCGAGTGCGGCCGACATTTGTGATCGCACAGTCGATCGACAACACATCGCCGAGCGTGATGGTGACCGCCATGCGCAACTGCGCGACGTCGTCCACCGCGTGAACGACAACGCCGTTCGAAACTTCGTCCACGCCAGCCGGTCGGAAACGCGGTGCCCACGCCGTGCCGCCCGGACGATGTCCTTGCAGCCCCGGCCGACCGACGAAGCCTGAGCCGTGCTCGGGCACGACGCTGATTGGCGCAATCACGTCCAATCCCCCAGGGACAGTCGCGCGCGTCAACGCCTTGACCACGGAATCACCATCAACTTCGCCGAGCGGCGCTCCCCAGTGAGCGATAACCGGCGCGCCGAACGACTCGTCGATCAGTACGTCGGCGCCTCGACCACGCAGATGAATCACGCCTGTCAACGTACCGCGCTCATCTGCAGAGCATTAGTGTCCCGCTGATGGCCGGCGATCGCCCACTGCCACCTGTGCGAGCGGCGTTGCGCAACAGCGACTTACGTAGGGCGGTAATCGCCTACTTCGCATCGGTGATCTCTGAGTGGGCGCTGTGGTGCGGTGTGCTGGTGTACTCGTACGAGCACAGCGGCGCGACCACGGCCGGATTCGTGAGCCTTGGCCTCTTCCTTCCGGGGGCGCTAATTGCACCGCTCGCCGGTGCCGCCGCCGATGGTCCGAAACCCAATCGAGTGCTCGCGATCGTGTACGCAGTGCAGGCCATCAGCCTCACTATCGCCACTGCGGCGGCGTACCTGGAAGGGCCGCTGCTCACGGTGATAGTTCCATCAGCTGTGGCGCTGGCCATGGTGGCGTACATCCGGCCATGTTTCGCGGTCGTGGTGCCCGGTCTCGTTACATCAACCGGCGAACTGACGGCCGCAAATCTGCTGAACGGGTACTGCGACAGCAGCAGTGTTCTGCTGGGACCATTGGCCGCGAGTGCGTTGATTGCCATCGATGGACCACCGATCGTGCTAGCCGCCTGCGCTGGGCTCGCTGTGCTGGGAGTCGTGATCACGCTTCCGCTTATCCGACTCGATCCCAAATCTGCCCAGGGGCACCCAGTCAGGCACGGCTCGCGCACCGGGGCGCTTGTTGAAGGCATTCGCGCGCTCGCTCAACGCAAGGGTGCGCTGCAGTTGATGTCCGTGCTCGGCGGGCAATACGTATTGATCGGCGCGCTCGATCTCATCTACGTCGTGCTCGCCACGGAGGAATTCGAGCTCGGCGCCTCCGGGCCTGGCCTTCTCGGTGCTGCGTTCGGCGCCGGGGCCATTCTTGGAGGGATCTCATCCACTGTGCTCGTCGCCCGCAAACGACTGGCGCCACTGCTGCTGATGTCGTTGCTCGCAATCTGCGGCGCGCTCGCGCTACTCGGTGGCGTGACGACATTTGCCATCGCGCTCATCGTCTTGCCGATTGCAGGCATTAGCCGATCAGTTCTCGACGTCACCGGCCGCATGCTGATGCAACGCGCTGCGCCGCAAGACGCGCTGGCTTCGGTGTTTGCCGTAGAGGAATCGCTTGCGCTCACCGGCTGCGCTGTCGGTTGCATCATCGCGCAGGTAGCCATCGCGGTCGCGGGTGCACGCGCCGCCTTGCTCGCGGTAGGACTCGTTCTCGCTCTGCTTCTCGTCGTTACGGGCAAGCGACTTGCCCAGGTTGACGCATCGGCTAACGCACCCGTCGTGGCCATCCGCTTGTTGCGTCGAATCCCGTTGTTCGCACCGCTACCAGGCCCGGCGCTCGAAGGCGTCGCGCGCGCAGCACAAGCTGTGTCGATACCGAGCGGCCAGGTCATCCTTCACGAAGGTGAGGCAGGCGACAGTTACTTCGCGATTGTCACCGGCGAGGTAGCGGTGACGATGGGCGGCGAGCCCGTCCGAACAATGGCTCGCGGTGAGGGCTTCGGCGAGATTGCTCTGCTCGCGGATGTGCCGCGCACGGCTTCGGTCACAGCCAGTACCGATGTCGAGCTACTTGAGATCGAGCGCGCTTCGTTCCTCACCGCCGTCACTGGCCATGATGCGTCACAACAAGCGGCGTGGGCCATCGCCCGCACATGGCACCCGGTGATCGACAGCGCCATCTCGTCCAATGGAGCAGCAGCCAGATGAACGAACGAACAGACGAGCCAAGCGATATTCGCCACGACCCATTCTTGGGCACGGTCGTGCACGTCGTTGGTTCGCGACAGAAGCGGCCGAACCTGCCGAACACAGGCTGCCCGTTCTGCGTCGGTGGACGCGAGGCGCCGGAGCCGTACACCGTTCGCTGGTTCCCGAATCGGTGGCCAGCGATGCCAGACGAACGTTGCGAAGTCGTGCTGTACACGCCCGATCACGACGCCACACTTGCATCCCTCGGTGTGGATGGCGTCCGGCGTGTAATCGATCTGTGGGCCGACCGCACGGCTGCACTTGCCGCTCGAGCGGACATTGCCTACGTACTGGTTTTCGAGAACCGTGGCGCGGAAGTCGGCGCGACCATCGATCACCCACATGGACAGATCTACGCCTACGACCATGTCCCCTCACGACCTGCGCGATTGCTGGCCGCGAAGTGGACGCCCGACTTAGAGCCTGGCGATCGTCTTGTTGCCGACCACGGCGACTGGATTGCATCGGTGCCCTTCGCAAGCACGTACCCCATTGCGCTTTCGCTCGCGCCACGACAGCAGATTCCCGACATCGTGTCGCTGTCATCCGCAGGTCGCGATGATCTCGCGGCGCTACTCGTCGATGTCCTCGGTCGACTCGATCGCCTCTACGACCAACCGCTGCCATACATGATGTGGCTGAATCAACGACCCACGGATGGCGGCGACTGGCCACATGCGTGGTTCAACATCGACATCGTTTCACCGTGGCGTCGTGCTGGTGTGCCTCGTTACATCGCGGCCGCGGAAGTTGCGTGCGAGGAATACTTCAACCCCGTCATTCCCGAGGTGCTGGCAGAACAGTTGCGAGCGCTCGGCCGGTAGTTAACGACTAGGCGTTCGGGTCGATCGGCCCGAAGTGCGGCGACCGCTTCTGCATGAAGCTGCCGATGCCTTCCTTCAAGTCGGGTCGGCGCAACGAAGCGTTCATCAACTCGATCGCTGTACCTGTTGCGTCGGGCAAGTCGCGATTCCAATCGGCGTAGACCTGCCGCTTCATCACCGCCATCGATGTCGGCGAAGCCAGCGTTGCCAACTGCGCCGCGTATTCGAGTGAGTGATCGAGCACCAATTCTTGTCGCATCGCGTCGTTCACCATGCCCATGCGCGCGGCCTCGTCGCCAAGAATCACGCGACCGGAGTACAACAGATCAAGCGCGTTACCCATGCCGACAAGTCGCGGCAGGATCCAACTGATGCCGTACTCGGCGACCAGCCCGCGGCGTGAGAACGCAGTTGTGAACTTGGCGTTAGTCGCCGCGAAGCGGATGTCGCACATCAGCGCAATCACCAGCCCGACGCCCGCCGCCGCGCCGTTGACCGCTGCGATTACTGGCTTAGGTATCAGCGTCGTCTCGTGCGGCCCGCGACGGCCGGCCGAAGCAGTCGCTCCGTCGCCACGATCGCTAACGACCTGCAACGCGTCCATATCGGCGCCGGAACAGAACCCGCGGCCAGCACCGGTGATCACGATCACCTTCACGGCGGGGTCGTTGGTCGCCTTGTCGAGAAGCGCGAAATAGCGAACTGCAAGTTCGCCGTTCCATGCGTTCAAACGATCGGGACGATTCAGTGTGATCAGCGCGATTCCTGGATCGCGGTGCTCGTAGAGGACGACGTCCTCACTCACGGACATCGTCCACGGCTGGGTCGACGTCGGTTGCATCCGCGACTTGAACGGAATCAGAGTTGTGGCGCAAGAAGTCGATCAGCAGATAGCCCGCCGCCAGAACGGCGACGGTTACAGAGACCCACTGGTTCAGTCGCCAGCCGCCGCCCTCGCGCGCCGGGTCGATGCGCAGACCTTCGATCCAGAAGCGACCAATTGCATAGCCCACCGCATACACAGCGAGCAGGCGCCCTGGCCGCAACTTCATCCGACGGTCAATGAGCAACAACACACCGACGAGCGAAAGGTTCCACAACACCTCGTACAAGAACGTCGGATGGAATGTGGTGCCGGACGCGTAGCCCGCGGGAAGGTGATCGTCATCGATCTCCAACGCCCACGGCAGATCGGTCGGGCGGCCGAACAGTTCCTGGTTCCACCAGTTGCCGATGCGACCGATCGCTTGTGCGAGCGGAATCGCAGGAGCGGCGGCGGTGTAGACGCCGCCGACACTCAGGCCGCGCCGACGAATTGCATAACCAGCGACGATTGTTCCTAGAAGCACGCCGCCCGGAACGCCCAGGCCGCCCTCCCAAATCTTGAGCCACCGCGAAGGTTCCCTCCACGGTTCACTCGCGTCGGTGATGATGAAGTAGATGCGCGCGCCGATCACGCCGGCGATCACTCCCCACAACGCGATTGAGCTCATGTCTTCGCGCGTGCCGGTGCCCGCGGCTTCCAAGCGACGACCACTCAGCCAAACGGCAGCGACGACGCCGAGCGCGATCATCAGTCCGTACGCGTGAATGTCGATCGGCCCGATACTCAGCACTCCGTCGGACGGGCTTGGAATCGAAGCGACCCAGTTGCCCATCAGATGCCGCCCGTAACGCGCTGCGCGAATGCGACCGTCGCTTCGATGATCAATTCCTTGTCGTAATCCAAGGTCGCGACGTGGAAGCTGCGATCAAGGCTGATGCGCTCAACGGGGCCGCCATAGTTCGCCACCAAGAACTCGGATTGCTTCGGCTCAATCACGTGATCCTGCGGTGAATTCATCAGCAGCATTGGCATGTGCATGCTCGGATACTCGCCAGCCAGCGGCGCGAGCCCGTCGACGATGACCGACAGCATTGTTCGCAGAGGCGTTCCGTCGTAGCCCGACTCAGTCGCGTCAGGGTCGGCAATGTCACCGCGAATGCCGGGAAGCACCTCGGTGCCGCCGTCAATCATTCCCTGCAGCATCTCGATGACTTCCGGCACCTGTGGTTCCGCGGCGGGGTTCACGCAAACCAGACCAACGATCTCGGGATGATTGGCGCCAAGTCGTAGCGTTAGCGCGCCACCGAGGCTAAGGCCGACGACGACCACTTTGTCCACTCGCGCGGCGAGCGCCGCATAGGCCGCCTCAACCGTGGTGACCCAGTCGGACCAACGAATGGGAATGAGATCCTCCATCACGGTGCCGTGACCAGGAAGCAATGGCAACTCGACGTGGAATCCGGCGGCACCCAATGCTTTCGCAATGCCGCGCATGCTGTCGGGGTTACTTGTGAGGCCGTGAATCACCAACGCGCCGGAGCGCAACGAACCGTTGAACGACCAAGGCTCAGCGCCAGGGATAAGTGCAGTCATGCCACGCAGTATTGCAGTGGCGGCTTCATAGGTACGGATCGTTCGGACCGGTTGGCTCTTGCCACCACTCGGCTGGCGAGCCGACCTGCTGCCAGTCTTCAAACGGATAGATGCAGTTCACGGGGCACGCAGGCAAACACTTGTCGCAGCCGCTGCAGAGCTCCGGGATAATGACAACGTCGGGACCGTGATTGAAGATGGCGCCGAATTGCGGTGGGCAAGCGCGCAGGCATGCATCGCAATTGATGCATTCCAACATCTCGATACGTAGCGGCGGCAGCTTCCACTTCTCGTTGCGCGTGCGCTGTTCGATCCGTTGCGCCCGAGAGGCCACCATCTACTGGAGTGTACGGTCGACCGATTCGGCCAGCGCCGGTTGCTGACGAACAATCAGGTCGAGGAAGGCCGCAACTACACGTGGCTCGAAGCGGGTGCCGCTGCCGGCGGCGATGTAGTTGATGGCATCGAGTTGCGCCCACGGCTGCTTGTACACGCGAGCGCTCAACAGCGCGTCATACACATCGGCGACATGAACGATGCGGGCACTCACCGGAATCGCTTCGCCAGCGCGCCCCTCGGGGTATCCCCCGCCGTCCCACCGCTCGTGGTGCGAAAGCGCAATCTCGGCCGCCATCTGGGTCAGCTTCGAATCTGTGCCAGTCAGAATCTCAAAGCCGCGCATGGTGTGCGTCTTCACCACATCGAACTGTGCGGAACTCAGTGGGCCTGGCTTTGTCAAAATCACATCGGGAATGGCGACCTTTCCGATGTCGTGCAGACGAGTTGCGACGCGAATGCGAGAAACAAAGTCGGCGTCCTCATGCAAGTACTCGGCGAGTTCGGCGGCGAGTTCGGAAACTCGCATGGGGTGCGCGACCGCGTCCTCGTTGCCACCCTCTGCCGCTGCCGCAACGCGCAGCAGCGCTTCCACGCTCGCGACCTCCACCTCTTCAAGCCGTGCTTGCATCATTGGCTCGATGTTGGTGGTTCGTAGGCGAAGAATCTCGGCCTGTTGGCGGGTGACTTCGGTGTCGTGTTGCACTTGCAGCGTTGTAATGCGCAGATCGCTGCCTTGATCAAACATCTTCTCGTTCAGTTCATAACGAGCCTCTTGATGAACCAACGCTTGCTTGTAGTCGCCCATCTCCTTACAGAGGTTGGCCAGCTTGAATCGCAGCTTCAACGCCACCTCGGTCATCTTGGCCTGCTCGGCGAGTTCGAGCGCTTCGCCCCATTCGATGAGAGCCTGCTCTTGCAGATTCTGTGCAACGTGCAAATCGCCGCGTGCGATCCGAACAGTGACGACGCTGCCCGGTGAAAGCGAGAGTCGCCTATCTGTGCGATCGCTCAAAACACCGTCGGCATCGTCCAAACAACTCGCGGCGCGGTCAAGAGCTGCGAGCGCGACGTAGGCCATCGCCAACCGAGCAAGAATTTCGGGTACGAACTCGGGCGCGTGTTGCTGGGCGAGATCCAGCGCCGATTCACCAAGGCTCACTGCCAGCAGGTCTTCGTGGCGGTCGGCGCGCACCTTGGCCATGTTCGCCAGCGTCACGGCGTCGAGATCTGGGCGATCCTGACCCTTGTTCGCCATCAGCGCGGCTTCGTAGGTGACAATCGCGCGATCGGTATCGCGCAGGCTGTGCTGGATGACGGCAAGTGAGTTGAGCAGTAGGCCCTCGCTCGCGCGTTCGCCAGTAGCGCGGTAAAGGTCGAGTGCCGCAATCGCCGAGGTCAGGGCTTCGGAAAAGTTAGCGGCGTGATATTGGACCGCGGCGATGAGATTTAGCGCCGAGACCTCCGCCATGGCGGCACCGCAATGGTGTGCCAGATCGCGTGATTCGAGCGCCACGGCCAAGGCCTCGTTGTTCAGCCCGGAGGCGTAAGACAACTCGGCAAGGCGGTAGAGCGCCTCCGCTTCCCCCGCCTGGTCGCCCAGCGATCGCGCGATCACTCGCGCCTGCTGAACTAGCGAACGGGCTCGGCCAATATCGGAACCCTCGACGTTGCGGGCTTGGTCAAGAAGGTCGTCAACGGCAAGTTCGCCATCGGCGATGCGTGCCATTGGCGTAGTTAAAGTCATGCTCACCTCCCTCAATCCCGACTAGTCACCGAGTAGTTCACGACAGATTCTTGACGCGCAACTGACCTACACCGCCTTTTCAGGCTAGTTATCGGCACTTCAGGCCCCGGGGATAGCGGATTCTTCGTATTGTGGCTCCGTGAAAACGGCGCGCTCCAGGACAGCGGCCCGTCGAAATGTGGATTCCACAGCGATTGCCGCGCTCGCCCCCGTCGTTGCGGTGGCGCCCGTCTGGCTGCTTGCGATCTTGGTGTTCTGGTGGCCTGTGCACGCGATCTGGCAGATCCCGTTCGGCTGGTTTGCCTTCGGATACGTGGCCGCCGTGGTGCTGCTGTTCCTTCGTCCGGTGCAGGTCTGGTTATTGGCCCCGCTGATGGGCGCGCGCCGACCGACACCCGAGCAGTTGGCGGCCCTCACGCCGGCGTGGCGACCCGTTTTACAAGCCAACGAGTTGCCAGGTCGCCGCTATGTGTTGGCCACGCTGCCTTCTAACGATTTGAACGCGTTCGCGTGCGGGGGCCACCTGGTGGTCGTGACCTCGTACGCGATCGAGACGCTGCCGCGTGACGAACTAACGGGTGTACTAGCGCACGAATTGAGCCATCACCTCGGTCTCCACACGGTGGCGCTGACGTTCGTGCAATGGCTCAGCGTGCCTGTGCTGCTGCTCGCACGTATCGGGTTCTTCCTGCAGAACGTCGCGAGTGCCGCAACGACCAGCTATGGCAGCAACTCGTCGGCGTTGACGGCTATCGGGCGCACAGTCGCCGCGTTGTTGACCGCCATCTCGTGGATCTTTCTCTCCGGCCTGTTGTTGAGCAACGCGCTGACGAACATCGTCGGCAAGAACAGCGAGTTCTCAGCCGACATGCGAGCAATTGAAATGGGATTTGGGAAGCCACTCGCGACAGCGCTGCGCAGGTTCGTCGCCGAGTTCGGTGCCGATCGACCACTGACCTGGCGAGATCGGCTGGCAAGCAGCCACCCCCCGGCCCGAACACGCGTCGCTCGAATTGAGGCAACATTGCGAAGCCGTCGGCAACGCTCGGGTCCAGAAGGTGGCAACATGGCGACGTGGCTGTGACCGACACCTACCAGCTGACCGACCGCTATCGCAGCGACGAAGGTCGCGCGTTTCTCAGCGGCTCGCAAGCACTCGCTCGTTTGCCGTACGAGCAGCTACGCGCTGACCGCATCGCGGGACTGAACACCGCCGCCTACATCACCGGTTACCCGGGCAGTCCGCTTGCCGGCTTCGATCGCGATGTCACCGCTGCCGCGAAGTTGGCAGACGCCGATGGACTGAAGATGGTTTTCCAGCCGGGCATGAACGAGGAACTCGCCGCGACCGCGGTGATGGGTACGCAACTCGCGGTAACGGTCGACACCTGTCGCTACGACGGTGTTATCGGCATTTGGTACGGCAAGGCGCCTGGCCTAGATCGCGCCAGTGACGCCTTGCGCCACGCGGTGTTCGCCGGCACATCCGCGATGGGCGGCGCGTTGGCATTGGTTGGCGACGACCCGACAGCCAAGAGCAGCACACTCCCCAGCAGCAGCGGTGCCACGTTGGTCGACTTGAACATGCCCATCATCTATCCGGGCGACGTGCAAGAGGCGATCGATCTCGGAAGGCACGCGATCGCGCTGTCGCGAGCATGCGGTGTGTGGGCAAGCATCAAGGTGGTCGAGGCTGTCGCCGATGGCACTGGTTCAGTCGAGCTCCATCCCGAGCGCATCAAACCGATCGTGCCGACGATGCAGGTCAACGGCAAGTTGTGGGTGCCATCCCCGAGCGGCGAAATCATCACCCCCTACACCGTCGCGTTGGAGAAGGAATTCCACGAGGTTCGACTGAAGCTCGCATCCGAGTACGGCGTGCTCAATCATCTCAACACGATTCCGGTCCGCGGTCCGAAAGACTGGATCGGAATCGCGGCCAGCGGGCACACGTTCCACGAGACGTTGGAAGCATTGCGACTGCTTGGCTTCCGCACCGCCGACGAACTGCGTGCTGCCGGAATCCGACTGTTCAAGTTGGGAATGCCGGTTCCGCTCGACGCAACGCTGGTTCGCGAATTCGCGGAAGGTCTGGCAGAGGTAGTCGTCGTGGAAGAGAAGGCGCCAAACCTCGAGTGGTTAGTGAAGGATGCGTTGTACGGACGGGCGAATGCGCCGATGGTGTACGGCAAGCACGCACCAAACGACGCGGCACTGTTCCCGTTTACTGGCACGCTCGAGGCCGACTCGATTGCGCCGATGTTGCGTCGGCGACTCACTGCCCGCCTTTCCGATCGCATGACACCAGAACCTCCCGCACCGCGTGAGTTGATCCCATTGTCGGTTAGTCGTTCGCCGTACTTCTGCTCGGGTTGCCCGCACAACTCATCGACGAAAGCGCCCGAAGGTTCACTCGTCGGCGCTGGGATCGGGTGCCACAGCATGGTGATGCTGATGGAGCCCGAGCGCCGCGGCAACATCGTCGGCATCACATCGATGGGCAACGAGGGTGCCCAGTGGTTTGGGATTGCGCCGTTCGTCGACACTCCGCATCTCTTCCAGAACATTGGCGACGGCACGCTCTTCCACAGTGGAATGACCGCCGTGCGCGCCGCGATCGCGAACGGCGCGAACATGACCTACAAGATTTTGTACAACGGTGCGGTGTCGATGACCGGCGGCCAAGAGCCGTTTGGCCAACTCGACGTGTTGACTCTCTGCCGCGTGCTCTCCGCTGAAGGCGTTAAGGAGATCATCGTGACCACGGACGATCTCTCCCGTTACCGACAAGCCGACATTCCGGTCGGTGTTCGTGTGTGGGGTCGCGGGCGGCTCATCGAGGCTCAGGAACACTTGGCATTTGTGCCTGGCTGCACCGTGCTGATTCACGATCAGCGCTGCGCCGCCGAATTGCGACGCGACCGCAAGCGCAACACCATCGAAGCGCCGAAGTTCCGAGTCGTGATCAACGAGCGGATATGCGAAGGCTGCGGAGATTGCGGCGACAAGAGCAACTGCCTATCTGTGCAACCGGTCGACACTCCATACGGTCGCAAGACCCGCATCGATCAAGACTCGTGCAACTTCGACCTGTCGTGCATGAAGGGCGACTGCCCAGCATTCATGAACGTGACGATTGCGCCCGCAGGGAATAAGCGCAGCCGCACAGCACAGAAGGCCGCTCGCAAGACGCCACCTGTCGTTCCGGCACCGCAATCGGTCGACACAGATCTCGAGGACTACACGATCCGCATGGCCGGCATTGGCGGCACCGGCGTCGTCACCATTAGCCAGATCCTGGGCACCGCAGCGATGTTGGCTGGCTACCACGTGCGCGGCCTCGACCAGACCGGCTTGTCACAGAAGGCTGGGCCGGTGGTCAGCGATCTGCGGTTCTCGCGCACACGACCGCACTCGTCGAACAAGGCGACCGCCGGTTCCGTCGATGTCATTCTCGCCTTCGATCAGCTTGTGGCCGGCGGCGATGCAACGTTGCGCACGATGGCCGCAGGCCACACAGTGGTCGTCGCCAACACCGCTGCAGTTGCGACCGGATCGATGGTGGTCAACCCCAGCCGCCCATACCCGCTCGCTGAGGTGGGTGCTCGCCTCGACGACAATTCCGGCAGCGCTGTGCGAGTCGATGCGCAGCGACTGACGATTGCGTTGCTCGGCGATAGCGGCAGCGTCAATGTGTTCATGCTTGGCGTCGCCGTGCAGGCTGGCCATGTTCCAGTGGGTGTCGAATATGTCGAGCGCGCGATCACGCTGAATGGCGTCGCGGTCGAGAAGAACTTGGCTGCATTTAGCTGGGGTCGGGCTTGGGTTGCCGACGCCGCAGCTACCGACGTCGCTGCTGGCTTCGTCGCACCTGTCGAGGAAGGGCCGCTGCGTGCACGCCTTTCGGCCGATCTCGTTGGCTACCAATCGGCTGGCTACGCGAAGAAGTTCGACGCCGTCATCGACAAGGTCGCGGAGGCCGGCAACGACGAACTCACCGACGCCGTCGCCCACCATCTACACAAGTTGATGGCGTACAAAGACGAGTACGAAGTCGCTCGACTGATGCTGCTACCCGAGGCGCGCAAGCAAGCTCGCTCAGTCGGCGGCGCACGCACTCGTGTGACGTGGCTGCTTCATCCGCCAGCTCTGCGAGCGATGGGAATGAAGAACAAGCTGCGCCTTGGTCGCTGGGCGACCCCCGCATTCTGGGTGTTGCGCGCGATGCGCAAGCTGCGCGGCACGCCGCTCGATTTCTTCGGCTTGGCAAAGGTGCGCCGACTCGAGCGCGAGATGATTCCCGAGTACATCGCCGCCATCGAGTCATTGCTACCGAATGTCTCGGCCAGCACGCTTCCGGAGATCATCGCGATTGCATCGCTGCCCGATCGAGTACGTGGCTACGAACACATCAAGTGGGATCGAGCTATCGCGTATCGCGAAGAGCTGTCACGACGCCTCGCGGCGTTCACCGGCGACAGCGCCGCGTCGTTTCAGTAAGAACTCACGATCACTGTCGTTCGACACGCATTCCAGCGCGAGATCGAAAGCTTCAAGGGCAGCGGTCGGATCGCCCGAGCGAGCGAGCAACTCGCCGCGAGTGCTCCAGTAGAGATGCCAACTTTCGACGGCCGACATGTCGATGTCGGGTTGATCGAGTACGGCCAAGCCGGCGGCGGCATCTTGCGCGTGGGCGACTGCAACGGCGCGGTTCACGCGCACGATGGGCGTCGGTAGCAAGAGTTCGAGCGTTGCGTAGAGGCTGGCGATCTGCGACCAGTCGGTAGCAGCGAAGTCGGGCGCGATGCCGTGCAAGCAAGCAATGGCAGCCTCGATTTGATAGCGGCCAGGGCGATGCAACCGCACAACACGATCCAGCATCGTGGCCGCAGTCTCGATCTCGCTCTGGTCCCACGCCGCTCGATCCTGATCGGCGAGTAACACGACTCGCCCATTCGCATCAAGTCGCGCATCGCGCCGAGCGTGCGTGGCTAGTGCCAGCGCAAGCAGACCGGTGCACTCGGGCTCGTCAGGCATCAGTTCCGTTAGCAACCGCGCCAGCCGCACACCCTCGGTAGCAAGATCGGCACGCGAATCAAGGCGACCTTCCGGCGAGTGATGGCCAGCGGTGATAACGGCGTGCACAACCTGCAGCACCGCAGGTAGCCGGTCGGGGAGTTCGTGGTCGGCGGGGACTCGGTAGGGAATTCGCGCAGCGGCAATCTTTTTCTTCGCACGACTGATCCGCTGACCCATCGTCGGCTCGGGCACAAGGAAGACGGCTGCGATCTCGCCAGTCGTCATGCCGCACAGAGTGCGTAGCGCCAGCGCCAACTGCGACTCGGTCGCAAGAGCGGGGTGACAACAGGTGAAGAGAAGTCGCAATAGATCGTCGCGCACCATCGAGTCGGTGGTGACTTCGCTCAACGCCAGCGACATCTCGTCCAGCAATCGGGCGTCGGTCTCTTTGGCAGTGCGCTTCGACTCGCGACGCAACACGTCGAGCGCACGGTTGCGAGCGGCGGTGGTCATCCACGCCGCGGGATTTGCTGGCACTCCTTCGGTCGGCCAACGCCGAAGCGCATCGACCACTGCATCCTGCACCGCGTCCTCCGCGATGTCGATGTTGCCGACGAGCCGCACGAGGGTGGCCAACACGCGGCCACCCTCGTGACGGATCATCTGTTCAAGCGGTTCGCTCACACCGCTTCAGTCACATCTCACTGAAGTCAATCACCGGACGAACTTCGACCTTGCCGTGCCAAGCGCCAGGAATCTGCGCGGCCCACTTCAAGGCCTCGTCGAGGTTGGCGCAATCCAGCAGGTAGAAGCCGCCGAGCACTTCCTTCGTCTCGGCGAACGGTCCGTCGGTGGTGACTACCTCGCCCCCCTTGCCGCCCTTGACGTGCACCGTCGTGGCGGTGGCGGTTGGCTGCAATGCTTCGCCGCCGCCAATCACGCCAGCGGCTCCGGCGCGATCGCCGAAGTCGGTGTATTCGGCCATGACCGCTCCCCATTCTTCTGCAGTCGGAGCCTTCAGCTCGTTGGCGCGGTCTTCGTAAATCAGTGCTGCATAACGTGGCATTTCGTTGCTCCTTGTTTTCGAGTTGCGGATGCTGTCACCATTCCGACGAACGAGCTTCGCGGATTTCGACAACGGACAGGAAAATTATGGAAGCGGCCCGAGTCGATACAGGCTGCTACCGCCAGAGTCGGTGATCCACAGCGACCCAAAACCAACGACCATGCGCGCCGGAATCTCGATGTCGGCGAACTCTTGCACCAAGGCGCCGCTCGATCGTTGGATACGTAGCACCGCTCCGACATAACCCGGGTGGCGAATGCCGACCCAGAGTTCGGACCCGACAACTTCTAGAGAAAGCACCTCGATCGAGTCCGCCACGCCAACGCGCTCGACGACCGCCCCGTCAGCATCGACCGCCCAGATCTCGGTGGCCGACGCGCCCCACAGAAGACCTTCGCGCGCCACAAACGGAACTCCACCGCCGACATCGAAGGTATCGATCGCGCCCGACGTCGGATCGAATCGCGAGAGTGCAGTGGTGTCGCTCGCGAACCAAACGAAACCGTTGGCGTAGACCACGTTGGTGTGTGCGTTGCGATCAATAGTGATCGGGTCCTGACGGAGCAGGTCGCCAGTGATTGGGTCGATCAGGAGCAGGCGACCCGATGGATCGATTGCCCACAACGATTCGTCACCGAACGAGAGGTCGCAGCACAGCTCGCCAACCCCGAACCTGCTCGTCAGCGTCGCCGAATCCGCGTCGACGCGGTACAAGTTCGTGCCCGCTGCCGAACCATAGCCAGCAACCCACACGTCATTTCCGATTGCAAGCGCGGACGCGGCACTCCCCTCGAGGTCGACTACATCCAAAACCGCGTTAGTGGCCGGATCGACCTTTGCGATCGTCGACGTTTCGAATGACACCGCCCACACGGATGAGTCGTCGATGGTGAGACCTAAGGCTTCACCGCCGCCAATCTCGATGACAGCCTGCACGTCGACCTGAACGAATGCCGGCTGCGTGGTTGTCGGTGCGGAGGTCGTCGCGTCGTCTGCGCCATCGTCGCCACCGCACGCAACGAGCAGCGCTACCGAGACGGCAGCGGCGACCAGCTTCAAACTGGTGCCTCGACTGCGACATCAGCGAACACGGCATCGAAGCGGCTGCACATTTCGTCAATGTGTTCGTCGGTCATCACGGTCGACAACACGACCAGGCCGCGGGACGCGAAGTACAGCCCATGATTCATCCCTGCGAGGTGTACCAGTCGCATCGTCTCGGTGTCGTCGCGGACGAGTGCTGCCCTCGGGAGCGTGTCGCTGAAGTACAAGTTCAGCAACGACCCGACTTTGCGACACGAGAACGGCAGCCCGGCGCGTGCGGCCGAATCGGCAAGGTGCTTCTCGAGGCGGTCGGCTTGTGTGGCCATGCGCGTTACCGCGTCGGACGTGAGGTGCCCGTATGAGACGACACCCGCTGCCGTTGTCACGGGATTGCCGTTGAAGGTTCCACTGTGAAAGATGCGGCCGCGTGTCGGATCCAGCAGGCTCATCAGATCGGCGCGTCCGCCGACTGCACCAACCGGGTAACCGCCGCCGATGATCTTGCCCAACGTGGTCAGGTCGGGCTTGATGCCGAGGTTCACTTGATGACCACCGGTCGAAAGTCGCAACGTGATCACCTCGTCAAGCACAAACACTGCGCCCGCGCGATGGGTCGCGTCGATCACTCGCTGGAAGAACTCGGTCGGTGCCTGAACCAAACCCGATGCGCCCATCGCACCTTCCAGGAACACGGCGGCGATCTCGTCGCCTTGCTCCGCAAGAATCGATTCGAAGGCAGTGGCATCACCCCACGGCGCAACGATGGTGTGCGGCCACGCCTTGTCGCCGGTGTTGCCGAAGTAGCCGGCTTCGAACGCCTCGTGACTGCCGTGATAGCCGTGTTGCGCCATCAAAACCTTGTGGCGACCAGTGTGCGTGCGCGCTACGTGCAGCGCCAACATGTTCGCCTCACTACCGCTGTTGCAGAAACGAACGAGATCGATCGAGGGCACGCGTTCGCAAATCAGTTCTGCCAACTCGACCTGGGTGTTGTTGCGCGCCGGCCACGCGGTTCCGGCGCCGATGACGCGTGACACGGCGTCGACAATCGGTTGATACGCGTGGCCGTGCAGCAGGCTGGTGAAGTTGTTCGACAGGTCGAGGTAGTCGTTGCCGTCGATGTCGGTCAGCGTCACGCCTTTGGCGGAGGCGATCGTGAGTGGGTATGGGGTGTGATACCCAGCAGCGCGGGTATCGCCAGCCGGCATCACCTTCTGTGCGCGCGGTCCCATGGCGGCCGAGTTCGGTGTGCGTGCGATGTACTGCGCTTCAATCGTCGACATACGCCGACTTTAGGCGAGTAGGTCGCGGGTGACGTCCAGCCAAAGGTTGGTCGTCAGGCGCAGGCTCTCCACATCTATACGTTCGTCGTTGCCGTGGAAGCGGCGACCGATTTCCGAGGGCTCGATGTCAGGGCTGAATAGCCCGGTGCCGTAAGAAATGGCTCCCATCTGTCGGTAGATCCGCGAGTCGGTAAAGCCGACGACCAACTCGGGGGTCGGGCGCGCAGTCGGGAATGGCTTCGCGATGCTGCGGGCCAATGCGTCCCACAGCGGCGTGTTGACGCGACTCATAGAGGCAGGGTCGTTCATCACAACTTCAATCTCGACCTTGTCGTAGAGGTCGCCAAGGGCAGTGCGGAGATGCGCGTCGACGTCGGCCGCCGTTTCGCCTGGCAGCGTGCGCACATCGACCCCGATGTCGACGCAGTCGGGAATCGTGTTGGTCTTCATACGCGTCGGCTGCCCGTCGTGGTCGGCGCCAGGCCCGATGGTGTTGCACGAGAACGTCGTATGCGTGCATGCGTGTAAGAGCGCGCCGGGACCAGGGGTCGGCAACGTGTCTAGGAAGGCATCAATGCGTCCGAGATCGAGCAACTCGCGTTGTGCTTCTTCAGGCAGGCCCGACGTCTCGACCGTTGTGTGCCAAAGCTCGTTGAACCGCGGTGAAGGGCGATACTCGCTGATCTTCGCGATAACCGCCGCCGCAGTCATCAACGCATTGTTTGCCTTGTAGGGCGTACTGCCGTGCCCGGGAACACCGCGTACGCGGATGCGTCGCCATGCAACGCCTTTCTCGCCGACATTGATGCCGATGAACGGTTGGTCGCTTGGCCCAGTATGCAACCCTGCACTTTCTGTCAACACGTAGTCGGCCATGATCGCATCGCGAGCGTTGTCGGCCATCCACTGCATGCCGTGCGCGCTGCCCGACTCTTCGTCTGCGACCGCAAAGAAGATGAGATCGCCACGCGGGCGAAACCCGGTCGTCGCGAGGTGGCGAAACGCGACCGCCATCGATGCCGTGAGATTCAACATGTCGACGGCACCGCGGCCCCACACCTCGCCATCGATCACCTCGCCGCCGAACGGATCGTGGCTCCAGCCCGCTTCGTTGACGGGGACGACATCGGTGTGTCCCATCAGGCACAGAGATGGTGCGTTCGGGTCGCTTCCCTCAATGCGCGCGACGAGCGAACCGCGGCCGGGCGTCGGCTCGTACTGTTGGATGTCGAGCCCGGTTGCGCCGAGAAACTGACGCAACGTGTCGGCGCTGCGAGTCTCGAAACCCGACTCGGCCGTTCCGTCGTTGACGCATCGATTGCGGATGAGTTGCTGCAACAGCTCGACGGTTTGCCCGGTCAGATCTGGAGTCGACATTTCTAGTCCTTCTCTATTGGCCCCGCGGATGGTTCAACAAGAACTCCAGTATGACCGCACTCGCATCGAGGTCGGCGTACGGATCAGTCGTCAGCCGAGTCGCGGGGTGCCCCATCCATGCGTGCGAGGCACCTGCGACGGCGACAAGGCGCACCTCTACACCGTCCGCGCAATCCGCCCACGAGGTGATCGCGACGTCAGCGTTGGTCGCGTCGACGGATTCATTCGGTGCCGCTGTGCACTCCATTGCGACGGCCGCTGTCTCAACTGAGTACGCAGCGGATCGGAAGTCGGTGTCGCTGATGCTGTTAGAGCCGACGCCGCCTTCGATTGGATGGCTCTCGTCCGCAGTGCCGTGAAGATGCAAGACCGAAACCGGTTGCGAAGGCGAACACTCGTCGATCCCGAGGCTGCCGGCTTGCAGGCCAATCGCCGCGATGCGATCGGCAAGCTCACATGCGAGGCGATAAGCCATGATGCCGCCGTTCGAATGCCCGGCCGCGAAGATTCTGTTGGGATCGATTTCGTACTCATCAGCAAGCACGTCGATCAGAGCGTCGATGAAGCCGACGTCGTCGACTTCGCGCTTCGCGGCGGTTCCGCAGCAATAGCCGCCGTTCCATGTTCGAAGCCGATCTTCGTTCCGGCCGAGGCCAACTCCATCGGGAAACACAACTAGAAATCCGTTGGCCTGGGCCAGCTCGTCGAAGCCGGAGTTGCTCTGAAACTGCGATCCCGAGCCCGTCCCGCCGTGCAGCGCAATCAGAAACGGCACTGGGCCTGCTGGCAAATCGGAGGGCACGTAGAGGTGATAGGTGCGAGTGCGTCCGTCGCTGGTTTCCAATTCGCCATCAATCGTGACGCCTGCGCCCGTCGGATCACCGGTCGTTGCGTCATCAGTGGACTGGATTTCTGAATCGGCCCGCGGGCCGCAGCCGACAAGCAGCATGAGCGTTAGACCGAGAAGTGCGGATCGTTTCTTCACCCGGGCATTGTCCCGCCCAGTCATGAAGAAAGCGTGAAGTACTTCGTCGAGACCTTCTTGGGCACGCACATGGCCCAAGCTTCCTCGACCAGTTCGCGTAACTCCTGCTTGTCAATCGCATCCAGCCGCACCACTACCCAGTTGTAACGCATGTCGCTTTGGCGCGGCATCAGGAACTTCTCGGGGTCGCCCGCGACCAGACCGGCACGTTCTTCTTTCGGGAACCCGAAACCCATCATCCGTTCGTCGCGGCTCATCGCCACGAAAACGATGCGTCCGACGCGGAACTTCACGCGATCGCGCACGAACACCTCGTACGCCCGCTCAAGCCCAGCCGTGATCTCGCGAACGTCGTCGATGGTGACCATTGACGTTCTCTACGTCAGTCGTTTCGCAAGGCGTAGTTTGCCTGTCGTCGAGGGCGAACTGAGGGCACCCATCGCCACTTCGAAGTCGGGCAGCGAGAAGACGTCGCCGTCGTCGTTGATCATCAAGAAGCGATCGAGCTTGGCCAGGAACGCACGATCATGGCTGACCGCAAGCACGGTGCCCTGAAAACTGTCGAGCGCGTGCTCGAGTGCCTCGGACGATTCGATGTCCAGGTTGTCGGTGGGCTCGTCGAGCAGCAGCACGTTGTGGCCCTCCAACTCGAGGCACAAGATCTCGAGGCGCGCCTTCTGCCCGCCGGACAACGTCTCGAACTCTTGCCGTGCTTGGCCAGCCAGGCCGTAGCGAGCGAGAGCCTTCATCGACTTCTCGTCCTCGAATACCCGAGCACGAACGATGTCCATGCACTCGCGACCGAGAAAGTCAGCTCTGTCGTTGATCTGAGTGAAGGTGCCTACCGATGTGCGCGGGCCAAAACCGATCTTGCCCTCGAACGGAGCAATTGTTCCTGCGAGCGCACCCAGTAGATGGCTCTTGCCGGTGCCATTGGGACCAAT
This sequence comes from Ilumatobacteraceae bacterium, assembly GCA_040081465.1. Taxonomy (GTDB): domain Bacteria; phylum Actinomycetota; class Acidimicrobiia; order Acidimicrobiales; family Ilumatobacteraceae; genus UBA668. The sequence continues at coordinate 11,847 of JBEBGL010000018.1, read as the reverse complement.
CAGGCCGACGCGTTCGCCGAAGTGCACTTCGTCGCTGAAGGGCAGAAACAGGTCGTTGACCGAGACATCGATCATTTGCACGACGCGACGCGCCGAATCGGCGCCGCGCAGCTTGAAGTGAATCTTCTGATCGGGAACCGGGGGCGGCGGCGGTCCAATCGCGAGAAACTTCTGCCATCTCGTCTCCGCCGCGTCGGCCTTCGACGCATTCTTCGGATTCAGCGCGGCTCTCTGCTTCATGATCTTCATGTGCCGGAACAAGCGACGCTCTTCGTCGTTCCACCGTTTCAGCGCATCGCCGAGCAGTTCTTGGCGACGCGCACGAGCTTCCGGGAACGTTGCGTACGAGCCGCCGTGAACCCACGCGCCATACCCTTCGATGACGATGACTTTGGTGACCACTCGCTCGAGCATCGTGCGGTCGTGGCTGACCATCAAGATCGTGCTCTTGCACGCCTTGATCTGCGCCTCTAACCAAACGCGGGTCGGAATGTCGAGGTAGTTGTCGGGTTCGTCGAGCAAGAGGATGTCGGCATTCGAGTTCAGCAGCAGGTCGAGTACCAGTCGCTTACGCTCGCCGCCCGACAATTCGCTAACGAGGCGCGTCGAGAAGTCGTCGATCGGTGACTTCACGCTGCGGCGCGCTGCCGCGGCCCACTGCATTTCCAGTTCGTATCCGCCGAGGTCGCCCCAGTGCGTGAGGTGTTCGGCGTAGTCCATCCCGCTGTCGCTGCCATCGAGCATCGCTCGCTCGGCGGCCACCATCGCGCGACCCGCCTCGCGCAGGGCCTTCGGCGCAACCTCGATCAGCATGTCGCGCAACGTGTCGGCTGGTCGCGACATGCCGACATCCTGCGTCATGCGCAGCACGGTGCCACCGAGAGCAAACTCGCCTTCGTCGGCTTCGAGCTCGCCAGACAGAATGCGCAGGATCGTGCTCTTGCCAACACCGTTGGCGCCAACGAGAGCGGCCACCTCGCCGGGCGCGACACCAAAGCCGACATCGAAAAACAGCGAGTCCGACGCGGGCGGTGCGTACTCAAGTTCAGAAACAACGATGCTGCTCACAGAACGACCATCCTGCCTGATTCAAGTCGCCGTTACGGCACAGTTTCCGAGCTGCAAGCCATGAGATACGGTCGCAGACTTACGCCTGACCCGCGAGGAGGTGCAGATGAAACAGCTCAGCGGCCTTGATGCCAGCTTCCTTTACATGGAAACGGCGACCACGTTCGGCCATGTCAGCGGGCTCGGCATTTACGAGAGGCCGTCGCCCGACTTCGATCCGCTAAAGGCTGTGCACGATCGTTTCGGCGCGTTGGTCGGGCTCGCGGAACCCATGCGGCGCAAGTTGGTGGAAGTGCCCCTCCAACTCGATCATCCTTACTGGATCGACGACAGCGAGTTCGATCTCGACTTTCACATTCGTCACCTCACCCTCGACGACCCAGGTGACATCGAACAGCTTGCCGACGAGGTCGCCGACATCGTCGGTCGTCCGATGGATCGCACGCGCCCGCTGTGGGAGGTGTACGTGATCGACGGTCTCGCCGATGATCGGTGGGCGATGCTCACCAAGACGCACCACGCCACGATCGACGGCGCAGCGGGCGTGATCTTGCTTGGCATGTTGTTGGACACCGATGCCGATGCACCGGCACCAGAAGTGCACGAGTGGAGTGGCGAGCGACCGCCCAGCCAAGGCGAACTGTTGCAACAAACGTTGCGACGGCTAGCACTCAACCCGGTTAAAGGCATTCGTGCGCAACTCAAACTCGTGCGCAACGTTGCGGGACTGCTCGGCATGACCAGCATGAGCCGCATGGCCTCAAACGCGCGCGACCTGATCAAGAGCGTCGCGGGAGTCGGTGCTTCGGAGGCGACCGACAACGAGCGCCGAATTCAGTTACCGATCACCCCGGCACCCAGCACACCGTGGAACAAGTCGATCACAGCGCGACGCGGTTTCGCGATGCGCGGCACGTCGTTGGACACGATCAAGGCACTTAAAAACGCAACGGGCGGCACCGTCAACGACGTCGTGATGGCGATTTGCGCAGGAGCGTTGCGGCAATACCTGATCGAGCACGACTCACTTCCCGACAAGCCCTTGCGCGCGATGGTGCCGGTTTCGATTCGCACGGGAGCCGAGGAAGATCCGTGGACTAATCGTGTGTCGAGCATCGTCGCCGACCTACCCACGAATTGTGCCGATCCCCTGCAACGCGTCGCTCTTTGTCGCGATGCCATGGTGGCGGCGAAGGGTCAGTTCGATCTCGTGCCGGCAAACACGCTCAGCGACGTTGCGCAGACCACCTCGCCTGTTGTCGCCACCGCGGCGCTGCGCCTCATGTCGCGTATGGCTGGACGCATCAACCTGCCGACCAACTTGACCATCTCTAACGTGCCTGGCCCACGCCAACCGTTGTACTTCGCTGGCGCGCAGCTGCAGTCGTACATACCCGTCTCGATCGTCACCGACGGGATGGGACTGAACATCACCGTGCACAGTTATCTCGATCGCCTCGAGTTCGGAATCATCGTCGCCGGCGATCTGGTGCCCGACGTGTGGCACCTTGCCGACCTGCACATTGACGAAATCGACAACCTGATGAACGCCACAAAGAGAGCGAAGACCGAGACATGAAAAGTGGAACCGCAACGATCGAAATCAACGCATCTCCGCACGACGTGTGGGCTGCACTCACCGATGTGACACGCATGGGTCAGTGGAGCCCGGAATGCATCGCGGCTCGCTGGGTACCAGATGCAACCGGTCCAGTGAAAGGCGCGAAGTTTGAAGGCGACAACGAAGCCCGCTTCGCGGGTCGCGTCGTCAAGAAGTGGACGACCACATCGGAGGTGACGGCATGCGAACCCGACAGTCGATTCGAGTTTTGCGCCGCGGGTTACACAACTTGGTGCTATGAGCTAAAGCCCGTTGCCGGTGGCACTCGGGTTACCGAGAGCTTCAGTTACGAGCCTCAAGGATTAATGGGTTTCGTGTACGAGAACTTCCTTGCGCGATCTCGCATGATGACAAAGGGAATGGAACGCACGCTTGCGCGAATCAAGGAGACACTCGAGGCTGGGGGCAAGTCGAGCACATGACCGGCAAGATCAAGTACGGATGGTTGTCGCCGGTAATCGGCAATCGGTGGAGCGATCAGCAACCGATCGTTGTGTATCAAGACGAGCACATCTTGCCGACGGCGATGCAGCACTTCGATTCGCTATGGATCGCCGATCACTTCTACGGGTTCGAATTCAAGACCGATCCGTTCTTGGAAGCGTGGACGACGCTCACTTGGCTCGCCGCCCGTTACCCAAACGTGCAGTTGTGTCATCACGTGCTGGGCCAGGGCTATCGGCCGCCGGCGTTGACGGCGAAGATGGCCGCGACGCTGCAGGTTCTATCCGGCGGACGGTTCACGCTGGGTATTGGTGCTGGCTGGCGCGACGACGAATACCGCGCTTACGGCTACGACTTCCCCAGCGCCAAGGTGCGCTTCGAACAGCTCGAGGAAGTGATCACGATTTGCCGCCTGATGTGGACCCAGAACGAGCCGTCGTTCGAAGGTCGCCACTTCCGCATCGACGGTGCAAGCGCGCCACCACTTCCCGACCCGATCCCGCGCATCTGCGTCGGAAGTTCCGGCGAGAAGGTCGGGCTACCACTGGTCGGCCGCCTGGCCGACATGTGGAATGGTTCGTTCCGTGACGACGAGGTGTGGACGCGTCGTTTAGGCATCGTGCACTCAGCAGCCGAGCGCGCTGGCCGCGACCCGGGCGACATCGAAGTAACGACGACCGTTGAACGCGCACTGCCGGAATCCGATGCCGAGAGCGAGCAATGGATCGAACTACTGCAGCACAAGGCCGCGCTTGGTGTGCAGCACTTCGTTCTCGACTTCGGACATCCGAAGTCGCTCGAGCCGGTTCATCGCTTCGTCGAGCAGGTCATGCCTGCCGTGAACTGACCGGTGTACGCTCCGCGTTAATCGCTCTGGTCGACTCTCGACCAGCGAATACTGAGGAGAAGTTGTATGGCTTACCCCGCAACGGTCGAAATTCAGACCCCAGACAAGATGGCTAATTGGCGCCCGATCGGCCAGATGTTTATGGCGATCCCGCACCTCATCATCAGCTACGCGCTGACGGCACTCGCTGAGGCGTGCGCTTTCATCAGTTGGTTCGCAATTCTGTTCACGGGCAAGCAGCCCCAAGGACTTGCCAACATCATCTGCATGGCGCTGCGCTACCAGACGCGCACGATGGCTTACGCCGCGTTCTTGCACGACAAGTATCCGCCGTTCGAGTTCACTTCGACAGCGGCCGACCCCAACGACACTCCGGTACGCGTGAACTTGCCCTCACCACCCGAAAGTCGCAACCGCGTCACCGTCGGGTTCCGCCTGATCTTGGCGATTCCGGTGCTGATCTTCACCGCCCTGATCCTCATCGTGTCGGTGGTCTGCGGACTGATTGGCTTCTTCGCCGTGCTCTTCACTGGCAAGTGGCCAGCGGCATTGCGCAATTGGGTGCTCAAGGGTTTCAACGCCACGATTCGCATGGACGCGTACGTGATGTTGCTGACCGACGAATACCCGCCGTTCTCAACGGAATGATCTAGTCAGTCAACGAATGCTCGGCGTAGCAAGGCGCCGTCGACCATCAATGCCGGGTCGACGGTGCCTTCCGCCAGCAACTGCTGCGCCGCCTTCACGACAGCACCGTGCGCGATCCGCGCCAGCGTGCTGCCGACCGAGATTCGCCGAACGCCAATGTTGGCAAGCTGCGCGACCGTTGGCCCTCCAGGCATCAGTAACACGTTGACCGGAACAGCCACAGTTGTGACCACGCGCTCGATCTGACCGAGGTCGGTGAGGCCTGGCGCGTAGACCGCCGCGGCACCGGCATCGCGATACGCGCACAGTCGGCGAATGGTGTCGTCGAGGTCGTTGATCCCGTGCAGGTGATTTTCGCAACGCCCAGTAAGCAACACGTTGTGCGCAGATGCGGCATCGGCTGCGGCGCGAACTCGCGCCACGGCGACATCGAACTCATCGATGCACTGCTTGGCCGGATTCCAATCTTCGATACTGCAACCCGCAGCACCTGCATCGGCGAGCGCGGTCACGGTGTCGGCGACACCCGCGAGATCTTCGGAGAAGCAGCGCTCTGAGTCGACGTTGAATGGCACATCGACGCAGGCAGTCATCTCCGCGACGTGCTGCAATAGCTCGTCACGAGATATCTGCATGTCGAGGCGACCAAGCGTGCCCGCATGACCGGCACTCGTGGTTGCGAGCGCCTCGAACCCGAGCGTCGCAAGCAGGCGAGCACTTCCGATGTCGTACGGATTGGGCATGACGAAAGTACCCGATGCATGTAGCTCGCGGAAGCGAGCGCGTCGTTGGCCGATCGATGCCATGTGCAGACCTAGCTACGGCTTCGGTTCCCAGGTTGCCTTGGCGCCCTGGTGACCAGCTTCAACAATTGTGTAAGTCGCGGCGGTGGCTGAGAGCACGAGAGCAGCCGCGATCATGATTGCGCCAGCCTTCGAAGAAACCAATGCCCATACGCCACCGCTAGCGGCCTTCCGCTTTGCGAAGTATCGAAGCACGACGACGACAAGCACGACGCAGAAGAACACAATGGCCACCGTCTGGGCGGTTTCACCCATCTCGGCGTGTTCTTCAAGCGCTCTAGTCTCTTTCACCGTTTCTTCGAGAGCCTCACCACTTCCGGCTGCGAGAATTGCGCCGAGTGCGCCGATGCCGGAAAGCGCCACCAAGCCCCATCCAAAGCGATCGAGCCAGGCCGGGCGAAACGCGAACACCACTGCTAGCAAGGCTGCGGCGGGCACCAGTACTACTGGCATGTGCACGAGCAGGGGATGTGCTGGCAGACCAAACAGTTGGTCAATTTCCATACTGTTGACGCTACAAGGCGTCGGCTCGAACCTCCGCGAGAAGGCATAGCAATTCGAACATGATGGTCGCGCCGACTAGTGCGGTGTTGCCCGAAGGATCGAAGGGTGGCGACACTTCAACGACGTCGGCACCCACAAGGTTGAGGTTCCGGAACCCGCGCAGCATGCGTAGCGCCTCGCGCGTCGTAATCCCACCAGGCTCGGGCGTTCCGGTGCCCGGCGCGTAAACAGGGTCGAGTCCGTCTACGTCGAACGTGATGTAAGTAGGCCCGTCGCCGACAATTCGTCGGGCTTCCGCGATCACACCGTCGACGCCCAGATCTTCGAACTCCTCGATGAAGACGACGCGCATCCCGGCGTTGCGGGAGTAGTCCCAGGTGTCGGTGCTGTTCTGGCCACCACGGATACCGATCTGGATAGTGCGGTGCGGATCGAGCACGCCATCCTCAACGGCCAGACGAAATGGTGCGCCGTGATGAAACTTCGAACCCTTGAACGGCCCCCAAGTGTCGGTGTGCGCATCGATGTGGATCATTCCGATGGGTGCTTCACGCGATGCGATCGCACGGAAGATTGGATAGGTCACCGAGTGGTCTCCGCCAGCGGCCAACGGCATCGCACCAGCCGCAACAATCCTGCGCACAAACGCTTCGATGTCGCGGTTGACGGCGGCGATGTCGAACACTTCGGCGAACCTCACGTCGCCAACATCGGCAACACGAGCAAGTTCAAACGGGCTGACACGCGTCGCGTGATTCATGGCGCGGTTTATCGATGACTGATTGCGAATCTCACGCGGTCCGTGACGCGCACCAGGGCGGTTGGTTACACCGCCGTCGTACGGGATTCCGTACATCGCGATATCGACGCCATCCATGCTGGGCACATGCGGCGCGCGCATGAAGGTCGCGATCTCTTGATACCGAGGCTCGAAACGCGGATCGGCGGAGTCGGTCATGCGTCGCTGGTGGTGTCGCTGATGAGAACGTCGCACGACGCTCTACGCGCAACATCGGTAGCGATCGCGCCGAGCACCCTCGCGATCCCCTGAACGCGGCGATTTCCGACCACGATCATCTGCGCGTCGACTCGCTCGGCCTCATCGCACATCGCGGCTGCGGGGTCGTCTGCGACGACGGCATGAGTGACACTCGAAACTGAGAGCTCGCCTGACAACGAGTCGAGAAATTGTTCTGCACCCGCCAACCAGTCGACGCGATGCCCAGTCTCCGTCGCCATGCCATCGGCGCGGCCCGGGCTAGCGGCCATAACGAGGTGCAACGGTGCGTTGAGCGCTGACGCGATCTCGGCTGCCCTGAGAACTGCGCGTCGCGCGGTCTCGCTTTGGTCGACACCGACGACGATGGGTCTGTTCATGAGTCGCGATGCTAGGCGACTCAGCTCAGGGCGTTTACGTCGTTAATCAGCGCAGCAAGTCCGAGCAACGCGATCGACAGCCATGCAGCGCGCACCACGTTTGGAAGCCAGCGCACCTTGCGAATCTCGGCCGGAAGATCGGCTTGGCCGCCCAACGCCCAGATGCCGATGGGCACCAACGCGAATGCGAGAAACACAATCGTAAACGGGACAATCGCAAGCACAACGACTGGGAGCAGCCACCGCCAATGACCGCGGGCTGTCCAAGAGTCGGGGCGCTCTACCGAATCGACCATCGCGCCCATCGTGACCGCAAACAGCGCCGGCAGGGCGACGAACAGGCCGATCGCCAGCCACTTCGGTTTCAGCACGGTGAAGTCGATGCCGTCGGCGTGAACCAACATCGAGCCACCCACTACTCCTGCGGCAACGCCGATCGTCAGTCGCCGAAACCAATGCGGGCCGATCAACCACGGCCGAACCAGTCGATAGACGGCGAATCCGATTAGACCGACGACAGCACCGAGCACCATCAAGTTGTATGTACCGGCAAGCGTGAATTCACCGATAGTGAAGTCGTCGTCGCTCTGCAGACCGTTCACACGCTCGGGCGAGGTGACCCGCAACAAGAGCATCGCCAACCGGTTGACGATGCCCGCGACGAGTACGCCGGTCGTGACACCCGCAACGATCAGCACGCGCATCCGCTCAAGGACACAATCACGCCAGACCCGAAAGGCAGAGGGCCGAACCGCGTCGGTCGCTGGGCCGTTCGTCAACGCAGTTCGACCTCGACGAAGGCGAACTCGAACGCGTTCGCATTGATGACGTTGTGTTCGACTCCGGCAGCGCGCGTGTAGGACACGCCGTGCCTCAATGCAGCCTCAGTCGTCTGGCCGTCAAGGCCTGTGATGCGCAGCTTGCCGTCGGCAAGAGGAACGACGACGTAGTCGTGCGCGTGGCGGTGCCATCCGGTCTCGGCGCCAGGCGCGAAACGCCATTCGGTGACGATCACGCGGTCGTTGTCGATCTGCACAGTCGGTACTGCCATTAGCTGACTGACGTTGTCGTTGTCCATATAGGTGACAGTAACCCCAGGAAAAAATGTCGGATTAGGCTCACCCCGATGCCGACGATTTCCTTCACCGCCAACCTTCGGCGCCACGTCGACTGCCCGGCTGCGACGGTCGGAGGCTCAACTGTCGCGGAATGTTTAGCGGCGTACTTTGAAGCGCACCCGCAAGTGCGGTCGTACGTACTGGACGAACAATCCAGGATCCGCCGACACGTCGCGGTGTTCGTAGGGTCCGAGCAACTAACCGACCCAACCGCACAATCCGATCCGGTCGACTCAACGACCGAGATCACCGTGATGCAAGCCCTATCAGGAGGATGACGATGACGTTGTTAGTGGGTACGCGCAAGGGACTGTTCGAGCTTGAGCGCGGTCGTAAGGGCTGGGAAATCGACAAGGTCAGTTTTCTCGGCGAGCCAGTAACGGCCGGCGTCGTTGGTCGTGACGGCGCCACGATCGCCGCGCTTGGGACGGGTCACTTCGGTTCGCACATTTGGCGGCGCGAGCCGGGCGGGAAGTTCGTCGAGGTTGGCGCACCCGCGTTTCCCGAGCGTCCGGCAGATGCCACCGACGTTTCGCCGATGACGCAAGAGCCATGGCCCTGGGCAGTGCAATTGTTGTGGACGCTCGAGAACGGGCCGACGACGCGACCAGGCGAACTCTGGTGCGGGACGGTTCCTGGCGGCTTGTTCCGCTCGGGTGATAGCGGCGCATCGTGGGAACTTGTTCGTTCGCTGTGGGACATGCCCGAGCGCACGCAATGGTTCGGTGGCGGCTACGACTTTCCCGGCATCCACAGCATCAGCGTCGACCCGCGTTCGCCCGACACCGTGCTGATTGCGATCTCGTGTGGTGGCGCATGGATTACAGAGGACGCGGGCGCGACGTGGGCGCCGACGCACGGCATGCGCAATGAGTACATGCCGCCCGGTGAGGAGTACACGCCGATCGTGCAAGACCCGCATCGCGTGGCGCGTTGCGTTGGCGCGCCCGACGTGGTGTGGAACCAGCATCACAACGGCGTCTTTCGTTCTATCGATGGCGGCCGCAACTGGACAGAGATCACCGAGCGTCCGCCGGCTGTGTTCGGGTTCGCGGTAGCTGCGCATCCGACTGATCCCGAGACTGCCTGGTTCGTTCCGGCAATCAAGGACGAGACGCGCGTACCCGTCGATGGCAAGTTGGTAGTTAGTCGCACGACTGACGGCGGCAAGAGCTTCCAGGTGTTCGGCAAAGGTCTGCCTTCGGAACACGCATACGACTTGATCTACCGCCACTCACTCGAAGTCGACGCGACCGGCGAAACGTTGGCGATGGGTTCAACGACAGGTTCGTTGTGGATCAGCGAAGACGCGGGTGAAAGTTGGACGACAGTGTCGGCGAACCTGCCCCCAATCCACTTCACCCGCTTCGTCTAAGTCGCCTAACCCTCGAAGTCGCAGAGAATCCACTCGCGAGGTGGAATGGTTGTGACTTCGAGAGGTCATCGGCCTCGGGACCAACGGGTCGTCGCGCTAGATGACGCCGCCGACGGTGACGCGATGCAGGGTGCGCTCTTCGTCGCCGTAGTCGTGAACGCCGTAGTGCATTGCACAGCGGTTGTCCCAACAGACGATGTCGCCTGGTGCCCAGGTGTGGCGATACACGTTGTCGGGATTGATCGACTGCGTGTAGAGGAAGTCGAGAATCGGGAAACTCTCGGCGGGTGTCATGCCTTCGATCTCGACCATCGAACTGCCTGGTCGGTTTAAGTACAGCGCGGTGCGACCAGTGCCCGGGTGTACCGGCGTGATCGGGTGGAAGTTCACGACGTCTTCGCGCTTCGCCTTGGCCGTCAGATCATCGCCGGTCACAACCTTCTGATCCTCGCCAATCGGACGCGTGCCGATGAACTTCGCGCGCTTGCCGGCGAGGAATTTCTTCATGCCGTCGGACAACCGATTGAACGACTCGTACTGGTTCGAGAACATCGTGTCGCCGCCCTTCGACGCGAGCACGGTCGGGATCGCGACCGACACAGTCGGCGGCACCGTCATGTGCGACCAGTCTGTGTGCCACCCCTCGGCCGGAGCTTTCGCCTTGCCGAAGTTGGGCACCACCGCGATGTCGGGGAAACCTTCCACCGTGTTCTTGCGGTAGTAGCTCGGCATGAACGGGTCGCCGAAGATTCTCGACAGCCGCAGTTGGGCCTCCGACGTCAGAAACTGATCGCGAACGACGAGAACGCAGTTGTTGTACAGCGCATCACGAAGTTGATCGGCGACATCGTCGTCGAATTCATCGTTCAGGTTGACGCCCGACACTTCGACGCCCACTGAACCGGTGACGGCACGAACCTTGAGAGTTGTGGTGCTTTTCGACGACATTGCTCAGCCTCCTCGGATTTGGTGCCTTGCCCCCTGCGCTATATTCAGCATACTGAATTAGGACAACGGGGGTCGACGTGAATCGAAAGTCCCAAGTTGCAGTAATAGCCCTGCTGGCATCGATCGTGCCAGCGTGTGGTGGCGACGACAAGCCGGAGGCGGGCAACACAACGGCCACCTCGACCGTTGCCACCAGCGCCGACGGCGGTTCTTCGACAGTCGCGACCGACCCGGCGGAAGTTCGCCAGACGCTCAAGATCGGGTTTGCGTACCAAGACGTCGGCGCCTTCGCCGTCCTCAACGACAAGTTCTCGATCGGCGAGGTAGAGCTGCAGGCGGCGGCAGTTATCGAAGCGTGGCGACGCGATGGAATGTTGCCGCTCAACGGAGTCGATCTCGAGTTCGTCTATGCCGAGTTCAACCACTTGAGTCCTGAGGACCAGCTCGGTGTGTGTACGCGATTCGCGCAAGACGAAGAAGTGTTCGCCGTGATTTCCAGTCGCGACTTTCCCATCGGCGCGAAGTGTCTCACCGAGCGTTACGGCATTCCCGTTATCGACAGCTCGGGACTGACTCGGTCTGACTACGAACTCGGCGCGCCGTGGCTGTTCACCGTGCGCGCCGACCAGTCGCAGGTGATGGAGTTCTTCGTCAAGTGGGCAGATGCGAACGGGGCGTTCGACGGAAAGAGCATTGGCCTCTACTGGGACACGCGCTCGGAAGAAGCGCACGACGCGTTCGTCGCTGCGCTGGCCGAGATCGGCGTTGAGATCGCTTCCGATCTGCCATCCGATGGCGAGGGCATCGGTAGTCCGCAAGACCAGATCGTTGTGCAACGGTTCATGGCCGACGGTGCCGACTTGGCAATCCTGATGGTCGGCTCGAGCAGCGTCACTAACTTTCTCGCCAGCGCGGAACAACAGGGCTACAGCCCGTCGCTGCTGTTTCCGGAATGGGCGAATCAGCTGACAGACGTATCCACGCAGGCGTTCCCACAGTCGCTAATGGATGGTGTGCAGGCGATGACGATGAGTCGCGTCGGTGAAGTCGCCGCCGGCTTCGATCTCAACCCGCAAGCGGTGACGTGCGTCGAC
>JBEBGL010000050.1:0-3208 GCA_040081465.1 Ilumatobacteraceae bacterium | reverse complement strand
TCTGCGGTTGTGTCGGCAGTCGTATCGCCGGTGCTGTCCTTGTCGTCGCCGCAAGCTGCGGCTACAAGGGCAAGACCGACAACGAATGCAGCGACTTTGCTGGTCTTCGTGATCCTCACGTGGTTGGTCCTCCTGATGGAAACGGAGGGAGGTTGATGCGGGATTCTCGGTGGGGCATGAAGCTTCACCGAACCGCAGCTCGTATTGTCCTCCCCGATCAATACGGGCGGTGCGACGATAGCACGGCGGGTTAGCCACTGGTAGCCCTGCCGACACCATTTGTACGAAATGTAGTTACGAACAGTTATCCGGGAATTCAGGTAACTGATTACGCACCGAGCTTGCAAATACGTGCAAACTCGTCGGGATCCAGGCTCGCCCCGCCCACCAGGACTCCATCGATGTCGGGTTGGGCGATCAGTTCGGCGATCGTGCCACCCTTAACGCTGCCGCCGTACTGGACGCGGACCTGCGCGGCCGCTTCGGATCCGGCGAGCTCAGCCACGCACCTTCTGACAGCCGCGCAAACCTGTTGCGCGTCGGCGGCGGTAGCGGTGCGGCCGGTGCCGATCGCCCAAATCGGCTCGTATGCGATCACGAGTGAGGCGACTTGTGCAGGTTTGCGACCGGCCAGCCCAGCGCGCACCTGCCCGAGCACCTTCGACTCGGTCTCTCCCGCTTCGCGTTCCTGCAATGTTTCGCCGACGCACATAATCGGTGTCATTCCGTGTTGCTGGATGGCAGCGACCTTCTTGTTGACCATCTCGTCGATCTCGCCGAACAGCTCGCGTCGCTCGCTGTGCCCCGCGATCACGTACTGCACACCGAGCTTCGACAGAAACACTGGTGACACTTCGCCGGTGAACGCACCCTTCTCTTCCCAGTGACAGTTCTGCGCTCCTAGCGCGTAGCCCAACTTGTCGCTGTCGATCACGGTCTGCACGCTGCGGATGTCGGTGAACGGAGGGTGAATGCTGACATCGGCAACGTTGAGTTCGTCCTTGCCAACCAGATACGCCAACTTCTGCACGGTCTGGATCGCTTCGAAGTGATTGTGATTCATCTTCCAGTTGCCAGAGATCAGCGGCTTACGCTTGTCGTTCACTATTCGGTGCTCCCCTCAAAGCCTCGAGCCCCGGCAAGTCGCCAAGTTCGAGTAGTTCCAACGCAGCGCCGCCGCCGGTGCTGACGTGATCGACGTCGTCTGCGAATCCGAACTGCGCAAGCGCCGCTGCGCTGTCGCCACCACCGACGACAGTGAATGCTTTGGTGTCGGCCATCGCCTGCGCGACTGTGCGCGTGCCGGCCTCGAAGCGCGGGTCTTCGAACATTCCCATCGGACCATTCCAGAACACCGTGCGCGCATCCATAATCACGTCGCTGAACGCCGCTGCAGTGCCAGGGCCGATGTCGAAGCCCTTGGCCCCGTCGGGCAAGCGCAATCCAAAAGTGGCGAGGCGACCGCTCGCGTCGACACCGACTAGATCTTCCGGCAGGTGAATGGTCTTGCCACTCGCCACCGACTCATCTAGTAGACGCTTACACGTCTCGACTTGGTCGGGCTCCCACAGTGAGTCTCCAACCGGGTAGCCCTGCGCGGCAAGAAACGTGAAGCACATTGCGCCACCAACGACGAGGGAATCGACGACCGCGAGCAAGGCTTCGACGACACCAAGCTTGTCGCTGATCTTGCTGCCGCCGAGGATCGCGACGAACGGGCGCTTTGGGTTGTCGCGCAAGCCCAGCAGCACCTCCACTTCTTTCTGCAGCAGCAACCCCATCGCGCTCGGCAACGTGCGCGGCGGGCCGACGATGCTGGCATGAGCTCGATGGCACGCGCCGAATGCATCGTCGACGTACATGTCGATGCCCTTCACAAGTTGCTCTACAAACGCAGCGTCGTTGGCTTCCTCGCCCGGATCGAATCGCAGGTTCTCCAACAACTCGACATCCGGTGCGAGTTCGGCCAGCCGGGTTCGCACTGCGTCCATCGAGTACTTCGGCGTCGGCGCACCCTTCGGCCGACCGAGATGAGAAGCCGTGACGACTGTCGCACCCCGCTCGAGCAGCCAATTGATGGTGGGTAACGCTGCGCGAATTCGGAAGTCGTCGGTGATGGAACCGTCTTCCATCGGCACGTTGAAGTCTGTGCGCACCAACACCCGCTTGCCACGCACGTCGCCAAGATCGGCGAGCGTGGGAATCCGACTTGCCATTACTTCTTCGACGACGCTTTCGCGGCGATGCCTCCGGCGTAAAGCGTGGTGTCGATGAGGCGATTGCTATAGCCCCACTCGTTGTCGTACCAACCGAGCACCTTCACCAACTTGCCCATGCTGGCGGTGAGGCCAGCGTCGAAAATGCAGCTATGCGGGTCGCCCTGAATGTCGCTGGAGACGATGGGATCCTCCGTGTAGCGCAGGATGCCTTTTAGCGGCCCGCTTTCGGCGGCCTTCTTGAACGCAGCGTTGATGTCTTCCACCGTTGCGGGCTTGTTCAGATTGGCCGTGAAGTCGACGATGCTGCCGGTGGGAACGGGCACGCGCAGCGAAGTGCCGTCGAGCTTGCCCTTCATGGAGCTGAGCACGAGCGCGGTGGCGCGAGCAGCGCCGGTGCTCGTCGGGATGATGTTGATAGCCGCACCTCGTGCACGGCGCAGATCGTTGTGCGGTCCATCGACGAGTTGCTGATCGCCGGTGTAGGCGTGCACGGTCTGCATCAGCCCTTGGTCGACACCGAATGCATCGTCGAGCACCTTCACGATCGGCACGAAACAGTTCGTCGTGCAGCTCGCGTTCGAAATCACCTTCTGGGTCGCGAAGTCGAAGTCGGTGTGGTTGACGCCGTACACAAACGTTGCGTCTGCGGCGTCGCATGGAGCCGAGACGATCACCAGCGGCGCGCCGCCCTCGAGGTGGTACGCGGCCGTGTCTCGCTTGGTGAAGAAGCCGGTGCTCTCGATCACAACATCGACACCTAGGTCGCCCCACGGCAACTTCTTCGGGTCGCGCTCGGAGAGAACGCGCAACTCGTCGCCATCGACTGAGATTCCGTTGGCCGTTGCTGCGATCTTGTTAGGAAGCACACCGAGCACGGAGTCGTACTTCAGCAGGTGCGCCATCTGCTCCAACGAACCGAGGTCGTTGACAGCCACGAAGTCGATGTCGACCCCGCGCTGCTTAGCGGCACGGAAAAAGTTGCGGCCGAT
>JBEBGL010000049.1:0-3468 GCA_040081465.1 Ilumatobacteraceae bacterium | reverse complement strand
CTCGAAGCCGGGGTCGGCAGGCAGTTGACCCGACCGCAGCTCATTGGTCAGCGGGTTCAGCGCGACGACTGCTTTCGCACGCGCTCCGCCGGCCGAAGTGCCCACGGCGATCAGATGAGAGATCGCTGCGGTGAGGCCGTCTTCATTGTTGATACGGCCGGCGACTGTCGTGCGCGCGGCGACGACCAGTTCGGCAAGTTCGATCGCTGTCGCTTTGCGAGTACGCGGGCCGCGTGTTGGACGAAATTCGAGCGCGCCGAGACCGCGACTTCCGAGATACGCCAGCCTGTCGAGTGGTGTGATTTCAGCGGGTTGCACGCCTTCGTTCGCGAGGTACGCGGTCGTAAGCGCATTACCGAAGTCGTCGGGCAACGAGTCGGCAAGCATCGCCGGCAAGCGGTGAAAAGTCGTCGTCGGCAACGTCGGGAAAAGGAACGTGCGCGTCGGGGACCGAGCGGGCATCGCTGTCGGCGCCAACTCGATCATCGACTGTGCCCACGCAGGCTCGTACTCGAACACGTAGAAGCCTGAACGTTCATCGAGTGCGACTGCGCCAACTCGCTCGCCCCAGCAGTTCACTTCGACGACGGCGACTGGTTGGTAGGTCATCAGCGCACACGCACCCGACGGCGCGGTGTCTGCTGCTTCGAGCGCAACATCTGTAGAGGCGAGATCGTTACCGGTGGGGCAAGTGCTTCCAGCCAGTCGGTGCGGCCGAGCGCGCGCACGACCGCAATAACTGTCTTCAGCGACGAGCCCGCGCCCCGTTCGAGGTTGGCGAGCGCGCCGACCGATACGTTGGCCGCGGCCGCGAGGCCTGCCTGGTCGAGTTCACCGGCGATTCGGGCCGAGCGGACCTGCTCCCCGACGACTCGTTCCCACTCGTCGATCGTCAGGTTACTTCGGATAACTACCATAATTGAATAGGTTAGCGCCCGCTTGGATCAGTATCCACATAAATCCGTTGATTATGCGGAGATAGTGGTGAAAGAGGGATCGTGGCCGGAAAAGCACATCGCCCCACATCGCGATGGTCAGCGGGGGGCGCTGACGATCAGGATGTAGGGCGATGTGTCAGGGGGCTCTTTGCTGAACGACCTAGGCGGCGCAAGTTGCGCAAGCGACCTTGGGGGTTTCGATCGGCTCGGCGAGCAGGGAAGCGATGTGGCCGAAGGCCCGCTGACGGACAATGGCCGGCGCAGTGGTGTCGACGAGCACGTCGCTGAGGATCTGGCTGCCACCGGCGGAACGGGCCAGAAAGCCCAATTCACGGAGTGCAGCGGCGGGAATCGAGTTGATTCCACGCTGGTCGATGGTCCAGGCCACCTGGTCCAGACGCTGTGAGGTGGGGATGAAGTTTGTTTCCATGACACCAGGATACGGCGACCTAATCATTATCACTAGCGATTGTTCCTACTGCTGATGATCAGTTATGCTACTTGTTATGTCGAACCTGCGAGACCTCGAAATCCGCCACCTGACCGCCCTCGATGCCGTCGCCACCGAGGGCACTTTCGCCCGCGCCGCCGACAAGTTGGGCTACACGCAGTCGGCGATCAGCCAACAAATCGCGTCGCTCGAGAAGGTGGTCGATGCGCGAGTTTTCGATCGCCCGGGTGGGCCACGACCCGTCACGCTGACGCCGTTTGGCGAGCAACTGCTGCACGCGTCGCGCGATCTGCTGTGCCGCGTCGACTGCATGGCCGAAGACCTGAAGCGCTTCCGCACCGGCGAGGTTGGCAGGTTGACGATCGGCAGCTTCCAAAGCGTGTCGGCGACGCTGTTGCCGCTAATTGTCGGCCGCATGTTCGAAACGCACCCGGGCATCGAGATTCGGGTTTTCGATCACGACCTCGACGACCAGCTCGAAATGGCGATGGGTCGAGGCGAGTTCGATCTGTCGTTCATCGTCGGCGAGATGGCCGACCGCTTTGAAACGACGCACTTGTTCGACGACCCATTCGTGCTGGTTGCGCGGCCAGGTCAGTTCGCACCCGGGCCGGTTTCGCTTGCCGAAATTGCCGCCGAGCCGATGATTGGCCAGCACAACAACTCGTGCCAGATCACGAACGAGACCGGCCTTCGTGCGCACGGGCTCGAGCCGAACTACGTGTTCCGCACCAACGACAACGTCGCAACCGCGGCGATGGTGCGCGCTGGCATGGGCGTGGCCGTGGTGCCGTTGCTGTGCGTCGAGCCCGACGATCGCCGCATTTCACTGCACCCGCTTAGCCCGTCGATTCCCGACCGCAGCATCTTCATCGGGTCGCGACCCGGCCGCACGCTCTCGCCAGTTGCGCAACGCTTTCTCGATCTAGCGGTTGAACTGTCCGCCGAGTTCGCGAACCGCACGCTGCCAGTACCCGAGCTCGTCTAGCCGCCACCTACTCTTCAGCGCATGCGCTGGTTCATGGGTGGTCAGGTTTACGACGTCGATAAGGGTTCGTTTCGGACTTCCGATGTCGGCATAGATGGTGGACGGATTGCGGCGCTCGACAAGGGTGCCAAGCCAGCGGCGGGTGACGAAACCGTCGACGCTGCCGGGCTCTGGTTGATACCCGGCCTCATCGATTGCCACGTGCATATCACGCAACCGACCGACCATGGCGATCCGCGGGCGGCGGCCTCACGCACCGATGCAGAGGTTGCGCTGTTCACGGCTGCCGCTGCCGAGCGCACGTTGCTCGCCGGCATCACAACTGTGCGCGACGTCGGCGGCTGGAACTACGTCGAGATGGCGGTTCGAGCGGCGATTCAGGCGGGCACGATACGCGGGCCGCGCATGTTCCTCGCCGGCAAGTTGTTGTCGATCACGACCTCGACGGCTGACTATTACCCGGGCATGTACGAAGTTGCCGACGGTGCCGACGCAGTGCGCGCCGCGGCCCGTCGCCAACTTGCTCACGGTGCCGACCTGATCAAGGTGATGGCGACCGGCGCGATGCTGTCGTCGGAGACGGAGGATTCGCGCGCGATTCAATTCACGCTCGAGGAATTGCGCGCGGCGGTCGAGATTGCACGCGACAACCACAAACATGTTGCTGCGCATTGCCACGCGCTGGGTGGCATCCTCAACGCGATCGAAGCTGGTGTTGACAGCATCGAGCACTGCACGTTCGCCGACGACGACGCGTTACGGCGGATGGTCAAGGCTGGTACCGCATTGGTGCCAACGTTGTGCGCGGGCGAGATGCTGTTCCGCGATCCAGCCGCGGTTGCTTCGATGCCCGAGTACCTGCAGGTTCGGATGTACGAGTTCAACGATCTTCACCTGGCGACGATCAAGCGCGCACACGAGTTGGGCGTCGCGATCGCGATGGGCACCGACGCGGGCACGCCGGGTAATCACCACGGCTTGAACGTGCAGGAGTGCGTGATCCTCGCGCGCCAGGTGGGAATGACTGCCGCCGAGAGCATTCGCAGCGCAACGGTGAACGCCGCGAAATTGCTACGTCAGACCGATCACCT
>JBEBGL010000048.1:0-3538 GCA_040081465.1 Ilumatobacteraceae bacterium | reverse complement strand
GGCGGGGTCGCGCAAGCAAACAGAATCCAAGTGTCGGCGACATCGAACGCTGGATCGCCCGCCGACGCGTTCGACCAATCGATAACTATCGGACCGTCCGGCGTCATCATCACGTTCAACGGATGTAGGTCGCGGTGCACCATCCGATCGCCGGGCAAGGGCGCGACTCGAATGCCTGGTGGCGCCGGAATCCGATGCAGCCGTTCGTGTAGGTCTGCAAGCAATCGACCCGATCGCCGAATTGGAAACGGAGGCTTCCCGGCCGACTCCATCATCGTCGTGCCTTCGAGCCGATCCATCACGAGGTAGCCATCACCGGCGTCGTAAACCTCAGGGCACGGATAGCCATGCGACCGCACATGTCGCATGATGTCGGCCTCCGCAACCAACGAGCGACCGTCGCGCGCGACACGTAAGACTCGACCGGCACCATGTTCGAAGATCTCGCTATCGCGACCCTCGGCGAGCTTGGGTCCTAGCGGCTTCACAGTCCAACACTAGAAGAGGTGGGGGTGGATACAGCCTGAGTAAGTTCGCGCTATGACCGACCTCGCACAATCGACGATGCCGTTCTGCGAAGAACTCA
This sequence comes from Ilumatobacteraceae bacterium, assembly GCA_040081465.1. Taxonomy (GTDB): domain Bacteria; phylum Actinomycetota; class Acidimicrobiia; order Acidimicrobiales; family Ilumatobacteraceae; genus UBA668. The sequence goes on along the minus strand of JBEBGL010000048.1, from coordinate 2,952 downwards.
ACATCACAACCCAACTCGCAACCGCGGAACGAGTCACGCTTACGATCGAATGGGCCGCCGAGTTGTGCACCATCGGCGGTGTGATGCACGGTGGAGCGATCATGTCGCTCGCCGATTCGGCCGGAGCGATCTGCGCGTTCCTCAATCTCCCCGACGGCGCGACGGGCACGTCGACGATCCAGTCGTCGACCAATCTTCTTGCCGCAGTCCGCACGGGCACAGTTGAGGCGACAGCGACACCGCTCCACGCCGGAAAGTCAACAGTCGTCGTAGTCACCGAGGTTCGCAATGAAGGTCGACTAGTAGCGGTCACTACTCAGACGCAGGCAGTGTTCAGACCCAGCGTCTAAGACCGCGCGGCAATACCAGGATTGCTTAGGTGGTCGGGCTGAGGCACTGATATCGTTCATCGTCGAACGTCGATGAATGGAGCCTCCGTGGCAAACGAAACAACGGTTGCGGCAACCCCGAAAGACCAGGCCGTCGCGTCACGCCTGTCGACACTCGATCGGTTCTTGCCCGTATGGATTGGGTTGGCGATGGTGTTGGGGATCGTGCTCGGCAAGGTGTTCAGCGGTCTCGACGACACGCTCGATCGAGTAAAGATCGACACCGTCTCACTACCAATCGCCGTCGGGCTGCTGGCGATGATGTACCCGGTGCTGGCGAAAGTGAAGTACCGCTCGATTCGCCAAGAGGTTGATCGGCGGTCGCTCACAATGTCGCTGGTACTGAACTGGCTGATCGGCCCAGCGCTGATGTTCACTCTCGCGTGGCTGTTGCTGCCCGACCTGCCCGAGTACCGCACTGGCTTGATCATTGTCGGCCTCGCGCGCTGCATCGCGATGGTGCTGATCTGGAACGACCTCGCGAATGGCAGTCGCGAGCTCGCGGCCGTGCTAGTCGCGATCAACTCGGTGTTTCAGATCGCGGCCTACTCGTTGCTCGGCTACTTCTACCTCGAGCTGTTGCCCGGTTGGTTAGGACTCGACTCGGACGGAATCGACGTCACAGTGTGGGAGATCACGAAATCGGTGCTGATCTTTCTCGGCATCCCGTTGGTCGCCGGCTTCCTGACGCGATTGATCGGCGAGCGACGAAAGGGCACTGAGTGGTACGAGCAAACGTTCCTTCCGCGCATCGGACCAATCGCGCTCTACGGCCTGCTGTTCACAATCGTGATCCTGTTCGCGCTGCAGGGCGATGCGATCACCGACGCACCGCTCGATGTCGCTCGCATCGCACTTCCACTGATCATTTACTTCGCGGTGATGTGGGGCGGTTCGTTTGCGGCTGGCGTCAAACTCGGGTTCTCGTACGAGCGCAACACGTCGATCGCGTTCACGGCCGCGGGCAACAACTTCGAACTCGCCATCGCGGTAGCGATCGGTGTATTCGGTGTGTCGTCGGGCCAAGCACTTGCCGGCGTAGTTGGCCCACTCATCGAAGTGCCGGCACTCGTCGGTCTCGTGTACGTCGCGCTCTGGGCACGGCGCCGCTTCTACTCATGAGCGACACAACCGAGTGCTTCACCCCGCCCGTCGCGCCTGATTCGATCGCCGCGCCCGACGACGACACACTCGCCGCGATGGCGAAAGCGATCGGGCACCCGGCACGAATCGCAATCCTGCGCCTGCTCGCGAATCGCGAGACCTGCGTGACCGGCGATGTCGTCGCCGAACTGCCACTGGCACAGTCAACGGTCTCGGAACACCTGCGCATCTTGCGAGAAGCTGGGCTGATCCAAGGCGAAATCGAAGGCCCGCGCACCCGCTACTGCATTAACGCGGCCGGGTTGGCGGTATTGCGGGCCGGTATTGCCGCGCTCTGACGACCGGTGACTGGGTCGGTTCGAATCACTAGGTTGGCTGACCGGGGAGGCGCTCATGCGCGTGACGGTCGACGATGCAACGGCAGCGGTCGAGAGTTGCGCGGCCCGCATCGTCGAGTTGGCGTCGACGCGGTTGGCGCCCGGGCAACGTGTCGTTGGGTCTGACTGGACGGTCGACCAAGTCCTTGCCCATCTAGTCAGCGGGGCACGCGCCTATCGCGAGGTCGCCGAAGGTTTGGCCAGCCCCTACGCGTCCCTCGACCAACGAACAGCGATCAACCAAACGCGCCTCGAAGTCGAGCTGAGCTCCGACCTCGCCGCGCTGACCGATGCCGTCGATCGCGAGATCAGCGCGATCGTTGCTCTGATCCGCTCCACACGACCCACGACAGTTTCTTGGCATGGCGGTATTGAACTGACCACCGTGCCGTACCTGGGCGCCATTGTTGGCGAGCTGATGTTCCACGGTCTCGACCTGGCCCGCACCGCCAAAACGCGGTGGCCGTTACAGCACACAGATGCCGTCGTCGCGGTCGAGTTCTTCGACGCCGTCACCCCGCACATCGTCGATGCCGCCCACGCTGGTTCGCTGACCGCGACCATCGAGGTCCGCTACCGCGGATACGACGCCTCCACATACCGCTTTGAGCACGGAGCGCTCGAGGTCTCGCCCGGTCGAGCCCAGCACCCCGACGTGCACTTGTCGGTAGATCCAGCGGCGTTCCTCGCGATCGGCTACGGACGAAGAGGACTGCACTCAGCGATGCTGCGCGGCCAAGCGCTCGCCTGGGGTCGCAAACCCTGGCTCGGTCTCCGCTTCCCCAGCCTGTTCCAGGCCCCCTGAACCGCGCGTCAAGCGTCGGGTCACTCAGGCGTAGCGTTGGGCGATGATGGCACGCGACCGTGACCTTGACGATGCCGATCCCGGCCTGCCACTCAAGCTGTGGCCGTGCTCGAACGGCGAGTACGTTCCACAGCCGCTCGACGAAGTGCGACGCGAAGCGATGCGCCGAGCGCGGATAAGCGCCGACGAACACGCGCGTCGCCACGGATGGTCGCGCCGCGACTTCCTGCTGTCATCGGCTGGCATGGCATCGGGTCTCATCGCGTTGCAGGCGTGT
>JBEBGL010000017.1:0-49640 GCA_040081465.1 Ilumatobacteraceae bacterium | reverse complement strand
CGATAACCGCTGGTTACAGAAATTTAAGCCGAACCCTCCGCTGGTCCGCCGCCCTATTTGGGCTTGTGGCCCCGGCCCTTCTCAACTTGCTACTTCAGTTGCCTACCCGTATCAGGGGGCGGCTGTGGTAGTTGTGGCTGCCGGTGCGCAGTCGCCGATACCCGTGATGGTCGGGGGGCTCCCGGCGGTCAGGGTGAAGCGAGTCGACGGATCGGTGCGCAGGTAGCTACCCACCAGGTCGGCCATTGCATCGGCGTCGCCGCCGGTGTCAGCGAAGTACGCCTCGGTTGCGGTCTCAATGGCCCGCTTCTCGGTGGCGCAGCTGTTCTCCTGGCTCTTGTCGGTGATTCCACGGACGGCGAAAACCGTCACTGCGGCAAGGATGCCGAGGATCACGATGACGATGAGCAACTCGACGAGGGTGAAGCCCTTGTCGTTCTTCGGAGTTTCGATTTGCTTGTTCATTGGGGTTCCTCCCGCTTGATTGTTTGGGTCGTTGTGACCAACGCCGACCCGCTGGGCGGAACGGACGCAACAAACATTCGGGAGATCGGGCCGCGATCTTTAGAGGTTTCTTCTCTCAAGATTCCGTTCGGTGGGCGGCTCAAGGAGCCGCCCATCAGTACCGATATGGAGGCGTGCGCAGAAACCCCGAAAAGAACTGGATGGAGCCCGATCAAGCGGTCGTGCCTTTCCTTGACCCCGAGTCAACCGAAAACACCGCTTCAGTGGCTCTCGAGCTGCGCGAGCGTTTAGTGAAGGTGGAGGAGCAGGTACTCGGTCAGTACAGCTCGACTGCCGCATACGCCACGCTGGCGCAGCAGGGTGCCGACCAAGCGCGTGCCGAGGCGCGCGCCGACCACGAACGGCTGCAGACCACCATCATCGGGTTGCTCGATCGCCTGCGCGTCGAAATGAACAACCGACTCGATGCCCTCGAGTCGCGACCAAGCCAAGGCACCACCGCGCTCACGACCGACGCGGCTGCGCGTCTGGCCGAGTTGGAAGAGAAGACGAACGTTGTGATCAGTGCGCTGCACGCTTTCGGCAAGGAAAACGTCCGACTGCGTCAGCAAGTGGACGAACTTCTCGCGCAGCAGATGCGCACTGAGGGCTGGCTGGTCAGCAGCGGCAGCTCCTCGGAACTCGCACTTCGCTAGCCCTCGTCAACGGCACCCTTTTGCCGAACGACGTTTGAAACCGCTCAGGCCGGGAATCCATACCCATGGACGACCGATGATTCACCAGCCGTGAGCGCCGTGAAACGTCTGAGCGACGGTTGGCTCAACCTATCTCTGCGCAAGAAGGCCCTACTTGCTACGGCCATTCCGATGGGGGCGATATTGGCCAACTTGGGTTTGCTAATCGCAGACACAAGTTGGAGAGCGGGCGTCGGCCACTTCGTCGTCAAGGGTGGCCTGTTGGTTTTCGCGGCAGTGACGGCGTTCGCGTTCGGGCGACTGTTCACCGGTGGCATCCTGCGACGAATCTTGTTACTCCAGGAAAACGCGGAAGCGTTGGAGCAGGGCAAACTCCAGCACGAGCTCGACCTCGGCGGCGACGAGCTCGGTCGGCTCGGCGCAAAATTGCGGCAGGGCGGTGTGTGGTTAGCCGAACGAACAGCAGCGGCGACCGAGGCGTCACGACTTAAGGCAGAACTACTCGCCGAACGCACCGCAGCAGCAACCGAGGCATCACGACTCAAAGCAGAAGTGCTGGCCAGCCGCACCGCCGCCGAGACAGAAGCATCACGACTGAAGGCAGAACTACTCGCCGAACGCACCGCAGCAGCAACCGAAGCATCACGACTCGAAGCGGAACTACTCGCCGAACGCACCGCTGCGGCAACCGAGGCGTCTCGACTCAAGTCTGAGTTCTTGGCCAACATGAGCCACGAGATCCGGACACCGATGAACGGGGTGCTCGGCATGACGCAGCTCTTGCTTGGCACCGACCTCAGCCCTGAGCAATACCAATACGTCGACTCCGCCTATCGGTCGGCCGAGAGCCTGCTCAGCGTGATCAACGACATTTTGGATCTCTCGAAGATCGAAGCGGGCCGGATGAGCATCGAAGTTGCGGACTTCCAAATCCGCGACATCATCGACCTCGCGGTTCAGATAGCAGCAGATCAAGCGCACGAAAAAGGACTTGAACTGACTATCGAGGTCGATGCCGACATCCCTCAGACTTTGAGTGGCGACGGCGGGCGAGTTCGCCAGATTCTCGTCAACCTGGTAGGCAACGCCGTCAAGTTCACAGAGAGCGGCGAGATTGCCGTTCATGCACATCTTCGTCGCACGACCGAAGATGGAGTGAGACTTCTTCTGTCGGTCACCGATACTGGAATTGGAATCGAAGCCAACGCGGCCACGAACCTTTTCGAGAGCTTCACGCAGGCCGACGCCTCGACGACGCGCACATACGGAGGCAGCGGGCTGGGACTAACCATCTCAAAGCAATTGGTCGAGCTCATGGGTGGAGAGATCGGGATGGAAAGCAAGATCGGTGAGGGGAGCAGATTCTGGTTCACGCTGCCGTTTGGCCGCGCAGTCGGCCGGGACGTCCCGTCGCTAACGCGCACCGCCAAACTGAGCGATCTGTCGGTGCTGATCGTCGATGACAACCCAACAAACCGACTCATCCTTGAACGCACGCTTCGAACCTGGGGTGTCCAGACCGCCACGGCTGACGATGGATTGCAGGCCTTGGCACTGCTTCGAAGTAAGGCAGAAGCGGGTAAGCCTTTCTCGTTGGCAATTCTCGACTTCCACATGCCTGGAATGAACGGTCTTGAGCTGGCACACGCCATCGGTGACGATCGCAGCATCGCTGAAGTTCGACTGGTGATGTTGTCTTCCTTTGGTGCTCACCAAGACAGCACCCTTCCCGAGGCGGCAGGCATTGAGGCCTTCCTCACCAAGCCGGTTCGCCAATCGGCTCTGTACGACTGCCTCATCAATCTGCTCGGCGAGAGTGATTCGCGACCACCGCTCGACCGAAAGAACGAGCATTCAATGGCGACGGGGCCGCGTGGTGCCGCGCTCAGCCTTCTCGTGGTTGAAGACAACACTGTAAACCAGCAGGTGGTTGTGATGATGCTGATGAAACAGGGCCACCGCGTTCATGTTGTTTCAAACGGACAGGAGGCAATCGCAGCGGTCGCCGACAGTCCGTATGAAGCCGTGTTCATGGATTGTCAGATGCCAGTGATGGACGGCTACGCGGCGACGCGAGCTATCCGCACGATGGAAGGCCCAGATCGACACACACCGATTATCGCCATGACCGCCGGCGTGATGGTTGGCGATCGCGAGCGATGCGTTGCGGCGGGAATGGATGACTACATAGCCAAGCCGTTACGAATGCCCGAGTTGTTAGCGGTGCTACGGCGTTGGTCGGGCCCGGCCACCCACGAAGACGACCTTGCACAACCAGAACGGCGCAGCGTTCGTCGGGCAAAGATCGACACCTTCGGGATCCTCGATAAGCACGTCGTCGACAGCTTGCTAGAACTGAGCCAACACGGGGACACAACGCAACTTCGGCGGCTGGTCGAGACCTTTGTCGACGACAGCTTGGCGCGGATCGAGCAACTCAGCCGCGGTATCGATGCGGTTGATGCCCAACGAGTCGCCGGAATCTGTCACAGCTTGAAGGGCAGCAGCGCAAACCTTGGCGCCACAATGATGTCGGCTCTGTGCGCCGAACTCGAGGTGTCCGCGACAGACCACGACTTGCTCGGCGCTGTCGACCTGCTTCGCCAATTAGAGGCCGCCTTCGATCGCGTGCGACCGGCGTTGGTTGCGGCCTTCTACGAGTAGCAGCTACACCTGCACCAATTCGATGAGGGTGCCGAAGCTGCCCTTGGGATGCACGAACGCAACGGTGGTGCCGCGACTTCCTGGGCGTGGTGCCTTGTCGATCGCCGTTGCACCAGCGGCGATCATGCTGGCCAACGCCTCGGCACAGTCGCGTACTCGGTACCCAACGTGATGGAGTCCCTCGCCACGCTTTTCGATTGACTTTGCCACCGGGCTGTCGTCGCGTGTTGGCGTCAGTAGCTGTATGTAACTCTCAGCGACCTTCAGCATTGCTTCTTCAACCCCGTCGTGGTCCACCACTTCGCGATGTTCCACCTCCGCGCCAAACGCTCGACGGTAGTAGTCGATCGCTGCTTCGAGATCGCGAACAGCAATCGCGATGTGATCGATCTCCGTAAGCAGCATGTCTGTCATCGCTTGAACCAGTTGAGCTCGTTGGCAACTTTGGCACGCAACACCGGGTCGGTGACGCCGAGCCCTTCGCTCGGCGCGAGAGCGAGCACACCGATTTTGCCCTCGTGCGCATTGTGATGCACTTGGTACGCGGCTTCACCGGTTTCGACCAACGGAAACACTTGGCTAAGGACCGGGTGGATCATTCCCTTGCTGACAAGTCGGTTGGCTTCCCACGCCTCGCGATAGTTCGCGAAGTGTGACCCGATCAATCGCTTCGAGCGCATCCAGAAGTAGCGGTTGTCGAACTCCATCATGAAGCCGCTCGTGGCCGCGCACGTGACGACGGTTCCTCCGCGCTTGACCACGTACATCGATGCGCCAAAGGTTGACCGCCCAGGATGTTCGAACACGATGTCGGGATCTTCGCCGCACAAATCGCGAATGTCTTTGCCCAGACGGCGCCACTCGCTCTCGTCGTGCTCGTCGCCCTTCCAAAAGTTGTAGCCCGCCGCGCTGCGGTCAATGATGTGTTGCACACCCATGCGGCGCAGAATGTCCGCCTTCTCGGGCGAACTCACCATGCAGATTGGAATGCCGCCGCCATTGAGAACGTACTGCGTTGCGTATGCGCCGATGCCGCCGGTCGCACCCCAAATCAGAACAACATCGCCTTGCTTCATGCGCGCCGCATTGCGACCGACCAGCATGCGATAGCTCGTGCTGTTGCACAGAGCATTCACCGCCGCCTCTTCCCACGTGAGGTGCGCTGGTTTCGGCATCAGTTGGTTCGCTTTTACAACGGCAAGATCGGCGAGACCACCAAAGTTTGTTTCGTATCCCCAGATGCGTTGGTTGGCGGCCATCATCGAGTCGTCGTGCGAGCTGTGGTCCTGGTCGTCCACGTGGTTGCAGTGAACAGTGACGCGATCGCCTGGCTTCCAATTGCGTACCGCGCTACCTACGCGCAACACCACACCCGCGGCATCGCTGCCGACCACTTGGTACGGCCGATCGTGACGCTTGGCCCACTCGCTCTCGCGCGCCAATCGCGCCAGTGGGCCGAAGGTGCTGACCGGTTCGAAGATGCTGGTCCACACCGTGTTGAAGTTGATGCTGCTGGCCATGACGGCCACGTACACCTCGTCGGGCGCGACTTCCGGCGTGGGCACATCGCCGATGTGCAAGCTTCGACGAGGGTCTTTGTCCTTGGTCGCAACGCCTTTCCACATGTCTTGCTCGGACTGCAAAACGTGGACAGCGCGGTAGCTCTCAGGAATCGCGAGCTTGGCAAACACATCGGCATTGGCGTTTGACTCGATCGCGTCGAGGACGTGCTGCATCCGTTGAGATTACCGGTGACCAAGGTCTACTGAGGGCTTCAGCCGACGAGTTCGTCGAAGACAACAACTCGCGACTCCCAGTACGCAAGCACACCAAGGGCAGCGACGACCACCAGCATTGCTATCCCTTGCGGCAGCGAGACGCGCTCGTCAAGCACGATCCATGCAACGATCGACGCACCGACCGGCTCGAACTGAATCAGCAGCGAGGTAACTGATGCGTCGACACGAGGTTGAGCCCACGCCACCAATCCGTGGCCGGCGATGCCAGGGCCGATGGCGAGCAACGCAATCCACAGCCAGCCTGCACCGTGCACGCGACCGATATCGCTGCGCAGTATCAGCACCATTGCTGACACCGTCAGCGTGGCAATCATGCAAACCGAAACCATGTAGCGAACGGTCTCAACACGCGCACGTACGCGCTTGGTCTGCAACAGATAGAGCGACCAAACGAGAAGCGATGCAACGGCCCACACATAACCGATTGGCTTGGTCGACACGCCGCCAACTGACGGAGCAGTGAGCACCGCCACCGTCACACCAGCAATCGCAAGCACCGAGCACGCAATCTTCACCGGCGTTAGATGCTCACCCATGAACTTCACCGCGACAGGAAACGCAACGACCGGCGTGAGCGCACCGATGATTAGCGCAACGGCGATGCTGGTGTACTGCAGCGTGATGAAGAAGATGCACAAGTTGAGCCCGAACAGCACACCTGAGATCAGGCTGTCTTTGAAGTCGGACCACGAGGGCCAGCGGTGAGTGACCATCGCGACGATCGCAAGGATGAGCGACCCCATCCACAAGCGCCAGAACGACAGAACGACGCCACCGACATCGGCCGATTTGCCGAGCACACCACCGAACGACCAGAACATTGACGCACCGAGAACGGCCGCGACACCAGCACCTGTGCCCGGTCGGCGAGTTGCATCGCGTTCGGGCGCCTGATGCTCATCCATGTCAGTTGCCCCCCGGGAGATCGGTTGGCTGTAGCGCTATGGCGGCGTCGAGCGCGCGAGCGTTGCGTTCGGCGCGCATCTCGGGGACAAGCACCAACGAAGCAGCAAGCATGAGGCCGGCAGCCATCCACGCGACCGCACCAAGGGGAACGTGACCCAAGATCGCGAAGCCGGCGATCGGGGCGAGAACGGCCCTGATCCCTGTAGAAAAGGTGTGCAGGCCCATGTAGTCGGCGATTCGCCCGGCGGGCGCAAACTTGGTGACCCACAAACTCCACATGAGGTCGCCGCCGGCGGCACCAACGCCGAGGATGATCGACCCGATCAAGAGGCTGGCGTCGCTAGTACCTGTGAAGAACGCGGCGACGTACATCGCAAACAACACATTCACCAGAATGCGGGCCGAGAAGAAGCTGAGTCTGTCGAAAACCATTCCAAAGATCGGCATCGAGAGCAAGCGCACCACCGAAGGCACGACGACCGTTAGCACAACGATCTTGGCGGCGTCGGCGTTGATGCCGTAGCGACTGTTACCTAAGTATTCGACTCGCAACGGCGACAGCATCAGATTGCCGAATCCCATCAGCATCCAAGCACCCAAGGTGAGGCGTAGTCGTCGATCTTCTCTGAGCAAGTGAAAGTGAGGCCACGCGGTGTTGCGCACGCCCGGTACTCGCGCGAGTGGTTCGCTTGGCACGCGCAGATTCAAGAAGACCAGCACCGCACTTGCCGCTGCGCCAGCAAGGATCACGCCCCACCAGCGGTCGAGGTCGTTGTTCAGAAACTCACCCATCGCCAATCCGGCGAGTGCCGAGACCAACACCTTCACCGAAAGTCCCCAACCAACGCGTCGACCCAGTTCGCGCGGCGGGAAGTTGCGCTCGTAGGTAACCGTCATCAGCGCGTACATCGCGTTGACCATCGCGATACCAATCACCGAGCCGACGACATAGAGCGGCAGGGTGCCGCTGGCGGCCGCCAAGAACCCGAGCGTGCCGATCAAGGACAAGACCGCGACAGGAACCATCACCGGCCTGCCCCATCGGCGCGCCCACGAGGTGACGAGTGGCGTTGCCAGTAGGCCAACCCCATTCGCGGCTGCGATCACACCCTTCACCAGCCCCGGTGCATCGAAGTGCTTCAGCGCGATCGTGATCAGCACCGAGGTTTCAAGCGGCAGCAGCACTCCCAACGGCACGGCGCGCGCGAGATCAGCGAATTGGGCGCGACGAACCACCTTTGGGTCGTCGCTGGGGGCCATCGGCACAGTCTCTCGCATTGCTGGCTGAATCCGTGGCTCGCATACGCTTAGACCTATGCCTGGTTCCTACATCGTCGCTGGTGCCCGTACCCCGATCGGCAAGTTAAGTGGCGCGCTCGCGCCGTTCAGCGCAGCAGAACTCGGGGGGTTCGCGATCGCGGCGGCCCTACAGCGCGCGGGCATCGCTCCCGATCAGGTCGACCACATCATTCTCGGTCAGGTGCTCACTGCCGGCCAGGGGCAGATTCCTGCGCGGCAGGCCGCGACGAAGGCGGGTGTTCCGCTGAACGTGCCCGCGCTGAACATCAACAAGGTTTGCCTCAGCGGAATGAACGCGATCTACCTCGCCGATCAGATGATCGCGAGCGGCGACGCCGACATTGTGATCGCCGGCGGCATGGAGAGCATGACTAACGCTCCGTATCTGGCAGCGGGTGCGCGCAGTGGCTTTCGTTACGGCAATGCCGAACTTGCCGACGCGATTGTGAAGGACGGTTTGTGGTGTGCGTTCGACGCCTGCCTGATGGGCCAAAGCACTGAGCGTTACTCGGCGGGCGGCATCACGCGCGACCAACAGGACACGTTCGCGATGAAGAGCAACGAGCGCGCTGCCGAGGCGATCAAGTCCGGCCGCCTTGCCGACGAGATCGTGCCCGTTGCGATTCCACAGCGGAAGGGCGAACCGTTGTTGGTCGAGACTGACGAGGGGGTGCGCCCTGGCACGACGATGGAGTCGCTCGCGACGTTGAAGCCGGCTTTCGACAAGGAAGGCACCATCACCGCAGCCAACGCGTCGCAAATCAGCGATGGCGGCTCGGCGATGGTGATGATGAGCGAGAAGGCACTGAAGGCCTGCGGGGTCGAGCCTCTCGGCCAAGTCGTCAGCTATGGGATGGTGGCTGGCCCCGACAACGTGTCGCTGTTGCACCAACCAAGCCGTGCGATCAAAGCAGCACTTGCCCGCGCCGGCAAGAAGACGGCCGACGTCGACCTGTTCGAGATCAACGAGGCGTTCGCCGCTGTTGGAATCGCCTCGATGGCCGATCTGGGCATCGGCGACGAGATCGTTAACGTCAATGGAGGCGCGATCGCCCTTGGCCACCCTCTAGGAATGAGCGGCAACCGGATCACCCTTACCCTGCTGCACGAATTGCGCCGTCGGGGCGGGGGATTGGGCGCCGCCGGCCTTTGCGGGGGCGGCGGCCAGGGCGACGCAATCGTCGTGCGCACCCTTTAAACAAACGACTCTGCTGGCGTTTGTTACGATTCTTGACGGTTGTTGACACATTACGGCGGTTCCTGTAATGTAATCGCAACATACGCGTTGGTGTGAATGTGCCCCCCACAGACCCGCCAAAGTGAACCAAGATCTGGGGTACCACCTCTGGAGCTGGCCCGTCCGCCCGCTACCAGGTCCAGGAGTGGTACCCCAGCCTTGTTTTTAGAGCCAGGCGCGCTATCAGGTTCCGGAGAGTTCCCGCCGGCCTTCGAGGGCCCGACCGAGCGTCAACTCATCGGCGTACTCGAGGTCGCCGCCAACGGGTAGCCCACTGGCGATGCGGGTGACCCGCACACCGAAGGGCTTCATCATGCGAGCGATGTACATCGCGGTCACCTCGCCCTCGGTGTTGGGGTTGGTGCACAAGATCACCTCTTCGATCGACTCGGGTTCGATGCGGGCGAACAGTTCTTTCATCTTCAACTGTTCTGGGCCGATCCCGTCGAGCGGGCTCATCGCGCCGAGCAGCACGTGATACCGGCCCTTGAACTCGCCGGTCTTCTCGATCGACACGATGTCGCGCGATTCTTCGACAACGCACAACACCGTGGGGTCGCGGCGGTCGTCGTTACAGATCGGGCACAGTTCGCTATCCGCGAAGTTGAAACAGCGTGAACAGAAGCGCACACGCGCCTTCGCTTCCGTGATCGCCGTTGCCAGCCGCGCCACATCGTCGATCGGGATCTTTAGGAGGTGAAACGCGATGCGTTGTGCCGACTTGGGCCCGACACCGGGAAGGCGTCCGAGTTCGTCGATCAGTGATTGGACGGGTGCTGTGTAAACGGCCATCGCTATTCGTCGATGATCTGCGAGCCGGGAAAGGCCTGCGCAAGGCGATCGACGGGCGACACGACTGTCTCCGGCGGAGCGTCGACGAGACCATCGAGATCGACCTCTTCGTCGGGTGGTGGCGAGGTGGGCCGCCGCATTTGCACGACATTGTCATTGCCACTCGCGTCGCTCGTGGCCGCGGTTCCGCTTGCCTCGTTAGCAGGCATGTCGTTCCCGGGCGTGTCGCCCGCGGCGTCGTTGCCACCGTCCCTAACGATCTCGACCGTCAGCGCCAACTTGATTGGCGCGCCCACAACCTTCAACACGGCCGCTTCAACAACGGCACGATGCTGCTCGCACTTCAGTCGATGCGCTTCGTTCGGTGCTGCGACTGCAACCATGCCGTCACGCACGCCGACAACCCTTGTCGCCGCATAGATCGCCCGCGGCAGGGACTTGAGCGCCGGCATCACTTCGGTAGCCCACACCTTTACTGCGTGTTCCAACACCGATGCTTGCGGTACGTCCATCGATGGGTGTTGCGCCGCGACTTGATCAGTCGTAGATGCATTTGAGACGGATGCCAACGCCGGTGTCGGCGCTGCCGTTGGCGTGCGTGCGCGACCGCCTAGCGCAGCGCGGCCGGTGGTGGGGTCGACCGGGGCGGGGCGAGCGCTAGCCGGTGGACCAGATGCAGCCTGCTGTTCCAGCCGCGCCACACGGTCGAGCAGTACAGAAATGTCGTTGCTGGCGACTGGATGAGTGAGTTGCACCAACGCCACTTCAAGCAGCAGCCGAGGGTCGGGGGCGTGACGCATCTCGACCAACATTTCGCCAAGCCGCTCCATCGCGCGCACGGCACTTGCAGCACCGAGCCGCGATGCAAGCGCAGCGACTTCAGCTGCGCGTTGCACGGGAAGCTGAACGAGTTCCGGTGCCATCAACGACAAGAAGCAGTCGCGCAGGTGGCGCACGATGTCGTCGGTGAGACCGCGCGCGTCGCGACCCTGTTGCATCGCGCTTGCGACGACCGTGAGCGCGCGGCCCGGATCGGACTCGATGAACGCCTCGATGAACTCATCGAGCGGCGTGATGTCGAGCGCCTCGCCCCCACCCGCTGCCACGAGTTCGAGTGCAGAAACCGTGTCGCGCGCTGACCCGCCACCCTGACGCAGCACCGACTGCAACGCGTCCTCGCCGAGCGCGATACCAGCATCGGTCGCAAGCCATCGAATGTGCGACTCCATGACATCCATCGGCAGTAGATGAAACTGCAAGTGCTGCGTGCGACTGCGAATGGTTTCACTGACCTTCTGCGGATCGGTGGTCGCCAAGACGAAGACCACATGCGGAGGAGGCTCTTCCAGCGTCTTCAGCAGGGCGGCCTCGGCGGCCTTCGACAACATGTGCACTTCGTCGAGGATGTACACCTTGTGGCGGCCAGGCGTGCCGAGCGACGACTTCTCGATGAGGTCGCGCATCGCGTCGACGCCGTTGTTGCTTGCCGCGTCGAGTTCGTGAACGTCGTAACTGGTGCCACGTTCAACAGCGAGGCATGACTCGCACTCGCAGCACGGCTCGCCGTCGATCGGGTTCGAACAGTTGAGCACTTTCGCGAGAATTCGAGCCGATGTTGTCTTGCCTGTTCCGCGCGGGCCGGAGAAGAGGTATGCCTGACCTTCGCGACCGTGGATGACCGCGTTGCGTAAAGCGCGCACGACGTGCTCTTGCCCTTTGACTTCGCCGAAGCGACGTGGGCGGTAGCGACGGTAAAGCGCTTGGGTGGCCATCGCCGCCGACTCTATCTACGGGGTACAACACCGGGGGCGTAAGGGGTGTAGCAACCCCCACAACTAAGCGCAGGTGGCTAGCGTTGATGCGATCCCATGAACTCGCCACGGCTGCCAGCACGCCCAGCACTCCGCGGGCTCTTGACCCTGCTCACCTTCCTCCTCGCTGGTGGTCTGGTGGCATCGTTGTGGGCGCCCAAGGCACTCGCCGTCGACAACACCTTGTCCAGCTCGAACCCCGCCGACGACTCGACGGTAGACAGCTTTTCGGGACCGATAACGCTGACCTTCGCGAATCAATTGGGGCCCGACAACGACGTGAGCATGGTGTGCAACCAAGAGATCCAGTCGCTGGGCGAAGCGCAACTGCAACAAGACGGCCTCACTTTGTCTGTCGCCCTTGTCTCCGCGGCGCCCAAAGGTACGTGCGTCATCGGCTGGAAGGTCGAGGATGTGAACCTGCAACCCGCTGGCGAGGGCGACATCACCTTCAACGTCGCCAACGATCCGGTACCGGTCGAAACGACGATTGCTGTGCCGACGAGCAGCCTTGCTCCGGGCGAGACGACCACGACAATCACACCCGGAATCACAGTGCCGCCTGGTGAAACCGTTGGGGGCTCCGGCGACACCAACTCCACCGGGCCGCTTGGTCTGTTCCGACTGATCAGCAACTTCGCGCTCGCTGTGCTGTTCGGCTCGTTGGTGTTGATCGTGATTGCCTGGCCAGAGGGTGTCGAGTACGAAGTCACAGTCCGCTTTCTGCGCGGCGCGTGGGTTTTGGCTGCTGTTGCCAGCTATCTATTCGCGGGTGCCGTCGGCGCGCAGGTGACGGGTGGTGGTTTGGGCAGCGCGCTGTCGCCCGGCAGTCTCGTCGACTTGCTCGACACAGGGCACGGGAAGGCCGCGCTCTTGCGGCTTGTGTTCGTGTTGGCTTCGGGATATGTCGTAACGCAACCAGAGCGCGCAATCGATCCGACTTCGCAATTGCAAGCACTGCTTCCGCCAGGCATCGCCGTCGTAACGATGGCGTTCAGCAGACCCGAATTTGGCTTCATCGATTACGCGGCCGGAACTGTTCACGCCCTCGGTATGTCTGTGTGGCTGGGCGGACTCGTGCTGCTCACTCGCGTGGTGCTCGCTGGCCCTGGCGACGAAGACCTCGTGCATGCTGTGCGCGGATTCGGTCGCATCGCGAACCCGGCACTGGTTGCCACTGTTGCAAGCGGCGCGGTTCAGTTCGTACGACTCGATCAAGGCGCACTCGGTAGTAGCCACGGAATGTTGATGATCGTGAAGGTGCTGTTCGTATCAGGAATGGTGTTTGTCGGTGTCGCGACGCGTCAGTTCGTTGCGCAGCGCATGACGCGTGTCGAGACAATGAGCGCGCCGTTAGCTATGCGTCTGCGCCGAGCACTCGGTGTGGAAGCCACCATCGGCGTGGTGGTCATCATGCTGACGGCTTGGTTGTTGTCACTGACACCGCCAGGCCTCGGTACCAGCGCTAGCTCGCTCGACCTCGGCCCGCGCTACCAGTTCCAGAACACGTCGATCGGGTTCACAGTTGCTGTGTCATTTAGTCAGATAGTTGGGCCGAACGACGTCCGCATCGAGGTGTTGGAGGTGCCGGAAACCGGCATCACCGGCCTCGCGATCGACTTCATCCCGCCGGGGACGTCTGCGGTAAACGGACTCACGATCCACGACATCGTGATCCCCGGATCCGGCGTTGGCGTCGCCGAGTTGGAGAAGGAAGACGGTTTCGCGTTGTTGGCGGCAGGCACCTGGACAATCGTCGTCCGGATCGGGGACACGGTTATTCAATCGCAAGACGTAGGACCGGTTGTTGACCGCACGTAGTTAAGGGCGAACCATTAGTTAAGGACGAACCACTAGTTAAGGACGAACCACGCGGGCGAACGGCACAGGAGCGGCGACCTCGAGTTGGTCGTAGGTGCACGACGCTGGCTTGCGATCCGTTCGCCAGTGCACGAATTGCGAGCCGTGACGGAATCTGCCCTCCTGTAGCTGCCCGAACGTCACCTCCGCGACGAGTTCGATGCGCAGCGGTACCCAGCTGAGATCCTTACCCGCGTTCCATCTGCTCCCGCCGCCCGGCCTCCGTTGTCCTTCGACTACTGGCGGTTGCTCGACGCTGCTGAACTCGGCCCACTCGCGCCACGGGTGTCCGTCGATCGCATCGGTGGTGAGCGGCGCTAGCTCGGCTAGTAACTCGGTACGACGTTTGGCGGTGAACGAAGCGGCGACACCTACGTGGTGCAGCACACCTTCTTTGTCGTAGAGCCCAAGCAACAACGAGCCGACGCCTTTGCCGTCCTTATGCACCCGGTAGCCAGCGATCACACAATCGGCGGTACGTCGATGCTTCACCTTTACGAGCGTGCGCTTGTCGGGTGTGTACGGATCGGCAAGGCGTTTCGCGATTACTCCGTCGAGCCCAGCACCTTCGAACTCGACAAACCATTGTTGCGCGATCGAAGCATCAGTTGTCGACGGGCACATGTAGATCGAGGTGTGCGCTGCTTGTGTTGCTTCGCTCATTTCGTCGATCAATAGCGAGTGGCGCACTGACAACGGTTCGTCCAACAGATTGCGGTCGCCCAAAGCCAGCAGGTCGAACGCAACGAATGACGCTGGTGTCTCCGCTGCCAATCGACGAACGCGCGACTCGGCCGGATGAATACGTTGCAGCAGCGCATCGAAGTCGAGGCCGTTGTCGTCGGCGGAGGGTATGACAATCTCGCCGTCGACGACACATTGCAGTGGCAGCGCAGCGAGTAACGGCCCGATTAGTTCGGGGAAGTAGCGAGTGAAAGGTCGCTCGTTGCGGCTGGCCAACTCGATGGCGTCGCCGTCGCGGAACACGATGCAGCGAAAGCCATCCCACTTGGGTTCGTACAGCCAGCCTTCACCTACCGGGATTTCGTCGGCGAGCTTGGCCAGCATCGGCGACAACGGGGGTGAAATCGGCAGGACCATGACCGATAGGGTAAATCGACGTGACGACAAATCCCATGGCCGACAAGCTCCACGATCTGCACGAGCGTCGCGACCAGGCGTTCAACGCCGGTTCACCACGCGCGGTCGAGCGCCAGCACGCCAAGGGGAAACTGCTCGCCCGCGAGCGCATCGACACCCTGCTCGACGAAGGCAGCTTTCAGGAACTCGATCTGCTCGCCCGCCACCGCGCCCACAGTTCGGGGCTCGAGGAGCGGCCGTACACCGACGGCGTCATCACCGGATGGGGAACGATCGACGGTCGCAAGGTGTTCGTCTTCAGCCAAGACTTCACAGTTTTTGGCGGCGCGCTTGGTGAGGTCTTCGCCGAAAAGATTCACAAGCTGATGGACTTGGCGCTAAAGGTCGGCGCGCCGGTCATCGGCCTGAACGATGGCGCTGGTGCACGCATCCAAGAGGGTGTCGTCAGCCTTGCCGGTTACGGCGGCATTTTCCATCGCAACGTGCTCAGCAGCGGTGTCATCCCGCAGATCTCCGTCATCCTCGGCCCGTGCGCGGGTGGCGCCGTGTACAGCCCGGCGATGACCGACTTCATCTTCATGGTGCGTGAGACCAGCCACATGTTCATCACCGGCCCCGATGTCGTGAAGACGGTGACCGGCGAAGAAGTCACGCTCGAGGAACTGGGCGGCGCGATGAGCCACGCCAGCAAGAGTGGTGTCGCGACCTTCGTCGCCAACGACGAGAAGGCGTGCCTTGAAGACGTTCGCTTCTTGCTCAGCTTCCTCCCAAGCAACAACCTGGAAGAGGCACCAGCGGTAGACACTGGCGACGACCCCGAGCGGTCGTGCGAAGTACTGCGCACAATTCTGCCGCCATCGCCGAATCAGCCATACGACATGAAGAACGTCATCAAGGAAGTCGTCGACGACGGCGAGTTCTTCGAGTACTTCCCGCATTGGGCGCGCAGCATCGTCTGCGGTTTCAGTCGGACCGATGGCCACCCGGTTGGCATCGTCGGTAACCAACCAATGGTGTTGGCCGGCGTGCTCGATATCGAGAGCAGCGAGAAGGCGGCACGCTTCGTTCGTACGTGCGATGCGTTCAACATTCCGCTGGTCACGTTCGTGGATGTGCCCGGTTTCCTGCCAGGCGTCGATCAGGAATACGGCGGCATCATTCGCCACGGCGCCAAGTTGCTATACGCGTACTGCGAGGCGACCGTGCCGCGCATCCAAATCATCACACGCAAGGCGTACGGCGGCGCGTACGTCGTTATGAACTCGAAGAGCATCGGCGCCGACCTCGCGTATGCGTGGCCAACTGCTGAACTCGCGGTGATGGGGCCGCAAGGTGCCGTCGAAATTGTGTACCGCCGCGAACTGCAGCAGGCGGCCGACCCGATCGGTCGCCGCGCCGAACTAGTTGCCGAGTACACCGAGCGCTACGCCAACCCGTATAACGCAGCCGAGCGCGGCTACATCGACGACGTGATCGACCCAGCCGAAACGCGGCAAAAAATTGTGGCGGGCCTGCGCATGCTGCGAACAAAGCGCGAAGAGTTGCCGCGCCGCAAACACGGCAACGTGCCGCTTTGAACACCAAAGCCGTGAACCCACTAGTCAGCCCGTCGGCAAGCGAGGACGAACTCGCCGCGATCGTCGCGGCCGTAGAAGCGCTGTGGCCGCGGCCGGTGGTAGCTCCGGAGTCGCAGAACCCGCTGCGCTCACCAACGTGGCGCTTCAGCGGACGCTGGTGGGCAGCACCGTTGCCCGCTCGGCGCGCCCGCCCGTTTCGCTAGCTCGCGCGGCCGTTGGCCGGGCGGGTCCAACCACCTTGCTACGCTCGCCGCTATGAGCACAATGCCACCGCCTCCACCGCCGTCCTCCATGCCGCCCGGCTACCAGCCGTACGCCGCCCAAGGTCCTTCAATGAACCTCGCCAGTTGGGGTGCCCGACTGGGCGGGTACATCCTCAACGGACTTTCGAGCATGCTGTTCGCGCTACCAGCGATGATTTCGTTCTTCGCCGGACCGCGCGAGTACCAAGAGTGCGAGATCGACGGCGAGACGGAACTTTGCAAACTGCCCACCTCCACTGGCTGGGCAATCTTCGCGGTTCTCGCGGGTGTCGGCTTGATCGCGTTCTTCGTGATGTACTGCAGAGCCGTCGGAAAGACTGGCCAGTTCTGGGGTCATCGTGGGGCCGGCGTGCGCATCGTCGACGCAACGACTGGCGCACCAATCGGTGCCGGGCGGGCGTTCGGGCGTTACATCGCCCACATCCTCGACGCGGCTCCTTGCTACCTCGGGTTCTTGTGGCCACTCTGGGACAAGAAGAAGCAGACCTTCGCCGACAAGATCGTCGGCACGGTCTCAATTCGCGCCTGACGCTGTAGTCAACGACACGCGTCACCGACACATGGATGTCACGACGGTCGCCGACGACCTGATCGTGTGCCACGACGGCGCAACTGTCGTCCGACTGGAAAACCTGAAACCGATGTCGACGCACAATGTGCGCGGCGTCGAGGTGCGCACCTTGTCGCGACCAGAGGGCGAGCTGCTTTGCCGATTCGCCACTGTCAACGACCTGCATTTCGGTGAGGTCGACTGTGGCAGCGTCGACAATCAACTTGGCGGTCCTATCCAGCATGCGGCCGAGGGTGAGCCGCCTTATGCCGAGATGATGAATCGCGGCGCAGCGGCAGAAATTGCCAGCATCCAGCCGGCAGCCGTGATCGTTAAGGGCGACCTGTCGCTGGATGGTCAGCCAGAAGAATGGGCAGCGTTCGAGGCTTGCTATCGCGGAGTGTTTGGTGACCGACTGCATGTTGTGCGTGGCAATCACGACGCATACCACGGGCAAACCAGCTACGTCGGCGATCAATGGATCGACTTACCCGGCGTTTCCGTGGCGCTGCTCGACACCGTCATCCCTTTCGGCACGACCGGCAACATCAGTTCCGAGCAACTTGATTGGCTCGACGCGCACGCCGCGACAGCCGATCGTCCGGTGTTGGTGATGGGTCACCATCAACAATGGATCGCGCAAGCGAGTGGAAAACGTTCGGGCGAGTACTTCGGGCTGCACCCTGACAGCAGCGATGCACTCGCCGAGGTCGTCGGACGACGACAACAAATCGTCGCGTACACGGCCGGCCACACGCATCGGCATCGAATACGTCGGATGTCGTGCGGTGTGCCGAGCATCGAGATCGGCTGCGTAAAAGACTTTCCGGGCACCTGGGCGGAGTATCGAGTGTTTGCAGGCGGCATCATGCAGGTTGTGCACCGAGTGTCGAGCAGCGCAGCCTTAAGTTGGAGCGAGCGTTGTCGCCACTTGTATCGCGACTTCGGAATCGACTACGAGACGTACGCGCTTGGCGCGTTGGAGGACCGATGCTGCAACATCCCGCTGCGGTAAGGGACGCGTTCGAACAAGGTGCAATCACGTTTCTCGAAGTCTTGCGCGGCATATCGGTCGATCAATGGGACCAGCCGGAGGCACTCGGCGACCTCACCACGCGCGAGCTGGCGGCGCACACGTTGCGAGCGTTCGTCACTCTCGAGGGTTCCCTAGTCGCAGAACCACAAACGGACCGCGTGCTTGCAGACGCAAGCGAGTACTACATCACCGCGCTCAGCGAGCCCAATGTGCACGACGGTGTCGCTACTAGGTCGCGACAAGCCGGTCGGCAGTTGATCGATCCGGTTGGCGAGTCGGAGGTGACCGTCGCCCGTGTGCTGGCGCTTGTTGCGGGCACGGCCAACGACGAACCGGTTAACACGTTTGTCGGACAGATGACGCTCAGCGAGTACCTCGCGACGCGGGTTGTCGAACTGGGTGTGCACACGCTCGATCTGGCTCGTGCGACTGGCCAACCCGTCGATCTACATAGCGACACAACGGCGGTAGTTCTCTCCGTGCTCATTCAGCTCGCTTCCCCGGCACAACTCATCCTCGCGATGACGGGTCGCCAACAGTTGCCCGACGACTACAACGTGATGCGCTGAGATGAAGCGCGCATACATTGCAGGGCCGTTGTTCGATGAGGGCGAGCGGTGGTGGATCGAGAGCGTCGAGAAGTTGGTCGCCGATGCCGGCTTTCAAACGTTTCTTCCTCACCGCGACAATCCACCCAAGGACCAATCCAACGTGCGCACGATCTTCGAGAACGACAAGCGCGCCATTGACGAATGCGACTTGGTAGTCGCGAGCCTCAACGGTGTTACCACCGACGACGGCACCGCTTGGGAACTCGGTTACGCCTACGCGCGTGGCAAGTATTCCATCGGGTTGCACACTGACTGGCGGTGGCGCTTTCCCGATGAAGTCGTCAACTTGATGATGGAGTGTTCGCTGAACCGGCTGGCCCGATCGCTCGACGATCTGCGGCTCGCACTCGCGGAATTCACCGGCTCAGCTGGCGCGTAAGTCCTTAGGCGGATAGCCCAATCGGGCAACTCACTCCCGTGCCGCCAATACCGCAGTAACCGTTCGGGTTCTTCGCCAAGTACTGCTGGTGGTACGCCTCGGCGTAATAGAAGTCACCCAGCGGCGCAATCTCGGTCGTGATCTCGCCAAAGCCGGCAGCGGTCAATCGCTCTTGGAACATCGCGCGACTGGCTTCCACGGAAGCGACCTGCGACGCGTCGGTCGTGTAGATCGCGCTGCGGTACTGCGTGCCCATGTCGTTTCCTTGGCGCATGCCCTGCGTCGGGTCGTGGTTTTCCCAGAACACCTTCAGCAGTTGCTCGTAACTCACCCTGGCGGGATCGAACACGACCAATACAACTTCCGCGTGCCCGGTGCGACCACTGCACGCCTCTTCGTAGGTGGCGTTCGGAGTGAAGCCGCCGGCGTACCCGACCGAAGTGGAATACACGCCGTCGGTTTGCCAGAACTTTCGCTCGGCGCCCCAGAAGCATCCGAGGCCAAACACGGCGGTTTGAAAACCATTCGGCCACGGACCAGCGAGCGGTGCATCGAGCACGAAGTGCTTGGCGGGCACGGGCATCGTCTCCGCACGGCCAGCTAGAGCCGCTTCGGCTGAAACCATCTCAGACTTTTGACGGAACATGCAGTAAAGGCTACGAGTACTGTGCGGATTTCATGTTGCATCCCGCCGTCAGAATCCGATCGTTCGCAGCCCACGACGTTGTGCCGTCAATGGAGCTGAACAACGCCAACATCCCGGAACTGAACGAACTCGACCACGCCGAGGTCGAGCGTCTGTCGGCACTCTCGGCGGCCGCGCTCGTTGCCGAGGTAGTTGGCGAAGACGGTCAGAGTCGGTTTGCGGGTTTCTGCTGGGTGCTCGGCCCGGGTCAGCCATACGCCAGCCTCAACTACGGCTGGTTCAGTCGTCAGTACAGCGAGTTCGTCTATCTCGACCGCATCGCTGTGCACTCCGACTTCCGGCGCTACGGAATCGGTCGCGGCTTTTACGCCGCGCTAGTCGAGCAGTTCGCGAGCAGTCATCCCGTTCTTCTGTGCGAGGTGAACGTGCGCCCGATGAACGAGACATCGCTGAAGTTCCATCACTCGATCGGGTTTCGCGAGGTCGGGCAGCAAGACACCGACGGCGGCAAGAAGACGGTCAGTCTTCTGGAACTACCTCTCACTACTTAGCCACCGACGGTCCGTAGGTACGATTGCGCGATGCGCATCGCCGCCGTGCAACACGACACTGCCTGGAACGACCGCGATGCGAACTTTGCCCGACTCGCGCCGATGGTGGCCGCTGCGGCGGCTGGTGGTGCGCGCGTGGTGTTGCTTACCGAGATGTTCTCGACCGGCTTTGTCGTCGACAAGTCGCTGCAAGGCGAGCCCGAAGGCGGGCCTTCGTCGCAGTTTCTCGTCGCGCAGGCGGCCGAGCACGGCGTGTGGGTTTGCGGTAGTTGCCCAGAGATTCCCGCGGGTGGCGATCCGAAGGACACCCGACCAGCGAACAGCTTCGTACTCGCGGGCCCCGATGGCACGGTGCACCGCTACCAGAAGATTCATCCGTTCACCTACGGCGGCGAGGGCGACCACTTCCGCCCTGGCACCAACTTGGTGCAGGTTGAGATCGAAGGCGTACGCGTCACGCCGTTCGTGTGTTACGACCTGCGCTTCGCCGACGAGTTCTGGCAGCTAGCACTGACGACCGATGTGTACCTCGTGCCCGCGAACTGGCCAGAGGGTCGTCGTAATCACTGGATGGCGTTGCTGCAAGCGCGCGCGATCGAGAACCAGGCGTACGTCGTCGGCTGCAATCGCGTCGGTGAGGGCGGCGGATTGAAGTACGTCGGCGACAGTCGCATCGTCGATCCACTCGGCGAGTTGCTGGCGACCGGTTCGCAAGCGGAGACAATCCTGTTCGCCGACATCGAACCCGCAACGGTCAAGGCCACCCGCGAGAAATTCCGCTTCCTACAAGATCGCCGCTAACCCAAAGTCAATGAGTCGAGTGTTTCCTGCCGCCGCGGGGTAGTCGAGTGTTTCGTGCCCGTGTACGGGCATGAAACACTCCACATGCAGCAACACTCGACTTATCAAGCCAGGGTTTGTAGGCGCTTTACTGCTTCGTCCAGGACTTCGAAGCGTTTGCAGAATGCGAAGCGCACTAGGTGTCGGCCTTCGTGCTTGTTGATGTAGAAGACCTCGTTAGGAATCGCGACGACGCCACATACCTTCGGGAGTTCGCGGCAGAACGCGATGCCGTCGCCATCGGCGCGCAACGGACGAATGTCGACGGTGACGAAGTACGTACCACTCGTCGGGTACACAGTGAACCCAGCCTTGTGTAAGCCGGGAAGCAGGCGATCGCGCTTGGCTTGCAAGTCGGCGCCGAAGTCGCGGAAGTACGCGTCTGGTAGGCCGAGCCCGACCGCAATCGCTGGTTGGAACGGCCCGCCGTTGACGAACGTCAGGAACTGCTTCGCGGTGCGAGCGGCAGTGATCAGCGGCGCAGGACCGCACAGCCAACCGATCTTCCAACCGGTCGTGTTGAACGTTTTGCCGCCGCTCGAGATGCACAACACGCGGTCGCGCATTCCCGGCAGCGTCGCCATCGGAATGTGTTCCATACCATCGAACGTCAGGTGCTCATACACCTCATCGGTCACAACGATCAGATCGAACTCGATTGCGAGGTGGGCGATAATCATCAGCTCGTCGCGAGTGAGCACCTTGCCCGTCGGATTGTGCGGAGTGTTGATCAGCAGCAAGCGCGTCTTGGGAGTAATCGCCGCCCGCAACTCATCCACGTCGAAGCCGTAGTCGGGTGGCCGCAACGTCACCGGCTTCGCTACCGCGCCCGCTAGCGAAATGCATGCTTGATAGCTGTCGTACATCGGCTCGAAGAGCACGACTTCATCGCCGGTGTCGAGCAAGCCAAGTAGTGCGCCGGCCAACGCTTCTGTCGCGCCAGCGGTGACCAACACCTCAGTGTCAGGGTCGTAGGTCAGTCCATAGAAGTGTTGCTGGTGTGCCGCGATTGCATTGCGCAGTACGGGCATACCTGGGCCGGGCGGATACTGATTGAGCCCGCCATTGATCGCGGCGATCGCAGCATCCAGTACTTCGCGTGGACCGTCGGTGTCAGGGAAGCCCTGTCCGAGGTTGACGCTGTCGGTTGCGACGGCGAGCGCCGACATCTCGGCGAAGATCGTCGTACCGAAGCCCTGCAGCTTGGCGGTGAGATACGGCACGCGCCGTGAAGTACCGGTCATGGCAGGTTCTCGGGGCCGAAGCTGAACGGCAGCAACTCCTCGAGAGTGAAACTGCGACGAAGGCCTTCTGGCCCGCACGAGTGAATCGGCACGTTGACGTCGGCGAACTCGCGAATCTTCTGCCGGCAACCGCCGCAGCACGTCCCCATGATCGGGCCGCTGCTGAGCGTGAGCACGGTGGTGATACGTCGCTCGCCAGCCGAAACCATCGCCGCGATCGCACTCGCCTCGGCGCACCAACCCTGCGGATACGCCGCGTTCTCGACGTTGCAACCGGCGTAGACCTTGCCGCTCGCGCTGCGCACTGCGGCACCAACGGGGTAGTTGCTGTACGGGGCGTGGGCGTTGGAGTGCGCTGCCAGCGCGGCGTCGAACAGTTCTTGCAGCTCGGGTGTCATCCCCGCGACCCTACTGTCGTCAGGCAATGGGAGTAATAGAAACCATGCCCTCGAGCACAACGATCCGCCAGCCGTCGACATCGATGGACGAGCCGGCCTGCAGCAAGTCGACGTACGGCGGCTCACCGACGAGAGGGACGATCGCCTCGACTGTGCCTTCCGCGGTGATGACCACTCGATGAACCGCGATCCCCGAGAGCGGTAGGTGCGAGTTGAATCCGTCGGCGGTGAGCACCTCGACAGTTAGATAGCTGCCGTTCGACAGAGGTGCGATCGCGAGCCGCGTTCCGGCGGCACCGGTTGACGATTGCAGCGAAACCGATCCGCCGGCGAGCGGTGCCACCCATACGTCAGACGTGGGCAGCCAGCCGGCAATGAGCAGGTTGATCGCCAACGTGTTGGGACCGTCGCGGCGCGTTGAGTCGATTTCGCGCGGAGCGGCGCTGTTCGACATCACATCGAGCGCGCTCTGATACGGAACAGCTGCGCCATCAACGAAGCCGCTGTGCGTCCAGCCGAGTGTGTGCCCGATCTCGTGCTCGACCAGGTCCATCGGTGGCTGATCTGCCCAGTCGGGATGAAAGTCGCTTGCTCCCACGTACGCCGCGCGTCGCGAGTCGAGAACAGGGCACGGTGGTTGTGCAGGGCACGGCACACCGACATTGCCAAACCCACCTGGAAAATCGGTGACGTGTTCGGCGTCGGCAACGACCAACACCGCGTCGGCCGTATCGTCGGCACCCTGAATCGCTTGCTCGACGCAGACTTGCGGCTCTTGGTCAGCTCGCATGGTCGCGTCGCTGCCGGCGTAAAACTGCGGCTGGTACAAGCCGTGCGAGATTGCATCGAAGTAAGGCGCGACGCGCGCGTTGAGAACTTCGGTAACTCCCTCGGCAGTGAGCGGCAGGCGCAGCGGTAGTCCGCCGTACACCGCGGCGGCGGAATCGAGAGGCACACGACAGATCCAAACCTCAATCTCGTCGATCCCTTCGGCACGCCACGACCCAGCGTCGCGAAGCACCAAAAGAGAACCAATGTCTTCAAGCGAGCCGCTTGGCGTCAGCGGCGCCGTGGCAGGTTGGCTGTTGGAAACCAACGTTGAGGAAGTGGTGTCGGCGTTCTCGCCACTGCAAGCGGCCGGCACCACTACGAGCACGAGGACGAGTGCCAATCGGGGGAAGGGGAGAAGTCGACTCAAGATCACTGCACGGACCCTACGGTCAGAAGCCGGTTCCAGCGCACGCGGGCAATGCGTCGCGTGTCACGATGGAGGCGTGTCCGTTTCTTCATTTCGCCGGAATTCGTTCGGGAACCCGGTCTCACGCACCGTGCTGTCTGTGTGGGCATGGTTGATGCTGGGTGTGATCGTGGTGATCTGGGTGCCGTTGGTATTCGTCGTGTGGATTGTCACAGCACCGTTCGATCGCGGTCGTTACTGGCCCGGGTGGCTATTTCGCAGACTGTGCGTGGTGCACACGTGGGTGAATCCGCTGTGGCGCTTTCACACCAGCGGAGTGAAGGTCGACGACCCGCGTCGGCCATACGTAGTGGTCGCTAACCACGAGAGCTTCGCCGACATGTTTCTGATCAGCCACTTGCCCTGGGAGATGAAGTGGTTGTCGAAAGAAGACTTCTTCAAGTACCCGCTCGTCGGTTGGCTGATGCGTATGTCCGGCGACATCAAGCTGATCCGCGGCGACAAGCAGAGCATCGTGTCAGCGATGCGCGGTGCGCGCGATCGTCTCGACCGCAAAGTCAGCGTGATGCTGTTTCCAGAAGGCACGCGCTCGATGGACGGCGAGCTGGGTGAGTTCAAGGACGGTGCGTTCCGTCTGGCTATCGAGTCCGGGCACCCAATTCTGCCGTTGGCATTGACTGGCACTCGCGAGGCCATCCCGAAGGGCGACTGGCGGTTCAATGTCACCACAGCTGAAGTTCGCGTGCTGCCGCCAATCGAAACGACAGGGCTGACGAAGGATGACGTGCCGGCTCTGCGCGACAGGGTGCGAGCGTTGATCGCTGCCGAAGTCGCCCTGATGAAGAGCTAACGCGTGCCGCGCCTATTCGCTAGCGACGACGATCGAGATCTCGTTAAAGCCGAGCGCGATGTGCGGGCTGCGTTTACCGGGCTGGATCTCGACCTCACATCATTGGCCGCTGTGTCCAACATCTTTCGCGCGGCGACTTCCGTGCGCAATCACATGGAAGGTGGCGTCCTCGCGCAACACGATCTCAGCTGGAGTGCCTTCACCAGTTTGTTCGTGCTGCGCGTGTGGGGCGAGATGGACGCACGCACGCTGGCGGCTGAGGCTGGAGTAACCGCGGCAACCCTGACAGGTGTGATGAAGACACTGGAAGCGCGCCAGCTATTGCGTCGCAAAACCGACCGCGCCGACGGTCGGCGCGTATTGGTCGCGCTCAGCGCCGCCGGTCGCAAGGTTGTCGACGAGATCATGCCCGCGTTCAATCGCCACGAAGGATTAGTGACGCAAGCGCTGACCGAGGAAGAACAAGTTGACCTCGCACACATGCTGCGCACCATCTTGCGCACCGTCGAGGCAATCGACCTCTAGTCGGCTGAGCGACGGCTGGCTTCGTCGACGAGCCACAAGAACGCTGGGTCGACGACATCGCTGAGCATCTCGGGGTGCCACTGCACGGCGAATACTTCCGGCCGGCCACTGATCTCGAACGCCTCAACTACGCCATCCTCAGCGGTGCCGGTGACTACGACTCCCTCGCCCGCGCGACCCACGGCTTGGTGATGCAGGCTGTTGGTCGGCACGTCACCGCCATAAATCTGCTCGGCCATGCTGCCCGGCGACACGCGCACGGTATGGCAACGGTCGATGCGCGGATGATCGACACGTTGGTGCGCCTCGGCATCGTCGAGGTGTTGCACCAGAGACCCGCCGAGCGCGATGTTCAACAACTGCGCACCGCGGCACACGCACAACATCGGCAGACGAGCGGCCAACGCCGCGCGAATCAGCGCCAACTCCCAATCATCGCGACCACGTTCGATCGGGCCTAGTTCGGGGTGCGGTTCCTCGCCATACAGCGCGGGGTCGGGGTCGGCGCCACCAGTCATCACCAGACCATCGAGACGTTTCACGATCTGCGTTGGGTCGGTGTTACGTGTGAGCTGCACTGGAACTGCGCCAGCCTTTTGCAACACCTTCGGATACTCGCTGAGGTGCACGTCGACTTCTTCGCCATGCAGCGCGGTGTAGTCGAACAGCGGAATCGTCTCGGCCGGAACACGGCGGCCTGATAACCCAATCAGAGGCTTCACGACCGTCACGGTTACGACCAGGTCACTCGGATTGGTAGCCGCTTGATGCCACAGATGAAGTTGCTACGCAGACGTTCCGCGTGTCCATCGAGTTGCACATCACTCAGTCGCGGCAGCATCTCTTCCAGCAGCACCTTGATTTCCATCCGCGCCAACTGCGCACCGAGGCACAGGTGCGGACTCATGCGACCGAATGCAACGTGTTCGTTCGGCGTGCGATGGATATCGAAGCGGAACGGATCTGCAAACTGGCGCTCGTCGAAGTCGGCCGACGTAAACCAGATCACCACTTTGTCGCCACGCTTGATCTTTTGGCCGTTCAACTCGGTGTCTTGCGTAGCTGTGCGCCGGAAGTGCATGGTGACCGTGCCCCAGCGCAGGATTTCTTCGACCGCGCTCTCCACCAAGGTTCCGTCGCCAGCGATACAGGCGTCGCGCAACTCGGCCAGTTGATCTGGATTCTCCGCCAGTGCCTTCAACCCCGCCGTCATCGTGTAGCGCGATGTGTCGTTACCGGCGCTGACCATCAGCACGAAGAAGTTCTTGAACTCCAACTCAGTTAGTGCTTCCCCATCGATCGTCGGCGCCAGTAAACGCGAGATCACATCGTCGGTGGGGTGCGCGCGTCGCTGTTCGGCCTGCTGCTCGGCATACCTGTACAGGTCGAGCGCAGCCGGCGAGCGAAACGGAATGTGCTTGAACTCGTCGGTATCGGTAAGCCCAAGCGGATGAGCGGTCATCTCCGGATCGAAGTTGCCAAGCAGCGCATCGCCACGCTCGACCAACCAGTCGCCATCTTCGTCGGGCACGCCCAGCAACCGACCGAGCATTCGCATCGGCAGCTGCTTGGCGACGCGATCGACGTAGTCGAATCGCTCACCGAGCTCGCGAGCCTCCTCGACAACTGCGCGTGCAAGCAGTCGGATTCCGTTCTCGTAGGCGTACACCTCGCGACGACTGAAAGGCTTGCTGACCAGCCGGCGATAGCGAGTGTGCTCGGGCGGGTCGTATTCCAGCATGTTGCGACGAGCGGCGAAGTCGTCGGGGTCCATCTCTTCCAGCGTGATGCCCTGCGCGCTCGAAAACACTTCCACGTTGCGACTGACTTGCAACAAGTCGTCATAGCGAGTGACGGCCCAGAAGCCCTTGCCGCCATCGTGCTCGTCGTGCCAGCTGACTGGCTCGGTGTCACGCAGTCGGCGGAACGTCGCATGCGGAAAGCCGTTTACGTACGAGTCGGGGTCGACGATGTCGACGCTTGCGTTCAAAGCAAAGTCGACTGTGTCGTTTCCGTCCGGGCCAGCGCTCATGATCCGACGTTCTCCGCCAGCGTCGTGCCACCGGCAAACGTTGTGCCGACACTGCGCCAGTAACCACCAATGA
Source organism: Ilumatobacteraceae bacterium (assembly GCA_040081465.1). GTDB lineage: Bacteria > Actinomycetota > Acidimicrobiia > Acidimicrobiales > Ilumatobacteraceae > UBA668. Next base: position 22,238 of record JBEBGL010000017.1, on the reverse strand, counting down.
TCTCGCGCACCTCGAGGCGCGCGACCTCTTCGACCGGGCTTGGCAGCAACTCGAGCTCGGCGTCGCCACTCCATGCTTGGCCCAACTCGACGTCGCGGCCGCTCATCGTCACCAACTCGCTGTAACTGTCACTGCCGCCTTCGATACGCGGCATGAACCGCGAGTGAATCATCGGATGGCCATTGACGAATCCGTTGCCCTTGCTCTGCTCGCGCAGCGTGACGCGAGCGTTGATGATGCGGCGGTCGTAATACGCAACAGTGCCCGCAAAACGCCCTCCGGGCGCGACGCGTGGACCGGCCTTGCCGATTGTGACGGGGCGCGTTTGCCAAATGCTGCCGAGCTTCTTGGGGTATCCCTGAAAGTGGCCGCGCACCATTGCGAAATCTGTGTCGACCCAGATGTACACACAGCGGCTGTAGATCGTGCCGTTGTACATGCAACGCACGACGATAAACGCTTCCTTGTACTGCGCTCGGATTGGGTCGTCGAGTTCGGCGAAGTCGTCGCCACAGCTCTGCCAATCAGCGAAGATCATCGCGACTGCGCCAGGGTCGTTGTCGTCGGGCACGAGGGTGAGCGGTTCGGGTAGCAGCTCGGCGATGCGCGATGGATCGGTGCGGTACTCCACCGTCAGCAGGTCGCCGCTGTAGTGCCACGGCATCGGCGGCAGGATGGAAGCCGTACCTGCGGCTGTGCGTGGGAACATGAAGCCGTTCATAGATTTGCCGTTCATGAATGAAACTATAGTTTGGGTCCAAAGGAGTTAGTTCATGGCTGACATCAGAAGGGTTTTGCTCGACGGTTACCCCACCGTGATGTCGCGGGATGGCGACACGCTGGTCGCGGCCGACGGTCGATCGATTGCGGTCACCGATGCAGTGCACCTCGCGCCGGTCGAGCCGACCAAGATCATCTGCTGCCACCTCAACCACATCTCGCGCGTCCACGAGTTCGGCGTTTCACTGCCACCCGCGCCGACCTACTTCCACAAGCCGATCAGCGCGCTCAACGCGCATCGCGCCGCGGTTGTGCGGCCCAGTAACTGCAAGTGGTTGAACTTTGAGGGGGAAGTGGCGATCGTGATCGGCCGCACTTGCCGCAACGTTACGTACGCGCAGGCGGGCGACTACATCGCTGGCTACACCGTCGCCAACGACTACGGCTTGCACGACTTTCGTGACACGGACAGTGGCTCGATGCTGCGGGTAAAGGGTGCAGACACGCTGTGCCCACTCGGCCCCGGCCTGATCACCGACTGGGACTTTCACGGCAAGCGCATTCGCACGCTGGTGAACGGTGAATTGAAGCAAGACGGCAGCACTGACGAGATGGCCTGGGACATGCATTACCTGGTCGCCGACATCGCACGCCTGATTACGCTTGTCCCCGGCGACGTAATTCTTTCGGGAACGCCTGCCATCAGTCGCAGTGTGCAACCCGGCGACGAGGTGACCGTCGAGGTCGAGGGCCTCGGCGCGCTCACCAATCACATCGTTGAGGGGCCGACGCCTGTCAGCGATGAGGTCGGGGCGCAACCAACTGAGACCGAGGAAGTGTTGAGCACTGCGATGGGTGGCGATTGGCCACTGCGCGGTCAGCGCCGTCCACTTGCGACGGAGCGCGATCAGTTGCCGTTTCCGCGCATTCGACCGAAGCTGCCCGAATGAACAACCCTTTCACTGGTGGCACGCGAGTCGACGTCGGTGGCGTGTCAGTGTCGACCGAGCACTACATCGGCGGCAAACGAGTGGCATCGCCAACCACGTTCGAGGATCGCTCACCGCTCGACTGGTCGGTGAAGTTGGCCGACGTCGCGCGAGGCGATGCCGCGACTGCGGAGTTAGCGGTCGGCGCAGCTGTCGATGCATTCCCGGCGTGGGCTGCACTCGGTCCCGACGGACGCGCCGAGATCTTGCGTCGGCTCGCCGACTTGATCGATGAGAACATCGAATCGCTTGCCGCGGTGGAGTGCCTCGACATGGCGATGCTGCACGAGAGCCTGCGGCTGCGGGTGCTCTCTCGCGGTGCGCGTAACTTTCGCGCCTACGCCGATCTCGCCACGCAATACGAGGAACGAGTGTGGGAATCCAACGGCACTACCAACCGCGTGATGCGCATGCCCGCCGGCCCCACCGTGGTGATCACGCCATGGAACGCGCCCTTCATGCTCAGCACATGGAAGTGTGCGCCCGCACTCGCCGCCGGCAACACCGTTGTGTTGAAGCCAGCCGAGTGGAGTCCGTTGTCGTGCAGCCTGCTCGCCGACCTCAGCCACGCAGCCGGAATGCCGGCCGGTGTGTTCAACGTGGTGCAGGGCATCGGAGCAGAAGTGGGCGCCGCGCTAGTCGCCGATACGCGTGTGCGCCGAATCAGTTTCACCGGCTCCCCCGAAACCGGTCGCCACATCGGTCGCGCGGCGGCGACCAACCTGGTGCCGTTCACTGCCGAGCTCGGCGGCAAGGGGCCGTTCGTTGTCTTCGCTGACGCCGACCTAGAAGCCGCGGCGCAGAAGGCAGCCGGGCAGTACGACGACTCGGGGCAGGTTTGCCTCGCCGGCACGCGATTGCTGGTGGAAGCGAGCGTGCGCGACGAGTTCTTGCGTCTGTTCGACAAGTTTGCCGACCAACACGTTCTCGGCGATTCGCACGACGCGGCAACCACGATCAGCCCAATGATTCATCCGACGCACTTCGCTCGCGTCGCAGGTTTCGTCGATCGCGCTCTAGAGAACGGCGACACCATTCTGCGTGGCGGCAGACCCAGCGAACTCGGTGGTGACGATGGCCTTTGGTACGAGCCGACGCTGATCGCACCAAAATCCAACGACAGCGAGATCGTGCAACGCGAGGTGTTCGGTCCGGTGCTGACGTTTCAAACGTTCACTGACGAGGCCGACGCCATTCGCCTGGCCAACTCGACGCCATACGGCTTGTCGGCCATCGTGTACACATCGTCGCAAGAACGCGCCGAGCGCATGGGCCGCGCTATTCGCGCTGGCACAATCTGGACGAACTGCTTCCTAGTGCGCGACCTCACCGCACCATTCGGCGGCATTGGCATCAGCGGAATGGGCCGCGAGGGCGGCGACTACGCGCTCGACTTCTGCAGCGACCTAAAGACGTTCCAAGTCAAGGAAGGCACCACCGGCCGAGCGGCGCCAACCCCTTGACATCGCGTGGGATCAGGGTCAGGCTGGTAACCCCAGCGAAAGCAGGCTCGATCTTGAGCCGTGAAATGCGATGAGCGCTCTGATCGAAGAGACGCCACCGCGCGATCCTTTGACGGGGCTATGCACGTACAGCAAGTTCTTTGAGCACACACAACAGGCCCTTGAGCTAACGACAACTCCGACCGACTCGACGGCTGTCTTCTCCATCGACCTCGATCAGTTCCGGTACATCAACGAAGATCGTGGCCACGCTGGCGGCGACGCCGTACTGATCGCAGTCGCGGATCGTTTACGCACTTGCCTTCGAGAGTACGACCTAACGACCGGCCGTACGAGCACGATCTGTCGAGTTGGTGGCGACCAGTTCCTCGTCATGTGCAAGAACGTGGACGACCCCGCGGTCGCGGAAGTCGCGGCAGTCATGCTCAAAGCGATCGCGGCACCCATCGAGCTCAGATCGGGGCATGTGCTGGTTAATGCGCGGGTCGGAATCAAGATCGCGGAAGCAAACTCGGATGCGCAAGGCATGATTCTCGACGCCGAGACGGCGCAGCACCATGCACGACACCTCGAGGGCAATCGAGTAACGATCTTCACCGCCGAGCTTCGAAGCCTGCGTAAGAAACCGGAATCTGGCCTCGTCGAAGCGATGCAGCGCGCTTTAGTAGCGAAAGAGTTTCGCTTGGTGTACCAACCAAAGATTTCACTGACCACCAATCGAATAGTCGGCGTCGAAGCACTCTTACGGTGGGACCGCGCCAACGTTGGCGTTGTCATGCCCGGCGAGTTCATTCCGGCTGCGGAGTTGAGCGGCGTGATTGTCCCCATCGGCGAATGGGTGTTGCGTGAATCATTCCGACAAGCAGCGGAGTGGCATCAGGCGTATCCCCGGACACCAGTTCACATCTCCGTCAACGTGTCGGCCCGCCAGTTCCAAAGCGGCCTAGTAGCAATGATCCGAGAATTGCTGGCTGAAACCGGCATCAGTGCGAACACCGTGTGTCTGGAAGTAACCGAGACCACGATCATGAACGACATCAGCGGTGCGATCGCCATCCTTGACGAACTCAAGGCGCTCGGTTTCAAGATCTCGATCGACGACTACGGAACGGGCTATTCGTCGTTGGAGTACTTGCATCGAATGCCCATCGACGAACTGAAGATCGACCGATCCTTCGTGGCTGGGCTTGGCGACAACGCGATCAGTGCCGCCATCGTCGCGTCAATTATCAGTCTCGCTCAAACGATGAATCAAGAGGTCGTCGCTGAGGGAGTCGAAACGCGCGAGCAGCTCGAGCGAATTCGCACGATGGGCTGCGACTTTGCGCAGGGCTTCCTCATCGCTCAACCGGTGTCGCCTAGCGAGATCAACGGCTATCTCAAAGCACACGCAGCCGGTCAAACAATGTTGAGCTCCAGCCCCGCTGGCGGTGACGCCATGTTTGCGCCGTGGATTGCCGACAGCGTGCTGATCATCGACGACGCTGCCGACGTGAGGATGCTCGCGCGGATGTGCTTGACCGCGGCCAGTTTTACGGTTGAAGAGGCCGAGACTGCTGCGCGGGGGCTCGAGTTGGCCAGCCGCCAACCACCTGCGTGCGTGTTGCTCGACGTTGGTTTGCCAGACACGAGCGGTACCGAGGTTTGCCGCGTGCTCCGCGCGGGGGCAACGACAGCGGATTGCACAATTGTGATGCTGACCGGGCACTCCGATCGAGTCGACAAGGCCGATGCATTTCTGGCGGGCGCCGACGACTACATCGTGAAGCCATTCACGCCGCGCGAGCTTGTGGCACGCGTTCGATCCGCCATCGATCGACGACGGACGATGGTGCAGACGATGGGCCGCAGCGTCGATACCGCACTGCTGGAAATGCTGCGCACGATTCGCGACCAAGGCGTGGACGACACGGTGCTGCACGACGACGACAACCTGACTGGCAGGCAGATCGAAATCCTTCGCCGCATGCTGGGCGGCCAGCGCGTCTCAGAAGTAGCAGACGAATTGTTCTTGAGCCAAAGCACTGTTCGCAATCACCTCAGCGCGATCTACCAGCGGTTCGGCGTTCACTCGCAGACGCAACTACTCAACCTGCTACGCAAGCGCTCGGCCTCGGCTTAGACGCCTGACTAAACGACGGACTTGATTGACCCGAACTTGGTAGTGCGCTGCAGAGCAGCAACAGTCGGAGCCGCTATAGCCGGGCCGGTGGCAGCGACCGGAGGCGGTACGGCGGTGGGAGTAGCGGTGGCGGGCGTGGTCGCGATTGGTGCAGGCGCAATGCCAATTCCAAACGCCTCAACCAAGTAGCGCAAGCGACTCTCGGGATGACTGGTCTGCAGAATCAACACCGAACGTGACGTGTCGTGGATGTTGACGTGACTTGCCCAATCGGACTCCGACACGACCAACAAACGATTGACGACATAGCGATGCGCACCAGCATCATCGATTAGATCGATCACATCACCGGGCACCAGCGTGGGTACACGATTGAAGACTGCGCCATGAGTCGTGCGGTGACCGACTAACCACATCGTGCCGGGACCGCCGACGTTGCCGGTAGTCAGCGGGGTATACACAGCAACCCCGCCCTCTTGATCGATGACTGCTTGCTGACCAGGCTGAGCGGTGGCGCTCAGCCCGATTGCTGGCGCCGAGAGGACGACGCAACCCTGACAAGCAGCGGCGGACGCTGGAGTCTGCGAACTTGCGACGGCGATGGAGCCAACACCGATGGCAAAGAGACCAGCGATCAGCAAGCGAGCAACACGATTCGAGGACGGCGAGCATTCAGTCACGCCCTTTCTTTCGGCCGGTTTCCCGTGTTGCCAAATAGACGATTCGTCGCATTGTCCTCAAGAGTTCGTATGCAAACCCGATGCACTCGCAGACACCCTCTTCGTAGGATGCTTTGCGTGGTTGCGCGCTCGTCTCCCCCGGGTTTGCAGCTCAGCTGGGTAGACGGCGAGGCAATGGCATGGCAACCAGGCCGCGGGGTGTACGGCGGAAATCTTCACCACGAGGTCGCGCGTGTTGCCCGCCGACCAAGCATGGCGTACAGCACATCAACGCGTTTGGTGCCAATGGATGTTCCCGACGGCCGACTGAATGTGATGTGTCAGCGCATTGACGCCGCGACGCTCGCCTCGCTCGGTCAGCTCGATGCGCTACGAAGCGAAGTCAGCGCTTCTGTGGCATGGTTTGGCGCAGTTCATAACTACGCAACCGAACTGGTCACGAGCGGTCGCGTGCTGCCCGTGCTCTCCAATATCACTGATGGTGCATGGCTCGCCGAGTGGCAACCGCTCGCTGCCGACATCGAACTCGCGGCCGATGGCCTACTGGCGGCAATGCCGCCGGCAGTAGCCGCCGCCGGTCCGGTCGATGCCACTCAACTGCTGCACGCGCTCGTCGATCAGTTATGCAGGCTGACGCTCGCAGCGCGCGGTTGGCGCGCCGACCTCTCCGACACTCGTGCCGCCAACGCCCGTGCGCTGCGTCTGGTCAGTCGAGCACTCATCGCCGACACCGGCCACTTCGTAGTGGCCGACGAACTCACCGAAGCGGTCGCGCACATCGCGACCGAGTTCGCGCTCGCTAGGCGTCGAGCCGACGGCGAGCCGTTGGCGCGCGTACGTTTGCGCTTGGGCCTGCCCGACGATGACGGCGAGTCGACTGCGTGGCCACTCACGCTCGAGTTGGTCGACGCCGACGACCGCAGCACGTGGTGCACAGCAGCCGATCTCGCGAACGAGACGCCTGCGGCATTCGCACTGGCCCACGACGCCCGCTTCCTACCCAAGCTGCACCGGCTTGTTGTCGACACCCTTCTTCTCGTCGCCAGCGCGATCCCCGACCTCACGCCATGGGTAGCCGCGCACGACAGCATCGACGTCGAATCAGCGGCGGCCGCTCTCGAAGGAATAGATGCACTCGCTGCGGTCGGCGTGGAATTGATCGCACCCGAGACCCTCATCCGCCGAAAGCCCACGACGCGCGCCACTGCCACGCCAAACGCGAACACCGGTAGCGGACGGTTCGCGGCAACGGCGATTGTGCAATGGCAAGTCGTGCTCGACGACACGACCGTCTCCGACGAAGTGTTGCGACGAGCTGCAGAGCAAGGTGCCAACCTGATTCAAGCTGGTGGTCGTTGGGTGCAAATCGATCGCGCCGAGGCCCGGCGTGCGCTCGCCAACCTGGCGCAGCATCGCGAGGAACACAGCGAGATGAGCGCTCTGCAGTTGCTGGCGCTCGCCGCCGAGTTGCAGCGTGAACTCGAGGCGGCTGGCATCGAAAGCGATGTGCAAACCGCGGTCGAGGCAACCGGCTGGGCACACGAGTTGCTTTCCGGCCTTCCTGATGAAGCACTCGCCGACGGCGAGGTTCCCAGTGGATTTACGGCGACGCTGCGTCCTTACCAACTACGCGGACTCGGGTGGTTGCAATTTCTGCATCGTCTTGGCCTCGGTGGTTGCTTGGCTGACGACATGGGCCTTGGCAAGACGCCGACAACACTCGCGCACCTTGCGGCCTTGCCTGGTCCGCATCTCGTTGTTTGCCCGTTGTCGGTGGTGCGTAACTGGGAAGCCGAGACCGCTCGCTTCGCGCCGATGATGCGGGTGATGGTGCACCACGGCACCGGCCGCGCCGACAACGCAACATTCGCCAACCTCGTCGCGGCACACGATCTGGTTATCACCACCTATCAGGTCGCCGCCCGCGATCTCGAGACTTTCCAGCAAGTTCCGTGGTCGACGTTTGTGCTCGACGAAGCGCAGGCCGTGAAGAACCCCGACACACGCACGGCGCGCGCGATGCGTGCGATCAAAGCAGGTCAACGCCTCGCGCTCACCGGTACGCCGATGGAGAATCGACTTAGCGAGTTGTGGTCGATCTTTCAGATCGTTGCGCCGGGACTGTTAGGCAACGCAACGCAGTTTCGCAAGCAGTTTGCGTTGCCAATCGAGCGCGATCACGACGCTGCCGCGACCGCCGAGTTGCGTCGTCTTACCGGGCCATTCCTGCTGCGCCGAACCAAGGCAGATAAGTCGCTGGTGCCCGACCTACCCGACAAGGTCGAGCAGGTTGCTTGGGCGCCACTCACTCGCGAACAAGCACACCTTTATCAAGCGGTTGTCGATCAGTTGCTTGCCGACGCGCAGGAAGCGACAGGCATGCGTCGGCGCGGCCTGGTACTCGCGGCGCTCACACGTTTGAAGCAGATCTGCAACCACCCAGCGCACGCACTCGGCGATGGGTCGAAGTTGGCCGGGCGCTCTGGCAAGTTGCATCGATTCGATGAATTGGTCACCGACTTACTGGATGCTGGTGAACAAGCGCTGGTGTTCACCCAGTTCCGCGAAATGGGATTGTTGCTGCAGCAGCACCTCCACGAGCGGTTCGGCCAATCTGCGCAGTTCTTGCACGGCGGCGTCAGTCGTGCCAACCGCGATCGCATGGTCACGTCGTTTCAAGATGGCACCGCAAAGTCACCCCTGCTGTTGGTGTCGCTCAAGGCTGGCGGCACAGGGCTGAACCTCACAGCTGCGTCACAAGTCGTGCACTACGACCGTTGGTGGAACCCGGCTGTCGAGGATCAAGCCACCGATCGTGCGTGGCGGATCGGCCAGTCAAGAACGGTGTTCGTTCACAAGTTGGTTTGCGAAGGCACGATCGAGGAAAAGATCGATGCGCTCATCAACGACAAACGTAAGTTGGCCGACGCTGTCGTCGGCACAACCGGCGAGTCGTGGTTGAGCGAACTAAGCACCGATGCGTTGCGCGACCTGGTTGTTCTCGATCACTCGAAGGTGCGCGCCTGATGAGCATCGTTCTACTCCCCGGTCAGTTCCGCGGCGACCCGCATCCAGTGGGCAGACTCGCCAGCACCTTGCTGTCCGTAGCGGTGGCCGGAATGGCCGACCCTCCACGATTTCGACGGGGCAAGCTTTACGTCGTCGAGGGAGCGGTGACTCGGCTGGAACTCTCGCCGGGCCAACTTGTGGCAACGGTCTTGGGTAGTCGCGACGAGCCTTACCAAGTCGTCGCGGCGGTGGGAATGCTGCCCCGACCCTCCGGGCCTATCGAGTCGCTAAGAACACAATTGACGCGTCTGACTCCCGAGGGCGGCGAGTTGATGGTCAGCTGCACCTGCCCCGACTGGGACGATCCGTGTAAGCACGCCGTCGCAGGTTTGTTGGCCTTCGCCGCCGAGTTGGTAGGGCGACCCGAATTGCTGCTCGAGTGGCGCTGCGAACCGGAAGATGGTGAGCGAAGCATGCCTGGCCGAGCCGCAGTCGGCTCGCGCGCGTTGCGTGGCAGCGAGCGACACCTGCGATTGGCCCACTCGTCTGCCGCGCAACGCGAACCCGATGCACCCACCGACCCATGGGGCACCGACGAGTGGCGGACCTTTCTTGGCGCGCTACCGCTACCCCCACCACCGCAAGTCGAGCGCAAGCAAGCACAAGTGCGTCGGTCAACGCTCGGCACGATCGACCTCGGCGCCTGGGTGCAATCAGCCCTCGATGAACTGACAATGTAGTTACGTGATACCTGTCATTGATCTCTCGCAAGCCGACGTGGTCGAGCGGTTTCGTACCGCTTACAGCGAGGTCGGGTTTGCATACCTCACCGGTCATGGTGTTTCGCAGACACTGATCGACGGCGTCTTCTCGGCCGCGCACAAGTTCCATGCGTTGCCGCTCGCGACCAAGATGGAGATCGAGCTCAACGAATTGCACCGAGGTTTCATCCCGATCAACACGTCGACCGATCGGAAGTCGACTCTCGCGAACGTACGCAAGCCGAATCAGAGCGAGTCGTTCATGATGATGCGTGAGGCTGGCGCGGACGACCCCGATGTGCTGGCCGGTGCGTATCTCGCCGGCGCAAATCAGTGGCCAGCGTTACCAGGGTTTCGCGACTCGGTCGTCGCGTACGAGCGGGTCATGGTGCAACTTGCTGAACGACTGGTCGACATCATTGCTGTTGTGCTCGACGATTCCGATCGCGTCATACCGCGCTCATTCGAGAGGCCGACTACATGGCTGCGCCTGTTGCACTATCCGGCGCAGCCTTCAACAGCACCAGACGATTTGTACGGCTCGGCACCACACACCGACTTCGGCTTCATAACGCTGCTCGCGCAAGACGATGTCGGTGGCCTACAGGTGCAATCACCCGACGGTGCCTGGATCGACGCGCCGCCACGCGAGGGAACATTCGTAATGAATGTCGGCCAAATGCTGCACCAGTGGAGCAATGGCGTGCTGCGCGCCACGCCGCACCGCGTTATCAACCGATCTGGCCGCGAGCGTTACTCGGTGCCGTTCTTCTTCGACCCCAATGTCGCGACCGAGATCGCCCCGTTGCCGAGTTGCATCGAACCACAAACTCCGGCGCGGTTCGAACCGCTGATCTTCGGTGACTACTTACGTGCAGAGCTGCGAGCCGGCTATCAGCGCCACAGCAAGGTGACATGATCTAGGGATGCTTGACCACTTCGGAATCCAATGTGCCGACCTCGCGGCTAGCGCCAAGTTCTACGATGCCGTCTTCGCGCCGCTCGGTGCGGCTCGCGTGATGGACTTCGGCGCGGCCATCGGTTATGGCCCTCCCGGCAAGCCCGACTTCTGGATTGGCGAGTTCGATTCCGGCAACGGTTTTCGCGAGTCGCACATTGCTTTCACCGCGAAGGACCGGGCAGCTGTGCGGGCGTTCTTCGACGCGGCGGTGGCCAACGGTGCCGAGGTGCTGCACGAGCCGCGACTTTGGCCCGAGTACCACCCCACCTATTACGGAGCGTTTGTTCGCGACCCCGACGGCAACAACGTCGAGGCCGTGTGCCATTCGGCTGAGTAAGCCGCAGAACTGCGTACTGGCTTCACGGACCACCACGCAGGTCGGGAGTTGTGTCGGTGTAGACAACGGCTGGGTCGGCCGCTTGGGTCGGTGCCTCGGCCAACGCCTGCGCAACTACTTCGCCGAGGTTCGCCCAAGACAGCAGGCCAGCCTCTTGACGAGTCAACGCTTGCGCGAACATCGACTCGATCAAATCCCAGTCGGGCTCGGGGCCGACCGACAGAACCATGTTCACCACGTTCACTTGCCCAGGAACCGTTGCGGCCACGTACGAGTCGAGAAGTGCGGTCCATTGGTCGAGCGACAGGCTCAGGTCGGAGTCGCCATCCTGCGACATCGCGACGAACCCGTCGGCCTCGTCGCTTGAGATGATCACTAAATCGCCGGTGGGATCATCCACCAACCACGTCGCGGAACTGCTCGTCGTCCATGGGTGCAAGACGCGTGCGGTGCCAACGTGCAACGGGTCGTGGCAGATCGATTGGTTGTCGCATCTGTGGATCCAATCCATCCCGGCGGGCAACGTCTCGTCATCCAGCGACTTCAAGCAGTATTCGACGTTGCCAGTCACCGCCGAAAATCCGGCGGAGATTGCGGCCTCAACCCAATCGTCGGCGGAACAGCCACCCGACAGGTAGTTGACCTGTACGCCGTGGGCTTCAATCGCGTTGCGCTGGCGAACGAGTTCGGCGACGCGAGCGGCACCGGTAAGTCCGTCAGTTGATTGATCGCCCGAGTGCTGCGCGATCGCATGGCCGACGGCGCTCATGTCCTCAATGAACGTGCTGTCCCACGCATCTACAGCCTGCACGAACTCGGTGGACAACTCGAAGTTCAGGACCACGCCGTAGGCGGTGGCCAGCTTGGCAAGCTGTTCGAGTATCGCAACGTGCGCATCGAAGTATGCCTCGTTGCGAACTTCGATCGGATGGCGCTCGACGTGAATCGTCAACGCCAATTGCAGCTCACCATTTGGCTGTTCTGTCGCCGTTGTTGTCGTTGTGGCCGCGGTCGTTGTGGTCGCGTTGGGTGTGGTCGTTGTCGACACACTCGTTGTCGACGTCGTTGCTGACGACAATGAGGTCGTCGCGCAACCGGCAAGACTGAGGGCCAATGCGAAAGAGGACGTTGCTACTGCGATTCGGGTCATGCGGCACATGATTCGTGCCAGGCATGATCAAAGTGTCATCGCACGGTAAGAACTAGGTGTGAGCCTCTAGTCGGAAGTCAGGGCTTGCGCTGCATGCCAAAGACGGCTACGTCTTGGTGCAACGGCACGAGGTCGCGACGTGGTTGACGGCGCTCGGCTTCTGCCATCGCTGTGGCTGCAATCGTGCGCAACTTTTCGTTCTCGGCACCTAAGCGTTCGACTTCGAGTTCGAGATCCATCACTCGACGAATGCCCTCCAGGTTCATGCCCTCGGCGGCGAGTTCGCTGATGCGCAGCAGCCGCGCGATATCGACGTCGCTGTAGCGACGGTTGCCACCTTGGGTTCGCGCGGGTTGAACCAAACCGCGACGCTCGTAGATGCGAAGCGTCTGCGGGTGCATGCCCGCTAGTTCGGCGGCTACGGAGATGACGTACACAGCGTGCTCTTGTGATCGCATCTGTTAGTCCTCCGCTCCCCTGCTCGGCGCAACTTTACTCGCCGCCGCGAAAGCCTCGAGTGCGCTGCGTTGCTCGTCGGTCAGGTGCGATGGCACATGAACGTCGACAGTCACGATGAGGTCGCCGGCACCTTTGGCAGTTGCAAGTCCTTTGCCCTTAACCCGATGGCGACTACCTGACTGGGTGCTCGGTCGCAATCGCAGTTTCACGGTCGGACCATCGAGCGTTGGCACGTCGATGTCGCCACCGAGCGCGGCTTGCGGAAACGTGATGGGAACTCGCACAGTCAGGTGGTTGCCGTCGCGCCCGAACAGTGGGTGCGGTGTGACATGGCACTCGACGATCAGATCGCCAGCAGGTCCGCCGTTGCGACCAGGACTACCGCGGCCCTTCAGCCGAATGCGCTGACCATCGGCGACACCGGCAGGAATCCGCGCCTGCACTTCGCGCGGCCGTCGTTCGACTCCGGCACCGTTGCACGTTGGGCAGCGGTGTTCGATAACGACGCCGGCTCCGCCACAGACGCGGCAGGTCGACGACATCGAGAACAGGCCTTGGTTGTCGTTGACGACACCGCGCCCACCACATTGCGAGCAAGCTCTCGGTTGTGTACCGGGCTTGGCACCGTTGCCGCCGCACGTTGAGCACTGCGTGTCGCTGGTGAGATGCAGGGTCGTGGTGAGACCATTAGCCGCATCCACGAAGTCGAGCGTGAGGGTCGCCTCGACGTCGCCCCCACGTTGCGGTCCGGCGGCCGACGCACCGCCACCACGTCGACGACTGTTGAACACCTGACCGAAGACGTCGCCGAACGCATCGTTGCCGACGTTGAAGTTGAAACCGCCCGGCGCGCCACCAGGACGACCAAAGTCGGCTGGGCCAAGCCGGCGTACCTCGTCGTACTCCTTGCGTTTGGTTTCGTCGCCGAGGACGTCGTACGCGCTGCTTACTTCCTTAAACCGATCTTCAGCTTTGGCGTCGCCGGGGTGCGTATCTGGGTGACTTTCGCGCGCGAGCTTGCGATAGGCCTTCGTGATGGTCTTGGCGTCGGCCGTGTCTTTCACGCCGAGCACCTTGTAGTAGTCCTTCTCGTACCACTCGCGTTGAGCGGCCACTGGCGATCAGCCCTTTACTTTCACCATGGCGGCGCGCAGCACTCGGCCGTTCCACGTGTAGCCGCTGCGCAGCACTTCGGCGACAACGGGCTCACCCTCACCCTCTTCATGCACGACTGCTTCAGCAAGCGCAGGATCGAAGGGTTGGTCGAGCAAATTCATCGTCTCGAGACCCATCTTTCGTAGCTGGCCAAGCAGAACGTTGAGGATCGGCTCGACTTCACCAGGGTGCTGCAAGAACGCAGCCTCGCATGTGTCGAGCACAGGCAAGAGCGCTTCTGCGATACGGCCCGTGGCGCGCTGCACTTCGTCGGTGAGTTGTGTCGCGACGCGTTTGCGATAGTTGTCGAAGTCGGCTTGCAAACGTTGCGCGATGTCTTTGTACGAGTCGCGCTCGGTCATCAGTGCTTCGAGATCGCTCTCTACCTCGAGCACTGCCTCTTCGACAGCCTCGGCGTCAGCCGCGAGCAAGTCGTCTGCTTCACCGGTGTCTGCTTTGTCAGTCATGAGTTCCTCAGACTGCTTGCGGCTGATCGTCGTCAACGATCTCGGCGTCGATGATCTCGTCATCGCCGCCACCAGCAGTTCCTGCACCTGACGCCGCCGAAGTGCCAGCCGCGTTATCAGCGGCAGCCTTCTCGTACAGCTTCTGGCTGAATGCCTGGCTGGCCTGCATCAGGTTCTCGTGCGCCTTGCGAATCGCATCGAAGTCGGTGCCATTGAGTGCCGTACGCAACTCGGCCAGCGGACCCTCGACAGTTGCCTTCTCGGCGTCGTCGACCTTGTCGGCGTTATCGCGCAACACCTTCTCCATTTGGTACACGAGCGAGTCGGCGTTGTTACGAACTTCTGCTTCCTCGCGGCGCTGCTTGTCTTCCTCGGCGTGGGCCTCGGCATCGCGCACCATCTGGTCGATGTCTTTCTTGTCGAGCGTGCTCTGACCGGTGATGGTCATGCTCTGCTCTTTGTTCGTGGCGCGATCCTTGGCGCTGACGTGGACGATGCCGTTGGCGTCGATGTCGAAGGTGACTTCGATTTGCGGAACACCGCGCGGCGCCGGCGGTAAGTCGACGAGCTGGAACTTGCCGAGTGTCTTGTTGTAGGCACCCATCTCGCGCTCGCCCTGCAGCACGTGAATTTCGACGCTGGGCTGCATGTCGTCGGCAGTGGTGAACACTTCCGTGCGCTTCGTCGGAATCGTGGTGTTGCGCTCGATCAGCTTGGTCATGACGCCACCCTTGGTCTCGATGCCAAGGCTGAGCGGCGTGACGTCGAGCAGCAGGATGTCTTTCACATCGCCGCGCAACACGCCGGCCTGAACAGCCGCGCCAATGGCAACCACTTCGTCGGGGTTAACACTCTTGTTCGGCTCTTTGCCGGTGAGCGCCTGCACCAAGTCGGTGACGGCGGGCATGCGGGTGGAACCGCCGACCAAGATGACGTGGTTGAGCTCGCCCTTGCTGATGCCAGCGTCTTTCAACGCTTGCTCGAACGGAATGCGGCAACGCTCGATTAGGTCGGCCGTCATTTCCTGGAACTTGGCGCGACTAAGAGACTCGTCGAGGTGCAACGGGCCATCGGCAGTGGCAGTGATGAACGGCAAGTTGATCTGCGTTTGCTGCACCTGGCTGAGCTCGATCTTCGCCTTCTCGGCAGCCTCCTTCAGGCGCTGCGTCGCCATGCGATCGGCGGCGAGGTCGACACCGTGGGCAGCTTTGAACTGGCCGACTAGCCAATCGATGATGCGCTGGTCCCAATCGTCGCCACCCAACTTCGTGTCGCCGTGCGTGCTCTTAACCTCGAACACGCCTTCGCCGATTTCCAACACACTGACGTCGAACGTGCCGCCGCCAAGGTCGAACACCAGCACCTTTTCATCCTCGGCGCTCTTGTCGAGGCCATAAGCGAGCGCAGCCGCGGTTGGCTCGTTGATGATGCGCAGCACTTCCAGGCCAGCGATCTGGCCGGCTTCTTTGGTGGCGGTGCGCTGGGCATCGTCGAAGTAGGCGGGCACAGTGATGACGGCCTGAGTCACGGTGTAACCCAGGTAAGCCTCGGCGTCGCGCTTCAGCTTCATCAGCGTGCGCGCGCTGATTTCCTGCGGCGTGTACCGCTTGCCATCGATGTCGTCGCTCTTCCAGTTCTCGCCCATATGGCGCTTGATGCTGCGGAAGGTGCGATCGGGGTTAGTGATGGCTTGGCGCTTGGCGACTTCGCCGACCAGCACTTCGCCGGCCTTGCTGAAAGCAACGACCGAGGGGGTGGTGCGTGCGCCTTCAGAGTTGGGGATTACGACCGTGTCGCCGGCCTCGTAGACCGCGACGACGGAGTTGGTGGTACCTAGGTCGATTCCGACTGCCTTGGCCATGGTGCGATGCTCCTGTTTGGGATGAACGGTGGGGGTAGATGTTGAGCGATGTACACGCAACTCTAGGGTGCCCGGAGCCGAGCCACAACCTAACCATCAGAAAACTTAAGTCGAATCGACTAAGGATTTACCAGTCGAGGATGACCTTGCCGCATTCGCCGCGCTCGACGATTGCGAACGCCTCCTCGAAACTGTCGGCCGGCAGACGATGGGTGACAATTCCGGCGACATCGAGTCCGCTTTGCAACATCGCGGCCATCTTGTACCAGGTCTCGAAGATTCGACGGCCGTAGATGCCTTGGATCTGCAGGCCCTTAAAGATCACGTCGTTGACATCAAGCGTCATCGGGCCGGCGGGTATGCCGAGCACCGCAATCCGGCCGCCGTGGTTCATCGCGTCGAGCATCTGGTTGAACGCCGCCTCGGCCCCCGACATCTCTAGCCCGACGTCGAACCCCTCGGTCATTCCTAACTCGGCCATCACCGGGGCCAGCTGCTCGGTGCGCACGTCGACCACCCGACTGGCCCCGTGCGCCTTGGCCATACCTAGCCGATACGGGTTGATATCAGTGACCACTACATGGCGGGCACCGATGTGGCGAACGATCGCTGCGGCCAACACCCCGATCGGCCCGGCTCCAGTGATCAACACGTCTTCGCCCACCACATCGAAACGCAGTGCGGTGTGAGTTGCGTTGCCAAGCGGGTCGAGGACGGCAGCAACGTCGTCACTGATGTGCGGTGGCACGACGAAAACGTTCTGCGCGGGGATCACGACGAACTCGGCGAATGCCCCTGGCCGCGTCACGCCGACCCCGGTGTGGTTGTGGCAGAACTCGCGCCGGCCGCCTTTGCAGTTGCGGCAATGGCCGCAAGTTACGTGCCCTTCGCCGGCGACGCGTTGGCCGACTTCCAGACCCTTCACGCCTGCACCGAGTGCGGCGATCTCGCCCATGAACTCGTGCCCGACGACCATCGGAACCGGGATCGTCTTCTGCGCCCACGCATCCCAGTGATGAATGTGCAGATCGGTGCCGCAGATCGACGTCTTGCGCACGCGAATCAGAACATCGCCCTCGCCAGCTGCCGGCTTGGGCACGTCTTGCATCCATAGCCCAGGCTCACGCTTCGCCTTTACCAACGCCTTCATACGACCTGCATCTCCTTACCGACTTGGGTAAACGCCGCGATTGCGCGGTCAATGTCTTCGTCGGAGTGAATGGCCGACATCTGCGTCCGAATCCGCGCCTTGCCCTGCGGCACGACTGGAAAGCTGAACGCAATTACATACACCCCGAGGTCGAGCAGGCGCTTGGCCATCTCGCCAGCCACCTTCGCATCGCCGATCATCACGGGGATAATCGGGTGATCGGCGCCGGCCAGCGTGAAGCCGGCAGCGGTCATGCCCGAACGGAAGCGCTCGGAGTTGCGACGCAACTTACGCCGCAAGTCGGAACCGTCACCCACAAGTGCCAAAGCGCGTATTGAAGTTGACGTAATCGCCGGCGCCAGTGAGTTGCTGAAAAGGTACGGCCGCGACCGTTGGCGTAGCCAGTCGATGACTTCCTTGCGCCCGCTGGTAAATCCGCCGCTCGCGCCGCCAAGTGCTTTGCCCAACGTGCCGGTGATGATGTCGACACGGCCGATCACGCCGCAGTGCTCTGGTGTACCGCGCCCGTGCTCGCCGACGAAACCGACGGCGTGCGAGTCATCAACCATCACCATCGCGTCGTACTTCTCGGCAAGGTCGCAGATGCCCGACAGGTTGGCGATGACACCATCCATCGAGAAGACGCCATCCGTGGCAATCAACCGGTATCGCGCCGACGCTGCATCGCGCAAGCATTGTTCGAGTTGCGCCATGTCGTTGTTGTCGTAACGCATGCGCTGCGCCTTGCACAGCCGGATGCCGTCGATGATCGAGGCGTGGTTCAGGCTGTCGGAGATGACGCAGTCCTGTTCGTCGAGGATCGTCTCGAACAGTCCCCCGTTCGCGTCGAAGCACGACGAATAGAGAATCGTGTCGTCGGTGCCCAGGAACGCACTGAGCGCTGACTCGAGATCTTTGTGCACAGTTTGAGTGCCGCAGATGAAGCGCACCGACGCCATCCCGTACCCAAACTCGTCAAGCGCTTCGTGTGCCGCCTCGACCAGCTCGGGATGATCGGCGAAACCGAGGTAGTTGTTCGCACACAGATTGAGGACAGAACTCCCGTCGGCGAGGACGATGCTTGCCGACTGCGCGGATGCAATCACACGCTCGGTCTTGTACAAACCCTCGTCAACCAGGCTGGCCGTGCGTTGCGCGAGATCGGCCAGCAGTTCGGTGCGCATTGGCCCGACAATACGCAGTTTCAGCGGGCTGCTCCTTGGTGTACGATTGGTGTATGTCACGCACCAACATCGATATCGACGATGAAGCATGCGAGCGAGTCATGCGCATGTATCAACTCGAGACCAAACGGGAAGCCATCAACCTCGCGCTTCGCAAACTGGCCGTCGAGCCAATGACCATCGAAGAGCAATTGGCGATGCAAGGGATTTGGGCCGACCGCCCCGATGAAGACTTCAACCATCCCGACGGCATGATTCGCGATACCCGTGCTGGTCGCTGACACCTCTGCGTGGATCGAATATCTCAGGGGCACGGGTTCACCCACACACCTCGCCCTACGCGCCAGCGTCACAGCCGGCGAAGTTGCGCTCCCCGAACCCGTGAAGGCGGAACTACTCGTCGGCGCGCGTTCGAACCAAGAACTTGCTGACCTGCGCCGCTTGCTTGACGGTCTCGACGTCGAGTTGATTCATCCGCGCGACGACTTCGACGCCGCGGTCGACATCCATCTCCGTTGTCGCGCCGTTGGTGTGACGCCGCGAGGACTGGTCGACTGTCTGATCGCTGCTGTCTCTCAGCGGTGTGGCCTACCGTTGCTACACGCCGACAACGACCTGGCGGCGATTGCCTCAGTCGTTGGTATTGAGGAGGTGTTGTGACGCGGTTGCAGGTTGAGGCGGAGCCCGAGTCAGTGGCGATGTCGAGCGAGCGGTTGGCTCGCATCGCGACACACTTTCAGCGATACATCGACGACGGCCGACTGCCAGGCTGGCAGATCTCGGTGGCTCGCCACGGAAAGGTCGTGTATCACGCTCTTGCTGGCGCGCGCGATATGGCTGCCGGCACGCCGGTGGAAGCCGACACCATCTGGCGCATCTTCTCGATGACCAAGCCGATCACGGCTGTGCTCGCCCTACAACTGTGGGAGGAGGGTGCGTTCTCGCTCAACGAGCCAGTGCACCGCTTCATCCCGGCGTTTCGCGACACCAAGGTTTGGCGATCAGGCACCGCTGAGGCACCCGAGCTCGAACCACTCGAGGCACCGATGCGCATGTGGCACCTGTTCACACACATGAGCGGCCTCACCTACGGCTTTATGCGATCGCACTCCGTCGACGCGCTGTACCGCGAGGCGGGTTTCGACTTTGGTGTGCCCCAAGGCGTCGACCTCGAAGGCATGTGCGACCGGATCGCTGCGCTGCCGCTGCTGTTTCAACCAGGCGCTGGATGGAACTACTCAGTCAGCTTCGATGTGATCGGTCGTGTGCTGGAAGTCATTACCGGGCAACCACTCGACGAACTGCTGCGCATTCGGTTGTTCGAGCCGCTCGGAATGAACGAAACCACCTTTCATGTTCCGGAAGCAAACCACGCACGGGTGGCCAAGCTCTATGGAGCGCAACCGAAAACACGCCTAGCGGTTCCGCTCGACGTGCAAGGCGAGGCCGCACTGCGCCCGCCACGCGTGCTTGGCGGCGGCGGCGGATTGCAGAGCACCGCCTACGACTACCACCGGTTCTCGCAAATGCTTGTCAACGAGGGGACGCTTGACGGCGTGCGCATTCTTTCGCCGCGCACCGTTCGCTACATGGCGAGCAATCATCTTCCAGGTGGGGTAGACCTCACCGCGTTCGGCCGACCACTGTTTTCAGAGACGACGTTCGATGGCGTCGGTTTCGGACTTGGCGTGAGCGTGACGATCGATCCGGTTAAGGCCCACGTTCCCGGAAACGTGGGCGAGTACGGATGGGGCGGCGCCGCCAGCACGGCGTTCTGGGTCGATCCCGTTGATCGCCTTGTGGCGCAGTTCTTCACGCAGTTGTTGCCGAGCCGCACGCACCCAATCCGAAGCGAGCTACGCCAGTTGGTTTCGCAGGCACTACTTGACTGAGTCGCGGCGGCTGGCCAGCTGCGCCCGTTGAGTGCCAACCACTATGCGCACTATCGCCGCAGTCACAGCCGCAATCGTGAGCACGAGCGCAACACCCTGATACACGCGGTTCGAGACATCGGTGCCAGCCAGCGCACCGTGCACCACGCCCAACCACACGGCGGCGTAACTGAAGTAGTGCACAAACTTCCAGAGCGGACGCGGCAGCTTCTTCATGATCAGCGACGTGCCTTGCACCGCGATCAGCAGGTACATCGAGATGACGCCGAGCGTCACTGGGGTTCGCTTCCAACCCGACGCCTGCGGAACGAAAACTTCCTTCCATCCGAAGTAGACGTAGTTGTCTGCGACGAGACCGAGTACGTGAATCGCGACGGCGATGCACGCCAGAGCACTTAACCAGCGATGCATCGCCAGCAACCACGCAGGGCGATCAACAGGCTTCAACGCACGTGTTGCCAGAAGCACGCCCCACACCACACTCGCGATAAGCAGGATCGAGGCGACCATCCCGGCTGCTCGCGACAGCCACCACATCAGTTGCGGATGCATTGCAACTCCACGCTATGCCACGCCTTGTTGCAATGCGCCGAACGATCGGCGAGAACTACGCGGCCACCGAGGCCGAGCGATTCGAGGTGATCTAAGGCCGCAACGCCGCGCACCATCAGCATCTTCGTGAACACTTCTGCCCACGCCGCCGTTCCAGCCACAACGGTTGCCTGAACCGTCTGTTGTACGGGAAGACATGTAACCGGATCAAGCAAGTGATGAACGGTCACACCGTCTTCGTGTTGCCAAGCGCGCCGCATGGTGCCGGACGTAGCAACACCCGCATTAGCGAGTGACAGCACCAGATCCGAACGTCCCGAATCGGTCGGCGCAGAAGGATCGTCGACGGCAATTGCCCAGCCGCCCTCGTGCGGGCCGACACCGGCCACGCGAAGGTCACCGCCGATTGAAACCATGGCGCCCGCGACGCCAGCCCGCAGAACTTCGGCGACGACCATGTCGGCCGCCATGCCCTTGCCGATGCCGCCGGCGTCGAGAACGGTGCCCGATGGCAGCCGGGCGACTGATGCGACGGCGTCGACTTCAATCCCGCCAACACCACCTCTCCACGCCGCGCCAGCGGGCAAAGACGTGACCAATTGAGGGTCATACCAACTGGCGTCGTACCCAAGCGCAACCAGCGGCGCCAACAGTGTCGGGTCAAAGCAACCATCGGTCGCCGCGTAACCCTGCACCATCGCGTGCAACAACTCGATTGTCGGTGAATGCACACTGATCAACGCGCCCTGAGCCGCATTCAACTGGCTGATGTCGCTCGCGGGCAGGAACCTGCTCCACAGTCGTTCGAGCTCGGCAATCGAGCTGTGCGCGGTGGAGAGGCCGTTCACGACGACGGCTTCGTCGTTACCGACCAACTCCAACTCCACCGCGCAGCCCATGGCGCGAAACTCGTCGCGCCGAACAATCAACGACATGAGTAGCTCCGCGTCAGCCGGAAGCCGTGGTTGTAGCGGATGTGACGACGGGCGGCGCCGCTGGTTGCGGAGCAGCCACCGGCGGCGGCACCGCTGCCGGCACCGCGACCGCGATGACTTGCGGAGTTGCTGGCGACCCGCCGCTGGGCGCGGCCGGCACTGCCGGAGCGTTGCCTATGAGCACCGGAGTAAATGGCGTGGTGACGCCGGTGGGGCTCGTCGAAGGGTCGGTCGCAACTGCTGGCGGAACTGTGGCGGGGACCGGAGTCGGAACCACGGTCTTAGCGGACGCATTTGCAGCGGCATTGCTCATGTAAGTGACGATGCCCAAGACCAATGAGGTGCTGAGGCCAGCCGTCAGGATCTTGGAGGCGTGCGCGGGGCGCTGGGC
>JBEBGL010000047.1:0-3931 GCA_040081465.1 Ilumatobacteraceae bacterium | reverse complement strand
ACTTCATGTTGTCGAGCGACGGCTTTGGCTCTGGTGAGGGCCAAAGCCTCGAGCGTCCGTTCGGACATGCGAACCCGGCCGACTTGGGTGCGTGGGCCTTCGCCACCGCGAACTGGCCGAACCGCACCGACGGAGGTGGAACCCGCGGACTCGACGACTACTTCACTCGCGACTACGCGCGCAACATCGGCGCCGAGATCATGGGTCGCAACAAGTTCGGGTGGCAGCGCGGTCCGTGGGAGAACCTCGACTGGCAGGGATGGTGGGGCGACAATCCGCCGTTCCACACTCCCGTGTTCGTGCTCACTCACCACCCACGCCCAAGCTTCACGCTCGCCGACACCACGTTCCACTTCATCAACGCCACACCTGCCGAAGCGTTGCAGCAGGCCAAGGCCGCGGCGGACGGGAAAGACGTGCGGCTCGGCGGTGGCGTCAACGTCGTTCGCCAGTTTCTCGACGCCGATCTAGTCGACACGATGCACGTCGCCGTCGCTCCGATCGAACTCGGCCGCGGTGAACGGCTGTGGACGTCGCCCGACGAATTGCTCGATCGCTTCCACCTCGAGCGGGTACCAAGCACGAGCGGCGTGACGCACCTCATCTTCTGGCGCCGTTGAACGATGTCGCCGAACGCAGACACCCTGTCTAATGTCATCGTTCGTTGACATTGACCCCATGTCATGGTACGTTGACACGCATGAAGATCGCCAACAGCACCGCGCTCGGCGGTGCGATCTATCAACGACGCACCGACCTGGGCCTCACCCAGGCTGAACTTGCACAGCGGGCCAACGTAAGCCGTCAGTGGCTTGTCGCCGTCGAGCGCGGCAAGAACACTGCCGAAGTCGGTCGAGTGTTGGCCGTCATTCGTGTGCTCGGCCTACAACTCGCGCTCACCCCAACCACCAGCAACGACCTCGATGTGATTGTCGATGGCTGATCTTTACGTCATCATCAACGGTCAAATCGCAGCGGAGGTGACGCGTACCAACTCGCGAGAAGCCGAACTCGAATACAGGCCCCAATGGGAAGGTGTCCCACTCTCCACCTCACTGCCGGCAACCCGCCGCCGCCACAGTGCAGCCGCGGTCACGCCCTACCTGTGGGGACTGTTGCCCGACAACGACAACGTCATTCAAAGGTGGGCACGAGAAGCACGAGTGTCTGCCACTGACATTGTCGGACTGCTCGCAGCCGTAGGCGAAGACGTTGCCGGCGCCGCGCAATATGTGCCCGCCGGCGCAGAGAACGAGGCGTCGCAACCAGGGACCATTGAGTACCTCTCCAAACGCGAGGTGGCGGAACTAGTGGGCGCCGTAGCCGCAGACACCAACGTTTGGCATCGAGCGCCAACCGGGAAACACGTCGGGCGCTGGAGTCTCGCCGGCGCGCAGGGCAAGCTCGCTCTCGCTTTCGACGCGCGGAAAGGCTGGGGAATCCCACACGGTGCAGCCCCAACGACTCACATCATCAAGCCTGCGACTGATGGTCTTGACGACCACGACCTCAACGAACATCTCTGCCTCGCTGCTGCGAACAAACTTGGGATCCGCGCAGCAGAATCGGTGGTTAAAGAATTCGATGGCGTGCGCGCACTGGTTGTCAGCCGATACGACCGCACGACTGAGCCGCCAATACGGCGGATTCATCAGGAAGACATGTGCCAGGCGCTTGGGCTGCATCCTTCGAAGAAGTACGAGAGCGATGGCGGGCCAAGTGCTGGCGACATTGCGCGACATCTGGGTGAGGTGAGCAGTAACCCAGACGCAGACCGGCGCCGATTCGCGGAGGCGCTGTTGTTCAACTGGCTCATCATCGGTACCGACGCACACGCGAAGAATTACTCGCTTCTCCTGTCCGGAACGTCAGCCCGGCTTGCACCGCTCTACGACATCGCATCCGTGTTGCCTTATGGCGAACACCCGAAGAAGTGTCGGTTGGCGATGAAGATCGCAGGCAGTTACAAACCGACCGACCTTGGCGCAACTCATTGGCGCCGTGCCGCTGGCGAGATCGGAGTCGACAGTGATTGGATCGTTGAACGCGGCGCACAGTTCTGTTTCGAGTTGCCCGACGCGCTCAGCGAAGCCGCTACGGCCACCGGGCTAGACGCCGCGGGCAAGATTGTGGCCACGATGATGGACTGGATCCGTCAGTGCGCTGTACGGCTGGGATCATGATCGAGATTGCGTCACTCCGCGGGCTCCCCCACTTGGGCGCGTCGCTTGCGGCGTGGCACGTTGCCGAGTGGGGGCACCTCTACGACCACGCGGTGTGGAACGGTGAGATCGCGATCGCCGAGTTCGATGCGATGGCGAACGGGTCGACCACCGACCAGACGTGGGTCGCGTTCGATGGTTCGGGTCGCGGTGAGACCGACGTGCTGGGTTCGGTGTCGTTACTCGCTACCGACGATCTGCCCGGCTTCGACCACCTCACGCCGTGGCGGGCCAGTCTGTTCGTCGCGCCTGCGGCTCGCGGTCGTGGCATCGGTTCGTCGCTCGTCGATCACGTGCTCGCTGATGCCGCCGCGAACGGGATCGCACGCGTGCACCTGTTCACGGCTGGCCAAGAGCAGTACTACCTCGATCACGGCTGGCGCACCATCAAACAAATCGAACACCGCGGCGAGAATGCTGCAGTGATGGTTCGCGCAACTTCGCCACATGCCGCGCGCCGCGCGGTTACGTCGAAGTGGTGTGGCTCGCCCGACACGAACGGTGCGTACTCGTATCTGCGGCCCGGCGCCACGCCCGAACATCGCGACGTATTGGCTGGGCCGATCATGCCCGGCCTGTGGTTGGCCGGCGAGGCGACGTCGCGTGCGTACCCCGCCACGATGCACGGCGCGTGGTTCTCGGGTGAACGCGCCGCCAACGCTGTGCTTGCCGATGCGCGCGCTGGCGATGCATGCATCGTGATCGGCGCCGGGTTGGCTGGCTTAGCGGCGGCGCGAACTCTGACCGACGCCGGAATGACCGTCACGGTGTTGGAAGCGTCGGATCACCTCGGCGGTCGCGCAGCTGTCGATTCGAGTCTCGGTATCGACCTCCCGTTGGGCGGCGCATGGATGCACGGCGACATCGGGCACCCACTGGCACCGCACGTCACCTCAATTCACGAGCAATGGACCGACGCCCTCACCTACGTCGTCGGACACGGCCGCGTCGAGGTCGACGATGTTGAAGCGGCGATGGCCGCGCGACCGATTGTCGAAGCTGCGTTCGAGAGGGCCGCTCCCGGCGACACCGGACGCGACGTCTTGCGCGCTGCGATCGACTCGATCGAGTCGCTCACGCCAGTGCAACGAACCGTGCTCGAAGGTTGGTTCACGCGCGAGATCGAGAACCTTTACGCGGCACCGATCGACGACTTCGCCGCCGACACCGGGTTCGAGGAGTACGAACTTCTCGGTCACGACAGCTTCATCACGAGCAGCCTCACTCCCGCCCTCGATCACTTCGCCAAAGGACTCGACATCCGGTTCGAACACCGCGTCACAACGCTCACCGCGCAGTCCGGGTGGACCACAGACACGGGACTGCGCGCCGAACATGTCATCGTCACCGCGGCAATCGGCGCGTTGCGCGGCGATCGAATTCGCTTCGATCCGCCGCTACCGCGCGTGGTGCGCGACGCGATCGATCTCATCAGCGCCGGTCCAGTCACCAAGCTGTTTGCCACCTACGACTCGGCATGGTGGCCGAAGCAACGCCCGATCAGAACGATCGGCGCCGATCTACAAATCGCCGTCGACATGACGCCGCTCACCGGTACACCAGTGTTGTGCTGGTTCGCTACCGGTGAAGCAGCCCGCAGGATCGAGCGCCTGACGGAACACGAGTGTTGCGAACTCGTCGACCGTGTTGCCCGCGAATGCGGACTGCTCGAAAGCGCCGAAGCGCCCCCGATCACACGCGCTTGATCT
>JBEBGL010000035.1:0-14360 GCA_040081465.1 Ilumatobacteraceae bacterium | reverse complement strand
GGGTCAGGCGACTGTCGAACTCGCGTTGGCGCTGCCGTTGCTGTGTCTGTTCCTCCTAGGGATGGTGCAAGTCGCAGTGGTCGGCCGCGGACAACTAGCGGTGCAACTGGCTGCACACGAAGCGGTACGCGCCGCGGCTGTCTCAGCCGAACCAGAGGCAGCAGCCACTAACGCGGCACACAACGCCATCTCACTCAGACCGCTAAGCGTGAAGGTCGAAGTCGATGACGCGACAATCACGGTCAGAGTGTCATACACAGATCACACCGACGTATCGATGGCAGGCGCGCTACTCCCCGATGTCACCGTCGAGGCCAGTGCCACCATGGCGCTCGAACCCCCGTGACTTTGAGACGCCGCAGCTGCGTTGGAGTCGCCGAGCTCACGTCGACTTCTTGGGCCTTCGTACTCCGCGTTTGTCTAACGCTTTCTCGGCCGCTCGTTGTTCCTCCTCCAACGCCAACTCCTCCGCGACTAGCCGTTGCATGCTGTCTAGGCGGCGGACGTCGAGTGTTCCCTCGGCGATTGCATTGCGGACTGCGCAGTCGGGTTCGTCGTCGTGTTTGCAATCTCGGAAGCGGCACTGGTCCATCAGGTCGAACACGTCGGCGAATGCTCGCTCGATCCCGCGGCCACTGCTCCACAAACTCACCGCACGCACGCCCGGCGTGTCGACCAGCCATCCGCCCGCCGGCAGCCGCACTAGCTCCGAAGCAGTGGTCGTGTGACGACCGCGCTGATCGCCGTCGCGCACCTCCGCCGTCGCCTGACGACCATGCCCGACCAGCGCGTTAACCAACGTGCTCTTGCCAACACCACTCGCGCCCAACAGGGCGATCGTTGCGTTATCAGCCGCGTAGCCGCGCAAACGCTCGACGCCAGTGCCGGTGATGCCGCTGGCAACGCACACATCAACTCCGGGTGCGACGTCCTGCAGCGACGCCACCATCGACGCTGGGTCATCAACCAGGTCGTCCTTGGTGAGCACCACTACGGGCACAGCCCCGCTGTCCCACGCCAACACCAACTCGCGTTCCAACCGACGCTGCTTGGGTGGCGATGTCAAAGCGTGAATCAGCATCACGACGTCGATGTTGGCGGCAATCGTGTGCGCTTCGGCCCTGCTGCCCTCGAATGATGCCCGCCGAACGAAGGCGCTGCGCCGCGTCAGAACGTGTTGCACGCGCTCGGCGTCACCGTCCGCGACCACGAAGTCGCCGACAGCGACATCGGCACCGATGTTGCGCACGCGAATTGGTTCGAGACCGACACCGATCAGCACCGAACTCCAGCCGCGGTCGAGCCGGCTGACACGGCCTGGGTGCACCGACGTGCCGAGAGCGCGCCATTCGGTCTCTAACGCGTCGGACCAACCAAGATTGGCGTCGGCGGACCAGTCGATGGCTTCACGGTAGCTGCCTAAAGGCTTTAGCATTGCCACTACCTATGGCGCGGAAACCTCAACCAGACACCCTGGCGGGCGACAAGTTGGAAATCGTGCGGCAGGGCTACGACCCGTATCAAGTGCAGCGCCTTGTCTCGACGCTCGCCAATGAGCTGAAAGCACTCTCCGCCGAGAACGACGCGCTGCGCGGCCGACTTAACGATGCGCCGGTGCGCGCTCGGGACGCGAGCGGCGGGTACGTCGAGCGTCGGGCGAGGAGTGCATCGCCAGCCGCAATCCTTGAAAACGCAGAGTTGCGTGAAAACCTGCGTTGGGCGCGGGCTGCACTCGACGGCTTGCTCGGTCAACTGGCTGGAAAGCCTGACGCTGTGAGCAATCAGCGCGAACAGGGCGCGCGTTGAGCACACTGCCACCCCCGAAGGTGCGCACAGAGAAGCTGATTGAGCTCGCCGAGAAGGTCGCGCGCCAACCTTTGCCGCTGCAAACCCGCATCTTGCTGCCCACGATCTTGCTTGTCGTCGGCGTCGCCGCCTTTTGGCTCGGGCTGCGCGACCGCGAGGAAGATCCGGCTCCAAGCCCGTCCCCGACGACCACAATCAGCAGCGTTGTCGAGACCAGCATTGTGATCACATCACCACCCTGAGTGGGGGATGCTTGACACGGAGGGGTCAAATCACCTAGCGATACTTTGATGGCAAAACCCCTCGTCATCGTGGAATCCCCCGCGAAGGCAAAAACGATTGCCAAATTTCTCGGCGACGCGTTCGACGTTCGCGCCTCCGTTGGCCATATTGCCGACCTTCCGAGCAAGGGTTTGTCGATCGATGTCGACAATGGGTTCACGCCAACCTACGAATTGACCGTCCGCGGCAAGGAAGTTGTGAAAGACCTGCGTGCGGCCATGAAGGGCGCGAGCGAGTTGTACCTTGCAACCGACGAAGATCGCGAGGGCGAGGCGATCAGCTGGCATCTTGTCGAGCATTTGAAGCCCAAGATTCCTGTGAAGCGAATGGTTTTTCACGAAATCACGAAAACGGCGATCGATCATGCGGTCGCGAATCCCCGACAGATCGACCAAGGGTTGGTCGACGCTGCTGAAACTCGTCGACTGCTCGATCGTTTGTATGGATATGAGGTATCGCCGGTGCTCTGGCGCCGCGTCAACCGCGGTTTGTCGGCGGGAAGAGTGCAGTCACCATCGATTCGGTTGATCGTTGAGCGCGAGCGCGAGCGGATTGCCTTCGTTAGCGCCGGTTACTGGGACATCGAACTGTTGACCGCCACCGCGCCGGCGTTCACAGCGACACTTGTCGCCCTCGACGGCACGAAGGTGGCCACCGGCAAAGACTTCACTGCCGACGGATTACCGAAGGCAAACGTCGTTGTCGTCGACGAAGGCCGGGCGCGGTCGCTAGCCGACACCTTGGGCGGCAGCCAGTTCACCGTTCGGTCGGTCGAAGAGAAGCCGTATCGCAGTTCGCCGAAGGCGCCGTTCATGACCAGCACGCTGCAGCAAGAGGGTGGCCGCAAGCTGCGGCTCGGTGCTGCGCAGGTGATGCGGGTCGCGCAAGGCCTGTACGAGCGTGGCTACATCACCTACATGCGTACCGACAACGTGGTGCTCAGCGACGAAGCGCTGGCAGCGGCCCGAGTCGAGGTGAAGAACCTGTACGGCGAAAACTTCCTGTCGCCATCGCCTAGGCAGTTCACCACCAAGGTGAAGAACGCGCAGGAGGCCCACGAGGCCATTCGACCAACAACTCCGATGCGCAGCCCCGACGCAGTCGCGATTGAATTGAACCCGCAAGAGTTGGCGCTCTATCGCCTGATCTGGCAGCGCACGCTGGCGTCGCAGATGGCCGATGCCGTCGGCATCACCGTGTCAGTCCGGTTGGCCGCGAGCGCGGCGGGGACCGACTGCGAGTTCGCCGCCAGCGGCACGACGATCACATTCGCCGGTTATCGCCAGGTGTACGTGGAGAGCAGCGACGAGTCCGACACGACCGAAGACGATAAGGAAGCACTGCTACCGGTGCTGACGGTCGGTGAAGGCGTGCCCGTTAGCGAACTCACTCCCAACGGCCACGCCACGCTGCCGCCGGCGCGCTACACCGAAGCGTCGCTGATCAAGAAGCTCGAGGAACTCGGCATCGGACGTCCAAGCACCTGGGCGTCGATCATCCAAACCGTGCAAGATCGCGGCTACGTGTGGAAGAAAGGCCAGGCGCTGGTTCCTACGTGGACGGCGTTCGCGGTTGTCGGCCTGCTCGAAAAGCACTTCGACGAATTGGTCGACTATGCGTTCACCGCGCGCATCGAGGAAGACCTCGACGCCATCGCTCGCAAGGAACGCCAGAAGCGTGATTGGCTGCAGCACTTTTACTTCGGCGACGAGACCGACCAGATGCCCGGACTCAAGCGCTTGGTCGAAGAAAATCTGGATCAGATCGATGCCGCCGAAATCAACACGTTTCCCCTTGGCAACGACGAGGACGGCAACCAGGTAATCGTGAAGCCGGGCAAGTACGGCCCATACGTGAAGCGTGGCGAAGACACTGCCAGCGTGCCCGACACGATGACACCCGACGAGCTCACTCTTGAGGTCGCGCTGAAGTTGTTGGCGGCTCCGAAGAACGATGCGCCGATTGGCGAACTCGATGGCTACCCGGTGTTCGCCAAGAACGGTCGCTACGGCCCATACGTGCAGTGGGGTGCGCCCGACAATCTGCCGCCCGGACTGTTGAAGCCGAAGATGGCAAGTCTGTTCAAGACGATGGTGTTCGAACGCGTCACCGAGGCTGAGGCTAAAGAGTTGCTGCAGTTGCCGCGCAGCCTCGGCATCGATCCTTCCGACGAACAGGAGATCTTTGCCAACAACGGTCGCTATGGGCCGTACATCATGAAGGGCAAGGACTACCGCAACATCACCAACGAAGAGCAGCTGTTCACCATCACGCTCGCAGAGGCGCTAGTCATCTTCAGCCAACCCAAGGTGTTCCGCCGTGGTGGTGGCAACATGGCGGCCCGCGGTCCACTGCGCGAGTTCGGCAACGACCCCGTCAGCCAGAAAGCTGTGGTCGCGCGCGACGGCAAGTTCGGTGTTTACGTCACCGACGGCGAAACCAATGCTTCGATATCGCGAGGCGACCGCCTCGAGGAAATGATCCCCGAGCGCGCCTACGAACTGCTTGCGGCGCGGCGCGAGGCGATTATCGAAAAAGGCGGCGCCCCCGGCAAGCGCGCAGCAGCGACCAAGCGGGCGGCAGTCAAGCGCACTGCTCCGAAGAAGGGCGCTGCCAAGAAGAAGGCGACGGCCAAGAAGACTGCCCCTAAGAAGCCCGCCGTCAAGAAGGTGACCGCCAAGAAGGTCGCCGCGAAAAAGGTCGTTGACGAGACGCCCGACGAAATCACGGTTCTGTAGCGCTCATAGTCGGCCTCCGCAGTCGGTATGGTGCGACGGATATGTCGGCTGGTCGTTACATAGCGCTCGAAGGTCCCGAGGGATGCGGTAAGAGCACCCACGCGAGTCGGCTGGCGACTGCTCTCGGTGCCGTGTTGACACGTGAAACGGGTGGAACCGCCATCGGGCGACAGATTCGCGCAATCCTTCACGACACATCGATCAGCAACCTCTCGGATCGCGCAGAAGCGTTGCTGGCGGCCGCCGATCGTGCACAGCACATCGAGGAAGTCGTTGCGCCGGCGTTGGCCGCGGGTAAGCACGTCGTCAGCGACCGAAGTGTGTATTCATCGTTGGCGTACCAGGGCTACGGGCGGGGGCTGAACGTTGCTGAAGTTCGCGAGTTCAACGAGTGGGCGACCGACGGTCATTGGCCGGAACTTGTGTTGTTGATCGACGCCGCGCCCGAGACGTTGGAACGACGTATGCGCGGCCGGCAACTCGATCGCTTCGAGCGCCAAAGCGAGCAGTTTCACAAGCGGGTTCGTGACGGCTATCGACAAATGACGATCGACGAACCCGAGCGTTGGGTCGTAATTGACGGCTCGCAGTCTCTCGACGCTGTGGCAACCGCGATTCGCGCGGCCGTACACGACCGACTTGGTCTGTGATGTTCGCCGAGTACTCACGATCGGTGTGGAGTGCCGTTGTCGGCCAGGAACGAGCAGTCGACCAGCTGACGCACGCCGCGGTCGCGCCCGTGCATGCGTACTTGTTCGTGGGTCCGGCCGGTTGCACAAAGGACGAAGCCGCGCGATCGTTCGCCGCGTTGTTGCTGACCGGCACCGACGACGCGGAGACGCGCGACGCTCGGCTGATTCTCGCGGGCGAGCACCCCGACGTGCGCGAGGTCGAACGAGCCGGTGCTCGAATCTCCGCCGAACAGGTCGGCGACATCATTCGCAACGCATCGCTGGCGCCGATCGAAGGCGAGCGCAAGGTCATGGTGCTGCACGAGTTCCATCTGCTGGAAGCAACCGGCGCGGCGCGGCTACTGAAGACGCTGGAGGAACCGCCGGCCAGCACCGTATTCATCGTGCTCGCCGATCAGGTGCCACCCGAGCTAGTCACCATTGCGTCGCGCTGCGTGCGCATCGACTTCGGCACGATTAGCGAGTCCACCATCGCCGCCGCTTTGGTTGCGGAAGGATGCACCGAGCAAGCAGCCGCGCAGGCCGCAGTTGCCGCCGAGGGAAACCTGACCCGCGCGCGAGTACTCGCTACCGACCCGACCCTGATGGAGCGCCGATCGGTGTTTGCATCTGTGCCAACACAACTCGATGGCACCGGCGCGAACGTGGTTGCCACGTGTCAGAAGTTGAATGCCTTGATCGAGGCGGCCGCGGCACCGCTAGAGGCGCGCCACGCGCAGGAAGTCGCCGAGCTCGATGCACGTGCGGCCGCGGTGGGCGAGAAGGGTGGCGGTCGCAAACAATTGGAAGAGCGACACAAGCGCGAACTCCGCCGCCATCGCACCGACGAGTTGCGCAGTGGCCTCGGGGTGCTAGCTGGCTCTTACCGCGATGCGCTTGTCCAGCAACGTGCCGCACGACCCGACTCGGTCGCACAAGCGGTGCATCGAATCCATGAAACGCTCGAGGCAATGGAGCGCAACCCCAATGAACTGTTGCTTTTACAGTCGCTGCTCCTCGACCTGCCGTCGCTAGCATTGCTCCCTGCGCCCAGGTAGCTCAGTCGGTAGAGCAACGCACTCGTAATGCGTAGGTCAGGAGTTCGATTCTCCTCTTGGGCTCCGAGAAGCACGACCGGTATGAGCACGACCGGTATGAGCACGACTATGGAGGTGGTGGTAGCTCGTGACTACCCTGACGCGATCATGGCGACGTTGCCTCTCAAGCAAGAGCTTGATCCTCGACACCGCGAGGTTTATGACCTCGCCGTGCGTATCGGCCTCGCTTGGCGCGAACTCAGGCGCGGCGCTGCCACTTCGGGATTGCGCGACTTCCTTTACGGTCGCGACGAAGAGTCGATCGAGCAAGGCCAGATGGACACGCTCGACATCCTGGCGCAGCGTCCGACGTGGAAGATGAGCGAACTTGCAGACGCCCTACACGTCGAGCCATCAACTGCAACTCGCGCGGTAGAGCGACTCGTGAAGTCCGGCATGGCGGAACGGCTCGCCAGCGCTGACGATGGACGAGTGGTGCGTGTCTTGATCACGCCGGCTGGCCGGTGCGTCCACGAGACAGTTGTCGAACGACGCACCGAGTTGCTGACCTTCATCCTCAAGTCGTACAGCCGAAGTGAGCTTCCCGTCTTCGCCGACATGCTCGAGCGCATGGTCGCTGCCGTTGACGAATTTGTGTCGGTGCAAGCAACCGCTCAGTAGGGTTCCACCCAATGGCCGATCGCAAGGACTTCGCCGAGCAGGCGATGCAGTTCGCGCCGCAGCTCTACAGCTCGGCATTGCGCATGACTCGTAACGCTGCGGACGCCGAAGATCTCGTGCAAGAGACCTACTTGCGCGCGTACCGGGGCTTTGGCAACTTCAGCGACGGAACCAACCTTCGGGCGTGGCTGTTTCGAATCCTCACCAATACCTACATCAACCGATATCGCGCGAAACAGCGACGCCCGCAAGAAACCGACCTTGCCGAAGTGGAGGATTTGTACCTCTACAAGCGGGTCAGCGGAATCGACGCCGCCAGCCGCAGCGCCGAAGAAACGCTCTTCGATCTATTCACCGACGACGAGGTCAAGAAGGCGCTGGAAGACCTGCCAGAAGCGTTCCGGCTACCGGTGCTGCTAGCCGACGTGGAGGGGTTCTCGTACAAGGAGATCGCCGAAATGCTGGAGGTACCTGTCGGAACCGTGATGTCGCGGCTCCATCGGGGAAGAAAGGCGATGCACAAGGCGTTGATTGACTATGCGAGCGAGAGAGGACTGCTGAGTGGCTGACTGCGAAGACACCATCCGTGAACTGGAAGCGTTTCTCGACAGCGCGCTCTCACCCGAGGCCCGTGTCGGGATTCAGGACCACCTGGGCGGGTGCAACGACTGCCTGCAGGCGTTCGACTTTCACGCCGAGTTGCGTGCCGTGATTAGCGAGAAGTGTCACAGCGACGAGATGCCCGCCGGCCTGCTCTCCCGAATCGAGTTGTGCTTCAACGAAGACTTCGACGGAGACGGCGATATCGGGTAGCGCAGTAGGCCGGGCTAAGCTGGCCGCATGGTTGCGGAGATCTTTCACTGGTGGCTGGGCGTCGGTTTCACGATTATCGGCGTGCTCACCACAGTCGCGATGATCGCTGGCTACCTCAAGAAGGTAACCCTGCCGCAGTACCCGGGCAAGCGCAACCGCGAAGACTGATGTGAACGAAACCGGCGCGCTGCTAGCGCGCTGCACGTTCCCGCCAGCGGGCAGCAACATCGACTGCGCGGTGTCAGGTGGTGCCGACTCACTTGCCTTGCTCGTACTCGCTGTCGCGGCCGGTTGCCGCGCGACGGCGATCCATGTCGACCACGGCTTGCGCAAGAACTCCGCTGGGGAGGCCGACCTCGTGGCGGCTGCAGCAGCGCAACTTGACGCCGACTTTCGCGCCGTGACAGTGCACGTTGGACAAGGTCCAAACCTTGAAGCCCGAGCACGTGCGGCCCGCTATGCAGCGCTGCCTGCCGATGTGCTGACCGGCCACACCGCCGACGATCAGGCCGAGACTTTGCTGGTCAACCTGCTGCGTGGTGCATCGAGTAGTGGACTCAGCGCGATGCGACCGGGGCTTCGCAGGCCCATCCTCGCGTTGCGTCGTCACGAAACAGAACAGTTGTGCGCGGCAATGGGGTTAGCCGTTTTTCACGATCCGACGAACACCGATCCGCGCCACGTTCGCAATCGTGTGCGACACGAACTTCTGCCACTACTTGCCGAGATCTCACAGCGCGATCCGGTGCCTGTGCTGGTGCGCCAGGCCGACATTGCTCGCGCCGACTCCGACCTGCTTGACGAACTCGCGGCCGAGATCGATCCTCGCGATGCGCGTTCGCTATCCGCCGCTCCAACGGCACTCGCACGCCGTGCAGTCCGACGGTGGTTGCGAGGTGACCACCCACCCGACGCGGCAACAGTCGAACGGGTGCTGGCAGTTGCCCGCGGTGAAGCCGCGGCGACGGACATCGGCGACGGACAGTTAGTGCGTCGCTCGCAACAGCGCTTATCTGTCCTTCCGACTACGAAGGCATAAACCAGGGAGTAACCTTGCCCGATGCCTCCGAGACTGCGCGGGAAGTGGGCGCTGGGTATTACACCTCGCAACTTCACGTGGTTCATGAAAGACAAGCTCGCCGTATGCGAGCGCCCCGGCGGTAGTGGCGACAACCACCGGCGCGTGCGTCGGCAAGAGGAAATCATTTGGTTGCGCGAGAACGGCTTCGGTTGTGTGGTCAGCATCATTCCGGCACCCCACAATCTGCACAATTACGAAGAATTGAACATGCCGTACCTGCATCGCCCGTTCACGGGAACCGACGATCTTGGCGAGTGGCTGAAGGCGTTCTACATCGAGATTCAGGGATTGCTGGAAGCGAACACGAGAGTGATCGCCCACAACGAGTCGGTCGACGATCGAATCATCGGAATCATGGGCGGCTATATCCGCTGGAGCGGCATGGTCGACGATCCATCGATGGTGATCAACCTCACCGAGCAGATCGCAAAGCGCCAGCTCGACCCGTTCGCCCGTCAGGTGATCCTGATGGCGCACGAACTTCACTAGCCCGTACGATGGCGCTATGAGCACAACGCCCGCTAACTGGTATCCCGACCCGATGAACCGCCATCAGCTGCGCTATTGGGACGGCACGGCCTGGACCGAAAACGTCAGCAACAACGGCGTGACGTCGATCGACCCCATCAAGGCCAAGGGATTCGATCGCGTCGACAGCGCGCTGACGATCGGCAACGAAGGCGACCCGAACAAAATCCAAAATCAGTTACACAACCCTGCCAAGTACCGCGGCGCGCAAGTCGGCGAAGCTGCGTTTCAGGGTGGCGGCACGATCTTCACCGAGCCAATTTTGGTCGTCAACCAGAAGGCCAAGCTGATCGAGCTCAACAACCAGTACGGCGTTTTCAACAAGGATGGCCAGCAACTGGCGGCCGTCAATCAGGTTGGCCAGAACGCAGCCAAGAAGGCACTGCGGCTGCTCACCAGCCTCGATCAGTTTCTAACTCACAAACTCGAAATCACCGACACGCAGGGTCGTGTGCTGATGAAGATCACGCGCCCGGCGAAAGTGATGAAGAGCACTGTGATCATCAGCGACGGCAACGACCAAGAGATCGGTCGCATCGTGCAAGACAACATGTTCGGCAAGATTCATTTCTCGTTGCAAGCTGGCGGCCACACGTACGGCGCGATCAAAGCCGAGAACTGGCGCGCGTGGAACTTTCGCATCGAAGACCACACGGGGCAAGAAGTCGCCCGCATCACAAAGACGTTCGAGGGCATCGCGAAGACGATGTTCACGACCGCCGATAACTACGTGGTTCAGATCCACACAGTGCTACCGCAACCCTTAAACAGCCTGGTTGTGGCTTCGGCATTGTCGGTCGACACCGCGTTGAAGCAGGACAGCCGCGGCTTCGGCTGAGCTGTAGCCTGCCTTTAATGCCCGGCCAACGTGTGCTCGTCAGCGGTATGGGCAGCGAGCTTGGCTCGTTAGTTGCCGTCAAACTTGAAGCGGAATCGTGGGTCGGTGAGTTGGTTGGCATTGACGCCGACCCTCCGCGCCGGCGCCTGCGTAAGGCCGAATTTCACCTCATCGCACCTTCGCAGCGCGAGCGCATTGTCGACGTAGTCACCGCCTTCAACCCGCACATCATCATCAACATCAGCGTGTGGGAACCCGATGCGCGTGCGGGCTTGCACGACGCGCGTCAGTTCACAGCGGATGCCGCGGTAGCAATCATCGGCGCCGCTGCTGAATGCCCCGCGTTGGAATCCTTCGTGACGCGCAGCGGTATCGAGGTTTATGGCCGCGGCCGCGGTACGCCCACTCGTCCCGATGAATCGGCGCCGGTACACCCGACCAGCGAGTTCGGAAAGATGCTGGCCAACCTCGAACAACAGTCGACGGTTCTTGCGGGTCGTGCCGGCGTCGCGATCGGAACGCTGCGCCTTGCACCAGTGCTTGGGAAGCATGTTCCCAGTCCGCTCGGCCGCTTGTTGCGCCAAACCATCGTTCCGTACAGCGTCCTTGCCGATGCGCCGTTCGCAGTTGTGCAAGACGGCGACGCCGCAAATGCCTTCGTCTCCGCTGCGGCGCGCCGATTGAACGAGCCGCTCAACATCGTTGCGCCGGGTGCGATCACGACTCTGCAAGCGTTGTTGCGCGGCCGACGGATACCGATGCCGCTACTTGGTCCGGGCTGGGGGCTTGCCGCTCGCCTCAGCCACCTGTTTGGTGCGCCGATTCCCGACCACGTGGTGGAGGTCATGCACCGAGGTCGCCTTGCCGATGGTTCACGCGCACTCGAAGTCTTGGGCCTCTCCCCCGAATACAGCACATCGCAGGTCATTGACCATCTGTATGCGTGGGAAGGCGTCGTGCGAGTGGGCAGCATCAACGAGGCGGTGGCCTGATGGCGGTGTACGCCGTCGACGACTACGGCCGCGACCCGCACCTGGTTGCAGCATTGTCACCACTGGCTCGTTTGCGTTGGAACGTGAACGTCACCGGTGCCGGCAACATTCCCGCGTCGGCCGCGTTGCTGGTCTGCAACTCACGACGCTTCTCGCTCGGCGCGGTCTACGCGGCCGTCGCCTTGACCGACACCACCGGTCGGACGGTGCGGTTCGTGGGCCGGCCCGATACAGCTCCTCTTGGCGCGCTGATGCGACGTGTTGGCGCGTTACTCGCACACCCCGCCGACGTGCTGAGCGCTCTGCGCGATGGTGAACTGGTTTTGATCTCCGCCGCAGGAACCTCCGATGCGCGTCATGCAGGAGCCGTTCCTTTCGAGTTGATCGGCCAAGCGGTGATCGCACAAGTACCCGTGCTGCCGGTCTCAACGATCAGCAGTCGCCTTGGCCGTACTGCCCACGTTGCTGTTGGCCAGCCCGTTAGCCCCCGGCGCGAACGCAGCGGCCCACTCGCACACGTTGAACTCGCCGAGCAAGTGCAACGCCACCTGCAGCGAATGCTGGACGTCAATGTTAAGGACAACGACGTCAAGGCTGTGGTGTAGCGATGCCTTACGCGCAAGCGGCCGACGGTGCACGACTGCACTACGACACACTTGGGCGCTCTCACTCGCCAGCCGTCCTGTTGATTCAGGGACTCGGTGCCGACAAGCACGGATGGGACATGCAGCGCATACCGCTGGCGTTGCACTACCGCGTGGTTGCATTTGACAATCGCGGAGCCGGTCGCAGCGACAAACCTTTCGAGGCGTACTCGCTCGACCAGATGGCCGACGATGCGATCGCGGTGCTCGACGCAGCCGGCGTCGAGCGGGCACACGTCGTTGGCGCTTCGATGGGTGGCGCGATCGCGCAGATCATCGGCCTCAAGTACCCCGAGCGCGTGATTTCACTGACGCTCGCGTGCACCGCTTGTCGCAACCATGTCTGGCGCAGAGAGTTGCTGCAACACTGGGCAACCACCGCTACCGAACGTGGCGTGTCGGCGATGACTCGCGAAGCGGCGCGTTGGGTGATTGGTCCTCGATCGTTCCGGCGGCTGCTGCCCGCGTTCGGTTGGTTAGGACCGTTCGGCCCCAATCGCCCGGCCCACGCTTTTGCGGCGCAGGTACGGGCGATTCTCGACGTCGACGAATCAGTCGCCGACCAGTTGGCGCTAGTCACTGCGCCGACACTCGTGCTAGTCGGGAATCAAGACATTCTCACGCCGCGCGGTGACAGCGAAGAGATCGCCGATCGTCTACCGAATTCAGAGCTAGTCGTCATCAGTGGCGCCGCACACGGCCTGATGGTGGAACACGCCAGCACGTTCAATCGTGTGCTGCTCGAGTTCCTCGGCCGCGTTACTAAGGCCGATCAGCCGGCGAGTTCAGCCGCGAGCGCCTCTGCGGCCAATTCGTCGCGGCGCGCATAGCCCCACATCGGGCCGCGCAACACGAACCCGAGCCGATCGCGCCAGTTGGTGCTGCGTGCAACGTCGCGAAACATGTCGCGGTATTCGTGGGTCGTTACGGTCGCAAGGTTGTACGACTCGATGTTCTCGGTCAGGCCATAGACGACAGGATCTTCTCTTGGAAGCTCGCGCTGGAAGGTGCCGAACATCTTGTCCCAGATAATGAGAATGCCACCGTGGTTGCGATCGAGGTAGCGCTTGTTGCTGCCGTGATGAACACGGTGATGCGAGGGCGTGTTGAGCGCCGGTTCCATCGGGCCGATCGAACGCACTGTGTCGGTGTGAATCCAGTACTGGTAAATCAGGTTCAGTGCGCGCGATGTCTCGATCAGGTTCGGACGCACACCCAAGCGGGCGAGTGCGCCGTAAGGAACGAACACGCCGAACGCTCCGGCCACGGGTTGACGCAATGCGGTCGACAGGTTGTAATGCTCGCTGCTGTGGTGCGGAACATGAATGGCCCAAAGCGCACGGACCTCGTGCATCAGACGATGATTCCAGTAGTAGACGAGATCCCAGCCGACCATCGCCGCCGTCCAGCCGACGACGCCGTTGCCTAGGTCGCGCTTCTGCCCCTTCGCCCATTGCCGCTTGGCACCGGTGAAGAACGATGCGGAAGCACTGGCGACCAAGCCCGCGCTTGCGATCGCAGCGACTCCCCCGATCTCGGCGACTTTGCGTGCGCGCGCCTTCACGCGCCGACCGGCGGCGGTCGCGACATCGGCGCGCGCAGCCACGACGTCGGCGATTGTCGTCGCCACCGCGCTCGCTGCTGCCACGCCGACGACGATGCGGCCGACGCGACCCTTCGCGCCGCGCCGCGGAATCGCGTAGCGCACGAGCGCCATTGTGATCGGCGTCGTCAGGCTGAGCACACCCATTCCCAAGCTGGCGGTCGTGTCGGGCTTGGTGTAGTTCGCCGCCGGCGACTCGACCGAGTCGGCGTCGAGCACACGACGCTGCAGCGCGCGGTGTTCCAACGCCATCGAACCGAAGTAGAGCGGCGTTACGGCCACCGACAAATCCATGCCGCCAGAATAGGGTTGTGTCGATGATCAAACACGAGCCAGCGCTGCGCGATCGGCTGGCACGCAACCTTGCAGCTCACGAGCTGCTTGCAGCTCCTGACAGCGAGCATCGGCGCGCCGCGGTAGCTGTGGTGATTGTCGATAGTCAGGAGGAAGGGATCAATGCGCCGCCGATGGCGCCGTCCGACGCAACGGTTCGTGAGATGGCCAATGTGCCCGGCGATTTGCGCGGATTCGACGGGTCAATGAACCACATCTCCGGTGGCGCCGCCTTTCTGTTGTGTCTGCGCGCGACGACGCTTCGCAAACATGGCGGTCAGTTCGCGCTTCCCGGCGGCCGCGTTGACCCTGG
>JBEBGL010000034.1:0-14648 GCA_040081465.1 Ilumatobacteraceae bacterium | reverse complement strand
CATGATCTTCTTCCCGTTGCTGTTTCTCACGCCGAACTTCGTGCCGCGCGATCAACTCACGCG
Source organism: Ilumatobacteraceae bacterium (assembly GCA_040081465.1). Taxonomy (GTDB): domain Bacteria; phylum Actinomycetota; class Acidimicrobiia; order Acidimicrobiales; family Ilumatobacteraceae; genus UBA668. The sequence continues at coordinate 14,585 of JBEBGL010000034.1, read as the reverse complement.
ACCGATGGAGATAGCCGCGACTATCAACCCTGTGACTTACGTGATGGAGGCCGCACGGTCGCTGATTCTCGAAGGTTTCGAAGCCGATTCACTCGCCAAGGGCTTTGGCGTCGTGGCGGGCTCGATGCTTCTGATGCTGGCGGCCAGTGTTCGTATGGTTAACAACTACGACTGAGCGGTTGTGACTTGTGACCGCTTTGGGGTTTAGTCGCAGATCCCGATGGGTATATAGAAGCCACAATTGCCAGAGGACTGCGTGGGACGTCCCCCGGGAACTAACCCAAAGGGATCGCCATGAGATTTCCAAGATTCGCTCTGATCGTTGCATGCATCGCCGCCCCTGCGGCGCTCATGATGACAAGCACTACCCCAACCGCCCGAGCTGCCGCCATAACAGACAACGTGCAGACCGGTGCCGCTGGCAAGTACTCCGTACTTGGTGCCTCCACCGTTACCAACACCGGCGCAACCATTCTCGCGCGCAGTCTCGGCCTATCCCCGGGCACCTCAGTCACCGGCTTCCCACCGGGTGTCGTAACGCCGCCGGCCGTCATCGATGTCGCGAACACCCGCGCCCAGGACGCGCAAAACAGTCTCACTTCCGCATACTTCGATGCGGCGGGTAGAGCACTCACTGGCACCGTCCCCGCCGATCTCGGCGGCCAAGTTCTCGGATCGGGCGTCTACGCTGCTGGCGGCAAGGGCGCCCTCAGCCTCAACGGCACGCTGGTTCTCGACGCGGGTGGCAACACCGACGCCGTCTTCATTTTCCAAACAAACTCAACGCTGACTACCGGCTCGAGCAGTGTCGTGTCGCTGATCAACGGAGCACAGGGCTGCCGCGTCCACTGGGTCGTGGGCAGTTCCGCCACGCTCGGCACCGGATCGGCGTTCGTTGGAACGATCCTTGCCCAAGCATCGATCACCGTCACAACAGGCGTCAGTGTGCGCGGCCGTGCGCTCGCCCGTACCGGCGCGGTGACGTTGGACAGCAACTCGTTTACGCCTGGTTCGTGTGCACCGCCCACTGGATCACCCGCTGTAACCACCCCTGGCGCAGGTCCTACCGTTCCGGCAGTCCCCGTAGTTCCTGCTGCGCCAGCAACGACTACCACGACGATTCCACCGACAACGACAACAACGATCGTCGCGTTCCCCGACTTCCCAATCACCGGATCAGGTCTCGGGCTCCTAACGCTTGCGACAATCCTTGTCGCAGGAGGAGTTGGCGCGGCGATCATTTCGCGTCGACGTCGGACCCATCCTTCGACTAGCTAGTCGGTCGTTCCTGCTATCTAATCGCTGCGACCAACTAGGTCGTTGCGACTAGATAGCGGCGCACGCTCCGCACGTCGGCCAGCCCGGCCCGTACGCGAACATCGTCGAGGTCGTCCGCTTGGTCGTTGCTTGTCGAGATATGAAAGCGGCGCAGCTCGTTAGCCGTCACCCTTTTCCCGTCCTCATTGCTGAGCTGTCTGATCAGGTGATCCGCACCAAAGCGCGTGAGCCGAGGGCGCTCCGATCCCGATGTTGCGCGTTCACTAGCCAGCAACGGGCCTTCGCGCCGCGAGCCAACACATCGACGAACCGCTCGAGCAGTGTCTGCATCCAAGGTGATCTTCTGTACCTGGCCGCGGCGGCGGATGGTGATCACGGTCTTGGGCGATCGTCCACTGACATCGTCGACGTTGAGCGCGAGCGCTTCACCTAGTTTCAGCCCGTCGGAGACCAGCAGCCCGACCAGCACTTCGAGTCGCGGGTCGAGGGATGCCGCAATGGCGCGGTAACTATCGACTGCGCTGGCCGATAGTTGGGCGGTTGGGCTCGGGTTGCCGACACCAACTCTCGGGCGAGTTGCGCCATGCACCGGGTTAGTACTCGTCGCTTCATTGATTACCGCGAAGTCGTAGAACGACGACAGCGCCGACCATCGGCGACGCAGCGTTGACGGGCTATCGCCAGCGGCTTCGCGCGCAACTTGAAACGCGACCAAAGTCGTCGCGTCTGCTCGCAACGCAATCGACCCTCGGCTCGCACACCACGTGCCGAACTTCGCAATGTCGGCGCGATAGGCGGCGAGAGTGTTTGGCGAGGATTGGCTGTTTAGCCACGCCTCAACGAGACCTACTTGCAGTGCTTCGTCTCTCCGACGCGCCGACGTCGCTGCCACATGGGCAATCATGCCAAACAATGCTGCAAAGTGTCAACATAATCCCCTGTTGACACTCAACATAACCACGGCTATTATGTTGATCGCCTCCGGACAGCGGAGGCAACGAGAAGATAGGGCAAAGCAGACAAGGAGAGTTGAAAATGTTGATCCAGACAGATCCGTTCCGTGACTTCGACACGCTCTTCAACAGGTTGTCGAGCCGCCAAGCGAACGCTGCTGGCGTCATGCCGATGGACGCCTTCCGGCGCGGCAACGACGTGTGGGTGCACATCGATCTCCCAGGCGTGAAGGCGGACAGCCTCGACATCACAGTCGAGCGCAACGTTCTGACCATCGCCGCTGAGCGCGGCTGGCAACGCCAGGAGGGCGACCAGGCCTACTTCGGCGAGCGCTATCGCGGCACCTTCCGCCGCCAGATTCAACTCGGCGACGGGCTCGACCTACAGCACTTGGAAGCCGACCTGCACGACGGTGTGCTGACGGTTCGCATCCCGGTGGCCGAGCAGGCCAAGCCGCGCAAGGTCGAAGTAGGCCAGCGCGAGGTGGCACCTGAGGCAATCGAAACGACCAGCGTCAGCTGACGTTCGCCGTACGTAAGTCCTCCCTTAACACGCGCCCGCTGCAGCACGCAGCGGGCGCGTGGTCGTTTTCTGAACCATCCGGTCCGTGTACACATCTAGGTGTATCAATGCACATAGCTGTGTATTGTGTCGGTATGGCCCGGACGAACCTGGAACTCGATGAGGAACTGGTGACCGAAGCGATGCGGCGGTACGGCTTGCCCACGCGGCGAGCCGCAGTCGATTTCGCCCTCAGGCGCCTGGTTGGCGACACCATGACGCGGCAGGAGGCTCTCGCTATGGAAGGCACCGGCTGGGACGCCGAACTCGGCGAGCTTCGTGCAAGCCGGGCCGCGGTCACCGAATGACCTTGGTCGACACCTCGGCATGGGTCGAATACTTCCGTGCAACGGGGAGCAAGACGCACAAGCAAGTTCGTCACTTGATCGAGTCGGAACGTCCACTTCACACGACCGACGTTGTCGTGATGGAAGTACTCGCCGGTGGCCGCGACGAGTCGCACGCGGCACAGCTTCGAAGCCTGCTATCTCGTTGCGAGTTTGTTGCGATCGACGGACTTGCCGACTACGAGGAAGCCGCAGCCATCTACCGCCGCTGCCGGCGCGCGGGCGAGACAGTTCGATCGCTCACCGACTGCCTAATCGCCACCGTTGCGATTCGATCCGATCTCGACCTGATCCATGCCGATCGCGACTTCGATGCAATCGCGAAACACACGCAGTTGGAACTTTTCGCCGAAGTACGGGGCTGAATGCGGAGCTAGTCGCCAGCGGCGATGGTCAACTCTTGCACCGCGGCAGGTTCGATCGCTTCCGGCGCAGAACCGTCGATGGCCGCGCGCCAATTGCGTGAGCGACGCGTCAGCAAACCGAACGAGACCAGCGTGAGCGCGGCACCGATGCTGAACGCGACGTGCAGGTTGATCAGGTCGCCGAGCGAGCCGACGAACAGCAGACCGACTCCGTACGAGATTCCCATCGAAGCTTGCATCACGGCCATCACGCGTCCGCGGCCACTCGGTGGCGCATCGCGCTGGATGATCGACGACATCATGATGAACATTGCCGCTACACAGCCGCCGAGCAGTGCGGCGCTAACGACCAGCGACTCGACCGTCGGCGCCAACGCGTAGGCGAGCAGCGCAGCGGCCATCAGAAACTGCACGCCATTGAGGATTGAGCTGCGCGGTCGGCGTGCGGCCAGCCACGTCACCAACACGCCCCCGATGATCGCGCCAACGCCCTGCGCAGAGGCGACGGCGCCAGCCATCGATGTGCCGCCGTCGTACTCGGCCTTCACGTAGATGGGAATCAGACCCATGAACGGCACCAACGTGAGGTTGAACAAAACCAACAGCACGATGCCGTGAAGGCAGCCGGCGTTCGTGCGCACTGTGCGCAGCCCTGTGAGAAGTCGTTGCCGCACACTGCTATCGACGTCGTCGGCGCCGTGCGGACGGAACGGTCGCCGCAGTAGGGCTACGGCGATTGCCATCACCACGAAACTGAAGGCGTTGAAACCGATCGTCCACGCCGGGCCAACCGTTAGCACCAACACAGAACCGAGTAGTGGCCCGATGATGCGCCCGCCGTTCCACGAGTAAACGCCGAGCGAGATCATCGCCATCAACTCGTCGGGCGGCACGAGATCGGGCTGCATCGCCGCCGAACTAGGTGAGCCGAGCGAACCGGCGGCACTACCCAACAGAATCAGCAGCGTTAGAACCATTGGCGTACGCACGCCGAGGCCCAGCACGACCGCGAGCGCGGTTGTGATCGTGGCTTGTCCGAGCAGTGCGCATGCGAAGACCTTGCGCCGGTCGAAACGATCGGCGAGTAAGCCGCCAACGGGTGCCGCAATTCCCTGCGGCATGAACGTGGCAAGCGCGACTAGACCCGTTTGAATTGCCGAGCCCGTGTCGGCAGCGATGAGGCTGCCGACGACAATCAGTTGCACCCATGTGCCGACGTCGCTGACCATTGATGCGCCAAGCCACAACCGCACGCCCCGATGGCGCAGCGGACGGAAGGGGTGGTTGCTCACAGCAACGACAACGCTACCGATCGGTCGTCAGCGAAGCCCAGCTATTTCAGTGAGGTGGGCGCCGTTGATCAGGAGCGACGCAATACAAGCCCGCTCTTGGTGCGCGTCACCGAACGAGCTGGAATGATGGCCGCGAGCATCGCCAGCACTATTGATCCGACGACCGTCGCGACAAGAACCCACATCGGGATCGACGCCCGCGGCACGACGCCGAGTTGATCGGCAAACGCTTTCCACGCCGTCCGGCCGACGACAATGCCGACCGGAACGCCGATGATGAGGCCGGCGAGCATCATCATGAATGCTTGCCAGCGCACCGACGCCCGCAGGTTCGAGTCGCGGAACCCCAGCACGCGCAGAATGGCCAGCTCGCGCTGACGATCGCGCACAGACACGACAATCGACAATGCGAACCCTCCGAACAACGCGAGCGCCAGCAATCGGATGAGCAGCAGTGGCGCCGAGCGCAACTCGGTGACGTTGATGATCTCCGGTGAGCGCGCCGAGTCCTGAAGAACCAATGGCGGCTCATAAACGTCGCTCCAGCTTGCCAACGCATCGTTACCGACGCCGTCGAAGAACGCGTCGACATTCGCTCCGCTGCTCAGGTGGATACCGACAAACCCACCCTGACCCAACTCGGCCGGCGCGTCGAGCATCACGAACGCTCCATCGCCGAGCCCTGCTCGGTCGGAGACGAACGGGCCAATCGAGGGCAGCACGGCCGTTCCAACAATCACTACTTCCCGATCGGAGAAGGTTGTCGACTTCAGCGAGGCAAGGTCACCGATTTCTATGCCAAGTCGTTCGGCCGTGTTGCTACCGAGCACGGCTTCGTTCGGTGAACGCGCTGCGCGGCCGCTCACGATGGGGAACTGTGGCGGATCGAAGTTCGGGAAGCCGTAAATCACCGGCACTCCCCGACCATCGAACTGAGTCGATGGGTCCATCCCGTAAACCTCGTAGCCCTCCACGTCGGCGACGTCGTCCAAGCTTTCCGCGATCGTCGCGGGGTTAGCACCGCCGTAGCCAGCGCCAATCACCGCCGCCGCATCCCATGGCCAGCCGTACTCGACGGGATCTTCTACGAGCGTGCGTACGTTGCTGTCAAAGATCAGTGCACCACCAACACATGCAACTGCAACAACGCAGCCGACGATCGCGGCTGCGGTTCCCGGACGCCGAAGATCGAGCGCCGCGTTAGTTCCGGTAGTCAACGACGGGCGGCGAAGTGCAGAAATTGCCAACGACAGTCGCGTCGGTTTGCGCGATTGCTGATTGCCGATACGCCACGTTCTACGAACCATCGAAAGTGCGACGAAGGCGGCCATTACAGCCAGCCCAGCGGCGAATGGTGTCACTACCGCTAGCACCAGCCAAATGGGAGTGCTGATGCCATGCGATGAGGCCAGCGATCTGACACTGCCTAAAGGCCCAATCGGCGACAACAGCGCGCCAATCGCAACAGCTCCCACAATCCCGAGCGCGATCGCAACCACCGCTGGAATCACTGCTGCCACCAACCGTTGGAGTGTCGTCGCTCCCAACTCCATCAGGCGTCGAGACTCAACTTCGCCGCGACGGCCAACGCGCGCGACGGCGACTCCGAAGACGGCGACGGTTGCGAACAAGGCGATGATCGCGAACAGGTTGAGCGTCACGACGGTTGGTCGGACGGCGCGCTCTACTGCTGCATCGAGATCGGCGCGCACTTGCGAGATGTAGTAGTACCCCGCGCCTTGCTCGGCGACGAACGCTGGCACCTGGCTGGACAACGCGTCGGAAGCAGCCGCGAACTGCTCACGAATGGCTGCCGCCGTGCCAGGCCGGTCATCAAGCTGCATCGAGAAGTACGTATAGAGCGCCGAACAGTTTTGGGGGAAGGCCGCCGCCATAGCTTCTTCGTCTGTCATCTCGGAGTTGAAGTCGGCCGTACAGCTGTACTTGCGAGCGACATCGGTGCTGACCATTAGGCGCTGGCGTGGAAACAGTTCCTCGGGCAGAGTTTCGTCGGGAAGTACGCCGAAACCTGAGATGCGAAGTGACTCGATGCCGATGGACGAAACGGTTTGGGAGTAATCCATTTCGCCCACGAACAGCCCAGACCAGAAGAACGAGATCTCGAAGGTGTCGCCAACCGAGAGCCGACGACCGACTCTCTCTTCAAGCAACGGTCGTACCTCGTGGCTAACGAAGACCTCATGGTCGCCAGTCGGCAAGCGTCCACTCGTCACCGCTGGCCGATCGACATCGAGAAAGCGGCCGTCGGGGGAACCGATCACCTGCAGCCACGCCTCCTCAGTTCCCAGCTCACCCATCACGCCGGACTCGATGTCTCCGATGATTGCTGAGAGCAGAAAGCTGGTGTGGACTGACTCAACGCCGTCGAATCCCTTGATTGCCGCGGTCATCGCGACCGACGACAGGCTGGGGTTGACCACAAGCTCGGCCACTTCGGATCCGTTGACGTATTCGCGGTAGGCGGTATCTGTACGGTCCGCGGCGATCGCGGCTCCGAGCGCTGCTCCGCCGCCGAGAGCCACGACCATCGCCAAACCAAAGTACGAAAGGCGTTGGCGCCGCAGTTGCCCGCGCGCAGTACTAAGGACAAACCCCGACATCACCGCCCCAGTCAACTTCGTCGGCCGCGACCCGGCAAGGTGGGCAACTCACCCTCGCTTGTGGTGCTGGCTACACCTTCAACTCTCGGCACCGGCGACGATCGCCCGCAGGTGCGGCCACGCTGCGGCGAAGCCAGCATGCAACGTCAGCGTGTCGACTAGATGCACGGGCACCCATGCGACTTCGTCGGTCTCGAAGTTCACCGAGCCGCCGAACAACTCGTCGACCTCCAACACGACGGTCGTGTACGACCAGTCGCTGGCAGGTGCGAACACGTACTCGCCGATCACGGCTGAGTGAGTCGGGATCTCGCCTACTTCCTCGCTTGCCTCGCGCAACGCCGCTTCAAACGGAGTCTCACCTTCGTCGATTGCTCCGCCGGCGCAACTCCACGTGCCACCTTCGTGCGCCCAGGCAGATCGTCGCTGCAACATCACAAGTGTCGGCTCGCCGTTGCGCCGCAGCATGAATACGACACCGGCTGCGCCGAACACTCCCCAACGCATGTTGCCGTCCGAGCAGCGCAAGAAGCCATCACCTGAGCGCTGCGCCATGAACGAAGACTTTACGAGCACGGGTAGAGTTCGCGCATGCCTAGTGACCTGCAGTTAAAGACCATGAACGTCATCCACAAAGCTCTACTGACCGTCAGCTTTGGCAAACTCGGTCAGAAGGTCGGCGGGATGCCAGTGCTCAAACTCACCACCACCGGCCGTAAGAGCGGCGAGGCACGCACGATCATGCTGACTTCGCCGGTTCAAGTCGGCGACAAGCTCGTCATCGTCGCGTCGAAGGGTGGCGAAGATACGCACCCCGCTTGGTACCTCAACCTCGTGGCCAAGCCCGAAGTGCAAGTTGAGTGGAAAGGTCAGTCCAAGACGATGGTTGCAACCGTCGCGACCGCAGCCGAAAAAGCCGAGCTGTGGCCGCAGATCGTCGATGCCTACAAGGGCTACGCGGGCTACCAGAAGCGAACCGAGCGCGACATTCCGATCGTGTTCCTGAACGACAAGAAGTAGCGGTGCCTACCTCACGAGCAGACGTCGTCGACCAAGAGTTGGCCGACTACATCTCCGCGCACTCTCAACGACCCGACGATGTGCAACTCAAGCTGATGACCACCACTGAAGAGCGCACTGGTAGCGCTAGCCGCATGCAGATCGGTGGCGACCAAGGAACCTTCTTCGAGATCCTCGCCAGCAGCATGGGCGCGCGCAACGCAATCGAGATCGGCACATTTACCGGCTACTCGGCGCTCAGCATCGCTCGTGGAATCGGGCCGACCGGCAAGTTGATCTGCTGCGACGTCAGCGAGGAATGGACAGCCATCGCGCGCGAGCACTGGAAGTTGGCCGGCGTTGCCGACCGCATCGACTTGCGAATTGCGCCAGCGCTCGAGACAATCGCCGCGCTGCCTGCCGACACGAAATTCGACCTCGCGTTCATCGACGCCGACAAGGTCAACTACCCCAACTACTTCGAGGCGCTGTTGCCACTGATGCGCTCGGGCGGCGTGATCCTGGTCGACAACACACTGTGGTCGCGCCGCGTGCTCGACTCGACAGACGAAGATGAGCACACGGTTGCGCTGGTCGCGTTCAACAAGATGATCGCCGCCGACGCGCGGGTTCGTTGCGTGATCATTCCCATGGGTGACGGCGTCACCCTGATTCAGAAGCTGTAGCTACGCGGCTGCGCTAATCAGGTGACTTGCCTGCTTGCCCATTAGCTGCAGGAAGTTGTCGCAGTAGAAGGCTTGACGCACGGCCTCGCTCGCATCGCCGAGGCTGGCCTCAAATCGCTCGATCGGTCGTCGGCCACCTTCGACGTGCGGGTAATCGGTGCTGAACAGCACCGTCTCGGCCCCGGCCTGCTGAATTATCCAGCCGACATCTTCCGTGGGATACGGCGTGAACTTCATCTGCCGACGCACATAGTCGCTCGGTCGCATCTGCAACGAACGCACGCGCTCTTCGTGCTTCACGAAGGCTTCGAACGCGCTCTCCATCTGTCGCATCCAACTCGGCACCCAGACTGCACCCTGCTCGATAACACCAATACGCAAGCGCGGAAAGCGATCGAAAACGCCGTCGAACAACATCGTCGCCAGCGTCTGCATTGGTGGGAATGGAATCGCCATGTAGTCGACCGAGCGGAAGTTCTCTTCGCCGCCGTGGAAGTCGGGTGGGATCGGCAAGCCGTTGAGGAAGTAGTTGCGATCGATGAGATCGCCGGTGCCACCAACGTGGAACACGATCGGCACGTCGGCATCCTGCGCGCATGCCCAGACCGGGTCGAGCGAGCGGTGTGACGGCGAGTGGCCAGCAGGGCAGCCGCTCGCGACTAACAGCGCGGCCGCCCCCATGTCGATCGCCTCGCGCGCCATCGCGGCCGCCAACTCGAAATCGACAAGCGGCACGTAGCACGTCGGCAACAGTCGCTTATCGACCGAGCAGAACTCGATCATCCCGCGGTTGTGTGCGCGAGCCGTTCCGTACGCGAAATCCATGTCGCCCTCGCGCTCCCACCGATACAGCCGGCTGTTGTGGAACGTGTTGAACAGAAGTTGGCTGTTCATTCCCAGCAGGTCGAGGGCACGCGACCTGTCGTCGGAGAGAAACGACCCGGTAGCCGCGAAGTTCTTGCGCGACATGATTTCGTCGGCCTCGACCGCGCGGTACGCATCGCTGCGATGGCGGTCGGTCAACCGTGCGAACGCACGGTCGAGATCGGCCAACTGCTCGTCTACGGCACCTGTCTGACGCAACTCGTTGCCGCCGCCGAGATCCAGCGGCTCAATGCGATCGCGGATCGCGCTGTCGGCATGATCGCGTAGCCACGTCGGCGGCTCCATGATGTGCGCGTCGGCGTCGTGCACGACGCGACCGAGCTGGTTATAAGCCACAGAGCTACCTCTAATCCGTTGCCTCTCCGGAGTACGGTAGAGGGCGACGATTCAGATCGTAAACCGAGTCGTTATACAAACTGGCGTAGTGGAGAAACCATGGGACTGTTCCGCAAGAAGCCGCAGACGGCGGCACCGGCGCGACCCGCCACGCAACCCAAGCCGGGCAAAGCACCCAAGGCCGCCAAACCAGGGAAGCCGCCCAAGCCCCCGAAGGCGCCGAAACCAGCAAAGCAGGAGAAGGGTCTCATCAGGGGCGTCGTCGATCCCGCCGACTTCATCGCGCTGCGGTTCGAGATGGTCGATTTGCGGGCGCGTCTCGAAGCCAGCGAGCAGTCGAAAGCAATCGTGGAAACTCGGTTGGCTGCGCTCGACGCGGGCAACGCGATGGCACGGCCAGCGCACGAGGACGGCGACGGCCGAATCGACGGCGAGGTGCGCCACCGCATCGACGAGTTCGAAGCACAGCTCGGCGCGGTAGCAGCAGCGGCAGCAGCTGCGTCGGCGACCGCCGAGACTGCGGCCGAGAAAGCCATGGCGGCCGCAGCCGCGGTAGCGAACGCTCCTCAACCAGCGCCGAATCCGTTCGCCGCGGCTCCTTCTGCGCCGCCAGTGATGTCTGCGCCGGTTGACCCCGACCCAATGCTGGTGGCGCGTCTCGATGCCCTAACGCTGATGGTGGACGCCCACCGACCCGACCCCAGCCTTAGTGCTCGCGTCGAAGAGTTGATGAGCCGCATCGAGGCCGTTCCTGACGCGAATCGATTGGTTGAACTAGAAGCGCGCATCGATGCCGCTGCCGACCCAACGCGACTTAGCGAACTTGAAATGTTGATCGGCGACTTGGCCGCGAAGATCGCGGAGCCTGCGCCACCTCCCCCGTCGACGCTTGTCGCCAACGGCACCGACCCCGAGACGGCAGCACGACTCGACGACATGAGTGAGCGCGTTGGCACGATCGATTCTCTCGCCGGACAGTTGGCACAACTGAACGCTCGGGTCACAGCGCAAGCCGAGGTCGGCGCACAGTTGAGCAGCTTGAAAGATCGCATCGGCGAGTTGTCGAGCGGATCGACACATGCCTCTCCTGCCCCAACTACCAACGACGACGGCACGCTCCGCGACGACGTTCAAGCGCTGACGTACCGCGTCGAAGTGTTGGCCGAGCGAATGGAAAGCAGTGAGGCGCGCGCCCGGCAGACCGTCGAGCAATTGAGCGCTATCGAGCACCGGATTAGCGCGGTGAGCACCGAGCTGACCAATCAGCTCAGCGAACTGGGCCGCGACCTCGATGGCTTCGGCGAACGAGCAAGTTCAAACGGAAGTGCGAACGGCAACGGCCACAGCAACGGAGCCAGCAACGGCAACGGTGCTTCGAGTAACGGCAACGGCTACGGCCACATCAGCGCCGAGTTGTTAAGCGAGCTACAGAACGCGCAGGTCAAACTTGCCGCCGAACAAGCCCGCTACGAAATCGCGTTCCGCCAAGATCTGGCAACCCTCGCGGAACACGTACGCCGCACTAAGTCTTGAACTAGTCCTCTAGTAACTCGAGGGCTCGCTGCACTAGCTCTCTCGCTGCTTCGACCTTGTCTTGGTACTCACCAAGGTCTCCGTCTTGCAATGCTTGCTCCGCGTCTTCGAACAACTCGTCGGCCTGCGCAAGCAGCTCCGCAGCGGTTGCATCGTCGGGCGGCGTACTTGGGTCGGTCGGAGTGGCCGCGACGCCGACAACGTCGCCAAGGTCGATGTTCAGGCCGGGGAACAACTGACCGAGCGCTTCGCCCAACGACTCACCGAAGCCGACCTCGCCGTTGTAGTACGCGACGACTAGGCGGACCTGTGGTTGACCCGCCGACTCTGACTCGACGTAAACCGGGCGCGCCCACAACAAGCCGTCGGCTATGGGAATCATCTGCAGGTCGCCGAAGAACACACGCGATCCTGCGAGCCCGAGCCCGGTGATCACCGGAGCGAACTCACTGTCGCTGGAAATGTTGGCACCCACTACGTACGGACCTTCCGGCGCGACGCCACCAACCTCGTACGCGACCAACCGACCGTCGGCGGTCGCTGTCATGTACGAGATCATCTCGCGTCGTTCGTTCTTAACGCTGAAGGGCTGGTAGGGACGGAAGATGCGGAACGACGATTCTTCGTCGCCATTCGGATGGAACATCGCGTAATACGGGATGAACCGGTCGGCGGAGGTCTCGGTGGCGAAGCTGTCGGTGCCGGCGTCTTCCTCGGCGGTTTCCGTTTCAGTCGTCGTGTCGGTCGTTACGTCGGTCGCGCCACGCTGTGGTGGCTGGTCTGTCGCCGCGAGAGCAACCGACCAAGCGCCGTCGCGATCAAAGAACGCAGAGGCATCGAGTCGATACTTCGCGTACGCCGCAGTTTGTAGACGGAACAGTTCTTCCGGATAGCGCAAGTGATCAACCAAAGCTTCGGGCATCTCGCTACGCGGCGTGAACAAGTCGGGGAACACCGAACGCCACACCTGCAGCACCGGATCGTTCTCGTCGAACACGTACAGGGTCACCGAACCGTCGTACGCGTCGACGACAGCCTTCACACTGTTGCGCACATAGTTCAGCGACCGCTTCAGTCCAGCGCCAGAATCGAGTTGCGACTGGTCTGCGTTCTGGCCATACGGGTAACGGTTGCTGGTGGTGTAACCATCGATCACCCACAGCACTCGGCCGTCGATTGCTACGGGGTACGGGTCTCCGTCAAAGGACAAGAACGGCGCCAACGCCTGAACACGCTCGCGCGGGTTGCGCAGCATGAGGAGTTGCGATTCGTCGGTGATCGCGCTCGAGCCGATCAGGTTGTAGTCCAACTCGGTCAGTGCGAACGCGAAACGGCGCAGCGTTGATGACAATGGCACGCCGTATTCGCCTTCGTATTCAGCCTTTTCGGCACCCTGACATGGCGTCTCGACGACCGACGTGTTGACGATCGAGTACCCGCCAAGCCCAGGACTGAAGTACAACTCGGGCCGATCCAACGTCACAATGTCGTCGCGGTAGGCAGGGTTGCCATCGGCCTCAACCTGGCTCGCCGACGACATCACCAATCCGCAGCCGTGCGTGTTGATCAGGTGCGTGCCCTGCCACGACTTGTTACCAACCTGACCGAGGTCGAGTTCGCTAGCACCAACAATCACTTGCCGCAGCACGCCGTCAACCATGTAGCGATCGGGGTCGAGATCGTTAATGGTCTGGCCCGGCTGGCCCTTGTCGGTGCGGTACCGGGTGACCATTTTCTGATCGGGCTTGATTTTTCGAACATCGGTCAGCGCCGCCACGTTGTCGGCGACATCGTTGCGCGTCAGCGCGTCGAACTCGACCGACTCGACCGTCACATCCGCGATGCCGAGCGCCTCACGCGTGGCCGTGATGTTGTACGCGATGTATTGCGCTTCCTTGTCGCGTTGGTTCGGGTTCACGACCAACGACTGAATGGTTGCCGGATAGATGACGCCACCCACAAGCGCGACGATCGCCCACAGGCCCGATGCCACAACCGCCGGGCGCCACTTGTCGGTCTTCAGCGTGCTGAGGAAGAGTGCACCAGTGAGCAGCGCGATCAAAACCAGCAGCAAGACCGCTGGCAACTGTGCGTTGTCGACCGCATACGTCACGCCGCGTACCGCACCACGGTTGGCGGTCGTCAGCTCGTAACGCGTGACCCAATAGTCGCCTGCCTTCAACACAGCGAGAACTGCCAACAACACAGCCACGTGCGCCTTGGTAGCGCGGCGCACCTTTGGGCGCGGAGGCTGCAACACAATGCCGCCAGATAGAACGTGCGTCGCGATAACCAACAGCGTGATGAACACGACGGCGATGAATAGCCAGTCGAGAACAAACGTGATGAACGGCAGCTTGAAGAGATAGAAGCCGACATCGTTACCGAAGTGTGGGTCGTTAACTCCGAACGACTTGCTGTTGCGGAACATCAACCAGTCCTGCCAGCGGCCGATCGCCGGAGCCGCGAAGAGCAGCCCCACGAAGATCGCGATCCCGAACCGCACTATGCGCAGTCGGTGGCCAAAGAACTCGTGGAAACGCTCAACGAGTGGATGGGTGTTGGCGGCAAATGAACTCGGCGCAAGCCGATCGGCGATCACCAAGTTAACGACCGCGATGGCGATGAAAGTGCCAGCGAACATCGCGAACATCGTCATCTTGGCGCCGAACACGCCCCAGAACACGTCGGTACGACCGACGGACTTGTGCCAAAGAAAATCGACGTA
>JBEBGL010000033.1:0-14859 GCA_040081465.1 Ilumatobacteraceae bacterium | reverse complement strand
TGCCGGCTAGCGATCGCGAGGAGAGCTTCGCTCGTGATCGCGGCGTGCAATACGAACTGCTCTACGACGGCACTGGCGAGTTCATCAACGACATGGGTGTCGCTGCATTTCCTGTCACGCTGTTCATCGACGCGACTGGCCGGATCGTGCGCCAGACGGGCCTGCTCGATGAGGCGCAACTAGCCGCTTACATCGAGGGTGACCTGCTGTGAACCTGTCGCTCAGTTTCATTCGTGGCTTAATCGCGTCGATCAACCCGTGCGGCTTCGTGCTGCTACCGACTTACCTGATGTACTTCCTCGGGGTCAACGCCAACGATCCGGCAGCGCAGCGCGCGCCGATCAGCCGGGCCTTGAAGGTCGGCATCGCAGTGTCGGCCGGATTCTTCGTCGTGTTCTTCGCGATCGGTGCCGCCACGCAGTACTGGACCTACTCGCTACTTGAGAACGCCAAGTACGCAACGCTCGTGATCGGCGTGCTGTTCGTAATCCTCGGCATCGCGATCCTGTTCGGCTTCAAGTTGCCGGTCACGACGCCGCGAGTCGATATCGGCGAACGCGATCAAACTCTGCGAACGATGTTCCTCTACGGCATCGCCTACGCCGTCGCCTCGATCGGATGCACGCTGCCGTTGTTCATCGCCACGCTGTTCCAAACCGGTGAACGCGACGGCTACTGGGCCGGCGTCGCCAACGTTCTCGCTTACGCGGCCGGGATGGCGCTCGTTGTTATCTCACTCACACTTGCGCTCGCGACCGCCAACCTCGGCTTCGTCCGTTGGTTGCGAGCGAAGATGCAGTACGTCGAGATGGTGTCGGGTGCGTTTGTCTTCCTCTCGGGCCTCTACTTGCTCTGGTACTTCTGGAAGCGCGACGTGCAAGGCGATGGCGACCCGATCACCGACGCCGTCGAAAGTGTTCAACTCGATGTTCAAGCGTGGCTGAACGACCATTGGCAACTCGCCGCTTGGGTCCTAGGTGGCGCCGTAGCGTGTGGAGTGGCGTACGCCCTATTGCGCGAGCGCACCAAACAGCAGCCAGTGGAATGAGCGCTCGGCCGTTTCGCGAACTACTCGACAGCGACAACGTGCATGAGGTTTGCGAGTTACGGGGTCGCCTCGGCTTCATGGCGTACCACGGCGGTTCGTTGGAGGCGCTGACCGACGTGATCGCCTCTCGTGCGGCCGAACGCAGCGGCGCCAGCTACTACGGGGTTCTGCAGCCACCCGATCTCAACTGGCACGTTTCGTCGCACCTAGTGTCCCCCGACGAGTCCGACGTGCTCGCCGGCTTTGTTGAACACGTTGACGCGGTCATCACAATTCACGGCTTCGGGCGGCACGGCTACTGGACGACCTTGCTGCTCGGCGGCCAGAACCGTCCGCTGGCCGAACACGTCGCTGCGCACTTGCGCCCGCAGCTTCCCGACTATCGAATCGAGACCGACGTCGATGCAATGCCGAGCGAGCTTCGTGGTCTGCACGCGCGCAACCCGGTGAACCTCCCGCGCCAGCAAGGTGTGCAGATCGAGCTACCGCCGCGTGTGCGTGGTGTCAGCCCGATCTGGAACGACTGGCAAGGTCCGGGACTTGTCCCGCACAGCGAAGCGCTGATTGACGCTCTCGTCGCGGCCGCGAACAGCTGGACTACGGCGCCAGGCGACTGAGCTGCCAGCCGTCGTTCGACGGTGTGTACTGAACGCGATCGTGCAGCCGACTCGGCCGACCCTGCCAGAACTCGAACAGCCGCGGCCGTAACAACCACCCGCCCCAGAACGTCGGCCGCGTGATCGGCCCGTCGCCGAACGTCGCAGCCATCTGCTCGACGCGTTGCTCCAGCCATTGCCGATCGGGTATCGGCTGTGATTGCGGCGACGACCAAGCGCCGATCTGCGATTCGCGCGGTCGCGACGCGAAGTACTCGTCACTCTCTTGCTCTGGCAATCGTTCGACGTCACCCACGACGCGCACCTGACGATGCAGCTGCAGCCACGTGAACAGCATTGACGCGCGACCCGTCTCAGCGAGCTGGTGGCTCTTCGCCGACTCGTAGTTCGTGAAGAAGGAGAACCCGCGCTTATCGGCACCGCGCACGAGCAGGTAACGCGACTGCGGCCAGCTGTCGGCGTCGATCGTCGAGAGCACAAACGCGTTCGGCTCGGTGCAATCCGCTGCCGCGGCTTCCGAATACCAACGCTGCCATTGCTCGATCGGGTCGGCGGCGACTTCGGCTACGTCAAGTCCCGCTGTTTCGTACTCAAACCGTCGCGAAGACAGATCGCTCATCGCGGTCGGATGACCGTCATACCGCGCATGTACGGGTGCAACGCCTTCGGAATCTCGACCGAGCCGTCGGCGAGCCGGAAGTTCTCGAGAATCGAGGCCCACACGCGGGGGACGGCCAACGCCGAGCCGTTCAAAGTGTTGGCGACAAGTGTTCCCTTTTCGCCAGCCTTGCGGAAGCGGATGTCGGCACGGCGCGC
Organism: Ilumatobacteraceae bacterium; assembly: GCA_040081465.1. Lineage (GTDB taxonomy): Bacteria > Actinomycetota > Acidimicrobiia > Acidimicrobiales > Ilumatobacteraceae > UBA668. Next base: position 12,378 of record JBEBGL010000033.1, on the reverse strand, counting down.
CTGATAGTCGCTGAACCAACTGACGGAGCTGACTTCCAGCCACTTGTCGCAACCGGGCGCGTAGACCTCGAGGTCGAAACTGCGGTGGTGGCTCTGGCCAAGGTCGCCAGTGCAGATCTCGATGACGCGATACGGCAGACCGAGGCCGCCGATCAGCTTCTCCGCGCGGTCACGTAACTCGATCAGCAGTGCTGGCGCTTGATCGGGAGTCGACACGGCGAGGATCTCGACCTTGTCGAACTCGTGCACGCGCAGCATGCCGCGCGTGTCGCGACCCGCCGAGCCGGCCTCGCGTCGGTAGCAGGGCGAATACGCCATCATGCGGATCGGCAACTGCGCTTCGTCGAGCACCTCACCGGCGTACAGCGAGGTCAGTGGCACCTCCGCTGTCGGGATGCACCACAGATCGTCACGCTCGATCGCATACGCATCGTCGGCGAACTTGGGTAGCTGCCCCGTCGCCGTCAGCGTCGCCGTCGTTACAAGCGACGGCGGCCGAATCTCTTCGAACGCGTCGGCGTTGGAATCGAGCGCGTACTGGCACAGCGCGCGGGACAGAGTCGCCCCAGCGCCACGCTGCATCGCAAACATCGCGCCGCTGATCTTGGTTGCGCGCTCGTTGTCGAGGATGCCCAAGGCCGCCGCCGTTTCCCAATGTGGCACTCGCTGGTGATCGGCGAAGTCGGCCGGCAAGAACGGCCCCTTGATGACTGGGTTCTCGGAATCATCGGCACCCTCTGGCGCGTCCGGATGCAACAAGTTCGGGATACGCAGCAATAGGTCGTGCAGCTCACCCTGCACCACATCCAGCTCGTCAGCGAGCACTTTCTCTTGCTCGCCAAGCGATCTGCTCTGCGCCTGCAACGACTCTGCCCCAGCTGCATCGCCATCGCGCCGCTTGGTCGCTACTTGCTTGGAGACTTCGTTGACCTCAGCGCGCAGTGCATCGCGCTTCGCCTGGATCGCACGCAGCGCTACGTCGACCTCGATGGCACGATCGAGCTGAGTCAGCACTTCCGGAGCGCGCCGTCGCGCCAAGCTGGCACGCACTCCATCGGGATCGGTGCGCAGAAGTCGGACGTCGATCACGCCGTCACGCTACCCGAGGCGTTTGCGTCAAGACCCAGTAGTTACCGGGACGCGACGGTAGGTGTTCTCTTCGCGTCTTCCCTTGGCGAAGCGGTTGAAGAACATGAAGATCACGATTGCCCACAGGTACATGCCGCCAGCCAACTTCATTACCGCACCGGCGAGTTGTTGATCGTGGGTGGCGCTGAGGCCCCACACTCGCACCGGCTGATCGCCGTAGTGCGAGTAGACCGCGCCCTCCGCGAATGTCAGCCACCCCGCGGGCACCGTTGGCACCACGCTCATCAGGAAGAGGTAGATCATCTTGCCGGCGTAGCCCATGTGGAACTCGTGGAACGGACCAACGACCGGCATCCACATCAACACGGCCGACGTGACGACCAGCAGGTGCAGCCCATAGTGCAGCGCGCCGTTGGTCGTAGAGGCGTTCACGAGGCCTGGGATGTGGGTGACCATCACCACGATGTTGAACGCAACACCGGCAATGACCGGCCGCGATGCGAAGCGGACGGCACGATAGAACCTGCCCTCGCCGACCAGTACCCGCAGCAACCACTCGGGAGTCGCCAGCAACACCAGTGGCGGCATCAGGTAGCTCAGCATCATGTGCTGCAACATGTGCGCGCTGTAGAGGTACTCCTCACCGATTTGGTGGATCGGCCACGTGCTGGCGGCGAACAACAACACCATCGCGCCGGTGAAGCAAACGATGTTGCGACGAGTGACGACCGGCGCACCGTCGCGTACGGCAGCAGGGCCGATCACGCGCACCACGTAGACGTACGCACCAATTAGAAAGGCAACCAGCACGTAAACCTCAACGTTGAGCTGGAAGCGCCACGGATCCGCGAACGGAGCGGCGGCCAACATCAGGTCACGCGAAGAACTGGAAAGTGGCGAGAGCGGCGATGTACACGCCAAGCGCGAGCACAAGACCGATGTAGAACATCACGCCGAACAGTTTGCTGTCGTACTTCAGGTGCATGAAGACGAGCAAGATCACGAAGAACTTGATCGTCATCAGAATGAGCAGTAGCGGCGTTGCGAACGAACCGAAGTCGATCCAATAGGTCGAAGTCTCTAGCGCAGTGAAGACCGCCAGCACCAACGCCGTATAGATGAAGTAGCGGTTGGTCGGGTGATCGTGAGCCTCTTCGTGCACTGCGTGTTCGGCGTGTTCGTTCATCATTGACCTCAGGCCGGAATCAGGTAGACGAGAGTGAAGATGACAACCCAGACGACGTCGACAAAGTGCCAGTACAGACCGATCATCTCGACCGCTTCAGCCTTGTCGCCGGTGACCTTGTTGCGCGAAATGATCGCCACGAGCGCAAGCAACATCATCACGCCGACGCTGACGTGCACGCCGTGGAAACCGGTCAGCGAATAGAAGCTGCTTGCGAACAAGCTTGTCGTGAAGCCGAGGCCCTCTTTATAGAAGGCGGTGAACTCGTACACCTGGCCACCGACGAACAGCGAGCCCAGCAACGCGGTAACGGTCAGCCACAACTTTGTGTTGCGGTCGTCCTTTGCCTTGGCCGCATTCACGGCGAGCACCATCGTCAGCGAACTCATCAGCAGGATGAAGCTGCTCACCGACGTCAGCGGAATGTCGAACACCTGCGCCGGGCCGGGGTCGCCAGCGTGGCGGCCGCGGTACAGCATGTAAGTGCTGATCAAACCGCCGAACAGCAGGCACTCGCTGCCAAGGAACATCCACATGGCCAGCTTGTTGTTGCTGAGCCCCGTGGTGGTGCCGTGCCCGGGAGCATGGGTCGGTGCGTGAGATTCGTGAACTGCTGTGTCAGCCAACGGAAGCCAACTCCTTCGTCGTGCCATCGCCATCGGCGGGCGGCGTAGTTGGCGGATCGAATTCCTCGGGACCCGCGACAGAAGGCTCGAGCACCCAGCCGAACGATGCGAGCAGCAGGATCAGCGCGCCGACGATCGACAACGTGATGTTGAAGATCACGCCATACGCAATCACCGGCAGGGCGAAGGCCAGCACGATCGGCCAGTACGACGGCGACGGCAAGTGCATGTGCGCGTCGGGTGTGACGTTCAACTCGGCGTAGACCTCTTCCGCGCTCTTGACCTTGCGTAGCCGAACACCCTCGGGGGTATCGACCTCTTCGTACTTGCGATGGAAGAACTCGTCGAGCGCGTGCACCGTCGGAATCGCGTCGAAGTTGTGCTCCTTCGGCGGACTGGCGGTCATCCACTCGAGCGTGCGTGCATCCCACGGATCGAGTGGCGCCTTCTCACCCTTGCGCGCCGTACGGAACACGTTGATCACGAACAACAACACGCCGGTCGCGATAAAGAACGAGCCGAACGACGCAACTCGGTTCCAGAACCCAAGATCGAAGTATCCGTCGCCGGTCAGCTTCTCGGGCCACACCACCATTCGGCGCGGTTGGCCCTGCATGCCGAGAATGTGCATCGGCGCGAACGTGAGGTTGACGCCAATGAACATCAGCCAGAAGTTCCACTTACCCAGCTTCTCGCTGAGCATCTTGCCGAACATCTTTGGCCACCAGTAATAGAAGCCAGCGAACAGACCCATCACGCCGCCGCCGACGATCACGTAATGGAAGTGGGCGACGATGTGATACGTGTCGGTCTGTTGCGTGTCGGCCGGCGCCGCGGCGTGGGTAACACCAGACAAACCGCCGATGGTGAACAGCACGATCACAGCAACCGCGAAGTTCATCGCGGTCGTAAACCACAACTTGCCGCCCCACAGCGTGAGCGTCCAGTTACAGATCTTCACGCCGGTTGGAATCGCGATCAACATCGTCGAAACCGAGAAGACCGCGACACTGACCGGCCCGAGACCGCTGGCAAACATGTGGTGCGCCCACACTCCCCAACCAACGAATCCGATGGCGGCACCAGAGAAGACGACGAACTTGTAGCCGAACAGCGGCTTGCGCGCGAACGTCGGTAGCACTTCCGAGATGATGCCGAAGCTAGGCAGGATCAGGATGTACACCTCGGGGTGGCCGAAGATCCAGAACAAGTGCTGCCAGAGCAGTGGGTCGGCACCTTGCTCGACATCGAAGAACGACGCACCGAAGTTGCGCTGGAAGCTGAGCAAGAACAATGCGACGGTGATGACCGGAATCGCGAACAGCAGCAGGAACTGCACGACCAACTGCATCCAGGCGAAGACCGGCAAGCGCATGAGAGTCATGCCCGGTGCACGCATGTTGATGACGGTGACAATCAGGTTGATGGCGCCGACCAGCGAGGCGATACCCGTGATCTGCAGACCGAGCACCCAGAAGTCGACGCCATGGCTTGGCGAGAACAGACCGCTCGAGTTCGGCGAGTACATGAACCAACCGCCGTCGGGCGCGCCACCAAGGAACCACGACGAGTTCAAGAAGAGGCCACCGAACAGGAACAGCCAGAAGCCGAGCGCATTCATGCGCGGGAACGCAACGTCGCGTGCGCCGACTTGTAACGGCAAGAAGTAGTTGGCGAACGCTGCCGCCATCGGCATCACGAACAAGAACACCATCGTCGTGGCGTGCATCGTGAACATCTCGTTGTAGAGACCAGCACTGAGCACCGTGTTGTCGGGCGCAGCGAGTTGCAACCGAATGAACAGCGCTTCGACGCCGCCGAGCAAGAAGAAGAACATCGCGACGGCGCCGTACATGATGCCGAGCTTCTTGTGATCGACGGTGAAGACCCACGACTTCCAGCCGGTGGTCGCAACGGGTCGACGGAAGATGCCGAGCGCTGCGGTCGGCGTGACCGGTGCCGGATCGTTGCCGGAACGAAGTTCGAGGGTGGTCATCTCAGATATCCCTTAGTTCCGCTCGAGTAGATAGGCGATCAGTTCGTCGATCTGATCTTCAGTGAGATTCAGGTTAGGCATCCCGCGAGTGAGGCCGCCCGTCGAATCGAGATTGTTCGGGTCGGCGAACATCGGCTTCATCGCCGTCGGATCGCGCAACCAGTCGCGCAGTGTCGCTTCGTCGAAGCACACGGGCTTGGCGGCATCGGCGGCGGTGTTCATCCAAACGCCTTGCAGGTACAAGTCACCGAACTCTTCCGGTGGCGCATCCCACAACTGCTCGCGACATTCCTCGGTCAGCAGGTCGAACGTCCAGCCAGCGATTGCAGTGCGCGTCATCAGGTTTGTCAGGTTTGGTGCAGCACCCGCGACCACATAAAGGTCGGGCTCGGCGAGCACCGGCGTGCCGTCGGACGCAAGCAGATCGTTGATCTGGTGGCAGCGGGCGCACTGATTGATGAACGTGCTTTGGCCTTTGGCAGCGAGCGAATCAGCCGCGGGTGCGTTGTCGGCGTAGGCCTCGAGCTGATTGTCGACCCACGTCTGGAAGTCGGCCTTGCTGAGCGCGACCGCAGCTTGGCGCATGCGCGCATGGCTCAGTCCGCAGAACTCGGTGCACTGCCCCACGTAAATGCCCGGCTCGTCGGCCTCGAGTCGCAAAGTTTGCAAGCGGCCAGGAACAGCGTCGCGCTTGCCATTCAGCGCTGGAATCCAGAAACTGTGAATGACATCGCGACTGGTGATGCGCAGCAGCACCGGAGTGCCAGCGGGAATGACGAGCTCGCCGCTTGTGACGATCGGTTCGGTGATCTCGACGCCGCCGCACACACCTGAGTAGTCGTACTCCCACCACCACTGCTGACCAGTGACGTTGACTACGCACTCATTGTCTTTCTCGTCGAGCTCGAACACTGCAGCAACTGTCGGGATGCCAACGCCGACGAGGATGACCGCGGGAATGATTGTCAGCAGAATTTCCAACCAGGTCTTGCCGTGTGTCTGCTCGGGCATCTCTTGCCCACGGTCTTTGTACCGGATAATCGAGTAGCCAATCGCCGCGAACACGATCAGGCCCACAACACCAGCGATGTAGAAGAGGGGTCGCTGCAGGTCGTCGATGGTGCGAGCTTCCGGCCCCGCTGGCTTGAACGTGTCTTGTGGCGCGTCCTCCGCGCAACCGGCCAAAAGTGCTGTGACCGCGACCGCTACGCCTGCGAGCCGACTGGAACTGAGCTTCATATCAGGGCACCACGATCTTGATAGTTGCGCCTTCGACACCGGGAACGATGAACTCGAGGGGGGTGCTGCTAGCGGCATTGGTCTTGGGAATTTCGAACCCGAGGTATGCAGTCTGGCCGGGCTCGACCGCAGTGGTGCAAGACACGGCTTCCGGCTCGTTGGGGAAGGAACCGAACCGGCCGGTCAGGCGTTGCGGTTCGTCAGTTTCGTTGTGGAATAGAACCGCGAGGTGAGTGCTGCGCGGCACGGTGATCTCGTGATACTCGACGTTCGGATAGCCGTTAATGAACGCAACCAGGTCGTGATCGTCCTGCAAGGAAACGTTGGCGACGACGCTGCTCTTTAGCGACACATCTTGCGACGCATGCTCGTCGACCTCTTCCTCGCCACCTTCCAAGCAGAGCGCCTTTTGACTGGCGTCGTCGATCGTGGGGTGCGGATGGATGCTGCGCTGGCCTTGCAACGCGGAAGCGACACCGACACCCATCAGTGCGACTGCACTGACTGCGCACACCGCGGCCATCGTGCGCTTGGAAGTCATTTGCCCGTTGGCGAAAAGGAACCCGCCGGTGACCACGAGCGCACCGATCGCGATGAAGATCCACAGGCCCGCCTCGGGCGTGGCGGTCAGCATCACGCGTGAGAACGCATACACAACCGCAGCACCACCGATCGTCGCCAGAATCGGGAACTCGAGCGAGTTCATCATGCGACTGCGCAGGCTGGCGTTGTAAGTGTGGTCAGCGCTTGCGCGTTCGCTCCAGCCCTGCACCATCCATTCGACGATCGCAGCGAGCAACACGACGACGGCAACCTTGAAGACGACCGGCTTGCTGACTGCGCCGACGACCAAGCCACCAAGACCGACGGCGGCAATCAACGGCCACATGCTGCTGCCAACCGGTGGCTGCGCCGCGGACGACGTGTTCTCGATGCCCTGCTGCATGCTGGGCGTATTGCCGTCGCGCGTGAACAGGTTGATCGACGCGAGGAAGGCGAAGATCGTCGCCGCCGTCACCAGGCCGATCGTGCCGATCAGGCCGGTTGCACCACCATTCGACGCGGCAAAGACGACAGACGCGACGACAGAAAGCGTCGTCGCACCCAAGAACATCTTCGATCCGGTAGTGAACATTGCTCTCCGTTACTTCGTCACGTAGATCACGAACCACAGCATCGAGAAAGCGAAGCTGAGGAAGTACCAATAAAGGGCGTGTGCCGTTACAAGCTCGCGATCAGCGGTGCGACCGCCGAGGTAGCGGAATGCGGTGATGGCACTGAACAGTGCACCGGAAACCAGCAGCGCGACCATCAGGCCAGTGAGCGCGTAGAACATCGTGTTGAACGTGCCACCCGTAGCTGGCACATTCATGCGTGCGTAAATGTTGGCCTGCGCATTGATCATCGCGACAGCGAGCAGCGCAACAAGCCACAGCGCCAGACCCGCGTGAACCCGGTCGCCGCGCTTCGCCGAATAGACCGCCCACTGCGCGAAAATTGCGATCGGCAATATCGCGCACAGCATCACGTTGGCTGGCACCATCGGAACGGATACGCCCTCGGGCAACCAATGGCCGCTGGCCGCCAGCGATTCATCACGCAGACGTACGTACAGCGCAAACATGCCGCCAAGCAACGCGGTCAGCGCCGCGCACACGACTGCCGTACCGACGAGCAGTTGCCGACGAGGTGCCGGCGCTGGAGCTGCGGGAAGAGCAAGCATCAGCGTCCACTCCGATCCGAGATGCGGAGGTCGAGCAAGGGTTCGGCCGACGAGACAATGTGCACGACCGGGAAGTTGTCGGCGGGAGCCGGCGAGGTGGCGGCCCACTCGAGCGTCTGGCCTTCCCACGGATCGCTAGCTGCGTTTGCATCGCCGCGGAACGAACGCACCGCGAGCGCAACGAACGCGAGCACTGCGAGTGTCGCAAGCGCCAGCCCGACGGTGCTGAGCGTGTTCCAAAGACTCGGGTTACCGGCGTAGTCGAAAGCGACGATGGCATTCGAGTCGGCGTTGACCGACGGGAAAACTGCGCCAGGCTGATCGGCGAAGCCTGCGACCATCAGTGGCAGCGCAGCCAGTTCGGCGCCAAGGAACACCAGCAACGCAAGCGGCAGCACAGCCTTGTTCGACATTTCGCGACCCCACCACTTCGGGCCCCAATACACGACCGCACCCATCGCGGCGATCACACCAGCGAAGACCACCGTCAACCAGTTGCCTTCCTCAAATGTCGTTCCGCCCAGCGCTGCATCGCCAACATGTAGCAGCGCACTCGCTGCTGCCGCCGACAAGAACAGCAGCGCGGCGAAGAGGCCAAAGAAGAGCGGTGCCTGCAGCTTCGGCCGCGTTGCAAGCGCCTTCGCAACGAGCGCGACTGCGACGAACGCACCGAGCAACGGCAAGCCGTGCACCAACGCGAACGGCGCCAGGTCGGCCAACTTGTCGCCGAGGTCGAGTGCCGAGAACGCGGGACGCAGCGTGACCGGCGTCTGCACGACTGTCGCGAACACTGCAGTACCAACGAGACCGATCGCCCCGAACAGAACGCCACGTGGGACTAGACGGCGACCGGAGGCGGTGGCCGCTGTCTCTGCGAAGAAGCCAAGCACAGGAATCACGAATAGCAATGTCGTCGGTTGGCTAAACCCGAAGCCGACCCAGTCGTTGATCGCGCGACTGCTGCTAAGCACGTTCTCGGGCGACGGATAGCGATACGCGATCCATGTGAACAGAAGGTCGCCTGCAACAACCGGAAGCGCGATCGACAGCGCGAGCGATGCGATCAGTACCGACCACGAGAAGTACGGAATGCGACGCATGTTCATGCCGGGGGCGCGGGTCGTGAGGATGCTGGTGACCAGGCACACCACACCGGCAATAAGTCCCGCAAGCACAAGAAGCGCCGACACGTTGAACAACTCGACGAAACGCGGGTTGCCACCGTTGGGACCGCCGTTGTTCAGAATCGAATACACCGCCAACACCGCGCCGACGAGCCACAGCCAGAATCCGGCAGCCGCTACGCGAGGGAACGCAAGCGAGCGAGCACCAAGTTGGAGCGGCACGATTGCCAACGCGACACCAATCATCAGCGGAGCTAACGCGAGATAGGTAAGCCCAAAGCGTTCGAAGGCGAACAACTGCGAGAGCGAGTTGATCTCGAGTAGCTCGCTTGTTGTGGAGATGCGCTCGACGCCCAGCAGAACTGCCACGACGACTGCCGACAGAAGCCCGAGCGCGCCACCGCCGAGGTAGAGACGACCAATTCGTTTGTGATCAGTGGTGGTGAGCCACTCGGCAACGCACGCAAGACCGGTGCCCGAAGTTGGGGCACTACTCGCGGTGGTGTCGATTGTGGTCATAGGCAAAAGACTCATTTCGTGCGGGGCGCGCGACAGGGTCGACATTACCCTGCAGGCCTCGGCGGAACGGAAATCCTCAGTGCGGCGAGCGGATCAGCACATCGGCTGTCATCGCACCGAATAAAAGGGTCACGTAGGTGATGCTGTACGCGAAAACCCGCATCGAACGCGCCGCCGTCGGATTGCGGCCGAGGTCGATGGTCCCCCACAAGAAGAGCGCCCCGAGCACCACGGCCGCCACGCCGTAGAGCGCACCAAGTTCGGCGACCGGCCAGAGCGCGATCGTGCCGGCCACCATCAGCGCGGTGTAGCGCACCATCGACCTGACGGTTACCTCCAGCGAGGCAACTGCGGGCAGCATCGGCACGTTCGCCGCGCGGTAATCGTCGGCGTAGCGGATTGCCAACGCCCAGAAGTGCGGCGGCGTCCAAAGGAACATCACGACGAAGAGAAGTACAGGAGCCCACGCCACGTTGTTCTGAACGGCCGACCAGCCAACCAGCACCGGAACTGCACCCGCTGCCCCACCGATGACGATGTTTTGAGTGCTCGTGCGCTTGAGCCAAAGTGTGTAAACGAAGACGTAGAACAGCGTCGCCGACAACGCGAGGACTGCCGACAACAGGTTCGCCCAGCGCCAAAGCACTGCGAACGCGACGGCTTCCAGCGTGAGCGCGAAGACCATCGCCTCGCGCGGCTTAACCAACCCAGTCACAAGCGGACGACCTTGAGTACGCGGCATCAGAGCATCGATATCGCGGTCGACCACCATGTTGATCGCGTTGGCCCCACCGGCAGCGAGCGTGCCGCCGAGCAACGTGACCAACACCAACGACGTGCGCGGCCATTCGCCGGCGGCAAGCACCATCGTCGGAACAGTCGTGATGAGCAGCAGCTCGATGATGCGCGGCTTGGTGAGCGCAACAAAGCCACCGGCGCGCGAGGTTGGTGTGCGACGTCCGCCATGCGCCACACCGCCCGGCGCCAACCGGGAGGGAACGAGCGGGCGGGAACCGACAGCCATGGGGCGCCATCGTACGGGTACCTTGTGAGGTAATGCCCACAGTTGCCCCGGTCGAGGTCGACCAGCCAGATATTGGAGAAGAACTTTCCGCCGATCGACCGTGGATCGTGTTGGTCTGGAACGACCCGATCAACCTGATGAGCTACGTCACCTTCGTGTTCCAGAAGGTGTTCGGCTACAGCCTCGAGAAGGCCACCGAACTAATGCTCGACGTGCATCACAAGGGTCGGGCAGTCGTCAGCAGCGGTGCTCGCGAGAAGGCGGAGATCGACGTGTTCAAGCTGCACGAGCATGGGCTGTGGGCGACCATGCAGCAAGACACGTAATGCCGGCGGCGTCGCAGGAACCAGTCGACGGGTATTACGTCACCGGGCGCGGCCATCGAATTGCAGTCGGGGCGGTCAGTTGGTCGGCGACGCGCAGTGGAGGTCCCGGTGGGCAACATGCCAACACCACCGACTCGGCTGTGACCATCACGATCGAGGTCGCGTCGACGGGACTACCGCAGGTATTGATCGAGAGGGTTACCGGGGCGCTTGGCGCGACCGTCACCGCGACATCGGCCCGATCGCGATCGCAATGGCGCAACCGACAACTGGCTTGGGCCGAGGCGCTCGAGCGCTTCGACGAAGCGTCCGCTCCGCCGCCCCCGCCACGCGCGCGCACCCGCCCAAGCCGTGCGGCTCGCGAAACTCGCCTGCGCGACAAACGAGCTGCCGGTGAACGCAAACGCGATCGCCAACGGCCCGATCACGACAGTTGACGACGTTCGCTCGCTTTGCGCAGGCTTTCAAGGCTTCGTTAACCGCTCTCGCAGGTGGCGAATGACTGAACGCTGAGAGTAGTTGGCTGGCACTCTACGTGAGATCGGTGCTACGATGCCCGCAACTAGGGGGTCGGCGAGGATGAACGTGTCACAACTGCAGCTTGGAATCCCCGTGATTGTGAGTGACCATCCCGAGGTTGCAGCCGTCATCGTCGGTATTGCCGCTTTGGTTTTGTTGGCTGTCGCGGCGTATGTCGTCGTTGGCCGCTCGCCCCACACCGTGTTGCGCGCAGAGGACGTGCAGGTGCGCCTCAGCGATGTGGTCGGCGCGTCGACAACCAAGCGCGACGTCAGCGACACGTTGAACCTGTTCCTCAACCACGTCACGTTTCGCCAACAGATGGGTGGTTCGGCGCGCCGAGGCGTTTTGTTAGAAGGCCCGACCGGCACTGGTAAGACGTATCTCGCCAAGGCATTAGCGGCCGAGGCTGGTGTGCCGTTCTTCTCCGTTTCGGCGAATGCGTTTCAATCGATGTTCGTCGGCCAGACCAACCGCAAGTTGCGCAACTACTTCAAAGCATTGCGTCGAGCGGCGCGAGCTAAGGGTGGTGCGATCGGTTTCATCGATGACTTCGATGCGATTGGTGCAGCTCGATCTGGAACTGGGGTCGGCAATAGCCGCGATGGCGCTGCGAGTGTCGTGTTCGAGTTGCTCGTGCAAATGCAGAGTTTCGGTTTGCCGTCAACGCGTCGGAAGTTGGCCGGGCGCGTCGCGGATCAACTGAACCGAGTGCTGCCTGGCAGGTTGGCAATCAAACGACCAGCGACTCGCGAGGCAAACGTGCTGGTGCTTGCAGCGACAAACCGCGCTGCCGATCTCGACCCCGCTCTAATGCGCCCGGGACGCTTTGATCGCACGATTCACTTCGACCTCCCGCCACGCAACGACCGCCAAGAGATCGCCGAGTACTACCTCGCACGCAAGAACCACGAACTGTCGGTTTCTGCGTCGCTCGTTTCGGATCTGACCGCCGGTTACACGCCTGTTCGTATTGAGCGACTGCTCAACGAAGCACTCATCGTTGC
>JBEBGL010000032.1:0-15425 GCA_040081465.1 Ilumatobacteraceae bacterium | reverse complement strand
CATCTCCGGTGGCGCCGCCTTTCTGTTGTGTCTGCGCGCGACGACGCTTCGCAAACATGGCGGTCAGTTCGCGCTTCCCGGCGGCCGCGTTGACCCTGGCGAGTCGGCAGAGGAGACGGCGCGACGCGAACTCGAGGAGGAATTGGGTCTCACCCTGGCACCGGAGGCAGTGCTTGGCCGGCTCGACGACTACGTGACGCGATCAGGGTTCGTCATCACGCCGGTGGTGTTGTGGGTCGACGGCGACCAGGAGTTATACCCCGACCCGGCCGAGGTGGCCTTCGTGCATCGCATCGGTTTGCATCAGTTGCAGCGAGACGACTCGCCTCGCTACGTCAACATTCCCGAGAGCGAGCGACCAGTCGTGCAATTGCCGATCGGTCGCAATCTGCTGCACGCGCCAACGGGTGCGGTGATGCTGCAATTCCGATGGGTCGCGATGGAAGGCCAAGTCGGGCGCCGAGTGAACGAACTAGAGCAGCCTGTGTTCGCCTGGAAGTGATTCCTAGCGGCGGTCTTTACCGACCAGAGTGCCCGAAGCCGCCGCCGCGATCGTCGCCGTCGAGTTGTTGCACAATCTGCCAGTCGACCACTTCTACTCGTTGCACGACGAGCTGCGCGATACGATCGCCGCGGTTGATCTGGAACTGCTCGTCGGGGTCAGTGTTGAGCAGGATGACTTTGATCTCACCTCGATACGCAGCATCGATTAGTCCCGGCGCGTTGGCAACCGTCAGGCCGTGGCGCAACGCATTGCCACTTCGTGGCAGCACGAAGCCCGCATAGCCGAGTGGAATGGCGATGCTGATCCCGGTGGGCATCAACAAGCGACCGCCACCGGCCGTGACGACCGCGCTCTCGCGAGCATGCAGGTCGAGCCCCGCATCGCCGACGTGCGCATAGGCGGGTAACGGCAGATCGGGATCAAGTTGCACGATCGGCACAGCCAGCATGATTTTGTCGAGTGTACGCTCGCCGCGATGAGTCAACCTGAACGGCCACCGAGCGTCGATCGGCTCGCACGCGAGATGGCCATGGCGAGCGACCTTCCTCACGCGGTATGTGTCGAATTGGCCCGCGGCGCGATCGCGGCTGGGCCAGACGGCTACTCGCCCGACGCGGCCAAACAGCGAGCACAACAGTTTCGCGACTCACTGCTAGGCCCGGTCATCAACGCGACCGGAGTGCTGTTGCACACCAATCTCGGACGTGCGCCATTCGAAGTCGCGACGCCAGCGCAGGCGACGAACGTCGAATTCGATCTCGCGACCGGTGAACGCGGGTCTCGCCAAACTGCAGTTGGCGGCTTGTTCGCGATGTTGTGCGGTGCCGAGGCCGCGATGGTGGTCAACAACAATGCCGCCGCCGTTCTGCTGGTTCTTGCTGCGCTTGCCAACGGGCGCGACGTGCTGGTGAGTCGCGGCGAAAGCGTCGAGATCGGTGGGGGCTTTCGCGTACCCGAGGTGATGGAGCAAAGCGCTGCTCGCCTGGTCGACGTCGGCACTACCAATCGCACGCGCCTCGCCGATTACTCGAAGGCGATGAAGCGCTGCGACGCCGATGTCGCGGTTGTGCTGAAAGTGCACCCGAGCAACTACCGCATCGACGGTTTCGTGGAAGCGACCTCGGTGGAACAGCTGTCGACGCTTGGGGTACCTGTGGTCGCGGACATCGGCAGCGGACTGATCGATTCCAATTGTCCGTGGCTGCCTGGTCCGCCACCCGCCTGGCTGGCGAACGAACCAGCGGCTCGCCAAACCCTCGCCGAAGGCGCGGCGATCGTGACCTTCAGCGGCGACAAGTTGCTTGGCGGACCGCAAGCCGGCGTCATCGCTGGTCGCGCCGACTTAGTGCGAGTGTGCCAGCAACACGCGTTGGCTCGCGCTCTGCGACCTGGCGCCCACGTGTTGCTAGCTCTGCAGAAACTTGCGTTGGCGTACCTCGATCGCACCGTTGTCGACACCCTGCCGTTCTGGCAGATGGCGACGACCACGATCAACGACCTGACAGTGCGCGCACACGAGCTGGTGGCTGCAGCAGGCGTAGGCGAGGTCGTCGCAACCGAAGCAACACCCGGTGCCGGCTCTGCACCCAACGCCGGCATTGCGTCAGTGGGAGTGCGCGTCAGCGGAGACCGACTTGCGGCACTTCGTCAGGCACGACCGCCGATCGTTGCGCGCAGTCGCGATGGCGCAACCGTGCTGGATCTTCGCACCGTCAATCCATCCGACGACCATCATCTCGTCGAAGCGCTGCGCGCATGCGTGTCGTAGCCACTGCCGGCCACGTCGATCACGGCAAGTCGTCGCTCGTACAAGCGTTGACAGGCGTTAACCCAGATCGCTTCGAGGAGGAACGTCGCCGCGGACTGACGATCGACCTCGGCTTTGCGCACACGGACGATGTGAGCTTCATCGACGTTCCCGGGCACGTTCGCTTTCTACGCAACATGCTGGCCGGCGTCGGTGGAGTGGACGCGTGCATGTTCGTGATCGCTGCGACGGAGGGGTGGAAGCCGCAGAGCGAAGAGCACCTGCGCATCTTGCAGTTGCTCGGTTTGCGTCATGGATTGGTGGTGCTCACCAAGGCCGATCTCGTCGAGCCCGACTTCGCTGAGCTGCAAGCGCTCGATGTGCGTGATCACCTCGCCGGAACGTTCCTCGCCGACGCGCCGATCATTCCCGTCAGTTCCGTCGTTGGAACTGGGCTCGACGAGCTACGCGCAGCGCTTGTCGAGCTCGCGGCGACCACGCCGACCGCTGCCGATCGTGAGCGACCGCGACTGTGGATCGATCGGGTCTTCGCCGCGAAGGGCAGCGGCACCGTCGTGACCGGCACCCTGACCGACGGCTCGTTGCGAGTCGACGATCAGTTGCACGCTGGTGGCTACCCGGTTCGCGTGCGTGGGATTCAATCCCACGGCGAACAAAGAGACGCGATCGGCCCTGGCAACCGAGTGGCGTTGAACCTCACTGGCGTCGATCACACGCAGTTAACACGCGGCGACGCAGTAGTCCGTGCCGCACAATGGCGACCGACGAGCCGGTTCGATGCCAGCCTGACGGTGCTGCCATCACTCGCGCACTCGGTCAGTCGCCGCGGTGCGTACTTCGCGTACATCGGTTCCGGAGAACTTGAAGTACGGCTGCGAGTGTTGGGTCGCGAGGCGATCGCAGCTGGCGATACCGGACTCGTTCGATTGCACCTCTCTGGCGCGACACCGCTGCCACTGTTGCCAGGAGATCGATTCGTGCTACGAGAATCAGGTCGCGACGAGACCGTCGGCGGTGGCGAAGTGCTCGACGTGGCACCGAAACTTCCTGCCTCGCGAGCGAAACCAGATCGCGATGTCGACCGGGTAATACGCGAGCACGGCTGGCTGACGATCGAAGACCTCGATGCGTTAACTGGCGAGCGGCGGGCGCCGACGGTGGGTATCTGGGTTGTGGCGGCGAGTCGGCTGCAAGAGGTGGAGGAGGCGTTGCGCGGTCGCGTCGCCAGCGCGGGCGAGTTGGGTCTCGACATCGCAGTGCTCGACGATCGCGAACGGGCCGTGCTAGCGGCCGTGAGCGCGCGGGACGGCATAGCGATCGAGAACGGGCGGGCTCGTGCGGCCGGCGCGCGCGACCCGCTCGCTGACCACCCTTTCGTTGCCGAGTTGCTAGCAGGCGGGTTTGCACCGCCCGATCCCACTGGCGTCGACAAGGCAGAGCTACGCGAGTTGGTTCGCCGCGGATTGGTCGTCGAACGGGAAGGGTTGTACTTCCATCCGCAAGCCGTCGCGGCGGCAGGTCGCGCTGCCGCGGAACTACTTCAAGCGCACCCGGATGGGTTCACGGTCAGCCAGTTCCGAGAGGCACTTGGCAACACTCGCAAACACGCAATGCCACTCGCGGCCGAACTCGATGCGACCGGAGTCACTCGGCGCCGCGGCGATGTCCGCATCGGGGGCCCAAAACTGCCATCTACTCGGTAGGGCGGCGACGGGCGAGGCTTTGGATTCTTCGAAGACCCTTGCGTTTCGCAACTGGAGCCCGCTGTTCCAACTCGCGGGCCGCTTGCGCGACACGCACGTCGTTGGTAATCACTTCCCCGAACTTCTGCGGGTCGGCGAGTAACCAACTGTGCGAGCCCTCAACGACGGTTCCCTGCACGCCGGAGGCGACGCACAGAGCTTCGAACGATTCGCGAGTGATGATGCCGTCGCGCGTGCCCCAGATGATGCTGATCGGCAGGCCCCCGTCGCGCAGCGCTTCCAACTCGACGCGCATGTCGGCTCGGCGCGCGAGATTGGCGACGCGCGCGATGGCGCGCGGATTGCGCATGAGGTTCGGTAAGAAGTCTTCCAGCACCACCGGCAACACACGGGTGGCTTGACGGATCGGCCAGACGTCGCTCGGAAAGTGAAGGCCCCAGTCCCACAACGGCCGTTCAGCAATACTGCGCAACTTCTTACCGCGCTTCCACGACGACCCGCCGACTGAGTTGACCAACACGAGACTGCGCACGCGATCTCGGTGATCGAACGCGAGGCGGATCCCGACGCCACCACCGAACGAATGGCCGAGCACAACTGCCGACTCTTCGATCTCGAGCGCGTCAAGCAGATCGGCGACCCATTGTGCGTAACCGCGCATCGAGAAGTCGTCGCTGGGAAGATCTCGGGTGCCACCGAAACCGGGCATCGCGGGAGCGATCACCTGGCACCCCTGGGCGGCGATGGTTGCGATGACGCCCTTGTAGGTGTGGTGCGCGAGTGCCCACCCGTGCAGCAGCAGCACCGGCATCCCTGTGCCTGCGACGCTGTACGCCGCCGGACGGCCCTGCACAAATGTGCGGCGCTCGACTACTGAGACAGCAACCATCGATTACTTGGCGCGACGCTCGCGGTAATCGCGGGCCGCGCCTTCCATTGGCTCGACCTCAAGCGTTACGCCATCGATTGCGACGACGCGCAGCTCGGCACCCGCAGCTAGCGGAGTGGCTCGGTTGGTGCGTGCTCTCCACTTTGAAGAACCGACCTGTGCGACGCCTTCCGGGTCGATGGCGCCGACCGCAAGGCCGCTGCTGCCAATCATCCAGTCGCGACCAATTGTCGGCGTCGCGAATCGCGTGCGAACCATCGATGGCATGCCGACGACGAACGTCAGCAACACACCGATGATGGCGACCGACAGTGTCAGCCAACTGAGACGTAGGTCGTTGCCGGGTAGTGGCTCGAAGAGGAACCACGAACCAAGCACAAACAGCGTGGTGCCCACACCAGTCCATAGTCGTGGGATGCCGACCTGCACGTCGATCGCGAACGCAATCATCGCTGCCACTAGCAACGCGATCGCGCCGGGGCGTGTTGGCAGCTCAGCGAATCCGTAGCTACCAAGGACGGTGAGCACGAGGCCAATGGAGCCGGCGATACCAACACCGGCGGTGAATAGTTCAAAGATCAGCAGGCAGAGTCCGATGACGAAGAAGAGGAACGCGATTGGTGGACTGGCGACGGTGTGAAAGAGCTCGTCGATCAAGCCGAGCGAGGAAAAGCGAACGAGCGTCGACACGTTCTGCGATTGGCCTTCGTCGTTGAGCTCCTGCACCACGGTGTTCAGCACAGTGCCGTCGTCGAGCTCCACACCGTCAAGCGCCAGCACCATGCTGCGCACGGTTGGCACGCCTTCGTCGGTGATGTCGAGGCGCAACACGCCCAACCGACGAGCTTCCGAGAACGACATCGTGCCGTTGCGCAGTTGCTCGGCGCTTGCACCCAAGTCGACTTCGGCACCATCCAGCACCAACAGTTCGCCGGTGTGACCAATGCGAGTTCCGGCAACCATCGCCGTCACATCGGCAACGCCAAAAAGTTGCGCTGGCCGGCCGTAGGTGTGCGCATCACGAGAGGGCCCGACCCATAGGCCGATCGCAACGTCGGCATCGGCGACTCGCTGAAGCAATTGCGTCATGCGCTCGTCGCTGACGATCGCACCGCCGGTGTTCAGCTGCAGAATCAGTGCCTGCGAGCCGTTGTCTTCGCTGGTTGTGATCGCGTCCTCGATGGCGTCGACCATCACCGAATCGAGCAGGCCAGTCACTTCGAAGACGTCGACCGGGGCCAGTTCGTCGGCAGGCGTGGCACCACTTTCGTCGTCGGCCGACGCAACGGTGCTGAGTAGCGAAAGCCCAGCGAGACCTGCGAGAGGGGCAACGAGAAAGGTAATCGCTAGCCTGCGCACAAGTGCCTCCGAAGACAGTGGATCCGCTGCAGTTCCTCACCACCGCCACGGTGACAATCGTGGCGGGCAAGGGTGGTGTCGGAAAGACCACGGTAACCGCGGTATTGGCGCGTGCGGCAATCCGCAACGGGTTGCGTGTGCTGGTCGTGGAACTCGACGGCAAACCCGCGCTTGCGCGCTTGTTACCGGGGGTCGAGGTGCTGCAACTGTCGGCGACCGCGGCGCTGGCCGAGTACCTCGATACCCACGGGTTTTCCAGGGTGGCCAAGCGACTGGCCAAAACCGGGGTGATCGATGTCGTCGCGGCGGCAGCACCGGGCATCGACGACATCGTTGTTCTCGGCAAAATCAAACAGCTTGAGCTCAGCGGTGATTACGACCTGGTGGTGGTCGACGGGCCAGCCGCTGGCCACGCCATTTCGTTCTTGCAGTCGGCGCGCAGCCTGATGGACACCATTCGAGGCGGGCCCGTGCACACGCAGGCGGGCGAGGTGGCGGCGATGATGACAGACCCTGCGCGCTGCCACGTCGTGCTGGTCACGTTGCCCGAGACCACTCCGGTCAACGAGGCAGTCGAAACGGCGTACGCGTTGGAAGATCGGGTCGGAATTCACCTCGGACCCTTGGTTGTCAACGGCGTCGACCAAGGTGCCGTGCTGCCAGTGGCCGCAGCCGATTTCGGAAGCTCGCTGCGTGAGGCCGCCGAGTTTCGCAACGCTCGCCGCGGCTTGCACGCGGCGGAGTGCAGTCGCCTCGCCAACGACTTGGCGCTGCCTCAATTTCGACTTCCACTAATCGCCGGCTCGCAGTTGACAGCGGACGACATCGAGAAGCTCGCCGACGCGCTTCTGCTGGCGGCCGCGTCGTGACGACCCTCGCCGAACACATTGGCAGCGCACAGGTAATCGTGTGCTGCGGATCAGGTGGCGTCGGCAAGACGACGGTTGCCGCCGCCCTCGGCTTGCAGGCTGCGCGCCTCGGCCGCCGCGCGGTTGTCGCCACGATCGACCCTGCCAAGCGACTTGCCGACGCACTCGGCGTGCCCGGAGGTTTGGGCAATGAACCGGTACGACTAAGCGTCGATGGGCCGGGCGAGCTGTGGGCACTGATGCTCGACACCGCAAGCACGTTCGACGGCTTGGTGCGGGCGAATGCGTCGACGCCGGAACAAGCGGAGCGCATTCTTGCGAACGGTTTCTATCGCAACGTTGCTGGTTCGCTCAGCGGCACGCAGGAATACATGGCGGCCGAGCGACTGCACGCGCTGCACGACGACGAGCGCTTCGATCTGGTGATCATCGATACGCCACCAACACGGAACGCGCTCGACTTCCTCGACGCACCGAACACGCTGACCAAGTTCATCGACCACCCGCTGTTCAAGGTGCTGATGTTGCCGACGCGTCGCGGGTTGAAGGTTCTCAATGTCGCCGCGCAGCCGATCCTGCGCACGATCGGAAAGGTGGTCGGCGGCGCTGCGTTGGCCGACGCGATTGCCTTCTTCCAGGCGTTCGCGGGAATGGAGACGGGCTTTCGGCAACGTGCTGAGGACGTCATGGTTCTGCTGCACGACGACGTCAGTCGGTTCGTGCTGGTCGCGTCTCCGCGCGCCGACACCATCGAGGAAGCGCGCTACTTCGCCGATCGCCTGCAGCGCAGCAACTTGTCCGTCGCAGCGACCGTCGTCAACCGCTGCACACCGACTTTCGGAGAGCTACCTGCCATTCGCTCCGACGATCGCGATGCGGCGGCTCTGTACGACAACCTCGCCGAGCTGAACGCCGCCGCGATCGCCGAGCGCACCCAGGCAAACGCACTGCTAGCCGACGAGGCGGTGCACACCACATGGGTGCCGACTCTGCCTACGGATGTGCACTCGCTGGATTCGCTGAACACGATTCGCGGCCTGCTCTTCGATTGACGGGCGGCCATTCGATTCAGTGGCGAGCCAGCCGGTAACGTTCGTGGCGTGCACATCCTCGTTGCAGCCGATGCCGACTACGTCATCAACGACATCGTGTCTGCACTCAGCGGACCCGACACGTCGTTCACGATTTGCCACGAGGGTCGCGACGTTTCGCCGATCGTCGCCGAACGCAAGCCCGACCTAGTCATTCTCGACCTGCAGATCGGCTCGATGGGTGGCATGGCCGCGACGATGGCGTTGCGGCTGGACGCCAGCGCTGGCAAAGCCCCCGACGTCAAGATTCTGATGTTGCTGGATCGAAAGGCCGACATTCACCTGGCCAAGCGCTCGGCGACCAACGCCTGGTTAGTGAAGCCGTTCGACGTGCTCACGCTGCAGCGTGCGGTGCAGCAGGCGCTTGCCGAACAGACTGCTACCCCTGTCGTTGATACGGCAGAGTCGGAACCAGTACCCGCCGGATAACATGGCGAGTCGCTACGGGGTGTAGCGCAGCTTGGTTAGCGCGCCACGTTCGGGACGTGGAGGCCGGAAGTTCAAATCTTCTCACCCCGACTGAAAGAGTTCGACAAGGTTGCCGGATGGATCCGACAGCAGAATCTGCTGTCCACCGGGTCCGCTGACGATCTCGTTGCGGAACGTCGCTCCGCTCGCTCGTAGTTGTGCGACGGTCGCAGCAATGTCGTCGACTGGCACGACAATCCGGTTCCAACCACCCGGCACGGGCTGCGCGCCATCGGGCATCGGACGAGACGCTGAAGCGGGTGGACCGGCCAGCCAGATCGTCATGTCGTCGCGCTGCAGAATCGCCATTGCCGGTCCGTACTGCTCGAGAACCTCAAATCCGAGGTGGTTCGAATAGAAGTCGACGGAGGTCGGTACGTCCGTCACGATCATGCGGAAAGTAGCCACGACCACAATCCTTTCATGCAGGTGCGCAGGCACATGGCAGCTTGGAACACCGCGGGCAGCCGTGTTCGTATCTGTTGACCGCTTCGGCAAGGTCGACACCGACCTGATTCGCGAGTGTCGCCACCCACGCCAACACGTCACCGAACTCGTGCACCTGTTGTGCATGATTTCCCTTGCGAACCGCCTGCGCGAGTTCGCCGACTTCTTCGGCGAGCCAAGCGACGCTCGCCGGCACCCCTCGCTCACGGTCGCGATCCCCAAAGGTCCGCTGGATGACGTCTTGCAGCTGCGCTAGATCCATCCGCACGTTCTAGTGCGTGACCCGAGTGTTTCGTGCCTGCACACGGGCATCAAACACTCGACAGCCCTCGCGGCGGCAGCAAACACTCGACTGAAGGCTTCTAGAGCAGCAACTCGGCGATTTGGATTGCGTTTAGCGCGGCGCCTTTGCGCAGGTTGTCGTTGCTGACGAACAGCACCAGGCCGTTGCCGTCGGGTAGCGACTCGTCCTTACGGATGCGACCGACGTAGCACGGGTCTTTGCCGGCGGCGTCGATTGGCGTCGGAACGTCCATCAGCTCAACACCGGGTGCCTTCGCGAGAAGCTCGGTGGCGCGCTCGACCGAGATCGGACGCTCGAATTCGAGAGCGATGCTGAGCGAGTGACCGGTGAAAACGGGAACGCGTACGCACGTACCACTAACGCGCAGACCGGGAATGTCGAGAATCTTGCGGCTCTCGTTGCGTAGCTTCTGCTCCTCGTCGGTCTCGAACTTGCCGTCGTCGATCAACTTGCCTGCGTACGGCAAAACGTTGAACGCGATTGGCTTCACGAACTTGGTTGGTGTCGGGAACACGACGGCCTCGCCATCGTGGGTCAGCTCGCGAGCCTGGTCGACTACCTGGCGTGCCTGCTTGTCGAGCTCGTCGACACCGGATAAGCCGCCACCACTGACTGCTTGATACGTCGAAGTGATCATGCGCACCAAGCCAGCCTCGTCGTGCAAGGGCTTCAAGACCGGCATCGCCGCCATCGTCGTGCAGTTCGGGTTGGCGATAATGCCTTTGCGCGCGTTCGCAATTTCGCTGGGGTTGACTTCCGACACGATCAGCGGAACATCGGGGTCCATGCGCCACGCGGATGAGTTGTCGATGACCGTCGCGCCAGCTGCCGCAAATCGTGGAGCGAGCTCCTTCGAGCCCGTGGCACCGGCCGAGAACAGAGCGATGTCGATGCCACTGCAATCGGCGGTCGCTGCATCCTCGACGGTGATCTGGGTGCCCTTCCACGGAAGGGTCGTGCCCGCACTACGAGCGGATGCGAAGTAACGCATCTCGGAAACGGGGAAGTTCCGTTCGGCAAGGATCGAACGCATCGCTGCGCCGACCTGACCCGTTGCGCCCACAATCGCGACTCTCATCCGAGCAATTCTAGCGAACGAGGCCCGCTTGACCGCCTCAGTTAACGCGTCACTGAACTACGCCGACTACCCACCAATGGCTGCGATGCATTCCCTCGAACGTGCGATCAGTTACGCCGGGCAACCCGAAAGCGCTTTGCTTGGGTCCACGGAAAATTGTGACGTCGGAAATCGAATTGCCGAGCACCGCCAGCACCTCGCGGGGCGATAGTCGGTTGGCCTGCCAGCCCAACCGGGCCAAGGGGCGCCATTGCGCAAGAATCGGTCCGACACGCGGCACGCGCCAAGACGCACGAACCAGTTTGCCGGCCGGCCACAACACCACATCCTGCGAGTCCCACCCACGGAAGTCGAGAGCGATCCGTCCTCCCGGTCGTGTGACGCGCACTGCCTCGAGGGCGAGCGCAAGCGCGTCATCACGATGGCAGTGCTGAAGTGTGATGTAGCTGAACACGAAGTCGACCGAATCGTTGGGCAACGCGATTTTCCGACCGTCGGGGATGTGACATGTCTGCAAGCGGTCGGGACGACCAAACTGAGCGACAGTCTCACGGCAGCGCTCGAGAAACGCGGCATCAAGGTCGCAAGCGATGACTCTGTTGAACACTCGGGTGAAGCTGGACGTCATGCGTCCGATGCCGCTACCCAGCTCTAACATCGTCTGGGTTTCGAAAGGCATGCCCATCAACCCGAGCGATTCCAAGAACGGTTGCATTTGGGCATCGCCGGTTGCCACGAACTGAGCAAGGTTCAGCTGATCGCCAACCTGGTTGTTGAACACCCAACCCGTCTCGCGGACGACGTCGTCGATTGACTGCTCACTTTCCGAAGCGAGACCAGCAGCAGTCCATGGAACGTGTTGTCGACGGCGTCTCATAGCTGCTGCATTGTGTCATGTCCGCTCCCCGGGAGCCTCGCGAAGGTGACGACTAGAGTCTCGCGCATGGGCATTTTCGACAACTCCGACAAAACGTGGGACAAGATCGCAAGATCTGAGCCTTACTACGGGGTGCTGACGGCCGACCGTTTTCGGTCTGGTCAGTTGAACGACGAGTCGATGGCCGAATTCTTTCAAACCGGACATGAACACATCGCTCACACCATCGCGACGGCCGCGATGCATCTCGGTTGCCAAATCGAATACGAACGCGGGTTGGACTTCGGCTGTGGAGTTGGACGCCTCGTCATCCCGATGGCAACACGCTTCAAGGATGTCGTCGGTGTCGACGTGAGCTCTGCTTATCGCTCGCTGGCACAGGAGAACTGTGCAAAGCACGCCGCGTCCAACGTTCGGCTGGTCGAGTCGGTCGATGCGATTAGCACAGAGATCGGAACCTACGACTTCGTTCATAGCCATCTGGTATTCCTACATATTCCTGTTCGGCGCGGGCTGCCGATAATGCGCGGCCTCGTCGAGCTGTTGAAGCCTGGCGGCGTTGGGGCATTGCACTTGCTGTACCACCGCGACATCGGAGTCGGCAAACGAGCGCTGAACGCGGCGCGCAAGTACTTCCTGCCGTTGCATTGGGTGCTGAACGCGGTGTCGAACCGATCACCATTCGAGTTGATGATGCAGGCCAACGAGTACCCGCTTGATCGCGCGCTGCAGCTTCTAAGCGATCTGGGCGTGTCCGAGGTTTACGTCGAGTTGAGCCGAGTTCACGAGGGACGTCACGCCTTTTTGTACTTCCGCAAGTCACCTGCTGCTTAGACCAGGCGCACGCGCACTTACTTCCGCTCGGGCAGGGGCGCCGAATATGCCTGACCCGAGTCGAGTCCGAAGGCCGTGTGTAAGGCTCGGCTAGCTCTCTCCAGATCGGCGGCGGCGGTGACCACGCTGATGCGGATTGTGCTCGTGCTGATCATCTCGATGTTGACGCCTTCGTCGGCAAGAGTTCGGAACATTTTGGCAGCGATGCCCGGGCTGGTCTTCATGCCCGCGCCGACCAAGCTGATCTTGGCGATCTTGGCGTCGTGCTCGACACCCTTAGCCCCGATCTCCTTGGCAACGGCAGCGACGATCGTCTCCGCTGCGGCCATGTCGGCCTTCGGCATCGTGAAGCTGATGTCGGTGGTGCCGTCGTGGCCCGTGTTCTGCACGATCATGTCGACGTTGATGTTCGCGGCCGCAAGCGGTTCGAACAGCGTCGCCGAGACTCCGGGTCGATCGGGCACCGCGATGACGGTCATCTTCGCCTCGGTGATGTCGGTGACGACGCCAGAGATGATCGGATCTTCCATGTTCGGCTCCTGAGAGGTAACCCACGTGCCTGGTTCCCAGGTGAAGCTGGAACGAACGTGGAGGGGGACATTGTGATTGCGGGCGAACTCAACGCTGCGCAGCGCCAAAACTTTGCTGCCAGCGCCAGCCATCTCGAGCATCTCGTCGAAGTTCACGTGCGCAAGTTTGCGAGCCTGCGGCACGATGCGTGGGTCGGCGGTGAACACGCCTGTCACGTCGGTGTAAATCTCGCAACTGTCCGCCTCGAGCGCCGCGGCCAGCGCGACAGCGGTCGTGTCGCTGCCGCCACGGCCGAGCGTGGTGATTTCCTTGTCGGTGCTGACGCCTTGAAAGCCAGCGACCACGCAGACGTGGCCGTCGGCGACCGCCTCGCGCACTCGATCACCCTTGACTTCGAGAATCTTGGCCTTGCCATGCGCAGTGTCGGTGATGATGCCGACTTGGCTGCCGGTGAAGCTCTTCGCCTCTACACCGACATCGGCCAGCGCCATACACAGCAGCGCCATCGAAATGCGCTCGCCAGTCGTGAGCAGCATGTCCATCTCGCGCCCAGGCTGTGTGTCGGAGACATCGTTGGCCAGCTTGATGAGGGTGTCGGTCGTCTTGCCCATCGCGCTGACAACAACCACTACATCGTGCCCATGACGTTTCGTGAAGGCGATGTGTTCGGCGACGGCCCGCATTCGTTCCGGGTCGGCGACGGACGTACCGCCGTACTTCTGAACAATCAGGGCCACGGAGGCTGAATTCTAATCGTCGACGGTCGGTATCGTCGCCACCATGCTGCACCGCGCGCTCGATGACAGCTTCCCTATCGAAGTCCGCAATCGCATCACGCTGCTGACGACAGCACGTACCGCAGTCAACTCGTGCCATCGATTCGCTCCCCCGTTCCTGGCGATAATCGCTCGCGGCAACGGCACTTCATTGGCAGGAATCGGAATCGCCGTCGCCATCGGCGAGTTGTCGGGCCTGCTCTCTCCGCTCAACGCCGAGATCGTCGAGCGTCTGCACCGACGCACATCGATGTTGCTCGGACTGATCGGCGTTGCGTTCGGCGTAACGCTGGCCGCGAGCAGTGTTCATCCTGCGATGTTCGCGGTGGCGCTGATCATCATGTCGCAAAGCAAGGTGATGTTCGACCTCGGCATGGGCTCATGGACGACCGATCGCGTGCCATATGCACAGCGCGGTCGCGTGATGGGTCTCATCGAGATCTCGTGGGCGCTGGGTTTGCTGATCGGCGTATCGCTGATGGGATTGCTGACGGCTGTGACGAACTGGCGAATCGGGTTTGGTCTCGGAGCAGCGGCGGTCGTCGCAAGCGCGGGATGGATCGCGCGTGGGATCCCCGCCGACTCGGGGCCGCACACAAGCGCGACACGCACGGCGCGCGTGCCACTCAAGGTCGCCGACGTTGCCGTTCTGGTACTCGGACTGTTCTGCTTGATGGCAGCAAGTCAGATGCTGTTCGTGACGTTCGGAAGTTGGCTCGTCGATTCGTTCGACTTCACTCCGACTGCGCTGAGCGTCGTTGCGGTCGTTCTTGGCTTCACCGAGTTGATCGCCTCATTCACTTCGTCACGACGCACCGATGCGTGGGGCAAGGAGCGCAGCACTGCAATTGGCTCGGCGATGATGGTCGTCGGATGCATTGGGCTCGCGATCTGGCACGACCACCTATGGGTCGCATTGCCGCTGTGCATCCTCGCCATCGCAGTCTTCGAGTTCGCGATCGTTAGCGCGATCCCATTGTCGACCGCTGCAGTCGTCGGCTCGCCCGCACGCGGGATGGCACTGATGGTCGGCGCAGGTACCGTCGGCCGCGCAACCGCCAGCATTCCTGCGACGCGTCTCTACGAAAGGTTCGGTATGGCCTGGCCATCAGGACTCGCGGCGGCGCTAGGAACAGTCACGGTGTTGACGATGCTCGCGCTACATCGCGCCGGTGGAGCTAGCCGCGATAGCCATTTGTGATTGGTAGGCGGCGATCTTTGCCGAAGGCCTTTGGACTGACGCGTACTCCGGGCGGGCATTGGCGGCGCTTGTACTCGTTCAGATCGACGAGCCGGGTCACGCGACGCACGATTGCCTCGTCGTGCCCGAGCGCGATGATCTCGGCAGCAGTGCGATCTTCCTCCACATAAAGCCGAAGGATCGGATCAAGCACTTCGTACGGCGGCAGGCTTTGGTCGTCGCGTTGATCGGGGCGCAGTTCGGCCGAAGGCGGCTTGCTGATAACGCTCTCGCTGATGACCTCGCTGCCGACGCGTCGGTTGTAATAGCGACACAGGTCGTAAACGCGCGTCTTCAACACATCCTTGATAAGCGCATATCCACCAACGGAGTCGCCGTAGAGAGTGAAGTAGCCGACGGCCATCTCGCTCTTATTGCCGGTCGTCAGCACCATCCAGCCGAACTTGTTCGACAGCGCCATCAAGGTTGTGCCGCGAATTCGACTTTGCAGGTTCTCTTCGGTGAGGTCGGCCGCCTTGCCGGCAAATGACTCGGCTGTCATCTCGAGGAAAGCGGTGAACGCTGGCTCGATAGGGATCGTGCGGTAGTCGATACCGAGTTTGCGAGCCAGCTCGGCGGCATCCGACTTCGAGTGGTCGCTGCTGTAGCGCGAGGGCATCGAGACACCGTGCACATGGTCGGCACCAAGCGCGTCGACGGCGATGCACGCAACGAGCGTCGAGTCG
>JBEBGL010000046.1:0-4258 GCA_040081465.1 Ilumatobacteraceae bacterium | reverse complement strand
ATGTTAGACACGCGCGAAACGGCCAAAGATCACTGTGGGGTGAGTTCGAATGTTGCCAGCGTGGGCGAAAGTTGCGGCACCACTAGTCGTCGCCGGGTCAGGATTGACCGCCGGCGGTATCGCGCTGCTCACCGATGATTCGTCCGCGACTTCCAACGCTGCTGCTTCGGCGTGGATCGACTATCCGCTCGATCAAGCGTCGGTCCTCGAGGGCGTCGTCGTCGTGCAAGGTCACGGTTCGGCTGGCTCTGGCCTAACAGCACTGACGCTCTCAGTCGACGGCGTAGTTGTCGCGACCGACGACACGCTCGAGTTCAACGAAGGACTCGCCTACGCGACGTTCGAGTGGAACGCGGCAATCGGGTTGCATGATCTTGTTGTTGCGGGCGGCGACACAACGTCGATGATTCACCAGGTCACGGTCGTCGCCGAAGCGGCTCCGACGACGACGACAATTCCTAGCTCAACGTCGACGACGTCGACAACCACAACAACCATCGCGCCGGAACCCGCGCAAGTGAGCTCAGTTTCGGCGTCGCCAACCAACGTTCTCGTCTGTGCTGAGAACGACAGACGTGTGACGATCACAGCGTCCGTTCAAGACGCGTCGAGCGCGCAACTGACGATCAGCATCGCCGGTGTCCCCACTTACGGTGGACCGATGTCGATCTCGGGGTCGACCGCATCGCGGACAGTCACCCTCGCCGTCAACTTCATCAGCCCTACCAATTACACAGCCACCGTCACCGCCGAAGGCCCTGGCGGTTCGGACTCCGGATCAACCACGTTCGAATCCAGCTGCAAACCCTGAGCCCCGTCGTCAGTAATCTGCGCTTATGCGCAACGCCGATGTAGGGGAGTACGTCGACCCTGCGGTGTACACCGCTGATCAGCGCACGATCTTCGAACGTTCGTGGCACCTCATAGGTCCGGTCGAGCGGCTGGCCGAACCGGGCAGTTACGTCGCGGAAGAGATTTCCGGCTCGAAGGTGATGGCGATCAGATCGAACGATGGCGTCTTGCGCGCGTTTCGCAACGTGTGTCGACATCGCGGTGCTCGCCTGTTGCCGGAAGGGACTGGCACTTGCCCGGGGTTCATTCAGTGTCCGTATCATCACTGGCTCTACGCCGACACGGGCGAGCTGCGACGCACACCCGGGTTCGGCGACGACCCAACGTTCAACATCGCCGACTGGCCGCTCGAGTCGGTCTCCATCGACGTGTGGCGCGGGTTGGTCTTCGTCGCCATCGACCCGCTCGAACCGTTGACCGCACAACTCGGCGGACTAACCGCGGAACTCGCCGACGAACCGCTCGAGACTTACACGCTGTACCGCGAAGAGCGCATGACGTTCGATGCCAACTGGAAGGTCTACGTCGACAACTTCGTCGAGGGCTATCACATCCCTGGCATCCACCCCGACTTCTTCCAAGCGATCGAGTTCGACAAATTCGAAACGACAGCGCGCGACGGTTACGTGCACATGACGGCGCCTCCGCGCGAAGGCTTGTTCTACCGCGGCGTGTGGTTATGGATGTGGCCCGACTGGACGCTGTCGTTGTTCGCGAACGGTTTCAACACGTCACGCATCAACCCACTTGCGATCGACCGCACCGAACTCGTCTATCACTACTACTTCGCCGATTCGGTGCCCGTCGCCGAGAAGGAACGAACCGTCGCCGGCAGCATCGAAGTCGTACGCCAAGATTTCGAAGTCTGCCTACATACGAATCGCAACTACACGTCACGCGCGTATCGCCCTGGCCCTCTGTCGCCACACCACGAACAGGGTGTCGCCTACTTCCAGCAACGCCTCGCCGCTGCCCGCCAGTCGTACCGCGCGTGATGGCGAATGAACGGCGGCGACTGACCGACGACGAAGTCGCCATAGCGCTCGCCAATCTCGACGGATGGAACGTGGTCGATGGAACGCTGCATCGCGAGTTCAAGTTCGCGAACTTCGTGTCGGCAATCGCCTTCATTGATCGCGTAGCCGTCCACGCTGACGCCCTCGACCATCATCCGAATTGGTCAAACGTCTACAACCGGGTGACCGTCGAGCTGTGGACTCACGACCTCGGCGGTATCAGCGCTCTCGACTTCGAGCTCGCACACAAGATGAACGTCGTCGCCCAAGGCATCTAGCACTGGTCGTATTCATATGTTGATGTGCCTCGTGCCGACAGACCAAGGTCGCGGAACACGATTGATAACTCGGCGTACTCGGCGCAACCACGTTCGAACGCCTCACGTTCGTACTCGATGATGTACACCTGGTCGCCGTAGCCGGCAGTGAACTGATCGCACTCGTCGTACACGTTGCACTGTTCGACAACTGCGAAGTCAAAGTCTGTCTCCCCTCGCCGTACCACCAGGTCGGCAGCGTTCTTCTGGCCGATCGCCAGCCCAACTGCGTGGGCGCGCTCGGCGAGAGCGCGAGCGAACTCGACGGCATCGTCGGCCGACAAGCTCGCCGGGAACCGCGAGTACGTGTCGAGGTTGTCGATCTCGACCGCTTGGAAGCCACTTTCTGCGCAACCATCGATCCATTCGCCGACGATCGCAAGGAGTTGTTCGCGTTGCTCGGCGCTTGATGTGTCGAGGATGTACTCGTCGGGCCACTCGGGGTCGATCACCGGAGTGCCGTCGGAGTTGTGCAGCAGCAGGTCACGGTGTTCGGCGATCCACATCGCGCCCTCGCCGGGTTGCGTCTGGAACCCGTTGACGTAACAGATGTTGTAGAGGCCGGGATCGGGCGCGTCGGTGCGATCGCGAGCGACAACCGCTGTGCCGCTGGTTGGTTCGTAGCCGCCGCCGAGTTGATAGTCGAGTCCGCCGTTGGGAGGAGGCAACGCAATGGTGGCGGCGTCGTCGTCGGTGCTCGTGCATGCAAACATCGAAGCGGCTAGCGCAACGACAGCGAGGCGGGTGCCGACGGACATTGTCGGTGAGGTTACGTCCACCGTTTCGTGGGTATGCATACGTGTGACCCGGCGCGTGGCAAATCGATATCTGCTCGGCAAACAACTCGGCGCTGGCGGCACTTCGCGGGTGCACGCTGCGCTGGACGAACGCCTCGGTCGGCAAGTTGCCATCAAGCTGCTGGACGAAAAGCTCGTCGCCTCGGCCGACCCCGCTGGCCGCGACCGTTTCCTGCGCGAGGGTCCGACCTCCGCCTCGTTCAGTCATCGCAATGCCGTCACCGTGTTCGATGCTGGCGAAGACGAGGGCGACCTGTACATCGTCATGGAACTCGTGGACGGGCGATCGCTCGCGGAACACATGGTGAACACGGGTCCGCTTGCGATCGAAGAAGCCGTCGACATTGCCACGCAGGTTCTTGCCGCGCTTGCGGCCGCGCATGCGGTGGGAATCGTTCACCGCGACGTCAAGCCAGCCAACGTGTTGCTAGGCACTGATGGTGCCGTGAAGCTCGCAGACTTCGGCATCGCAAAACGATTCGACGACCTTGACGAATCGGTCACGACTACCGGAACTGTCATTGGCACCCCTCGCTACTTGGCGCCCGAGCAAGCCGTCGGTGCAACGGTGACCGCTGCGACCGACGTATACGCGATGGGCATTCTGTTGTTCGAGATGCTGACCGGCCGCGCTCCGTTCACGGGCGACTCGCTGGTCGCAATCGCGACAGTTCAACAATCGCAGCCGGCACCCGACGTGCGCTCGCTGCGTCCCGAAGTTTCGGCGGTGCTCGCCGCAACAATCGCGCGCGCCCTCGCAACGAAACCCGCCGACCGTTTCCCCACAGCGTCCGAGATGTCGGCCGCGCTCGTGGATGCCGACGCAACTCAAGTCATGGGCACGGTCGAACCGGTCGTCGCTGCCCCGCTCTCAGGCGGCACGCAAGTGATGACCCAACCCATGGCTGTCGAACCACTTCGTGTGGTCGCGAGCGTGCCTGTGCTACCCGCTTCCAAGCAGCCGACTTCCAAGCGCGCGCCAGCGATGGTGGCGCTGGTCGCGGTACTGATAGGCGTCGTAGCGGTAATCGCGTTGTTGGCTGGACGCGACGACGGCGGCGGTTTGGCAGCGACACCGACCGAAGCGCCCGCGGCGACCGAGCCGGCGTTGTCGAGTCCAATCACACTCGATGAGCCACTCGTAACCGAGCCCACCGCTGTGTCAACCACCGTGGAGGAGATCATTCCCGGCTTTGCGGCGACGGACGATATAGAGGTGTTTCTCGAGCAGCTCGAAGATGATCCCGAACTCGTCGGCGCGAAAGGTCCGGATCTA
>JBEBGL010000001.1:0-423955 GCA_040081465.1 Ilumatobacteraceae bacterium | reverse complement strand
GAGCACGACGAGATCTGGCGCGGCCTGAAGTCGGGAACATTTCAGCACGAGTGCGATCATCTCGATGGTCTGCTATTTCTCGACAAGGTGCACGACACCACGAGCCTGACTACGTGGGATCAGTTCGAGCGCTTTCATCGCGCTGCGTTCGTCGAGCGGATCACCGCGTTCGTCGAGCGAGTCGGCTCGTAGATGTCGCGGTACTGGTGCGAGCTCGCCTGGGTCGGTGGCGAGCAGGCGACGCCCGGCGTACTGATCGAAGTGGCCGGCGATCGAATCGCGTCGGTCGCAGCTCGAGTGGAATGCCCGAGCGACGCGACTCGGTTGTTGGGTCTGACGTTGCCGGGCTTGGCCAACACGCATAGCCACGCCTTTCATCGCGCGCTGCGCGGGCGAACGCAGGTCGGCAGCGGCTCGTTCTGGACCTGGCGCGACGTCGTTTACGCCGCATCCGGCAAGCTGCAGCCCGACACCTACTTTCGGCTCGCCCGCGCCGTGTACGGCGAGATGGCGCTGGCGGGTATCACGACGGTCGGTGAGTTTCACTATCTGCATCACGACGTCGGGGGAGTCGGGTATTCCAATCCCAACGCGATGGGCGCCGCACTAGTTGCAGCAGCGGCAGAAGCGGGGATTCGAATCACGTTGCTCGACTGCTGTTACATGCACGGCGGTCTTCGCGCCGGTGGTCACATCGAGTTGAACGAGGCGCAGCGACGTTTCAGCGATGACACGGTCGACAAGTGGGCACTACGTGCCGAAGGTGCCGCAGCGCTGAAGTCGCCGACATGCCGGGTTGGCGCCGCCGTGCACTCGGTTCGCGCCGTCGACGCGGCGAGCATCGAGCAGGTCGCTGCGTGGGCCACTTCTCGCAACCTTCCGCTGCACGCTCATGTTTCCGAGCAGCAAGCCGAGAACGAGCAGTGCATTTCGGCTTACGGCCTGACGCCGACCGCACTGCTCGGCGAGCATGGTGCAATCGGAAGATCGTTCACGGCTGTGCACGCAACCCATCTCGCTGGTGCCGACTTTGGCTGGCTCGGTCGGGCGCAGTGCACCGTATGCCTGTGCCCGACGACCGAGCGCGACCTCGCCGATGGAATTGGTTCCGCGCTGGCGTTGCGCAACGAGGGCGCGCGACTTGCCGTAGGCAGCGATTCGCAGGCCGTCATTGATCTGTTCGTCGAGGCTCGCGGAATCGAACTGCACGAGCGGTTGGCAACGCAGGTTCGCGGAAGTCACAACGCGCCGTCACTGCTTACCGCCGCTTGCGCTAACGGGCAGGAGTCGCTTGGTTGGCAAGATGCCGGCGAATTGGTAGTCGGTCGGCTTGCGGACTTCATCACGCTGCGGCTCGACTCGGTGCGCACGGCCGGCAGCCCGGCGTCATCTGCTTTGGAGACGGCCGTGTTCGCTGGTGCGGCGGCCGACGTGCATCACTCGGTCGTCGGCGGAGAGGTGATCGTCGTTGACGGTCACCACGCTCAGATTGACGTTGCCCGCGAGTTGCACTCGACGATTACGGAATTGATGGACGCATGAGCGTCGTCGTCGATCACATCGGACTGCTGGTCACCAACGATCCGTCGCTAGGAGAGGGGCCGCTCGGCATTCTGCGCGACGCGTCGGTGGTGTTCGATCGGGGCGTGATTGTGTCGGTCGGCCCGGCTGGCCAGGTCGCTGATGAGTTCATCGACGCCGACGGCATGTGTGTCATCCCCGGCTTCGTCGACAGCCACACGCACCTGGTGTTCGCCGGTGATCGCGGCGACGAGTTCGCCGCGCGCATGGCGGGCCAGCCGTATAGCGCCGGTGGCATCCAAACCTCGGTCGCCGCGACGCGCGCTGCTTCGACGAGCGAGTTGGCGAGCCTGACAGGCGGGCGCCGCGCCGAGGCGCGCCGCGCGGGCATCACAACTGTAGAAATCAAGTCCGGATATGGCTTGGACTTGCCGAACGAGGCCCGCTGTCTGCAGGTCGCCGAACACTTCAGTAACGACACCACATTCCTCGGCGCTCATGTCGTACCGCCCGAGTTCGGTGATCGCACCGACGACTACGTACACCACGTCTGTACCGACATGCTTGCGGCCGCTGCCCCGCACTCGCGCTGGATCGACGCGTTCTGCGAGGTGGGAGCGTTCAATGCCGATCAATGTCGCGCCGTGCTAACAGCTGGTAAGGCGGCCGGACTTGGCGGCCGCTTGCACGCCAATCAACTCGGCCCTGGCCCAGGTGTGCAGCTCGCAGTCGAGATGGATTGCGCGTCTGCCGATCACTGCACATTCCTCAACGACACGGACATCGCAGCTCTAGCGAGCAGCAACACGGTTGCGACGTTCCTGCCCGCGACCGACTTCAGCACTCGCCAGCCGTATCCGAATGCGCGGCGCGTCATCGACGCTGGCGCGAAGGTCGCGCTGGCAACAAACTGCAACCCTGGCAGCAGTTACACGACGTCGATGTCGTTCTGCATTGCGCTCGCCGTGCGTGACATGCGAATGACCGCCGACGAAGCTTTGGTGGCGGCGACGCTCGGGGGAGCGCAGGCCCTGCGACGCAACGACGTCGGCCGAATCGCTCCGCGCATGCGGGCCGACATGGTGGTGCTGGCAGCACCGTCGTACACGCACCTCGTCTACCGACCTGGCGTCCCACTGATTCATCAGGTAATAGAGGCGGGCGAGTTGGTCGTTTCACCCGGCGGTGGGTTGAGCAACTAGCCAGCAGTTAGCGTGCGCACGTGGCGAGGACACCCGATCTCGAGCGGCGTCAAGAGTTGCTCGATCGCATCGTGCAGTACCTCGCCCACTATGGGTTGGCGCAGGCGACGTTGCGGCCGATGGCGGCGACGCTCGATGTCAGCATCAATCGCCTTGTGCACCACTTCGGTTCGAAGGAGGAACTGCTGACGGCTGCGGTCGCACGCGGCATCGAGCAGCAGCTAGCAGTGCAAGAGGGCTGGTTGACGCGGACTCCGCGCATCTCGCAGGTCGCCCTATATCGCAAGTGGTGGAAGTGGATGAATGCGTCGGCAGAGAACCTTGCGCTCGTGCGGCTGAACTACGAAGCCGCGACTCTCGACGCCAGCGTGACCGGGCTCGCCGGCGACGTGCGCGCCGATCAGATCGGTGTATGGCGTCACGACGTCGAGCAGCGGCTCGAACGCGAAGGAATGCCGCGCGCCCGCGCTGTGGCGGAAGCATCGTTAGCAAAGGCAACGTTTACGGGATTGGTGATGGACCTGTTCGCGACCGGCGATCGCCAACGACTCACGAAGGCGATGGACGACTTCTTGCGGCGACTCGAGCGAACCATCGTCGAAGCGCGGCCGTGACGCGCATCTCCGTTGCAGGTGAGTCGATCTCGCGGGACGAATTCGACGAGCGTGCGAACGAGATTGCGAGACGACTAGTCGGCGGTGGTGCAGTGGCGGTCGACGCGACGCCGACGCTCGACACCGTGGTCGCGGTGTGGGCTGGAATGGCTGCAGGTGTGCCCGTCGTCCCCATTCCACCCGACGCGGGACCGATCGAGCGGGGCCACATTCTGCGTGACTCCGGAGCGGCGCCTTACTCCGCATCGAATGGGGACGCGGCGAGCTCGCTGCCGGAAGTCGACGAATCCGCACCGGCGCTCATCATCTACACATCAGGAACTACTGGCCCGCCAAAGGGTGTCGTGTTGTCGCACGGCGCTATCAACGCGGGCATCGACGGACTGGCCGATGCGTGGGAGTGGACACCCGCCGACGTGCTGGTTCACGGGCTGCCGTTGTTTCACGTGCACGGCCTAGTGCTGGGTGTGCTCGGAGCGTTGCGCGTCGGCTGCGACCTTGTGCACACCGGTCGGCCGACACCCGAGGCATACGCAGCGGCGCGCGGCTCGTTGTATTTCGGCGTGCCAACCGTGTGGTCGCGGATAGCGGCCGAGCCTGCCGCGGCACGAGAGTTGGCGGACGCACGCCTGCTGGTGTCGGGGAGTGCGCCGCTGCCAGTGCCCGTCTTCGAATCGCTGCGCGCGCTCACCGGCCACGCACCGGTCGAGCGTTACGGGATGACCGAGACGTTGATCACCATCAGTACTCGTGCTGATGGCGAACGGCGACCGGGCTGGGTCGGCACACCCATCGCCGGCGTACGCAGCCGAATTGTCGACGAAGGCGGCGCAGAAGTGCCGCACGACGGCGAATCGATGGGCGAGCTGTGCATCGCAGGCAACACGATGTTCGACGGCTACCTCAACCAACCCGAAGCGACGGCGAACGCGTTCGACGGCGAGTGGTTCCGGACCGGCGACACCGCGGTGATCGACGAAGGAGGCTTCCACCGAATCATCGGCCGCAGCTCGATCGACATCATCAAGACCGGCGGCTACAAAGTCGGCGCCGGCGAAGTCGAGTCGGTGCTCCTAAGTCACGAAGCGGTGATCGAAGTAGCAGTAGTAGGAGTGAGCGACGACGACTTGGGTCAGCGAATAGTTGCGTACGTCGTAGCTGAGGGTGCGGTCGACGAGCAGACACTCATCGCATACGTCGCCGACTCGTTGTCAGTGCACAAGCGCCCGCGCGAAATCCGCTTCGTAACGGAGCTACCGCGAAACGCAATGGGTAAAGTCCAAAAGTCGCTGCTCTAGTTGTGAGTGGTAAGTTCGGCGCAGGGTGTCGCTGGTGCTTCTCGTATGGGCCGATCGACATTGAGTCGCTAGATCGCGATGTTGTTCGGCCCTCTTGCAGAGCTCAGTCAGTACCGGAGCAGCGTTGGGCAACATCACAGAGTCTTGGCAAGTGTTCCAGCAGCACTGCCCAGGACTCCTCGACCCATTGTGAGCAACAAGCGAGCAGCAGATAAGCGGCCGGAGCAAATGAACCGGGCGCCGCTCGCAGACCATCGAGCACTGCCGCACTTGTGCCCCCCAAACTGGCTTCCAGTTCGATCAGCCGTCCGAAGCTTCCGGCGACACGTTCTGAGTTGAGTTCGTGGGACAGACCCCGCAAACTCTCAAGCGCCCGAGCGCGATACTGAGCCCACTCGTCGTCGTTAGAGACATGGCGGAGAGCAACCGCGACCGCAAAGTCAGCGACCCCGCCGGGTAGGAGAAGCCGAATGGTTGAATGAAAGTCGCCGTTTGGTGCAGCGCCCATGCCGAAGACATGACATGCATAGGCCGAATCGACTGGGATTTCTTCGATGTGCCACATCTCATCCCAGTCGCGGTCAGCTACAGATGCCACCAAGTGTTCGAAGCTCTGCTGAGCTCGCGTTGCCAGCACGTGTACCTCAACTTCGCTCGGGCGGGATTCCACACAAAACGCGAACACTTGTAGCCAGAGCGTGGGGTCCTGGGGAACCGACTTGATCAGCCATTGAAACAGGTCATCTATTGACATGGTGCTGCCGGCCCAGCCGAGCTCCCTAGAGATGACCGCCTCTAGATCCCGCTGTGGCAGTGCCAGGATCTGATGCAGAAGGCAAAGGTCGGCTAACGACCGGTTCCACATAGTGGTGACCTCGTAAAATACTGCCGAAAGAATCTCCGCTCCGGACTGTTCCCAGTCAAGAGATTCGTGATCGGTGAGCAGACCTTCAATCAGAGTTTTTCGCAGACTGAGCGGAACACGAAAGGGAGCTCGTGTCACCGTTCGTCGAGCGTCGAGCTTTCGAGGCTCCAGGAAAAACCGCGCAAAGGCGTGATCGAGCGCGCCCGGAGTTCGGCTTCGTAACGCGCCCACTATCACTTCGACTCCAGGCAGCTCACTCTCCGAAGTGCTCTGGGTCGCGGCAAAATCGATCTCGAATTCTGGTTCAACCGTTAACGCCTCGACTCCTAGGACGATACGAGTGCACTCCGCAGCCCCTGGCACGTCGATCCGTTCCATCGTCTTGATCAATCTGCGTGCCTCGGCGATGTCCTGGAGGGCAAGTTTGAGCGTGACCTGCTGCCAAAAATAACTGAAGCCGGCCTCACGCGAGATCGAGCCCTCGGTTGCCTCGAGAAAGTCGACCAGCTCGACGAGATCGAGTGCTTCGATCAAGTCGTGGATTGCTAACTCGTCGTATATCGGCGCAAGGTTTGACCTCACGTGGATAGCCATTTGGATTGCCTCGTACGGCGTGACAATCCGCCCGCGAAGCGCCGATGCAATTGCGGCACCGCTTAAGGCTGCGAGAGGTTCAAGAATCTGCAGTCTGCACTTCGTTGCCAGCGAATCGTCAGTTCGGTCGTCCATAAGCGCTCGAAACTCGCTTACCGCCGGGTCCGCCGGGTCCGAGGTCGCCAAGATCTCCAGCAAGGGCATCATCAAGCGGTAGAGCTCGGGAGTGAAATCGTTCCGAGCAGGAACCTTGACTAGCAGTTGCCGGGAGATCTTTGTCGCCCAGCTCAGGTCAAAGTCAGCGACGGATTGAACTACGTCAACGAAGGCAGATACCTTCGCGTGCACCGACATCGCTTGCTCGCAAGATCCCAAAGCCTTGGCCATCAAATCAGCGTCACCAAGCCGTGCGGCAATCGACGCGATCACCTTGCACCTCACGCCGACGAGACGAATCTTGTCGGCCACGAGTAATCCTTCATCGGAGCGCCCAAGTGCGTGGAGGACGAGGGCTAAGTCAGACAATTGCTGGTCTTCCAATCCGGACACCGCGAGGGCGCCATCAGTCGCCAACATGCTGATCTGCACTACGAAGTCGCGATCCCTTGTCTCCAACCAAACTTCGGCCGCGAGCTCGGCGATATCGGGTTCGGTGAGCGCGAGCACCGGCAGGATGAGCTCAAGAAGGCGGCTCGCATCCGAGTACGTGTAGCTGATGTTGTTCTGTGCTAGCAGTTCTCGTTTGATTCGCCCGGCGACGGGAGCGATCAGCGCCGCCGCCATCGTCGGCGCGATCGAAAGTAACTCCTCGCCTAGTACCGCCCGGAACCGAAGTTGCGTAGACGGGTCGAGTTGTTGCATCCACTTGTCGACGCGCTCTGAGGCCGCGCGCTCAAGCGCTGGGTGAACTCGAAGAGCAGATCGCAGGGCCGATCCCATCGCATCAGGAAGTTCGAGCTCAAAGTACGCCGCGGCGGAAGTCACCGCCTCCAGGGCAAGACGTGCTGATCGTTCCTTCTCACCTCGACGAAAGAGCATCCGCGAAAAGGCGTTCGCTGCCTCGATCCGAGACTCTCGGTCCTTTATGTTGGCGACAAAGTCTTCAATGTCCTCATCTGGGGTGTCGGCGATGAGCTGAAAGACGGGGACCCTGTCAGGCTCCGTGAGCGTTGAAACGATTCTCGCGGCTAGCTCAAGAAGAATCGCTTGACCCGTGCTCTTGGGTACGCCGTCAAGTTGTCGTACCTGCCGACCGAGGGCTCCAGCCCCACCGGAACTCTCGATCGCGGATTCCCACCAGTCCGGCGAGGTGATTACATTGAGCGCTCGGTCCATATCGCCAACCTTGCCTAGGTACCAGACCAGATGCTGACCGCGATAGTGACGCACAAGCGCATCGTCTGAGTTCTCAAGTGCCCACAGGTGATCCGCGAGAGTTTGCAGAATGGCTCGGCGTCTCGTTTGATCTTCGACGAGTGCAGCAAGTCCGTCGGCAACGGACATGTGAACTCGAACTGTCCTTCGTGTGAGGTTGAGATCTATCAATGAAAGATCCGCTAGTACGCCTAACGTCTCAACAGCCGAGTGATTGGACTCACTCCAAAGGTCCTGCAGGAGACTGATAGGCATTTCTGATTGGCCACGAAGGAATCCCAAGTCAAGCGCGCGCTGTCTGTCTGTTTCGCCGACATCGCGGAGCGCGAGACTCAACGTGGCCTTAATGGAACGACTCCTCTGCGCTTGCGCGGAGTCGAATGAAGTCGTCTGTCCAGCCTGAAGTGCCTCGAGCATTCTGTGGGATATCTCTGAGTCCGACTCACCCCATCGCTTCATTCGGCGAATCGCGGAGATTACGATCCTCATCAGCAGTGGCCAGCCTGCGACGGCGTCCGCAATTTGCCAGACGTGAGGATCGTCGGGCAACTCAACCGACAGCGCGCCAATCACTTGATCGCGGGAAAGTGCCACGACCTCGACGATGGGTGTATCCACGTAGAGGTCTCGGTGAATCGATGTGACTATGACAGGGACGAATCGACTAATTGTTCGAATTGTCGAACTGGCCTCGAGCTGCGAATGGTTGTCAACAACGACGGCGTCGAGTCCTTCTATTGCGCTCCGAAGGCCGTCCAGTAGATGGTGGCCGCCAGCCCCGAGAGTGGGTGGTCGGCCAGTGGCGAGAGCGACCATGTTGTGAAGATTTTCCTCGGGCGACAACTCCGCATCTTCTTCGAACCACCCGACTGCAAAACCTTTCGCGGCGAGATCCGACCTCGCCATGGCTGCAATAGTTGACTTTCCAAATCCTGGGGGTCCAATGACAGCGAGCATTCCCGGCGCCCGTGACTTTGCGAATTCAATCAGATCGTGGACGAGGGCTGGTCGTGGAACTGTCTCAAGCATGTCGACCGAGGCTGGCGGAAGTAATCGATCCTGTACTCGTCCCGTTACATCAGCGGCGATGGTCGCCAGTCCACGGAGATAGCGGCGAATGGCGGAAGCCGGAACTGCTCTGGCGCGGACGGTGTTGCTGCCATCATCCCACCAGACGGACTTGATGATTCCAATCACTTCACCGGTGTTGTCATCTATAAGTGGGCCGCCGCTCATGCCCGGCTCAACTGCGATGTCGGATTGCAGTTCGAGGAGCTCGCCTCGCACGCTAATCGCGTGCCCATGAGTCTCGACATACTCGGCGTCCGCTGTGATGCCGGCGACGTGAAACGAACCGGTCATCGCTGTCGGCCCTCTCGCAGACAGAGTTAGCGGTCCACTGAGCTCACCGACGACTCTGATGATTGCGATGTCCGGAAGGGCGTAACTGTCCGAGCCGTCTTCGCCCGGATCGGTTCTCGCGTAGGTTTCGCAGTACACCTCGGCACCGTTGCAACGAATCACGATGTCTGCGGGTGTGAGCGCTTCTTCAGAATCAAGTACGTGGCTGGTAGTCAAGATGCTGGTGGGTGAAGCGACGAATCCCGAACCGCTCAGCTGACCCCTTAGCCAGACCTCAACGACGCTCGCTCGGAGTGCGGTCATCGGGCTGCCTATTCCATACGAGGGTGACCTTGATGCTTGACTCGACTCCACCGCTCACCAGCAGGGCGGTTAACTTGCCTTCGGCCACGGCTACCGCCATGCCAAGCTCAATCGTCACCTGGTCTGCGTTGCTGCCGCTGACGATTGGCTGCGCAATTTCTGCTGCTACTTTCCCTGCGGCCTCTGCCACATCGAGGAGTTTTCTAGCTGCCTTGCGACCGACACCGACGTCGGCTGCCTGTGGACCGACGACTCTCGCTTTGACAACACTGCCATCCTTCAGCAATACATCGATGTCAGGCATCCTCGATCCGTCCTTCTGGGTAGCGGTGGGTGAACGCACCTTACGCGGTTCGGTGCCCTCCGAAGTCGACCTTCCAAGTCCTCAGAACGCGGTTAGAGGACGATGTTGACCATTCGGCCTGGGATGACGATCACTTTGCTTGGCTTGGCGCCTGACAACGACGACTGAACCTTTTCGTCGGCCAACGCTGCCTTCTCGACTGTCGCCGCATCGGCGTCGGCTGCCACTGTGATGCGCGCCCGCACCTTGCCGTTGACCTGCACCGGGTACTCGACGGTTTCGCTCACCAGCATTGCTGGGTCCGCGACGGGGAATGGTTCGTACGTGATCGAGTCCGCGTGTCCCAACCTCGCCCACAGTTCTTCGGAAACGTGCGGCGCTAACGGAGCAAGCAACTTCACGATCGTGTCGGCGACATCGGCGGGGCAACCGCCCAACTTCGTCAGGTGGTTGTTGCACTCGATCAACTTGGCGATGGCGGTGTTGAAGCGCAGGTGATCGAGTTCCTCGCGCACGGAAGCGATCGTGCGGTGCACGACTCGCATTGTCTCGTCGTCGGCGGGCGCGCTCAGCACGCGCAACGCGCCGGTGTCTTCGTCGACGATGTTGCGCCACAAGCGCTGCAGAAAACGATAGACGCCGACGACGTCTTTGCTTTCCCATGGGCGTGATGCGTCTAGCGGACCCATGCTCATCAGATACAAGCGCAGAGTGTCGGCCCCGTACTGCGAACACATTTCGTCGGGAGCGACGGCGTTCTTCAAGCTCTTGCCCATCTTGCCGTACTCGCGCTTGACGGGTTTGCCGTCGAAGTAATGATTGCCGCCACGGTCTTCAACCGCGAACGAGTCGACATACATGCCGCGATCGTCTTGATAGGCGGCCGCCAGGATGTAGCCCTGATTGAACAAACGGTGGTACGGCTCGACCGAGCTGACGTGGCCGAGGTCGAACAACACCTTGTGCCAGAAGCGTGCATACAACAAATGCAGCA
This sequence comes from Ilumatobacteraceae bacterium, assembly GCA_040081465.1. GTDB lineage: Bacteria > Actinomycetota > Acidimicrobiia > Acidimicrobiales > Ilumatobacteraceae > UBA668. The sequence goes on along the minus strand of JBEBGL010000001.1, from coordinate 413,524 downwards.
CCGCGTGCTCGACGCCACCGACATATAGATCGACGCCACCCGGATGCGGTGTGCCGTTTTCGTTCTTGCCCTGTGGTCCCATCCAGTAGCGCTCGTTGGCTGGGTCGACGAAGTCGTTCTCGTTGGTCGGGTCGATGTAGCGCAGTTCGTACCAACAACTGCCAGCCCACTGAGGCATCACATTCGTGTCGCGTCGGTACGACTGCAGGCCATCGCCGAGATCCAGGTCGACGTTCACCCACTCTGGAAGACGATCCAGCGGACTCTCCGGGTTACTCATCGCGTGTTCCGGATCGAACAAGCGCGGCGAGAACTGATCGGTGTCGGGGAGTGCCACGGGCAAGACCGAGTCGGGCAGCGCGTGCGGGTTGCCTTCGGCGTCGTACACGATCGGGAACGGCTCGCCCCAATAGCGCTGACGGCTGAACAGCCAGTCGCGCAGCTTGTAGGTAATGGTGCCTTCGCCGTGGCCATGGCTGGATAGCCACTCGTTGGTCAGGCGCACGCCTTCGTCGATGTTGTCGACGGCGTTCAGGTCGAGCGAGCCGTTGGAACTGTTGACGTACGGCGCATCCCCGACGAACGCGTCGGGCCAGGTTGTGGTGTCGAGCGAGCGATCGGCCGGCTGCTGAATGGCGGTGATCAGCAAGCTGTACTTGCGTGCGAACTCGAAGTCGCGCTGGTCGCCGCAGGGCACGCCCATGATCGCGCCTGTGCCGTAACCCATCAGCACGTAGTCGGCAATCCAGACGGGAATCTCTTCGCCGTTCAACGGGTTGCGCGCGTATGACCCGGTGAACACGCCGGTCTTCTCGCGGCCAGCGTCTTGGCGGTCGAAATCTTTCTTCGCTTCTGCGGCCCGCTTGTAATCGGCAACTGCCTTCGCCTGATCGGGTGTCGTCAGCTGATCGACCAACGGATGCTCGGGTGCGAGCACCATGAACGTCGCGCCGAACAACGTGTCGGGCCGCGTCGTGAACACGGTGATGCGTTCGGTCGTGTCACCCGCGATCGCGAAGTGGACAGTGGCGCCTTCGCTGCGCCCGATCCAGTTGCGCTGCATCGCCTTGATCGCGTCGGACCAGTCGAGCAAATCGAGGTCGTCGAGCAGTCGATCGGCGTAGGTGGTGATGCGCATCATCCATTGGCGCATGTTGCGCTTGAAGACGGGGAAGTTGCCGCGGTCGCTGCGACCGTCGGCGGTGACCTCTTCGTTGGCTACGACCGTTCCCAATCCTGGGCACCAGTTCACCGGCGCGTCGCTGACGTACGCCAGTCGCCACTTGTCCAGCTCTTGGCGTCGCTCGCTCGCCGACATCTTCGTCCAATCGCCGGTTGTCGCGGCGCGCTTGCCGGCGTCGAACTCGGCGATCAACTCATCGATGCGACGCGCGATCTTGCGTTCCGGATCGAACCACGAGTTGAAGATCTGTAGAAAAATCCATTGCGTCCATCGGTAGTAACCCGGGTCGGTGGTGGCCACGCTTCGGCGACGATCGTGGCTGAGTCCCAAGCGACGCAGTTGCTTGCGATAGGTCTCGACGTTCTTCGCCGTCGTAAGCGCGGGGTGTTGGCCACTCTGCACTGCGAACTGTTCTGCCGGTAGGCCGAACGCGTCGAAGCCCATCGTGTACAGCACGTTGTGGCCGGTCATGCGCGAGTAGCGGGCGTACATGTCGGTGCCAATGAAGCCCAGTGGGTGCCCGACATGCAGACCCTCGCCACTTGGGTACGGGAACATGTCGAGGATGAACTTCTTTGGTCGGGTGGCGAAGCCCGACTTGTCGGCCAACGGGCCGACCGGATTTGGCGTGTTGAACGTGCCCTGCTCGTCCCAACGATCGTGCCAGCGTGCCTCGATTTCCTGCGCAAGCACGCCCGAGTACCGATGCGCAGGTGTGTCGCGGTCGGAGTCGGGGCGTTCGGTGGCTTCCATGGTTTGCAGATTCTACGGGTGAGGGTCGCTTAGGGGCGGGGCATTACCGTTGCGGTATGTCGTCCGCGGGCCTGGCCACAGATTCGATCATCGAGCGCCTGATCGTTGCCGCCGATCGGCCAACAGGAGTGCGTTTTGTCGGTCACAGTGTGGCGCCCGACGGACCCTCGTTTGTGTCGTGGGCGCAGATTCACGAAGAGGCGCGCGGTGTCGCTGCAGCGCTGCAGGCGCGCGGCCTCGTGCCAGGCGATCACGTCGCGATCATGGGGCCGACGTCGCGGTCGCTGATGACCATCGTGCAAGGTTGCTGGTTGGCCGGAATGGCCAGCATGGTGCTGCCGCTTCCGATGCGGATGGGTTCGCTCGAGGCCTTCGTCGAAAGCACACGAGCACGCATCGTCCACGGCGATGCGAAGTTGATCCTGATCGACGAGATGTTGGCTGCGCTTTACGAGGCGGGGCCGAATGATCCGCCGATCGAGCCGATGGCTGCGGTCATGCCAGGCGGTGCGGGTGCCCAGAGCGCAAGCAAGTGGGAGCGTCCCGAGACCGATGCTGAACGATTGGTGATTCTGCAATACACGAGCGGTTCGACCAGCGAGCCAAAGGGCGTGATGATTCCAGATCGCGTGTTGCGCGCGAATCTCGACGCCAGTTGCGCGGCCGCGGAACTGACGCTCGACGAAGTGATGGTCAGTTGGCTACCGCTGTATCACGACATGGGCCTCGTCGGGTTCCTGGCCTTGCCGATGACGCGCGGCGTTCAGTTGGTGCAAGCAGCACCGCAAGACTTCTTGGCCAAGCCAGGCAACTGGATGCAATGGATAAGTGACTGGGGTGGCACGGCGACGGCGGGTCCGAACTTTGCGTGGGTGCTGGCGACACGCGCGCTCGGGCGCATGCACGACCTCGATCTGTCGCGCTTGACGCTCGCGCTCAGCGGGGCTGAGCCAGTCGACCCGAGTGCCGTCGAGGCTTTCGTGCGCGCCGCTGAGCCGTTCGGATTCAAGGCGGGCAGCATGTTCCCCGCGTTCGGAATGGCCGAAGTCGCGATCGGCGGTGCCTTTCCGCCACGCCACCGAGGAATGGTCACCGACTCGGTCGACCGCGAATTCCTCGAGCGCGAGCGCGTCGCGAAGCCACTGCAGCTTTGCGAAGCAAATGAAGACCTCGATGTTCGCCGTTTGCCATTGCTCGGTACCGCGGTGCCAGGACTTGAACTGAAGGTCGTTCATCCCGACACGTACGAGGAGCTTCCCGAGCGTCACGTCGGCGAGCTATTGCTGCGCGGCACTTCAGTGACTCCCGGCTATTACAAGCGTCCCGATGCCACCGCCGCGCTTTTCCGCGACGATTGGCTGTGCACGGGCGACCTCGCCTACATCGTCGACGGCGAGTTGGTGTTGTGTGGTCGCATCAAGGACGTGATCATCGTCGGCGGTCGCAACGTGTTTCCCGAAGACATCGAGCGCACAGTCGCTCAGATCGATGGAGTGCGTGCGGGCAACGTCATCTCGTTCAGTGTCGAGGGCTATAAGGGTAAAGAGAGTGTCGTTGTCGTTGCCGAGGTCCGCCCGAACGTTGCCGGCGCTGGCGCGGGGAGTGACGAGATGTCGGCATTGCGTCACGACGTTCATCAGCGAACGATCGATGTGTGCGGTCTTCCGCCGCGCGACGTGATGTTGGTGAAGGCCGGTACCTTGCCGAAGACATCGTCGGGCAAGCTGCAACGCGCTAAGTGTCGCGAGCTGTACTTGGCCGAGGAGCTCGAGCTGGTCTAGTTCGGATTCTTGATGTTGAAGGTACCGGTGATTACAGCGTTCTTGGAGGGCAGGCCATCGGTGACTACATCGTTCTTGGCTTCGGCGACGAAGAACTGAAAGGTTCCGGCAATGTGAGTCGCATCGAACTCGATGATGTTGAACACGCTGTCGGCTGAAACTGCCCAAGTGAAATCGCTGAAGCCGATGGACGGCGATACATGGAAAACCGGCGGATTCGAGTCGTAGCCGCCAAGGATGTTGTCGGCCCTGCGAATCGGGTAACTGGCCGGTGCCATCGGAAGGTGTTGACCAACGTTGAGGCCGATGGAGACGAGTTGGCCGTCGCTTCCTTGGCAGTTCATGATGAAGAACGTGTCGTCGAGCGCGATTCCGGGCACGGTGCCGCTGGACGCCGGCACCCAGGGGCCGTAGCTGATGTTGTAGATGCCGCCCGGCGAGTCGAACGAGGCGGTTACGTCGCCGGTGATGTCGACATGGCAACTGTCGTCGGCGGCAACCGCACTGCTGATTGTCGTATCCACGACACCCGGCACGGTTGCCTGAGGGCCTTCGGTCGCGACGGGATCCGTTGGAATGGCGGCGTTGTCACTGCCGCACGCTGCGGTCGCGAGGAGCAAGGCGATTCCGGTGCTGGTGAAGAACGGGTTACGCACGATGCTGGATCGATTGAGCTGCTTCATGGTTGGGTTCCTCCTGACCGGAGTATGCACGATCGGCAGCGACCCGAGGAGAGCTGTTGGTACTCATTCCGTACCTCGGTGGTACTCATCGATCTGGCATTCTTGAGGTGATGAAAGTCGTCTACACCGCAGCTCATCTGCTTCATGATCCGAAGGTCGAGTTCGAGACTTCCACGACGCACAGCCCATGGGAGCACATCGGTCGCGCCGAAGCGATTCGCGAGACGCTGCAAGCCGATTCACGTTTCGAATTCATGTCACCGACCGAGTGGGGTACATCACCGATCGAAGCCGTGCATGCTCCTGGATTGGTGAAGTTCCTCAGCGAAGGCTGGCAGCTCTACACCGCTGCACAGCCCGGAGTGCGTGAGGTTGTCCCCGATGTCTTCTACCGCGCAGCGTTGCGCGACAAGATGACACCAGGTCGCGAGCCACAAGCCATTGTCGGTCGCGTCGGTTACTGGTGCTTCGAAACAACTACGCCGCTGACGGAAGGCACGTACACGGCTGCGCGTGGCGCAGTCGACACGGCGTTGACTGCAACTCGGTTGGTGCTCGACGGTGAGAGCAGCGCGTACGGGCTGTGTCGTCCACCAGGTCACCATGCGACTAGCGATCTGTACGGCGGCTACTGCTTCTTCAACAACGCAGCGATCGCCGCGCACCATGTGGCCAGCACAACGGGCAGCAAGGTCACCGTTCTCGACGTCGACTATCACCATGGCAACGGCACGCAGCAGATCTTCTACGACCGCGACGATGTGCAATACGTGTCGCTGCACGGCGACCCGGCGCGTGCGTATCCGTACTCAGTGGGTTACGCAGACGAGACTGGCAGCGGACGTGGTCTGGGTTACAACATCAATCACCCGATGCCGTTGCGCGCCAACGACGACCTGTTCGTCAGCGCACTCAGCACAGCGTGCCAACAGATCGCTGCGTTTGGCCCAGCAGTGTTGATCGTCTCGCTCGGACTCGACACCTTTATTACCGACCCGATCTCCGACTTGGCCGTCACGACGCCAGGCATGCGCCGCTGCGGTGAAGTGGTCCGCCAGTTGGGTTTGCCGACGGTGGTGTTGCAGGAAGGTGGTTACGACGTAGCCGCGCTCGGCGCCAATGTGCACGCCTGGTTAACCGGCCTCGGCGCTTAGCCGCCCTAGTTATTCGCGGCAGCGACGGCTTCGAGAATTGCCGCACCGTACTGCTGAAGCTTCGTCGGTCCGAGACCCTTGATCGCCGACAACTGATCGAGAGAAGTTGGACGCGTCGCCGCGATATCGCGCAGCACGGAATCTGGGAACACGATGAAGGCGGGTTTGCCCGCGGCGAGTCGCAGACGGAGCGCGCGCAACTCCTCGAACAACGGCGTATCTGCGGTTGCTGGCTTCGGAGCGGATTTGGCTGGCTTGGCAGTTTCAACGACGCGTGTTTCAGGCTTGAGGCTCGGCTCGGTGCTGCAGTCACTGATGAACGGCGACGGTTTGTCGGACGGAACGACGAGCACATCGCGTGAAGCGCGCGTGATCGCGACGTGAAACAGGCGACGTTCTTCCTCGACATCGTCGGCAAGCCGATGCGGGAACTGATCTGCATCTGCGTGGTGCACGATGACGAACGGCCACTCCTGGCCTTTCACGCGGTGCACCGTCGCCAGGGTCACGCCGTCAGCGTCTGACTTGGTGGTGAGCGATGTGCGCAGCCACTGCTCGAACGTCTTAGGATCGGGCTGCAGCGCCGCGAGTTGCGCGAGCGCGGTGAGGTCGTCGTTCTGCGCGGTGCGATTCATGCCATGACGATGCGCGTCGAGCTTGGCGATGCTGGATGCCAACCCGAACGTGTCGCGCACGGTGGCCAGCACTTGCTCGGTCGTCCCTCCGCTCTTCGCAAGCTGCTGAAGCTTGTCGATGTCGGCGGCGAACTGATCGACCGTGATTGCGTCGCGTTCAGTCGTGATGCGCGTCGCGAGTCGCCGCAGACCGCCGAGCGAAGTCTGCTCGCCGACCCATCCGGCAATGCGCGGATGCAATGGGCGCGATGGGCGACGCAGCGCTTCGCCCACGTCGGCTGCCGAGAAGTCGCCAGTTGCGCGTGCGAGACGTAGCCAAGCGAGCGTGGCGCGCACAGCCGTGCGTTCGAGAAACTCGCTGCCCACGCCACCACTGGTTGCAACACCTGCGGCGCGCAATGCGACCTGCACCGGCGCTTGCAGTGAGTTCACGCGTGTGAGAATCGCAATGTCTTTCGTCGCGGATCCGGCGGCGACGGCGGTCTGTACTGCCTGCAGCGTGAGCGTCACCGAGTTGCCTGTTGAGGGCGCAACCATGAAGCCATCGCCGTTGGCGTCGCTGGCTCGGATGGTCTTGGGCACGCGGCGACGGTTGTGGCGCAGCAGTGTGTCGGCGGCGCGCACTATGCCGGCGGGGCACCGATAGTTCACCTCCAGCGGGTGAGCCCCGGCACCGGGGAACAAGTCGCCGAACTCGATCAACCACGCCGGGTTGGCGCCGTTAAAGCCGTAGATCGTCTGGTCGTCGTCGCCCACTCCGAAAACTGCGGCATCGGCACCAGCGAGTAGGCGCACGAGCAGAACGTGTGCGGGTGTGAGGTCCTGAAACTCGTCGACAAGTAGAAGGCGACAAGAACGTTGCGCAGCGACACGAGCCTCGGGGTCGCGCAGCAGTAACTCGATCGCGCGAACGATCTGTTCGTCGAAGTCGACCTGGCCTTGGCGCGCGAGCGTCTCGCGGTAGCGGACGTACGCATCGGCGAAGCCATCGACCTCACCGTCGTAACGCGACTCGACCTTGGCCGGGTCGACCAGCCCAAGACGCGCGAGCGATAGCGCTTCGATCCACGTCGCGACCGGATCGGCGTTGCGCACCCGCGGGAACTTGACCAGCTTGCCGATCAGTCGTCGAACCTCGGGCTCATCGATCGTTGCCAGTCGTTGCGCTTGTTTCGCGAATGGCGATGATCCGTTGATGATCGCGAGCGCGATCGCGTTGAGGGTGCGTACCTGCAGGCCGGGTAGATCGGTCGTACGCGCCGCGATCTCTTCTTGTGCACGCTTGTTGAACGCGATCAGCGTGATTGCCGATGGCGGTAGCTGCCACTGCTTGACCAAGTGGCGGGCGCGTTCGGTGAGCACGCGCGTCTTGCCCGACCCGGCCGGAGCGATGATGCGTGCCGCGCCACCATCGTGCGTGACCGCCGCGAGTTGGTCGGGAGCCAGATCTGCAGACGAGTCGTTGTTGAGCGGTGGTCTCAGCGAACCATGCTCGACCGCGACGCGATGCAACACTGACGCACCGTCGAGTGCAGCTGTGAAGCGAACCGGTCCACCGTCAAGCCACGCGCGTGCACCGTCGCGCAGTTGAATGTCGCCAACACCATCACTTGCCGGCTTCGCACCGAGTGCGAGCGCACGATCGAGCAGTGGCCAACGCGCTCCATCGCGAAAGTCGACGGAGTTTGCGTAGAACATGTGCTCCAACAGCTCGCGGTTGAACTTCACTCGCGGTCCGACGATGTGCAAGGCAAGGTCGCTACGAAATGGTTCCTGTAGCGAGCGGTCGTGCTCGGCGGCAATCTCGAACACCATCCCGCGCCGCTGTTGCGCCGCGTCGCGCAATTGCTCGGCCTGCGTGATCGCGGGCATCTCGATCACGACTCGCTCCGCGTCTGCCCACTCGGCGGGCGCCGGCTGCCCGGGGGAGACGATCACATTCCGCCCAAGCGCGGCTGGCCCACGCCGAATCGGGCTCGCAGGCGTCTCAGTCACCCGGCCACCATACCGAACAAATGTTCTGTGTTTGGTCCGAGGGTTTCATGCCGCCGCGCCTAGTCCGAGGTTTACCTGCGGGTTTCTCGGCACGAAACCCTCCGACCCAACCCCTTCGGCAGCAAACCCTCGGACCAGACCCTGGTCAGGCGGACTTCAGGGCTTCTAGGACTTTGGACCAGCGAGCTGGGTCGGATTTGTAGGGGGCGTAGAAGCTGACCCGGTTGACTACGTCGCCGTATCGGCGGTGCAGTTCCTGCGCCACGCCTTCTGGCTCGGCGACGACGGCGAACGTGTTGAGGATCTCGTCGGTGATCAGCGTGCCCATCTCGGCCCATCCGCCCTTCTTCGAGAGCGCGTTGAGTTCCTCGTGCAAGCCGTTCCAACCGTGCAGCTCAAGCACACCCTTATATGAAGGAGTGGATCCGTAGAACGCGATCTGCTGCCGGGTCCCGCTATCGGCCGCCGCCATTTCTTTCTCGTTGCCGCCGGTCACCACGAAGCTTGGCCCGACGATTTCGAAACCTTCCATCGTCTTACCCGCCTTCGCGCGACCGCGAGCCAACGCCGGCAGCGTGACCTCGCGCAAGTAGCGCTCGGTCGTGAAGCCGTGACAGATGAATCCGTCGCACACTTCGCCAGCGGTCTCGGTCATCAGTTCACCGACGCCCGCGAGAAAGATCTTCGGCACGCCGAAGCCGGCAAGCTCGGCGCGGTCGGGTGCGAAGAACGGCGTCATCAACGTGTGCGTGTAGAACTCGCCGCGGAACGCGAGGGGAGTGCCGTTCTCCCACGTATCCCAAATCGCGCGAATGGCGAGGATCGTCTCGCGCATGCGGGCGGCCGGATGACTCCACTCCATGCTGAAGCGCTTGGTGATGTGCGGCTTGATCTGGCTGCCGAGCCCGAGCACGAAGCGACCCTTCGAGAACGCCTGCATGTCCCACGCGATCTGCGCAAGCGTCATCGGGTTACGCGCGAACGCAACTGCGATCGACGTGCCGATCTCGAGCGTCTCGGTGTGTTCCGCGGCGAGCAGTAACGGCAAGAACGGGTCGTGCGCCGTCTCGACCGACCATGCGCCGCTGTAGCCAGCCGCCTCTAGTTCCGCTGCTTGCTTGCCCGCGTTCTGCAGGCTGCCGCCAATTCCTCCGTCAACTTTCATGGTGGCGAGCGTAGCCAGGTCATCCTTCCGCGAACCGACCGCGCTACCTTCGCGAGATGCGACGGAACCTAATTCTCCCTGCCTTGCTCGTGATCGGTGTTGCCTGTGGCGGCGACAGCAAAGACGGCGGCTCATCTGACGGAGCGACGACCAGTGTCCTCGGCCTGCTCGGCTCTGTTCCCGACACCGAAGGGAACCGAACGGAGCCGCTGTTCTACGGCAACCTCGATCGCCTTCGCGATGGAGACAACCCCGGGTCGTTCGAAGACGATGTGACGTTGCTTTCCGAACGGTCGGACAACTCGGTGAGCTTGCCCCGGACTATCAGCGGCGGAATCCTCGAGCCCGAGTTCCGCGAGTTCACCGGTTTCGATACGCGCGAGATCGACGCATTCCTCGACTTCGGATCGCAGACAGATCAGGTCGGCGTGATCGTCGGAAGCATCGACGCTGGTGATCTTGAGAGCGGTTTGCGATCCTCACCAGGCGGCGATGGTTTGACGGAGGAGTCGATCGACGGTGTGACGTACCTCTCGCTGGGTGCGGAAGGCGAAACCGATTTCGGAGCGGTGTCGGCGGTCCGCAGGCTCGGGGAAGCGGTCCGCATCGCCGTTGACGGATCAACGCTCTATTGGAGTCGAAGCCGCGCGCTGGTCGATGCGTGCGTCGCGGCTGCGGGGGACGGCAGCGCCTCACTCGCGGACGATGCCGCTTACGCCGGCGTGGCGGGTGCGCTAGACGCGGCAGCAGTTGCGTCGGCGCTAGTGGTTCCGCCGTGGAGCGGTGAAGCATGGACCGTCGCCGGTCTCGGCGAAGTCTTTGATGGCGAAACATCGATCCTCACCATCGCACTTCACTACGCAGATGCGGCGGCGGCAGCAGCCGCGGTCGATGCGTTTAGCGCGCACGTCGCTTCCGGAGTAGCGCTGAGTGGCGTGTCGTGGTCCGAGATGCTGACCATCACCGAGGTTCGCGCTGAGGGTTCGCTGATGATCGCCACGCTGACATCCCTCAACACCGGTATCGCCAGCGAGATCTACTTCCGCCAGGAGAACCTGCTCCAGTTCTAAACGAGTCAGGTGCCTTGTTCGCGTAGGAAGCGTTCGAACTCGGCGGCTAAGTCGTCGCCGCTTGGAATTTGCGGATCGCCGAGCGACATCGTTTGTTCACCGGCTTGGTCGTATAGCTCTTCCAGCTTGCCGACCATCGATCCGTGTTCTTCGTTGGCCGCGACCAACTGATCGATGCGATGACGTTGAATCTCGGCCTCGTGCACCGCCTCACTCGCAAACACTTCGATGCCCGTCACTTCGCGCAGGCCTTGCAGTAGCGCGACAGTCGCGGCCGGATAGCTCATCGCACTCACGTAGTGGGGAACTTGCACCCACATGCCAAGCGATGGAATGCCGGCATCGGTGAGCGCGTGTTCGAGCACCGAACTCATCCCCGCGGGCACATCGACCGAGTTCTTCAAGTACGGCAGATTGGCCAACACCTCTGCAGACGGCGAACTGCTGGACAGGCGCGGTGGGCGAGTGTGCGGTGTCGCGTATGGGTATGCGCCGAGCGCGACCATTTGGCGCACGCCTAGTCGGCCGGCGAGTCCCGTAACAACGGCCGCGAACTCGCGCCACCGCGAGTCCGGCTCCGGACCGCTGAGCGTAAGCACCGCCTGCTTGTTCGAATCGTGTCCGACGCGCAACTCGATGTCGTCCCACACCAGCCGAGTGTTCACTCCGTCGCGCAGCTCCATCGTTGGGCGCCGCGCGCGGTAGTCGAGAAAAGCGTCGCCATCGAACTTCGCCAACAGCTTGGTCTCGCACTCGTCGCCGATCGCGGCCAGCGCTGCCGCGCCGGCACCACTGGCATCGATCCAACCGCTGAGGTGCACTGCAAGCACAGGTCGATCGAGTTCGGGCAACTCCTGGAGAAGCTCGTACCGCTCGGTCACGTCAGCTGCTCCAGTGTGACTAACGCTGCCGCGGCCGCGTCGGCGACGGTCTGCGCAAATGGGTCAAGAGCCTTCGCAGCTGCTGCGTCGGGCGCGGCCGACAAGTAGCGGGCGTACACGCCTTGCATGATGCAGGCCAGCTTCCAATATGAAAACGCCACGTAGAAGGGGAGTTGTGCGAGGTCGCGCCCGCTTACCTGCGCGTAGCGATCGGCGAGTTTGGCGCGGTCGAGGAAACCGGGTGCGCTCGTTGCGGAGGCGGTCCACACGGACGCTTCGTCGTTCGGCCCTGCCCAGTACACGTGCAGCATGCCCAGGTCGGCAAGAGGATCGCCGAGCGTGCAGATCTCCCAATCGAGCACGGCGACCACACGTGCATCGGAGACGATGCAATTGTCGAGTCGGTAGTCGCCGTGAACCAGCGCCGCGTTTGCCTGTGCAGGAATCCGTTGTGCGAGCTCGTTGTGCACACGATCGACTGCCGGCAACTCGCCCGTCTTCTGCTGATTCCATTGGCCGTACCACCGCTTCAGCTGGCGCGCGATGTATCCCTCGTGGCGGCCCAGATCGGAGAGGCCAACAGCATCGAGGTCGACAGCGTGGATCGCGACCAGGGTATCGATGAGCGATTCGCTCACCGCGCGGCGCGCCTCATCAAGCTCGGCATCAGCAGTCGCCCGATCGCGCAACACGCTGCCATCAACGAATCGCATCACGTAGAACGGTGCGTCGTTGACGGTGGAGTCGTCGCACATTCCCACGGTCGTGGGAACTGGCACTGTCGAGTGACGCAGGCCGTTCAGGATTCTGAACTCGCGCCCCACATCGTGCGCGCTCGCCAACGTGTTGCCCACGGGTGGCCGACGCAGAACGAATCGTTGGCCGTCGACGGCTGTCACCTTGAACGTAAGGTTCGAGTGCCCGCCGATGATTTGCTCGAACGTGAACGGACCTACCGCGCCAGCGACGTTGGCCTGCAGCCACTCGCTGACCGATGCTGCGCGTAGACCCTTCACGTCGCTCATTGCGCCGTACGGTATCCGGGTTGTGTCGCCATCGGAAGGCGCGCTACCCGGCCGGTATCGTGTGCCCATGGCTCTCGACGTAACCGACGCAACATTCCAAGCAGAAGTTGTCGATCGCTCGTTCACGGTTCCAGTCGTCGTCGACCTGTGGGCTCCGTGGTGTGGGCCGTGTCGCACGCTCGGGCCGATAATCGAGAAGGTCATCGATGCGACCGCAGGGAAAGTTGTGCTCGCGAAAGTCGACACCGACCAGAACCCTGCAATCTCGCAAGCGTTCCAGGTGCAATCGATTCCCGCTGTCTACGCACTGAAGGATGGCCAGGTCGTCAACGGCTTCGTTGGCGCGCAGCCCGAGCACGTCGTGAAGGCGTTCGTCGACACGTTGTTGCCCAGCGAAGGCGAACAAACCATTGCGACGCTGCTGGCCCAAGGAACCGAGGGTGCCTATCGTGCCGTCCTCGAACTGGAAGCGGGCAACGAAGACGCGATCGTCGGACTTGCCGAACTGCTAGTCGCACGCGGTGAGAGCGAGCAAGCGTTGCAGTTCCTCGGCCGTATCGCCGAAACCGATCGCACTCGCAAGGTTGCGGCGAAGGCTCGCACACGCTTGTCTCCCGACGACGATCACGACGCGACGCTGACGGCGCTGCTCGATCGAGTAAAGACCGACGAAGAAGCTCGCCAACAGTTCGTCGACATCTTGGAGCTAATGGGTCCCGACGACCCGCGCACGGCGTCGTACCGCAAGCAACTAACGCAGCGCCTGTTTTAGGCGGGCACGTCTAGCGAGCACGTCTAGCGACAACGACTAGCCGAGCGCGGCGCGCAGCTCGGCGATTCGCTCGGGCACGGCCCGGTACCACATCCAGATGCCGCGCTTGTCGGCCGTTACCAAGCCGGCCTCGCGCAACACCTTCAGGTGATGGCTTACTGTCGGCTGGCTCTTGCCAAGCGTCTCGACCATGTTGCACGCGCATACCTCGCCGTCGGCACACGTTGCGATCAGCGAAAGCAGTCGCACACGCACGGGGTCGGAGAGCGCGGCGAACGCGCTGGCGAGTGACTCGGCCTGCTTGGTGGTGAGTGCGTTGTCACCTGGCGCGCCGCAACATGCCACGACCCTCTTTGCTGCCGGTTTCGTTGCGATGGTTGCGGTTCGTGCCATGAGATGCCTCCGAAAAGTTCTGCGCGAACATATTGACATTCATCAATATGTTCTGTATCGTATCGACATCAATCAATATAACAACACCGTAACCACGGAGGAGTCACCCATGTCCCGCTTGCAACTCGCCCTCAACGTCACCGATCTTGAGGCAGCGATCGAGCACTACAGCCGACTGTTCGGCACCACCCCAGCGAAGCTGAAGCCCGGCTACGCCAACTTCGCGATCGCGAACCCGCCGCTGAAGCTGGTGCTGATCGAGAACACCGCTGCCGAAGCCGGCTCGATCAACCACCTCGGTGTTGAAGTCGAATCGACCGACGAAGTCGCATCCGAGCTCGCACGCGTTCACGCCGCCGGCCTGAAGACCAGCGCCGAGGGCGAGGTCACTTGTTGCTTCGCACTACAGGACAAGTTCTGGGTCGACGGCAGCCTGCACGACTTCGAGATCTACACCGTGCTCGCCAACGCCGACGTCATGCACGAAACCGCTGGATCTTGTTGCGTCGCTGAAGAGTCGGCTCTCGAGCCGGCAACTGCTGGCCGCTGCTGCTGATTCAAAACCACAATGCCGACTGACGACGGGCGACCGTCGATTCTGTTCCTATGTGTGCACAACGCCGGTCGCTCGCAAATGGCGGCCGGCTTTGCGCGTGCCCTCGGGGGCGACGCATTGGTGGTTCACTCGGCGGGTAGCGAACCAGCGGAGCAAGTGAACGCGTCCGCCGTCGCGGCGATGGCGGAGTTGGGAATCGACATCGCGGCCGCAGTACCTCAGCGCTGGACAACCGAGTTGCTCGGCCAGGTCGACGTGATCGTAACGATGGGGTGCGGTGATACGTGTCCTGTGTACCCAGGCAAGCGTTACCTCGACTGGACGCTTGACGACCCGCGTGGTCTCGACGTCGAAGCCGTCCGTCCGATCCGCGACGTAATCAAGGCGCGAGTCGTCGACCTGCTCACCGAATTGGGCGTGCCCGTACAAGACTGAGCCGGTGCGTTCCAACACCGTCGCCCGCAACACGCTGTGGGCGATCACCGCTGTCGTGTGGTTGGCGGTCGGTCGGCTAGCGATCGCGTTTCTCGGCAGTGAACTGCAGTGGCGCTACGTCGCCGAGCAAAGTCGCAGCGATGCGCCGTGGTACTACCGACTCGCTGGCGTATGGGGCGGTAGCGAGGGTTCACTGTTGCTGTTCGCCGCGATCGTCGGACTGGTTGCATGCATCGCGTTACGACACGTGCGTCGCGCCGCGGTCGGATGGTTCGCGGCTTCGTCGGTCGCCGCGCTGGCGCTGATCAACGTCGTGTTCGCCAGTCCGTTCGGCCGACTCGACACTCCCGCGGTGCGCGGCTTCGGGCTGACGCCGATTCTTGAACATCCAGCGATGGCGGTTCACCCGCCGCTGTTGTACGCCGGGTTCGGCTGTGCGTTCGCGGCGGCACTCGTCGCGCTCGATGGTCGCGATGCGATGGCGTGGCTGCGGCGCACGCTCGCGATCGTGACGCTGGCGATGGCGCTCGGTGGCTTGTGGAGTTACGTCGAGCAGGGCTGGGGCGGATACTGGGCGTGGGATCCGGTGGAGAACACGTCGTTGCTGGTCTGGCTCGCCGCGCTGATCGCGATCCACGTGCCGGGTCGATCACGGCTCGCACTGCTTGCATGGGGCGCGGTGCTGGCAGGCGCGCCACTCGTCCGATCGGGCGCGGTGCCGTCGGTCCACAGCTTCGCCGAGCAAGCAAGCGTCGGCTGGTCGTTGCTGTGTTTGAGCATCGCCGCCGCGATAGCGCTCGTCTGGCTCGCGCGCGGGAGTGCGTTTGAACGCCCAAGCACGCCTGCCGTGCGCGAGCGTACAAACGCAGCGTGGACTGCGGTGGCTGTGTTTGTGCTCGTCGCGCTTGGCACGTTTGCGCCGGTGCTGGTCGACATCATCCGATCGCGGCCTGCGGCTGTGCGCGGCGAGTTCTTCTCGCGCACGGTCGGGCCGCTCGCGCTCGTTGCGGTGCCACTGCTTGCGTGGCGGCTGCGTTTGCGTCACTCGCGACTAGTTCACGCGGGCGCACTCGTGCTGCTGATCGGGATCGGGGCGAGCACCTTCGACCGTGAGGAAACAGTCACGCTCGCGGAGGGCGATTCGATTGAGGCAGCGGGTCTAGATGTCACCAACAACGGCGTCGCCGTCGAACCTGGGCCGCGCGCCGACGTCGAACAAGTCGTCGCGACGTTGCGTGTGAGCGGTTACGTCA
The DNA here is from genome assembly GCA_040081465.1 of Ilumatobacteraceae bacterium. Taxonomy (GTDB): domain Bacteria; phylum Actinomycetota; class Acidimicrobiia; order Acidimicrobiales; family Ilumatobacteraceae; genus UBA668. Next base: position 397,790 of record JBEBGL010000001.1, on the reverse strand, counting down.
TGCGACCTGCGCTGGTCGCGTATCCCGAACGCGGGGGAGTGCTCGCCGAAACGGCGATGGTGTCGCGGCCGTGGCGCGACGTGCAGGTGACATTGCTTGATGCCAACGACTTGGGCACCGTGCGCGTGATCGTGCGCCAGCGACCGCTCATGTGGTTGGTGTGGCTTGGCGCGGTACTCACCGCGCTCGGCGCGCTTACTCCGAAGTGGACTCTTCCGCGCCGCCGCCGCGACGAGCCCGCTTCGCCGCTAACAACTCATTGACAGCGGCGTTCTGCTTCACCGGCTGCTTACCGGTGGGCTTCACGGCCTTTTTGCTCGCGGGCTTGCTAGCCGTAGGTGTGGTCGGCGCGTGATGCGGATCGCTCGCCAGACGCGGCATTGCTGCGCGCACTCTGCGCCGCGCGGTAGCCATGCCTGCAGCCGCGCCGGCCAGTGTCGCACCGCGCATCGACAAGCGCGATAGAGCGACAGCGATCGGCCACAGCAAAGCGGCGATCAGCAGGAACGGACCGGCAAGCGCGAGGTTGCGGAAGCCGGCAGTAAGTCCCTCCGCGTCCCACGCTTGATCGGGTGCGATCTCGCCGCGACCTTCCGTAACCGCCGATAGTCCCGCGAGCAGTGCTGCGTCGGCGTCGCCTAACGCGTACTCGGCCGGGTAACTCTCGTTGGCCAACGTGCTCGCGGCCAACACTGTTTCGCCGTCGGACGTTACGTTCACGCCGACTGCGTAAGTACCGGTGCGCACGGCTGGCAGTTGCGCCTCGAAGCGATCAGCGCCGACACGATTGAGCGGCACCTCGTAGCGCTGGCCATCCGGACCAGCGACAGTCGCAATTGCAACTGCACCATCGGGGAAGTTGCTGCCACTCTCAACACTGATCGTCATACGACCGTCAGCGATCTGCGCCTGCGCGGCGCCAGCCGTGTCGCCTTGCTGGAACGTGCTCTTCACAACGCGACCCCAGAAGTCGACGTAGCCATCCCAGCCCGCCCACTGTTGCGACCACACATCGCTGGCATCGCTTGTCCAACTCGTTGCACGTCCGAGGCCCGCTTGCCACGTTGCCAACAGCGGATCACGGTCGGGGCCAATACGCAACAACGTGCTCGCCTCCGGCTTAGCGGTGGTGGCCACATACCCGAGCAGCGCTGGCGATGCGGTGAGCGGTGCAACGACCGGATCGTTCGACGTCACCTCCGGAAGGAACGAACCTTCGTTGATGAAGTCGCGACTGGCGATGACTGCTTCCTCGGCCATGATCTGTGGCACATCAGCCAGGCTGGTGCCCGGGTAGTAGCGGCCGTGGCCAGCGACTGCGATCTCCTCCAGCGACGGCGCGGCACCCTCGCCCGTGCCGAGCACGCTGACGGTGATGCCGTGCTCCTCGTAAAGCTCGGCAGCACGTGCGGCGAGTCGGGGAATCAACGTCTCGTCGGTGAAGCCATCGGTGAACACGATGATGTGCTTCAGCTCGGCGTTACTTGCGATCAACGCTTCGGCCGGCTCGTCGAGCGCGGCCATCAGATTGGTGTTGCCGTTGGCGCGCAGTCGACCCAACCCTTCATCAATCACCGCTTGCGATGGCAACGTCTGCAAATCGATCACCCAGTCGGTGCCCGCGGTCCACGCCATCACGCCGATCTGATCGTTCTGCGTGAGCGCCTCGATAGTGCGTTCGGCTGCAGCGCGCGAGATGTCGGTCTTGTTGACGCCGCCGCCGACGTTGTCCGGACTCATCACGCCTTCATCGCAATGACAGTTGGCCATCGAGCCCGACGTATCGATCGACAACACCTCGGCGACGGTCTTGCGCCGCTTCGGGTCGAGAATCTCGCTATCGACAGGCAGCAGATCCGACAGTGGAGACTCGCGGTAACCGCCGACGCCGTAACTGCGCGTGCCGCCGATGGTGACCAAGCCACGACCGAGGTCGCGCACGGCGATTGTGAGTGCATCGATCTGTTCACCAGTGAGCGACGTCGCGGGCACATTGACCAACACGATCCCTGCGTAGCTGGCGAGTTGCTGAACGTCGGGAAGCTCGGCTGGCCCGACAACAACGGTCGCAACGCCGCCAGCCCGCAGAGCAGCGCTCAGTCCGCCCGCTTCACCGCCTGTGCCCTCAACGATCAGCACCTGCGCCGGGCCGTCGACCGGCACCGCGGCAAACGCAGCGTCGTTCTTCGGCTGCGCGTCGTCGGCGCTGCTAACGATTGCTTGATAGCGCAACACCGCCGCTGGCGTGGTGCCCGCATTGTCGAGGAAGGTGACGACGTTGGTTCCGGCAAGCAGGTTGACGGTTTGCGTGCCGACCTCGACGCCATCGCGACGAAGCTCGACAGTTGCGCGGCCATTCTGCGTGGCGATGACGTTGACCTTCACGGTGATGTCGTCGCCGACTCGCGCGAGACGCGGCACGTCGATGCTCAGCACGGCTGTGTCGGCGCCGGCACTTTCGTCGATCGTGTGCACATCGATTTGGATGTCGTCGCCCGCAAGTCGCTGCGCTTCCTCGAGCGCATCGCCGTTGGTGACGCGACCGTCGCTGATGATCACCACGCGGCGTTTGGCGTCTGATGGCAACACCGCGCCACCGAGCCGCAGCGCCGTCGCGATGTCGGTTGCGCCCTCGTCGATGACAACCGCCGCGCCCTCAAACGTCGACGACTGTTCCAACACTCGATCGAGGCGAGCGTCGCCGCCAAACACGACGACAGCGCTCAAGGCATCGTCGGGCCGCGCACGCAATGCTTCTTGTAGCCACAGCAAGGCAGCGGCGTCGCCGCCCGCGCCAAGCGATGCCGAGCCATCGAGCACGAACACGGTCGCAACCCGATCACTGCTGCGTCGAATCGTTGGCGCCAGTAGCGCACCGAGCAGCAGCGCGGCCACGGCTATACGAGCGCCCACCGCAATTGTCCACTGTCGGCGACTGACGCCGAGTCGACGCCAGGCCAACCACATTTCCAACGCCAGCAGTGCAAGCAGCGGCACGATTACCCACGGCAGCATCGAGTGTTCGGTGCGCGCGGGTGTTACTTCACGGGCGACGTCGTCGACTGGTGGGACGAGTGTGTCGCGCGGTGAGATGTCGCTCTCGATTGCCGACGGATTCACCGCGACTAGTCGATCGTTCTCGCCCTCCACCTGAATCACCCAGAACCCGGGCTTGCTTGCGCGCAGCGGGGGATCGCCGACCAGGAACGACCGCGAAAGGCCGTCCGGTCCGACGGCTTCACCGGCGGTTGACGGGTCGATCGGAAGTGCGGCACCGACTTCGAGCGCGGATGTTGACTGCGCTGTGTTGCTCAGTTCGGTTAGTAGTCGGTCGCCAAGAATCGGAAACGCGACCTGCAGTGGCAGGTTGCTGTCACCGAGCGCAAACGTTAGGAACGCGAACCGCTGACCGGCTGCCTCACCGCGCAGCAATAGCGGGGCGTTTTCGCCGGCGACTAGTACCTCGACACCCGCGCCCGCTTCGACGCGTAGCGCTTGTGAGATCGCAATCTGGGTGAGGTCGATATCGGCGAGCAGTGGGTCGTCGCTGCGCAACAGCGTGACGACAGGCAACTCGACGATTCCTGTGGGCGTCACGCCCTCGACGCCGCCAGGCGAAGCGACCGCGAGGAATGCAGCTTTCGGTTCCGGTGGTACGGCAACGCCTGCGTAGACGACGATGTCGTAGCCATCGCCGTCGGGGCCGACCTCGCCCGCCGCAACCTCGACGACGCTGGTCTCAACGCCGGTCATCGACGTGAACAGTTCCTGCCAGAAGCGCGCGTCGCCAGCGATCAGAACTTTCAGATCGGGCCGCGACGCGCCGACTGCTACACCTACGTCGTCTGCGGGCAACAGATCCGTCGCAGACAAACTGGCGTCGAGGTAGGCCTCAACGCGCTGACCAGGGGGAAGATCGGCCTCGACCACGGTGCTGCTGCGCGGGCCGATGTTGACGGATTGCTCGCTCGCGGTCGTGCCGTCGACATCCAGGCGCACCGTTTGCGTGACGGCGCTATCACCAAAGTTGCGCACCGTGACTCGTGCATGCAGGCCGCTGCCGCGAGGCTCGACGTCGATGCGCACGATGCCGCGATTCGCGTTCTGGTCGCCAACGCGCTCATAACGCGTGTTCGGTGGCAGCAACTTCTCTTCGTCGTCTGTTAGACCACCATCGCCAACCAACACGAAGCCGATCTCGGCGCTACTGGTGTCGAGGCTTTCGGCAAGGCTGAACGCACCGGCGAAGTCGGGGTGACCCGCAGTGATCTCGACGGTGCGTAACGCGTCGGCGAATTCGTCTTCATCGTCGCTGGTGGTCAGCACGACGCGCGGATGATCGCTGGCGATGACGATCGAGGCGATGCCGCCGCTTGGCAACTCGTCGCGTAACGCGATCGCGCGATCGATCGCGGACTGCAAGCGATCGGGGTTGCCATCGAGTGCACCCATCGAGCCAGACGCGTCGATGATGAACACCGTGTGCTCGCTGAGTTCGGCTGCTTCCAGGCGCACTGGTCGGGCGACCGCTAGTGCGAGCAGTATCACGGCGAGCAATTGCGCGATCAACAACGCGCTCCAGCGCAACTTCTGCCACGGCGATGCACTGCTGACCGGTCGCTCGATGGCGCGCCACAGGAACGTGCTGCTGACGGTGACCGACTGTCGGCGCGGTCGCAGAATGTGCAACAGGACGATCGGAATGAGTAGTCCAAGTAGCGCAAGGCCAGCTGGATTTGCGAGCGTCACCTAACGACTCCTTGGTGGCGCCAGCCCTTCAACAAGACGTCGGCGATTGGTTCGTCGGCGAGCACCTGCTGGTAGTTCGCGCCCCGTCGGCGGCAGCGCGCCGCGGCCTCGAGCAGCCAACGGTCGACTACTTCGCGGTAGCTCTTGATGCTGTCGTGACTGAGACTGACCGGCACACGCTCACCCGACTCGGCATCGACGACGTCGAGGTCGCCGATGAGCGTCGGCGAAATCTCTTCCTTGGCAAGCACGTGCAAGACGGTCACTTCGCCCCCGCGCGCCGGCAGTCGGTCGATTGCGGGTTCCCACGACGCGGTGAGCAGGTCGCTGATCACGACAGTTACTCCGGCAGGTCCCGGGCGAGCGAGCAAGTCACCAGCGGCGGAACGGAGATCGGTTTCGCCCGCTGGGGTCAGAGACTCCAAAACACGAAACAGCGCGGTCACCGCGTGGCGACCGGTGAATCGCTGCGCCGGACGCACGGCGGGTTCGAGGTGCAGCGTGACAATGTCGCGGCGCGTCAGCGCGAGAAAGCCGACGGCTGCGGCCAATCGCTTCGCCTGGTCGAGCTTCCCCTCGTGGCCCATCGAGGCCGACACGTCGAGCAGGATGCGCACGCTGAGGTCGTCTTCGGCCTCGAACAGCTTGACGAACAACTGGTTGGTGCGCGCGTACAGGGCGTAGTCGATACGGCGGTAGTCGTCGCCCGGGTGATACTCGCGCTGGTCGGCGAAGTCGAGTGAGTTGCCGAAGCGCGTGCTGCGATGCTCGCCAGCGAATCGACCCGCGAGCCGACGACGCGTGCGGAGCTGTAGCCGCTCGAGTTGCGTCAGTAGTTGTGGGTCGAGCAGTTCGCTCACGGCGCGCCGCGCATCCCTGCTGTCGGTTCGGCGACGGTTTCAAGCAGCGCGGTGACGAGTTGTGCGGCGTCGACGTTGTCGGCCGTCGCTTCGTAGCCGACCACCATTCGGTGGCGCAGTGCGGCGACAGCGACCTGGCGAATGTCGGCGATGGAAACGTTCGGGCGACCGTCGAGTAGCGCGGTCACCTTTCCAGCAAGCACCATCGCCTGCGCGCCACGCGGCGATGCGCCGAAGCGAACGTAGCGACGAATGAGTTCTGGCGCAGTCTCCGCGTCGGGATGCGTTGCAACAACAAGATCGACGGCGTGGCGCAGAACGTGACTAGCGATCGGTACTTGGCGTGTAAGTTCGATCATCGCCAGCAGCGTTGGCGCGTCGGCGACTGAGTGCAGCGTTGCCGTCTGTGTGCCTGTAGTGCGTTCGAGCACGGTGACCAAGTCTTCGGCGCTGGGGAACGGCACTTGCGCCTTCAGTAGAAAGCGGTCGAGCTGCGCTTCGGGCAGCGGATACGTGCCTTCCATCTCTAACGGGTTCTGCGTTGCCATTACAAGAAACGGTCGCGGCAGCGGGCGGGTGAGACCTCCCGTTGTGACGGCGCGTTCCTGCATCGCCTCGAGCAGCGCCGACTGCGTCTTCGGTGTTGCGCGGTTGACTTCGTCGGCGAGCACGAAGCTGGCGAACACCGGCCCTTCGCGAAACTGGAAAGTCTTATGCCCGCGGTCGTCCTCTTCGAGCACTTGCGTGCCGACGATGTCGGCTGGCATCAGGTCGGGAGTGAACTGCACGCGACTGAACGGCAGATCGACAGCTTGCGACAACGCCTTCAGCAGCATCGTCTTACCGAGACCCGGCACGCCTTCCAGTAGTGCGTGTCCTTCTGCAAGCAGACACGTAACGATCGTGCGCACGAGTTGGTCTTGGCCGACGATTACTTTGCCGACTTCGCGCTCGATCTGTTCGGCGAGCTCGGCGTACTGCTCGGGCGTAATCGTTGGGAGTCTTTGCGCCATTACTTTGCTCCTTGAAGTTGGTTGAAGTACGCGAGCACAAGCGCTCGTATCGCGGGTGGCACCGATGGATTGTTCATCGCGTCGGTTGCCTGACGCGAGTAGCTGTCGAGCACGTCGCGCACAGGTACCTGCGATGAGCCGCTGTTCGTTTGGCCGTTGGTAGTGCCGACTGTGCCGCCATCGCCAGAGCCCGTGCCGCCGCCGACCGTTCCAGTTTCACCGCCGGAACCGTGCGCCGGGTCGTAGATCGTGTCGAGGTCGGGTCCGCCGCTGCCGTCGGTATGCCCGGTGCCGCTTCCCTGGCCGCCTTGGCCGCCATCACCCGACGAACCGCTGCCACCGCCTACCGGCCCGGACGGATTGCCGCCAGCACCACCCGAACCCTGGCCTTGACCAGAACCCGAGCCGGAACCCTGGCCCTGGCCTTGACCGGAACCCGAGCCGGAACCTTGGCCTTGACCTTGTCCCTGACCTTGACCGGCAGATTGACCCTCGCCCGCGTTGCCCAGTTGTTCGCCAGCATTGGCTGCAGCTTGCGCTGCATCGCTCGCGGCTGTCTGCTGCGCTGCATCGCTGGATGCTTGCGCGTTGGCTTGCCCTGCTTCACCGAGGCGAGCTTGCGCACCCGACACGTTGCCTTCGCGCAGCGACTGCGCTGCTTCTCGCAAGGCATCGGCAGTTGCAGGGTCGCCTGCCTCTTGCGTCGCAGCTAGGTCTTCGAGTCGCTCCGCGGCGTCGGCACGCTCGGCATCACTCAAGTTCGGTAGCTCGGCGGCAAGCGCGTCGAGTTGTTCCTGCACCGTTTGTTCGCCGGCTTCTTCCTTGCTTGTTCCGGGTAGCGGCGAGTTCTCGAGGCTGCGCTGCAAACCTTCGGTAGCGGCCTTCTTGGCGAGCAGGTCGTCGCCGACTTGCTCGCGCAACTCGGCCGCGGCTTGATCGAGAAGTTCTTGTGCCTTCTCGAGTGAGTTGGTCTTCTCAAGCTCGGCCGCCAGTTGTTCCAAACGCTCGGCAGCTTCAGTACCTTCCGGCTGCTGCGCGATGCGTTCCGCTTCGCTGCGCAGCACGTCGGCCGTGGCTTCGATTGCAGATTCGTCGCGCGCGCGATCTTGCCTAAGCGCATCTTGCGGGTTCGCCATGAACGCGAGTGCGATCGCGGCCGGTGCGACGAGCATCGCGATGCCGGTTGGTCGGCGCCGCCAACGCAATGGCACCGCCGCCTTCGGTGTCGACACAGCGGCCAGCTCGGCAGCGCGCACTTGCACGCGCTGCGCGAAGTCGTCATCCGATCCATCGCCAAGTTCCAACGAGGTGGCGAACGCATCGCGAGTAGCGAGTCCGCGGTCGGCTGCGCGTGCGACCAACATCTCGGGCACCTTGCAGAACATTGCGTAGCCGCCGATCAATACGACAACGCCGGCGACCATCCACAACGCAGCAACATCGCTGTACGGCAGGTCGAACATTCGACCGGCAACGACAAACGCAAGCGCGGCTACAGCGACCATTGGCGCGACGACTTGCAGGGTGGCGACCGCCCACGCCAATCGCAGGCGACGGCGAACTGCATCGAGGAGGGGAGTGACAGTTTTGTTCATCGTTCAGTCTCCGCAGGGGTACGCAGTCGTCGGACTGCAAAGTAGGAAAGGAGTGCGGCGAGATCGGCCAAACCAATGGTGCCCAGCGCCCACGCCGGGAAACCTTCGCGCCCGTTGTTGACGTCCTGGAATTGCGCACGGAAGTTGTCTTCGGGGAACCACGCGAACCACGAGTCGTCGTTGATCGACTTCGCCTCGACGACTTGTTGGCGTGCCCAGCTCAGCGGATTGTCGGCTTCGGTGAAGACGCCCGATGAGTTCTCTCCGGCCGTGGCGTCGGCGACGATCGTGATTGGGTTTAGCGCCAGCAAGATCGCTGGCGGATTCTCGATGTCGTCGCCGTTGCTGCCATCGGCTACACGCATCGTGAAGTAGAGGAGAGGGCCGATCAACACTAGAAGTGCGGTGAATCCGTAGGCGAGCAGCGTCGCCGTCTGAACCCGACGCGTCAGCGCACTGAGAGCCGTAATCATCAGCGTCAGCAGCATGGCAATAACGCACACAATGCCGACACCCTTCAGGCCGTCGAGCGGACGAATACCACCGAGCAGGTAGGCAACCATCATCACGGGGAGCGATGCGAACAGCAGCAGCAACATGAAGCTCATGCCGGCGAGCACCTTGCCCACGAGAATGCTGCGCGGTCGCAGCAACGTGACCTGCAGCGGCAGCAGCGTTTGGCGTTCGCGTTCGCCAGCGATGGCGCCAGCCGTCAACCCGGGCACAAAGAACAGCACGAGTGCGAGCATGACGAACAGCACCCACTCGTACAGGTCGCGTCCGAGGCGCGTCTGGCGCGCAAGGTCGGTATCGATCTGACCCGTCGTGGTCGAGCCTTGATAGACGAGGTACGCGGTCAGCGTAAGCATCAGCAGAAAGACACCGATCACGATGAAAGCGCGTCCGGTGCGCATGCGCTCGCGTAGTTCGCGACTGAGGACGGGGTTCATCATCATTGAACGATCCCCTCGGTGAGCGACATGAACAACTGCTCGAGACCACCGGACTCCTCAACGAACTCGACAACGTCGCGGCCTTCATCGACGACGAGGCGGCGCAGCAGCGCTGATTGTTCCGCATTGTCAGCCACAGTGAATGTTTCGCTGATTCCACTTGCGAAGCGCACGCGCACCGAGCGTGAGCCGCCGAGGCGATCTAGGATTTCGCGTGGCGGGCCGGCGGCGAGCAGCTTGCCAGCTTCCATGATCGCCACGTCGGTACACATCTCTTCGAGCTCGGAAAGAATGTGCGACGAGATGATGATCGTCTTGCCCATGCCATTGAGGGTCTTCAACAGCTCGCGCAACTCGACGCGAGCACGCGGGTCGAGGCCGCTCGCGGGCTCATCGAGCACCAGCAGCTCCGGATCGTGAACGAGGGCGCGAGCGAGGCTGAGGCGTTGCTTCATGCCACGCGACAGCGAGTTCACCATCGCCGTGCGCTTCACGCTGAGATCAACGAGCTCGAGCAAGCCATCGACGAGATCGGTCCACTCGGTTGGCGGGATGCCGTACGACGCGGCGAAGAACTGCAAGTACTCGTCAACGCGAAGGTTGTCGTAGACGCCGAGCGTGTCGGGCATGTAACCCATCCGACGACGAACGGTGCGCGGCTTGCGCGACGGATCGGCGCCCATCACCACGATTCGCCCGCTGGTCGGCGTCAGCAGACTCGCCATCATTGCGAACGTCGTGCTCTTGCCAGCACCGTTGGGCCCGATCAGGCCGAAGATCGATCCGCGCGGCACAACGAGATCGAGCTGATTGACCGCCAGCAGATTGCCGTAGCGCTTGGTCAGTTGCTGAGCACGCACCGCGACAGGCTTGTCGCCTGCCGCCGCGTCGAACGTGGGCTCGTCCGTCGCGTCGACCGTGATGATGTCGGCGGTCGCGCTCATGCAAACTCCCCGGGCACGATGCCGCGGACTTCGGGGACCTGGTCGCTGAAGAAGCCAACTTCGTTGGAGATGCGAGCCATGATGACGCCGTCCGTCCGCATCGGTGGCTCAACGATCACTCGCCCAATTTGATCGGGGGTCTGATTCACCCAGCCGCTGCCGTTCCAAAGCTCGATGGTTGTGAGCCCGAACGGCATCTCAAGAACAATGCCCTGCCCGATCGGTGCGTCCGGCGGCAGCGTGAAGCGGTAGATCGTGTCGGCTAGGCCGTTGCCGAACATTGTGTTCGGCGTACGCACAACAGTCGCGCGCACCGACGCCGCGGGCAGGGGAGCAGTGGTCGCCCGTATTGGCGCCAGAGCGGTCACGACTGTGGTGCTCGTGAAGCCCCCCGACACTTCGAAACCGTGGCGTAGCTCGGTAGTCCAACCTGCTGCGCGCACAAGCGCTGATGGATACATCGTTCGTCCGAAGCCCGCGTTTGTCCAGATGCCGAGCTCAGCAATCTCGTCTTCGGTTGCACGCGGATCGCTCGTGCCCTTCCAAACCCTGTCGGCGAGTGTGAAGCCGAAGGGCAAGCGCTCGGCATCGATCGTGAAGTCGGCACTCGCACCGGGGGCAAGGGTGCCGATGTCGTCGGCGCCACCCGGTCCGAAGACAGCGACCTGATGCAGCGTCACCGTGCTGCGATTCGTGACAGTGCCAACAACTTCGTCGCCGCGAGCGGTCGCCGTTACTACGAGGCCAGATTCGGATGTGGGGCCGACTGCGTTGGCGGTCGTCACCTGGCCAGGCTCCAAGCCGACGCGAATCTCGCTGCCGTCAGCCGATGGGATCAGTCGCGGTGCCACGACTGCACCACCACCGAAGAAGTAGGTCAGCTCGCTATCGCTCTGCCAACCGGCGGGTAGCTGAATGGTGCTTGTGCCGCCGTCGCGACTGAAGGTCAGCACGCTGGTGTATGCATCGGCGCCGCCGGGATACGACTCGACGAATGTCGCAGCCGCGGGCTTGCCGACAGAACGCCACTGCTGCCCGTACCAAAACACACCGACGGCGGTGACTGACGCAAGTACGGGGATCGCGATCCAAGCCAGTGTGAGTCGACGCGTAGCGCGCAGCACCAAGTAGAGGACGAGCGAGACGACGACCGAATAGGCGAGCAGCGGCACTAGCAAAGGGACGAGCGACGGCTGCTTCACGCCTGCGCGCAGTGCGAGGTCTTGCTGCGTGACGCCGAGTTGTTCGCTAGAGCCGAACCAGCCGACGTTCTCGCTGGTTGAGAACCCGCTCGGTTCGATTATTGCGGACCACTGATTGTTGCTGCCTTTGCCGTCGATCAGTCGCACCTCGCCGCGTCCGGCGAGCGCGTAGCCGGCATTACCTGGCCGCCACTCTTCCGGCAGTGCCGACATATCGCCGGCATCGTCGAGCAACAGTCGACCGCCGCGGTTCAGCCACCCGAGTAGCGCAGTTAGTTGGTCGGGCTGCAGTGAGCGCAAGTCGGCTGTCGTCGCGGCGATTGAATCGAACGCTTCGAGCGCGGGCGCGCCGAGCGACATTTGTTCTAGCGACAATTCTTGAATGATCGCTTTGCCCGAGTCGGTCGCAAGGTTGCGTTGTTCGGGCAACTCGCCGGCGCGAGTAACGAGCGCCGGAAGCACGCCGACCAGCTCTACCGTTTCCGCTGCAGCCAACGACACGGCCTTCTTCGAGATCAGTTCGTTGCCGCGGTACAGGTTGACGACCATCGGTGAAAGGTCGTAACCCGTTGGCGCCACCAGCATGAATGCTTTGGTGGTGCCACCTGCAACTTGAATCTCGCGACTAACCGAAGCGCCCGATATAGACACGACGTCAATGCGACCGTTCAGCAAATCGTCAGTTTCGACCGTGGCGGTGACAACGACATGATCGCCTGGGTCGTGCCAGCCATCGCCAACGCCGGCGGTGACGGTGAGCGTCGTCACGCCGGCGGCGCGCGCGGGAGTCGAGCCGGACGAAACTCCGAACACGGCGACGACGAAAAGAAGCGGCAAGAGCGAGCGGCGCAAGATCGATTGGGGGAAGTCGGTCAACAGTGGCTCCACATGCTCAGCCCGGCAGGCAGTAGTTCAGACGTCCGAAACCCCGCCCCGGTTCCGCAAGTCTCGCAGGAGCTAGGGCGATCGGCAGAGCGGGTGGTTAGATGCGTGGCTGCGGGCATGAAAGCCCCCGGTAGCGTGCCCGCATGGCTGGTACCGAGCGCGTTCTGCGAGTTGGGATGGTCTCGCCTTACAGCCTTTCGGTGCCTGGGGGAGTGCAAGCGCAGGTGATGGGGCTTGCTCGTGAGCTTCGGCGCATGGGTATAGAGGTACGAGTGCTCGGGCCTTGTGACGGGCCGCCGCCCGCTACGTTCGTCACGCCCCTCGGTAACAGTCTGCCGACGTCGGCCAATGGCTCGGTCGCACCTCTCGCACCCGACCCGTCGTGCATGCTGCGCACCACGCGCGTGATGTTCGAAGAGCAATTCGACGTGTTGCATCTTCACGAACCGTTTGCGCCTGGGCCACCGATGACGGCGATGCTGCTGCACCCCGCGCCGGTTGTCGGAACCTTTCACGCTGCTGGCGAGAGCGCGAGCTACAAGCACCTCAAGAACTACATCAAGCCGGCTGCCGCGAACCTCGCTCACCGTGTCGCTGTTTCGAAGGATGCGGCCGCACTGGTCAGTCCCTATATTCCGGGCGATTACGAGATTCTGTTCAACGGTGTCGAACTTGATGACTATCGCAACGCGGAACCGCACCCCACCGACGGACCGACCATCTTCTTTTGCGGTCGTCATGAAGAGCGCAAGGGTCTCGATGTGTTGCTGGCGGCGATGGCCGAGCTTGGCCAGATCGGCGGCAAGGACGTACACCTGTGGATCGCGAGCAACGGGCCCGACACCGAGACCTTGCGCGCGCAGTCCGCTGGTGACACGCGCATCGAATGGCTTGGTCGACTGTCGGACGCAGAGAAGATCTCGCGACTGAAAGGTGCAGACGTGTTCTGTGCGCCCTCGCTTCACGGTGAATCGTTCGGCGTCGTGTTGATCGAGGCGATGGCGGCGGGCACGTGCATCGTTGCGAGCGCGCTCGACGGCTATCGCAACGTCGCCACCGACGACGTCGACTCGCTACTCGTCCCACCCGGTGACGCGCACTCGCTCGCGGTGGCGCTCGAGCGGGCGCTCTCGGACACAGCACTAGCTGAGCGCCTGGTCAAGACGGGCGACATCCGCGCGGACGACTTCTCTATGACGACGCTTGCCCAGCGTTACGCCGAGATCTACCGCAAGGTGGCTCTGCCACACACCTCGGCCAGCAAGTCAGTGTCGGCCTGGCCGCTCATGGGGCGGCGCCAGGTGACACCGCGCCGCCGTCGTGTCGGCCGTATGCTGGCTCAATAACGGCGCCCCGTTCGGGCGCCCCGAGACCTCTGGAGTTCCCAAAATGGGTATTTGGATTCTGATCGGCGTCGTCGCTGTCGTCGTGCTGTACGTCATCGTCGTTTACAACGGCCTCATCCGCAGTCGTAACCAGGTCGACAACGCCTGGTCGCAGATCGACGTGCAGTTGAAGCGTCGCATCGACCTCATCCCGAACCTGATCGAGACCGTCAAGGGCTACGCGGCACACGAGAAGAGCACGCTCGAAGCAGTCATCAACGCGCGCAACGCAGCGATTGCCGCACCGGGCACACCCGCTGGCCAGGCCGCTGCCGACAACATCTTGACCGGCGCGCTGAAGAACTTGTTCGCACTCAGCGAGGCTTACCCCGACCTGAAGGCCAACCAGAACTTCCTCGCCCTGCAGGAAGAGCTGACAGCCACCGAAGGTCGCGTCGCCTACTCGCGCCAGTTCTACAACGACAGCGTCTTGAGCTACAACAACAAGCGCCAGGCATTCCCCGCAGTGATCTTCGCCAGCATCCTCAAGTTCGAGAACAAGGAATACTTCGAGACCGACGAGGCTTCCCGCGAGGTCCCCAAGGTTCAGTTCTGAACCTCCAATGTTCGAACTGATCAGGTCTAACAAGCGGCGCAGTGTCGCGCTCATCGCCAGCTTTGTCGTCATACTCGGCATGGTTGGCGCTGCGTTCGGGCTGTACATCGGCAACGGCTTGGTGGGCACCATCGTCGCGCTCGTCTTCTCGGGAGGGATGGCGTTTGCGTCTTACTGGAAGGCCGACAAGATTGCGCTTGCAGTCAGTCGCGCGTATCCGGCAGACCCGGTGCAATACCAACGACTGCACAACTTGGTCGAAGGTCTCTGCATCGCGAGCGGCTTGCCCAAGCCAGCCGTGTATCTGGTCGACGACCCGGCGCCGAACGCCTTCGCAACCGGACGCGATCCGAAGCACGCGGCGATCGCGGTTACAACCGGACTGTTAGAGAAGTTGAACCGTGTCGAGTTAGAGGGCGTGCTGGCTCACGAGCTATCGCACATTCGCAACTACGACATCCTCATCAGCACACTCGCCGTCACACTCGTCGGTGCTGTCGCACTACTCACCAACATCGCCGTGCGCATGATGTGGTGGAACGGCGGCCGCGTCAATCGTGACGGCGATCGCGACGGTGGCAATCCATTGGCCATCGTCGGTCTGGTGCTGCTGATCTTCGCGCCAATCATCGCGAAGGCGATGCAAGCAACGATCAGCCGCAAACGCGAAACTCTCGCCGATGTGTCGGCGTGCCAGATGACGCGCTATCCACCGGGCCTGATCTCTGCGCTGGAGAAGTTGCGCGACGACGGCACTGTGACGCACGCAGCATCGACGGCGACCGCCCACATGTGGATCGAACAGCCGATGGCCGGCGTTGGCGATGGCGGGCACCTGAGTCGCTGGAACAAGATGTTCGACACGCACCCGCCGCTGTCGGAGCGCATCGCGCTGTTGAGGGAACTATGACGTTTACGACTACGAAGCTCAGACTTCGAGTCGCGTTAGTCGGTGCGTTGCTTACTGGCGTTGTCGGCTGTGACAGCGGTGGTGGCGGCACCATCGGCTTTGGGGAAGTCTGGGTATTCACGGCGGGCAAGTGGGTGTTCGGGCAGTGGACCCGCGCGAATCGCTCGTCGCCGATCGAGCTCACTGGGCCGCATGGGCGAATCACGCTTACTCCAGGGCGCACCTGGGTAGAACTTGCCAGATCAGGAACGTTCTCGCCGCTGCCATAGAAAGTGACAAAGGACAATGAAAAACGTACGCCGTATAGCTCTTGTTGCCGTACTCGCCGGCAGCGTCGTTGGTTGCAGTAGCAGCAAGGACGCGTCTAGTTCGTCGATCGCAGCGACAACGACCGAATCGGTTGATCGAACAACGACAGTCCCGCCGACGACGGTCGCCGAAACTGCGCCACCAACGACCGCTGCAGCTGAGCCTGTGTATCCGCTCACTGGACTGCCCATCACGGATCCAGTTGCCGCGTCGCGGCCGGCGATGGTCGTGAAGATCGACAACAACTCGCGGGCGCGTCCGCAGAGCGGCTTGAACGCCGCTGACATCGTGTTTGAGGAGATTGTTGAAGCGCAAACGCGTTTCGCAGCCGTCTTTCACAGCCAGGGCTCCGATCCAGTCGGACCGATTAGGTCGGGTCGAACGCAAGACGTTGACTTGCTCGGCTCATTCATTCGCCCACTATTCGTGTGGAGCGGCGGCAATAACACTGTCAGGTCTCAGATTGAGGCCAGCGACCTGGTCGACCTCAGCGCTCAGCACAACGCGGTGTACTCGGGGGGCGGTTTCTATCGGAACAACGATCGCGACGCTCCGCACAATCTGTACGCGCAGACCTCGATGCTGTGGACGTTGGCCCCGGCCGACAGTTCACCGCCGCCGCAGCAGTTTTTCTACTTGCTGGCGGGGGACACAGCGGTGGGCGAGAGTGTCGTCGGCGTCGACCTAGTCATGGACGGTCTCGACGTGGGGTGGCGCTACGACAGCACCACTGGCCGATACCTGCGCACCACTGAGGGCGACCCCCATCTCGACGCGGCCTCGGGCCAGATCAGCAGTGCCAACATCATCGTGATGGTCGTCGAGTACGGCTCATCGCCCGGCCTTCCAGGTAGTCCGGAGGCACAAACCATCGGCGCGGGCGAAGTGTTTGTGCTCACCGGTGGCGTGCTCGTACGTGGTACCTGGAGTCGCGCCGATCGACTCTCGCCAATCGTCCTCACCGACACGAACGGCCAACCCATACGCCTGACACCGGGGAACACGTGGGTCGAGCTCGCGAAAGTCAACACGTACACCTTTGTGTAGTGCTCAGTGACGGGTAGCGGCACCACCAGTACTCGCCCTTGCCACCAGTAGTTGACGACAGCGGGAATCGACGCAAGCGATACGCTGATTCCATGAGTTCCGATGTCAAAGGCACCGCCAACGTCAAAGGCACGGTTCAGGTCAAGCGTGGCCTGGCCGAGATGCTGAAGGGCGGCGTCATCATGGATGTCGTCACGCCCGAGCAGGCCAAGATCGCTGAAGATGCAGGCGCGTGCGCGGTGATGGCACTCGAGCGGGTGCCAGCCGACATTCGGCGCGACGGTGGCGTAGCGCGCATGAGCGACCCGGAAATGATCGAAGGCATCAAGGCGATGGTCACCATCCCGGTGATGGCCAAGGCGCGTATCGGCCACTTCGTCGAGGCACAGATCCTGCAGGCGCTCGGCGTCGACTACGTCGACGAAAGCGAAGTTCTCACACCCGCCGACGAAACGCACCACATCGACAAGTACGCGTTCACGGTGCCGTTTGTGTGCGGCGCTACCAACTTGGGCGAGGCGCTGCGTCGCATTAGTGAAGGTGCTTGCCTCATCCGCAGCAAGGGCGAGGCCGGCACAGGCAACATCGTCGAGGCCGTGCGTCACCTGCGCAACATCATCGGGGACATTCGCAAGATCACGCAGGCCGACTCTGCCGAACTGTTCCAGTGGGCCAAGCAGCTCCAGGCGCCGCTGTCGTTGGTGCAGGAAATTGCCGAGACGGGCTGGCTGCAGGTGCCGCTCTTCTGCGCCGGCGGAATCGCGACACCCGCCGACGCCGCGCTCGCAATGCAACTCGGTGCCGAAGCTGTGTTCGTCGGCTCGGGGATCTTCAAGAGCGACGACCCGTCACCGCGCGCAAAGGCAATCGTTGAAGCGACGACTCACTTCCGCGACGCTGACATCCTGGCCAAGGTCAGTCGTGGCCTTGGCGCGCCGATGACTGGCATCGCGATGGACGAGATCAACCAGCGTTACGCCGAGCGCGGCTGGTGAGCACGATGGAGCCCCCTGGTGGCTGTATGTGTTGGCGTCCTCGCGTTGCAAGGAGCATTCGCCGCGCATGAACACGCGCTAGCCGGCCTAGGGGTCAACACGGCGCAGGTACGCACGCCCGCCGACCTTGCCCGCGTCGACGCACTAGTGATGCCCGGCGGTGAGAGCACCACGATGTCTCGGCTGCTCGAGACCTCTGGGTTGTTCGATGAGCTGAAGGCGCGACTAAGCGACTCAATGCCCGTATTTGGCACTTGTGCCGGAATGATCTTGTTGGCGACCGATGTGCTTGATGGTCGACCTGATCAGCGCAGCTTTGGCGCAATCGACCTAACCGTGCAGCGCAACGGCTACGGACGCCAGGTCGACAGTTTCGAGACCGACATCGATGTCGACGGATTCGACTCGCCGTTTCATGCGGTGTTCATCCGTGCCCCTAAAGTGGTCGCCGTCGGTACGGGAGTGAACGTCGTGGCCAGTCACGACGGTGTGCCGGTGCTGGCGCTGCAAGGCCACGTGATGGTGGCGTCATTTCACCCCGAACTCACCGCCGACGATCGTCTGCATGCGTTGTTTCTGCAGCACAACAAACTGATAGGGAGTTAGCAGCATGTCTGGCCATTCCAAATGGGCAACGATCAAACACAAGAAGGGTGCCGCTGACAAGGCGCGCGCCAAGGTCTTTAACAAGATCGCCCGCCAGCTGGAAGTCGCTGCCCGCGAGGGCGGCGCCGACGTGTCGTCGAACGCGTCGTTGCGCAACGTCGTGCTGAAGGCGAAGGCCGCGCAGATGACGAACGACGCCATTGATCGTGCCGTCAAGCGTGGCGCTGGCTTGACCGACGGCGGCAACTACGAGGCGTTCACGTATGAGGGCTACGCGCCCGGCGGCGTCGCCATTCTCATCGACGTGCTGACCGACAACCGCAATCGCACCGCGTCGGATGTGCGAAACATCTTCTCCAAGCTTGGCGGTTCCTTGGCCGAACCAGGCGCCGTCGGCTGGCAGTTCAGCCGTAAAGGCGTGCTGCTGTTGCAGAGCAACGACGAAGACGTCGTGATGCTGGCCGCACTCGATGCTGGCGCTGAAGATGTGACCGCCGACGGTGACGGCGCCTGGCATGTCACGTGCGATCCGTCGATCGTCTTTGATGTGCGCGATGCGTTGCAGGCCGCGGGGCTAACAGTCAGCTCGACCGAGAGCACCATGGTTTCGAGCCTCACGATCAATGTCGAAGATCTTGCCGATGCGCGCGCAATATTGCGCATTGTCGACGCACTGGAAGAACTCGACGACGTGCAAGACGTCTACAGCAACTTCGACATCAGCGAATCGCTGATGGAAGCGGTCGGCGAGTGAGCGTCTCGGTCGGCGAGATCGCTCCGGCATTTACGCTGCGAGCGGCCGGTGGCAAGAACGTGTCGCTTGGTGACTACCACGGAAACCCTGTGGTGCTCGTGTTCTACCCAGGTGACGATTCCCCGGTTTGCACGCGTCAGCTCAACACTTACAACGATGATTTTTCGCAGTTTGCCGCGTTGAACGCGCAGATTCTCGCCATTTCTCCGCAAAGCGTTGAGAGCCACGAGCGCTTTACCGCCGAGCACGGTTTCCAGTTTCCGTTACTCGCCGACGTCGACAAAGCGGTTGCCGCCGCCTACGGCACCTTGGGGCCACTCGGGTTCCAGCGGCGCAGTGTCTTCGTCGTCGATGGCACGGGAGTCATCCGCTACGCGCATCGAGCGATTGCTGGCCTCACATTTCGCCCGGTAGGCGAACTGGTTGACGTGCTGTTCGGTTTGCCGCGCTGACTCGCTAGCTAAGCGCGTTGCTCGTGCACGCGGTTGCGCCACACACTTCGAGGAACTCGCCCGTTAGCAGGAATGTGACGGCCTGCTGCAGTACGCGCGGTTCAAGCGAACCACCGTTGTGTGGGTCTTCGCCGTACTCGGGCGGGTGCGGCGGCAGGTTGTTCGGTGGAGGCGCCGGCGTTCCGTAATCCCACATCATCATCAGAGCTTGCGACGGAATTGCTGGGTCGAATTGTGCGATGCCCCATTGCGGGTCGACGTCGTTACTTCGACCGTTCTCAAGCGCCGGCTCGCGCACCGTTGCTGCAATCGTGCGCGCGAGTACCTCGGTGCTGACGTTCGCCACCTGATGATCGCCGAACGCCGTGATCAATAGAACCTGCTTCGGCTCGATACCGGGGTACGCATCAGTGGTGAGGTGCTGCGCGTATCCATCGTTCTCGCCGCGGTCCCACAACAGCTGGATCAATTGCAGGCCTAGTACACGATCGACTGGATCGGTGTATGCAACGTCGGTGACTGCTTGAAACACGGGCCATTGCGACGAACGATGCAGCAACACCGAGTAGTTGATGCCAGGTACGCCCAGAACGACGCGTGACCATTCAGTGCTGATAGCGCTGGCCGCGCCGCCCATCACGCCGCCCTGACTGTTGCCGACAAATTGTGTTGCGTCGTTCAACAGCAGTGGCCTGCCGGAGAAGTTTTGAAACGCCGCCGAACGTGAGAAGCCGGCCGACGAGTTCATCAGCCTGCCGAGGAATTGTTGGTTGAGCAGACCCTGCTGCAAGCGATCTGCGTGCTGATTGAAGAGCGAGAGATCGGTGAGGATGTTGGCGAGGTTTGGTACGTCGGGCGTGCTCATCCCCACCTCATCGGTGGCGCACGCGCCCATCACACCGGTCTCGGCCGCAAATGACAGAGCGTCGACTTCCATCCGCGTGCCCAGCAACCCGTGGCCGTAAACGATTGCCGGAACCGGCTCGGCGGCGGCGAGTGGCAGCACACAGTGGAACTCGGCGACGAAGTCGGGTTGTTCCGCGTTGCGTTGTGGCATACCTTCTGCATCGAGCGTGAACGTGCTGCCAGGCGCACCGTCACCGGTGAGGAAGTTCGGAACGAGGAACGTGCCGTCGACGCGACGGACATTGCCTTGTTCTGACTGCGCAGTAATGGTGAACTGCGGGGCGCCATCGTCGTCGAGTGTGTTGTACGCGATCTCGCGCATGTGCAACAAGCGACCAGCGAGTGTGTCGCTAGTCGCGACCGTGAAGTCCCACGCCAGATACAACTCGTCGATGGCGATGCCATCAGCTGTCAATGGCGCTAACAACTCGCGAAACGCGCGTGCACGTTCCAACGGTTCTGGGTTGCCATCGATTGCTGCCTGAAATGCCGTCCCACGCGGAATCACGTTGTTGCTGCTATCGCGCATGTTGCGCAGCCCGACGACAAAGTGGTGTCCCTCTGGAAGACTGGTTGCCGGACGGATCATCAGTAGCTGCTCGCCGGCCGGAGCCTGCGCGTCGAGCTCGCCCCAGTACGGGACGCGCTCGCCGGTTGTCGTGTCGAGCAGCACGACAGGTGCATCGGGATTCAACGATGCGCCGATGTCGGTGCTCGGCGCGATGCCAGTCGCCTCAAAGTCGAGACCTGGAACGAAGGTCAGAATCGCCGAGCCAGGGGAGAAGCCGTCGGCCCAGTTCTGGTCGGTGACGTCGATCGGCACGCCCGCGGCATTGAGCGGAGTGCTGTCGGGCTGAATGTCGAGTCGGCGACCGGTCTGCGTCGTCGGGTCGAGGCGAGTAAACGCATCGTTCGGCCACGGCAGCAGGCATGCGCGTTCGTCGAGGGGATCGCAATTCAGCGCCGTTTCCATTACCGCGTCTTCGGGTGCAGTCGTGGAGCCGCCGGTGTCGGGGGTACCGGTGCCACTGCTGCCTTTGTCGTCGTCGGCACTACACGCGGCGCCGGCACCGGCCAGCACGAGAACGAGAAACACTGAAAGGGAGCGACGCATCGGCCTACGCTGCCACATCGTCGAGGTGGTCCGCAGGTCTGCTGGGCCTACCGGCTAGCCTCGTACACGTGTTCGTGCGAGACGAAGGTGTCGTTTTAGGAATCGATCCCGGGCTTACCCGCTGCGGCTATGCCGTACTTCGGGCCAGTGGCCACGCCGTACAGGCGATCGCGCTCGGCGTGATCCGCACGCCAGCCGCCGACCCGTTACCCCAGCGATTGGCTGCGCTGCAGCGCGAGCTTGTGTCCTTGCTCGTCGAGTTTCGGCCGGCGGCGGTAGCGGTCGAGCAGGTTTTCTTTCAAACCAACGTGCGCACGGCGATGAGCGTTGGCCAGGCCAGCGGATTGGCGTTGGCAGAAGCTTCGGCGCACGGTTGCGAGGTCGTTCAGTTCACGCCTAATCAGGTGAAGGACTGCGTCGCCGGGTGGGGTGGCGCCGACAAGAAGCAAGTGCAGCGCATGGTGCAGGCACGCCTAGGTCTCGCCACGCCACCACAACCTGCCGATGCTGCCGACGCGGCGGCGTTAGCGCTGTGCTATCTCGCGGTCGCGCCAATGCGCCGAAGTGTGCAGGCGGCGTTGCAGCGATGATCGGCTCGCTGCGCGGAACGGTATTAGAGCGCACTCCAAACTCGACGCGCGACGACTCGACTGTTCTCATCGAGGTCTGCGGAGTCGGTTACCTGGTGTCGGTGACGCCGCGCACGCTTGCCGAGCTCGAGCCTGGCTCCGCAGCCTTCCTTTACGTGCACCACCACATTCGCGAAGACGTGCAGACCCTGTTCGGCTTCATGCACCGCGACGAGCGCGCAACGTTTCAGGTTCTGATCGCGACGCATGGCATCGGCCCGGCTCTCGCGCTGGCGATTCTTGGCACGCACTCGCCAACGGTGCTGGTCGACATCGTCGCGTCCAGCGATCTCGGCGCGCTGACGCTTGTTCCAGGTGTTGGCAAGAAGACCGCCGAGCGCTTGCTCATCGAACTGCGCAATCGTCTCAACTTGCCGATGCTCGATCCCGTTTCGGTCGCGGCTGGCGGCCCGAAGAACTCGGTCGTCGGCGATGTGCGCGAGGCACTTAGTGGTCTCGGCTACGGCCCCGAAGAGATTCGAGAAGCGCTGCGCGAGCTGCCGGCTGACGGCGACGCGAGTGGACTGTTGCGCGATGCTTTAAAGGTGTTAGGGGCCAAGCGTGCGTGACGAGTTCCTAGAACCAAGCCCCGTCGCCGACGAAGAGCTCGACGAAGTCGGCCTACGGCCGCGCCGACTCAGCGAGTTCGTCGGTCAGCGCGAGCTGAAGGAGCACCTGTCGATCGTGCTCGAGGCAGCCAAGAAGCGCGGCCAACCCGCCGACCACCTACTTATGGCTGGCCCGCCCGGCCTGGGCAAGACATCGATGGCCGGCATCGTCGCCGTCGAGATGGGTGTGCACTTGCACATCACGTCTGGGCCTGCCCTCGAACGCGCCGGAGACCTGGCTGCGATTCTCACCAAGCTCGAAGAGGGCGACGTGTTGTTCATCGACGAAATCCATCGCCTGTCGCGCGCTGTCGAGGAAATCCTGTATCCGGCGATGGAAGACTTCCAGCTCGACATAGTTGTCGGCAAAGGCCCGGCGGCGTCCAGCATTCGTCTGACGCTGCCGCCGTTCACCCTTGTCGGTGCGACGACCCGCACAGGGATGATCACCGGTCCGCTGCGCGATCGATTCGGTTTGGTCGCGCGCCTCGATTACTACGCTGCCGACGAACTGGAAGCGATTGTGCGTCGCGCAGCCGGGATCCTCAAGGTGCAAATCTCGCCGGAGGGTGCGTGGGAGATTGCGCGTCGGTCGCGCGGCACGCCTCGTATCGCCAACCGGCTACTGCGCCGTGTGCGCGACTTCTCGGAAGTGCGCGGCGACGGCACGATTGCAGAAGAAACGGCACGCGAGGGCCTACGAGTCTTCGGTGTCGACGAGATCGGCCTCGACAAGATCGACCGCGCGATTCTCAACGCAATCTGCCGACAGTTCGCCGGCGGCCCGGTCGGCCTCAGCACGCTCGCGATCAGCGTCGGCGAGCAACCCGAGACGGTGGAAGACATGTACGAGCCATTCCTGATTCAGCAGGGAATGCTGGCACGAACGCCGCGGGGTCGAATTGCCATGCCAGCCGCGTACACGCACATCGGCATGGCCGTGCCAACGACGGCACGCCCACCCGCCTTGTTTGATTGAGGCCCTCCTCTGAGGCGGCAGTAGCCTCGGCGGCGCATGACTACTGACGGCGAAGTACGCGACGAGCTACCCGACAACCTGAATGTCTCGGCGTATGCCGGCCCCTACGAGTTTCCCGACAACAGTCGTCGGCGCAAGCCAGGCGTGATGTACTTGGTCGCAGCCGTCGTCTGCGTCGTGTTGTGGGCGCTATGGAACGACGATTCATCGCTGGTGAACGAGGGTTTTCTGTGGGCGGCGTTGCTGCTTGCCGTCGTGGGCGCCTATTCGCTGACGTCGGGTTGGCGCATGAAGATCGACGAGAAGCAGGCTCTGGTCGCGGCGCAGGGTGCAGTCGGATTCGCCGTCGGGCACGCGTCGGCCCAGCAGGTGTGGCGCGGATTGCGCAGTCGGCCGACTTGGCGAGTTCTCATCTACTCGGCCGAAGAACCACCGCGTCGTCGTGGCTTAGTGCTGGTCGACGCAGTCGATGGGCGAGTGATCGAGCACCTGGTGCAAGACAACCCGGTTGAAGATTGGGATATCTGAGCTAGGTACTGATCGCGACGCTGCTGACTGCGATCAGTCGCCGATTCGCACCGATCACCGCGACCACCCAGCGGCGGCGTTCTTGCAGGCGAAAGGCAACGGTCGCGCTGTTGGTATCGAGATCGGCCGTGGTCACAGCGACGCGGGCATCCGTGGGTGGCCACGTGTTGAGACCGTCGGCGTCGACCCGCACGAGGACGTACTGGGTCGCGCCGTCACCCGAGTAGCGCGGCCAGGTGAAGTGCAACTCGTTGCCGACGCGCTCGACGGTGAGCGCAAACGAAGCGTCGGGAATCGTGTTCGGAACTGACGTCGTGGGAGGCACTGAGGTTGTCGGCGGGGCCGTAGTCGGCGTGACGGTCGTTGTTGGGACGGCTGTGGTGTTAGGCCCGGTTGTACTGGTTGGTGTAGCAGTCGTGACGGTCGTCGCCGTTGACGTGCCTGGCTGCAGCGTGTTCGGGTCGTCGCGCCGCAGGGCTAGCGCGACGCCAAGTACCAGCAACACGGACGCAGCAGCGACGGCAGTGATCCACGATGCGCGCCGTGCGGGTCCAGACTCGGCGAGCAGGCGTCGTTCGATGGCATCGACCCGCGCATCGTCGAGCCCGGAAACCTTGGCCGCGCCAAGCCGCTGCAGGCGTTGTTCTAGATCGTCGTTCATTCGGTTGTCCGTTCTTGGAGTGCGGTGCGCAGAGCCGCCAGCGCGCGATGTGTGAGCACGGCGCAGTTGCCGTCGCTGATTCCGAGGTGAGCCGCGACATCAGCGACATCGAGGCCCGCGATGTAGCGCAGTGACAGAACTGTGTTGTAGCGGTCGGGCAGGCCGTCGAGTGCGGCCAACAGCAGCGGGTCTGTGTCGTCCACTGTGTCGGCCGCCACAGCGTCGTTGTGCAGCAGGCGTAACGCGCGTTGTCCGCGCGCCGTTTGCTGGCGGCCTCGTTTGCGCGACTGATCGATGATCTCGTTGGTTGCAATGCGATAAAGCCAGGCAAGGATGCCCAGGCTCGAGCCACTTGGCTTGTAGCGATTTAGCGAACGCAGCGCACGCTCGAACGTGACTGCAGTGACATCGTCGGCGTCGTGCGCATTACCGGTTCGACGGCGGGCGAATGCGTAGACGTCCTGAACATGTCGGCGGTACAACTCGGCGAAGGCACTGCGGTCGCGACGCGCGAGATCGACGAGCGCGTGCTCGTCGATCTCGCCGTAGCTGTTCATCAATCTCAGATTGTCACCTCGTGGGACTCGTGAGGCGACGGTCGCCGTCATCATTGGTCAACTGTTCGTCGGACTTGAGTCGTCAGACGCTGATCGTGATGACCGCGCTGCGCCCGACAACCTTGCCGAGGCTGTTGAACGTGACCAGCACGAACTCGAGCTGGCGAGCATTGCGAGGGATGCTGCGGGTGTAGCTGCCAGCGGCGGGCGGTCGCAGCGTTTTCAGCACGATCCGCGGCCCGTTGTTTACCGAGCCGTAGAGCACGACCTTCGCCGCGTTCGGTCCTGCCGGTGCACGCCATTCGCAATGCACCGCACGGTTGTTGGTTGTGGTTCCCGCGACCTTGCGGCATGCGAGATGCAGCCGCTCGAAGCGATCGTTGCTGGTCGGCCGTACTGCCGGTTGTGCGGGCCGTGCGACCGGCGTAGGTGCCGGTGCTGGTTGGCGTGGGGGATCATCTGCCTGCACAGTCGGTGCCAGCAGACCAGTGGCCAAAGCGCTGGCGCTTGCCAGCAGTGCGATTCGTTTCGTCAGTTTCATGTCGCTCCAAGTCATGTCGTTTGCTCACAAGGGGTTGTGCCGTCACTTGTTGAACGCTGAGGGCTCTCGCGGGATTACGCCGCCTCAGCGACTACCCTGGTAGCCAATGTTCGACGGAAAGTTCCGCGCACCGGTCGACAAGGCCGTTAAGCCTCTCGGCGATGGGTTGCGCCGCACGGGTCTGACGCCCGACCATCTGACTGCGCTCGGATTACTGGTTGCCGTTGGTGCGGCGACCGCAATCGGCTTCGGATACCTCAAGCTGGGTCTGCTGCTTGTCGTGCTGGCCGCCTTGCCAGACCTGCTTGATGGTGCGTTGGCAAAGGCGTCCAACACATCCAGCCAGCGCGGGGCCTTTTTCGACTCGACGATCGATCGCTTCGCTGACGCGCTGCTGTTTGGTGGCGTCGCCTGGCACTTCGCTGTTCGGAGTGAGCCGGCCTACATCGTGATGCTGCCGTTCGCGATCATGTCGCTGAGCTCGGTGATCAGCTACATGCGGGCCAAAGCCGAATCGCTCGGACTCGACGCCAAGGGCGGCCTTATGGAGCGCGCCGAGCGCATCATCGCGCTGTGCCTCGGCCTGCTGTTCGAACCGCTACTGATCGCGATCCTGTGGGCCATGTTGGCGCTGACCGCTGTGACTGCTGTGCAGCGCTTCGTCAAGGTGTGGAAGCAGGCTGCAGTAGCACCAATCACTGCTGCAAAGATTGAGATGCGGCGCAGTCGTCGGCAAAGCCGTCGTGTCGTTCGCACCGAGCGCCGGCGCACACGCATCACGCGCACGACCGGTCGCATCTCGACTCGCCGTGACTGAACCAGACGCGTCGCGACGGCGCATCGCGGACGCTGCAACTGTCGGTGGCTATCGTCTCGGCTCACTTGCAGCCCGGATGATGCCCGGGCCTGTTGCGTCGGCAGCAGCTGCCTCGTTGGGTTTCGGCGCCAGCTTTTCGAGTCCCGCGAAACGAGAGATGATTGAACGACATCTCAAGCGCGTCAATCCGAAGTTGCGCACCGCCTCGTTGCGAGTGGCAGCGCAACAAGCCTTCGACAGCTACGCGAAGTACTACATGGAGAGCTTTCGCTTACCGACGCTAAGCAAGCGAACCGTCGATCGCGGTTTCACCATCGACGGTTTCGAGAACATCACTGGCGCAATCGCGAATGGCACCGGTTGCATCCTGGCGCTTCCGCACTTGGGTGGTTGGGAATGGGCGGGACGCTGGATCACCGATCAGGGTCTGCCGATGACCGTTGTTGTCGAGGCGCTTGAGCCAAAGGAACTGTTCGAGTGGTTTGCCGAGCTGCGCAAGAACTTGGGAATGACGATCATCCCGACCGGGCCGCAGGCAGGTGTCGCAGTGCTGAAGGCGTTGCGCGCGAACGAGGTGGTCTGCCTGTTGTGCGATCGCGATCTCGAGCGCAACGGCATCGAGGTCGAGTTCTTCGGCGAGCGAACAACACTTCCGGCCGGTCCGGCGATGATGGGGCTGCGCGCTGGTGCGCCGATCTTTCCGTCGGCCGCGTATTTCACTCCCCGATATCAGGGTCACCACGCCGTCGTGCGGCCGTCCTTGCCGATGCAGCGGATGGGTCGTGTGCGTGAGGATGTCGAGCGGTTGACCCAGTTGCTTGCCTACGAACTCGAGTTCCTTATCCGACGCGCTCCCGAGCAATGGCACATGTTCCAACCCAACTGGCCAAGCGACCCGGGCTACAACGACTAGGCCGTTAACCACTAGGCCGTTAACCACTAGGCCGTTAACTACTAGGTGTGCCGGGTGGCCGGTTCGAGGCCTCTCCAGAGCCAGGTAGGCTCGCCGGTCATGCCTGTTGAGCAACGCGACGGTTACCGCCTGTGGGAGGGCGGACCAGTCCCCAAAGGGGTCGACGGCATCACTCTCGGCTCGTTGGTGATTGTGCGTCCGGGTAAAGCATCGGCGTATCAACTGCGGCGTGAGCTCGTGCACGTGCGCCAATGGCGTCGGTACGGACGAATCGGGTTTGCCGCTCGTTACCTGGCTAGCTACGCGGTGTGGCGTGTGCGTCGCAAGGGTCATCGCGGTGCTTTCTTGCGCATCCCGCTCGAGATTGAAGCCGATTGGGTTGCTCGTCGTCAGTTGGCGACCGCTGTGCGCGACGAACTTTCCGAGCACGCCACGTTGTAGCTCGCAGCGCGGCCGATATGTTCGGCCACGACTTCCTCCAGTCGACTGAATCGGGCATGCGTGCTCGAATCGCGAAGGGAGCCGCCAGTGCTGGAACTGCCGGATCGTCCCGCGCCTGCTCGCTCGCTGGTGGAACGCGCGAGGGCTTGGGCCGAATGGGTCGGCGTTGGTCGCCTAGTTGCGTCGGCGATAGCGGTGTTGACGGTTTTGGCGGCGGGCTATTGGCTTGTGAAACCTCCGGCGGCGACAACCGAGTCGAAACTGCCTTACGCCGGTTCGTCGACGGTGGCGGGAAGTAGTCCGCCGACGGTTACGAGCGCGATCGTCAGCACGACGACGGTTGCGAGTGCGTTCCTCGTGGTGCACGTTGCTGGTGCGGTGAAAGCGCCTGGCGTCTATCAACTCGCCGTCGGGTCGCGCGTTATCGATGCTGTCGCCGCCGCAGGTGGCCTTGCCGCCGATGCCAACCCAGACGCGGTGAACTTGGCTGCGTTAGTCGCCGACAGCGAACGCGTCTACGTGCCGCTGCGCGGCGAGTCGATTACTCCGGTCGGAACAGGCACAGGCGCCGCGCCGACGGTGGTGTGGCCGATCAACATCAATTCCGCTGACGCGACGCGACTGGAAGACCTTCCAGGTGTTGGCCCTGCGACAGCGGCGGCGATCATTGCCCACCGCGATCAGAAGGGACCGTTCGTGTCTGTGGATCAACTTGCAGACGTTCGCGGTATCGGCCCGGCGAAGCTGGACGCGATTCGTGCGCTGGTCACCGTATGAGCAATGCACGCGACCGGATTACAGGAACGCGCCGCCGAGAATCAGGTTGGCCGCGATCAACGCAACGACGATTCCGACCCACACGCCACCTGCCAGCCACAGATATTCACGCCAGAAGTCGCGCCACGTCGCGACAGGAGTGCGTGTCGCCATGCGAGCCGCGATGGTTCCTAAGAGCACCCAAAGCGCCGCGCTGGCCAACAGGGCGATCGTGTACGAGTTTCCTGTCGTTAGCGGTGCACCCATTACTAGCAACGCAGGCGCGGCGATTATCGACAGCAGAAAGCCGCCGATACCGCGCCATGCCTGAGTGTTGTTGCGAAGCAGTAGCAAGGCAACTATTCCGATCATCGCAGGCAGCAGCAAGCCAGCGATCGGCCCGCGCTGGCGAACCTGTCGGCGGTATGCCTTCGGTCCGCGTCGTATTGGCGCAAGCGCGGCCGACGGAGGTGCGACTAACGGCGGTGATGCCGCCGGCGGTGGCACCACGGGCGATTGGCCAGCTTCCATGACGCGAGCGTACGAGCTAACGCGACTTGAGACCGCGCATCATCCGTCAGCGTCGACTCAGGGGAGCGACAGCGTGGTGGTGATTGTCGCTGCGGTGTTGGTCTTAGGAGTCTGGCTGGGCACGTGGTGGGCGCTGCTCGGCGTGCCCGTCGCACTGTTGCGCCGCGGCAGCGCGCCGACCGTCGCGCTCTGTGTTGCGGTCGCGATGTTGGGCAGCTGGTTGGGAACGCAGGCATGGCAGGCCGCTCATCCTCGTCACCTCGGCGAGTACAGCGGCTGGGCCGAACTGGTCAGCGACCCTGCACCGTTCGGCGTAGGCCTGCGTGTGACGGTCGAGATTGAGGGCGAGCGTTTCGACGCATGGTTGTACGGCGGCCAGCGACGAAAGATGATCGACGCGCAGGCTGGCGAGTACGTGTGGCTGCAGGGCCACCGCAGCGAGTTGACGTCGGGTGCCCGCCGTGCGGCGGTACGACATGTCGTCGGTCGATTCACGCCGACAGTGATGGCCGACGTCGTTGATGGTTCGGCACTCAACCGAGCGAGCAACCGCGTTCGGCGATCGTTGCGTACAGTCGCCGAGTCGACGATGGGCGACGACGACGCGGCGTTGTTCGCGGGCCTCGTCATCGGCGACGACGCGCGCCAACGAGTCGAGGTGATCGAAACGTTCCGCGGCGCCGGGCTATCGCACCTCACCGCCGTTTCAGGGCAGAACGTTGCGTTCGTTCTCGCGGCCGCGCTGCCGTTGTTACGTCGGCTACGACCGTGGTGGCGCTGGGCCGCGACCGTCGCTGTGGTGGCGTGGTTCATGGCGCTGACGCGCTTCGAACCGTCGGTGCTACGCGCAGGGGTGATGGCGATGCTGGCTGCAACGGCATACGTGCGCGGAGCGCAGGCATCGCCTGTACGACTCTTGTCGTTGGCCGTCACCGCGCTCGTCGTGGTGGACCCATTGCTGGTTTGGTCGGTTGCCTTCTGGTTGTCGGTTGGTGCGACCGCGGGCGTGTGCGTACTTGGGCCGTGGTTCCGCAGCCGGTTGCCCGGACCGCGATGGGTGCGGCTGCCATTATCGATCACGATCGGAGCGCAGTTAGGCGTCGCGTTGCCGAGCTTGATGGTCTTCCACCGTCTTCCCGTGGTGTCGCTTCCCGCCAACCTGCTGGCAGTGCCCGTGGCTGGGTTCGTGATGCTCTACGGACTTCCCGCGGGCATCGTCGCTGCCTGGCTGCCGAATGCACTTAAGGCATTGGTGATGCTGCCGGCCGAGTGGGGGACGCACTGGGTCGCACTGGTGGCGCGCGTCGGTTACGCAGTTGAGCCGGCGCCACTGTGGAGCGCGGCGTGCTGGCTGTTCGGTCTCGTGACCTGGTTGTTCTGGCGCTTTCTGACACAACGTGGCGCGTGTGCCAATCTGAAGTCACCATGACCGTCCACCTGATCACAGGCGATGACGAGTCGTTGTTGCTGTCGGCAATCAGCGAGCTCGTCAAAGAGCTAGTCGGCGAGGGCGATCGGTCGTTGATGGTCGACGACTTCGACGACGAGGAATACGAGTTGCGCTCGGTAGTCGACGCTGCTCAAACGGCGCCATTTCTCACCGACACGCGAGTTGTCGTCGCGCGCGGTATGGGTCGTTTCGTCGTCGGCGATATCGCGCCGTTAGTCGCGTACCTCTCGGATCCATTGCCTTCAACCGAGCTCGTGTTGGTCGGCGGTGGCGGTCGTTTACCGAAGGCGCTGACCGACGCGTTGAAACAAGCGAAGGCGAAGGTGATCGAGACGGCACCACCAACGCGCGCGCGCGAACGTGCAGGCTGGTTCGAAGAGCAGATCACGGCCGCCGGTTTGCGCCTCGACGCGCAAGCCGTGCAGCTGTTGTCGGGCTGGTTGGGTGAAGACGCTGGCCGCTTGCAGGGCGTGATCGACACCTTGCTCGCGACTTTCGGCGGCGACACGTTGCTGCGCAGTAACGACATCGAACCGTTTCTGGGCGAGGCCGGTGGCATCCCGCCGTGGGACCTCACCGATGCGATCGATCAGGGCGACACGACGAAGTCGCTTCGGTCGTTGCACCGCATGATCGGCGCTGGCGATCGTCATCCACTGCAAGTCATGTCGATCTTGCACGGGCACTACGTCAAGTTGTTGTCGCTCGACGGCAGTGGCGCTCGCGACGAAGCTTCAGCAGCGGCCGCGATGGGAATCAAGCCCGGCTTCCCGGCGAAGAAGGCGCTCGATCAGTACCGCAAGATGGGCGCAGCACAGGTGAACCGAGCAATCAGTTTGTTGGCCCAGGCCGACCTCGACCTGCGTGGTGCCAAAGAGTGGCCCGACGAGTTGGTGATGGAAGTGCTCGTGGCGCGACTATCGCGCCTGGTAACTAACCAGCGGCGTTGAGCTTCTTCATCAGGCGGCTCTTGCGACGAGCGGCCTGGTTCTTGTGAATGACCTTCTTGGCGGCGGCCATGTCGAGGCGCTTCACCGCTAGGCGCAATGCCTCTTCGCTCTGGTCGGTGCCGGCGGCAGTCGTTGCATTCTTGACGCGGGTCTTGAGCTCGCTCTTGACGCCCTTGTTGCGCTCGGCAGCCTTGGCGTTGGTGAGAATGCGCTTCTTCTGACTCTTGATGTTTGCCACTGACACACCTTCTGATCACGGGAAATCGGCCTGGGAAGGCTACCCGTGACCCACGGTCCACGGCAACGCCCGCCGATAGCATCTAGCGACCGCCCATGGATCTCGACCGCATCCGCAACTTCTCGATCATTGCCCACATCGACCACGGCAAGAGCACGCTGAGCGACCGCATCCTGGAACTGACCGGTGCCGTCGAGATGCGCGATATGCGCTCGCAGTACCTCGACTCGATGGATCTCGAGCGTGAGCGCGGCATCACGATCAAGGCGCAGAACGTGCGGGTCGATTGGAAGGGTTTCACGCTGCACCTGATCGACACGCCTGGCCACGTCGACTTCGGCTACGAGGTCAGCCGCAGCCTGGCCGCTTGCGAGGGCGTGGTGCTGGTGGTCGACGCGGCGCAGGGCATCGAGGCGCAGACGCTTGCCAACTGCTATCTCGCGCTCGAGCACGACCTCGAAATTGTCGCCGTGCTGAACAAGATCGACCTTCCAGCCGCCGACCCCGATCGCTACGCGATGGAGATCGAAACGGTGCTGGGTATTCGCGCAGAAGACATCCTGCGTATCTCGGCGAAGACCGGCGACGGTATTCCAGAGCTGCTCGATGCCATTTGCGCGCGCATCCCTGCGCCGAAGGGCGACGCCGACGCACCGTTGCAAGCCCTGATCTTCGACAGCCAGTACGACCAATACCGCGGCGTGGTCAGCAGCGTGCGCGTGATGAACGGTCGCCTCACCAGTAACTCGAAGTTGCTGTTCATGCAGGCGGGCACGCCGCAGGAAGCTGTAGAGGTTGGCGCGCGCCGCCCTGCGCCGACTCCAGTGGCCGAGCTTGGGCCTGGCGAAGTGGGCTACCTCATCGCAGGCATCAAGGATGTCGGCCAGGCCCGAAGCGGTGAAACAGTGACGACCTTCCACCACGGTGCCACCGAAGCGCTTGATGGTTACCGCGATCCGAAGCCGATGGTGTTCTGCGGTCTGTTCCCGATCGACGGCGACGACTTCGAGCTACTGCGCGAGAGCATCGAGAAGCTGAAGTTGAACGACGCGAGCATCAGCTACGAGCCTGAATCGTCCGGCGCGCTGGGCTTCGGGTTTCGTTGCGGCTTCCTTGGCCTGCTGCACATGGAGATCGTGAAAGAACGCCTCGAGCGCGAGTTCAACCTGGCGCTAATCGCGACCGCGCCGAGTGTCGAGTATCGAGTGCACAAGACGAACGGCGAGATCGAGTTGTGCGACAACCCCGCCGACTTGCCGCAGCCGCAGAGCATCAACTTCATCGAAGAGCCGTACTTCCGCGTCAGCATCATCACGCCCAAGGACTACACGGGCACGCTGATGGACCTGTGCCAGACGCGTCGCGGCGAGATGAGCAAGATGGAATACCTGTCGCCCGAACGAGTCGAGTTGCATTACCTGATTCCGCTAGCCGAGGTGGTCATCGACTTCTTCGATCAGATGAAGAGCCGCACACAGGGTTACGCCAGTCTCGATTACGAACTCAGCGGCTATCAGCGCAGCAACTTGGCCAAGGTCGATCTGCTGCTGAACGGCATTCCTGCTGACGCGTTCAGCACGATCGTGCATCGCGACAAGGCGTTCGCCTACGGCGCGCGCATGTGCGAGAAGTTGAAGGAACTGATTCCACGGCAGATGTTCGACGTTCCGATCCAGGCGGCGATCGGCGGCAAGGTGATTGCCCGCGAGACGGTGAAGGCGAAGCGCAAAGACGTGCTGGCGAAGTGCTACGGCGGCGACATCACTCGCAAACGCAAGTTGCTCGAGAAGCAGAAGGAAGGCAAGAAGAAGATGAAGTCGATCGGTCGCGTCGAGATTCCCGGCGACGTCTTCATTTCAGCACTCAAGCTCGACGACTGACTTCTCGACTAAGGCTTGGCGTCGGCCCAACTGCGGACGACAGAAACGTCGGCGATGAAACGAACGCCCGCACCGCGTTGCCAGCGATGCGCAGCCTCGGCCAGGCAGTCGTGTAGCAAGGTCACTGCTGCGTCTGCATTGGCCGTCGGAACGTGCAGTAGCAGCTCGTCGTGCAGACAAAGCACGATTCGCGCATCGATGCTGGCACCTCGTGCTCGCACAGTGACCGCCCACACCTTGAACAGTTCCGCGGCAGCCCCCTGCACCATCGCGTTGCGCGCATAGCGGCCGCGCGCGGCAGCCACGGTGCGATAGTCGGCGTCGTCGCCAATTGGCCACATCCGAATCAGTCGGCCGCCGAACGTCCGAAGGTCGCGGCCCTCGATACCCGCCTGCGCGGCATCGGCGAGGTACTTGATCGCGACTGGAAAGGCTGTTTCCATTCCTCGCAGTGCTTGGCCAGCAGTCCCGCTGGTCTGCCCGTACATCGCCGCCAGAACAGCAATCTTCGCGTCCGCACGTTCGACCGCCAATCGCTTGGCGACCGGTGCGTACAAATCGTCATCGAGCGCGGCCGCGCGCAGCGCTTCGTCCCCCGACACGGCCGCGAGCACGCGCGGCTCGATCTGCCCGAGGTCTGCTCGCACGAAGACGTGTTCAGGCTCGGCAACGACCAATGGCCGCAGCTCGACTGGCAAGTTGTGCAGGCCCGCGCCGGCAGTCATGCGTCCGGCGGCACCATCGCTGCCCGACCATTCGCCGCGCAGTCGATCGTCGTCACCGACATTGGCGTCGAGCCACCCGTAGCCGAAGGTGGTTGCGATGCGCTCGGCCTTGCGCCACTGCAGCAGTGCGGCGATAACCGGGGGAGGATCTCGCAACTCTTCTAGTCGACGGGCGCGCGTGTCGGGAACATCGATGCCGAGTCGGCGCAGCATCGACTTAACGTCGGCTGGGCTGCGCAAGTCGATACCACTGCCAGTCGGCAGGTGCTGCAGCACAACGCGATCGCGTTCCTCGCGGAGGGCTTGTGCGTGTGCCTCGTTGGCGGGTCGCGCGCCAATCATCGACTGCAGCAGAGTTTCGGCGGCGGCGCGGTCGATTGGCAATCCATCGGCCGCGAGTTCTGCGCACAACAGTTCTGCCGCCGACTCGCTGCGCGCGGTGGCGTCGGCGTGGCCGAGGCCCGGCAGCGCGGCGAGTTGCTGCTGTTGCCACGTCGCGACCTGAAGCGCGGCCGATGCCCACGTGGCCACACGTTGTGCAGACTCGGCCCATCCACCGGCCACCCACTCGGGCCGTAAGTATCCGTCGGGTCTTTCGGGATGTTCCGGGTCGCCGCCGTCATCGCCGCTGTCACCGAGCAAGTTGAGTTGCCCGAGTGCTGGAGCGCCTTCGTGTTCGAGCCCACGCATCGCCGACCACAAGCGAACTGGGTCGGCGCGCCAAACGCCTGCCAGTAAGCAGTGCACTGCGGCGAGATCCCAGCATGTCGCCAGTCGCGTGCCGCCTTGCACCAACTCGGAGGCCGTGGCGTTCGACCACAGCACCCACCGTGGTCGCAACTCGCGATCGACGGTGGCGATGATCTGCGCCGCATCGGCGCTCTCGACTGCGAACGAACTATTTGGCGTGGCTAAGCCAGCCCAGTCGCGTCCGGCGACCGCAAGCCCGACCAGTGAACCGCCGGTTACTCCTGCCGCTCGCAAGCCATCGAGGGCTTGCTCGGCGCTGTGAATTGCGGCGGACACCACGCCATCCTTGCCGCCGCGGGTAGAAAGGATTGCAATGGCGTCACAGCGAGCACCGTCGATGATGTTTCGCTCGTTGCGACATCGCAACGCTCGGCTGTTCTTCATCGGCTTGCTAGTCAGCACCATCGGTACATGGATGCAGATGACCGCAATGTCGCTCGTGGTCTACGAACTCACCGGTAGCGCCACCAGCGTCGGCGTCAGCTTTCTCTGCCAGTTTCTTCCGATGCTGCTGCTCGGCGTGTGGGCAGGAGCCGTTGCTGACCGTCACGACAAGCGTCGCATCACACTGCTTACCCAGAGCTTGCTTGCCGCGCAAGCCGCCGCGGTCGGAGTGCTGTACTTGCTAGACGCCTTGAACCTGCCCATCTTGTATTCGATGGCGGTCGTACTCGGCGTGGTCAACTCCTTCGACAATCCGGCGCGTCGAGGATTCGTGATCGAGCTCGTCGAACCGTCAGAGATCACGAACGCCCTGTCGTTGAACACGGCAGTGATGACAGGGTCGCGCATCTTTGGCCCCGCGATTGCCGCCGCCTTGAAAGGCCCACTGGGCGCGGGGTGGTTGTTCATCATGAACGCGGCGACCTTCGCAGCGATCTTGTGGCCGTTACTGGCGATGGACCGCGCAGCCCTACACCCCGCGACGCGTGCCGTTCGCGGCGGCACCCCCGTGCGCGACGCATTGCGCTTCATCACTCGCGACCGACGGCTATTGGTCGTGTTCGTTGTGTTCACCGTCGTCGGAACATTCGCCTTCAACTATCCCGTGTCGTTGCTCAAGCTTGCCGTCGCGCGGTTCGGCAGTGAGCCACTCTTCGGCTTCATGCTTGCCGCGACTGGCTTCGGTGCGATGACCGGTTCGTTGATAACCGCCGCGCGTCCGCGCATCACCACGTGGTGGTTCTTCGGCAACGGCGCGGTGCTCGGGCTGAGCGGTCTCGCCCTTGCTTGGGCGCCCAATCAGTGGGCCGCCATCGCGATCGCGATTCCCGTTGGGGTTGGCGGCGCAGCTTTCGTGGCTGGACAGAACGCCATCGTGCAGCAGGAAGCTCCCCCCGACATGCGCGGGCGACTGCTCGCGCTTGGTGCTGTCGCGTTTCTCGGTACTACGCCGATTGGGGCGCCAGTCACGGGCTGGATCGCGGACAACGTCGGCGCCGAGTGGAGCTTGGCTTACGGCAGCATTCTCACACTGGTTGCTGTTGCGATCGGTTTCGCATTGCGCTGGCGATCAACTCGCCCGCAGGTTCCAGCCGACCATCACCAAACGCCCGCGATGCTCGTCGATTACGCCGACGGTGGCGGTGTCATTCCAGAGTGACCCGGCTGTGTTCGCCGGCAGATGCAGCAAACGCGCGGTGAGAATTCGGCTGAGGTGGCCGTGAGTGAATGCCACGACAGCGCGTCCAGGGGCGACTCGCAGGATCTCGTCGCGGAACTCGTCGCAACGTGTCGCTACTTGCGGCCCACTTTCGCCACCAGGGCAACCGCCTTCGAAGAGATTCCACGACGGATCACGCGTGAGGATCTCCGTACTGGTCAGCCCCTCGTAATCGCCGTAGTCGTACTCCTGGATGGCGGGCACGCGTTCCGCCTCGTATCCCGGCAACGCGAGTTCCGCTGTGCGTGCGGCACGTTCGAGCGGACTGGTGAACACCATCGGCTCGAAACCGGCGAGCATGCGCGTCAAGAGGGGAGTGAGCGCGATTGCCTGCTGTTCGCCAGCGTCGGTGAGCGGCAGATCGGTGCGACCGGTGTGACGTCCGGCCACCGACCACTCGGTCGCGCCGTGGCGTACCAGCAGGATCAGCGCCGGCAGCTTCGTAGCGTTGGTCACGCGGTTGGTCACGGGGTTGAGGGTAAGCCTTGCACTCGCTAGCACTCGGTAGTCTGGAGTGCTAATGCTGGATGAACGTAAGACCGCCATCCTGCGAGCGGTGGTGCAGGAGTACATCACCACTGCTTCGCCGGTCGGAAGTACGCACATCGCCGACGCGCCTGGCGTAAAGGTCAGTTCCGCAACCGTGCGCAACGAGATGGCCGTGCTCGAACAAGAGGGCTATCTCGCTCAGCCGCACACGTCGGCGGGTCGCATCCCCACCGATCGCGGATACCGCTTTTTCGTCGATCACCTGGCCGCGCCAGGGCCGCTCGATTCGCAAGCTTCCAAGCAGGTCGGTGCGTTCTTCGATTCTGCGCACGGTCGCCTTGAGGAGCTGCTGCACCAGACCACGAACTTGCTCGCGCAAGTCACGCACCACGCCGCAGTGGTGGTCGGGCCGCGCGCTGAGACGGCGGTGGTGCGCTCGGTGCAGGTCGTCGGCCTTGGTGGACGCACGGCGACGGTGGTCGCTGTGCTGTCGAACGGAACGGTCGAGAACGAGCAGGTCGAGTTGCCCATCGAGATGTCCGAGTTGCGACTGTCAGCGGTCTCGGCGCATCTGCAGAAGCATTTACCCGGCACCACGCTTGATGCTGGTCGCGACCTGCCTGCGACCGGCGACGCAGAGTTCGATGCCGTGTGCACCGCAGCAGTGAAAGCGTTGGCGACAACTGCCGCGGCCGAGCCCGTCTTTGTTGGTGGCGCTGCGTCGATGGCGCGAGCGTTCGACGCGGTCGACACAGTGCGCGCGGTTCTGAACACGCTCGAGCAACAGTTCGTGCTCGTGTCGTTAGTTCGCGATGTGTTGAATCGCGGCTTGTCGGTCGCGATCGGCGCCGAGCACGGCGTTGCGCCACTCGTTGCGTGCTCGGTGATCGTCAAGCCAGTGTTCGTCGATGGTGAGCAGGTCGGCACCGTCGGTGTGCTCGGGCCGACACGAATGGATTATCCGCAAGCGCTGGCTACCGTCGAGGTTGTGAGCGAACGACTAGGGCGCCGACTCAGCGACGGCGGCAGTAACTAGCAATGGCGGACTTCTACGAGTTGCTCGGCGTGCCGCGCACAGCGTCCAACGACGAGTTGAAGAAGGCGTATCGCAAACTCGCGCGTGAGTTGCATCCGGATGCCAACCCTGGGGATGCCGCTGCCGAAGATCGCTTCAAGCAGGTCGCGCGTGCGTACGAAGTACTCGGCGATCCCGAGACACGCGCGCGCTACGACCGCTACGGCGAGCGCGGTGTCGGCGGTGCTGGTGCAAACGCAGGCGAAGGTTTCGGTGGCGGCGGGCTCGGCGACCTATTCGATGCATTCTTCGGCGGTGGCGGAGGTCCGTTCGGCGGTGGCGGTGGTCGTGGTCCAGCCGGCCCGCCGCGTGGTCAGGACCTAGAAGTGATTGCCGATGTTGCGTTTGAACAGGCCGTATTCGGTGCAACCGTCCCCGTGACGGTTCGCACTGCGCTGCGCTGCGAGGAGTGCACGGGTACCGGTGCTGGCTCGGGCACGAAGCCTGTTACTTGCAGCGAATGCAACGGGCGTGGCCAAGTGCAACGTGTGCGCCAGAGCTTGCTCGGGCAGATGGTCACGTCGTCCGCGTGCACCAAGTGCGGCGGCTTCGGCAAGGTGATCGTGACGCCGTGTCCGACGTGCAATGGCGATGGCCGAAATGTGACCGAGAAGACGTATCAGGTCGATGTCCCTGCAGGCGTCGACACCGGATCGACGTTGCGCTTGACGGGGCGTGGTGCGGTCGGCCCGCGCGGCGGGGGAGTCGGCGACCTTTACGTGCATGTGCGGGTCGCAGAGCACGAGCGCTATCGCCGCGAGAACGACGACCTTGTCACCGAGTTGCCAGTATCGATCGCACAGGCATCGCTAGGCGCGCGTTTCACGTTGCCGACGCTCGATGGTGACGAAGAAATGATCGTGCCGCCCGGAACGCAACCTGGTCGCGAGTTCGTGTTGCGTCAGCGCGGCGTGCCGCGGTTGAAGGGCCGCGGTCGCGGCGACCTTCGTGTGCGTGTGCGTGTGACCGTGCCGACGAAGTTGACGGATTTCGAGACCGAGCTGTTGAAGAAGTTGGCCGAGTCGCGCGGCGAAGAAGTGCAGACCGAACACGGCCTGTTGTCGCGCTTTAAGTCTGCGTTCCAGTGAACCCCGCGCTGCGCGCCAGCGCGGCGCATGTGTTCGTCGACGCGCTGGAGGCCATCTCCTTGTCGAAAGACGACACGCATCACCTGTTCCGAGTGCTGCGGCTACGTGACGGAGAAACGGTAACTGTCAGCGACGGTCGCGGTGAATGGCGAGCGTGCACAGTCACGGGCAATGGTCTGGTTCCGACCGGTGACGTGATGGTCGAGTCCGCCGCCCCGTCAATCACGATCGCAGCCGCGATTCCCAAGGGTGATCGAGTCGAGTGGATGGTGCAGAAGCTCACCGAGCTCGGCGTCAGCGAGATCGTGTTCATGCATTGCGATCGCAGCGTTGTCCGGTGGAAGGGCGACCGTGGGGCGAACCAGCTCGACCGACTCACCCGAGTGGCACGCGAGGCCGCAATGCAAAGTCGTCGAGTGTGGCTGCCGGCGCTGCGCGGTCCAGTCGAGTTTGCCGAGGCAGCGGCCTTCCCGGGAGCCGTCATTGCAGACCCCGACGGTGATGCCGCCGGCACGGCCACCGTCGTCCTGATCGGACCTGAGGGTGGCTTCGCCGACGCCGAGCGCCAGCTTTGCCCACTTTCGATCCGGCTAGGCCCAGGCATTCTGCGGGTCGAGACGGCTGCGGTGGCCGCCGCAGCCATCTTGGGTCGCGACGGCCGCTGAGCGTGGCGGGGTAGTCTGTACACCACCGTAAGTAGTTTTCTGGTCATGACGATGCGTTAACGAGCCGATAACGAATGACAACCAAGCGCACGACAAAGCGCACGACAAGCGCACGACAACAAAGGGAGGCAGGGACTGATGCACGATTTCGATGATGACGGCGCGTCCTCGCCGTACAGCCGCAAGGTCGGCGACCGTCTGCGCGTCATTCGCAAGCAGAAGCGGCTTTCGCTGCAAGAGGTCGAGGCGACCTCCACAGAAGAATTCAAGGCTTCCGTGCTCGGTGCCTACGAGCGCGGCGAGCGGGCAATCTCGGTGCCCCGCCTCGAGCGTCTCGCCAAGTTCTACAGCGTGCCAGTGGATCAGTTGTTGCCACGTGAAGACATCAGCGAGCAAGAGACCGATGCCTCGACGTCGACTCAGAAGCTGGGCATCGACCTAATTAAGCTGAACCAGCTGAGTGGTCAGCCGTTCGAAATGCTGTCGCGGTTCTTGAAGATGATTCAGGTGCAACGCCAAGACTTCAACGGCAAGGTGATGACGGTACGAGGAATCGACACGCGTGCCATCGCGGCGATGCTGGACGTGCCAGTCGATCAGGTCGGCGCTCGCCTCGACGCGCTCGACTTGTTGTTCCATCCCTGAGTTAACGGCTATGGGGCGTTGACCTGACGGTGAGTGCGTTCGGCGTCTACGTCCACATTCCGTTTTGCGCGCAGCGTTGCGACTACTGCGCCTTCGCGACATGGACCGATCGTGGTCACCTTCAGACCGCGTACCTGAACGCACTACGTAGCGACATCGTTCGTGCCGCGTTGCCGGCAGTCAGCAGTGTGTTCGTTGGTGGGGGAACACCGACGCTCGTCGATCCGGCGCACCTCGGCGAAGTATTGCGCACGATTCCAACGACTGCCGACGCGGAAGTGACTATCGAGTGCAACCCCGACGACGTGACGGTCGAGATGTTGAGCACGTATCGCGCGGCGGGCGTCAACCGCGTCAGCATCGGCGTGCAGTCGATGGTGCCGCATGTGCTCGCCTCGCTCGGCCGCACACATGTGCCCGCAAACGTCGACCAGGCAGTCGCCGGTGTTCGCGAAGCGGGCATTCCGACGTTCAACCTCGACCTGATCTACGGTGCGGCTGGCGAGTCGTTAGCCGATTGGCGGACAACGCTGGAGGGTGCAATCGCGCTGCGGCCGACGCACATCTCCGCGTATGCGCTGACGATCGAAGCGGGCACGCCCTTGGCCGAACAACCCAACCGCCACCCAGACGACGACGATCTTGCCGACAAGTACGAACTCGCCGACGAACTACTGACCGCAGCCGGGTTGGCCAACTACGAAGTCAGCAACTGGGCTTTGGCTGGCCATGAGTGCAAGCACAACATGCTCTATTGGCAACAGGGGAACTACCGAGGGTTCGGCAGCGCGGCGCACAGTCACGCCGACGGTCGACGCTGGTGGAACGTGCGCACGCCCGAGCGCTACATCGCCGCGGTGACCCAGGGCGAGTCAACGGAAGCTGCCAGCGAAACGCTGGACGAAGGCACGCGCCGCACCGAGGGCCTGCAGTTAGCAATTCGCATGCGAGAGGGCGTACCCGCAGCGGCACTCTCAGTAGAGGCGATGGCTGCGGAAGGCTTGGAGGATCTCATTGAGTCCGACGGAGTCCGTGTGCGACTGACGCAACGTGGCCGTTTGCTGGCTAACGAAGTGTCATTGCGCTTGCGCTGACTGATAGATTTTCGCTCGCTGCACGGGCGTGTAGCTCAGTTGGTAGAGCGCCACTATGACATGGTGGATGTCGCAGGTTCGAGCCCTGTCGCGCCCACAGAATGTCCTCTTCTCCTGCACTTGACGTGTCGGCTGTTGCGCCGTTGAAGCATGGCGAGGCCATGCGATTACTCGAAGCGGAACTGCAGTTGACCATCGACGTGCTTGCCCAACTAGGTCCAGCCGAGTGGACCGCGCAAACCGCCTGCCCCGATTGGGATGTTCGTCGCATGTATCTGCACGTGCTCGGCGCCTGCGAGGGAAGTGCGTCGGTGCGCGAAGGGCTGCATCAGTTGCGTGTGGCCAACAAGCGTCGCCGCGCGGATGGCGGCGCGCTCGAGGCGAATCTGTCGGCCGTGCAGGTCGCCGAGCGCGAGTCGATCGATGCCGTGCAACTCGTTGAAGCCCTCAGGAAGGTCGCGCCTAAGACGGTGAAGGCGCGCAAGCGATTGCCGGGTTTCATTCGGCGATGGGCGAAAGTCAGCGTCGACAGTCCGGTCGTCGAGAAGTGGACGATTGGCTACCTCGTGGACACCATCTACTTACGCGATCTCTGGATGCATCGCCTCGATGCGACCGATGCCACGGGGCGCTCGCCAAGCTTCAGTGCCGAACACGACGGACGCATCGTCGCCAACGTTGTCAGCGAATGGGCTCGCCGTCATGGCCAACCGTTCACGCTCGAACTCACCGGCGCGGCCGGTGGCAAGTTTGCGAACGGCCGGTATGTAAACGGCAATGGTGGCGAGTCGATTGTGATCGACGCAGCCGAGTTTTGCCGCGTCATGTCGGGTCGCGCGCCGGGTGTTGGCTTGCTCGCGACCGCCGTTCCATTCTGAGCGGCCATGCCAGTACTGCTAGCGCTTGGCTCTGCCCTCGTCTACGGCGTGGGCGACTACTTCGGTGGTCGCGCGAGCCGGACTCAAGCCAGCGTCGTCGTTACGTCGATCGGTCAAGTCGTCAGCCTGGCGCTGGTCAGCACTGCCGTTCTAATCATGGGTACGTCAGCTCCCGATGCGTCGACGTGGTGGTGGAGCGCCGCCGGCGGCATGGTCGGCGCGCTGGGTATCACTGGGCTCTATCACGGCTTCGCTCACGGCGATGTTTCGGTAGTCGCGCCGACGAGCGCTGTGATCGGGGCCGCCCTACCTGTGGTTGTCGGCCTCAGCCTTGGCGAACGCCCGACCGTGCTGGCGCTGGTCGGCATCGTGATCGCCGTAGTGGCTGTCGCGCTTGTCAGCGGTGCGATCGGCCAGCATCAGCACAACACACCGCCCCGAATCATCGTGCTTGCTGTTGCGGTCGGCGCGTGTTTCGGCTTGTTGTACGTCGCCTTCGATCAGACCGATCCCGACTCGGGTTTGTGGCCATTGATGATCGCGCGGTTCGCCTCGGTTCCAATGTTGTTGATCATCGGTGCATCGGCTCGCGTCCGACCGACTCGCCACAGGTCGTCTTTGCAGCTCTCTGTCGTGTCTGGCGTGTTCGACATGGGGGCGAACGTGCTCTATCTCCTGGCGGTGCGCGGTGGAATGTTGTCTGTCGTCTCGGCTGTCGCCGCGCTGTACCCCGCAACGACGGTTGCGATGGCTTTCGGAATCGACAAGGAACGCATCACGCGCTGGCAGGGGATTGGGTTGCTTGCCGCCGCTGCGGCGCTGGCGTTGGTGAGCGTCAGTCGGAGCTAGCGCTGAAGCGGTCGACGACCTGCTGGCTCTCGCGAGCAGCGGCGGCGAAGATGCCTTTGCTCATCAGGCTCGGCTCTGTCTTGCGGCGGGCGAGATAGATCGCAGCGCGTCCAGCGTGGATGCCTGCATCGTCCGGGGCTGCCCACGCGGCGAGGTCGACCAAGTGGCAAGCCAATCGGAGGTCGTTGTCGGCAACCGCTTGCTCCGCGCGTCGTAACAGAACGTCGACTCCACCTGCGAGTTGCGCGATCGCGTCCGCGACGTGCGCGTCGGGCGACGGCTTTAAGCGGGAAGCGGCGCCGTCCCACCAACCCCCGAATTGGCGCCAGACGTTGTGCACCACGAACTCAGGCTCGTCGTAGAACGGGCGCAGGTAGGGCTTGGCCAACGTGTCGTCGGGAACGCGCGCGGTGTGAATGATCGTGTCCAGCGTCGCTCCCGCGTTCATCATCGCGATCACCTGCGCAACCAAGTCCTCAAGAGCGGTTGCAACTTCGCCGAGCACTAGTGCAATCCGCGCGCTGCCTTCGATTGGTAGTCCGTGCGCGGGCAGCAACAGCTCAGCGCCCATCGCCGCCATCTCGCGCAGCGCGGCGGACCACTCGATCGGGTAGCGCTGCACCTTCTGCGGATTGCCGGCGTTGGGGAAGTTCCAGATCAGGAAGTCGCCAGTTACGAGTGCCTTCCGATCGGGCAGCCATGCCCACAAGTGATCGTCGGTCTCGCCGCGTGCATGACGCATCTCGATTCGTTCGCCACCGACGGAGATCGCGTGGGTGTGTTCGAACGTTTCATCGGGACGCATGACACTCGATGGCAGGAATCGGCGCGCCGCCGGGTTGTTGCGAACCGCAACACCGTCGCCTGAACCCTCGTCGCTGGCACCGATGTTGAGGTCTAGGTCGCCGCTAATGCCGCCGAACTGGCGCGCGTTGATCCGCAGGTTCCACTCGCTGGTCGCCGCGTATCGATCGAGTCGGGTCGCGACGTTGGCGTGACCGACGACGGTTGGTCGGTCATCGCGAAAGAACGTGCTTCCACCGACGTGATCTGCGTGGCCGTGCGTGTACACGAGATGGCTCACCTTCGATGGCCGCCAACTCTTGAGCGCGGCCCGCACGGCTTCGCCCGTGTGAACGCCAGAGGAGTCGAAGCACACCAGGCCGTCATCAGTGTCGAGCGCGACGCAATGGCTGAAGCTCTCGACCATTG
Source organism: Ilumatobacteraceae bacterium (assembly GCA_040081465.1). Lineage (GTDB taxonomy): Bacteria > Actinomycetota > Acidimicrobiia > Acidimicrobiales > Ilumatobacteraceae > UBA668. The sequence goes on along the minus strand of JBEBGL010000001.1, from coordinate 352,943 downwards.
CGATGCTGTCGGCGACCTCGCTGAGTTCGTTTGTCACGCGGTTCACCGGTTGGTCGGCGTGCCCGCTATCGATAATGCGCGACGAGAGCGCGAGTAGGTCGGCCATCAGCGCGGGAGGCCGAGAACGCGCTCGCCCAGGATGTTGCGCATCACGTTCGACGTGCCACCCATGATGGTGTAGCCGGGTGCATAGCTGAGGCCGCGGGTGATGTCGTCCCACAGCGTGGCCTCGGGACCGAATACGCGCGACACAAAATCGCTGACACGCATTTCGTGCTCGGTGCAGAAGCACTTGGTGGCGGCACTGAAGCCGGCAGGCGCCTGCTTCAGCGTTTCGCGGACGACCAAGATGCGACCGATGCGGTAACCAATCTCGAGCGACGCGATCTCGTCGCGCACGACAGGGTCGGTGGTGTCGGCTCGCTCGCGCGCCATCTGGTACAGCGCGTAGTTGCTGACTAAGCGATCGATGCCGCCGCGTTCGTGCTCAAGCTGGCGCATCGTCTGCTTGAACGCCCCACCCTCAACGCCGACAAGATTCGCAATCGGCACTCGCACGTCGGTGAAGAACACTTCGCAGAAGTGGCGATTGGTCGTCATGTCTTTGATCGGTCGCACCTCGATGCCCGGAGTATCCATCGGCACGATCACTTCGCTGATGCCCGCGTGCGGCGGTCCCTCGTGCGATGTACGACAGATCAGGTAACAGAAGTCGGCGGTCGCCGCGAAGCTCGTCCAGATCTTCTGTCCGTTGATCACGAACGAATCGCCATCGCGTACTGCTGCGGTCTTCAGACCCGCTAAATCGCTGCCCGCGTCTGGTTCGCTCATTCCGATGCACCACGTCGTCTCGCCAGCAACGATGGCGGGCAGGAACGCCGCTTGCTGATCGGCGGTGCCGTACGTCAGCAACGACGGGCCCATCTGGCGATCGGCGAACCATGAAGCTGCAATTGGCGCGCCGGCCTTGATCATCTCTTCGCCGACGATCAGGCGATCGATCGGCGGCGAGGCCTGGCCGCTGTACGGGTTGTCGGCCCACGTCATCCCGATCCAGCCGCGTGCGCCGAGTTCGCGCGAGAACTCCTTCGAGTACCCGTTGATCCACGAGTCGTTCGAACGTCCGAAGCGTGCGACCGCTGCTGCGGCCACGCTTGCTGCCTCCGCGCGCAATGCCTGCTGTTCCGCCGTCCACGAGAAATCCATCGGTGTGGATGCTATGTGCCAGTTGCCGTCCAACTAGCCTGATACAAGTCCGATACAAGTCCGGGAGCATTTGTCGATGAACAAGATCAAGGTCAAGACGCCGATTGTTGAGATGGACGGCGACGAGATGACTCGCATCATCTGGCAGTTCATCAAGGACAAGCTGATCCTTCCGTACCTCGACATCGAGCTCGACTACTACGACCTCGGCATCGAGCATCGCGATGCCACCAACGACCAGGTCACCATCGACTCGGCCAACGCGACCAAGCGGCACGGCGTAGCCGTCAAGTGCGCGACCATCACGCCCGACGAAGCACGCGTCGAAGAGTTCGGGCTGAAGAAGATGTGGAAGAGCCCCAACGGCACGATTCGCAACATCCTCGGCGGCGTCATCTTCCGTGAGCCGATCGTGATCTCGAACATTCCGCGATTGGTGCCCGGTTGGACGAAGCCGATCATCATTGGCCGTCACGCGCACGGCGATCAGTACAAGGCCACCGACTACAAGGTGCCTGGTGCCGGCACGGTCATGATGACCTATGTACCAGCCGATGGCAGCGCGCCGGTCGAGATGACTGTCGCCGACTTCGGGGCCGATGGCGGAGTTGTGATGGGCATGTACAACTTCAACGACAGCATCCGCGACTTTGCGCGCGCGTCGTTGCGCTACGGCCTCAATCGCAACTATCCGGTGTACTTGTCGACGAAGAACACGATCCTCAAGGCGTACGACGGACAGTTCAAGGACATCTTCCAAGAGGTCTACGAGGCCGAGTTCAAAACTCAGATGGACGCAGCCGGGCTGACCTACGAGCACCGCCTGATCGACGACATGGTCGCCAGCGCGATGAAGTGGGAGGGCGGCTATGTGTGGGCGTGCAAGAACTACGACGGCGACGTGCAGAGCGACACGGTTGCACAGGGCTTCGGTTCTCTTGGCCTGATGACGAGCGTGTTGATGACGCCAGATGGCAAGACCGTCGAAGCCGAGGCTGCGCACGGCACCGTGACGCGTCACTACCGCGAACACCAGAAGGGCAACAAGACCTCGACGAACCCCATCGCATCTATCTACGCGTGGACGCAAGGCTTGACCTATCGCGGCAAAATGGATGCGACTCCGGAAGTGGTCGCGTTTGCGGAAGCACTCGAGCAGGTGTGTGTTGAAGCGGTCGAGGCGGGCGAAATGACGAAGGACCTCGCAGTGCTCATCGCCAAGGACGCGCCGTACCTGACGACAGAAGGTTTCCTCGACGCACTCGATCACCGCCTGCAAGCACGCATGAGCTAGCAGTAAAGACACATGCGTCTGGCCGACTTCGATTACGAGCTGCCGGCCGACCGAATCGCGCAACACCCGATCGAACCGCGTGACGCGGCACGGTTGCTCGTCGACCAAGGTTCCGCCGCACCGCTGCATCGGCATGTGCGCGACATTGGCGAGTTCCTGCGCGACGGCGATCTATTGGTCGTCAACGACACGAAGGTAATCCCGGCGCGCTTGCGGCTGACTCGTGCGACCGGGGGAGCAGCGGAGGTGCTGCTGCTTGAACCTCTCGATGCCGAGCGGCGCACGTGGGACGCGATGGTGCGACCGGCGCGCAAGTTGTCGAACGGCGACGAGTTGTTCGCGGGCCAGCGATCATTGGTGCGTGTGGTTGGCCGCAGCGCGGCAGGCGACACGATGACTGTCGAGTTGCTGGGCGAGGGCGACCCGATTGCGCTGTTGCAGCAGTACGGCGAGATGCCGTTGCCCCCGTACATCGGCGCCCGCCTCGAGACGCCCGGTCGTTACCAGACGGTGTACGCCAACGAGCCAGCGTCGTCAGCCGCGCCAACGGCGGGGCTGCACTTCACGCCACAGTTACTCGAATCGCTCGGCGCGCGCGGCATCGAGGTTGTCAAGGTGGAGCTTGTGGTGGGGCTCGACACGTTCAAGCCGGTTACTGCCGAGGACCCCCGTGACCACCTCATCCACAGCGAGCGATACAACGTGTCTGCGGAGGTCCTCGCACAGTGCGCCGCGGCGAAGCGAGTCATCGCGGTTGGCACCACCAGCGTGCGCGCGCTGGAGAGCGCGGCAACGTTCGGAGTCGGAACGGGCCGCACACGCCTTTTCATTCACCGCCCATACGATTGGAGGGTCGTCGACGTTCTAATGACGAACTTCCATATGCCCCGCACAACTCTGCTGATGATGATCGACGCGTTCGTTGGCCCGCGTTGGCGAACGCTGTACGTCGAGGCCTTGCGTGCCGACTATCGCATGCTGAGTTTTGGCGACGCGATGCTGCTCGACCGGAGCCTCAACTAGATGCACGCAGTCCGTTTTGAAATCGCTGCGCAGGAGGAAGCCGCTCGTGCCGGAGTAGGGCACACGGCCAACGGCACCTACAACACTCCCTGCTTTATGCCGGTGGGGACGCGTGGTGCCATCAAGTATTTGAGTGCTTCGGACTATGAACGACTCGGTGCCGAGATCGTGCTCGGCAACACGTACCACCTAATGCTTCGTCCCGGCGCCGAGACCATCGCCGCGCTGGGTGGACTTGGAAAGTTCGCCGGATGGAAGGGGCTCACGCTCACTGACTCGGGTGGCTTTCAGGTCTTCTCGCTCGAACCAAAAGTCGACGACGATGGTGTCACGTTCAAGAGCACGTACGACGGCTCACTGCACCGCTTCACTCCCGAGATTGCGGTGCACACGCAAGAGTTGCTCGGTGCTGACATCCAGATGGTGCTCGACGTTTGTCCGCCGCTGCCGTCGCCGCCCGAGGTGGTGCGCAAGGCAGTCGAACGCACTGCGTCCTGGGCTGCACGCGCTAAGGCCGCGCACCAACGCGCTGACCAAGCGCTATTCGGAATTGTGCAGGGTGGTGTCGACCTTGCACTGCGGGCAGAGAGTGCGCAACGCACGGTGGAGATCGGCTTCGACGGGTACGGCATTGGCGGCCTCAGCGTCGGCGAGACGCGCGTCGAGATGCTTCCCGCTCTAGCCGCTGCAATTGAGCGCCTTCCCACCGATCGACCGCGCTACCTGATGGGTGTTGGCGACCCGGCCAGCTTGGTGGAAGCCGTGTCGCTCGGTGTTGATCAATTCGATTGCGTCATGCAAACCCGCATCGGCCGACATGGCACCGCCCTGACGTCAGCTGGCAAGTTGCACATCAAGAACGCGCAGTACGCGCTCGCCGACGAACCGCTCGACGCGACTTGCGCCTGCGAGGTCTGCGCCAGGCATAGCCGTGGCTACATCCGCCACCTGTTTCAGGTCGGCGAACCCACTGCCTCGCGCCTCGTGAGCCTGCACAACATCTCATGGACGCTGCAGCTAATGGGCGCAATGCGGGCTGCGATCACAGCTGGCACCTTCGATCAGCTGCGACGCCAGGTTCTGACGATTTGGGGCTGAGCTGGCTAGGATTGCCGGTCGGTCAACGAGGGTCCGCCTCGCTTCTTGAACAGTTGGTTGCACCATGAACTCGATCTCACTTCTCGCCGCGGAGGAATCCGGAGGCTCCGGCTTCGTGTCGCTCGCCATCCTCATGCTCATCCCGTTGGCGATGTACTTCCTGCTGATCCGTCCGCAGAAGCGCCGCCAGCGTGATGCGCTGGCGCTGCAGAAGGCGATCGAAGTCGGCGACGAGATCATGACGACGTCTGGCGTGTACGGATTCGTAACGGGCTTCGATGGTGATGTCGCGTGGCTCGAGATCGACGACAACGTGCAAATTCGTATCGCGCGCCAGGCAATCCAGCGCAAAGTCGACACCGCAATTGGCGACACCGCGGTTCCGAGCGACACGCAGGAAACAGGTGGCAAGAAGTCGCGGCACACGAAGATTGGCGACGTCATTGTCAACGACGACGCTGAAGCCCCTCGCGACAACGCGGGCTGACCCACTCGATGCGCAGAAGGCTGCTCCTTTCCCTCGTCGGCATCATGGTCGTCGCCTACGGGTCGCTGGCGACGATGCTTGCCACCGACACGAAGCCAGCACTTGGGCTCGATCTGCAGGGCGGTATCTCGGTAACGCAACGCGCTAAGCCGGGGACCGAGTTCAGCGACGAGAGCATGGATCTGGCGGTCGAGAAGCTGCGCGAGCGCGTCGACGCACTTGGTGTTGCCGAACCCGAGATCCTTCGCCAGGGCGACACGATCGTCGTCAACCTTCCCGGTGTGAAGAACCAACGCCAAGCGGAAGAGCTCGTGCAGATCACCGGTCAGGTGTACCTACGTCCGGTGCTCGGTTGCCAAGAACTGGCGCTACCCGATGATGAGTCGACCACGACTACAGCTGTCGAAGGCGCGACCACGACTTCCGGCGCAACGAGCACAACGCTGGCGGGTGGTCCCGCACGACCGGCAAGCCCCGACAACAGCACCACGACAACTACCGGCCCAACTACCTCTACGACATCTGGTGCATCGACGACGACTGTTCCAGTGCCGCTCGACGAGCACGGCTTTCCGCTGCAACAGAGCGACCCGACGTCGTCGCAGTTCCTTCCGTTGAAGGGCGATGCCCCCGTGTATTGCCAGGTTGGTCCGGCTCAGGGCACGGGCGAAGTGTTCAGCGATACAGCGTCTGCGCGCGTGTTGAGTGGTGGCTGGGGTGTCACGGTTGATCTGCGCGATGGCTCGGCCGGTCTCGATGTGTGGAACGCAATCGCTGCCCAGTGCTTCAACCGCACCGAGGCGTGCCCGACTGGGCAGTTGGGTATTGAGCTTGACGGCACGATTCAGTCGGCACCGACGATGAACCAAGCCAACTTCACGTCGGGCGTCGAGATCACGGGCGACTTCAGCGAAAGTGATGCGCGAAACCTCGCTCGGGTACTTAACTCCGGTGCACTACCTGTGCAGTTGCAGTTGGAGTCAGTTGAGAACGTGTCGCCGACTCTTGGCAAGGACTCGCTGCGCGCAGCGTGGATGTCGGGCCTTGTCGGCGTCGGCCTCGTGCTGATCTTCATGATGCTCTACTACCGACTTCTCGGCGTGATCGTCGTCGTTGGTGTCACGGTCTCCGGCGCACTGATGTGGAGCACGATTTCGCTGCTGTCCAAGACACAAGGCCTCGCGCTGTCGTTGTCGGGTATCGCCGGCATCATCGTGTCGGTCGGTGTCACGATCGATAGCTACGTCGTTTTCTTCGAACGACTGAAAGACGAAGTCCGCTCTGGCAAGACATTGCGCAACAGCGCACAACGCGGCTTTACCGGCGCATGGCGAACGATCGTCATCGCCGACCTCGTTTCACTGATCGGTGCGTTCGTGCTTTGGTATCTCACGGTCGGCGCCGTTCGTGGCTTCGCGTTCTTCCTTGGCCTCTCAACTTTGCTCGACCTCTTCGTCGCTTACTTCTTCACCCGCCCGACGGTGCTACTGCTGGCGCGCACTAAGTGGATGGAGCGTCGCAAGGTGATGGGTATAGCGGTTACGTCGCCGGCGGTGGGCAAGTGACCGAGCTCATCGACACCGAGAACGACACCGAACTCGAGGCCGAGTCGTCTACTCCGTTGCCGCACGCGCGGCGCGGACCATTCGGTCGTCTGTATCACGGCGAGACCGCCATCGACTTCTACGGCCGCCGCTGGTGGGGTCTTGGGCTCTCGGCGGTGATGTTGCTTGTCAGCGCGGGATCGCTGATTGGCAATGGTCTCAACCTCAGCCTCGACTTCAAGGGCGGAGTCGTGTGGGAGGTCCCTTCGGCCGACATGACTGAAGATGAGGCTCGCGCTGTTCTCGACGCGAACGGCCTCGACAGTAATGACGCTCGCGTGACGGTGCAGACCAACCGCGACACGGGTAGCCGCACTGTCTCGGTCGAGGTCGGCGATCAGCCCGACACAGTGCGTCAGGCCGTGCAGGATGCATTCGCCGAGGAAGTTGGTGTCAGCAGCGACGACATCAGTACGAGTTCGACGAGCTCGACATGGGGCAAGAGCATCACCGAGAAGGCATTGCGCGCGCTGGTTATCTTCTTCGTGCTCGTTGCCAGTTTCATTGCGTGGCGACTCGAGTGGCGGATGGCGCTGGCAGCGATTTGTGCGATGTTGCACGACGTTTTGTTGAGCGTCGGCATCTACTCGCTGCTCGGTTTTCAGCTCACACCCGCGACCGTCGTCGCGTTCCTCACCATCTTGGGCTTCTCGTTGTACGACACCATCGTTGTGTTCGACAAGGTGCAAGAGAACCAGCGGCGCTATCTCGCATCACGCATTCCGTACGGCGACATCATGAACATCTCGATGAACCAAGTACTGATGCGATCGATCAACACCAGTCTGGCCGCCGTCCTGCCGGTGCTGTCGTTGCTTGTCCTCGGTGCTGGCATTCTCGGAGCTGTCACGCTTCGCGAATTCGCCCTAGCGCTGCTGGTCGGCCTCATCACTGGGTCGTACTCGTCGATCTTCGTGGCGGCGCCCTTGGTCGCAATTGCCAAGGAGCGCGAACCCAGGTTCCGCGGCCTGCGCCAGCAGCATGCGAAGGGCGATGAACTCGAGCGCCTGGTGTTGGGTGGCACCCCGTCCGGTCGTCGCGAGACGCGCGGACGGCCATCGCCGGCTGCCCATACGCCGGTTTCGACCGCAGCACCGACGGCGGAATCCGTGCTGACGCACACGCCTCGGCCCCGTAAGAAGAAGCGCCGCGTCTAATTCGGGCAGTACCCTGTTGGGCATGGCACCGAGCGATCACTGGATCAAGGGGCTCGTTCGCGACATTCCCGACTTCCCCGAGAAGGGCGTCATGTTTCGCGACATCACGCCACTGCTGGGCGACGCCGACGGCTTCTCGAAGTCGATCACCGAGCTGGTGCATCGTTTCGAAGAGATTCCAGTCGATCGGGTGCTGGGTATGGAGGCCCGCGGCTTCATTATCGCTGCCCCGGTTGCGTATCGAATTGGTGCCGGCTTCATCCCCGTGCGCAAGGCGGGCAAGTTGCCATGGGCTGTTGTGCGCGAGGAGTACCAACTCGAGTACGGCCGCGACAAGCTCGAGATTCATCGCGACGCCATCCACCCCGGCGAACGCATCCTTGTCATCGACGACGTACTCGCAACGGGTGGCACTGCGTTAGCGACGTGCAAACTTGTGGAGGCTCTCGGCGGCAAAGTCGTTGGCCTTGGCTTCCTTCTTGAGCTGGGCGACCTCGGCGGCCGTGAACGCCTTGCCGGCCGCCTCGTCGAGAGCCTGGCTATCTACTGATGGCAGCGGTTGACCGTGTTCTGCCTTGGCGCCGCCAGCAGAACGCGGCGGCCGAAGAGCTAACGCCGCTGCTGACGGCGTATCGTCGCCGACACCCAAAGGGTTCCGTTGCGTTGATCAACCGCGCCTACGCGATGGCGAAGGAAGCGCACCGCCATCAGCATCGCAGCAGCGGTGAGAGTTACATCAATCATCCGCTGGCGGTGGCGCGCATCGTTGCCGACCTTGGTCTCGACGACATTTCACTCGCCGCCGCGCTCTTGCACGACGCAGTCGAAGACACCGAGATCACGCTCGCCGACGTAGAGACTGGCTTCGGTGCTGAAGTCGCGCAGATTGTCGATGGCGTCACCAAGCTCGAACGACTGCAGTTCGACTCGAAGGAAGCCCAGCAGGCGGCCACCATGCGCAAGATGCTGGTTGCGATGGCGCGCGACCTGCGCGTGCTAATCATCAAGCTCGCCGACCGACTACACAACATGCGCACCATCGCCGCGATGCCGATCGAGAAGCAGCAACGAATCGCGCACGAGACGCTCGAGATCTACGCACCGCTGGCACATCGCCTGGGCATCCAAGAGCTGAAACAACATCTCGAAGACCTGTCGTTTGCGGCGCTTTATCCGAAACGCTTCGCGGAACTCGATCACCTGGTCGCGACTAGGTCGCCAGAGCGCGAGACGTATCTCGCGAAAGCAATCGCCGAACTGCAGGCTCGGTTGCACGAGCTTGGAATCAAAGCCGAGATCACGGGCCGCGGTAAGCACCTGTGGAGCATCTACGAGAAGATGGTGCAGAAGGGCGGCGACTTCGACGCCATCTTCGACCTCATCGCAGTACGCGTCATCGTCGACTCCGTGAAGGACTGCTACGGCGCGCTCGGCTGCATCCATGGTCGCTACAAGCCGGTCGTGGGTCGCTTCAAGGACTACATCGCGATGCCCAAGTTCAACCTCTACCAGAGCTTGCACACGACCGTCATCGGGCCTGGTGGCAAAGTCGTCGAGATGCAGATCCGTACGCGGGAAATGCATGCGCGAGCCGAGTGGGGTGTCGCTGCGCACTGGGCGTATAAGGACGACGCATCCACTCCAGACATCGACTGGCTGAACCGCATCATCGACTGGCAGGCCGACGTAAGCGATCCGGCCGCCTTCATGGAGAACCTGAAGACCGACCTCGAGCAAGACGAGGTATTCGTCTTCACTCCGAAGGGCAACGTCATCACCTTGCCGATCGGTGCAACCGCAGTCGATTTTGCGTATGCAGTGCACACCGAGGTCGGGCATCGGTGCATGGGCGCCAAGGTAAATGGTCGACTGGTTCCGCTGCAGCACACAATGAAGAGTGGCGACACGTGTGAGATCTTCACCAACAAGACGGAGACTGCGGCGCCGTCTCGCGACTGGCTGACTTTCGTACAGTCGCAACGAGCGCGCAACAAGATAAAGCATTGGTTCTCGCGTGAGCGCCGTGACGACATGATCGAAACCGGCCGCGACACATTGGCGAAGGAGTTCAGACGAGTTCGCCTTCCCGCGCAGCGCATCTGGACAAGCGATGCGTTGGTGAAGGAGATCGAGGCAGCGTCGTACACCGACCTCGACAACCTGCTGGCCGCGATCGGCGAAGGCCATGTCGCCGCCCGTTCGATCGCGCAGAAGGTGGCGCGCAGCTTCCGCTCTGGCGACGATGCCGAGCAGTTGCCAGCGACAGTGCTCGACTTCGATCGCACGAGCGGGCCACGTCGGCCCCGCAACGCAGCAGGCGTGCACGTCGAGGGTCTTGACGACGTGCTGGTTCGGCTGTCGCGCTGCTGCACGCCAGTGCCTGGTGACGACATCATCGGCTTCGTTACCCGCGGGCGCGGCGTGTCGGTGCATCGCAGCGATTGCGCCAATGCCGAAGACCTGATGAACGAACAGGCGACCCGGCTGCTTGATGTCGAATGGGATCGCGGTCAGTCGACGGCAGTGTTCCGCGCCGCGGTGGAGGTAGTTGCCTTCGATCGCCCAGGTCTGCTGCGCGACGTCGCCAAGTCGCTCAGCGAGCAGCACGTCAACATCGTGTCGAGCAGTACCAAGACTGGTGCCGACCGAGTCGCCAAGATGCGCTTCGAATTCGAGTTCGCCGACCCGTCACATCTCGAGTCCCTGCTGCGCGCGGCCAAACAGATCGATTCGGTCTATGACGCCTACCGCCTGGTGCCGGGTAAAGGGGGCTGACGGGCGGAGGCACACCGGTAGCCTGGATGGCCGTGCCCGAGTTTCAGACAAGCCCCGGAATGCGTGACATCTTGGCGCCCGAATCAGCTCGCTGGCGCGCATTTGTCGACGTCTTTGCTGGAGTTGTTGAAGCGGCCGGCTACCGGCAGATCATGCCGCCGTTGCTCGAGGATCTCGGTGTCTTTCAACGCATCGGAGAGGCGACTGACATCGTCACCAAGGAAATGTATGACTTCGTCGACAAGGGTGGCAGGCACGTCGCGCTGCGCCCCGAGCTGACGGCGTCGATCTGTCGTGCGTTCGTGCAACACCGGCCGCCGAGCCCTTGGAAGGTGTGGGCCGCTGGTTCGCAGTTCCGTTACGAGCGGCCGCAGCGTGGGCGCTATCGCCAGTTCGATCAGGTCGATATCGAGGTGCTCGGTTCCGACGACCCATATGTCGACGTCGAGATCATCGCGTTGGGCTGGGAGTTCTATCGCGCGCTAGGTCTGCGCCAGGTGACGCTGCTGGTCAACTCGCTCGGCGAGCCGGAGGATCGGGCGCGTTACGTCGAGGCCTTGCATGCCTACTTTGAGGCCAACATCGACACGCTGAGCCCAGAATCCGCCGCCACGCTGCAGAAGAACGCGCTGCGCGTGCTGGATTCCAAACGTCCGCAGGATGTCGCGCTGCTCGCCAACGCTCCGCAGATCGCCGACTTCTACAGCCCGGCCGCCGCTGCGTTCTTCGAGACAGTGCAATCAGGTCTAAGCGCGCTGGGAATTCCATTCACTGTCGACGCCGGGCTCGTGCGTGGCCTCGACTATTACCGCCATACAACATTCGAGTTCGTGGGCGGCACGTTCGAGTCCGCACAGAACGCGCTCGGTGGCGGCGGGCGCTATGACGGCCTTGTCGAGGCGCTCGGCGGACCTGCCACCCCAGGCATCGGTTTCGGACTCGGTCTCGATCGAACGCTGATTGCGTGCGACGACGAAGGCGTATTCGCGGCCCCGTCTGTCGACGTTGATGTGTTCGTCGTCGACACCACCGGTGGGCTCGAAGCATTGCGTATCACCACGGAGTTGCGTGCCGCGGGCATCAGTGCGGATCGTGCCTTTGAGCAGCGCAGCATGAAGAGCCAGATGAAGTCGGCCGACAAGAGTGGCGCGAAGTTCGGCGTCATCATCGGCACCGACGAACTCGATGCAGCAGCAGTCGCAGTTCGTCCCCTTCGCGGCGAGCGCTCGGACGAGCAAGCAACCATTCCCCGAACAGAATTGATCTCCCACTTGAAGAAAGCATTGTCATGACCTCCACCAGCATGCGCACCCATCAATGCGGCGAATTGCGCACCGAACACATTGGACAGAAGGCGACGCTCACGGGTTGGGTTGCTAGTCGTCGCGAGCACGGCGAGAAGCTCGCGTTCGTCGACCTGCGCGACCACACCGGTGTCACGCAATGCGTGGTCGACAACGCTGTTGATGTGCGGCCCGAGTATGTCGTGCGCATCACCGGTGTTGTGGCCGAGCGGCCCGCCGAGAGTCGTAACGATCGTCTCGCAACAGGCGGCATCGAGCTACAGGACTGTGTTGTCGACATTCTCAACGTTGCCGAGGCGCCGCCGTTCCCGGTGAACGAGCGCGCCGATCAGGTTGCGGAGAACACGCGCCTGCAGCACCGCTACATCGACATTCGGCGCGAGCGCATGCAGCGCAACTTGCGACTGCGTGCAGCGGTGAACTCCGCGATCCGCACCTCGATGGAGGGGCAGGGGTTCGTCGAGGTCGAGACGCCGATGCTGGTTCCTTCCACGCCAGAGGGTGCCCGCGAGTTCATCGTGCCCAGTCGCCAGCAACCGGGTTCCTTCTACGCGTTGCCGCAGAGTCCGCAGTTGTTCAAGCAGTTGTTGATGGTTGCGGGTATCGATCGCTACTACCAGCTCGCACGTTGCCTGCGCGATGAAGACTTGCGTGCCGATCGGCAGTACGAGTTCATGCAACTCGACGCCGAGATGAGCTTCGTCGACCAAGACGATGTGCACAACGCGATCGGCGCAGCTGTGCTCGCCGCTGCCGCTGCCGCCGGACAGCCGGAGGCTGCAATCGAGAAGATGACGTGGCACGACGCAATGAACCGCTTCGGAGTCGACAAGCCCGACTTGCGCTTCGGGATGGAGCTCAAAGATCTGACTTCCGTGTTCAGTGCCACTGAGTTCAAGGCATTCGCTGGTGCATCGACGATCAAGGGGATCAACGCCACGGGCAAGGCCGAAGAGATGGGCCGTAACAAACTCGACGGCCTCACCGACAAGGCAAAGAAGATCGGCGCCAAGGGATTGGTGTGGCTGAAGGTTGCCGCCGACGGTTCGCTCGAATCGCCAGTAGCAAAGTTCCTCAGCGACACAGAACAGAGCGCGCTGAAGTCGTCTCTCTCCGCTGCGCCTGGTGACTTGTTGCTGATCGTTGCCGACGAGTGGTCGATCACGTGTGAGGTGCTCGGCACGTTGCGTAACGACCTCGGTCGTCCGCCGGTGCATGAGGGTCCGTATCGCTACCTGTGGGTCATTGACTTCCCGATGTTCATCGGCGTCGACGAAGTGACAGGTCGCCCGCGCCCTGGTCACCATCCATTCACGCAACCGCACCCCGACGATGTGCACATGCTCGAGACCGAGCCGCTGAAGGTGCGTAGTCAGGCGTACGACCTAGTGCTGAACGGCTGGGAACTTGGCTCGGGTTCGATTCGTATTCATCAGCCAGAACTGCAGTCGCGTGTGTTCCGCCTGCTTGGCATCAGTGACGAGGAAGCGCAGAAGCGTTTCGGCTTCTTCCTTAACCCGTTCAAGTACGGCGCGCCGCCGCACGGCGGCTTCGGACTGGGCATCGATCGCCTCGTAGCCATCTTCGCGGGCGAAGAAAACATTCGCGAGGTCATCGCTTTCCCGAAGACCCAATCCGGCATGGACCCGATGACCAACGCACCAACCCCAGTAGCCCAAAAGCAATTAGACGACTTGGGCATAAGAGTGCTGCCACCGAAGGCCTAGCGAGTGGCTAGCGCGCACTTTCGGGCGGGGGTGGTGATCGTTGTTTGTCATCCGCGACGTCGGCAAGTGTTGGCGTTTGAGCGGGTCGACGCGCCGGGCAGTTGGCAGCTACCGCAGGGTGGGCTGAACTCGGGCGAGCAGCCGATCGATGGTGCGTGGCGCGAACTGAAGGAGGAGACCGGCCTTGACGCGACGCAAGTCGCCCTGCGCGCTGAGTTTCCCGAATGGTTGGCGTACGAATGGCCACCCGAGGTGCGGGCACGTAAGACAGGTCCTCGTGAGCGCATCGGCCAGACGCAGAGATGGTTCTTGTTCGATGCCGTGTCCCCCGACATTGAGCCGACTCCCGACGGCAGTGAGTTCGTCGCCTGGATGTGGGTCAAGCCTCGCTGGTTGGTTGATCACGTCGTCGAGTGGCGACGCGGGCCATACGAACGCGTGCTCGGCTCGCTATGAGCGATCTGTTCTCCGCGACCGCCGAGAATCTGCTGCGGACGCAGGCTCCGCTTGCTGCGCGCCTCAGGCCGCGAACCCTCGACGATGTTGTCGGGCAGGAACACTTGGTTGGCCCAGGCAAGGCGTTGCGTCGATTGGTCGAACAGGATCGGCTGACGAGCGCGATCTTCTGGGGACCACCGGGCACCGGCAAGACGACGCTCGCGCTGGCCGTCGCCGGCAGCACGAAGCGCGCGTTCGAACAGATGAGTGCGGTGAGCGCGGGTGTGAAGGACGTGCGCGAGGTGATTGAGCGTGCGCGCCAGCGACTCGGCGAACACGGCCGCGGCACGATTCTGTTTCTCGACGAGATTCATCGCTTCTCGAAGGCGCAGCAGGACGCGCTGCTGCCAGCGGTTGAGGACGGAACGCTCACGCTGATCGGCGCGACAACCGAAAACCCGTTCTTCGAGGTGAACCCCCCGCTGCGTAGTCGCAGCACACTGTTTCGGCTAGAGCCACTCGCCAAGGCCGACATCGAGATCTTGATCGCTCGCGGTCTGCAGGCCGAAGGTCGCACTGCGACTCCCGAGGCGGTCGCGCATCTCGCCGACCGCGCAGGTGGTGACGGCCGACAGGTGCTCACCGCGCTCGAGGTCGCCGTCGCGTTGGCGACGCCTGGTGAAGTGACGCTCGAGCACGTCGAACAGGCACTGGGTACCAGTGCGCTGCGCTACGGCCGCGACGATCACTACGACGTGGTCAGCGCGTTCATCAAGAGCATGCGCGGCAGTGATCCGCAGGCGTCGGTGTACTACCTGGCCCGCATGTTGGAAGCCGGCGAAGACGCGCGCTTCATCGCACGACGAATGATCATCTTCGCCAGCGAAGACGTCGGGATGGCCGACCCGATGGCGCTGCAGGTGGCGGTGGCGGCCGCACACGCGTTAGAACACGTCGGACTGCCCGAGGCGCAGCTCAATCTGAGCCAGGCGGCGATTCATCTCGCAACTGCGCCGAAGAGCAATCGCGCGGCGCTCGCAATCTGGAATGCGCGCACCGACGTGCAGGAGGGTGCGGTGGGCGAGGTGCCCGCACACCTGCGCGATGCCCACTATCAAGGGGCGAAGAGCCTCGGGCACGGCGTTGGTTACGACTACCCTCACGATCATCCCGACGGTTGGATCGACCAGCAGTATCTTCCGACCGAGCAGGCCGACAAGCGTTACTACGAGCCAACGCAGCACGGTGCGGAGGCCGCTGTAGCCGAACGAATGGAGAAGCGTCAACCATGATGAAGCGACTGACGTGGTTCATGGGTGGGGCGGCAGTGGGCGTGGCGGGTGCCACCGTGGCCAGGAAGAAAGTGAGAGCTGCGGCTGCCGAATTGGCACCGTCGAACCTGGCGCATAAGGCAGCTGAGCGCGTGCGCGACATGGCCGACGATGCAAAGCAAACGATTAAGGCCAAGCAAGTCGAACTAGTTGCACGCATCACAGGCAAGGCGCCGCACGCGCCGACGCTCGCCGACGAGTTGCAAGATGGCGACGCCGTGTTCGTTGACGGCCAACCGGTCGAGCCTGGCCAGGTCATCGTGCTGCGCAAGGTGCGCGAGCGCAACGAGGCTGCCGGTCACCGTCGCCGCCAGGCATGATCGCCGCGCTCGTCGACGAGCTGCGCGCCGCTCTCGAGCCCGAGCGTGTCAGAACCGGTAGCACCGAGCTCGGCCTTTACGGTCGCGACGCATCGAATATTGGTGGAACAGCGGGGGCGGTGTGCTTCCCGAAGTCGACCGAAGAAGTTCAGGCGTGTCTACGAGCGGCGCACAGGCACAACGTGCCGTTCGTTGCGCGCGGAGCGGGAACCGGGTTGGCTGGTGGCGCGACCCCTCTCGATCACGCGCTCGTCATCGTGCTGACGAAGATGAATCGCGTTCTGTCGATCGATCGGATCAATCGGCTGGCGTGGGTCGAGCCAGGGGTGTTGAACCTGGATCTCAGTCGCCAGGTCGCCCACCTTGGGCTGCACTTCGCGCCCGACCCGAGCAGCCAGCAGAGCTGCAGCATTGGTGGCAACGTCGCCAATAACTCTGGCGGCCCGCATTGCCTCAGCGATGGCGTCACCGCGGCGCACGTGCTGGGGCTAGAAGTGGTGCTGAGCGACGGTTCGGTGGTGCAACTCGGCGGCACCGAGGCCGAGTCGACCGGCCTCGATCTGCGTGGAGCCTTCGTAGGCAGCGAAGGAATGTTCGGCGTCGCGACAAAGGTGTGCGTGCGACTGACGCAAAACGCGCCGGCAGTGCGCACGATGCTGATGGACTTCGACAGCGTTGAAGACGGCGCGCAGACGGTGAGCGCGATCATCGCCGCCGGCATGGTTCCCGCGGCGCTGGAAATGATGGACCAACTTTGCGTGCAGGCGGTCGAGGCTTACATCCACGCCGACCTACCCGTAGACGCCGCCGCAGTGTTGTTGGTCGAAGTTGCAGGACTACCACACGGTGTGGAAGCCGATGTTGCGCGCATCATCGAGATCGGCAACTCGCACCACGCCCGTACCGTGCGTATCGCGCAAGACGAAGCCGAGCGGGCGTTGCTGTGGAAGGGACGTAAGTCGGCGTTCGGCGCAATTGCGCGTATCAAGCCGAACTACTACTTGCACGACACGGTGGTGCCGCGCCGAATGTTGCCGCAAGTGCTGCGTCAGGTCTACGAAATCACTGAGCGCTATCAGTTGCAAGTGCTGAATGTGTTCCACGCCGGCGACGGCAATCTGCACCCACTGCTTGTGTTCGACAAGCGCGACCCGGGCGTGATGGAGCGCGTGCTCGCTGCCGGAGAAGAGATCGTGCGCGCGTCTGTCGATGCCGGGGGAGTGTTGAGTGGCGAACACGGCATCGGCCTAGAGAAGCGCGACTTCATGCCAATGATGTTTGGTCCGGCTGACCTCGCGGCGCAGGCGGCGATGCGCCGAGCGTTCGATCCGGCTGGGCTCGCCAATCCGTTCAAGGTGCTGCCGTCACCTGCGGCGTGTGGCGATGTGCAGCACGTACCGGAGGGCGCGTGGGTGTGATCGATCTTGCAGCGTTCGCCGAAGCTGTCGGCAATAGCGGCCCTGTGACGATCGCCGGTCTCGGTACGCGGGGTGGCCCGGTGCCGGATGTGCGTTGTGTGAGCGCCCCGACCGGAATCGAGTGGGTGCAGCCCGACGAGATGATCGCGTCGTGTGGCGCGGGCACGCCCGTCGCAGAACTCAACGCCGCGTTGGCCCAGCATGGTCAGCGCGTCGCAATGTCAGCCTCGGGAACGGTCGGGGGAGCGCTCGCAGTCGGTCACAGCGACATTCGTCGACTGGGCGATGGACCGATCCGCGACGTGTTGCTGCAAGCGCGTTACGTGTCGGCGACTGGCGAAGTCGTCAAAGCCGGAGGACCGACGGTCAAGAACGTCAGCGGTTTCGATCTTTGCCGTCTACTCGTCGGCTCGCGCGGCACGCTCGGCTTTCTTGGCGATGTGATCGTGCGCACGCAGCCAATCGCTACGCACACGCAATGGTTTCGCGCGGCCGCCAACGATCCCTACGACGTCTTCATTCGTCTCTATCGACCGGTGAGTGTGTTGTGGGACGGCGAGTCGGTGTGGGCGCTGCTTGAGGGTCATGCCGCCGATGTCGCCGAGCAAGCCGCAAGCGCCGCCATGCAGCCCTGCGAAGGGCCGCCCGCGCTTCCGACTGGGAGCCGCCGAGTGATACCGCCAGCCGATGTCGCAGCCCTCACAGGAAGGTTTGTTGCCGAGGTCGGCGTCGGAGTCGTGCATCACGCCGAGCCCTGGACTCCACCAGTCGTCGACGCGCGCGCCGCGCAACTCGAGCGAGCGCTCAAGCACGAGTTCGATCCAACTGGCCGACTGAACCCCGTATCTAGTTCGGCTGACAGCTGGGACAGAAGTAGCACGCACGCCCGCCGAGCTTGACGGTCTGCACGGGGGAGTCGCACTTCAAACAGATCTCGCGGTGATACACGTAAGTCGTGTCGCCTCGGCGGAACTTGCCAGGCGGGATCGGCACCTTGCGTCGATCAACAGTGACGATGCGATCGTCCTTGACGCCTTGGCGAAGCATCGCCGTGATCGTGTCCCACACGGCCCGCAACTCATCAGGCGTGCAAGTGCTTGTGATCCGTTCCGGATGAATGCCGTTGACGAACAGCGCCTCCGCGCGAAACACGTTGCCAACGCCGGCGAGCACCTTCTGATCGAGCAGCACCGCGCCGATCGTCAACTTGCTGCGCGCCATGCGCGCAAGCGCGAGATCGGGCTTCGCATCGCGTCGAAGGGGATCAGGCCCGAGGCGAGCGATGATCGCATCTCGGTCATCGGCGCTGCCGATACTGCAGTCAGTCGGCCCAGCAAGGTCGATCGTGCCCGCATCGGTCGCGAGCCGCATGCGCACCTGACCCTCTACCGGAAACGGGCCAGGCCCACGCGCAACGCGGTACTTCCCGAACAAACCAAGGTGAACATGCCCGACAAGCCCGTTCTCCCACCAATAGAACAGATGCTTGCCGTAAGGCTCGATGCGCTGCAGAACCACGCCGTCGACAAGCGCAGCGCTATCCGCAAAGCGACCCTGTGGTGACGAAACGGCAACGGGCTTGCCAGCAAGGATCGGCGAGTGGTCCTTCACGATCCGATGAATTGTGTGGCCCTCAGGCATCAACGACTCAGTTCGGCGAGCAGTCCGTCGTTCATCTTGTTGTACTGGCCGATGCTGCGATTGCTGTCGAGCTGGAAAGCCGAGCCGTCGCCGCAGTTGAACGTCACCCGCGTCGCCACCGTTCCGGGTTCGACGCTGATGCTCAGGCCCTCCCGCGGAATTGCGCGCACGAGGCCTTTCAGTTTGATGGACATCATCTTCGGCTTGAACGCGAAGAACAGCACATGCGTGGGCGTGACTCCGGCGACGACGTTCAACGGCAGATCAGCAGACGCTGACTTGCCCGACTTGTTCTTGATCAGCGCGGCTGCTCCGCTGACTTGGGTCAACATCGCTGTGCCCAAGCTTCCCGGTCGGCTGAGCACGCCGACCACAAGCACAGGCTCGTGTGGCACTTCGGCTTGCACAATCTCGCGGTAGGCGGCTGCATACTCTTCGACAGACTTCACGATGCGACAATATACGCACCGTGAAGTTCCACCTCGACGACACTGAGCTCGGCACGTGTGTGAGCTGCGGGCTATGCCTGCCTCACTGCCCGACGTTTCGTGTCACCGGCGAGGAAGCGTTGTCGCCACGAGGACGCATCGCTGCGATCAGAGCGGTGCACCATGACGACGCACCGATCACCGACGAGTTCCTGTCGTTCATGGAAACCTGCGTGCAATGTCGCGGCTGCGAACCTGCATGCCCATCGGGCGTTCCGTACGGCCGGCTGCAAGAAGGCGTTCGCGAGACACTGGCCAAGCAGCATCGTGTGACTCCGCGTTGGCAGCGAGTTGCCTTCAGCGTGCTGCCACGTCATCGTTTGCTGCTCGCCGGGTCGACATTGATCGCGCTCGCTCAGCGCCTGCGACTCGTTCCCTCGCGCCTGAGCATCCCGCGCATGCCATTGCGACGTTCGGCGGCGGTGCAACCCACGGGTAGCGACGTTTGGCTGTTTACCGGCTGCGTGATGGACGCGTGGCAGCGCGACACGCATCGCAGCACAGCCAAGGTGCTGGCTGCGATCGACGTCTCGTTCGCGCTGCCTGGCAGTGGTGGTGGTTGCTGCGGAGCGCTGCACACCCACGCCGGTCTCACGGAGATGTCGCGTCGACTGGCAACGCGGGTGATGGAGTCAATGCCAGGCAGTGCTCCGATCGTGGTCAATTCGGCAGGGTGCGGGGCCGCGTTAAAGGACTACGGCCACCTTCTAGGCACTGATGCGGCGACAGCGTTCAGCGAGCGCGTCGTCGATGTACACGAGTTCGTCGCGCAATACGTCGGTCGACTGCCTCCCCGTCGGAACGTCGGGCGCGTTGTCGTGCAAGACCCGTGCCATCTACGCCACGTCCAGCGGAACCACCTCGCCGTCAGAACCGTTCTTGCGACGATTGCCGACATCGTGGAACTGGATGACGACGGGTTGTGCTGCGGCGCCGGTGGTGCATACTCGGCGACGCAGACCAAACTTGCGGGCATGATGCGCGACAGCAAGGTCGCTGCTATCGAACGTGCCGGCGGGGGATTGGTCGCCAGTGCGAACCCCGGATGCTCGATGCATCTTGCGGCTGCGGGAGTGAAGGTTCGTCACCCGATCGACCTATTGGCGGAGGCGTTATGAGCGACTACAAAGGCCTCGCCGATCGGCTAGACGCGATCGCGGAAGAACTGGACGAGTTGATGTTCGATCAACTGCGCGAAGCGGCATCCGAGAAGCGCGGCCGTCCCGACGATGACAAACGACTGACGCAAGCTCGCCGTGCGATCGAGAAAGCGGCGCGGCTATTGCGCGGCGATCACGCAGACGATTAGAGCGTGTTGCAGTAGTCGATCAGATCGCGCAGTTCGCCGTAGCCGTGCTTGACGAACGGGAACGAGATGCGGGCGAGATCGATGGCGTCGTTCTCGCGTCGCTCGAGGTCGAAAGGTTGGCTAACAATGATCGGTCCCTTCTTGGAAAGGTGCCCGAACTGTTCGTTCATCGCAACTAGTTGTTCAGTATCGGGTGCACGCTTCAAGCGAATCACGATCTGATCGCCGACGAAGCGCATCGAATCGTAGTTGCGATAGAACCCGACGATTTCGTTGACGGCGACCTCGCACGAGTCGGTGATGAGGTACAGATTGGTGTCAGCGGCCGAGACCAGCCCGCGGTCGACGAGTTGTTCGCGAATGAACTCATCGACGGTCTCCCAATACGGATCGCCTGGCGTATCGAGCAGCACAATCGGAGTCGGCAGTCCCTTGCCGGTCTGCGTGAGCGTGATCAGTTCGAACGTTTCGTCGAGCGTGCCGAAACCTCCCGGCAAGCAGACGAACCCCTTGCTCTCCTTAACCAGCATCAGCTTGCGGGTGAAGAAGTACTTCATGCTGACGAACTTGGTGTCGCCAGCGATTACCTCGTTGGCGCCTTGCTCGAAGGGAAGCCGAATCGAAACGCCGATCGAGTTTTGGCGCCCGGCACCTTCCATGCCTGCCTGCATGATCCCCGGGCCGGCACCCGTGATCACCATCCAGCCTTCAGCGGCCAGATGCTGCGCAACGTCGCGCGCCGCCGCGTAAAGCGGATCGTCAGCCTTCGTGCGCGCCGACCCAAAGATCGTCACTTTTGGTCTGCCCTTGGACGAGACGAACATCGCGAATGCATCGCCCATCTCTTCCAGCGCCGCAGCGGTGATCTTTAGATCGAGTGTCTGTGGCCGTTGCCGAACAATCTGGACTGCTGCTTCCAGCAGTTGCTGCGAATAACGGCGATCCGCGCCAGCGGGTAAGTCGGCGAGTAGCGCGGTGATCAGCTCGTCGGCAGGATCGGCACTCGTCACGACTTCAGTGTCTCAGCCTTCTCGCCGAGCGCAACCAGCAAGTCGTCGAAGCTCTTTGAAAAGCTGGCCAAACCCTCGCGCTCGAGCTTGTCGGCCACGTCTTCCATATCGACGCCCACCTCGGCCAGCTCACGCCACACCTTCTCGGCATGTGCGACGTCGTCGTCGATCGTGCGAGTGAGGGTGCCGTGATCGTTGAACGCTTCGATCGTCGCGTCCGGCAACGTGTTGACGGTGTCGGGACCAATCAATTGATCGACGTACAGCGTGTCGGGGTATGCGGGGTTCTTTGTCGAAGTGCTAGCCCACAGCGGCCGCTGCACGACTGCGCCGCGAGCGGCGAGCGCTTCCCAGCGCGGGCCACTGAAGGTGCGGCGAAATGCCTGATACGCCAGCTTGCCCTGCGCTACTGCGGCCTTGCCACGTAACGCCAGTGCTTCCGGTGTTCCGATCTCGTCGAGTCGCGCATCGACTTCGGAATCGACGCGGCTGATGAAGAAGCTGGCGACACTTGCGACACCGGCGAGATCGGGCTTCTTCGTGGCCGCGTAGATCTCGAGTCCGTCGACGTAAGCGTCCATCACTCGCTGGTAGCTATCGAGACTGAAGATCAAGGTGATGTTGATGTTGCGGCCCTCAGCAATCATTTGGCGAATCGCGCCGATGCCTTCGGTAGTGCCGGGAATCTTCACCATCAGGTTTGGCTTCGCTACTTGTTCGTGGAGCGAGCGTGCGGCGAGCGTCGTGCCGGCTTCGTCGCGTGCGAGCGAGGGCTCGACCTCGACGCTGACGAAACCATCGCCGCGATTGCTATCGCGGTAGAGATCGGCGAACTCGTCGAGCGCACTGTTGATGTCGGCGAGCACGAGCGCCCAGTACTGCTCGTTGATACTTGCGCCTTCGCGAACGAGCGCACGCTGTTGCTCGTCGTAGTCGGCTGAACCCTGGATGGCCTTCTGGAAGATGGTCGGGTTGCTGGTGAGGCCACGGATACCCGACTTCACCAGTCCGCGCAGCGTGCCGCCGGTGAGGTAGCTGCGCTTCAAGTTGTCGAGCCAGGGGCTCTGGCCCTGCTCGGCGTAAAGATTCTTCAGTCGGCTCATGGCTACTTCTTCTTTCCGGCCAACGCAGTGGCGCGTGCGACAACGTTGGCGACGTTGATTCCGAGATTCTCCAAAACGACGTTGCCAGGTGCACTGGCTCCGAAGCGATCGATACCTATGCTTTCATCCGCCCAGCGTTCCCAACCGAAAGTCACGCCTGCCTCGACCGACAAGGTCGGCACACCCTTGGGCAACACCTTGGCCTGCGCAGCAGCGGTCTGCATCGCGAAGCGATCCCACGAGGGCATGCTGACGACGCGCGCCGCGATGCCAGCCTTCGCCAGTTCGGCAGCAGCATCGACGCACACCGCGACTTCGCTGCCCGTTCCGATCAGAACAACTTGTGGCTTGTCGACATCGCGCACGATGCCCGCGCCGGCTGCAACGGCCGTGCCGTCTGTGCATACCGGAATCGTCTGGCGCGAGAGAACAAGCGCGGTCGGACCAGAGTGCGTCACGGCTGCCTTCCACGCTTCGACGGTTTCGTTGGCATCGGCCGGGCGAATCACTTGTAGGTGCGGGATAGCGCGCAACGTAGCGAGGTGCTCGACCGGCTGATGCGTCGGCCCATCCTCACCAACGCCCACCGAGTCGTGAGTGAATACGAACAGAACCTTGGCTTGGCTGAGCGCGGCTAGACGCACCGCGGGACGCATGTAGTCGAGGAACACGAAGAAGGTTCCGCCAGCCGGTAGCACGCCGCCGTGAAGCGCCATGCCGACCATCGTCGAACCCATCGCGTGCTCGCGAACGCCGTAGTACATCTGTCGACCATCGGGAGTCGCAGCAGTCGCGGCGGTCTGACCGGTCAGCTTGGTGCCGGTGTTGCCGGTCAGATCGGCGGCACCAGCAATCAGACCCGGCACGCCATCAAGCGAAGCGTTGAACGCTTTCTCGATAGCCACGCGTGTCGCAATTTTCTCGCCTTGCTCGAAGGTCGGCAGCGCGGCTTCCCAGCCCTCGACTCCGCCGCCGGTCCAGAGCGCGTGCCATAGCCCTTGGTCGACGTTGCTGGCATCGAAGCGGTCTTGCCACTTGTCGCTGACCAACGCGCCGCGAGCGGCACAATGCGTGCGGTAGGTGTCGACCAGTTCCGCAGGCGCCCAGAACGGTTCGTCGGGAATGCCCATTACGGCCTTCGTGCGCGTCACCTGCTCGGCGGTGAATGGATTGCCGTGCGCTTCGTGACGATCGAGTTGATCGGGACTGGGCGCGGCGATGTGGCTGCGCAGGATCAGCAGGCTCGGCCGATCGGTAACCGAGATCGCGTTTTGCAGAGCGGCCTCGAGCGCATCGCAATCGTCGGCTATCTCGCCGAGGTTCTCGACATGCCAGCCATACGCCTGGAAGCGCATTCCCACGTCGTCGCTATAAGCAAGTGCGGTATCACCATCGATCGTGATGTGGTTGTCGTCGTATATGCAGATCAGGTTGCCGAGCCGTTGGTGCCCAGCCAGCGACGCGGCCTCGTGGCTTACGCCTTCCATGAAGCAACCGTCGCCCGCGATCACGAATGTGCGATGGTGCGTAACATCGGCACCAAAGCGAGAGCGCAGGTGACGCTCGGCGAGTGCCATGCCCACTGCATTCGCGAAGCCCTGGCCGAGCGGACCAGTTGTGACTTCGACTCCGTCGGTATGGCCGACCTCCGGGTGGCCAGGTGTTGCCGATTCCCATTGCCGAAACTGCTTCAGGTCTTCGAGTTCCAGCCCGTAGCCGGCGAGGAACAACAGCGAGTACTGCAGGATCGACGCATGCCCGTTGGACAGAACGAAGCGATCGCGATCGGGCCAGTCGGGCTTGCACGGATCGTGCCGCATTACTCGGCTGTACAACACGTGGCCCAGGGGAGCGAGCGCCATAGCGGTTCCCTGGTGGCCGCTCTTCGCGTACAGCGGCGCATCCATCGCCATCCCACGAATGAGCGCGATCGCCTGTTGGTCTATTTGCGATGGGAGGCTGTCAGGCACGTCGTGGACAATACCCGTATGCGCCACTTTGAACCTCGCAAGGGCGCGCGTACCCCGCGACTCAGCCTGACGATTTGAGTCGCGGAGGGGCACCGCGCGGCTGACTTTCGCGATGGCGGCCGTCGGGCCAACTGACGTCGAGTTGCCCATTCGGTAGCAGTTTCAGGTCGAGCCGCTGTTGGTGAACGACGTGATGATGCCGACTACACAAGAGCACCAGGTTGTCGTAATCGGTGGTGCCGAGATGACGCCAGTACTTGATGTGATGTGCATCGCAATGACGCACACGGCGATCGCAGCCGGGGAAACGGCAGCCGCCATCGCGGGCCGCGACCTGGCGGAACAACTTGCGTGGCACCGTGTAGCGAGAACGACCGAAAGACTGCGGTGCGCCGTTTGCATCGCGCAAGATCGCGTGGATGACGCAATCGCATAGATAAGTGTCGGTGCACGACGGTTGTAGCGGCTGCTGATCGTCGTCGTTCACCGCTTGCGGAGCGTTGGCGTTAAGTGTCGACACGTCGGCGGACAGGCTGACGTGGGGGAGGTGCCGTGGAGTGCCTTCGCTCTCATGGTTCTTGTTGTAGAACGCCGCGATGTCGAACATCGCGTCGCCCTGGCACTCGGGGCGAGTGCGTGTGTCTGTGTCGCCGCCCCACGTAATCGCGTTGCGGATCGCCTTCTCGAACTCGGTTGCCGCCGCGTCGTCGAGAACGAAGCTGCCCAAGAGGGCCCGGTCGTCGGCACGGTTGAATTTCAGAGTGCGCGTGGGTTCCGCCGGTGGCGCCGCTTCGTCGAGAATCGCGTCGGCACGTTGGCGCCACACTTGGCAGGCCTGCTCGGTGTCGGCGACGGGAAGGGGTGACAGCGCGGCGACGAGCATGCGTTGGTGCTCGGCTAGCAACGGCTCGTGCTTCGGTTGACAGACGGCGGCGATGGCGTCGACCTGCCCTGCGGATAGCACGTGCCCAACCGCAGCCTCGCCGATTGCAGCGAAACGGTCGAGGAAGCGGCCGCGGTGAACCAACCGGTGCGCCGCGCGGTTCGACATGCGGGCGTTGTGACGCAGCCAGGCGGCGATCGAGACCGAGCCGTCAAACGCCCACTCGCCAGTGGTCTCCAGACGCCGCGTTGCCAACGCCAACACAGCAGCCCGTTGCTCGTGTTCGGCAAGCGCAGTGAGCAACTCGGCCGGGCTGAGCACAATCTGCTCGGCGAGGTCGGCGGCGGTGGTCATGGTTTGTATAGTACATATGTTCGTGCAAGAAAACAAGCTCTGACCAGGGGTTTCTTAGGATTGTTAGAGATAGCGGGGCCCGCGGTATCGCCGAAAGCGATGGGCGGCCTGGCTCAGACGGGTGGCAGCAGCGTGAACGGCACGAGGTGCCAGGGGCCGCGGTCGACGCGGCAGTGGGCGAAGATCTGGCCGTATTCGGTGAACTCGAGTTCGCCCTTCACCAACCGGTACGTGAACTTGCCGGGCTCGACAGTGAATGGGCTGACGTTGCGAGCCATCTCGTCGTCGGTCTCGCTCATGCCCTTGCGGAAGACGACCTCGAACACCCCAGAGCCCGAGCCATCGAGTGGGCAAAACAGAAGGGCAACCAGGTGCGGTGCGATGGTCACCGGTGTGTCCGACGGGGCCGCCATCGAGAACATCGCGCCCGTGATGTCGATTCGTGTTGATGGACCTGCGGCTTGACGCAATTCGAAGTTCTCGACGAACAGAGCGGAGACGATGTGCACCAGGGCAGGGTACCGGCCGTGCCGATCGACGAGAAAGCCCTCAACGGTGTGGCGACTCATAGGATGCGATCCATGGCGGATCACGAAGGTGAGCAACTCACCACCCGTGAACTGATTATCGCCGAGGCAATGCGCTGCTTTGCCGACAGCGGCTATGAAGGCACTTCGCTGAACGACATTGCTGCTGGCGTCGGCATTCGTCGGCCGAGTCTGCTGCACCACTTTGCTTCCAAGGAAGCGTTGTACCACGAGGTGTTCGAGGTTCTGCTGAGCGACTGGTTCGAGCGACTCGAGGCAGCCGTCGTGGCGCCGGAAACAGGCGTGCGCAAGATGGAGTTGGTCATCCAAGCCGGCTTCGATCTCTTCGCTGACAACCCTGACTACGTCCGCCTGATGCGCCGTGAAGCGCTGGACGGCGGAGTGCACCTTGGCATCGATCTAGCCGCCGTACTGCGGCCGATGTTCGACAGAGCCGTCGCATTCTTCGAACGCGAGATGGACGCTGGCGTGTTTCGCCGTCAAGATCCCGCGCATCTGCTGATCACGGGTTACGGCGCGCTGCTCAGCTACTTCAGCGACGCTCCATTCATCGGGGGCCTGCTCGACGGCGATGCGTTGTCGGCCGACAACGTTGCGGCTCATCGCAAACACATCACATCGTTCTTTGTTGCCGCGCTGAAGCCGTAGCCGGCGCAGCGCGGGCGCTACCTTCGTCCGGTGGCAGTGATGCAGATCGACGGGCAGGCGGTGGGTTACGAGTTGGCGGGCGATGCAGGGCCACCGGTTCTGCTGCTACACGGCACAACCATGAGCCACACGGCGTTCGACAGCATGCGCGCTGCGATGCCCGCCGACGTGCCGTATCGCTACGTGATGATGGATCTGCCGGGCAGCGGCGAATCATCGCTGCCGGACGGACCGCTGGTGCTAGAGAACATCGCTGCGCACGCACACGCGCTGATGGGTGAGCTCGGTCACGAGCGTTACCACGTGGTCGGCTTCTCGATCGGCGCGGTGGTGGCTGCTGCGATCGCAGCGTCGCAACCACGAGCCGTGCGCAGCGTGGCGATGCTCGCTGGCTGGATCTCGGCTGACGCGCGCATGAAGGCGACGTTCGAGCTGTGGCGACGGTTGATCGCTACCGACCCAGAGTTGTTTACCCGCTATGCGCTCGTCGATGGCTTCACGGCAGTGGCTCACGAGTTCATGGCCCCGATGCTGGAAATCGCGATCACGATGAGTGCAACGACGCTCGCTCCTGGTTCAGCAGCTCACATCGAGCTTGATGTCGCTGTTGATATCTCCGAGTTCGTGGGCCAGATCGTGGCTCCGACATTGGTGATCGGCGGAGCTGAAGATCGATGGGTCGACATCGCACACAGTCATGCGCTCGGACGTGCGATCTCAGGTTCGCGAGTAGAAGTATTAGCGGCGGGCCACATGATGATGGCCGAACAACCAGCGCAGGTCGTCGCGCTGTTGCATCCACACCTAGCCGCCAACTGACTGGGGCCGGTCGCTACGGTGGCGGGGATGACTGGCGGGGGACTAACGCTTTCGGAAGCGGCTTCAAAGGCGTTGCTTCGCGAGTTCGGTGTGCCGTTCGCCGACGAGCGCGAGGTTTCCAACGCGGCTGGTGCGGTGGCCGCCGCAACCGAAGTGGGGTTTCCGGTTGCGGTGAAGTTGTGCGGTGACGCGATTGCACACAAGACCGAACGCGGCTTGGTGCGGCTGAATCTTGTCGACGAAGCCCTCGTTGCGGCCGCAGCGGGCGAGCTACTGACCAAGGCGACAGCGGCCGACGGCGACGTGTCGCTGCTCGTTGCTCCGATGATCAGCGGTAACCGGCAGTTAATAGCCGGCGTCGTGCACGATCCGCAGTTCGGTGCCAACGTGATGATCGGTGTTGGCGGCATTCTTGCGGAGGCCGTCGCCGACGTCGTCTTTCGTCCGATACCGATTACTTCCGTCGATGCCGATGAGATGATCGACGGCCTAGCGACGCAGAAGCTGCTGGGAGAGTTCCGCGGCGAAGCAGCGGTCGATCGCTCGGCCCTCGCTGCTGTTCTCCTTGGATTGTCCGCGCTGGTCGCTGCCCGACCCGATATCGCGAGCGTCGATGTCAACCCGTTGATCGTTCGCGCCGACGGTTCTGTTGTCGCCGTGGATGCGTTGGTCGAACTGGCCGACGCGACCGCTCCACCATCCGCTACGCGACGCTCGCGACCGACCGACGAACAGTTTCGTGCGTTGTTCGAGCCGCGCGGTGTATTGATCGCGGGCGCGAGCAGCCACCCAGGCAAGTTCGGGTTCGTCAGTCTGCACAACCTGCTCGCTAGTGGTTACAAGGGTTCGATCTTCGCGACGAACTTGCAAGGCGAACACGTGCTGGGCATTGAGACTGTGGCCGATATCGGTCAGCTTCCCGATGGCGAGATCGATCTGGTGTTTGTGTGCACACCTGCAAGTGCGAACGAGCAGGTGTTGCGCGCGTGCGCGGCCAAGGGTGTGAAGGCCGCGTTCCTCACCTCGGCCGGCTACGGCGAGGCGGGAGACGACGGCGTCAAGGCTCAGCACGAACTCGTGAAGCTCGCCGACGAGTTGGGCATGCTGCTCGCCGGCCCGAACGGACAGGGATTAGTCAGCACGCCAGCATCGCTCTGCGCGATGATCGTCGCCCCCTATCCGCCGGTTGGCCGCATCGCAGTTGCCAGCCAGAGCGGCAACCTCGTCAGCGCCTTCCTCAACTCCGCACGCCAGACCGGCGTCGGAATCAGTCGTGCCGTCTCGGCGGGAAATGCCGCGGCCGTGACCGCACCGGACTATCTCGATTGGTACGCGGACGATACGGCGACTGCGGTCTCCGTGGCGTACCTGGAAGGCATCGTCGACGGGCGCGCATTGCTCGATCGTTTCAAGGCGATCGCCGAACGCAAGCCGCTCGTTGTGGTCAAGGGTGGTGCCAGCGAAAGTGGCGCCCGCGCGGCGGCAAGCCACACTGGCGCCCTTGCCGCCGACGACAAGGTGTTCGACGGTGTATGTCGGCAGACGGGCGTAACCCGCGCAGTGACAGTGGACGAGGCGTTCGATGCGGCGGCCACATTCGCTACTCAACCGCCGCCGACGGGGCCAAGCACCGTCGTGCTCACGACGGCTGGTGGCTGGGGCGTCGTCACCTGCGATGCCCTTGCCCGCGACGGACGGCTGCACCTATTGGCTCTACCTGACGACCTGAAGGCGCAAATTGACACGAAACTTCCGCCCCGATGGAGCCGCAGTAACCCAGTGGACTGCGCCGGAGGTGAGACGCGTGACACAATTCCAGAAGTGATGGAGATGATCGCGGCGCACCCAGCAGTTGACTCCATCGTCTATCTCGGGCTTGGCATTCAGAGCAATCAGGCGCGGCTGATGCGCGAGGGTCGCTTCTATCCCGACCACGGATTGGAACGCATCGTCGCTTACCACGAACGACAAGACGAACGTTTCGCCGAAGCGGCGCACGAACTGTCGTTGCGTTACAACAAGCCGATCCTCACCGCCACCGAGTTAGCGGTCGCCGACCCCGACAACGCCGGCCCACGAATGGTGCGCGCGACGGGTCGCCTTTGTTACGCCAGTGGCAGCCGCGCTGTCGTCGCGCTCGGCCACCTCTGGCAGTACGCACAATTTCGGGAACGACGGGGGCTCAACTGATGGCGTCGCGTCGCAATCCCTATCCGGCTCTAATCATCGCCGCGCTGCTACCTGCCGTTGCACTCGGCGGGTTGTGGAAGTTTGCCAGCGGCCAAAAACCGGACGCGGTCAATGTCGCTGTGACGGCGCCCGCTCCCGAGACGACGCTCGTACCAGCACTCCCCATACTCACCACGCCGATTCTCTCCGTGCGCCGCGCGCCATCTGTGCTGGCGCAACAGGTCAACAAAGACGCCTTGAAGAACGCGCTGGAACCGTTCGTCAACGACCTCAACAGCACGTCGTGTTTCGCAGTGTCCATCGATGACGAGCTCGTTCTGGCAGTCAACGAAACAATGCCGCTTCGCCCTGCGAGCAACGTCAAGCTGATCACCGCCCACGTCGCGCTGGAAGTACTCGGCACCGAGTTCACTTACACGACAACGATCAAGGGCGATGTCGGCTCTGACGGCGTGGTGAACGGAGATCTCTACTTCATTGGCGGCGGCGACCCCGTGCTGAACAGTTCGTGGTGGCAGGGACCGAACCAGAACTACCCGCCCTTCAATCGGACATCTATTGAGGCGCTAGCCGACTCGATCCAAGTAGCGGGTGTCACATCGATCACCGGTTCGGTGGTCGGTGACGCTTCGCGCTACGACACCGAGCTGTATCCGCCGAGTTGGACGAACGACGTTCGCTTCACCGACGGTGGCCCGGTGTCGGCGCTGCTGGTCAACGATTCACGTGAGAGCGCGACCGTCGCGTCGCAAGATCCAGTAGTCGGCGCGGCGAAAGTTCTCACTACCTTGCTCGAAGAGCGCGGCATCACCGTTGGTGGTCCAGCTGTTGCCGGAGTCGCACCTGCCAACGCAGACATGATCACCTCGATCGACTCGATGCCGTTGCCCGCAATTCTCGCCGAGATGCTGACCACCAGCGACAACAGCACAGCCGAGATGGTGTTGAAGGAAATCGGTTACGCGACCAGCAAGACAGGAACGCGAATCGCCGGGCTGGCGATAGTGATGGCGACGCTGACAGAGTGGGGCGTTCCGACAACCGGCGTCACTTTGGTTGATGGTTCCGGTCTCTCCGACGACAACCGCATGACATGCGAAGCGCTGATCGAGGTACTGCAACACGGTTCAGTCGCCGACGCGGTTGGCCAGGGCTTGGCGGTCGGCGGCGCGCCGGGCAGCACGCTCTACGACGCGTTCTTGGCCGGTGAACCGTTGTCGGGCATCATCCGCGCGAAGACCGGCACGCTGAACAACTTGTCCGACGGTGTCGGCCCCGAGGGCAAGCCCGGTGCGAAAGCTCTGTCGGGTTTTGTACCAACCGACTCCGGGGGAGTGATCGAGTTCTCGTTGCTGCTCAACGGACAAACGATTTCTGATCCGGCGAACTACAAACCGATCTGGCTCGAGATGGCCGAGATCTTCGCCGACTACCCAAGTGGGCCGGCAGCGGCTGATCTCGGCCCGCGGTAGCCAGCGTGGACACGCTGCCGATGTTTCCATTGGGCAGCGTTTTGTTTCCAGGTGGCGCGTTGCCACTGCACATCTTCGAGCCGCGCTACCAAGCACTCGTTCGCGACTGCATCGAGGCGCCCGCGCACGAATTCGGAGTCGTACTGATTGATCGCGGCCACGAAGTCGGCGGTGGCGAGGTGCGCCGCGATGTGGGCACGGTGGCGCGCATGGTGCAGGTGGCGCAGATGGGCGAAGATCGATTCGCCGTGGTTGCCATCGGTACCAGACGTATTCGGGTGGTCGAGTGGCTACCCGACGATCCGTATCCGCGTGCCGTCGTTGAGGATTGGCCAGACGAGCCGACCGGCGATCCAGACGCGGCGCTGATCGCCGACGTGACTCAGCGCTCGCAGAGGTTCGATACCGGCGACGGGCTGGCGCCGCAGGACGGGGGAGCGTTTGCGATCGCGGAGCAGGTCCCGTTGGGGCCAGCCGACCGCTACGCGATCCTGTGCGCGCCGGGCATCGCCGAACGTTGGCGAGTCCTGGATCGTGCACTCGCCGACGTCGAAGCCGCGGCCGAGTTCCAAATCGGCGACTAGTAGTCAGCGGTCCGGGGGTTTGTCCTCGACACTTCGCGTGGTACACATTGGGCGTGGCAAAGTCGAAGACAGAGGCGAAATCCGGCGCGAAGAAGACCGCTGCGAAGAAGAAGGCTGAACCACTGGCCGATATACCGGCGACCGTGCAGTTGCTGAAGGACTACGTACGTCAGGAAACACTCGGTCCGCTAAAGGGTGCCGGTCGTTGGATTGCGCTTGGCATCGTCGGTGCGCTGCTGATCGGTGTCGGAACTGCCTTCCTCGCACTCGGCGCGCTGCGCCTGATTCAATCGGAATGGCCCGAGACGTTCGCTGGTAGATGGATGAGCCTGGTGCCGTACGCCAGTGCACTCATGTTCTGCTTCTTCGTCGCTGGCATGGCGCTATTGCGCATCAATAAGCAACCGCTACACAAGGAGAAGAGCTGACCATGGCACAGGCTCAGCAACGCATCACCCGCGACGATCTCGAAGCGAGGTTCCGCGAGACACAAGACAAGCTCACGGGCAAGCTTGAGGACAAGAAACAGTCAGCGATCACGCTCGGCGTTGTCGTTGCCGTCGTTCTGCTGCTGCTGTTCTTCGTGCTCGGCAACCGTGCGGGCAAGAAGAAGACGACGTTCGTCGACATCCGGCGGGTGTAGATAGTGCTCCGCAAGTCGAGCCTGTTCGCGCCGACTGCGGTGCTACGTCAACGATCGCTCCAGCGAGGATTGTTCGGTGGCCACCGAGGTTGGATGGCCGTCGGGGTCCTGGTGTGGATGCCTCGGGTATTGAAGCGGCTCTCCGGTCGCCACGAAGAGTTGATTGCGACCGAACGTTTGCGTCCCGGCCAAACGATTCAGCTGACGGCGGTGGGGCCACCGACGCGCAGCGAACGCAAGGCCGCCAAGCGCGCAGCCAGCTAGCTGCCCGTTCCCGGCGCGCCAGCGGGCACAATGGATCGATGAAGGTGCTGCTGCGCAACCCTCCGCGCGAGATCGAGGTGACGGGTCGCCGCAACGTGAACGCGCTGCTCGCCGAGTTGGCCTTGTCGCGTGAATCGCACCTCGTGATTCGTAACGGCACCTTGGTTCCGGGTGACGCCGACCTTGGCGCCGACGACGTGATCGAGATTCGCCCCGTCATCTCGGGTGGCTGCTGATGGTCGCCGCAGCATCCAAGTGTCGTGTGTGCCGCGAGCCGGCGATCATCGACCTGCCGCGCCACAACGCTCACTTCTGCGCGGAGCACTTCCTCGACCTGTGCCGCCGCCAAGTGGTGAAGGCGATCGACAAGTTCGACATGCTCACGAAGGACGATCGCGTGCTGGTCGCAGTGTCGGGTGGCAAAGACAGCCTCGCGGTGTGGGACATGCTGATCGATCTCGGCTATCAGGCTGATGGTCTGTACGTCGGCCTAGGTATCGGCGACTACAGCGATACGTCTGCCGACTACGCGCGCCGGTTCGCGACCGAGCGTGGTTTGAAACTGAGCGAGGTCTCGTTGCGCGACGAGTACGGCTACGACGTGCCCACCGCCGCCGTCGCGACCAAGCGAGTTCCATGCAGTGCCTGCGGCACAAGCAAGCGGCACCTGTTCGACAAGGCTGCGCTCGATGGTGGCTACAACGTGCTCGTAACCGGCCACAACCTCGACGACGAAGCTGCAGTGTTGTTCGGCAACACGCTGCGGTGGGATGTCGAGTATCTCGCGCGGCAGCTGCCCGTGCTACCCGCGCGCAACGGCTTCCCGAAGAAAGTGAAGCCACTCATCCGGTTGACCGAGCGCGAGATGGCTGCGTGGTGCATCGTGCGCGGCATCGATTACATCGTCGACGAGTGCCCGATGGCTGCCGGCAACAGGCACCTCGCGTACAAGGCCGCACTCAACGCAATCGAGACCGAGTCGCCCGGCAGTAAAGCCGCCTTCTATCTCAACTTCCTGGAGAACATGGCCCCGCTGCTCGCGGCTGCGACTGTTGGTGGGAACTCGGCCTCAGGCAATGAGTCGTTGCACGCGTGCAGTTCGTGCGGTTCGCCAACAACGGGCGACATCTGCGCGTTCTGCAACATCGTCCGCAAGTCGGCCGCACACGAGCCGGTAGCAGTCGAACTCGTGATGGCGAACAGCAGAGGCCGACGATGAACCGACCACTCGCGTACGGCGACAAAATCCTGTTGCTCGACAACAAGCAGCGGCGCTACCTGATCACACTCGCGGAAGGCGCGGAGTTTCACACGCACGCTGGATTAGTACCGCACGCCGACTTCGTAGGTCAGCCGGAGGGTGTCGTGCTCAAGAGCACGAAGGGCGCTGCGTACACGGCACTGCGACCGACGCTTGAGGACTTTGTGTTGGAGATGCCGCGCGGCGCGCAGGTGATTTACCCGAAGGACCTCGCGCCGATCTGCATGATCGCCGACATCGGCCCGGGCGTGCGCGTGCTGGAGAGTGGCGTCGGCTCGGGTGCACTGAGCATGACGATGCTGCGCTACGGCGCCGACATTATCGGCTACGAAATCCGCGAAGACTTCTTGAACCGAGCGCGCAACAACGTGCGCAGCTTCCTAGGCGAGGAAGTGCTCGACCGCTACAACCTGCATCTGCGCGACTGCTACGAGGGAATTGAGGAGCGCGATCTCGATCGCGTAGTCCTCGACCTACCAGAGCCGTGGCAAGTAGTGCCACACGCGATGGAAGCGCTACGACCAGGTGGAATCCTGGTTGCCTACACGCCGTCAATCACGCAAGCTGCGCAGACGCGCGAGGCGATGGCCAGCAAGGCATGGAACGGAACGCGCACGCTTGAGGTGCTACACCGCGGCTGGCACATCGAGGGAATGGCAGTGCGCCCAGATCACCGCATGGTGGCCCACACAGGCTTCCTAACCGCCGGCCGCTACATCGGCTGACCAGCGTTATCGAGCTAGGGCTCGATGAAGATGCACTCGCCGGGGCATTCCTCGGCGGATTCAATCACTGCGTCTAGACGGGCATCGGCGAAGCCGGCCATGCCGTCGGCGCCTTGGGCGTTGCCCTTGGCGGTTGCGTAAATCGTGTCGCCCTCGCGCACGTAGGCCAGGCCGTCGTCAAGCAATGTGAAGACGTCGGGGGCAATTTCCTCGCACAGTCCGTCGCCCGTGCACAGATCCTGGTCGATCCACACCTTCATTGTCTTCAAGCTCCTCTATTTGGCCCTCCCGCATTGAAGGGCCGAACAATGCTGAGCATACCCGTGGGTGCCCCTGCGAACACGGTTTCGATGCGCAATGCGCCGCCTGTCACGTACCTCGTCGGTGTAGCTTCCAGACATGAGTCAGGGCGACCAAGACGAGTCGATGGCGGTGCTGCAGGCGCAGGCGGTCGTGCTCGCCGACGAGATCGAACAGCTGCGCCAGAAGCTCGCCGACGGCCCCAAGCGCCAGCGCGCCCTTGAGGAGCGTCTGCTGGAAACCAAAGGCCAACTAGCCCACGCGGTGTCGCAAAACGAGAAGCTCAGCTACACCCTTCGTGAAGCCCGCGACCACATCTCGGCCCTGCGCGAGGAAGTCGAGAAGCTGACGCAGCCACCCTCGGCTTACGGCGTCATCGTCGGCAAGAACGACGACGGAACGGTCGACGTGCTCACCGGTGGCCGCAAGATGCGAGTCTCGCTACACCCCGAAATCGACCACGAGGAAGTCGATCGCGGCTCGGAAGTCGTACTGAACGAAAGCTTCAACGTTGTGCAAGCGCGGCGGCCTGAGATCACGGGTGAAGTCGTGACGATCAAAGAGCTGCTCGACGATGGAGTGCGCGCACTTGTGGTCGGTCGCGCTGACGAAGAGCGAGTGTGTGAACTCGCCGACGCGCTTCGCGGTGTGCATCTGCGCAGCGGCGACAGCATGCGACTCGACATGCGCAGCAACATGTTGCTCGAGAAGTTGCCGCGGCCAGAGGTGGAAGATCTGCTGCTCGAAGAAGTGCCCGACATCTCGTACGCCGACATCGGTGGGCTCGACGAACAGATCGAGCAGATCGCCGACGCAGTCGAGTTGCCATTCCTCTACGCCGATTTGTTCGCCGAGCATCAACTGCCCGCGCCGAAGGGCATCCTGCTCTACGGCCCACCAGGTTGCGGTAAGACGCTGATTGCCAAAGCAGTCGCCAACTCACTTGCGAAAAAGGTTGCGGAGAAGACCGGTGGCGAGAAGGGCCGAAGCTATTTCATCAACATCAAGGGCCCAGAGCTGCTCAACAAGTATGTCGGCGAAACCGAACGACAGATTCGTCTCGTCTTCCAGCGCGCGCGTGAGAAGAGCGAAGAGGGTTGGCCGGTCATCGTGTTCTTCGACGAGATGGACTCCATGTTCCGCACACGAGGCTCAGGCATCTCGTCCGACATGGAGAGCACGATCGTGCCGCAGTTGCTCGCCGAGATTGATGGTGTCGAGGGATTGCGCAACGTCATCGTCATTGGTGCGACCAACCGCGAAGACCTGATCGACCCGGCCATCCTGCGTCCGGGTCGCCTCGACGTGAAGATCAAGATCGAGCGGCCGAACGATGTCGCCGCGATTCAGATCTTCAGCCAATACCTGACCGACGAAATCCCGATCGCTGCTGGTGCGAATGTGCCCGAGATGATCGAGCAGACCGTCGAGGCGATGTACCGCGCCGACGCGGCCAATCAGTTCCTCGAGGTCACCTACCAGAATGGCGACAAGGAAACCCTGTACTACAAGGACTTTTCGTCCGGCGCCATGATCGAGAACATTGTGCGCCGCGCAAAGAAGTTGGCCATCAAGCGCGTGATCGCCGGCGGCGAACGCGGTGTCGGCCTGCAAGACCTGCTCGACAGCATCCGCCAGGAATACAAGGAACACGAAGACCTGCCCAACACGACGAACCCCGACGACTGGGCGAAGATCAGCGGCAAGAAGGGCGAGCGCATCGTCTTCATCCGCACGCTGACCAAGGGCCAGGAACAGCAAGCTCGGGAGGGCGGTCGTGCGATCGAACGGGTGGGGACTGGCCAGTACCTGTAGCCGGGTACCTTAAAGCCATGGCGATCCCGAAGGTCTGCGGCATCGAGACCGAGTACGGCATTTTCGTGCGCGGCCCCGTAAGCGATGCCGTCGGCAATCCGGTCGCTGCGTCGTCGATGCTGATCAACGCCTACCTGTCGGCGAACAGTCGCAAGGTTGGCTGGGACTTCGAAGACGAGCATCCGGGCATGGATGCGCGTGGGTTCAGCGTCGACGATTTGCTGGCGCCCGAGATCGAAACACACCTCGTCAACGCAGTGCTCACCAACGGCGCTCGCTATTACGTCGACCATGCTCACCCTGAAATCAGCACTCCCGAGTGCCTGACCGCGCGTGAGGCATTGATCTTTGATCGTGCAGCGGAAGAGATCGTTCGCGCCAGCATGAAGGCTGCAGCCTCGATGTTGCCGGAGGGCGCGGAGATCTTGTGTCACAAGAACAACTCCGACGGCAAGGGCAACAGCTACGGCTGCCACGAGAACTACTTGATGGCGCGTGAAGTTCCCTTCAGTCGCATCGTCCATCAAGTGACGCCGCATTTCGTCACGCGCCAGATCGTGATCGGCGCTGGCAAAGTTGGCTGCGAACTATCCGGTGCGACCGCGGCAGATGTGCCGTTCCAGATCAGCCAGCGCGCCGACTTCTTCGAGGAAGAGGTCGGACTGGAAACGACGCTGAAGCGACCGATCGTCAACACGCGCGACGAACCGCACTGCGACCCCGACAAGTACCGCCGACTGCACGTAATCGTCGGCGACGCGAACATGAGCGAGACCGCGACGCTGTTGAAGGTGGGAGCTACCGCGATTGTGCTGGCCATGATTGAGGACGATGTGCTCGGCGACGACTTCGCGCTAGCGAATCCGGTCGCCGCGATTCGCCAGGTCAGCCAAGACCCGTCGCTGCAACGAACAATTCTGCTGCGTGACGGCCGACGAGTAACAGCGCTCGAACTGCAGTGGGGGTTGCTTGAGCGTGCGCACAAGTACGAGCAGGTCCACGGCCTTGCTGCTGTCGACGAGGCAGTCGGCCGCGACGTTCTTGAGAAATGGGAGTCGGTACTCACCGGCTTGGAACACGATCCCGAGTCGGTCGCGCATCAGGTCGACTGGGTGGCGAAGCGTCGACTCGTGCAGGCGTACGCGGCTCGCCACGATGTGCGACCGGGCGACTCGCGTTTGAAGGCGCTCGATCTGCAGTACCACGACCTGCGTAGCGATCGCTGCCTTGCGTTGCGCGTCGGGCTCGACACTCTGGTCGACCCGGCCGACGTCGAGGCGGCAATGACCAACCCACCCACCACGACACGGGCCTACTTTCGCGGTCGTTGCCTAGCGAAATGGCCAGAGCACATCGTTGCCGCCAACTGGGACAGCCTGGTGTTCGACCTCGGCCGCGATCCCTTGCGTAGGGTGCCGATGATGGAGCCGCTGCGCGGTACGGCAGAATCGGTCGCTAGCTTGATCGACGAGAGCGACACTCCAGCTGAGCTGTTGGCCCGGTTGGGTGCCTAGATCTAGAACGACAGCGGAGGAATCACCAATGGCTGAGCGAACGCAAAAGCAGAAACCGACACCGAGCCGCACCGACGAAACCGTCGAGGAAGCTCCGGCCGTCGCTGCGACGGGCGACAAGCTGAAGGCGGAACTCGACGACCTGCTCGACGAGATCGATGGCGTACTGGAAACCAACGCTGAGGACTTCGTGAAGTCGTACGTGCAAAAGGGCGGCCAGTAGCCGCATGTCGATGCCCATGTTCCAGCCAGGCACAGATCCCGGTTCCAGCTTCCCCGAACTGCTGAAGCGTGTCGGTCTAGGGCCCTCGCACAGCGATGTGGCAGGCGACTTGTCGGTGCCGCACGCGACTACCTGCGTCGCGCTGCGTTACGGCGAGGGCGTCGTCATGGCCGGTGATCGCCGTGCCACCAGCGGCAACCTGATCAGTCACCGCGGCATGGAGAAAGTGGTGCAAGCCGACGAGTTCAGCGGTGTGGCGATCGCTGGCGCGGCCGGCCCGTCCATGGAAATGGTGAAGCTGTTCCAGTTGCAGCTCGAGCACTACGAAAAGGTCGAAGGCAGCTCGCTCAGCTTGGAAGGCAAGGCCAATCAGCTCAGCATGATGGTGCGCGGCAACCTGCCATCAGCCATGCAAGGTCTTGTCGTTGTGCCGATCTTCGCTGGCTTCGACGTGCGCCGCGGTAACGGGCGCCTGTTCGCGTACGACGTCACCGGCGGTCGCTACGAAGAGAAGGACTACATCGCAACCGGTTCCGGCATGTTGCACGCTGGCACTGTCATCAAAATTGGCTGGCGCGATTCGCTCGATCGTGCCGCCGCCGTCGCGCT
Source organism: Ilumatobacteraceae bacterium (assembly GCA_040081465.1). Classification (GTDB taxonomy): domain Bacteria; phylum Actinomycetota; class Acidimicrobiia; order Acidimicrobiales; family Ilumatobacteraceae; genus UBA668. The sequence goes on along the minus strand of JBEBGL010000001.1, from coordinate 313,388 downwards.
GGCATGTCGCGGTCTATGGGAAGCGGCCGACGCCGACTCCGCAACCGGCGGCCCCGACGCGTTGCGCGGCATTTACCCGATGGTTGCCACCATCACGTCCGCCGGCTGGACACAAGTCGCCGACAGCGAGCTGGCCACCGTCTTCGAATCGATTGCCACTGAGGTGCGTTCACGATGACGATGCCCTTTTATGTAGCTCCAGAACAGGTGATGAAGGATCGCGCCGACTACGCGCGCAAAGGAATTGCTCGTGGTCGTGCGTTGGTCGCCGTTCGGTACGCCGACGGCATTGCGCTGGTCGCGGAGAACCCAAGCAATACGTTGCGCAAAATCAGCGAGATCTACGACCGCATCGCATTCGCTGGCGTCGGCAAGTACAACGAGTTCGATCAACTACGCGTCGCGGGTGTTCGTGCAGCCGATCTGAAGGGCTATCAGTACAGCCGCGACGACGTCGATGCGCGCAGCCTGGCCAACAACTACGCGCAGATCCTCGGACAAATCTTCACGCACGAGATGAAGCCGATGGAGGTCGAGATTCTCGTCGCCGAAGTCGGGCTCGCGCCGGAAGGCGATCAGCTCTTCCACATCCTGTACGACGGCACGGTCGTCGACGAACGCCACTACACCGTTCTCGGTGGCGACTCAGAAACCCTCGGCGCCTATATGAAGGAACACTTCGCCGACGGGCAGACGCTTGAAGCAGCCGTGCGAATGGCGACGACGGCTCTTGCTGGCAGCGAGCGAACTCTGTCGGCCAACGATCTCGAGGTGGCGTTGCTCTGCCGCAACGCCGGTCGCCGTTGCTTCCGTCGGCTCTCCGACGACGCGGTTGCCGTTGCTCTGGTCGGCTGAAGCGTGTCGCAGTCGCGCGGCGTTGATCTGAACAGCGATGTCGGTGAGGGATTTGGGGCGTGGCCGGGCGGTCCCGACGAAGAGTTGATGCCTCTTCTCACGTCGGTGAACGTCGCGTGTGGGTTCCACGCCGGCGACCCGTCGATCATGCGACGCACGTGCGAGTTGGCGCGACAACACAACTGTGCGATTGGTGCGCAGGTCAGCTACCCCGACCTGGCGGGCTTCGGACGCCGCTTCATGGACATGAAGGCGAGCGAGCTCACTGATGCCGTCGTGTATCAACTCGGTGCACTCGACGCATTCGCTCGCACCAACGGATCGCGAGTGCGTTACGTAAAGCCACACGGCGCGCTGTACAACACGATCGCCGAGCACGACGGCCAAGCCGCGGCCGTGGTCGAGGCGGTGCGCCTCTACGACGCGCAGCTTCCGATGCTGGGGCTGCCGCATTCGGCGGTGAGGCGCGCATGCGAAGCAGCGGGTGTGCGATTCGTCGTTGAAGGCTTCGCCGACCGCGCATACACGCCCGAGGGTCGGCTTGTTCCGCGTACACAGCCGGGCGCGCTAATCACCGATCCGGTGGCAGCCGCGAAACAGGCGCTGACACTCGCCAACGCCGGCGCCGAATCGGTTTGCGTTCACAGCGACACGCCCGGTGCGGTTGCGATCGTTAACGCGGTGGCCAAGTTGCTCACCGAGAATGGTTACGACCTGCGCTCGTTCGTGCAGTGAACCTTCTGCCATACGGCCCGCGAGCGGTCTTGGCCGAGTTCGACTCGCTAGCGGAGGTCATGTCGACTGCGACTGCGTGGCGAGCGGCACGTCAACCAGGCATCATCGACGTCGTACCGGCAGCGCGCACAGTGTTGGTCGTGCACGACGCATCGTTCGACCGCGAATGGTTGCGGCATCCGTTACCGGCGATGAGTGCATCGGCGATCGGCGATCTGGTGACGATCGACGTTGTGTACGACGGTGATGACCTGTCGGGAGTGGCCGCAACGTTGGGCATGTCGCGCAACGAGGTCGTGACTATTCACAGTGCCGCCGAGTACGTCGTCGCGTTCTGCGGCTTCATGCCTGGCTTCAGCTACCTGACCGGGCTCGATGCGCGTCTGATGTTGCCGCGACGCGACACGCCACGAACCCGCGTCCCAGCGGGAAGCGTTGCGATTGCTGCGGAGTTCAGCGCGGTCTACCCGCGGGAAAGTCCTGGCGGTTGGCATCTACTGGGCCGCACCGACGCGGTCATGTGGAGCGACGATCGTGATCCGCCGGCGTTGCTACCGCCTGGCACGCGCGTGAAGTTCAGGTCCCGATGATCACGGTCCAGTCGTGGGGGATTGCTGGCGCCCTTGTCGACCGCGGACGCCAAGGTCAGATGTGGTTGGGCCGCAGCCGTGGGGGAGCCGTCGATCTTGACTCGCTGGCCCTCGGCAATCGACTCGTCGGCAACGACACGACTGCACCCGCGTACGAAAGCTCCGGTGGACTCGCGCTGCACTTCATCGAGTCGACCGCAATCGCGATCACAGGCGCGGTCGCCGACATCAGCGTGAAGGACGGACCACCGGTCGGCTGGGGGAGTGTGTCGGTGATGCCCCCAGGTTGCACGCTGCGCGTTGGGCGCCTGCTCGACGGAGCCCGCGTGTACATCGCCGTGCGCGGTGCCACTGCGGTCGCCCAGCCCGTCGCCGAGTCGGTGCCGCGGTCGACCCCTGTGACGACCGTCGGCGTGTGGCCCGGACCGAGAGCCCACTGGTTCGTGGATGATGCGTGGCCGACGCTGTGCTCGTCGGCTTATCTGGTGGTCGACACAAGTCGCGTCGGCGCCCGACTTCGCGGGCCGACGCTCGAGCGAGCCCCCGCTGGCGAACTGCCGTCGGAAGGATTGGTCGAGGGTGCGATACAAGTGCCACCCGACGGCCAGCCGATCGTGATGTTGGCCGACCATCCAACGACCGGCGGCTACCCGGTGATCGGGGTCGTCGACCCCTCCGACGTGCACCACATCGCCCAAGCCGCGGTGGGGACCGAACTCCGCTTTCACGCCAGGCACTGAGTCGAGTGTTTCCTACCCGCACACGGGCACGAAACACTCGACGCCCGCCGGAGCTGCAGGAAACACTCGACAGAACAACGCCCACCGCTGGCGCTCGGCGTCCGCTACGGTGCGCGCATGGAGCGGCGCATCTTCGGACTCGAGAACGAGTACGGCGTCACCTGCACCTTGCGCGGTCAGCGACGGCTGAGCCCCGATGAGGTTGCCCGTTACCTCTTTCGCCGTGTCGTCAGCTGGGGGCGCAGCAGCAACGTGTTCCTGCAGAACGGGGCGCGGCTTTATCTCGACGTCGGCTCGCATCCGGAGTACGCAACACCCGAGTGCGACAGCCTCTACGACTTGGTCGTGCACGACAAGGCGGGCGAGCGCATTCTGGAAAGCCTTCTGCAATCGGCCGAGCAACGGCTGAAGGAAGAGGGCATTCGCGGCACCATCTACCTGTTCAAGAACAACACCGATTCAGCGGGCAACAGCTACGGCTGTCACGAGAACTTTCTCACCAGTCGCGCCGACGACATGGCGCACTATGCAGAAGTACTGATTCCGTTTCTCGTCAGCCGCCAGATCTTCACGGGTGCGGGCAAGGTGCTGCAAACAGCGCGCGGTGCGATGTTCTCGATGGCTCAGCGCGCGGAACACATCTGGGAAGGCGTTAGCAGCGCGACCACGCGCAGCCGTCCGATCATCAACACGCGCGACGAACCGCACGCCGATGCCGAGCGCTATCGGCGACTGCACGTGATCGTCGGCGACAGCAACATGAGCGAGTACACCACATTCGTAAAGGTTGGCTCGGCCGCTTGCATGTTGCGCATGCTCGAAGACCCATCGGTCGTCTTGCGCGATATGACGCTGGAGAATCCGATTAGGGCGATCCGCGACATCAGTCACGACATGACGTGCCGGCGCAAGGTGCGCTTAACGAACGGGCGCGAGGTAAGTGCACTCGACATTCAGCGCGAGTATCTCGATCGTGCATTGCGTTATGCCGACCTGAAAGGTTTCCCGCCACTCGAACAGAAGGCGCTCGAGATGTGGGAGCACTGCATCAGCACGATCGAGAACGATCCACTGAAGCTCGATCGCGAGGTCGACTGGGTCATCAAGTACCGACTGCTCGAAGCATTCCGTGCGCGCCACGACCTTCCTCTCGGACACGCTCGGGTACAGCTACTCGACCTGCAGTACCACGACATCTCGCGCGATCGCAGTCCGTTCTACAAGCTGCAAGACCGCGGGATGATCGAGCGCATGTGCATAGACGCCGACATCGAAGCCGCGATCGACACTCCGCCGCAGACAACCCGCGCTCGCCTACGGGGCGAGTTCATTCGCCGTGCGAAGGAAAAGAAGCGCGATTACACCGTCGATTGGGTGCACCTGAAGCTAAATGACCAGGCACAGCGGACTGTGCTGTGCAAAGACCCGTTCCGCAGCCGCGACGAGCGCGTTGAGAAGCTGATCGCTTCGTTGTAGCGATTTCCGTTGCCACCCCCTTCGAATGGGGTGGCGATAGCCTGTTGCGAATGTCGGACCCCTCGGATCTGCAGACGGCCGACGAGCCGGTGCAGCCCGCTTCCAAGAAGCGCAAGAAGGGCAACGTCTGGGTCGAGTGGATCATTGTCGTCGTCGTCGCAATCAGCGCCGCGTTGCTCGTGCGGGCCTTCGTTCTGCAGCAGTTCGCAGTCTCGGGCGACTCGATGAAGAGCACCTTGCACACCGGCGATCGGGTGCTGGTCAACAAGCTGAGCTACCGCCTTCACGACCCGCGCCGCGGCGACGTGGTGGTCTTGAAGACTCTCGAGTCGAGCGACGAGCGCGATCTGATCAAGCGGGTGGTTGCTTTGCCCGGCGAGACGGTCGAGTATCGCGACTGCGTGCTGCTCGTGAACGGGGTAGTGCTGGTCGAGCCGTACCTAGATCCGGCAATCGTCAAGCCGTCTAGTTGTGGGCCACCGCAGCTACCCGTCGTGGTTCCACCCGAGTTCGTGTTTGTGATGGGGGACAACCGCCCAGGGTCGAAGGACAGTCGCGTGCTTGGCGCGATTTCGTACGACGATCTAATCGGCCGCGCCTTCGTCGTGATCTGGCCGATGGGCGATTGGCAGTGGCTCTAAGCAGTCACGTTGTCGCGATAGGCCTGCATCATTCGATCCGGGTAGTCGCTGTACACGCCATCAAGGCCCATCCGTAGACAACGCTCGAGGATGTGCGGTTCCTGCATGTCCCAGCCGAACGCGACGCGCTCGAAGCGGTGGAACAATACAACTAGTCCGCCAGTCCACTCGGTGTGATGCAGGTTGATGGCGTCGATGCCGTTCGACATCAGCACCGCGGCCCGCCGCTCGGCACCTTCTTTGATTCGTTGCAGCCGCGTGCTGTCGACGAGCTTGGCGCCGTGGCCGCGTAAGGGCAGCAGCGACTCCCAAACTGGCGAGCACAACCACAGACGCTCGAGCATCGCAGGGGCGACTTCGCGCACAACGTCGATCACGGCCTGGCCGGACTGCGGGTCCTTAAGGTCGAGCGATAGGTGGTAGTCCGTGCCGCACGCCTCGATCAGGTCGGTCAGCGAAGGTATGTGCTCGGGTAGTTCCGAGCGCTGAAAGCCGGCGATCGGCTTGCCCTTGCCCAGAGTCCGTTTCACGAGACCGTCGTGATCGAGCACGGCAACACCGTCGGCGGTGACCCATACGTCGCTCTCCAGTCCGGTAGCACCCATCTTCAAGCCGAGCGCAAACGCTTCGATGGTGTTCTCGGCTGCAAAGGCCCTCGCCCCGCGATGAGCAAATGCGATAGGCGCCGCCAGTTGTGACGGCAGGCGTTGCTGCATCCAGCGATGATGGCACAGCGCGACCAAGACGATGCGGGCCGTGCCTCGTAGACTCGCAAGCGTGTTCAACCTCACCGGCAGCGAGATCGCCTTTCTGGTGCTGATCGGTCTTATCGTGCTGGGGCCGGAGAAGCTTCCCGATGCCGTGCGCAAGTTCACAAAGGCCTACAACGAATTCAAGAAGATGGCCACCGGCTTTCAGGGCGAGGTGAAGCAAGCCTTCGACGAACCGATGCGCGAACTGCGCGGCACGGCCGATGCAGTGCGCAAGGCCGCCGACTTCGACATCAGTCTCGACGGCAAGAAGACGACCAGCGCGACCAAGACAACGACAGGTAAGCCGGCGGAACCAGTTCGTCGCGACGGCGGCCTGAACTTCGGCAACGCCAACGCCAAGCGCCAAGAGCGACTGGCACGCGACACGAGCAACCCCGACGAGACAAACGGCGAGTCCTCGAGTGGCGAAGCCGACGTTTCGACTCCCGACGAAGTCGCGAAGGCGCAGGACGCCGGCGAATGAAGATCCCCTTCCGGGGTACGGATTCACCGAAGGTGGAGCCACCCGACGACCGCATGACCCTCACGCAGCACCTTGCGGAGCTGCGAACCCGAATCATTCGCTCTGTGCTGGCGATCATCGTCGGCATCATCATCAACCTGGCGTTCTACGACCAGATACTCGACTTCATGCGCCGGCCTTACGAGCAGCTGTGCGACCAGAACAAGAACCTGAACTGTGAACTGTCGTTCCTCGGACCGCTGGAAGGCTTCAGCACTCGACTGTCGATTTGCACCTACGGCGGCATCATCCTGGCGCTGCCGGTGATCTTGTGGCAGATCTGGCGCTTCATTGTGCCGGCGCTGCACGCAAAGGAAAAGAAGTACGCAATCCCGTTCATCGTCTCGTCGATCTTGCTCTTCCTCATGGGTGCAACCGTCGCCTATCTCACCCTTACACCGGCGCTCGACTTCCTCATCTCGTGGGCCGGCAAGGACGTGCAGGCGAACTTCCAAGTGAGTAAATACGTGTCGCTCTTCGGCCTGATGATCGCGGCGTTTGGAATCACCTTCGAGTTCCCCGTGTTGCTCGTCTTCCTGCAATTGGTCGGCGTGCTCACCCCTCAAACACTGATGAAGCAGTGGCGCTACGCGGTCGTCATCATCTTTGTTATCGCTGCGTTGATAACGCCGAGCGGGGATCCCTATTCGATGATGGCGATGGCGGCTCCGATGACCATCTTCTACGGAATCGCAGTGTTGATTGGCCGTGTCGCGCAGAAGCGTAAGCAGGCGCGCGAGGCCGCGGCCTGACACGATAAGTAAGGTGCGCGCCAACCGGGCCGAGCTGATTGCCCACTACTCATTTCCGCTCGACGACTTCCAGTTGCGCGCGCTAGATGCACTCGACGAGGGCGAATCTGTGTTGGTCGCGGCACCTACCGGTAGCGGCAAGACGGTCGTCGCCGAGTACGCGATCGACGCTGCAATAGCCGACGGGAAGCGTGCGTTCTACACGGCGCCGATCAAAGCCCTGTCGAACCAGAAGTATCACGATCTCGTCGAGCGACTCGGCCCGCAACGAGTTGGACTGCTAACGGGTGATAACGCGATCAACGGCGACGCAGAAGTTGTCGTGATGACCACCGAGGTGCTGCGCAACATGATCTACGCGCGCAGCCCAGGCCTTCGCGAACTTGCAGTGGTCGTGCTGGACGAGGTGCACTTCCTGCAGGACACGTATCGCGGTCCGGTGTGGGAGGAAGTGATCATTCACCTTCCGGCACACGTTCGCCTGGTCTGCCTCTCGGCGACGGTCAGCAACGCCGCCGAGCTGGCCGAGTGGATCAGCACCGTGCGCGGACCGACAAGGACTGTGCTGGAAGATCGTCGGCCCGTGCAGCTCGACAACCACTACCTGATCGGCGATCAGACTCACGACCGATTGCATCTGCTTCCGGTGTTGATTAGCGGTCGACCGAACACCGACGCAATCAGGTTGGATGCGGAGGCCGTGCGCCACAGCCGCGATCGTCGCGGCGGCAGCCCCGTCGGCAAGCAACACGGGCGCCGCCGACTATTCACACCGTCGCGACTAGAAGTAATCGAGGTCCTCGAACGGCAGCACATGCTGCCCGCGATCTATTTCATATTCAGTCGCAATCAGTGCGAGGAGGCTGCCAAGTCGTGTCTTGCCGCCGACCTACGACTGAGCTCAGCGGGCGATCGCGATCGCATCCGCGAGATCGTCGATGCACGACTCGGTGGAATGGATCCGGCCGACTTGGCTGTGCTGGGTTACGCACAGTTTCTCGCGCAGCTAGAAGCCGGCTTCGCAGCGCACCACGCGGGCATGGTTCCGCCGTTCAAGGAAGTCGTCGAAGCGTGTTTTGTTGAGGGACTGGTGAAGGCGGTATTCGCAACCGAGACGCTGGCTGTCGGCATCAATATGCCCGCCAAGACAGTCGTCATCGAAAAGCTGAGCAAGTTCACGGGTGATCACCACACGTTCCTTACGCCAGGGGAGTACACGCAACTCACCGGGCGCGCTGGGCGTCGCGGTCTCGACGACCTCGGACACGCGGTTGTGCTGTGGAGCCCGTTCGTGCCGTTCGAACAGGTTGCCGCACTTGTGGGTAGCCGAACGTTTCATCTCAACTCGGCGTTTCGACCCACGTACAACATGGCCGCAAACCTGGTGCGCTCGTACACCAGTGAGCGCGCGCATCATCTGCTGAACTTGTCGTTCGCGCAGTACCAAGCGGATCGCGACGTCGTGAAGTTGGAGGCGCGCCTGGAACGCCGGCAACTGCAACTGGCCGAGCATCTCGAGCGTGCGCGTAGCCCATTCGGCGACTTAGAGGAGTACCGCCGACTCAAACAACAAGGCGATCGGCCGCCGCCCGGGCCGATCGTGCGCGACGACCCGGTGACGCTTGCACTTCTACGCGTGCGACCGGGCGACATCTTGCACGTCGAGAAGGGTCGCTACGTCGGGCGCGTAGTGGTTCTGTCGAACGCGCATCGCAAGGGTGGCATCCGCCTTACGGGCCTAACGACGCGGCACGACCTACTCATGTTGACCGCCAGCGACTTTTACGATCCGCCAACGCCGATCGGTCGCATGGAGTTACCGGCCGACTACGCGCCAAACCGCAACGACTTTCGGCGCCGCGTCGCGACCATGCTCGAGCAGTCGGAAGTCACTGCGCCGCCTCGTCGTCGGCGTGCGGGCTCGGTCGCCTACGACGGAGATCACCCGGTCGAAGCCGATCCAGACCTGGCCGACCGTATGAAAGCCGCCACGCAAGCCGACCGCGCCGCGCGAGAGGTCGAAGAGTTGCGCGTTCGCGTGCAGGGGCGTAGCCAGTCGATTGCGCGCGACTTCGACCGAGTTCTGCGCGTGCTGCAGACGTGGGGCTACGTAGATGGCTGGTCGCTGACAGAAGGAGGCGAGATACTCGCCCGTCTGTTCCACGAGTGCGATCTACTCGTCGTCGAGTGTGCACGTCAGGGGTTGCTAGACGGCCTCGATCCACCGTCGCTGGCCGGCCTTGTCAGCGTGTTCGTTTACGAGCACCGCAGCCCCGAACCGCCGCCCGCCGCGTGGTATCCGTCGCCGATGGTTCGGCGTCGCTGGCAATCGATCGCGCGCATCAGCTACGAGATGCAAGACGCCGAGGAAGAAGCCGGGCTCGCAGTACATCGCCCGCCCGACCCGACGTTCATCGCGGTCGCATTTGCTTGGGCCGCGGGTGAGGGTTTTGCAGAGGTAGTGGCAGCCGAGGAGCTGTCGGGTGGTGACTTCGTGCGCACAATGAAGCAACTCATCGATCTGATGCGACAACTGGCGTTGATCGCACCGCTGAAAGAAACTCGACGCAGTGCGGAGGCCGCTGCGGAAGCACTCTTCCGTGGCGTCGTCTCGGCGTCGAGCGCTGTGGAGGTCGAAGGCGCGTGACGATTGAGAAGGGGATGCCATGGGGCGTCGCAGTTCCGTCACCCGCCGACCTACGCGTCGTTCCGACTGACCGTGATGCGCGCGACTTCGTGGTGCGCCAACGCGAGCGAGGCGAAAGCTTGCGTCCCCTCGGGCTTGGCGGGGGAGATCTAGCGCGAACCATGGGCGGAGGCAGCGGACGCTTCCCCGGGACGGTGACGCAGGCCATCGTCGACTTGCTGCGCGTGCAGGCAGGTGAGCGAGTCACCTGGGCTGTGTCTCATGTCGTCGCGCGGCGCAGTTGGCATCGCGGCGAGGTGCTGTTCGCGATGAATGCCCAGTTCTTCGGCAACTACGACGTGGCGCCGCGTTCACACCCCAACGACGGCAAGGTCGACATCTTGCACGTCGCCGCTGACATGTCGTGGCGCGCGCGTCGGGCTGCGATGCGACGGGCACGCACAGGTACTCACCTGCCGCATCCGCAGCTGACAACCAGGCAGGTCACAGACTATTCGTTGACGTTCAAGAGACCGCTCGTGATCTGGGTCGATGGTGAACGGTGGGGTAGTGCGGCCGAGCTGCAGATCACTGTCGAGCCAGACGCCCTCACCGTCTACGCCTGAGGGCCAGCGGCTAGTTAGGGTCGCGACCGTGAAGGCGTGGATCCTCGACGAGTCACCAGGCAGCTATCGCTTCGGCGACATCGATTTGCCTCCGCTCGCCGCCGACGACGTGCGCGTGCGCGTCGTCGCGAGCGCGCTGAACCACATGGACCTGTGGGTTACGCGCGGGTTACCCAAGCCGCCCCTCCCGCATGTGCCTGGCTGCGACGTCGCCGGCATCGTCGAGGCAGTCGGCGCGAGCGTCACATCTGTCGCCGTTGGCGAGGAGGTCGTGATCAACCCTGGTGTCTCACCGCAAGCCGAGATCGATGCGCTGGGCATCGATAGCCCAATGGGGCCCGGCTTCTTCATCTACGGCGAACACTGTTGGGGCGGGCATGCGCAGTACGCGATCGCACCCAGTCGCAACGTGCGTCGCCGTCCTGCAGGGCGGTCGTGGGCCGAGTGTGCTGCCTACCCGCTCGCATATCTCACCGCCTACCGAATGTTGCGCCGCGCTCGCGCACAGGCTGGTCAGACCGTGCTGGTAGTGGGAATTGGTTCAGGCGTGTCGTGTGCTGCATTGGCCATCGCGCAGCACATGGGCTGCTCGGTAGTTGCGACAAGTCGCAGCGAGGCAAAACGCGCCGAAGCGCTGGCGATGGGTGCCGTCGCGGCCCACGACAGCGCGGCAACCAAATGGCCCGTCGAAGCCGATGTCGTGATCGAGAGCGTTGGGCCGGCGACGTGGGAGCAATCGATTCGTGCGCTCAATCCAGGTGGCCGACTGGTCGTGTGTGGTGGGACGTCGGGTCCGAAGGTCGAGCTGAACTTGCCGCGGCTGTTCTTCAAACAGAACGAGATCATTGGCAGCACAATGGGCAGCTACGAAGAGTTCGATGCTGTTACAGATCTGATCGCGCAGGGCGTAGCGGTGCACGTCGATCGCGAGTACGCGCTCGGCGACTACGGCGACGCGCTGGCGCGTCTGGAGAACGGTGAGCAACTAGGAAAGATCGTGCTGCGGCACGGAGAGGATTAACCGGTAGTCATGACGACAAACATCGAAGCTCTCAAGGAAGCTGTGTGCAGTCGAGTCGACGAACTGGCCGACCAGCTAGTCGACGCCAGCCACCAGATCCACGCGCATCCAGAACTGAACTTCGAAGAGGTCTTCGCGCACGGCGTCCTCACCGACATGCTCGAGCGCAACGGCGTGAAGCCGACACGGCACGCGTACGGCCTTGAGACTGCATTCGATGCGAAGGTTGGCACCACCGGCCCAACAATCGCAGTGCTGTGTGAGTACGACGCGCTTCCGGGTATCGGTCATGCATGCGGCCACAACGTCATCGGCACGGCTGGTCTTGGCGCAGGGCTCGCCGCGGCATTCGTTGCCGAGCAAGCCGGTGGTCGCGTTCGCATTATGGGCACGCCTGCGGAAGAAGGCGGCGCCGGCAAGGTGCACATGGCGCGCGCCGGCGCATTCGACGATGTCGCTGCCGCGATGATGGTGCACCCCGCCGACGCCGACCTGTTCTCGATGGACACCATCGCCATCCAAGAGCTGATCGTCGCGTTCGAGGGCAAGGCAGCACACGCGGCGGCAGCCCCGTGGGAGGGTCGCAATGCGCTCGACGCAGCGGTGCTCGGCTACATGAATGTCGCAGCGATGCGCCAGCACATCCGGCCAAACGAGCGACTGCACGGAATCTTCACTAAGGCAGGTGACAAGCCCAACATCGTTCCGTCCGAGACCGAGATGGATTGGTACGTGCGGTCCGGAACAATCTCGTCACTGCAGCCGCTCAAGGAGCGCGTCGTGACTTGCCTGGAGAGCGCGGCAACGGCGTGTGGCTGCACGATGACTCATAAGTGGGACGACATCACCTGCGCCGACATGATCGACAACGGTCCGATGGTGCAGGCCTACACAGCGAACGCCGGCAGGCTCGGGCGTACAGTGGTCGACCCGATCACCAGTGGTCGCCACGTTGTGGGCAGCACCGACATGGGCAACGTCAGCTACCTCGTACCCTCAATCCATCCGATGATCAAGGTCGCCGCCGACGGCGTGCCGATCCACACGGTGGACTTCGCCCGCGCGGCGGGCGGCCCCGACGGCGACCGCGCGGTCATTGACGGTGCGAAGGCGATGGCGATGACCGTCATCGATCTCTGGTGCTCACCGGGAGTGCTGGCTCAAGCGCAGGCAGCATTCGAAACCCGACCATCTGGAGTCAAGGTTCTGTAGCCGTCGGCGGGACGGGGCCAGGGTGGGGCTATCCCCGCCGACCATCGGCGCCCACCGTACAATCCACCCCCGTGACGGTCTATGTCCCCGAGGAATACACCGAGGGCGAGGCCGACATTTTGCGGCGCTACTTCACGAACCTCGACGGTCCCGTCTTCGCGCTGGTCAACCTTCCCGAGGTCGTGAAGGGCGCGCTGTTCGCTCGCTACAGCCGCAGCCCCAAGAGCTTGCGCCGACTCTTCCTCGACGAGTTCGTTGGCGACCTCGACATTTCCGGCGACATCACCGTCGATGCAACTGTCGGCCTCGAGCGCGCAGAAGAGCTATACGAAAAAGTCTTCTTCGAGTACGGCGACGATTCAGTCGCGCAACTCGGTGGCGTGCACCTCGCGTGCGAGCAGGCGTCGAACATTCTCACGAAGGTGCTCGAGTGGGGTCGCCTGATGAGCTACCTCGAACAAAGCACGCGCTACATCAGCTACGACGCGCGGCTTGGTGGCCGCTTTCGGTTCTACCGAGATCCCGCAATCCTCTCCAGCCGTTTCGGCACGCGCTACGTCGGCGACATGGATCGCATGTTCGACAGTTACAGCTTGTTGCTCAACAAGGTGACCGATCATGTTCGAGCAACGGTCGCGCACGAGCCGGGCGACAGCGACTTTGTGTATCGCACCGCTACCAGGGCAAAGGCGCTCGACGCAGTACGTGGGGTGCTGCCAGCGGCTTCACTCAGCAACGTCGGCATCTACGGCTCAGGCCAAGCATTCGAAACCCTGCTGGTGCGCATGCGGTCGCATCCATTGCCCGAGGCGAGGCATTACGCCGACCTGATGCTGCACGAGTTGCGCAAGGTGATCCCTAGCTTCCTGCGCCGCGTCGACATCGCCGATCGCGGTGGACGCTGGAGCAATTACCTTGGCACGACACGAGAACGCACTAGCGAGTTGGTCGAGTCGTTGTTTGGTGGTGCGCCGGTCGAGCAAGTGCCGTCGGTGCAACTCGTCGACTTCGACCCCGACGCCGAGGACAAGTTGCTCGCGGCCATCTGTTATCCGCTAACGCACGTTCCAGAGTCGCAAATTGCTGAACGAGTCCGGCAGCTCGGACCTACCGAGCGACTCGCGCTCTTGAAGGCATACGTTGGCGAGCGCGAGAACCGCCGCCACAAGCCCGGGCGCGCATTCGAACGAGTCGACTATCGCTTCGACGTTCTCAGCGACTACGGCGCGTTCCGCGATCTGCAACGCCACCGAATGTTGACCATCGAATGGCAGGGGTTGACCCCGAACCATGGTTATGTTCGCCCTGAGTTGGTCGAGGAAGCCGGCATGGCCGAAGTGTTCGATGACGCAATGGCTCGCTCGGCCGCGTTGTACGACGCGCTGAAGGAAGAGTTTCCGCTGCAGGCGCCGTACGCGGTCTGCATGGCCTATCGCATGCGCTACACCATGCAGTTCAACGCCCGCGAGGCGATTCACCTGTTGGAACTGCGTTCCTCGCCGCAAGGCCATCCTTCGTACCGGCGCATCGTTCTCGAAATGCATCGCCTAATTGCCGAGCAAGCCGGGCATCGGGCGGTCGCTTCGGCCATGTCGCACCTGACGACCGAGGCACCTGAGCTTGAGCGATTGGAGGCAGAACGGCGGGCGCAGGCTCGTCGTGGCGGCACATGATTGGAGTCGACACTAACGGGGGTGTGACGGCTGTCACATTGGGTGTGACGAAGCTCTGACGGCGCTCGCCGTATCATCCCGTGCCTCGCGGGGTGACGTACACCAGGTCACGGACAAGGATCGATGATGGCTAAGAACAAGCCAGAGAACAAGCCAGCAAAAAAGGCCGCGAAGAAGGCTCAAAAGCCAGCAGCGAAGGTCGCCAAGAAGCCCGAGAAGAAAGCCGACAAGAAGGCCCAAAAGAAGGCTGACAAGGCGCCCGCCAAGAAGCGTGGCGTCGAGCCGGAGGAAGAAGCCTTAGAGCCAGCCATCGACGACATCGACGAGACCGACGAAGACGATGAGGTTGAACTCGATCCGGGCGAACTCGACGAAGATGCCCTCGAAGCCGATGTGCTCGAACAGGACGACGACTTCGTGGCGCTCGACGACGAGTTTGTCGTGGTCGACGAGGACGAAGAAGAAGAAGACGACACCACTGGTCCAGTCCGGCGTGCCGTAGTTGCCGAGGACGAAGACGAGGACGACGAAACACCGGCACCCGACGACGTCGAGGCCGACCTCGACACGATCCTGAAAGATCGAATGGTCGCGACCGACGACGAGGACGAGAACGAGGACGAAGGTCCTGAAGAGCGCGGCGAGGCCGCCGATCGCATTCAGCCAAAGCGCGCCGACGAACAGTTGTGCCCGTCGTGTTTCCTGCTCGTGCGCCAAGGTGCACCGTTGTGCCCGGTGGGCGACGACGAGTGCCCGATGTTCCGCTGAGCACCGCGATCGCCGGCTGACATGACAGACCAGCGCCCGCTTCTCGACAAGGTGCTCGACGTCGTCGTTTACGCACCGGTCGGTGTGCTGCGCCGATTGCGTGACGACCTGCCAGGTCTGGTTGCGACCGGTCGTCGCGAAGTTGAAGATCGCGTGCGCGTCGCGCACTGGGTCGGCGAGATGGCAGTGACCTACGGCCGCAAGGAACTCGAGCGTCGAATGGCCGACGCCAACTCGGCGCCGGGAATCGAGGTCACGGAATCCGAAGTCCGATCGCCGCAACCGTTCGATGGCTACGACGACTTGCCGGCCGAGCGTTTGGTGCAGTTGCTATCGAAGTTTCCCGCGTCCGAACTGGCCATCATCCGACAATACGAACAGAAACAACGCGCCAGGCGCACCGTGCTGGCGAAGATCGATCAGCTGATCGACGCGTGATGGAGCAGGTGATTCGCCGACTAGAGATTGGCGATGCGGAAGTAGTTGCACAGCTAGAGACCGACGCGCGTGCGGCGTTGCAGAGCGAGCGTGGCGGGCTGGCACATTTGGCCGAGCGAGTGCCTGTGGGGGAGTGGGGTGCGCTTGCTGACAACGCTGATCGACCTGTATGGGTCGGCACTATCGACGGCGTCGTGGTTGGTTACATCGAAGTCGAGATCGTGAACGGGGTAGCCCGCGTCATGCAGGTTTACGTCGAGCCGTTGGCGCGTGAGGTTGGCTTCGGTGACTGGCTGCTGGAAGCGGCTATCGAGGAAGGACGCCGTAGGGGTTGCAGCGTGATCGAAGGGTTCGCACTGCCTGGTGACCGTGCAACCAAGAACCTTTACGAGCGAGCGGGCATCACTGCTCGCAAGATCACCGTGTCGAAAGCCCTTTAACCGCCGTCGGCTTCATCGGCCCTGCCAGTTCGGTGGGCGCTTCTCGATGAACGCGGTGAGACCTTCCTTGGTGTCTTCGGAAGCGAGCATTCCGGCGAAGCCCTCGTTGGTCATGCGAATGAGCGTTTCGTCGTTCTCATAAGCGGCGGCGAGCACCACCTTGCGGCTGGCCCACACGGCGAGCGGAGCTGCCTCGCAAACCTTTAGGGCCAGTTCCATCGCCGCTGCCATCGCTTGACCTGGTTCCACCACGCGGTTGACCAAGCCAAGTTCGTACGCACGTGGGGCAGGTATCGGCTCGCCGGTGAGGATGGCTTCCATTGCAGCGGCTTGGCCGATTGCGCGCGGCAGACGGAACAGGCCACCGGCGCCAGCGATCAGGTTGCGCTTCACTTCCGCGAGACCGAACGCGCTTCGCGTCGTCGCAACGACAAGGTCGGCCGCTAGAACAATCTCGCATCCGCCAGCAGTCGCAAGACCGTCGACGGCGACGATCACTGGCTTCTTGCGATCACGGTAAACGAAGCCAGCGAAGCCACCCTTCTTGGTGTAAAGCGATGCGGCGTTACCGGAATTGATCGCCTTCAGATCGGCGCCGGCACAAAAGACGGGGCGCTCTTGGCCCTCGGTGTTGGCGGTGATGATGCCGACCCACACGTCAGGGTCGTCTTCCATCTTGTCGATGGCGGCTTCGATTCCCTCGGCGACGTCGCCGTTGATTGCGTTGCGCGCTTCAGGGCGATTCAGTGTGATGACGCCAACGCGACCCTGAGCTTGATACTTGACGATGTCGGACATAGTGCCGACATTAGTAGCGGGTGTCAGGATTCGACGATTGGCTCGTCGGCCGGTGCATCCGGCTCAACAGCAACTTCAGGTGCTGCTTCAACTGCGACTTCAGCTGTGGGCTCGACTACTGCCTCTACGGCTGCTTCAACGACAGGCTCAACGACCGCCGGGGCCGCGGCGGGTGCCGGTGGCTTGGGGATCTGCTTCTTCACCGGCGCGGTTGCACGCGTGGGGCGCAGAGGCTTGGGCTGCGCCTTCGCGTTGACTTCGACTCCGAACAACTCGGCGATGGCAGGAAGCAACGGGCCGATGCGCTTGACCGTCTTCATCAATTCGTCGTTGACCTGTGCGGGCTTCTCCGTCGGCTTAACGGCGGTGCGGATCGGGCTGAATGCCGCGGCCTCGAGCACCGCAATCCAGCGCTCGGGAAGAGCATCGGTCGTGAGGTTCGCGGTTGCTGCTGCGGCCAGCTTGCTGCCAAGTTCCGTGGGAAACCGCACGCCTGCCTTGGGCGGCTGCGAAGAAAGCTTGAGCGCACGAACCACGCGACCAACGCCGAGGGCTGCATCGATATCGCCGAACCACAGGTTCAGTTCCTTCTCTTGCTTCGCGACTAGGCCTTCCTTCAACTTTGCTGCGATCTCGCGTGTGCTTTCGTCGCGCGCAACCATCGGGTCTTCGGAAGTTGCGACGACGCTACGCAGGTCGCGCAGATCGAGTTCGTCCATGTCGGCCAGAGCAGCATCGGCGCGGTCGAGCCATTCGGCGACGCGTAGCTTCGGGAGTAGTTGCTCGGCTATTGCCAACAGACCGGCCGCGGGAATCTCGGCCAATCCTTCGCTCTTAAGTCGCGCGTTCTGCTCGGTGACGGCCGTACGGACTGCAGGAATGCCACCAAGCAGTGCTCGTTCGGCGACGGCACGGTGTTCTTCGGGTAGCGCCGAGAGTGCAGCGTTGCGGTGAGCGCGACCGGGCTTAAGGCGCTTGGCCTTCGGGCGCAGCGGCAATTCCGGCGGCGCTTCGAAGCGCGGACGGCGCTCGGGGCGAGGACCGCGTTCAGTGCGAGGTGCGCGCTCGGGGCGCGGGCCACGGTCGGCGGCAGGGCGCTCGCCACCAGGACGGCGATCGCCGGGGGAGCGGGGACCAGCAGGGCTACCGGGACTACGTGCTGGGCGCGGGCCTCCAGGAGCGCCCGTGCCCCCGCCTGGGCGGTCGCGACGCTGGCCACGATCCGGACGGTCGCCACGATCGCCACGGTCAGAGCGTGGCGGGCGATCGCCGCGCTCGCGCTTGGCGAGGGTTTGCGTGACAGCTTCGAACGGCTTCTCGCTGGGAATGAAAGCGAGCAGGCCCGACTTCTCGACTTTCTGCTTGGACGCAGAGACCGAGAGGATCGTGATGCCATCGAGTTCGAATTCAGCGTCGGCCTTCATCACCATGCCAGCAGTCGCGCCGCTGGGCAGCAATGCACCGTCAAGCAGGCCTTTGGGCTGCTGCGCACCTGCGGCACGCCACGTCCACATGCCGTCGGGGCGCGTGCTGGTGAGTTCGATCTCAATCCTGCGGGACATGGCCCTCCACGGTATCTGGTGAACGGCACTTCACCGCTGTCGAATTGGTCTGGATACTCTTCCGTGCGTGCCCATCTACGCCCTCGGCGAACTGACTCCGACGATCCATCCGACCGCATTCGTGCACCCCGACGCTGTAATCATCGGCGACGTCACGATCGGTGCCGAAAGCACGGTGTGGCCCGGCGCAGTTCTGCGCGGCGACGAGGGTTCGATAGTGATCGGTGCTCGAACCAGCGTGCAGGACAACAGCGTGCTGCACACGAC
This sequence comes from Ilumatobacteraceae bacterium, assembly GCA_040081465.1. GTDB lineage: Bacteria > Actinomycetota > Acidimicrobiia > Acidimicrobiales > Ilumatobacteraceae > UBA668. The sequence continues at coordinate 294,893 of JBEBGL010000001.1, read as the reverse complement.
GAAGGAGTGCGCCACCACCGTTGGTGACGACTGTGTAGTAGGCCACATGGTGCATCTCGAAGGTTGCACCATCGAGTCGGGTTGCCTGATCGGCAACGCCAGCGTCGTGCTGCACAGAGTTGTGGTGCACACGGGCGCTGTCGTCGGGGCGAACGCAGTCGTGCTGAACGACACGGATGTGCCTGCGGGTGCGTTGGCGGTCGGGACACCAGCCGTCATCAAACTCGATCGCGCCCGACCCGGCGACACCGCCGATGGCGTTGCGACCTATGTGGCGCGCGGTCACCGCTATCGCGCCGAGTTGCGCCGACTCGACTAGTAGTTAACGGCCGGACACGAGCGCGTCGATCTCGACTCGCGTCGGAATCGATGGCACCGCGCCCGCCTTGGTTGCACACAGCGCGCCAGCAGCGGCAGCAAACCGCAGCGCTATCTGAATCTCGTCTCCTGCAGCGAGACGCGCGCACAACGCGCCGCAGAACGAGTCGCCAGCAGCAGTCGTGTCAACGGCCGTGACGACGAAGGCGTCGATGTAGGTGGTACCCGTGGGGGAGTGGAGTTCCGCGCCTTTGGCGCCGCGAGTGACGATGACGGCCCGTGCGCCAAGCCCGAGCAAGCGATCGACGCCGCCGAGCACCTCGATCTCGTGCTCGTTCGGAATCACGAGATCGCAAAAGCGAAGAATTGACTCGTCGAGTTGCTGCGCCGGCGCGGGATTAAGAACGGTCATCGAACCGGCGGCTCGCGCAGCCGCAAACGAAAGCTCGACTGCAGCAAGCGGCACCTCGAGTTGCGCGAGTACCACGCGAGCGGTCGGGGTGGGGCTGCCAGTCACCGATGCGTTGGCGCCGGGAATAACGATGATCGAGTTCTCGCCAGTCGCGGCGACACCGATCAGTGCGCGTCCCGTCGGCTGATCAGACGAAGCGAGGTGATCAGCGTCGATGCCGTCGTTGGCAAGCACAGCTTTCAGCACGGCCCCGGCGTTGTCGCTGCCCACAGCGCCGACGAACGCGACCCTTGCACCCGCGCGCGCGGCGGCGACCGCCTGGTTCAGTCCTTTGCCACCGGGATACTCCGCGTACGTGTCACCGGCGACCGTTTCGCCTGGGCCTGGCAACCGTTGCACTGTCGCGACCAAGTCGAGGTTCGCGCTGCCGACTACACACACGTCGAACGTGAAGGATTGTTTGCTTACCAAAACTGAGTCAGCCGATGCGGGCGCGTACGCCGATCGGCGCGATCAGGCGATAGCCGGCAGCGTGGCGTTCGTCTTCACTCTCGCCGCCCCAGAAGCCGTACTCGTGGTGCGTGCGCGCGAAGTCGCGGCAGCGATCGTTGCTTAGACAGCTACCGCAGACGTCGCGAGCGGTTGCCTCGCGACGGTCACGCGCCTGCGGTCGTTCGGCGGGCGGCGGGAAGAACAGGTCGGTCAGCCCGCGACACGACGCTTCCGTCATCCAGCGGTCGTCGGTCGCAATCCGCTGAATGAAGATGTCGACCGCAGCCATTTCCACCCCCGTGGATGTACTTGCAGTGAGCAAGTAGTGGCGAAGAATATGCGACGAGGAGGGGAGTCGTAAAGGGGCAGCCGACAAGATCTTGGTCAAAAACTGACAGGACCGATTCCCCTGCGACTCGTGGTCGTCAACAACGACCAATAGGGGGAAAGTCATGATCAAGAACAACAGAGTGCGTGTGATTGCAGTTTCCGCAGTGCTGGGGATTTTCGGCGCCTGCTCAGACACAAAGTCCAGCGAGCCGGCTGACACAGCCGCACCGAGCGACAGCGCAGCGCCGACCACGGAAGCGGCGCCGACCACGACAGCAGCGATCACGACGACGACCACGCCTGCGCCGACGCCGACAACGGTCGTGCCAATGCCGGCGCCAGCGCCGGTGCCAGTCGACCTAGCGTTCCTGCGCGGAGACGGGCTTAGCACCTTCGACTTCGGAACGCCCGAAGCGACGGTTCGGTCGGGGATCACCCTGACAGTGATTGTCGAAGAGACCTACATGTTCCCGGACGACCTGAACCTGCTTTTCTTCTCGCAACGCAGCGCTCAGAGGACGTGCTGGACTGACGGTGGGTTGGGACAGCTCTGCGCATACTTCGGGGCACACGATCCTGGGGAGCGCGTCCTCCTCGGTTGGGACTACGGCTCCGTCGCCGGCCCAGGGGTGCTGTACTCGGCGGAGGGACTGACCGTCAACGCCTTGGTAAGCGCATTCCCTGCAATCGGACCGATCGAGGGCGGCTGCTACAGCTATACGGAGATCGTCGTAAATGACATGCGCCTCTCGCTCAGCACCAACAGCGACGAATGGTTCGGCGAGTACGCCGAGGACGGAACATGGACGCCAACCCTGCCCATTCCTGCCGGCGCAACCATCGACTTCATGACGGCGGGCGAGCGAATCGTGGGCGAGGGTGCCGACTGCTGAGCCACCAGGATCGACGGTTCACTGGTTTCGATAGGTTGCGGGCTAACCGGCCAATCGAAAGCAGGGGACATGTTGGTTAGAACCAAGTGCTTGGCAGCAGTGTCGATGGCTGTGGCAATCGTTAGTGGGTGCTCGGACTCGCCCAGTTCCTCTTCGGAGACTGCGGCGCCTACCGATCCACCCACGACGATTGCCACAGCCGACACCGTTCCGGCACCAACAACATTGCCTGCGTCGGAAGTGTTCCTGCGCAGCGACGGAATCGGAGCGTTCACCTTCGGGGCTCCGTACGAGGGCTTCTCGGAAGGCATCCCACTAGAGGAAGATTCGAACGACGGCGCGCGATTTGTTGTCGACATGCCCGGCGGCTTCTTCGGCAACGACGACGGAGATCAGTTCTTCACGTACCCGAGTGCCAGAGTGGTCTGTTGGAACGACGGCTTGGACGGCGTCAACGGCTACCTGTGTGCCTACTTCGGTGGGCCGGACAACGACACGCTGACCTTCGTCGGCTGGGATTACACCGCTCGGACGGGCATCGGCACGCTGTTCTCGAGCTTCGGAATCACGGTAAACGCGTTGGTCAGCGATGTGCCGGCCATACCCGCGGACACTGAGGATTGCGAAGTTGTAGACGGCATCGATGTCGAGCTCGACATTGCAGACGCTTACGTAGCTGTCATGAGCGCCGGCGAGACCTTCGTCGGCCTGATCGAGTTTGACTGCTGACCGCCCAGCTCTGCCAGGGGTGGCAACGCCCATAATCATCGTTATGTCAGATACGGGAATTCTTGACGGAACCATGACGAGCCGCGGCCCCTTACCCCGCCGATGAAAGTACGGTACGGGTCCTAGCGGGCCGGATCTAGGAGAACGTCGTAATGCTCCGTGATGCTCGTCGCATCCTCTCTATTGCTGTGTGTTTGGCCGTGGCGCCGATGCTTGGGGTCTTCCCCGCGTCTGATGCCGCGGCCGACACCGTCGATGGTCAGTTCGACAAGACGGGCGCCTTGGTCGGCGGTGTCGTCCTCGACCTGACGGTTGGTGGCCGTGGCGGCGTGCCCACGACGGGCGTTGCTTCGGTGGCGCTGAACGTGACCGCGATCAATGCGTCGGCGAATGGGTTCCTGACGGTCTGGCCCGCCGGCCAGGCGCGCCCCCTCTCATCCAACCTCAACTTCATTCCCGGGCGAGTAGTGCCCAACATGGTCGTCGTCCCGCTCGGAACCGGCGGCAAGATCTCGTTGTGGTCACCGGTGAACGTCGACGTGGTGGTCGACGTGCTCGGTTGGTTCCCAACCGGCTCGTTCAACGGTCTCACTCCCGCCCGACTGATGGACACGCGCGGCAGTGGCGTCACGGTCGACGGCACCTTCGCGGGAGGCCCCAAGCTTGCTGCTGCCACCACGCTCAGTTTGACTATCGCTGGTCGGGGCGGTGTGCCGTTAACGGGTGTCGCCGCGGTGGCGCTCAACGTGACCGCGATAAATCCGTCGGCGAATGGGTTCCTGACGGTGTGGCCCGCCGGCCAGGCGCGCCCCCTCTCATCGAACCTCAACTTCTCCCCCGGACAGACCGTGCCCAACATGGTCATCGTCCCGCTCGGGGCCGACGGCATCTCGTTGTGGTCGCCGGTGAACGTCGACGTAGTGGTCGACGTGCTCGGTTGGTTCCCAACCGGCTCGTTCAACGGACTCACCCCTGCACGACTGATGGACACGCGCGGCAGTGGCGTCACGGTCGACGGCACCTTCGCGGGAGGCCCCAAGCTTGCTGCTGCCACGACGCTCAGCTTGACCGTCGCCGGTCGTGGCGGTGTTCCGTCGACGGGTGTCGCCGCGGTGGCGCTGAACGTGACCGCGATCAATCCGTCGGCGAACGGCTTCATGACGGTGTGGCCCGCCGGCCAGGCGCGCCCCCTCTCATCGAACCTCAACTTCTCCCCCGGACGAGTTGTCCCCAACATGGTCATCGTCCCGCTCGGAGCCGACGGCAAGATCTCGTTGTGGTCACCGGTGAACCTCGACGTAGTGGTCGACGTGCTCGGTTGGTTCCCAACCGGCTCGTTCAACGGACTCACCCCTGCACGACTGATGGACACGCGTGTTCCCCCAACACCTGCCTCGCTCGTGCTCGACGGACATGGCTCAGGGCACGGTTACGGGCTCAGTCAGTGGGGCGCCTACGGATATGCCGTCGACTACGGATGGTCGTCGGCGCAAATTCTCAATCACTATTACGGAGGGACAGTCTCGGGAACCGTTCCACTCGATACCACGATCGCGGTTCGACTGCAGAACCTCGACAACCTGCAAACAGCGGTGGTCAATGCGAACGGCTTACTCATCGTCGACGGTGTTGCCGGCGGACCATGGCGGTCTGTCCTCGCACGCGAGGTGTCGCCTTCGGTCTACTCGGTGTGGGCACGTACCGATGCACAGGTGTGCCCAGCGACGACTGGCGACCCTGTGGCCTCCGGTTGGACTCTTGTCGCAGCTTCGGTGGCGACGAGAGTGAACATTCGCTCGCAAGCCAGCGTTGCGACGACTGCGTATAGCGACCTCATTGCGGTATGCGAACCCAGTGGCAAGGTGCGTTCCTATCGCGGTCTCATCCGCGCGATCAACGGGACCGAGGGTGAGAACCGCACGGTCAATGAGTTGCCGATCGAGCATTACCTGCGGGCAGTGATCGCTAAGGAGATGTCGCCGTCGTGGGCGAACGCCGGTGGCGGCCGCGGCGCCCAGGCATTGCAGGCGCAAGCAGTTGCTGCACGCAGTTACGGACTCGCTGAGAACCGCTACTCGTACGCGAAGACATGTGATCTCGTTTGCCAGTTCTATCAAGGTGCCGCGTACCGCAACTCGGTCGGCGGGTCGTACATCGCAGTCGAGTACCCCAGTACCGATGCAGCTGTCGCTGCGACGGCCGGTGTCGTGCGTCGCGTCGGCAACACGTCGGGACCGATTGCCTACACGATGTTCGCCGCATCGACCGGTGGATGGACCAGGCCAGGCGTCGGCTCACTCATGCCGTTCGCCTCCGTGCAGGACTTGGGCGATGCGACGCCGGGGAATCCGAGTCATAACTGGACAGTGACACTGACAGGCGCCGCGATCTCGGCGAAGTATCCGAGCATCGGCACATTCCTGTCGATCACGGTGCTCACGCGTAACGGCATTGGTGAATGGGGAGGTTGGGTTAGTTCGCTGCGAGTAACCGGCACCGCCGGATCGGTGACGGTGACTGGTGATTCGTTCAGGACAGCCTTCGGGTTGAAGTCGGCCTGGTTCAACCCGCGCTAGCTACTTGCGCGCTTTCTTCTTGGCTGGTTTCTTGGTCGCCTTCTTAGTTACCTTCTTCTTGGCGGGTTTCGCGCTTGCCTTCTTTTTCGCCTTTGAAGCGGGCTTCTTCTTCGCCGAGCCAGTGCCGGAGGTAAACGACGGCACCTTCACCTTGGGTGCCTTGCCGCCGACAAAGCCAAGCAGGCTGGCACCGCCACCCGCGAGCGAACGCCCCATCGAGTCGAGGTCGTCGCCAACATCGGACAGGCGATCGCCGAGACCACGAACCTTCTGGCCGACACTGTCCAGGCTGTTCGCTACTTCGCCGAGAGACTTGAGACCATCGCCGACAGACTTGCCGACGTCGCCGATGAGCGGGACGTTGTCCAAGAGTTTGCCGACACCCTCAAGCGCCTTCAGAACGCCACGCAACTGGTTCTTAGAGGTCTCGAGTAAATCGGCTGCGCTGCTCGCTAGGTCGCGAACCTCTCCCGACAGAAACGCGCTGGCCCGTTGCGCGCCCTCGCCTGCTGCCTGCATGTGCCCGCCCGTCTCACCGAGCAGCTGCGGCAGGTTCTGCGCGATACGCGCGAGTTCGTCCTTGTGGTCCCAGATCGCGTCGATGACGCTTGCGACCTTCTTGATGTCGACGCCGCCCATCAACTTGCCAGCCATGTCGTCGAGGTCAAGGTCCTTGAGATTTAAGTCGTTGAGGTTGAAGCCCACTTTTGTTGTCCCTTCTGAACGCTGGCCACGATCTGGCCCAGGCGGGCCACATCTTGACAGAGACGGAACCCAGACACTTTCTTTACCGAACAATGACGAACTGAAAGCGCGTTGCGGCCGATGAATCTTGATCAGGCCAGCAGGCCCAAACCCGGAGCGAATTCCTGACATGTTGCAAGGCCCACGGCGCATCCTCGTGATCGCTGTTTCCCTCATTGCGATTCCGGTCGTCATCCCGATCGCCACGACGTCCGCGTCGTCGGCGGTTGTTGCGCTCCCCTCGGTAGATCAGGCACCGCTAGCCAAGCGAGGCGATCGTTCACCAACAGTGAAGAAGATGCAACAACTGTTGGTGAAGGCAGGCATCGCCGTCAAAGGCGGCGCCGATGGAATCTTTGGCCCTGGCACCGAGGCCGCGGTCAAGCAATACCAGACGCAGCGGGGGTTGACCGCAAACGGCGTTCTAGACGTTCCTACAGCCAGTGTGCTCGGAGTTATCAAAGCGACTCCGATCCTCGCTCGTGGTGCTCGGGGAGATGCAGTGCGCGTGGTGCAGCAGCAACTGGTGACGATCGGCCTGAAGTTGTTCGGCGGCATCGACGGTGTCTACGGCAGCGCGACGGTGGCGACGGTACGAGAGTTTCAGAAGTCGCGAGGTTTGGTTGCTTCCGGTTCCGTCGACGCGGGCACCGCGGCAATTCTTGCGAACGCTGTTGCCGCGTTGACGCCGGCTACCACCACTCCCCCGACCACTCCCCCGACAACTGTTCCGCCAACAACCACGACGACCACCGCTCCCCCGTCTACTGCTCCCCCGACTACTGCTCCGAATGTTGTGCTCCTCACACGGGGAAGTCGCGGTGATGCGGTTAAAGCAATGCAGAGCAAGTTGATTGCGATCGGAATCTCGGTGCACGGAGGTGCTGACGGAGTATTCGGTTCCGCCACGCAGGCGTCGCTGAAGCTGTTTCAGACGCGCGTGGCTCTGCCATCGAACGGCGTGTACGACACCGTGACAAAGGCAGCGTTGGATATTGCGGTGCCACCCGCCGCCACACCTCCGACGACCGCGCCGCCCACGACCACCACCCCGACCACTGCCCCGCCGACGACTGCTCCGCCTACCACGACCCCAACCACTGTTCCTCCGACGACGCCCAATGTTGTGTTGCTGACAATCGGGAGTCGCGGTGATGCAGTGAAAGCACTGCAGAGCGCGCTGATCGCTATCGGGATATCGGTGTTTGGTGGGGCTGACGGAGTATTCGGTCCCGGCACGCAGGCGTCTGTGAAGCAGTTCCAAACGCGCGTTGGCCTGCCGTCTAACGGCGTGTACGACACGGTGACGAAGGCAGCGTTGGATGTCGCGACGCCCGCACCTCCTCCTCCGCCGCCGGGCACGATTGTGCTCGCGGTGTTTCCGCTTGCACCGACCTGCTCGTTCGCCGACACTTTCGGCGCGCCGCGATCTGGTGGGCGCAAGCACGAAGGCGTCGACATCATTGCCGCGTCGGGTACGCCCATTTACGCCGTGCTGGACGGCACGATCTCCAAGAAGCAGATCCACTACGTCGGGTCACTCGGGGGCAACTCGCTCTGGCTTAGCGCCGCTGACGGCACATATTTCTTCTACGCACATCTCTTGGATTTCGCCCCAGGCATCGATGTTGGCTCGGTGGTGACGGCTGGAACATTGATCGGTTATGTCGGTGCAACTGGCAATGCATCCGTGCCGCATCTGCACTTTGAAGTTCATCCTGCAGGCGGCGCGGCGGTAAACCCGTATGCGATCGTGAAGGCAACTACTAAATGCAAGTAGTTAGCGCAAAGCTTCCTTGCGGCGCGCGACGAAATCGCTGAGCGCCTCATCGATCGCGACATCGAGGGCTGGCGACTCTGACTGCTCGAGCAGCTGCCGCCAAATGCGATGCGCCCGCTCGCGTGCGTCGACTGCGCCGTCTTGCGACCACGTTTCATAGTTGCGCCAATCGCTCACCAGTGGCGAGTAGAACGCCGTCTCGTACCGTTGCATAGTGTGCGGCGAGCCGAAGAAGTGACCGCCCGGACCAACTGCCGCGATCGCATCGAGTCCTAGAGAGTCGTCGTCGACGACGATCGGTTGCAAGTACTCGGCCATCATCTGCAGCATCTCGGCGTCGATGATCAACTTCTCGAAGCTCGCCGTCAGACCGCCCTCCAGCCAACCGGCTGCATGGTTCACGATGTTTGCGCCGCCCATCACTGCGCCCCACAACGACATCGCGCTCTCGTACGCGGCTTGCGCATCGACTGTGTTGGCCGCGGTCGTGTTTGATGAACGAAATGGCAGCCGATACCGGCGCGCGAGTTGTCCGCTCGCTTGTGCCGCCTTCGTGTACTCGGGAGTGCCGAACGCGGGCGAACCACTTCGCATGTCGACGTTCGAGGTGAACGAGCCGTAGACGACTGGTGCACCTTGGCGCACCAGTTGGATGAGCGTCGTTACCGCTAGAACCTCCGCATTCTGCAGCACGAGAGCGCCGGCCAGCGTGGCCGGTGCCATCGCGCCAGCAAGGGTGAAGGGAGTCACGCACACTGCCTGACCCGCAGTCGCCAATTCGATCAGCCCGTCAGCCATCGGGATGTCGAGTGTGAGCGGAGTGTTGGTGTTGACGATGGTCATCAGTGCAGGCCGCTCGGCAAGGCCATCGCGGTCCGTCTCGAGCGCGAGGGCGACCATGTCAATGCAATCGGCAGCGCGATCGCGGCCGAGCGCGATTCCCTGCCAGTTCTTGTCGAGTTGGCGAATCAGTGAATGGCACAAATCGAGATGGCGAGTCCCCGGCGGCAGATCCATCGCCTCGAAAGGCCCGCCGCCTTCCTGATGAATGACACCGAGCGATTGAATGACGCGCAAGTACTCCTCTTGCTCTGCGTGCGTGCCGGGGCGACGACCGCGCTCGACGTCGTTGACGAACGCCGGTCCTCCTACCGATGTGAACACGACTTTGTTGCCGCCGATTGTCAGGTTGTGAGCCGCGTTGCGGGCACGCAGGTCGAACTGAGATGGAGCGTGCGCAACCATCTCCTGCACTAGTTCAGGATCGAATCGAACGATGTCGTCGTCGACACGGCAGCCGGCGCCGGCCAAGTACTGGCGAGCCGCCGAAGACAGCACTCGCATTCCGCCTCTGCCAAGCAGCGTCAGCGAACCCAGATGGATGTCCTCGATTTGGTCGCTGGAGAGCACCTCTACGGGTGTGTATAGGTTCTGCAGACGCCGAAATGGTGCCGGTTGCGGGCCTCGATCAAGCCGCCGCTCACGTCCTCGATTCGCCCGGCTCACGCAGAAACCCTAGTTGTGACGTGCATTCGGGCGCTCGCAGTGGTTCGTGTGCTGTGACGTTTGGTCAAGAAATCGTAAAGCCCGTCGTAAAGGTCGATTGCGAAGCTGCCGATAGTTACAACATGTCTCGGATTACTCGCATCGTTTTGAGCAGCGCAGTGGCGATCGCCATCGGCGCCAGCGTGGCCGCAGTCCCCGTTCACGCAGCACCAACGTCTGCCCCAGCGAGGCCAACGACTCAGACGACCTACACAGTTAAGCCTGGCGATTTTCTCTACGGGATCGCTGTCAAGTTGAAGGTCAGGTTCAACGACCTGCTCGCCGTCAACGGCCTTACGAAGCAGAGCGTGATTCACCCGGGAGACAAACTCATCGTTCCCAGCACTCCCCCATCGACGCCTACCGCCAGTGCGACGCTTTACACGGTGAAGCCCGGCGACTACTTCACGCGAATCGCGAGTGCGCTCGGTGTTTCGACGAGTGACCTGCTCGCTGTCAACAATCTCAAGATGACCAGCGTTATTCATCCGGGAATGAAGCTCAAGGTGCCCACCGGCGGCGTCGTGCCCAGCACTCCTGCCCCGACGCCCGCGACCGGTGGATCGCTCTACACAGTCAAGCCTGGCGACTACTTCAAGCGAATTGCATCCGCGTTGGGTGTTTCGATGGACGACTTGCTGGCTGTCAACGGTCTCAAGAAGACCGCCGTCATTTATGCGGGAATGAAGCTGAAGGTTCCGGTTGGGGGCGTCGTTCCAACTATCGCTTCCGGCACGCCGGCGACCGTCACAACGGTGCTCGACTTCGCGATGGCGCAGTTGGGCGAGTCGTACAAATTTCTTGGGTCAGGGCCCGACCTTTGGGACTGCTCTGGGTTGACGATGCGCGCATACGCCGCGGTGGGTATCTCGTTGCCGCACCAAAGCGCCGCGCAGGCGAAGAAGGGCCAAGCGGTCGAGTGGGTAACGCAAGGAATTCGTCCAGGCGACTTGGTCTTCCTTGCCACGAATGGGACCATCAGTCACGTCGGCATCGCGCTCACCGCGACAACCTGGATCCAGTCGCCAGGTACGGGTGACGTGGTTCGCACGAGCAACATTCCGTTTCATCGAGTTGTCGCGGTGCGCCGACTCGTGAACGGCGGATGAGCACTCATCGCGCACAGGACGGCGACTCGCTGCCGTGCGCTGTCGACATCTCGCATCTGCGAACCGAGCAACGCCAGTTACTGCGCACTGTGCTGCGCGCCGGGGAAGTCCCGTTCGGGATAGTGCGCGACGAGTTGATCGCTGACGGTTCGTTCACCAGCGAGGTTGAGCGCGCACTCGCTTGGGTTATCGCCCCGGAGCAGGATCAGCGTCACGACGATGCGCTCGAGTTCGACGATCCCGAGTATCGCGGCACATTGCCGCCGCTGGTGAAGCCGTCGCGACCACCGCTCCCCGACGGTCGCTTGCCTGCGACTCGTTGGCGCCGACTTGCCGCCGGTGTGATCGATGAAGTGTTAGTAGGAGTGCCGACAGGGCTGGCAGCGCGGTCCGGGGCGGCGACGGCGCTAATTGTTGCGGTGCACATGATGTACTTCGTCGTGCCGACCACGATGTTCGGCTGGTCGATAGGAAAGTTGTTGGTGCGAACGCGCGTAGTCGGCGCGGACAACCACCGAATTCCGAATCCTTGGCGGGCGACTGTGCGCTGGGTGATCCCATACTCCCCCGTGGTCGTGGCGCTGACCGTCGGTCTGCCCGGCGAGATTGTGGGGCTCGCGATTGCGTTGGTGTATCTGCCGATAATGCTCGACCTACGCGGCTGGCACGATCGCGCAGCTAACACGCTTGTCGTTGAATCAAAGCGTTCTACTTAACAGCCAACAAGTCGACGACGAACACGAGAGTTTCGCCGCCTTTGATAACCCCGCCAGCGCCGCGGCTGCCGTAGCCGAGCTCGGGCGGAATCGTCAGCCGGCGACGACCGCCCACGCGCATGCCCTTTACTCCGCGATCCCATCCTTCGATGACTTCCCGAGCGCCTAGGCGAAAGTCGAATGTCTCGCCACGATCCCAGCTGGCATCAAACTCTTCGCCGCTACTCCACGCAACGCCGACGTAATGCACCACGACGCGCTTGCCGATGATCGCTTCGTCGCCATCACCAACGGTTTCGTCGTCGGCCGCCATCTCGGTGGGCGGTGGTCCGGCAGGAATTTTGATGATCGGTTTGTCGGTTGCGGAGGAAGCCATCGCGGGGACGCTAGCCGGTCGCAAATGTAAGCTCGCTGAATGACGACCAGAACCACGCACTCGCCCACTGCACTGCTTGTAGCGATTGCGCTGTGCGCTGCCGGATGCACTTCTGGCGATTCAGACTCAACAGTTGATTCGTCGGCCTCGAGCACCGTTGACTCGACCGATCCGGGGACGCTGATCACCGATTCGACGGAGTCAATTTCATTCGACCCAGAGGTGCGTACTGGCATGCTCGAGAATGGACTGCGTTACTACATCCGCCAGAGCGAGCGCCCTGGCAGGAAGGCTGAACTTCGTCTGGCGATCGACGCTGGTTCTGCGCTGGAAGACGACGACCAATCAGCCGTTGCGCACTTCCTTGAGCACATGCTCTTCAACGGCACCGAGAAATACGAGAAGAACGATCTCATTGAGGTTCTGCAGCAAGGCGGAGTCGAGTTTGGCGCCGACATCAACGCGTACACGAGCTACGACGAAACCGTGTATCAGTTGGTGGTCGATAACACGGAGGACGAGTTCGCGCTCGGTCTCGACATCCTGCATCAGTGGCTGACCGCGGCGACACTCACGGAGGCCGATGTCACGTCCGAGCGCGGTGTCGTTCTGGATGAATACCGAACCCGCGAGCTCACCGCCGACGGAAGGGTCTTTTCGCAGTTGGAAGAGATTTACCTCGGCGGCACGCCTTACGACGGTCGTCCGCCCATCGGTTCTGCTGATGCGATTTCGGCGATGACGCCCGAAGTCCTACGTCGTTACTACGACGCGTGGTACCGACCCGGCAACGCAGCTGTCATCGTCGTCGGCGACATCGACGTCGATGATGTCGAGCAGCAAATCGAGGAACTGTTCGGCAGCGCAGAGCCACGTGGTAGCGGACCGGAAAGGCCCGAGCTGCAGTGGACGGGACGTGGCGACGCGCGTGCCGAGGTCATCACCGACCCCGACCTGACCGAGGCCGGAATCGAATTGGCATTGCCCGCGCCCGAGGCTGGCGCCCGCGACACCGTTGGCCGACGTGCCGCCGAGCTGGTCGATTACCTCGCAACTGCCGCGATCGCCAATCGTATGGAGAGCGACATTGCTACAGGCGAGGCTCCGTTCAACGAGGCGTTCCCATCTTCCAGCTCGTACGTGCGAGCGCTGGACGCACCCAGTGTCTATCTGGCAGCCTCCAACGAAGAGGCCGGTGCCGCGGCGCAGGCACTTCTCGATGAGTACGCACGCGTCGTCCAATTCGGACTCTCTGAAGCCGACGTGGCGCGCGTCGTCGCGGAGATTCGCACTGGGGTTGATGCCGCGTTTGAACAGCGCGACACCATCCAGGCCAGCCAGTACGCCGAGCGCTTGGTCTCATTCCACCTTGAAGGCGAGCCCTTCCCATCGGCACAAGACGAGTACGACCTCGATACGCGAGTGCTCGACCTCGTAGATGCCGAACTGGTGAACAACACGCTGCGTGCGCGCCTTGCGGCCGCGCCACCTGTGCTGACCATCTCGGTTAAGGAAGGAACCGCGGGCCTTCCGTCGGAGGCCGATCTGGCGTCCGAGCTTGGTGCGCTCGACACGCGAGAGGTCGAGCCACGCGAGGATGCCGAGGTAGTTGGGGATTCGCTGATGGATGCACCCGATGCCGCCGAGATCGTCGACAGCGAAGACATCGAGGGTGTTCCTGGCGCCTTCATCGAGCCGACGATGGTCACGTTCGCCAACGGCGTGCGGGTAATCATCAATCCCACTCCAATCTCTGACGACCTCATCCTGCTGTACGCAGTCAGCCCAGGTGGCATGTCGCTCACTGCCCCCGAGGACGCCGCGGCTGCATGGCTAATGAACGAGGTCAACAGCGAGAGCGGGTTCGGCTCGCTGAGCCGCAACGCGGTTGATCAGATCATCGCGGCGAGCACGGTCGACATTTTCCCCTACGTCGATGCCACTTCCGAGTTCATCGGTGGCACGGTCTCGCCGGCCGATCTTGAGCTCGCGTTTCAGGTGTGGAATCGGTACATCTCGGCGTCGAACTTCGATCAGGTCGCGCTCGACGACGCGGTCGAACGCAACCTCACCTATCTCGTCGACGTAGCGGCTGACGCCGATCTCGCGGTCCAAGTTGAATTGAACGACGCGCGCTACGGCGACGATCGGCGACATCGAGTCCTGCTGACCGAGCAGGAACTCAATGGCATCACGACGCAAGACCTGGAACGCGTTTGGTTAGATCGCTTCGGGAATGCTGGCGACTTTGTGTTCATGCTCTCAGGCGACCTCGATCTCGACGAGACGATCGATTTCGCTGCGCGCTACCTGGGCACGCTTCCGTCGACCGGCGCAACCGAAACCGCTGTCGATGTTGTGCCCGCACCGCCGCCAGGCATCGAGCAGCGCACGGTCTTGGCGGGCACTGGTGACACGGCATCGCTGTCGGTGCTGTATTCGACCCCTGCGACCGACTCTTCCGAGGAAGGGGTTCTGGCAACACTGCTGACGACGATCCTAAGCAATCGGCTGACGACAGCCATTCGCGAGGAGCTCGGCGCGTCGTACTCCCCCAACGCGTTCGTATCGATTGCGGGCGGGCCAGCGCCAGAGGCAACGGTCAGCATCTCTATCTCGGGTTCTCCCGACGACATGGCCGCGATTGCCGTTGCATTGCAAGCAAACATTTCGGACCTTCGCGCCAACGGCCCATCGGCCGCCGAATTGTCGGCCGCGATCGCAGCTGCCGAGGATTCTTACAATTTCATATCCGATAGTCAGATCGTGAGCATGTTGGAACGCTGGCTCGCACGCCCGACGACATTCGTCGACTACACGAACGAGCTCGGGATCATCGGTGATCTGTCAATCAACGACATACGCGACTTTGCGAACGACGTGCTACCCGCCGATCACTACATCGAGATCACCCAACTACCGCGCTGACGCGTCAGCGATTAGCTGCCTGCAGCGATTAGCGCGACTGCCAATGCTGTGGAAGCGACACCGATGGCCTGCCACCAGCGCATGCGTTCGCGGTTGAACATCACGGACAGCACGACCGCAACCGTTGCGAATTGAGACGACGCGACGGAGACAGGGCCGGCATCGCCCTCGCGAAACGCGAGCTGCAGCGCGGCGATTCCGAGCAAGCCGAGCAGGCCAGCGACTACTGAGCGCGTCAGACCGATTCCTTGCGCGATCAACTTCTCTTTGCGAACCGCACCGATGACGATCAGAAGCCCCACGCCGGTGGCTCGCTGCATGATTGAGGGTGCGAGGCCGGCGGGTTCGGAGACCTGACCGAGCACGGTGAAGGCGATGCCAAAGGCCATACCACTCGCCAGTCCGAGCAGCGCGCCCTTGCTTGTGCTACCGCTGCCGCCGGGCGTGTATGACGTGAGTGCCAAGGCGATCGCCCCTATGACCATGCCGATGCCTGAGACGAGGCCGGGTTGAATGCCGTTGATGAGGTCCCAGACCACGGGCACGGTCGCCAAGAGAACGGACGAGAGTGGCGCGACGACGCCGATCCGCGCGACCGAGTAGCCGTGGTACAGCAGCATCAGGCCGCTGATCATCGCCAGACCACCGATGCCACCGAGTATCGAGTCCTTCAGCAGCCAATGCGAGTCGACGACGAGCAGTAGCAACGGCGACAGCACAGCGCTCGTCATGACGGCTGTTCGTGTGACGGTGATCGAACCGGTAGTGCGCGCCGCGCGTGCAGCGAAGAAGTCTGACGCGCCAAGGAACAGTGCCGCTGAGACCGCGAGAGTTAGTGCCGCGCCCATACGTGT
The DNA here is from genome assembly GCA_040081465.1 of Ilumatobacteraceae bacterium. Lineage (GTDB taxonomy): Bacteria > Actinomycetota > Acidimicrobiia > Acidimicrobiales > Ilumatobacteraceae > UBA668. The sequence continues at coordinate 279,091 of JBEBGL010000001.1, read as the reverse complement.
TACCTCACTCGGCCTACGAAAGCACTGACTTGAGCGCAGCCACTACGGCGTCGGAATCTGCTTCGGTGTTGCAGGCCGCGAAGCTGACACGGATGAAGTTCTCGCCGTTCCACACAGGAAGCGGTGCTTCAACTCGGAACTCGGAGAACAGTCGATCTTTCAGCGCGACCGGGTCGACGCGGTCTGGAAGCCGGATGGAGGCCATCTGCCCCAGACAGTCATCTGCAGCAATCGAGTCGAGACCGGTCAGCTCGTTGACGCGATTGCGCGTGAGCACGGCGAGCCTGTGCCCTTCCGCTTGCACCGCCTTCCAGTCGTGCGTGTTGCAGAACTCAATAGCCGGCGTCGCGGCGAGGAATGGCGTGATATCGCGTGTGCCTTGCCACTCGTGGTAGTCGATGAACTGCGAGTCGGTCGGGTGGTCGCTCTCCCACCCCCAACTTGTAACGAGCGGATCGAGCCACGCCTGTACTTCCGTGCGGGCAAAGAGGAACGAGCAGCCCTTCGGAGCGCACAGCCATTTGTGAAGCGCACCCGTAAACAGATCGCAGCCCATGGCCTGCACGTCGAGGGGTATGTGACCCGGAACGTGCGCACCATCGACGATCGAGATGATGCCCGCTTCGCGAGCGCGGCGACACAGCTCGTCGACTGGGAGAATGAGCGCGGTCGCACTGGTGAGGCGATCGAGGAACAGCACGCGTGTGCGCGGTGTGACTGCACTCCACACACGCTCGATGTAGTCATCGGCCGAGGCGAGCGGCAAGGGAATGTGCACACGCGTGTAGGTGGCCTTGGTTTCGCGGCAAAGCCGCGTCCATGTGCGAAACATGGCGCCGTACTCGTGGTCGGTGGAGATCACTTCATCGCCGGGCTCGAGATGCAGTGTGTGCGCCACCATGTTGATGGCCGTGGTGGGGTTAGGAAAGAAGACGAGATCATCGGCGTGGGCGCCGACGTAGCGGCCGACGTCCGCGCGCGCTGTTGCAAGCAGTTCCGGCGCTCGCCGCCCGAGCCATTCCACTGGGTTGCGCTCCATCTCGCGCTGCAGCGCCTCGTACGCACTTTGTACGACGCGCGGCACGGCTCCGAAGGATCCGTTGTTGAGGAAGACGAGATCGGGATCCAACAGGAAGTCGGAACGTTCGGGCACAGCCATGGGTTGGCAGCGTAGACGGCAGTTGTGTTCCGGTCGGGTACGTTGCCCGCATGTCACTTCCCGCTCATGGCCTGGATCGCGATGATGTGCTGGCGCAACTTGATGCTTTCAAGGCCAACGATGTGCGGTGGCGCGAGGGGCGCGCTTTCACTCTTGCTTACTCTGCAGGCGACGATGTGCTCGCAGTCGCCGAGGCTGCCTACGCGCGGTTTGCGACTGAGAATGCCCTGAACACCGACGCCTTTCCTAGCTTGCGACGAATTCAAGCAGAGGTCGTCGATGTCGTCGGGCAGTGGCTGCAGGCAGGCGACGATGGCGCGGGCTTCATGACCAGCGGCGGCACTGAGAGCATCTTGCTCGTGGTAAAGGCCGCTCGCGAACGCGGCCGCCAAGAGAAGGGCATCACCACTCCGAATGTGGTGCTACCCACTAGCGCGCATGCTGCGTTCGAGAAGGCTTGCTATTACTTCGGCTTAGAGAGCCGGCGCGTCGCGGTCCGCCCGGACTGGCGCGCCGATGTTGCGGCGATGGAAGCCGCAATCGACGAGAACACGGTCATGTTGGTTGGCTCGGCTCCGCAGTATCCGCAAGGCGTCATCGATCCGATCGAGGCCATTGCCGCGATCGCGGCAGCGCGCGACATCAACTGCCACGTGGATGGCTGCATGGGCGGAGTCGTGCTCGCCTACCTTGCGCGACTGGGACACGAGATTCCGCCGTGGAACTTTTCGGTGACAGGCGTGACCAGCATTTCGGTCGACCTGCACAAGTTTGGATACACGTCCAAAGGCGCTTCGGTGATCATGTATCGCAACAAGAAGTTGCGCAGCTATCAGACCTACGCGACCGACAACTGGCTTGGCGGCGCGTACGGCTCGTCGGGTGTGCTTGGCACCAAGGGCGGTGGTGCGATGGCCGCGGCGTGGGCCGTGATGCACTACCTCGGTGACGACGGCTATCTGCGAGTCGCTGCAGCTGCCCGGCGTGCGTGCGAGGAACTGGCAGCCGTGATCGACGCGACTCCCGAGTTGCAGTTACGCGCGCGTCCGGACACAACGTTGCTGGCGTTCGGAGCTACCGACCCGTCCACGCTCGACGTGTTTGCTGTCGCCGACGCGCTGTGGCGCCGTGGTTGGTACATCGACCGGCAAGGGCCTCCCCCATCGCTGCACTGCACGGTGAACGCGGTGCACGATGGCAAGATCGCGGCGTTTGCGGGCGATCTGCGCGACGCACTCGATGAAGTCAAAACAACGAGTGCCGCAGGCGCGCAAGGCGCCTACGGCACTGTCGATTAACGCTGAATCAACGAATCAGACGGGCGTATTCCAGTCGATCCACAGACTGTTCGGATTGGTCGGTTCGACCTTCACCTTCAAGTTGGCGCCGACCTGGCAGCGAGCGAGATGTAACTGCGCCACTGTCTCTTGACGGGTCACCGGAATCGGGACGCCACTGGGCATCATTACCAACAAGTCCAGTTCGATGACCGGATTGAAGTTCATCTGCGTTCCGGTTTGGCGCGCGGCGGTGATGGTGGCAGTTGCATCGACGCCGTTGGTCATCGCTTGTGTTGCGGCGGCGGCGTTCTGCGCCATACCGGCCATCATTGCGTTCGCATTTGCCATCGAGGCTTGCGCATTGGCCAACTGATCTTGCACTGGGTACTGCTTCTGCAGCGCCTTGCCCTGATCGGACAGCTTCTTGATGTCCTTCATGAATCCCATGTGGTCAGGCCGCCTGGTACGCAGCGTTGAACGCTGACGCGACACCGGGATCAGCTTTGATGCGGGCATTCCATCCGTCATGTGCTTGCGTCCACGAAGCGGCGTCCACGCCGTTGGCGGCGGCAAGGCCGGGGAGCAGCGACTGGTCGTAGCCCAGAGGAGCGATCGCCTTCACGATCTTTGCGTACTTCGCAAGATCGACACCGGCGATCGGGTCGAGTCCGCCTGGCTGGGGGGCGACTGCGGCACCCTGCTGGCCCATCGCTTGCTGCATCGCAGCCTGCTGTTGCGCCATCATCTGCTGCTGCATGACCTGTGCGTTGGCGGCCATTTCTTGCGACTGATCGATCAACCCCGGTGCGGCGTGCACGAGGTCTTTCATGTCTTTCATCTGCTTGAAAAGTCCCATTGTGGTTCCTCCTACGGGGCGTGTTCACAAGAGCCTAGGGCATCCGTGATCACCCCGGGAGCAACCGGTGGTATCGAGTCTGCTTGCGGTCGCGACCAGGTGGTTAGCCTCCGGTGATGCCGAATGTATGGCCACTGGTGGGCCGCAAGCGCGAGTTGGCGCAGTTGGCAGAAGGGCTCGCCGCCGGTCGTCACCAACTGATCACGGGTGATGCCGGCGTTGGAAAGTCTCGGCTCGCCACCGAGGCTGTTGCTTCCCTCGTCGACGACGGAGTCATCGTCAGACGCATCGCCGGCAACCCGGCAGCGAGCGCCGTACCACTCGCGTCCTTTGCCGCGCTCGCGCCCGGGCGAAGCGGCGGCGATGCGTTGGGGGCCGTGCTTGAAGCCTTGTCAGTCGATCGGCGGGGCTTAGCTTCATTGCCGATTCTGCACGTTGATGACGCGCACTGGTTGGACGAAGCATCGACGGTTGTGCTGCATCAACTGGCTGTCGACGGACGGGTTCGGCTAATGGTGACGATGCGCTCGGGTGAATCCGTGTCGCCCGCAGTGTCGAGTTTCCTTCGCGGCTCCAGTGTCGATGTGACGAATCTGGAACAGCTCCCCGATGAGGAGCTGCTGGCATTGCTACGCGGCGCGATCGAGGGGCCGATCGATGGAGCTACGGAAGCACGACTGGTTCGCTTTTCAGGGGGCAACACCCTCTTCCTGATTGCGCTCACCGACGGCGCGATCGACTCGGGTCTGCTCGTACGTGTCGGTGGACTTTGGAGACTCACCGGCGATGTCGCCATCGCGCCGATGCTTGAGGACGTTCTTCGTTCTCGGTTCGCATCCATTTCTGTCGACGAGCGCGACGCCGCCGAGATGATCGCCCTAGCGGGTGAACTTCCACTTGCTCTCCTCGTGTCTGCCGTGCCGGCCGCTGCGGTCGAACAGCTTGAGCGTTCTGGTCTCGTTCAGATTCGCGATGACAGGGTCAGCCTCAGTCATCCGCTTTACGCCGAGATTCTGGTGCTTCGATTGCCGAAGCTTGCTCGCATGCGACTGTGTTCGCTGCTCGCGGATCTATTCGAGCGCAGCGGTCTCGATTCGCAGCAGGCTCGTTTGCAGTCAGCTCTGTGGCGGCTTGAGGGCGGAGTGCGGGTTGATCACGATCGACTGCTCGGTGGAGCGCATGAGGCGCTCGCTACCGGCGACACCGCGCTCGCCGCTCGCCTAGGCGCCGCCGCGTTCCGTGAGAAGCCAAGCATTGATGCGGCGCTGCTCACGTCGTGGTGTCTCGCGGAACAAGGTGACCATCAAGGCGCCCTCGGTGTGCTGCGCGATGCAACGGTCGTCGCCGACGATCCCTTCGCGCAAGCAACCCTCGCGATGCGTATGGCCGAGGAGTTGTGGTGGGGTGAGCGCGATACGGCGGAGGCAACAGATGTGCTCGACCAAGCCCGCGAACGGCTCGGTGTCGAACCAGCCGCGGCGCTGATCGATTCGCAGCGTGCGGTCTTTGCGATGCTGCGTGGTAACTGCGATCAAGCGCGCTCCGCCGGACAGTTACTCAACCACCCGCTTCCCTCCGTTCGCTTCGTGTCGTCTCTTGCAGTGGCGCTCGGAATGACCTATGGCGACGCCGCGGCCGAAGGCGTGGAGGTCGCGCAGCACGCATTCGATGATGCGCTCGCCAATCCGCCGCACTCGGGCGGGAACCCGGGCACCCATATTGTCAGCAAGGTTCTCGGCCTGATTCACGCCGACCGTCTCAGCGAAGCAGGGGAACTTGCCGACTTCGTCTACCAAGCCACCATTTATCTTGCTAGCCGGCAAGCGCGGGCGTGGGCCGCGGCGGTGCGTGGGCAAAGCGAGTTGCATGCGGGCTTGCTAGCCGAGAGTTGGCGCGACCTGCGCGAAGCGACAGCGCTTTGGGTCGATTGTTCAGTTCAGGGACTCGCCAGGTGGTGTTCCTCCGGCGCGGTGCTTGCTGCCGCCGCTCGCGGCGACGTGGACAGTGCGACCGAATCGCTCGTTCAGGCCAGCGAGCTCGACGGCACAGGTTTCGAGATTCTCAACGTCACCTTCGAACGGGCCAGGACGTGGGTGGCCGTCATGCATGGGGCCGCCGATGATGGTGCTGCGCTCAGCAATGCGATCGCCGAGGCCGTAAAACTCGGAAACGTTACCGAGGCAATCGGCGGCGTAGTCGACCTCGCCAGGCTCGGGCTTCACGAAGCCGCTTCTCGAATGGTGACAAAGATTCCGTGGCGCTCACCAGCCGCGCAACTCCGCCATCGATTCGTCTCGGCGGTACTCGCGGCCGATCCCGAGATGCTGGAGGCGATAGCGGACGAACTCGCGCAAGTTGGACTGAGGGTCTTGGAGGCCGAATCACACGCGTTGGCGGCGATTGCCTTCCGTGAACGCGGCGACACGCGGGCTGCAGGGATCTGCCAGGTTCGGGCCAGAGAACTTGCTAAGGCGACAGGCGCGCTGACTCCGATTCTTGGTCGGTTGAGTTCATCGTCGCTTTCACCGCGCGAGCACGAGGTTGCGGTACTCGCGGCCGCTGGGCGAACGAGTCACCAGATCGCACAGCAACTCTTTGTATCCGAACGCACCGTCGAGAATCATCTCTACCGAGTGTTCGGAAAGCTTGGGATTACATCGCGAGCCGAGCTAGCAGGCATTTCGCTGTTTGGTCTCGACGACGATTCACCCTTGTAGATCGCGTGATTGAGTACCGGTCACACGTCAATGTGTACCGTTCTCCGTTGACGCTTGAGGGCCGCCGGGGTCCACTTGTGTCATGGCAGATATTGATGAAGTCCTGCGTCGCATCAGCGGCGACGATGCGTTTCGGAACTCGCTCGTCAGCGATCCAGCGAGCGCGCTGAAGTCCTACAACCTGGGTGCCGAGGATCTCACGCGAATCGATCGTGCTCTGCAGCGACAGGCCGAGCCGACGCTTGCTTCGTTACTCGGTCCCTCGGCGACACGCCTCGGCGCCAGCCCGTTGAAAATGGCGTTGGTGGCCGCGACTCTGGCAGTCGCGGGTGCCGGCATCGGATACGTGGCCGCGGGAAGTTCTGGAACAACTCCATCGGCATTCGCATCGGACGCCGTCGACATGATCGATTGCCCGGCTCGTGGTGGCGGGTCTATAGGTCAGTTGCACCGCGGCGACCGTGTGTGGGTGATCGGTCGTGCGGGCGGATACCTGGCGATTCAGCACCCGAGCCAGCCCGGGCGCGCTGCGTGGGTGATAGCCGTTGATGTCGTACCCGATGAGGCCGTCGCCGGACTTCCCGTTGTCGACTGCGAAGTTGCCGATGCAACTGCGATCGACGCGGCGCTACCGACAGAGACGCCGCCGAGTTCGACTGTCGACGCGGTAACGACGACGGTTTTGGCACCAGTGGACGTGACTGGTCCGACGATCAACCTGCAACCGGAGCGCACCTACATCTACACCGGATCGGGGGTGTTTCCATGTTCCGACGAGGATGAACTGGAGGTCACCGTTCAGCTCAGCGATCCGAGCGCTCCGACGACAGTGGTCTCGTTGGTTGCGACGTACGTCGGCACCAATGGCGAGACGCTCGACGTGCTCGTCGTGCCGAGCGGTTCGCTCCGGTGGACGATTGGCACGATCGACGCGTTCGCGCCGCAATCCGGCACCAGCACCATGACGGTCACCGTCACCGCTCGCGATTCCCTCGGCAATCAAACGGCCTCGCAATTCAACATCGAGATTCGGGCGTCTGCGCCCGTTTGCATCGGCTAAGGAGACGAACCCATGAGTACAGATTCCCCATCAAGCAACCCATCGAGGCGACCAAAGCGACCGAACAGGTTGCTCGCGGCCGTCGCGGCCATCGCGACTCTGGCCGGCGGTATCGGCCTGGGTTTCAATCTTCGGCCGGACGAGAACGATCGCGCCGTACCGTCAGCCACAGAAGTGGAACAGGCGACGACGGTGGTGCTGTCCGACGGGCAAACCATAGATCTTGCCGACCTTCCACCTGACTCGGGGGCTGCGTTGAACGACGCGGTTTATCCACAAGAAACGACTGCCGACGGCGTTGCCGTGCAATCCGATCGGCTCGTCGGTGTGCCGACGATTGCGGCAGGACCGATCGTGCCGAACCCGGGCGGCGCGCCCGACCTCACACCCGATCCGGAGGCTGGGGTCACTGGCACTCCGCCGGCGCAGGTGTCGTTGCCCGATGTAGCAGCACCGGCAACTCCAACAGGTCGGCTCTACGACCTGGCGGCCACGGCCATCAACCTCAGTGACTCTGCGGTCGCGGTCGACAGTCCGGCACGACCGCTGGTTCCGGTGCGTACGGGTGGCGGATCAGGTGCCGCTGGCGTTCCGGCGTTCGTGGATCCGTGCACGATAAGTGACGACGGGTGTACCGACGGGATCAGCGGCACAATTCTCGCCGACCGGGCGACGCCGCCGCTGCAATACCTCGGTGCCAAGGAAGTGCGCTGGATCGACTTCGCCGCGCCCGAATGTCGACGCCAGCTCCCAAACTACGACCGCACTCGCGACCTCATGTTCGCCATGTTTTTCAACCAACCGGTCGAAGGGACCGTAAACGTCACGTGGCCCAGAGGCCCCGAGTACCCACCGCTATCAGCCGCGGTGGTTGTGAGGTTCAGAACCGCTCACACGTTGAAGGTGTCCGATGCAGGATTCAGTGCTTGGCATCGGGCCTTTGATGCAGGCGTGTCAATTCCACCGGTCCCACATTGTGCGTTGGTGCCGCTGGACAGTCTGCGACCGTTGGAGGCCGACTGCGGTCAGCCTGAATACAGCTGCACCATCTACCCTCGACTGCAGATCGATCTTCCACGGCTTGGGGCAGATTTTTTCGATCCCATGACGATCTGGTTCAGCAAGGGTTCTCCGTATTACCCAGGGAGTGAGCAGCTTCGTCGTGCTGGTGTCCGGATCGAGCCGCTGGACGACCAGACCATCGAAGTGCGTGCGCCGGTCTACGTTGAAACTCAGGGCTTGGACGGCGTCAGCGACGGTCGTGCCGGCATCGTGGTTGCTGCGCTCTATCCGGCCGGCATCAGCTGCGAAGACGTCAATCCGTTGAGTGCTGTGTTGCAACCCGTCCCTGTCAGCCGCCAGTTGATTCGCACACGCTACTGGGACCCCGATCCGGCGATCCTCGGGACGCGTGAGGCGGTCATCCCCTTGACTTTTACGGGATATCTCGGTGCGGGTGAAACGCTCGCCTTGTGCATCCATTGGGTGACGCAAAGTGCTAGCTCCATTGATGACCGTCAGATACAGGCGATCGAGCAGCACACTGTCGTGCCGCCACTATCGGGTTCAACCGAAATTCGGGTGACTGCTGCATCGCCCGACATTGACCTCAGCGCCGTCCGCCTCGGCTGGGTCGACCCAAGTGCGGCGCTGCTCGCAAGCTGCTTTAACGAACGCGTCTTGAGTTCGGGCACGTTGCGCTGTGTGCTGCACGCGCCGCTGTTCGTGCCACCAGAGCCGGTCACGCTCCACGTTAACTACGACCCTGGTCCGCCGCCGCCCGAGGGCACAGTCACATTCCAGGCGTACAACGGCCGAGTCACGTTCACCATCGACAACCGTGGCTGTGCATCGAATGTCTGCTTCAACCCTGAGACTCATCGAGTCAACATGCGCCGCGGCGTCGATGATCAGGAGAGGTGGGTTGATGTTCAGATCATCCGCAAACCGTATGCGGATCTGCCTCAGCTTGTTCCGGTCGGCCCGAGGCACTTCGGCGACCGCGACACCCGACGTTGGAGTATCGACCCATGGGGAGTCTCTACACCGCCGCCGCCCGTGACCGAGGCAACCTACGCGCTCGAGCCAGTGCTCGATGTGGTCGGTGCCTATGCAACGCCAAATACGGCCAACCCGACGACGGCAATTGACGTGCACTTGCGAATCGACCGCCCTGTCGGCGTCGACGTCACCGCGCGGGCGCGTTATGCGACGGAAGAGCAATGCCCACAGGTGTCGGTCCACAACATCACTCTTAGCGACCGCAAGACGATCACCGTCTCGGGGCTTTGTCCGGGAACCACCTACGAGTTCGACGTTCTACTTGCCGTCGACCTCGATGCTGACCCCGTCGCTAGCTATCCATACTCGGCGCGCACGTCGCGGCTGAGTGCGACTACCGATCGTGCGCCTGTGGCCAACGGTTACGGGTGGGCGGCGGAGGCCGTGGTGGTGCGGTGGAGTTCTGCGGGCAGCGACAGCAACAACCGTCTCGCGCCCCGAATGGAAAACGTGACCGGCCGACTGATCGTCGGACCTACGTCGAGCGCAGGAGTCCAGTGGGTCGGATGCGATTTTTGGGGAGCCGATTCGTTGGCGAGCGGACTACCCGTTGCCGGCGACGTAGCGATCGACTTCACCATGTCGTATGAGCCGAGCTGTGCGCACACTATGAACACTCGCAGGGTGATACGCGTCGCGGCTTGGGTGCACTGGGATGGCGTCACAACGCTGGTTCGTCAGTTCGAGTCCGACAACGGTGCCGTCGTCGAGGTCACCCTTAGGCGTATCCCGTGAGGTTCAAATCAGCCACGAGGCCAATACGGCCGTTACTGAAGGAGTTCGCCGTGCATTGCACCCCCACGAAACAGTCAATTACTTCCACTCTTGGACTGGCGGTTGTTCTGGCACTCGGGGGTGGGTGCACAGATACCCGTGATTCCGGAGCTGTCACCACGTCTTCGTCGGATGTCACGACCACCGTGCCGGTGGACACCGTCCCCGCAACCACCGCGCCCGAGGCGACGGTTCCGGAAACTGCACCTAGCGTTCCCGCGCCGACCGTTCCCGCCCTGCCCGCGCTCGCACTGAAAAAGGATGGCATCGGCTCGTTCGTGTTCGGCGACGCGCCGGCCGCGTTGATCAGCGCGATAACGGCTGAACTGGGTGCCCCAGTCAGCGACGTTGTCGTGAACTACACCGATTTCAGCCTCGTGGACTCGGGAGTTTTCATGGACGTTGGGCGGGTTGGCTATCACTTCCCCGTCGGCAGAACGGTCTGCTGGGTTTCTAGCCTTTGTGTGAACCTCGGCGGTGAGGCCGAGGCGTTGCTGTCCTTCGTCGGCTGGCGCTACGACGACCCGACGGCAGCATTGCGGTCGCTCGCCGGTGTCACGATCGGTAGTTCATGGAGCGAGTTTCCGGACATGAACGCGTTTGCTACTTGTAGGACAACGGGCCAAGGCGACATCGACGGCGTATTTCTCGATCTGTTTAGCGATGGTCACCAATGGCTGAACGAGGCCGGCGATACACAGGTGCTTCCTGATCCGAGCTTCACGAAAGTCACAGCGATGTACGCCGGCGAGGCGCCGTTTGACACCGAAGGCGGCGACTGCGAGCTATAGGCCGCCAGCTATTTGGCTTCGAAGTGCGCGCGCATATCTGCAACCAATCGCGCCAGCTCAGCGGCTTCGTCGTCGCTGAGCACGGCGCTGTAAAGACGAGTCAAGACTTCGTCGGTGAGGTCTTCCGCTGGCTTCTTCGTTACTTCTGCGAGGTCGTCATAGGGCTCGGCCCAACCGAGTTGTTTTGCCCTTTCAGCGCCGCCGGAAGCGAACACCGCGGCGCGTGGTCCGAGGCCGGTCGCAACGACCGCCACGAGGTGGACTCCTCCGCGAAGCTCGCGTAGCACGTGCATCAGAAACGCCGCGCTCCCTGCTGCATCTTCTGGTCGTGGCTGCGCGCGCCAGCCGGCAAACAGAGGCAGCCCAGTGATGTCCACGCTGTCCGCTACGCGGGCCGCTAACTCGCTTACACGCTCGGCACCTTCGAAGCCAGCCAAACGTGTACGGCCGAACTGTGCGCACGCATCCCCGTAGCGCTTGGCGGCTGCGGCGGCTCCTTCAACGGCGACTCCGAGATCCCACATCAAGCGCACGAGCGACGGCTCGAAGAATCCAAACGACGCAGCGATCACATCCGAATCGACGTCGCCGAGTACTCCACCTCGGCCAGCGACGTAGTACGCGTAGCCGTGGGGGTACCCGAAGTCGCGGCACGGCTTGAGCACTTCCGGGTGCAGCATCCACTGGCCACCGAGGTATCCGATCGGCACCGTCAGCGATTTGACGCTGGTCGCGATTGGGCTCATCCGGCGACCATAACGGAACGAGGTATGGTGGTTGCTGCCGCAACACTCGGCCGGGAGAGCCACCGACGTTGCCAACGTCGGGGCGCCGAAGGAGCAACCTCCCCGGAATCTCTCAGGCAAACGGACCGACCGAGTGTGGCAACGCTGGAAAGAAGTCGGTTCGCCGGCTCGCCGAAGGGGAAATTCGCGAACGACATTTGTTCGTTCACGGAGAAAGCTCTCAGGCAACAATGACAGCGGGGGAAGCAACTCAAGCGCGCCATCAGTTCAAGGCCAGGAGGCTTCCCAAGTGACTACAAGAGTGACGACAAGTTCTTCTTCCGCTCGCCCAGCACTAGCCGACCTGTTCGGTCTCGACGACTTCGTCGGCCGCCACATCGGCCCCACGCCGGACGAACAGGCGCACATGCTGCGCACGATTGGTGCCAACTCGCTTGACGAGTTGCTCGCCGAGACAGTGCCGCGCTCGATTCGCATGGCCGACGCGTTGCCGATGCCCGGTAGCCGCACCGTGACCGACGTGCTCGCCGAGTTGCGCGCGCTTGCCGATCGCAATGTTGCGCGCACCAGCCTGATCGGCCAGGGCTACTACGGAACGATCACGCCACCGGTGATTCAGCGCAACGTGCTCGAGAACCCGGCGTGGTACACGGCGTACACGCCCTATCAACCAGAAATCAGCCAAGGCCGGCTCGAGGCGCTGCTGAATTTTCAGACGATGGTCGCCGACCTCACTGGCTTCGCGCTTGCCAACGCGTCGCTACTTGACGAGGCAACTGCGGCGGCCGAAGCCATGACGATGGCGCGGCGCATCTCAAAGAGCGAGAGCGATGCGTTTCTCGTGCACGCCGATACGCATCCGCAGACGATCGCGGTGCTGCGCACGCGCGCTGAACCTATAGGCATCGACATCACCATCGTTGACGATGCCGCGCTTGCCAACGACATACCGGCCGGATTCGGGTTGCTCCTAAGTCTGCCGACGTCGACGGGTGCCGTGCCCGACTGGCGCGGGCTCATCGAGCGCGCACACGCCGCGGGTGCCGTCGTAGTCGTTGCGACCGACCTGCTGGCGTGCGTTGCAATCACTCCCCCAGGCGAGTTGGGTGCCGACATCGCGATCGGTTCCGCCCAACGCTTTGGCGTGCCGATGGGCTTCGGTGGTCCGCACGCGGCATTCATCGCGACGAGCGAGGCCATGGCGCGGTCGCTTCCCGGCCGACTGGTTGGCGTTAGCACCGACACTGCAGGCCGCCCTGCAATGCGGCTCGCGTTGCAAACGCGCGAGCAACACATTCGTCGCGAGAAGGCGACTTCGAACATCTGCACCGCGCAGGTCTTGCTGGCGAACATGGCCAGCATGTACGCGTGCTGGCACGGGCCGCAGGGGTTGCAGCGCATCGCCGAACGCATCCATCGGCTGACAAGCGTCGCCGCGGTTGCGCTTCGTGCGGCAGGTCGCACGCTGGCACACGACAGTTGGTTCGACACGTTGTGCGTCGCTTGTGACGCGGATGCCGTTGTCGAAGCCGGTCGCGAGACAGGACTCGATCTTCGCCGTGTCGACGCAGGGCATGTGGCCTTCAGCTTCGACGAGACCACCACGATTGCGGTCGTCAACGGCGTACTGGCGCTGTTTGGTGCTGGTGAAGCTGGCGCCGACGTTGCCGCTGAGCACGACGGCATTCGGGTTCGGCGCTCGACTGAGTTCCTTACTCAGGGTGTGTTCAACAGTCATCACACCGAGCACGAGATGCTGCGGTACTTGCGCCGGTTGGCGGACAAAGACCTAGCGCTCGACCGGACGATGATTCCGCTGGGGTCATGCACGATGAAGTTGAACGCTGCTGCCGAGATGGTTCCGGTCACTTGGCCAGAGTTCGCGAACGTGCATCCCTTCGCGCCCGACGACGAGACCGTTGGCTATCGCGTGATGATCGATCAGTTAGAAGCGATGCTGGTTGCGATTACCGGTTACGACGCCGTCAGCCTGCAGCCCAACGCGGGTAGTCAGGGCGAACTCGCTGGACTGTTAGCGATTCGGGCGTATCACCACAGCCGCGGCGATGCCGGGCGAACGGTGTGCCTCATTCCGTCGAGTGCTCATGGCACCAACGCGGCTAGCGCGGTGATGGCTGGGATGAAGGTGGTCGTTGTCGCCTGCGACGACGCCGGCAACATCGATCTCGACGACATGCGCAAACATGCCGCAACCGCCGGTGCGCAGTTGGCTGCGGCGATGGTGACGTATCCGTCGACTCACGGCGTGTTCGAGGAGCGCATCACCGAGATCTGCGATTTAGTTCACGAGTTCGGTGGTCAGGTGTACGTCGACGGCGCGAACTTAAATGCACTCGTTGGGCTCGCTCGCCCGGGCAAGTTCGGCGCCGATGTCAGCCACCTCAACTTGCACAAGACGTTCTGCATTCCCCACGGCGGCGGCGGGCCGGGCGTCGGGCCAGTCGCAGTGCGTGCGCACCTTGCGGCGTTCCTGCCGGGTCACCCGCTCGCGGCTGCAGGTGCTTCCGCGGTCGGTCCAGTGTCGGCGGCCCCGTTCGGTTCGGCGGGAATTCTTCCTATCTCGTGGGTGTACATCGCGTTGATGGGTGGCGAAGGTCTGCGCGCTGCGACTGCAGCCGCGATCCTGAATGCGAACTATGTAGCGAGCCGACTGAACGATGCCTTCCCTGTGCTGTACATGGGCGAGCACGGACGCGTTGGCCACGAGTGCATCGTCGACGTTCGGGCCATTACGAAGGCGACAGGCGTGACGGTCGACGACGTTGCTAAGCGGTTGATCGACTTCGGCTTTCACGCGCCGACGATGAGCTTCCCTGTTTCAGGCACGCTGATGATCGAGCCAACCGAGAGCGAGACGCTGCACGAACTCGATCGCTTCTGCGACGCGATGCTTGCGATCAGCGCCGAGATCAATCGTGTCGCGGCTGGCGAGTGGCCGTTGGAGGAAAGTCCGTTGCGGATGGCACCGCATACCGCCGACGATCTGCTGGGTGAATGGAACCGGCCGTACCCGCGCGAGTTGGGCGCGTATCCGCTGCGGTCAGTGCGGGCGAGTAAGTACTTCCCGCCGGTGTCGCGCATCGACAGCGCGTACGGCGACCGCAACCTGATGTGCAGCTGCGAACCTCTAGAGGCGTACGCGAACGCGTAGTCGATGGGCATCGAACTGACGACGATCATCGTCGACGACTACGACGTGGCGATTGCGTTCTTCACTGAGGCTCTCGCGTTCGAGTTGGTTGAGGACTCCCCCTCGCTGACCAATGACGGCAGACCGAAGCGATGGGTCGTTGTCCGACCCGTCGACGGCGGCGCAGGAATCCTGCTCGCTCAGGCGGACGGCGACCTGCAGCGCGCCGCCGTCGGCAACCAGCTGGCCGGCCGAGTCGGGTTCTTTCTTCGCGTCGACGACTTCGAGTCGGCCTATCAGCGAATGGTGAACGCGGGTGTCGAGTTCGTGTCGCCACGGCGTGCCGAGGCTTACGGCGAGGTCGCTGTGTTCCGCGACATCGCGGGCAATCGGTGGGACCTCCTTGGCCCTGGCTAGGAAGGCCGCCAGTATTTTCGAGAATTCTTTGGGTTGGAGTTGCAATTCTCGAATCTACGAACTAGTGTTCTAATTCTCGCTTCCCCGAGAACCTATCGTCGCTCTCCTTCCCAGGAGTGCGACCTCAACCCACTTGAGACGGTTCCGGAGGTGATGCGCGTGCAACGTGACCAGTTCATGCAGTTATACGACACCGCTGTCACAGCCAACGCGACCACCGTCGACCGTGAGGTTGTAGTGGCGGCGATCACCGCGGTTACGCGGCTTGCGACGTGGTGCGATGCGCAGCAGGTCGCCTACGCACAAGCACTCGACAAGATGGGCGCAGTTCCAGAAGATGTGATGGCTAAGGCGTCACGATCCGACACCCGCGACGCCGAACGGATCGTCGAACGCGCCGACACCGCCAACAAGGCACCGGCATTCGCCAAAGCCTTCGCCGGCGGCTCCGTCGCTGCAGGGCATCTCGACCAGCTCGGCATCAGTTTGCGTCGTCTCGATAGTGGCCAGCAGGCGAAGTTGCTCGCCGATCAACAGCGGCTGGTTGCTATCGCAGCTAACTCGACGCCCGACGAGTTCGGCCGAACGCTGCGCGCCGAGGAACGACGCTTGGCCACCGACGACGGGATGGAGCGTCTCGAGCGTCAACGCCAAGCAGTACGACTGACCCGGCGCGCCGACCTGCAGTCAGGCATGCACACCTTCACCCTGACTCTCGATCCGGTCACCGGGCTGCTGTTGCACAACAAGATCAACGCGGCCACCGAAGACCTGTTCCACGACAAAACGCCCGATGGCTGCCCCACCGACCCGGTCGAGAAACAGGCCTTTCTGCGAGCACACGCGATCATGCGGCTCATCAACGGCGAAGGTCTCCGCCTCGGCAAACCCGAAGTCGTGGTCGTGGTCGACACCACCGACCCCGACCCGGCAACCGGTGAACCGACAATCGACTGGGGTCTTCCCGTCGAGATCCCCCACCGCGTGCTGATCGACCTGTTCGGCACCGCCGACGTGTACGCCGTGATTGTGCGCAACGGAGTCGTGTTGCACGCGCCCGGCGAGCTCAACCTTGGTCGCACCACGCGTCTCGCCAACCGAGCACAACGACGGGCGTTACGCGCGACGTACTCGACGTGCGCGATTCCTGGCTGCGCTGCCCGCTTCGACCTTTGCAAGATTCACCACGTGCACTGGTGGCGCCACGGCGGCCTCACCGACCTACACAACCTGCTGCCCATCTGCGTGAAACATCACACCGCAGTACACACCGGCGGATGGCAACTCCACCTCGACAACGACCGACAACTCACCATCACCCACCCAGACGGAACCACCATGACCAACGGCCCACCACGAAGGTGCGCGGCATGATCGCCACGACTTCAGGCGCCGGTTACGACTTCTTCTTGGCTACGAAGGGCATTGGTACGACCTTGCCTGGCAGGGCTGTGCCGCGGACGTCGATGCTTACTTCTGTGCCGTCTTCGATTGTTGGCGGCAGGAACGCCATCGCGATTCCGTGCTCAAGCACTGGCGAGAAGTTGCCACTGGTGACTGTGCCGATCGGCTTGTCGCCTAGCAGGACACTGCAGTCGGCACGTGCTGGTCGGCGGCCTTCGGTGGTTATGCCGCGCAGTAGGCGACTCACTCCCCTGTCGCGCTCGGCGGCGAGCGCCGCGCGACCTTGGAAGGTTTCCTTGTCCCACGCGACTACCCAACCGAGGCCGGCTTGCAGCGTTGTGATGCCAGTGCCTAGTTCGTGGCCGTGCAACGGCAGGCCCGCTTCGAGGCGCAGCGTGTCGCGTGCGCCTAGGCCAGCGGGAACGATGCCGCACGACACGACTGCATCCCACAGCGCTGCGGCCGATTCAACCGGCACCGCGATCTCGACACCCGATTCGCCGGTGTACCCGGTGCCTGCAACTACGCAGCGCACGTTCCCCCACGCGACTTCTTGCACGCGGAAGCGGCCGACTGCGGCTGCTGCCGGGAAAACGGTCGCGAGACGTTCCTTCGCCTTCGGTCCCTGCACCGCTAGCACGGCGCGACTACGCGTTGTCTCTGTGCCGCCGATCGCGGCGCGCACACCGTCGGTGTTGGATGCGTTCGGCATCACGTCGAACACGTCGTCGCGCAGCCACCAGATGATGATGTCGTCGAGCACGGATGCATCGGCCTCATCGAGCAGGTGCGTGTACTGCGCGCGGCCGGGCTCGATCTTGCCTAAGTCGTTGGTGAACGCTCGTTGCAGATTGTCGAGCGCATCTGGTCCAGAGACTCGAACGGTGCCGAGGTGCGACACGTCGAACACGACAGCATCGTTGCGACACGCGAGGTGTTCCTCGAGCGTGCCACCGGGGTATGCCACTGGCATCTCCCAGCCACCGAAGGGCACCATCTTTGCGCCGAGCTGACGATGTTGCGTATCGAGCGGACTGTGCTCGAATTCGGTCATCACACGGCCTGCGCGCCGACGGCATCTGGCTTAGCGAGCAGCACCAACTCGTTATCGAGGTCCAGCTTCACGCCGCCGATGGCGAGCACGTTCAGCACGCCCTGGCCACCCTTGCGTACGATGTCGATCAACTGATCGCCGTCGCACAGCAGGACGTCGGTGCCGCTGATGACGAGCGTGGCGGCCGCGATGTCGGTGTCGGTTTGCTGGCGCAGATACGTGAACGCTTTACGCACCGATTCCAGCTTGATGCCTGCATCGAGCAAGCTCTTGATCACTCGCAGCTCGAGGAGATCGCGATAGCTGTAGAGGCGACGACTGCCACTGCCAGCTGCATCGCAGAGCGAAGGTCGAATCAGGTCGGTACGCGCCCAATAGTCCAGTTGGCGATACGAAATACCGACCACACTCGCCGTCTTGCTGCCGCTGAAACCGTTCTCAATCGTGGTCATTGCTGCCTCTCTGTTCCCGCCATTTACCCGCCAGTCGGGCCTACTTCCGGATCACACGCTGGTAACTACGCCCGTGTAACCGGCACGCCATCGTACGACTGTGGTGCCGATCCGTCAAGCACTCTTCGCGCGAGCAATCGCGCGGTACGCGCGAGGGTCGAGGCCGCTTACTGGCGGAATCAGCTAGCGAAATCGTCGGGACTGATGTCGTCGAGGAAGTCGCGGAACTCGTCGAGAATCGCTTCCTCATCGTCGCCCTCATCGACAATCGTCGGTTCGACAGCGGCCTCGTCGAGCAACGCCTCTTCAGCGAAGATCGGGGTGCCGGTGCGGACGGCGAGTGCAATGGCGTCGCTCGGACGACACGAAATCACCGATTCACCCGCTGGCGTACGCAGGTGCAGCTCGGCGAAGAAGGTGTGCTCGCGGACTTCGGTGATCACGACTCGCTGCAGCGTGGCGCCGAGCGATTGCAGCACCGTTACCAACAGGTCGTGCGTCAATGGCCGGGGCGGCGCGATGCCTTCCATGGCGCTGTGGATGGCCGACGCTTCCGGCCCGCCGATGAGGATCGGAAGAACTCGAGCTGCTTCTGGGCGATCTTCGCGCAGCATGACGACCGGAGTGTTCGCGGGCAACTCGACGCGTACTCCCAGCAGCTCTAGGCGGATCACGTCGGTGAGCGTATCCGGCAGTAAGGCGATCAGGGTTCGAGATGTTGCTGCAGCGCAGCCGTCAGGATGGCGGCGCGCAAATCGCTACCGAGCGCCGATAACTCGCGCAGCGAAGCGGCCGCCAGTTTGCGACTCTGCGGATTCCGTTGCCGAATCAGCGGCAATATCAACTGCTCGAACAACGCGGCTTCGGTTTCTGCCGAGCGTCGCCATTGGCGAAGGTGGCGCGCGTCCACTCCGCGCGCAAGAAAGCCAGCGGCGGACGTGGCAATCGCAACGTCGCTGGCCGAGTACAACGCATTCGCTCCCTTGCCGGTGCCAACGACAACACCGAACGAGACAAGATCTGCTAACTGCGAGCTCGTGATGCCAGCGCGCGCACAAAGCTCGTTACCAAGCAATGCTTCCCCATGAACGGCGCCGACCGCTGATGCGGGTGATTGCAGGCGACCGTTCTGCGCGGGGTTTGGCGACGGTGGCGTCGGCGACGCTGTTGGGGGTGTTGGCGGCGTTGGCGGTGTTGGCGCGCTCGCCGCAATTGTCGGCGCCGATCGCAGCGGTGCAGGCGGGGTCGGCGAAGCGGTTGCGATAGTCGTTGTTGCTGCCGACGCGGCTCGTGCCTGCGCGGCTGGATGATGCGCAGTAGGTACGACGGTGCCTGCTGGTACAACCAGCTCGCCGGTCTCATCGAACAAGCCGCCGGTCGTGGTCTGATGGTCGGGCTCTAGGACCGTGACGTTTCGCAGACCCCGTGGCGGCGTCATCGGGCCACTGTCGTCGATCTGGCCACTCTCAAGCCGATCGCGAATCACGCGCAGCGGAAGGAAGTTTTGCCGTTGCTCGCGGAGAATCACGCGCAGGCGATCGACGTCGGCGTCGTAGAACTTTCGATAACCCGACGGCGTGCGTTCTGGGTCGATCAGCCCTTGGCTCTCAAGGAAGCGAATCTTGGAGATGCTGACATCGGGGAACTCCTCAAGCAGCATCCCTAAGACTTCGCCGATCGATAGATACGGACGGTCTCCCACCCCGATCAACCGTCGCCCTTGTGGAAGAAAACCATTCGGAACTTGCCTACCTGCAACTCGTCGCCCTGATGAAGCGCGACCTCATCGATTCGTTCGCCGTTTACATACGTGCCGTTGAGCGAGCCGGCGTCGCGCACGCGGTATTCGTCGCCGTCGCGCAAGATCTCGGAATGCCAACGCGAAACTGTGATGTCGTCGAGGCTGACTTCGCAATCGGTGGCACGCCCCAAACGTGTGACGTCGGTATCGATCGTGAGTGCAACACCGGCTTGCGGGCCGTTGCGAACGACGAGTGACGCTGAGGTAGTCGACAGCTCACGCAAGTTGACGACGATGTCGTCGTCGGGACCTGGCGCATCCTGTAGCGGATCGACCTTCGCGATCGTGATGGTGTGATCATCAATGTGATCTAGCACTCCACCACACGAAGAGCAGAAGCCCGACTCGGGCGGGTTTCGGTGCCCGCAGTGGTTGCAGAACACGTAGGCCATCGCCGCAGACTATCCCGCGATGAGTGACTGGTACGCCGAGGCGTCAAGCAACCCGTCGAGCTGACTCAGATCGCTGCATTCGATCTCGCACAGCCATCCGTCGCCATAAGGATCCGAGTTGACGGACTCGGGAGCTTTGGCCAGTGCTTCGTTGACAGCGACAACGGAACCCGAAACCGGCGCGTAGATATCGCTTACCGATTTAGTGCTCTCTACTTCGCCGAACGCGTCGCCCGCTGACACGGTGCTGCCCGCCGCAGGTACTTGCACGTAGACGATGTCGCCAAGGGCATCTTGCGCGTAGTCGGTAATTCCGACCCGAACCTTGCTGCCTGTGATGGCCACCCATTCGTGGTCGCTCGTGTAACGGAGGTGCGCTGGAACCTGCATGTGACCAGGCTAGCCGCGCTCGTTTGCCGGCCCTTTACCGCCACCTAAACGGCCAGCCTTCACGCTGGCTCGAATCGTCGGGACGTACGCGAGCGCGGTGTAGTAGCTGAGCGCTAAGCCAGGAATGGCAAGAACCCATGAGGCGATCAGAAACAGCTTGTGCCCGGCGAAGTCGGACGCGCCCAGCATGAATCCGGGTATGGCGAACATCAACAGAAAGGTCGCGGTCTTGCCCCACCAGGTGACGTCGAAGCGCTTCATCTTGAAGGCGAGGGTCGCAATCGCGATTGTGCCGCCGACGATCACCTCACGCGCAATTACTACCCAGAAGAACCACACAGGTTCGATGTCCTTGATGAGGATGCCGGTGATGGCGACGATGAACAGCAGTCGATCGGCTGTGGGATCGAACATCTTGCCGAACTCGCTCGTCTGGTTGAAGTGCCGAGCCAGCCAACCATCTACCCAATCGGTAGCACCGAGACCGCCCAACAGGAACGCTGCCCCGGCCAGGTTGTCGCGCCCGCACAACATCCACAGAAAGAGCGGAATGCAGCACAGCCGAGCCAGGGTGAATGCGTTCGGTGCGGTTAGGTACTTATGCGACGACAGCTGTTCTGTTTTGCCCGCGGTTGCTTCGGTGGCGTCCATCGCGTGCGAGCGTACAAGTACCATGCCGGACTGATGGCAACGGTCTTCACTCGCATCATCAATGGCGAGATCCCCGGCACATTCGTTCACCGCGACGACCGTTGCGTGGCGTTCCTGTCGGTCAACCCGCTTGCGCCTGGTCACACACTTGTCGTGCCGATCGCCGAGGTCGACCATTGGATCGACCTCCCGGCGGATCTCGCCGCGCATCTTTTCGCCGTGGCGCAGAGCATCGGGCTGGCGCAGCAAGCCGCTCTGGCGTGCGAACGAGTCGGCTTGATCATCGCCGGTTACGAGGTGCCGCATACCCATATCCATGTTGTGCCGACCACGCACATCGGCCAGTTCGACTTTGCGACCGCGGCAAGCAACTCCGACCGAGCAGAGATGGAAGCTGTCGCAGAAGCGATTCGAGCTGCGCTGACAGCCGTCTAAGCGGGAGTGGGCAACGGCTCGATCAGCTGAGGGCCGACGTTGCGAGCGTTGTTCACTTCTGTACTGACCGCATGCATAGTCAAGACGTCGTTCGCCGCAGGAACCAGCAAGCGCTTTAGCGCGGCGGTATCGCCATTGGTGGGGTCGAGCCATTCGCGCCAACGAGTTTCCGGCAGGATCACCGGCATGCGGTCGTGAACCGGTGTCATCGTCTCGTTGGCCTCAGTCGTGATCACGGTGCAGCTGTGCAGCCACGGCGCATCCGGGCCGGCTGTGCGATCGCGCCAGGTCGCCCATAAGCCCGCGACCGCAAGTAGCTCGCCATCAGCGCGATGGATGAACATTGGTTGCTTCATCAGCTTGCCTGCCTTCGTGACCGGCCCACCCTCAATCCCCTGCTGCCACTCGTAGAAGCCGTCCATAGGTATGAGGAGACGATGCTTCTTGAACAGTCCCTTGAACGCTGGCTTCTCGGCGATCGTTTCCGAGCGTGCGTTGATCATCTTGGAACCAATCTTGGTGTCCTTTGCCCAACTCGGCACCAGCCCCCAATGAAAGGTCTGCACCGTGCGTGCGCCATCCGCGCTGGCAAGCACGGCCAGCACATCTTGCGTCGGAGCGACGTTGAAGTTTGCCGGTAAGGCCTCGCCCTCGAACGAGGCACCGAAGAACTTCGAAATAGCGTCGGCCGAGCTCGACGACACAAAGCGGCCACACATAGAAGTGAATCTAGAGGCGAACCTAGAGGTGAAGATCTACCTCGGCCATCAATTGTCGGGCTGGGGAGATTTGAACTCCCGGCCTCTTGTCCCCCAGACAAGCGCGCTAACCAAGCTGCGCCACAGCCCGTTTAGTTGTGATGCGTCGGCGAGCCTACCGGACTAGATGAAGAGGTAGACGACTCGGTAAATAAGGTATGCGCCAAGCATCACCATCATCAGCTTGAAGTGCCACGGCGCCTTCATATCTTCTTCGTTGCCACCTTCGCCGGCCGCCAAGCGATGCAGGTTCAGATTCTTTGCCGTGATCGGTTGCTGAGCCGTGACCTCACGTCCACACGCAGGACAAGTTCCGTCCTCGTTCATCGCAGACGGCGTCCAGTACTTGGCGCACTCCTCGCACCACGGCACGACGTTTACTCGCTTCGCTTACGCACGCGCAGTTTGATCGGTGTTGAACCAAACTCGAACGCCTCACGGATACTGCGCTCCAGGTAGCGAAGGTACGTGGCCGGCAATTCGCGGTTGACGAACAGCGTGAACGTCGGCGGATCGGTGGCACCCTGCAGCGCGTACATCACCTTCAGTCCGTGGCCAGCAGGTTGGCGCTGCTGAGCATCGGAGATCACGCGATTGACGTCGCGGGTCGGAACCCGACGGTGATACTGCTCGATCGCGTTCTGCAGCACTGGTCGCAACTTGTTGACGCCCTTGCCCGTCAGCGCTGAGATCTTCAAGATTGGCGCGTCACCGACGAAGTAAAGCTGCCGTTGGACCTCGGCCGCAATCTTCAGCCGTTGCTCGGCATCGTCGACGAGCTCCCACTTATTCAGCATCACGACAATCGGGCAGCCAGCGGCATCGACGCGCTCGGCGAGCCGCTGATCCTGATTGGTCACACCCTCAGTCGCGTCGATCACCAATAGCGCAATGTCGCTGCCGTCGATTGCTCGCAACGCACGCACCATTGAGTAGTACTCGGCCGAATCGTCGATGCGACTGCGGCGGCGCATGCCCGCGGTATCCACGAACACGATCGGGCCATCGGGCGTGTCCACGAGCGTGTCGATGGCATCGCGCGTGGTGCCAGCCATGTCATGCACAACCGAGCGATCTTCACCGACCAATCGATTGAACAGCGTGCTCTTGCCGACGTTCGGACGCCCAACGATTGCAACGCGCGGCGGTGGGACGTCGTTCGGATTCCACAGTGGCTCGGGACCATCGACTATCAGTTCGTCATCGGTCGGCTGATCGCTGCCGGGCAATAACGCGACGACTTCGTCGAGCAGGTCGCCAGCGCGGCGGCCGTGCAGCGCACTAACTGGAATCGGCTCGCCGATACCCAAAGACATGAACTCCCAGCGGTCGTTCTCGCGGCGTTCGTTGTCGGCTTTGTTCGCGACCATCAGCACCGGGGCCGTGATGCGGCGCAACCAGTTGGCCAGTGATTGATCGTCGTCGGTGAGTCCGACGGCGGCATCGACGAGGAAGAGCACGACGTCGGCCGTCTTGACAGCGGCCTCGACCTGGCGACTGACCTTCTCGTCGAGCACCGATCCACCGTCGGGTAACCAGCCGCCCGTGTCGACCAGCAGGAAGTGATGCCCCAGCCACTCGGCTTCGGTCTCGTTGCGATCGCGCGTAACACCGGGGCGGTCTTCGACAATCGCGACTTGCTCGCCGACAATGCGGTTGAACAGCGTGCTCTTGCCGACGTTGGGGCGACCGACGATGACGACTGTTGGCAATGTCATGAGACGGACTCCAACGAGCGGGCGCCGAGCGCTTGGCGAAGTGAGATGCCGTCGGTTGGCACGACCTCGACGACGTGTGGCAAGTCGAGCACCGTCGTTCCATCGAGGAAGCGGCCCTCGCTAAGACAGACATCGGGCAACAGATAACGATGGCCAGCAGGCTGCGCCTTGAGCGTGCGGGCAACGTCGGCGCCAACCATCAGACCGGTGACCGCGGTGTTGCCACCGAAGAAGTCGTTCGGTACCGGCACGACGCGCACATCGTCGCGGCCAAGCGTGCGCACCAATGGTTCGATGATGCGTGCGCCGAACTCGCCAGTGAGGATCGCAATCGGGGCGGCGTCGCGCCTGCCGATGCGAACCGGCGTGCTTTCCTGCGCGCGTAACCCAGTGTCCCCCGCAGGGTTACGCGGTGCGCGATAGCCACTCGCCGGCGCGCCATCGACAGCGGCGAAGAATCCACTTTGCACACCGGTTGCCGATGCAACCGCACCGTTGAACTCGAGCTCGAACGTGCGCGCCATGCCGATGCCGTCTTCATGCATCGAGAAGCCCTCGTATGCGTCGGCTTCCGGAAAGGGGCGACCGGCCATCAGGTAATACTCGTCAGCTGCGAAAACCATCCGTCGCCCGATCGCGCGCAAGAACACTTGCTGCCACGCCTCGATTGTGTCGACGATTGCTTGCGCTTCCCCGACGGTGTGCTCGCGCATTGATGCTTCATTGTTGAAGCGGCTAAGCCCCAGTGGCACTACTGCGACCGACTCGAGCTCGGGATATTCGTCGAGAACGCCTGCCATCGTGCGAGCGAAGACAAGACCGTCGTTGACGCCGGGACACAGCACGACCTGTCCGCGCACAGTGATGTCGTGATCGAGCAGTGCTCGCAACCAACGCAGGCTCATCGCGCCGCGTGGGTTCTTCAGCATCCGGCTGCGCACATCGGGGTCGGTGGCGTGAATGCTGACATGCAACGGCGAGAGTCGTTCGGTGACGACTCGTTCAAGATCGGCCTCTGTGAAGCGAGTCAGTGTTGTGAAGTTGCCGTACAGGAAGCTCAGTCGGTAGTCGTCGTCCTTGAGGTACAGGCTCTTCCGCAGCCCCTTAGGCAATTGGTAGATGAAGCAGAACTCGCAGTGGTTATCGCACGTGCGCACTCGGTCGAACACAGCGCTCGATACCTCGGCGCCCAGCGGTTCGCCCGCTCGCTTGGCCACCTCCAGCGTCAGTTCCAGCCCACCGCGCAGCACTTCCAGCGAAAGATCGGCTTCGTCAGCGGCATAGCGCCACTCGATGACGTCGCGTGGGGCCTTACCGTTGATCGTGACCACGGAGTCGCCAATAGCAACCCCGGCCCGTTCGGCGGCGGACCCAGGCGCGATAGCGACAACGACGGGCAAAGACATGGCATCTCAGGCTACCTGGGTGCGCCGCTAGCGTTCCTTGGTGTGAACGTCGATCGCGTGCTGCTCGCCGAGCCAAGAGGGTTCTGCGCAGGCGTCGAGATGGCGATCAAGGCGCTCGCATGGATGGTGCGCACCTTCGACCCGCCGGTCTACTGCTACCACGAGATCGTGCACAACAAGATAGTGGTGCAGCGCTTTGAGGCGCAGGGAGTCATCTTCGTCGACGACATCGCCGATGTCCCCCCGGGTTGCCCGATCATGCTGTCGGCTCACGGCTCGGCACCCGATGTAGTTGTCGCAGCTCGTGCCCGCGGCAGCTATGTCGTCGACTCGGTGTGCCCGCTCGTAACCAAAGTGCACCACGAGGTAAAGGTGCGCGCTGGCAAGGGGTATC
This sequence comes from Ilumatobacteraceae bacterium, assembly GCA_040081465.1. Classification (GTDB taxonomy): domain Bacteria; phylum Actinomycetota; class Acidimicrobiia; order Acidimicrobiales; family Ilumatobacteraceae; genus UBA668. The sequence goes on along the minus strand of JBEBGL010000001.1, from coordinate 253,224 downwards.
ACATCGTGTACGTCGGCCATGAGGGCCACGAGGAAGCGGTCGGCACTATCGCCGTGGCACCACACGCGATGAGTCGAGTCGAAAGTGTCGCGGAAGTGTTGGCGCTGCCGGCGTTCACCGAACCGGTCGCGTTGTTGGCACAGACGACGCTTTCGCATCGTGATTGGGAGGGTGTCGCGGTTGCCGTGCGCGAGCGCTACCCCAACGTGTGGTCACCCGGTCGCAGCGACTTGTGCTTCGCGACTACCAATCGGCAATCAGCGCTGATGGCAATGGCACCGCGTTGTGATGCGATCGTGGTGATCGGCTCGGCGAACTCTTCAAACACACGCGCGCTCGAGAAGTTGGCGATGGAAGCAGGCTGCCCGCGCGTGTACCGCGTCAATGGTGCCGAGGAGTTGCCCGACGACCTTTCCGGCACCGTCGGCGTCACGGCTGGTGCGTCCGCGCCGGAAGAACTAGTCGACGCGATCATCGCTCGCATCTCTCCACGCGAGGGTGTCTTCCACGAGCGCGTTACCGACGAAGACGAATACTTCCCGCCACCGCGCAACATTCGCGACCTGCAAGCGGCGATCGGTGTGGCCGCTGCGGCGATGAGCGGTGGTCCAGTCAGCCATTCGTCGGTGTTCGACGATCGAGGTCTCGCGGCCAGCGATGTGCTCGCGACGCTCGTCGCCTTGTAGTCGCGTTCGTAGTCGTGTCGTAGTCACGTTTAACTGCGGCGACGCAGCGTCACGCCAGGCAGGGTGTCGAGTCGCTCGGCTTCGGCGTGCCCCGTCTCGGTATCGATATCCAGCGCAATCTGCAGGAACGCCCAGATCGTTTCAATCTGAGTTGCTAACAGCTCGCGCCACGATCTGCCCCCTGCTGGTTCAGAACTGCTGGAAGTGAACTCGAGGTACTCGCGCACCCTGTCGGGAACGTCGGGTACGTGCGCGACGAGTTCGGCATACAACGCGATGTCGCTGCTCGCATGGTGCCCAGCGCCCTCAAGGTCGAGCCGCCACGTCGGGTGACCGCGCAGCAAAGCCCAGGGGCGCTCGGCATCGACTTCCGGCGGCGTGGTGCGATCCTGCAGCGAGACAACCATCAGGGTTGGCAGCGCAATGCGGCCGAGCAGACCGTCGCTCATCGTGCGCGTGTATGGCTGCAGCCCTACAACGGCGCGTACACGGTCGTGCGCCGCCACTCCCCTGCTGCCGGCGACTGTCGCGAAGGCTGTGTACGCGCCGTAAGAGTGGCCAGCGAGCGCAATGCGCTCGTGGTCGATCGCATTCAGAATGTCGACGGGCACCGCGGGACTTCCGTTCAGCATTTCGTGTAACAGGAAGTGCGCGTCGGCCACGCGGTTGACTTCGTTGGTGCGGTCGTCGTCGTTATTGCCAAGCAGCCAATCCACAAGTACATCGCCTGGATGGTCGGCCGAAACAACAATCGCCCCGCGCGCCGCGAGTGCCTCGCAAAGGAACGCATAAGAGATGCGCATTCCAGTGCGGCCGTGCGAGAACAGAACGAGTGGAAACTCGCCGGCGCGCGCTGCCGGCTCGTGTTGCGCATGTGCGGCCTCGTACGCGATGCCCGGCAGCAGTTCGTAGATGCTGCGCTTGGTCGCGCTGGCAACTGCCGGATACCAAATGTCGACGCCAAGTAGTCGACCGCCGCTGTTCGGGTTGTCGCTGACTGCACGGGACTTGTCCGTCAGCAGAATGGTGCGACGACCAACCGGAAAGTGCGGTTTCTCGATTGGGTGGCCAGCAGTGAGTTGCGTCATCAGTTCCAGTGTCGCAGCCAACGAGCGTGTTCGCTCTGCTCGCTGGCCAGTTCGGGAAACGCCGCTCGCAACCTGGCGAGTACCTGCAACTGCAGGGGTTCGTCGATAGCCACCATCGTGTTCTTCAGGTTATTGAGCATGCGCAACAAGATCGATCGAGTATGCGTTGGTTGCACGAGGCGCCGATCGAGCCCCGTGGCCATTCCGGTGATTCGTCGCCACGCTGGCTCGAGTTCGTCGGGCGTATACCTTTCGCCGCCATGAAACGGGTCGGCGTACACGCCCTCGCAAACAACGAGGAAGTGCCCAGGCAGCCCGACGCCGGCGATTGGCACCCCCAAGCGGCGTCCGACCTCGATGGCACACACGCTGAGTGTGATTGGAATTCCTATTCCTCGCTCGATGACCCTGTGCAGATACGAGTTACGCGGGTCGCCGTAGTCGGAACTGTTGCCGCGTAGCCGGCCAGATTCGAACAACGTTGCGAGAATCGAGTCGAACGTCGGCGAACACTCCGCGGCTAACTGGTCGAGCGCGAGCAGAACGCTGTCCACGTCGGTCGGCTCGAAGGACGCACCAATTAGAGCCGCCATCAAGTCGAGATGGGCCTGCGGTACTGGCTGATTGACCAGTTCCACGAAGCGCCCGGCATGGTCCATGAGGGTGAACGTACCGGTACATTCGCCGGTATGGACGCGCGAGCGCACGAGACCGCGCACGGTGACGACGTCGCTGCACGACTACGCCAACTGCGCGAGACGCTCGAGACGATCATCGCCGACCGCGACTTGTTGCAGGCGCTGCCACTCGAAGAACGGACCGCTCTACTCACTGCTGCTGGTGCAGTCTTCCAGCCCGATATCGAAGTACGCCGTCAGCGGGCAAAGCAGAAGTTGAAGCATGATCGCTCGACGCGAGTGAGTCGCGACGAAGAAGTACGTAATCAGACTGTGATTCGCACGCTCCGCGCCAAGGACGTGTACGTGTCACCCAACGTGTTTCCTGCCCGCGCCGAGCTCGGCTCCGGCGAACACGACCGCACTGTCGAGCAACCGCTGCATTGCTACGTCTGCAAACAGAAGTACGTGTCTGTGCATCCGTTCTACGACCAGATGTGCCAGGCATGCGGTGACTACAACGAGGTCAAACGCACCGAGACCGCCGACCTGAGCGGCCGTGTCGCATTGCTGACCGGAGGCAGGGTCAAGATCGGTTATCAGGCTGGTCTGAAGCTTCTGCGCGCCGGTGCACAACTGATCGTGACGACTCGATTTCCGCGCGACTCGGCGTCCCGTTACGCCGCCGAAGCAGACTTCGAAGATTGGGGCGATCGACTCGAGATCTTCGGGCTCGATTTGCGACACACGCCCAGTGTTGAAGCGTTCTGTGAACACCTGCTGACGACACGCACGCAACTCGACTTCATCATCAACAACGCCTGCCAAACCGTGCGTCGGCCGCCCGAGTTCTATCGCCACATGATGGCGGCGGAGACCGAGTCGCAGACTGCGTTGCCAGTGGTGGTCCAGAACCGACTCGCAGGTCTCACCCACTCGGCCGAGTTGTCGCAGTTGCCATTACTCGCCGATGAGTTCAGTCCCGCCCATCACCTGTTTCCGGAGGGGCGACTCGACCAAGACCTACAGCAGGTCGATCTGCGCGGGCGCAACTCGTGGCGGCTTACCTTGGCGGAGGTCTCGTCAGTCGAGCTGCTGGAAACTCAATTGGTCAACGCCGTCGCGCCATTCGTGTTGAACGCTCGCTTGAAGCAACTGATGTTGCGCACACCCACCCGCGATAAGCACATCGTCAACGTCTCTGCAGTCGAGGGCCAGTTCTATCGCAAGATGAAAACCACTCGGCATCCACACACCAACATGGCCAAAGCCGCGCTCAACATGATGACTCGTACGTCGGCCGCCGACTATCACCACAGCGGAATCCACATGAACAGCGTGGATACCGGCTGGGTTAGCGACGAGGATCCGTTCGAGGTCGCGCAGCGCAAGCGCGCCGAGCATCGCTTCCATCCCCCACTCGACATCGTCGACGGCGCGGCCCGCATCGTCGATCCAATAGTGAGTGGAATCAACTCGGGTACTCATGTTTGGGGCCAGTTCCTGAAGGACTATCGCCCAACCGACTGGTAGTGGCTCAACCGAGAATGACCATCAACCGAGAATGACCATCCGAATCTCGGTCATTTCCTTGATGGTGAAGGCTGGCCCTTCGCGTGTGTTGCCGCTGTCACGCAGGCCTCCGTACGGCTGCTGATCAGCACGCCAAGTTGGCACCTCGTTGACTAACACCCCACCGAAGTCGAGCGAGCGAACTGCCTTCAGCGCCTTATCGATGTCGCACGTGTAGATCGAGGCCTGCAAACCGAACTTGGTGTCGTTGGCGAGAGCGATTGCTTCGTCGAGCGTGTCGTAAGCGGTCACCGTGACTACCGGGCCGAACACCTCGAGAGCGCACACCTTGAGGTCGGGAGTTGCATTGGCGATCACGGTGGGGCGCAGCACGCCGTCGTTGGTAAGCGAGCCGCCTGTTGCGATGGTCGCACCGGCATCACGAGCCTCGTCGACCCAACCAGCAACGCGGTCACGTTCCTTTTCGGAGATGAGCGCCGAAACGTCGGTGGCTTCGTCGAGTGGATCGCCCACCACGAGTGCGTTGACGTGTTCCACAAGCGCGGCAGTGAACTGATCGCAAATGGAACGTTGTACGAGCACGCGCTGTGTAGATATGCAGCTCTGGCCAGCGTGACTAAAACCTGCCACCTTGATCTTCGCCGCAGCGGTCTTCCAATCGCCATCGGCTTCGATGATGCACGGCGCGTTGTTGCCAAGCTCGAGGCCGACGCGCTTACGTGGCGCCCGTGCCCGAATTGCCCAGCCAACTTCCGGGGAACCAGTGAAAGTAATGAGCGCAATGTCGGGGTGATCCACGATCGCATTGCCCACGGTGCTGCCACCACCAGTGACCACCTGCAGGTAACCCTCCGGAAGGCCGCATTCCTCGATCAGCATCTTCGCCAACGTGATGCTGCTGAACGGAGTCTGGCTCGCCGGCTTCAACACAACCGGGCACCCGGCAGCGATGGCCGGGCCGACCTTGTGCACCACCAGGTTCAGCGGAAAGTTGAAGGGAGCGATGGCTCCGACGACGCCAATCGGCACGCGCAACGTGAAGCCAAGCTTGCCTTCCCCTGACGGAATCGCATCCAGTGGAATCATCTCGCCGCTCAGTTTGCGGGCTTCCGCGGCGGCGAATCGGAAAGTGCCAGCAGCGCGTTCGGCTTCGACGCGTGCGGTCTTGATTGGTTTGGCAGCTTCCTTGGCGATGATCTGCGCAAACTCTTCGCGGCGCTCGGTGAGTCTGACGGCCGCGTTATCGAGCACCTCGGCGCGCTTCCATAGCGGAAGCGGATTGTCGTGAAGTGCCGCCTTGCAGATCGCGACGGCGCGATCGACATCGTCGGCGGTTTGTGCAGGTATCTCGCCGAGAATCGAGCCGTTGTACGGCGAGCGAACAGTTATGACGTCGGGCATAGAAACCGACGATACTGGGCGCAATGCATGTCCATCCTTACCTCGACTGGGACGGCCCGATTCCGTTCGCACATCGTGGCGGGGCCAGCGACATGCCGGAGAACACGATGCCCGCGTTTCAGTACGCGGTCGATCAGGGCTACCTGTACGTCGAGACCGACGTGCAGGTCACTAGCGACGATGTGCTGGTTGCGTTTCACGACAACGATCTCAGCCGCACCTGTGGTCGCGATGCGCGAATCAGCGACTTACCGTGGAGCGAGGTGCGGACTGCGCTCGTCGATGGCAAGGCTCCTATCCCCTTGCTCGCCGACATGCTCGGCACATGGCCGGACATGCGGGTCAACATCGACTGCAAGAGCGACGCTGCTGTTGAAGCGTTGGTTGCAACTCTGCAGCGGTCCAACGCGCTAGACCGCGTCAGTGTTGGTGCATTCAGCGATCGTCGTATCCAACGTTTACGCAAGCTGCTCGGGCCACAGCTGTGCTCCGCGCTCGGCCCAGGCGAAACTGCAAAGCTGCGATTCGGATGGCCTCGTCGGGCTGCGGCCAATGCCGCGCAGATTCCGGTGCGCCAAGGTCCACTCACGGTCGTCACCAATGGTCTCATCAAGCGTGCTCATCGCCTCGGCATCAAGGTTCACGTGTGGACGATTGACGAACCGAAGGAGATGAACCGCTTGCTCGATCTCGGTGTCGACGGACTGATGACGGATCGACCGCCGGTCTTGCGCCAGGTGTTCGAGGAAAGAGGTATCTGGGCATGACGGCTATGCCTGCACCACCAAGTACGCGCTCGCCGAACTACATGGTGTCCAGCGCCGACGGTTTGGCAACTCAGGCCGGCCTCGCAATTCTCGCGATGGGCGGCAATGCGGTCGATGCCGCGATTGCGACGAATGCTGCAATCGCCGTCACCGGACCGCACCTATGCGGCATGGGCGGCGACCTATTCGCGCTGGTGAGTTACCACGGACACGTGCATTGCCTGAACTCGAGCGGACGCGCCGGAAGCGGAGCGAATGCCGAGGCGGTTCGAAAGTCGGGACACAGCGTGATGCCGTTCCGCCACGACATTCGCACGGTCACCATCCCCGGCTGTGTCGACGGCTGGGTAGCGCTACACGAACGGTTCGCCAGCATGCCGCTAGCGACGTTGCTCGCACCGGCAATTGCGCTCGCGACCGATGGCTTCCCTGCCAGCCCATTGTTGGTCGGCTCGGCGAGCACCGTCGATGAGCGCGCACGCGCCACCTTGCACGAACTTGTAAGCCAAGCTCAGCGTTCTGGTGATCGGGTAACTCGCCCCGGCGTGGCTCGGGCGCTGCGCGCGATCTGCGAAGGCGGCCGCGACGCGCACTATCTCGGCGATTTCGGCGAGGGCTTGCGGCGCCTAGGACGACAAGACGCTGGCGACGATTGGTACTCCGAGGCCGACATGCGCAAGCCGCAGGCCGAGTGGGTCGATGCGCTACGGGCGACGGCGTGGGGCGTCGATCTGTGGACGGTGCCGCCGAACTCGCAGGGCTACCTCACACTTGGCGCAGCCGCACTCGCTGCGCAACTCGACCTGCCCGACGACCCGGACAACGAACACTGGGCGCACCTGTTGATTGAAGCCGCAAAGGTCGCTGGCTTCGATCGGCCTGCGGCACTGCACGACGGCGCCGATGGCAACCGGCTGCTTGCTGCGATCGCCGGCCGTTCGTCAATGCTCAACACTGCGCGCGCCGGAAAGTGGCCGATGCCAACTCGCTCGGGCGACACCACCTACCTGTGCACCACCGATGCGGGTGGAATGGGCGTGTCGCTCATTCAGTCGAACGCTGCCGGGTTTGGTTCGTGGCTCGTCGAGCCCAACACCCAGATCAATCTCCACAACCGCGGGCTCGGCTTCAACCTGACGCCTGGGCACCCAGCCGAACTGGCGCCGCGCAGGCGACCGCCGCACACATTGTCGCCAGCGCTGGCAACGCACGAAGGCGAGTTGGCGGCGGTCTTCGGCGCAATGGGCGGCGATGCGCAGCCGCAGATTTTGTTGCAGCTCGCGACCCGACTCTTCCACCACCGCCAATCGCCCGCGACCGCGATGAACGCGCCGCGCTGGGGACTTGCCGGACCCGAGACCGGCTTCGATACGTGGACCGCGCCCGCTGGGCCGATCGTCGAGATCGAAGGGCACGCGCCATCAACCTGGGCGCCCGGCTTGTCCGCACGCGGACACACGACTGTTGCTCGCGCTGCCTACAGCAGCGACTTCGGGCACGCGCAAATCATCATGCGCGACTCGAACGGCTTCTGGGCTGGCGCCAGCGACCCACGCGCGGTCGTAGGCACGGTCGCCGGTGGCTGACCTCTTCATCGACAACGCGTTACTAGCGGATGGCATGCGGACGACGCTTCGCATCAGCGGCGGTCTCGTCGCGTCGGTGGGCGCTCCGGCGGAAAGTGGCGACGAGCGACTCGATGCAGACGGCGCGCTAGTTCTGCCCGCGATGGCCGAGGCTCACGCGCATCTCGATAAGGCGTTCCTTGCGGAGACCGTACCGAACCCGACTGGCGACCTGATCGGCGCGATCGTCGCGATGGAAGCAGCGCACGGGTCCATCACCGGAGCGGATGTCGAATCGCGGGCCGAGCGGGCGGCTCGATTGATCGCACGTAACGGCGCGACCGCGATTCGCACGCACGCCGATCTCACCAAGGACAACGGTCTCTCGTCGGTGATCGCGTTGCTGGAGGTTCGCGATCGTCTACGCGACGTCGTCGACATCGAGGTCTTCGCGCTAACAGGCTTTCCCAGTGTCGGCCCTGCTGGAGCACACCACCGGGCGTTGCTGCGCGAGGCCATCGCTATGGGCATTGACGGCATCGGTGGTTGTCCGCATCTCGAGCCCGACCCGCATGCCGCCAACGAAGCGTTCCTCGCGGCAGCCGCGGACGCCGGCCTGCCGGTCGATCTGCACGTCGACGAGACGCTCGACCCATCGCGGTTCGCACTCGCAGATCTCGCCGAGCGCGTGATTGCTTCCGGATTTCCCCATCGCGTCGCGGCGTCGCATTGCATCAGCCTGGTTATGCAGAGCCCGAGTGTGCAGGCGAAGATCAGCGAGCGCATCGCCGAGGCCGGTATCACCGTGATCGCACTGCCCAGCAGCAACCTTTATCTGCAGGGGCGCGAGCATGGTGTCGGCACCCCGCGGGCGCTTACCGCCATCGGTGCGTTGCGGACCGCAGGCGTCAACGTCGCCGCCGGCGCAGACAACTTGCAAGACCCGTTCAACCCCGTCGGGCGCGGCGACTGTCTTGAGACGGCGAGTTTGATGGTGATGGTTGGTCACCTGCTCCCCCACGAGGCCTACGCCACGGTGAGTAACGCGGTGCGAACGGCGATGGGGCTCGCTATTGCCGGAACTGAGGTCGGCATGGCCGCCGACTTGATGATCGTGCCTGCGATGACCACTCGCGAGGCAATTGCGTTTGCTCCAAGCGAGCGGACCCTGATCCGGAACGGCGTCGTACAGGGCAAGCCGAACGGACAAATCGTATAGCGGTCCCTTTCGGGCGCTGACGGATGTCCTACCATCGTCGGCAGGATGTCGACTGTGCCCACGACTGCCACGAAGCCAGAAGGGGCCGCGGTCCCACGCCTGTCGTTTGACCATGTCTCGATGGCGTTCCCCGATGGCACTCATGCCCTAGACGACGTCTCATTCAGCGTCGGTCCCGGCGAATTTGTCGCTGTTGTCGGTCCGTCGGGATGCGGCAAGTCGACTTTGCTCCGTATCGCGTCCGGGCTCACGCGCCAGACCGCGGGACGATGCGACGTCGATCGCGACTCGATCGGCTACGTCTTCCAAGATCCAACGCTGCTGCCGTGGCGCACCGTGCGCCGCAACATCGAACTCAACGCCGAATTGCAGGGCATGCCTAAGGCCGAACGCCATGCAAAGACCGACGAAGTCATTCGATTGGTCAACCTGGTTGGCCACGAGAGCAAGTACCCCAAGCAACTCTCAGGCGGAATGAAGATGCGCTGCAGCGTTGCGCGCTCGTTGGTTTTGCGACCGAAAGTGTTTCTCTTCGACGAGCCCTTTGGCGCGGTTGACGAGATCACGCGCGGGCAACTCAACGCCGAACTCCTGCGCCTGTTTCAGCTCGAGCAGTTCGCGGGCGTGTTCATCACGCACAGCATCAGCGAGGCAGTTTTCCTGTCGACGCGTGTGCTGGTTATGTCGGCAAGGCCCGGCCGCATCGTGGGCGATTATCCGGTGTCATTTCCGTTTCCACGTGTCGATGAGCTGCGGTTTGAGCCGGCGTTCGCAGAGTTGTGCGGACAGATCAGCGCCGATCTGAAGGGTTCCCACGCGTGAGCGACAGCACGCCGCTGCCCGCATCGATCATTGCTTCATCTGTTTCCGCGCGCCGAACGCGCGACGGCGGCGGTTGGTTTAGCAAGGCGTGGCCGCCCGCTCTTACATTCGCCGGCTTTATCGGAATCTGGTACGCGTACAGCGCAAACAGGTTCGATATCGCAGCGCGACGAATCAACACACTTCCGTTCCCGCACGAAGTAATCAAAGATGGCTTCATGCCGCTGTGGGATGAGCGGAACGGATTGCGACCAATTCTTGAGTACCTGTGGCCAACGCTGAAGGTAACGCTTGTCGGACTTACCGTCTCAGTTGTTCTGGGCATGTTGATCGCGATCGCAATGAACTTGTCCAAGAGCGCGGAGCGTGCGATCTTTCCGTATGCGGTCGTGCTGCAGACCGTCCCGATCCTCGCCATCACACCGCTGCTTACACAGTTGTTTGGAGAAGAGTTTGGCGTTCGGCTCGTAGTAGTGGTGCTGATCGCGATCTTCCCTGTCATCACCAACACGCTGTTCGGACTTCAGTCCGCCGATCGTCTGCACCATGATCTGTTCACGCTTAACAGAACGAGTCGCATGACGCGACTTTGGAAGCTCGAGCTTCCAGGTGCATTGCCAGCGACGATGACGGGCGTCCGTATTGCCTCAGGCGGGGCGGTCATCGGTGCTGTTGTCGCTGACTTCTTCTTCGTCAAAGGCGAAAAGGGAATCGGCTACTACATCCGCGTGAAGCAACAAAGAGCCGCTGAACGCCCCGAAATGTTCGCCGGCACGATCATGGCCTCACTGTTCGGGATCGTGATGTTCCTAGTCATCGGTTACTTCTCAACGCGAGCCATTCGCAATTGGCACGAATCTGCAGGAACTCGAACCTGACGCTCAATCTGACGTTCAAGAAACCAGTCTCAACAACAACCAACAAGGGGAGAAAAACATGAAAGGTCAAAAAGCGATGGCAGCGTTCACAGCGCTGTCCATCGGCGTACTCGGCGCCTGCGGCGACGATGACAAAGAGGCGGCGTCATCCGACGCGTGTCCGGCCAAGCTCGTGATCCAGACCGACTGGTTCCCGGAACTCGAGCACGGCGGCACCTATCAGCTCATCGGAACTGAAGGCACGATCAGTGCAGACTCGGTCAACTACTCAGGCGCCGTGCAAGAGAAGTACGCGGTCGGCGGCCTTGAGGAGATCGAGATCAACACGGTGAACTTCGACAAGGCAGGTAGCTCGGTCTTGCTCGACGGCGAAGCCGACATGGTGTACATCAACATGAGCGACGTCATCAAAGACTCCGCAGCGGTCGACATGGTCGCCATTGCCAAGACCCTCGACAAGGATCCGCAGATGGTGATGTGGGACCCCGCTCAGTACGACATCCAAGAGCCGGCCGACATTGCCGCCACCGGTGCTGACGTGTTGCACTTCCCTGGTACCGCTTACATCGACTTCATGATTGCCTCCGGCATCATGACGGCCGATCAAGACGTCCCGACCTACGACGGATCCGATGCTCAGTTCGTCGCCACGAACGGTGGAGTGATCCAGCAGGGCTTCGCGACTAACGAGGTGTACAAGTACGAGAACGAGATCAACTGGAAAGACGGCGCTCCTGCCGATGTCTCGTTCTTCACCGTCGCCGAGATGGGCTTCGACAACTATCCCGCCGCGATCACGATGATGCGTGACCGTGTCGAGGAACTCGACGAATGCCTCAAGTTGCTCGTGCCCGCTATGCAGCAGGCATGGATCGACTTCCTCGACGATCCCACTCCGATCATGAACAAGATGATCGAGATCAACGAGGTGCACGCCGGGTTCTGGGGCTTGTCTGAGGCTGTCAACGCCGCTGGCATTGCACTAGTCGAGTCGGATGGCTTCGCAACCAACAGCCCCGATGGCACGTACTGCAGCTTCGACGCTGACCGCGTCCAGGGTCTGTACGACGTCCTGGCCCCGATCTACGCCGATCAGGGCGTCGAGATCGCCGACAGCGTCGACGGCCTGTTCACCAACGAGTACTGCGCTGATGCGCCGGGTCGCGGCTAAGACCTAGTAGTCAACGCGTTGAATTGAATTCGAGAGGGGCGTCGGCTTCGGCCGGCGCCTCTTTCGCGTTCAGTCGGCTTCCGTCGCCTTAGCGAGCACTACCTGCAGCAAAACGTTCGCGCCAGCGGTGTTGTCGGCGGGCTTCGTGTATTCAGCGATGTTGTGCGACAGTCCGTTGACGCTCTGCACGAAGATCATCGATGTCGGGCAGACACGCGCAAGCATCTGTGCGTCGTGTCCGGCACCGCTCGGCATCAGTTTCGTTGAATGCCCAAGGCGTTGAGCCGTGCGCTGCACGAGCTTGATCATCGTTTCATCGAACTCAACCGGTTCGAAGCGCGCGAGTGATCGGCGTTCGATGGTGACGCCTTCCTCGTCGGCAAGCTGGTCGCAGAGTTCATGAAACGATGCCTCCGCTTTTTGCAGCAGTGCTTCATCGGTGTTGCGCAGGTCGATCGTCATTGTTGCCTTGGCAGCTATTACGTTCACCAAGTTCGGCTGAAACTCGCAACGGCCGACCGTGGCAACTTGCGTGCCGCCCATCTCCTTCGCAATAGCACGCACGCCAGCGGTGATGGCAGCGGCGGCGTAGCCAGCGTCGTGTCGCAAACGCATGGGTGTTGTGCCGGCGTGTGCAGACTGACCAGTGATCGTGAGTTCGGTCCACGAGATGCCCTGCACGCCGGTGACGGCACCAATCGTGATGCCTTCGTCCTCAAGCACCGGCCCCTGCTCGATATGCAGTTCGACGTATGCGTGCGGCGCGCTGGCTGTCGGGCACGGAGTCGGGCCGGCATAGCCGATGCGTGTTAGCTCGTCGCCCAGGCGCGCGCCATCGTCGGTCGCTCTCACGTCGAGCGCATCCTCAAGTCCCATGCCGCCGACGTAGACGAGGCTGCCGAGCATGTCGGGTTGAAAGCGCGCACCTTCTTCGTCGGTGAAGAACGCAACGCTTATCGGTCGCGCAGTCGCGATTCCGTGCTGATCGAGCGTCTCGATCACTTCCAGTCCGCCGAGCACGCCAAGGTTGCCGTCGAAGCGACCGCCCGTGCGCACCGTGTCGATGTGGGAACCGATCATCACCGGCGCGGCTGCCGAGTCGGTACCCGCTCGTGTGGCGACGACGTTCCCTATCGCGTCGATCGAGACTGTCAGGCCAAGGTCGTGCATCCAACCGACGACTAGATCGCGCCCTTCGCGGTCGGCGTCGGTGAGCGCCAATCGCGCACACCCGCGCTCGCCGTTCGGTCCGAGCACCGCTCCAATCTCGCCCAGTGCTTCCAGCCGACGCCAGAGACGGTCGCCATCAATGCGGAGGTCGCCGAGCTGCGTGCCCTCGTTGGTCACGGCGTCCGGCCGAAGTTGAAGACGGCGATCTCGCGCAGAGCGTCGCAGAAGCCCTGCACCGCGCCGTCGAATAGTTGCTTGCCCAACTGCGCCGTCGCTGCCGTCGGATCGCCGATGTAACCGTCGGGGAAGAAGTCGTTCGACATCCAGCCGAAGCTGACCGATCCTCCGAATCGCACGTGCTTGTTGTCGGCCATCGCTTCTGGGATGCGCCGCTGTGCCTTGTCCAACTGCACGAGACTTGGCGCAAGGTGCAGCATCAGCGAGGTCTCGTCGGTTCCTCCGTGCACACCCATGCCCATCTCGTCGGCAGCCGACACGCCGCCCTGATCGGGTGGCACACCAGGGTGCGTGACGAACGTCATCAGCCCATGCGCCAATCGCACCTCGCGGTTGGCAACGTTTAGGAGCGCACTGTTGCCGCCGTGCCCGTTGAAGAACACCAAACGCTGCGCGTTGGTCGTGGCCACACAACGGCCGATGTCGTCGAGCACCGCCAGCAGCGTCGTGGCCGACAACCAGACCGTGCCTGGCGACCACGCGTGCTCGTTGCTCTTCGTGTACTCGAGCGTCGGCAGTAACCACACGTCGAGCTCATCGCCCACCTTAGCCACCGCTGCTTCGGCGACCGCGGTGGCAATCACCGAGTCAGTGCTGAGCGGCAAGTGCGGGCCGTGCTGCTCGATTGCGCCCAACGGCTGCACGAGGATGCTGCGCGGCGTGATTCGCTCGGCAACCTGTGGGCCAGTGAGGTCGGGGAAGAAGCGAACACGGGTCACGCAAGAACGTTACCGTTCATCGATAATGACGGCTGTTAACGACTATGACGCGATAGTGGTTGGCGGCGGCCACAACGGCCTGGTGTGTGCGGCTTATCTCGCGCGCGGTGGGTTGCGGACGCTGCTACTCGAGGCAAGAGCAGAAGTCGGTGGCACTGCGGCGAGCGAGTCTTTTGCCGGCGCGACGGTCAACATCTGCAACTGCGATCACATCACGTTTCGCACGACACCCGTGATCGAAGAGCTGGGGCTCGTGAATCACGGACTCAAGTACCTCGATCTCGAACCGGCGCAGATCAACATGTCGTGGGGCGCAGACGGCAATGTAGGTCCGGCGTGGGCGAGCTATCACTCCGTCGAGCAAACGCTCGACTCGATTGGGCGCAACTATCCCGGTGAGGTCGACGGTTACCGGCGCTACCTAAAGGCTGCGATTCCCGCGGTGAGGCTGCTGTTCGAGTCGGCCAACGATCCGCCAACTCTCGGTGGACTAACTCGCAAGGTGTTAGCTCGTGGCGGACGCGGCGTCAGCACGTTGTTGCGCTGGAATCGACGCAGCGCAGCCGACGTGATGCGCGAGTACTTCACTGCCGACGCTCTACAAGGCCCGGGCATGTTGGTCGGTCCGATGGTGTGGGGCATCTCGCCCGAGTTGCCTCGAACCGGCTTAGGCGCACTCACGTACGCGCTACGACACGTCGGCAAGGTAGGTCGACCAGTGGGTGGCAGCGGCGAAGTGCCGCGCACGTTGCGGGCCGCGTTCGAACTTGCTGGTGGCGCGACGCGCGTGCGAACGAAGGTTTCGGCTGTCACGTGCGAGGGCGCAGGTGTGCGCGGTGTCGTGTTGGCCGACGGCAGCGAGATCACCGCGCGCATCGTGGTGTCGGCATGCAATCCGCATGACACGTTCCTGTCGTGGTTGCGCAATCCCCCGCCGCAAGCAGCGAACCTGGTGCGGCGCTGGCAGGCAATCCCGCACGACGACGGCTACGAGTCGAAGATCGATGCGGTCATGTCGGCGGTTCCGCATTTGCGGGCCGCGCGCGACGCGGGTCTCGACGGCGACCTCACCGCGTCGTACGCAATCGCGCCAACACTCGCTGACATGCATCGCGCGTTCGAGATCATGCCGTCTGGCGGAGTGATTGAGAGACCGGGAATCATCGCCAACGTGCCGTCGGTAGGCGATCCAAGCGTCGCTCCTTCCGGACAGCATGTGTTGAGTTTGGAGACGGTGTTCACTCCGTACGGATTCAAAGGCGGATGGGCTGGCAGCGCCGAACCAGAGCGTTGGCTGGATTTGTTCGGTGGGCTCGCTGAGCCTGGATTTAAGCAGTCACTGATCGAGTGGCGAGCGATGACTCCCGATCGCTACGAGCGCGAGTTCTATCTGCCCCATGGCCACGCAACATCGTTCGCCGGCGGTCCATTAGCCGCGCTGCACAACAAGAACCCAGAGCTCACGCGTTACGAAACGCCGGTGGAGGGTTTGTACATCACAGGAGCCGCAACCTTCCCAGGTGCAGGTGTCTGGGGCGCCAGCGGCAGAAACGCAGCAATCAAAATCCTCAGCCAGCAGTAATCAGTCGAGTGTTACGTGCAGTCGAGTGTTTCGTGCCTGCACACGGGCATGAAACACTCGCCTGCAGCAAACACTCGACTCGGAACCGCTTCAGGCGTCTTGGACGGACCAGTCGCGTTCGGCTACTGGGGCTTTGTCGCTCCATGGGAAGTTGATCCACTGATCGGTGCGCTTCCACACGTAGTCGCACTTCACGACCGAATGACTCTTCTCGTACAGCACAGCGGTGCGCACTTCGGCGACCTTGCCGGCGCAGAACATTTGGACACTGCGCAACGTGTGCCCAGTGTCAGCGACATCGTCGGCGATGAGGATCTTCGCGTGGCTGACGTCGACGAAATCGGGTGCCGGCGGAAGTATGCGCGGCACTTCGAGTCGCTCGTCGACACCGGTGTAGAACTCGACGTTCATCGTGTACACGTTCTTCACACTCAACGCGTAACCGAGAGCACCACCGATCAGCAGGCCACCACGTGCGATCGACAGAATCATGTCTGGTTCGTAATCGTCGGCGACCATTTGCGCCAGCTCACGCGATGCCGACCCGAACACTTCCCACGTCAGAATCTCACGGTCGCTCGTCACGTCTACCAACTTATCTGAATCATCGGAGACAGATGTCCCCGGGTCGGACCGGAACTCGCAGAATGTCGTGGCCGATGGCATCACGGATCGCTGCCACGATCGCTGGCGTCGCCGCGATGCAAGGAGGTTCACCGACACCCTTGGCGCCCAACGGTGCCATCGGGTCGGGTTCTTCAATCAGCGAGATCAAGACGTCGGGCATATCGAGGAAGGTCGGCAGCAGGTAATCGGTGAAGCTCGCGTTGCGCACGTGACCGTCGATTTGCACGATCTCCTCCATCACCGCGAGTCCGAGTCCCTGGGCAATACCGCCCTCGATCTGACCAACGACGCTCATCGGGTTCAGGGCACGGCCGACGTCCTGCGCCGTTGCGACCTGCACTACTTTCACCAAGCCCAACTCGGGGTCGACGTCGACCACTGCTCGTTGCGCGACGAATGCGAACGCTGTGTGGCAGTTGCCCTGGCCGTTCTCGTCAAGATCTTCTGTGGGCCGATGGTGATGCTCGAAGGTCTCCTCGATCGATACGCCCGCGCTCGCCTCGGCCACCGGTACTCGCAGCGTGCCCATCGTGTCGACGACATCGGTGCCGTCGATTGCGAGTTGCAGCGGGTCGAGATCGTGGGCGATCGCAACGCGCTCGAACAGCCGCTCGCGCACGAGGCGACAAGCACCATCGACGGCGCCGCCGCTCATCCAGGTCTGGCGTGATGCGGAGGTAGATCCCGCGGAGCCAACCGTCGTATCGATCGGCTCGAGCACCACGTCGTCGACACCCAGCACACTGCGCGCGATCTGCGCCGCAATCGTGACGAATCCCTGGCCAACCTCCGACGTTGCGAACTTGACCGATGCAACACCGTCGGCGAGACGAACCCGCGCCGTGGAGTAATCGTCGAAGCCTTCGCTGTACATCAGGTTCTTGATTGAGACACCCCAGCCGATCCCTCTGCGAATATGACTACGGTCGGCTGTCAGCCCCGCGCCACCAGGCAGTCGCATCGGATCGCCGTCATGCCCGCCGACTGGCTCATCGGGCAACGGCAATGCGGCGGTCTCGCGAATCGCGCGTGCAACAGGAGCGACACTCTCGACCACCTGACCAGTGATCATGTGATCACCGGTCTTCATCGCGTTCAGCAACCGAATCTCGACCGGGTCGAGACCGATTGCCGCACCGAGCTTGTCCATCTGTGCCTCGTGCGCGAAACACGCTTGAACGACACCGAAGCCGCGCATCGCCCCGCAGGGCAAGTTGTTCGTGCGCGCGACCCAGCCGTCGACGGTCGCGTTGTCGCACTTGTATGGACCCTGCGTGTGCGTGATTGCGTTGCACAGCACCGCTTCCGACGTCGACGCGTACGCACCTCCGTCCAGCAAGAAGCGCGCTTCAATCCTGAGAATTCGCCCGCCGCTATCGGCGTGGTGACGCATCCATATCTTGCCCGGATGACGATGCACGTGGCCGAGAAAGCTCTCCTGTCGGCTGTAGGCCATGCGCACCGGTCGACTGGTGCGCAACGCGAGCAGGCAACAGTGCACTTGCAGACTGATGTCTTCGCGGGCACCGAACGCACCGCCTACGCCACCAAGCGTGAGCCGCACCTTCTCTTCTGGCAGATCCAAGCACGCTGCGATTTGCTTACGATCCTCGTGTAACCACTGCGTGGCGATAAACAACTCGACACCTTCGCCACCTGGGTCGGGAAGCGCGAGCGCCGCTTCGAGCCCGAGGAACGCCTGGTCTTGCATGCCGAGTTCGTAGGTGCCCTCGACCGTGACCGGCCCGACGATCGACTGATCGCCGCGCACGATGCGTTGATGACGTAACACATTGCCGTTGGGGTGTATCGGCGTCGACGAGCTATCGATTGCGCGCTCAGGGTCGGTCAGCGCTGGCAGTTCTTCGTACACGACGACGATGGCGGCCAACGCGCGCCGGCACGTCTCGGGGTGGTCTGCCGCGACAGCTGCGACTGCCTCGCCGACGAACCGCACGTATTCTCTTGCGAAGACAGGTTGATCCTGCGTGATCAAGCCGTAGTTCAGCTTTCCAGGAACATCGCTGGCGGTAATCACGCACTCGACGCCGTCGATCGCCCACGCGGCCGAGGCATCGATGCTCACAAGGCGGGCGTACGGGTGCGGCGATCGCAACGTCGCTCCCCACAGGAAGCCGTCGGCGCTCAGGTCGCCCGAGAAGGCAAACGACCCCTGCACCTTTGGCACACCATCGGGTCGGACAACGCTTTCGCCCAGTCGCCCGCGTGCTGTCGTCGAGACGGTGGTGAGTGTCATGCATCACCTTCGGAGACGGCGCGGCGCGCGACTGCAACTCGCTGCACAGCTTCAATGATGCGGCCATAGCCGGTGCAGCGACAGATGTTGCCCGACAACTCTTCGCGAATCTCCATCTCGCTTGGCGCCGACGATCTCTCAAGCAACGCGTGAGCAGCCATGATCAAACCGGGTGTGCAGAATCCGCACTGCACTGCTCCGCAATCGACGAACGCTTGCTGCACGTCGTTAGGAGCACCGACCGGCGCAACGCCCTCGATGGTGACGATCGCTTGGCCCACCGCGCCTGCAGCTAACACCAAACAGCTGCACAGCAACTCGTCGTCGATCAGCACGCTGCAAGAACCACACTCGCCCTGCTCACACGCGCCCTTGCTGCCCATCAGGCCCAGTCGCTCGCGCAGCACGAAGAGCAGGCTCTCCCCCACCCATGCATCGCGCACTTCGCGCGTGACGCCATTCACGTGCAGTCGGTACAGCTCGCTACTCATGCCGTTCCCATGCCGTTACTCATTCGGGAACGCCCTTCGAAGTAAACGTCCGGCCAATACGCCAACAGCGTGGCGACGGTACTCGGCCGTCGAGCGATGATCATCGATCGGTCGCGCCGCACTGCGCGCCAACTCTGCGAAACGCTCGACCACCGGTGCGCTCACGCGACGCGCCTCGAAGTCGGCCTCCGCTGCTATCAGCGCTTCTGCTTCTTCGCAACGCAAGATGACCGGCCCGACCGACCCCAGCGCCAGACGTACGTCGCGCGGCGCAACAACCAGCGATGCACTCGCAACCGCGATCACCATCGCGTTGCGGACACCAACCTTGCTGTACCCCTGCCAACCGCTGAACACCGGCACAGTCACGCCTGTGATCAACTCGCCCGGCTGCAGCGCCGTCCGTTTCGGCCCAATCATGAAGTCGGCGAACGGCAGTGTGCGCTCGCCGGACGCCGACGCCAGGTGCACCTGTGCTTCCAGAGCGCTCAGCACCGGCAACCCGTCGCCGGCGGGCGAGCACGTGGCAACGTTGCCGCCGATGGTGGCGGCGTGGCGAATCTGCGGCGAGCCAACAGTGCGAGCTGCCTGTGCGAGCGCAGGCACCCAACCCGCAATTGGCGACTGTTCAATCTCGGAGTACGTAACGCCGGCGCCGATGTGCAGGGTGCCCAAGTCGGGGTTGTGCTGCCAGCTACACAGCTCGCCAATGCGGTTCACCACTACGACTTCTGTCGCGCGCAGATGACCGGCATTGAACTCGACCATCAGGTCGGTGCCGCCAGCCAGCACTGCCGCTTCCGGCGAGTCCGCCAGCATGCGCAACGCGTCTGCGAGTGTGCGAGGCACCGTCACAGACGTCGCGGACATAGGGCCGCAACTTTACATTTCGCCGCTGCTTATGGCGTGTTAGGTAACGACCAAACCGACAATGCCTTCTTCTTCGGGTGGCAGCTTCGGATTCATCTTCTCAAGGTGATGCAGCAAGATCTTTGCGACGGCCAGGTTGCGTACCCAGTTCCGGTCGGCGGGCACCACGTACCACGGCGCGTCATCCGTGCTAGTGCGCGCGATCGCATCGCGGTACGCCTCTTGGTAACTCGGCCACAGCTTGCGATCGTCGAGGTCGCCCACCCGGAACTTCCAACGCTTCTCCGGGTCGTCAACGCGCTCCTGCAGCCGCTCGCGCTGTTCGTCTTCGGACACGTTCAGAAAGCACTTCACAACGGTGGTGCCCTCATCGGTCAGCAGCTGCTCGAACGCCTTGATGTGGTCGTAGCGCCGCGACCACACAGATTTCGGCACAAACTTCTTCACGCGAACAACGAGCACATCCTCGTAGTGGCTGCGATTGAAAATGCCGATCATGCCTTTCGCTGGCGTAACCGCGTGCACGCGCCACAGGTAGTCGTGCTGGGTTTCGGGGCCGCCTGGCACGCGAAAGCTGCTGACCTCAATGCCCGCCGGGTTCAGCCCGGCCAGGATGTTGCGAATTGTGCCGTCCTTGCCTGCGGCATCCATCGCCTGCAGCACCAACAAAAGACTTCGCTTCTCCTCGGCGTAGAGGCGCCGCTGCAACACGTCGATGCGAGCCTTGACTTCCTCAAGTTCCGCCTTGGCTGCTTCTTTTTCCCAACCGAGTGTCGCTGCCGGGTCGTGATCAGCAAGCGTGAGGGGTTTGCCTTGTTGCACGCGCAGGGAGTCAAGCACAGAGTTGGGTTTGGTCGACATGGCTCCGACGATACAGCCGCGACAAATCATGTGGCCCTGGGGTCCGTGTTGCCCACGGCTCGGCAGATCTGGCTAAGGTGCCACCCAACGGGGTGTGATGGGGGTCACATTGTTGCCCACATCGCCGCACCCTGCTCAGCAATATTCGCGAACACAACTGGGGGAACAGATGGGTCATTCCAATTCAGTACGTCGACACAAGTCTGGACGGGTGCTGGCCGCATTGGTCCTCACCGCCGGCCTGGTCGGTGCCGCCTGCGGCGGCGACGACGCAAAGACAGCTACCACCGATTCAGCCGCCGACACGACGGTTGCAGATACTGCCGCCGCCACGACGGTACCGCCGCCGACGACCGCTGCCGAAGAGGTCCCGGTACCTGGTGGCAGCATGGTGTTCGCCGTCGAGCCCGCTCCTAGTAACCCGTGGCGACCGTCCGAGATTCTGTGCGCCGCGTCTTGTCACCAGGTGCTACGTAACATCTTCGACTCGCTCACGCTTCCCAACTCCGACGGCTCGTGGAGTCCCTACTTGGCCGAGTCGGTTGTGCCGAACGACGACTTCACCGAATGGACCATCACGGCTCGCGAGGGCGTTACATTCCACGACGGCACTGCCTTCGACGGTGCTGCGATTGTCGACAACCTCGAGCGCGCTCGCGTCGGCACCGTCACGCAGTTCCCGTTGCAGCCCATAACCGGCGTTGAACTTGTCGATCCCATGACTGCGAAGGTCACTCTCAACACTTCGTGGGTCGCGTTCCCGTTCATCCTCACCGGCCAAATCGGCTACATGGCGTCGCCAGAATGGTTGGCAGCGTCCGACGTAGATGCGCTGCTGAAGACCGATCCCGTTGGCACCGGTCCATTCGTCTCCGACAGCTACGCGGATGGCGAATCGTTCCTGATGTCGCGCAACGACACTTACTGGAACGATCCGTACCCGTACCTCGACTCCCTTGAGTTCCGCTTCATACCCGACGCACTTAGTCGGCGCGATGCGCTCAAGAGTGGCACCGTTGATGTCATCCACACCACGAACGGCGCAACAATCGCGGAGTTCCGGGAGGCCACAGACATCGGCATGTTCGAGGTCGCCAACCAGGGTGAAACTGCATACACGTTGCTACACGTCACGCAAGAAGGCTCGCCGCTCAACGATCGCCGGATCCGATGCGCACTCGCTTACTCCCGCGACCAAGCGGCAGTCAACGAAGTGATCAGCGCTGGCGTTCCGCAGATTGCCTATGGCCCCTTCTCGCCGACCCAGGTCGGCTATCTGGAGCACACGGGCTATCCGGAAGCTCAAGACATGGCTAAGGCGCAGGAACTGATTGCTGAGTACAAGGCTGAGTTCCCGGGACCGATCTCGCTGGCGTTGGCTGCAACGACCGACGAGACCAACCTGACGATTGCTCAGTTCCAGCAGGAATGGTTCTTGGAGGCCGGTATCGACGAGGTCACCATTGACCAACTCGATCAGGGCGCATACGTGGTAACGGCCGCACTTGGCAACTTCCAGGTGTTCCAGTTCCGCAACCACGGTGGTTTCGACCTCGACATGCAGTACCACTTCTGGCACTCATCGGCGGCCGAAATCATTAACCCAGCGCTGCCGATTGCCCTCAACTTCGGGCGCATCAAGGACGCGACTCTCGACGCCTTGCTCGACGAGAACCGCGCAAGCAACGATCCCGTTCGCAAGAAGGAGATCGCCGAAGAGGTCAACGAGCTATTCGGTACTGAGTGCTACAACATGTGGGAGAGCTACACCATTTGGGGTATCGCTCACAAGCTGGCAGTGCACGGTCCGACCGGTTTCGAACTGCCCGATGGCACGACCGCCGTCTTTGGCGCCGGCATCTCAGGTGTCGTCTACCCGATGACGTTCTGGGTCGAGCAGTAACTAGTTAGTTCAGGCTGAGAAGGGAAGGACCAACACCACGTATGCAATATGTGATCCGCAGAATTGCGCAGACCATATTCGTCGTGGTGTTGGTCACCCTTCTCACGTCTGTCGCATTGAGGTTCCTACCCGGTGGCACCGATGTGCTGGTCGTGTTGAAGACCGGCCCCGGTGCCAGTCCGGAACAAGCCCGTCAGGTCATTTCAGACCTCGGGCTCGATAAGCCTTGGTACACCCAGTACTTCAACTGGATGCACGACTTCGTGGTCGGTGACTGGGGAACGACCTTCCAGACCAACCAATCGATTGCCACCGCGGTCAAGCGCTCGTTGCCCATCTCGGCGTATCTGATGGTCTACGGTCAGCTGCTCGCGCTAAGTACCGCCATCCCGGTCGCCGTGTGGGCCGCGTATCGCCAGAACTCACGATTCGATCGACTGTCCACGACCTCGGCTTTCGCAATGTTGTCGTTGCCCAACTACATCGTTGCACCGGTACTTATGTTCTTCTTCAGCGTCAAGCAGAAGTGGATTCCGTTCCCTTCGACCTATTCGTCGTTGTTCGATGATCCGGTGGCGCACTTCAAGGCATTCGTGCTGCCGTCGGTCACCATCGCTCTGCCACTTTTCGCCGGCTACATGCGCCTATTACGAGCCGACATGATCAGCACGCTGCAAAGCGAGTTCATCACGACCGCCCGCGCAAAGGGTGTGACCACGCGAAACATCCTCTTCCGCCACGCGTTGCGTCCCTCGATGTTCTCGTTGATCACCGCGACAGCGGTCAACGTCGGAGCGCTGATGGGTGGCGTCGTCATCGTGGAACAGTTCTTCCTGCTCAACGGCATGGGTCGCCTCACCGTGGAGAGCATCTTCCGCCGCGAGTACCCGACGGTGCAATACGCCGTCGTCGTGCTGGCGCTCATCTACGTCTTCGTCAATCTCATGGCCGACATGGCGTACGCCTGGATTGATCCGCGAGTTCGGGCCAGAAGGGCGCTTTCTTGAAATGAGCGATGTCAAGGTTGTTCTCGATGACGATGCGCCGATCGTTCCGCTAATCGACGACGCCGCGCCGACGAAGATTCGCGTTCGTAAGCGCGGACGGATAACGAAGTGGTTGGCGATCACTTGGCTGGTGTTCATTGTCGTCAGCGCGATCGGTGCCGAGTCGCTGCCCTACATCAACCACTCGTGCGACCAGTTCGACAACAGACTCGAGTGCGTAACAGGCACGAAGGCAAACATTCGTTACAGCGAACGCCCACCGGCTTGGGCGGGGTTTAGCGACTCACCACAGTCGGGCGAGCCCGCTCGTTACGGCCTGATGGGCACCGACAAGAACGGGTTCGACCTCTTCGCCCGCTCGATGCTTGGTGCACGCACCTCGCTGATCATCGCCGGCTTGGCAATCACGTTTGGCTTAGCCATCGGCACATTTCTTGGCATGCTCGCGGGCTACTTCCGTGGGTGGGTCGACGTTGTTATAGAGAATCTCACCAACGTTCTGCTGTCATTTCCCGCGCTCTTGCTCGCAATCTTCTTCGTCACGTTCTTCAACGACCCGAACACCTCGTCCGCAACGACAAGACCGTTGTGGCCCGTCATTGTCTCTCTGGTAATCCTGTCGATTCCGCCACTGACGCGATTAGTGCGCGCCAATACGATCGCCTATGCGCAACGTGACTTTGTTGTCGCGGCTCGCAGCCTCGGGGCAAAGGGCAGCCGGATCCTGTTCAAAGAGATCCTGCCCAACATCGTTCCGACGCTCATGTCGTTTGCTCTCACTGGTCTCGCACTGCTCATCGTCGCCGAGGGTGCACTCGCATTCCTCGGGTTGTCCGTCGAAGCGCCGACCCCAACATGGGGCGCCATGATTTCGTTCGGCACCACTCCCCTTCGCGACGGTTCGTGGTGGATCGCGCTGATGCCAGCATTCATGTTGTTCCTTACTGTGCTGTCCATCAACCTTCTCGGTGACGTGCTGGCACAACGCTTCAACACTCGTGAGGCCATCTCGTGAACACTCGTTTGCAAGCCGCTTCGCGACAAGTCGACGGCCCACTGTTGAAAGTGACCGACCTGCACACGCACTTTCGAACCGAGCGCGGCCTGGTGCGTTCGGTCGACGGCGTTTCCTTCTCGCTTGATCGCGGAAAGGCGCTCGGCATCGTTGGCGAATCCGGCTCCGGCAAGACAGTGCTGTCGCGCTCGATCATGGGCCTGCTCCCCGGTCGCAACACGGAAAAGTCGGGCTCGGTCATCTTTGAGGGCGAAGAGATCATCGGTCTCAGCCTGAAGGCGCGGCGCAAGATCTGGGGACGGGAGATGTCGATGATCTTCCAAGACCCGATGACCTCGCTGAATCCCGTCATGCGCGTTGGTAAGCAAATCGGTGAGGGTCTGAAGATTCATCTCGGCATGGACAACGAGACCGCCCGCGAGACTGCGCTGAAGTTGCTGCAAGACGTTCGCATCCCCGAGCCCGAGAAGCGGCTCGATCAGTACGCGTTCGAACTCAGCGGTGGCATGCGCCAGCGCGTGATGATTGCGCTGGCATTGGCCTGTGGCCCGACAATCTTGTTTGCCGACGAACCGACGACCGCGCTCGACGTGACCGTGCAGGCGCAGATTCTCGAACTGATCGGCGAGCAGCGCCGCGATCGCAATATGTCGGTCATCCTCGTCACGCACGATCTGGGTGTTGTCGCTGGCCACACCGACGAGATCGCCGTGATGTACGGCGGCAAACTGGTCGAGAAGGCGCCCACGCGCACCCTCTTCGCGAACATGAAGATGCCGTACACCGAAGCGTTGCTGCGCAGCATCCCGAACATCGAAGATCCCAGCCACACCCGCCTGAACGTGATTCCCGGTCGGCCACCAGATTTGGTTAACCCGCCAAAGGGATGCCGCTTCTCGCCGCGCTGCGAGTATGTGCAGCCCAAATGCATTACCGAGGAGCCACCGTTGCTCACGGCCGAACACGCCGAACATGTCTACGCCTGCTGGTTCCCAGTTGGTTCGCCGGTTTACCGCGAGAAGCGTGCTCAGCTCGACAAGGAGAGCAAGCAGAAGCTCTCCAAGACGGGCGTTAGCTGATGGCCGGAAGCGGTAAGGCCCACCTGCGCGACAAGGGCGACGTGCTACTGCGCGTCGAGGATCTGGTCGTCGAGTTTCCAGTTGGCCGTACCGGCCTAAAGGTGCACGCCGTCAGCGGCATCAGCTTCGACGTACTGCGCGGCGAGACGCTAGGTGTTGTAGGCGAGAGCGGCTGCGGTAAGAGCACCACAGGCAAAGCGATGATGATGCTGCCGCGACCAAACAGCGGGTCAGTGGTGTTCGAGGGCACGGAACTAACCGGGCTACCCGCCAACGAGATGCGTTCGGCGCGCACGCGAATGCAGATGATCTTTCAAGATCCGATCTCGTCCTTGAACCCACGCCGCAAAGTTCGCGACATCGTGCGCGAGCCCCTGCTGATCTGGAAACGAGGCTCCGAGAAGGAGCAACTGGGTAAGGTTGACAAGTTGCTTGAAGAAGTCGGCATCGACCCTCAGCGCGCCGCGGAAAGCCAAGCGCATCAGTTCTCAGGCGGGCAGTGCCAGCGCATTTCTATTGCTCGCTCGTTGGTGCTCGACCCAACGCTGATCATTTGCGACGAGCCGGTAAGCGCTCTCGACGTCAGCGTGCAGGCGCAGGTGTTGAACCTGCTGGAAGACTTGAAGGTCAAGTACGGCTTAACGCTTGTGTTCATTGCTCACGACTTGGCTGTCGTGAAGAACATCAGCGACCGCGTGCAGGTGATGTACCTCGGCAAGATCTGCGAGGTGGCTCCGTCGGACTCGATGTACACCTCGCCGGCGCACCACTACACCAAGTTGCTGCTCGACTCGATTCCGGTGCCTAATCCCGAAGTCACCGTCCAGCCGATCACCGTGCAGGGTGAGCCACCGTCACCCGTACTCCCCCCGCCGGGCTGTCGCTTTAATCCGCGCTGCCCAGCGGCCGACGATCGGTGTCGCTCGGAAGAGCCGCAGCTGCGCAAGGTGGCTGAAGGCCACTTCGTGGCGTGCCACCATCCGTTGTTCGGCGGCGAAGCGCCGGTTGCCGTCCGCACGTCGACGAGTTGAAGATCGCGGCGACTCTCTTAGCGGTTGCCAGTCTCACAATCGTCGGATGCGGCGAATCTGGTCAGTCAACCTCGTCCGCTGCGCCGACAAATGTCGCGAGCAACTCAACAAGCAGCGACGAGCCGACCACTACGCAACCGACGGTGACGGCGCATCCGACAACGGTGCCCGACCCCACGGTCTTCAATCCGAACAACGTCGGCGACATTCGTGAGCTGTCGAGCTTCGTCTTCACGATCGCCGAAGCCCACACTTTCAACGGCACCTACAGCGAAAGCTCAACGACGATCGGTTACATCAAAGAACCGTTCGCGGCGTATTCGGTGCAGACCTACGACGGAGCACGCGGAGTCAACGAGTACTCCGTCAACGGTCGCTTCTACCACGAGTACGGCGACTGGTATCTCTACGAGAAAGACAGTCGCAGCACCCCCGACATCTTCACGGAGCTCACCAACGAGTACGCATTCTCACGTGTTCTGAGTGCCGTATACGTCGGTGAAGAGGAGCTCGCAGGTATCGCGGCCTACCACTTCACATTCGACGAAACGAATCTGCTCAACTTCGACCCCGATGGTCCGAGCTTCGAGGTGGAAGGCGATTTCTACCTCGCGAAGCAGGGCAACTATCTGCTCTACGTGCACTTTCGATCGGTCGCAGCTGGCGAAGGATTCGAGCTCATTGACGAGTTCACCGAGACGCTGACGTCGGTGAACGAGCTAACTGAGATCACCTTGCCATCGGACTTCGTTCCGATGGACGCAGCACTCGATGTTGGCGTCGAGTTCAGCGCCGTATTGCCGCCCGGAAGCGCACTGTCGACGATGGTTCGATTCGGCGGCGCGAGTGGCGGCATCGCAGGAATCGGCGTCGACTACTACAGGTTCATCACCCCGGTTAAGAACAACGCCGAGATGCTCGACCATTTCCGCACTCTGCCGCCGACCAATGGCTGGACCGTCACGCACATAGGACACGTCAACCTTCATCTAGAACCGAATAACTGTGAGACCGCCAATGAGTGCGTCATCCTGCAGAACGGTGGCACGCAAGTCGTTGTCTCCTTCGGCGGCGAGATTCTCGTCGAGTTCGATTACGACCGCGTCTTCTCACCGCTGTAACACGGTGGCATGAGCGTGCAACACTGAAACACCGTGAGTATCGCTGAGACGCTGTCGTATTACCGGTTCGGATATGGCGACCCCACGACCCGACTAACCGCCGGAGAGTTCTGGCGTGCCACGCATACACCGCACGGGGCCGGCACGATTCACATCGACTTCCGCGACGAGCACGTGCGCGCGGAGGCGTGGGGACCGGGCGGCGATTGGTTGCTTGAGCGCGTCGACGCGATGACGGGCGCATCGGATCCGGGGTTTCAGTTCGTCGACGCGCACCCTGTGGTAATGGCCGCTCAGCGCGATCACCCCGGGCTGCGCTTCGGCGCTAGCTTCACGCTCTATCACGAGTTGCTTCCAACCGTGCTTGGTCAGCGCGTAACCGGCGGCGAAGGTGTCAATCAGTGGAACGCGCTTGTGAAGAGTCTTGGCACCGCGGCCCCTGGGCCTACCGACCTGCGGCTGCCGCCGGCGCCTGAGGATCTTGCCCACCGGCCGGCATGGTGGTTTCATCCTCTGGGCATCGAGGCCAAACGGGCTGAACCACTTCGACAGCTCGCTAAGCACGCGTCGAAGCTTGCTGCGTGGGCCGAGCTCTCACCCGTTGCCGCGGCCGAAAAGCTTTCGTTGCTGCAGGGCATTGGTCCCTGGACCATCGGCTCGGCGCTGGCATCGGCGCTCGGCGACCCAGACTCGGTTGCCGTTGGCGACTTTCATCTGAAGAACATTGTCGGCCAAGCGTTCACCGGTCGAGCAAGAAGTTCCGACGAAGAGATGCTGCAGTTGCTCGAGCCGTATCGCGGTCAAAGGGGCCGTGTGGTGCGTCTGCTCCTTGCTGCCGGACATACCGCTCGCAAGTTCGGTCCGCGTCAGCGAGTGGTGCCCATCAATCGTCGGTGACAGAATGACCCGCACGATGGCCATGGATGGGGCGGACAGCGTGCGGCACATCAACGCCATCGACGGATTGCGGGCCGTTGCGGTCATTGCCGTGCTCGCGTTTCACGCGGACCTCGGATTAGCCAGCGGTGGCTTCCTCGGAGTTTCGTTGTTCTTCACGCTGTCTGGCTACCTGATCACCACTTTGTTGCTACGTGAACACGACACGGACGGCACGATCTCGATTCGACGCTTTTACGCTCGTCGCTGGCGACGCCTAATCCCGTCGGCGTGGATTTGCATTGCGGGTGTGTTGGCGGCGTGGCTGGTGTGGTCGGCTAGCCAGCGGAGCGCGTTGCCTGGCGATGCGCTGTCGGCGTTAGGCAACGTGGCCAACTGGCGTTTCGCGTTTAGTGAGCGCAGCTATCAGGATCTGTTCATCGGTCGGCCGAGTCCGCTCGCGCACTTCTGGTCCTTAGCGATCGAGGAACAGTTCTACGCTGTGATGCCGTTGATCGCGATGATTTGCCTGCGACGCAGTCGACGCATGCTCGCTCTGGTCGTCGGTGCTTTGCTGGTCGTCTCAGTAGCCGCCAACGTTCTAACGGCCGATCGCGACCTTGTCTATAACGGAACGCACACACGCGCGGCGGAGTTGTTGATTGGTGTGTTGCTCGCGATCTCGGCTCCGCGTATCGGACGAGCCTTAAGCAGCACTCTTGGTTGGGTTGCTCTTGCTGGTTTTGGTGTCCTAGTTGCGACGACGTCGGTGACCTCAGCCTGGCTCTACAACGGAGGGCTGCCCGCCTTTTCGGTGATCTCGGCGGCGCTGGTTCTGGCCGCCATCGCTACGCAGGGTTCCTCGTTGACGACGTTGCTGGAGCTGCGACCGCTCGTCGCCATCGGGCGCTGGTCGTATGCGCTCTACCTCGTCCATTGGCCCATCTACTTGGCGCTCGACCCAGAGCGCACAGGCCTGACCCGATGGCCACTGCTTGTGCTGCGCACGTCGATTTCACTGACGGTCGCTGCTCTCATCACCGCCCTCATAGAACGCCCGATTCGGGCGCGGCGTGTCTTTGTGCGGCCGAAGGCAGGACTCATCGCGTCGCTTGGCGCGGCCGCCTGCATCGCCGTTGTTGCGATCTCGCTACCGTCACCGACCTTCTCGGACAACGAGATGCTCCTCGCTGCTGGAGAAGAGGGCGTGATCTCTTTCGGAGACCCAGCAACGTCGGTCGTGCCTACCGCGTCCCGTCGTCGCGTTCTCGTCGTCGGGTCCGACGCCGAAGTGCCTCGGCTGTTACGAGCACGTGGTATCGATGTGGTTGATCTCACCGATGCGAAGTGTCCGCTGACGCCTGCCGTCGAGGTGCAACTGGTTACCTACGAAGTCGTCGCCACTGCCCACTGCACAGGTTCTGAGGCATGGTTCGATGCTGCACGAGAAGCAGGAGTCGCTGATGTCATATTGGCGTTCGGCGCGATCGACGAGGGTTTGGTCCGCGAGCTCGCGGAGGTCGGGTTTCCATCACGACAAGACCTCCCGGAACTCGCACAACGTTGGTCGCACTTCAGCGATGCCGTCCGCGCATTGTGGGAACGCGTCCCGGCAGGCATCACGGTTCACATGTTGCGCGTCGGCGACGAATCGACCACGCTCCGGTCGGTGCTTGTCAACCTGATGGCAAGTCGTGGAGTGCTCGCAGACCTGCACTTCAGCGTCGGCAGCATCGCCGAGGCGCTAGCGGCCAAAAGTTCTGTCGGTGATGATGGCGTGCGCGTGCTGGTATTGGGAGATTCCACCTCGACGATTCTGGCTGCTGCCATTCACCGAGCTGGTCTTGGTCGAGTCGATGTTCTGTGGCTTGGTTCCAACGGTTGCCCCGTCGTACCGATCGATGCCTTTCGTTCAGCCGAGCACGTCGACTGGCAGGAGGTTGACTGCCCTTCAAAGCTCGACGTCCTCGCCGGCCAACTGGAGACATTCCGACCTGATGTCGTGCTGTTGATGGTGAGCGGAGTTGAGCTTGCGCATCAAAGATACCCCGGCGACGATCGTGACCATGTCGCCGGCGACATCGAATACGGCGCGGCGCACGACGATTACATGAGCACGCTAACGGCGTTACTGAGCGTGTCCGAAGTTCCATTGCTGATCGCCGATTGCCCACAACTTGG
Organism: Ilumatobacteraceae bacterium; assembly: GCA_040081465.1. GTDB lineage: Bacteria > Actinomycetota > Acidimicrobiia > Acidimicrobiales > Ilumatobacteraceae > UBA668. The sequence continues at coordinate 222,450 of JBEBGL010000001.1, read as the reverse complement.
GCAGAGTCCATTCCTCGGTGAAGAGTCCGCGTCGCCCAACCGAATTGCTGCTTGGAACGCGCAGGTGCATCGGTGGATCAGCAACTCGACGAACGTCGCGCTGTTGCCGTATGCGGCGGCGATAAATAGTCGCGAACAGACCAACGCACGCGAGCATGTGCTCGTCGACGGCATCCATCCGGATCTCAACATCCTCACAGAAATCGTGAGCACACAACTCCTCGATCTGATTCTGGCCGCCGCGCTTCGCTAGGGCCACAACGCCCAGCCTGTATGCTCGCCTGTCATGGCGGCCGAGGGGGACTCCCTGTCCTTGCGGGCTAGGTTGCCTCGTCCGTCGGCGGGCGCCGTCGCTCTGGGTGTCGTGATCATGATCGCGATTCCGATTCTTCTCGTAGCGCCTTCTGGTCCAAAGTGGTTCCTCGGCGACGACTGGGGATTCTTGGTGAATCGCTCGCTCGGAGACCCGAGCGACTTATTTCGCCCGCACAACGGGCACTGGACGACGGTGCCAATCATCTTTTATCAAACGGTCTACGCGGCCGTTGGACTGGATCATTTTGTTGCCTATCGGCTGATGGCCGCGCTCGCACATGTCACCGTTGTCGCCCTGGTGTGGGTGCTTGTCCGGCGACTCGGTGTGGGTCAGTTGCTCGCATTCGCGGTGGTCGCTCCCCTGGTGTTGATGGGTTCGATGTCCACCAACATCACTAACCCGATCATGGTGAGCCAGGTTGGCTCAATCGCCTTTGGACTGGTGTACTTCCTCACGACCGACCATGACGGCGGTTTCGACCGACGAGACGTGGTCGGCATGGTTATGGGGATCCTGTCGCTTGCGTCCTCCGCAGTGGGCCTCATCGTTGTAGCTGCACTTTGCATCTTCTTGCTTCTACGTCGTGGCTGGCGCGTCGCGGCCATTCACGTCGGAGCGATGGCGGCGGTGTATCTACTTTGGCAACTCGTTTTTGGGGTCGATGTCCCTACCGACTATCGCGGCCGTGTGATCGGCCATTGGGTATGGGAAGGAATGCGCGCCGCATTTTCCGAGCCAACCGGTTCTCGCATTGCCGGGTTGCTCCTTGCGCTCACGACCGCAGCCGGTGTGATACTGATGGTTGTTCGGCGCGGGTGGTCACAGTTCCGCTCTAGCCGGGCCGTTGTGCCCGCGCTGATTTTCGCGGCACTACTCACCCCCGCTGCCATAGCTACAGGGCGCTGGTGGCTCGGAAACTCCGGGGCGTCGACAGATCGATATGTGTACGTCTCAGTCGTGTTTCTGCTGCCCGTCATCGCGCTCGCGCTCAACGAGTTCCGAGCGAGCGTTCGCTGGCTTCCGTACGCGCTGGTCGTTCCGCTGATTGCCGGAATCCCGCACAATCTGTCCGCGCTCAACGACGCCTCAGATATAAATTTCGCCAAGAAGGCGCTCTACCTCGGTGCAGTGCACGATCCGTTGGCCACGCAGGTGCGTCCGGATGTCGTACTGAACCCGCATGTCCTGATTGGCCGCGAAATCACCATTGGCTGGTTGCTCGAGGAGGCGAGTAGAGGCAAGCTCCCTGATCCACCACCGCTAACTGCAGAAGATCACGACACCATCAAGATGCGGCTCAGTATTAGTCAGCGGTCGGAGTCAGGTGGGCTCGCGACGTGCCAGACATCGACGAGTCCCGTTGACTTGGATCTCGTCAAAGGCGACGTGGTGCAGATAACGAAAAGCGTGACGCTAACCAGGCTTCAGAACGGTCAGGCAGCCGGGTCTGCTGTCCTCTATTACCTGCACGAGACCTGGTCGCCACAGGATCACCTTGTGGTCGAAGTACCCGCGATCTCGATACGAATCGCGGCGGAGAACGGCGAAACGCTGACGCTGTGCCGCTGAGCGCGCAACTCGGATAGGGCGTCGCCAGGTTACGATTGCCGACGCGATGACGGCCGGGGCGACGGATGCGAACCATATTCCAGCGATTGACGGCTTGCGCGCGGTCGCAGTTGCCGCCGTGCTCGTCTTTCACGCCGATCTCGGAATCGCCGACGGCGGCTTTCTGGGCGTCTCACTATTCTTCACATTGTCGGGCTATCTGATCACGACGCTGTTGCTGCGCGAGTACGACGCTTCCGGCACGATCTCCATACGGAGCTTCTACGGGCGTCGCTGGCGTCGGCTCGTACCGTCGGCCTGGCTTTGCATCACAGTGGTACTTGCCGCAGCCCCACTCTGGTCGGTTCCGCAGGTACGCGCGTTGCCCGGCGATGCATGGGCCGCGCTCGGCAATGTGGCCAACTGGCGTGCCGCCTTCGCTGATCTGAGCTACCAGGACATCTTCATCGGCAGGCCGAGCCCGCTCGCACACTTTTGGTCGCTCGCCATTGAGGAACAGTTCTACGCCGTGATGCCCCTGATTGCACTCGTGGCGCTACGCCGTAGCAAGAGGACGCTCTCAATAGTCGCCGGCACGCTGATCGTCGCGTCGGTGGTCGTCACCGCGTTGACTAGCGATCGCGATCTCATCTACAACGGTACGCACACCCGCGCTGCCGAACTTCTGATTGGTGTGCTGCTCGCAATCCACGCTCCCGTGCTCCGTCGCTTTACGCGTGAGGTCATCGGTTGGATCGCTTTCGCCGGCTTCGTGGCGATCGTCGCGCTCAGTTCAATCGGCGACGACTGGATTTACCGCGGCGGGCTCGCTGCCTTCGCGCTGATCTCCGCTGCACTGGTGGTCGCGGCAATCGGCGCCGAGCGGTCGGTTTTCACCACGGTGTTCGGCGCACGACCGCTTGTCGCAGTTGGGCGCTGGTCATACGCGCTCTACCTCATCCATTGGCCGATCTACCTAGCGCTAGATGCGGACCGTACCCACCTGCGGCCCGTGCCGTTGTTCGCGGTTCGAACCGTTCTCGCGGTGGCGCTCGCGGCGCTCATCACAACCGTTGTCGAACGACCGATCCGAACGCGCCGCGTACTCGCAGCGGCCAATCGCACCGTCATGGCTTCGGTGGTCGCAGCGACGTGCCTAGTCGTCGCCATTGTTGCTCTGCCGCGGCCTGCGCTTTCCGAGAATGATCAGCTGCTCGCAGCGGGCGAATCCGGAGAGATCATTTTTTCCGATGAGTCAAATGGATCGATCTACGCAACAACCACAACGACCGCACCACCGATCCCCGTGCTGGTTGTGGGGTCGGACTCCGCGGCGGTTGACCTACTTCGCGCCCGCGGGTTGACCGTGATAGACGGCACGAATAGGTACTGCCCAATCGTGCAGGCGATTGACACGCGACTTCCGGACGGTGAGGTCGTCAACATCGCCGGATGCACTGACGCAACTTCGTCGTGGGTTGCGATGGCACGTGAAAGCGATGTGGTCGACGTTGTCATTAGCTTCGGTGCAATCGATGAAGGCGTCACCAGAACCAGCGATGACGATGGGTTCCCTGACGACATGGCCGACCTGGGTGGCCGTTGGGATCGTGTGTACAAGAACGTAAAGCGTGTTTGGGACTCGTTTCCCTCGAACTTTCGCCTTCACCTGCTACACCAAGGCAGCGAGATGGGCTGGCTCGTCGATGGACTGACGAGGTTCGCCGCAGAGGGACCGGGACTCTCCGCGTTGCACGCCTCGGTCGACAGTCTCTCGGTCGCGATAACTGCTGCACGAACTGACGGTACGGACATTCCGCGCGTGCTAGTCGTCGGTGACTCGACCTCGGTCCGTCTCGCTGTCGCCCTCTTCCGCGCGAGCGCCGGACAGTTAGAGGTGCGGTGGGTCGGCGCAAATGGTTGCCCGTTCGTTGATGCCGTGTCGATTCGTCCGTCGCTCGACGATCCGTGGGAACCCCTGTGGTGTCCTTCAAACATCGAACTGGTACGCGAGCAATTGGACACCTACGTACCGGATGTTGTGGTGCTGATGGTCGCTCCCGCCGAACTCGGCTACCAAAAGTACAATGGCGACGACCGCAGCCACGTAGCGGGCGACCCCACCTTCACTCAGATTCATGACGGCCACATGGAGGCTTTCATTGCCCCACTATCTGAGCGCGGCACGACGCTACTGGTTGCCGATTGCCCTCAGATGCGTGCCAATGACTTCACCAGGGCCACCGATGAGATGATGTCTCCCGAGCGAATTGCGTCGTGGAACGCGCAGGTTCAGCGGTGGGTTGACAGCTCTCCGGATATCGCGCTTCTGCCGTACGCGGCGGCTATCAACGAGTACGAGAGCACAATTGGCGAGGTTCTCCATGATGGAATGCACCCCGACGTCGACATTCTCACCGAGATCATGCCCGGACAACTGCTCGACGTGATTCTTGCGGCAGCTCGTAGGAACTAATCCATGAAGCTTCTCGCCTCCATTCGCACGCGCCTGTATCCGACACCGATGGATCCGACGTTCAAGGCTGCACTTCGCAAGGGCCTAATTGGTTTCGTGATATCACGCATCTGCGTGCTCGGAGGCGCCGCCATCGTCGCCGCGCAAGAAGTCGTCGAGATCAACGATGCCAAGGGCGTACGCCCGTCGAATGCCAGCAAGTTGTTGATGAACGTCTTCGCTGGTTGGGATGGAGTGTGGTACCTGCGCATTGTTCGCCTCGGCTATCCGCGGCACATCCCCGAGGAACTGACCTATCACGACCTTCCTGCACGAGCGGCGTTCTTTCCGCTGTACCCAACTATCGTGCGCGCCGCCGACAAGGTGCTGCCCGGAGGCGATGCGGTCGCCGGTGTCACGGTGAATCTGTTCTTGTCGCTTGTTGCGATCGGATTGATCGGCCTTCTCACGTTCCGTCTCTGGGGTGCCCGCGTCGCCGAGCGCAGCATGCTCTTGACCGCTTTGTTCCCCGGCGCCTTCGTTCTGTCGTTCGTATATGCCGAGGCTTTGCTCCTCGTGCTCGCAGCCGGCTGTCTGTTGCTATTGCAGCGCGAACGATGGCTCGCCGCTGGTCTGTTGGCTGCGTTGGCAACCGCAACGCGACCGAATGGCTTGGGCCTTGTCGCCGCGTGCGCGGTAGCCGCATACTTCGCAATCCGCGACGATCGTAAGTGGCGCTCGCTTATCGCGCCTCTGCTCGCGCCACTTGGCTTCATCGGTTTCCAACTCTTCCTTTGGCATCAAACGGGCGAACGTGGCGCATGGTTCCGCGTGCAGCGCGTCGCGTGGGACGAAGGCGCGAGTTTTGGTGGGTCGGCATTGGCAGCTACCCTCGACTTTTTCCGCAAGCCGCTTTCGTCTCCGGCTGACTCGCTGACCGCGATCTCGTTAGCCACGACGATCGTGCTGGTTGTCGCAGCGTGGAAGACGCGGCTGTCGTGGGCTCCTGCCGCGTACTCCGCAGTCGTCATCGCTTTGATGGTTATACCAAGCACGGTTACAGCCCGTCCGCGCTTCCTGTACACCGCCTTCCCGCTCCTCATTGCGTACGCAAAGTGGCGCGATGACGACGACGCCGATCGGTGGGCTTTCACCTACACGCTTTGTGGTGCCGGACTGGTTGTGCTCACCGCGATGTATGGAGTGCGCGGGGCTATTCCATGACACGACCGCGTTGGCTGGCGCTGGTCGTCTATCCGCTGGTCATGCTGTCGTCGCCCGGGAAGATGCCCGCCGACACCAAACTGTTCTTGTACCTCGATCCTGGCGGCGTGATGCACCGCGCCTCGAACACATGGGATCCCAGCCAGTTCGCCGGGTCTGTCCCCCACCAACAGATCTCGTATCTGTGGCCCGCCGGCCCTTGGTTCTGGGTAATGGATCGCGTAAACGTGCCCGACTGGATTGCCCATCGGTTGTGGATCGCATCGTTACTGTTCCTGGCCGGATGGGGCGTGTACTGGCTAGCTCGTCAACTTGGGTTTCGCGCGCATTGCGCGCTCGCCGCTGGCTTCGTCTACATGCTCTCGCCGTACGTGCTGGCCTACATCTCGCGTACGTCGGTCATGTTGCTGCCGTGGGCAGGACTTGGATGGTTGATCGGGTGCACGGTGTTGGCGGCTCGCCACGGCGGTTGGCGCTACCCCGCGTGCGCCGCGCTGGTGGTTCTCACTGTCGGTTCGACGAACGCAACTGCGCTCGCGCTCATCGCACCCGCGCCGATCATCTGGCTGCTGCACGCGGCCACTGGTAGAGAGGTCACATGGCGAAACGCAGCACTTGCCGCCACTCGTATCGGTGCACTCTCGATCCTGGTGTCGGCTTGGTGGATTGTGTTTCTCGTCGTTCAGAGTCGGTACGGAATCGACATCCTCTCCTACACCGAGACTCTAGAAGCCGTCAGCAGTACGTCGATTGCTCCCGAAGCCATTCGCGGCCTGGGCTACTGGCTGAACTACATCCGCGATCACGTGCAAGCGACCACCGACGCGGCCGGGTCGTACCACACCAACTTTGCCCTTCTGCTGACCAGTTATGGCTTAGTAATGATCGGGCTGGTCGGACTTGCGTTGGTGCGGTGGCAAGGACGGCGATTCGCGGCAATGTTGCTGCTGATCGGAACCGTGCTGGCAGTCGGCGTTTACCCACTGACTGATCCGGCACCGCTGTTCTCAGGCGTCGCCGACAACACTCGCAGCACTCTTGCTTTGGCACTGCGCAGCAGCACACGGGCGTTACCGATGTCGATGCTTGCACTGTCGCTCGGTGCGGCTGCCTTGGTGGGTTGCATTCGCCACATCAGCCGGCAACGAGTCGCTGCCGGCGCGGTGGTGCTCTTAGCCATCGCCAATCTGCCCGCGCTCTGGACCGGCGGGCTGGTCGATCGCTACCTCACACGCGACGCGGAACCACCGAGCGCATGGCGTGAGGCGGTCTCGGCATTAGGCGACGAAGCCGAGGATCTTGGCACGACACGTGTTTGGCAGTTGCCGGGCGCAGAGTTTGGTGCCTTTCGCTGGGGATACACCGTTGATCCGCCGTTTCCTGGCTTGTCATCGCAGCCTTTCATCAGCCGCGATCTGCAGCCGCTCGGAAGCCCAGCAGCGATGGATCTGCTGTACGCCCTCGACGACAGATTCCAACATGGTGTTGTCGATCCCGACTCGATCGCGGCGGTAGCGCGCCTGCTCGGGGTCGAGACCATATGGGTCGCGGGCGACATGGCATTCGAACGCTTTCGAACTCCGCGACCGGAAGCCACCGATGCGCTCTACCGCAGCGACCCCGACGGGCTTGGTCAGCTGGCCTCATTCGGCGAGCCGAGCGTGAACGAACCAACAGTGGCGATGCTCGACGAGGTGGCTATCGCCAACCGCCTGGTCGGCGAGCCGATTGCGCCAGTACTGCTCGTTGATGTCGAAGACATGGTGGCGATTACCCGTGTCAAGACCGCTGAGGTTGTACTCGCCGGTTCGGGCGACGGCATTATCGATGCCGCCGCAGTCGGGTTGATTAACGGGCAGGAGGTGATCTTCTATTCAGCAGCCCTCGGCCACGATCTCGCTGATCGAATCGCACGCGCCGGGCTCGTGATCGTTACCGACAGCAACCGAGACCGCGCGCATCAATGGCGCGGGTCACAAGACAGCACAGGCTTCACCGAGGATGGCGTCGAGGGAGCAGACGTCAATCGCTTCGACAGCCAGGACCAACGCCTGCCGATTTTCGACGACATAGAGATCACGACACGCACGTACGTGTCGATGCAACACAGCCCCGTCAGCGCGACTGCATCGGCGTACGGCTACCCGTTGGGCTATTGGCCCGAGTACCGCGCGGCGATGGCAATCGACGGAGACATCTCAACGGCTTGGCTAGTGGGCGGTCTCGGCGCGCAGCCGGTTGGTGAGTCGATCACGCTGCAGACCCCGTCGCCCGTTGCGCAAGTGTCGTTGCGGCAACCGAATGGCGATCGACGGATCAGCGAGGTCGATGTCGTGACTTCCGCGGGCGTTCAGCGCGTTTCGCTAGGCGATCATGACACCGAGGTCACGCTGGACGATCCGACGTCCGATGTCACCATCATCATTAGGGCAGCAACACCCGGCAGTGATCCTGTCGGCTTCAGCGAGATCGTTTCCGGATTGGGTACCGCTGAGGAAGTCGTGATCATGCCAACCGATGCCCTATCGCTGGTCACCAATCAACCACTCGCGTTGGTGATGACCCGTGAGCGCGTGCAGGCAACCGATCGATACCGTCGCGATCCAGAGGCCACAATCGTTCGTCAGTTCACACTCAGCGAAGCTGAGGCGTTGACAGCTACCGTGACTGTGCGACTCGATGCGCGCGCGGACGACGCGGCGCTCGCGGCGATTTTGGGAGCACCCGATTCACGCGCAAGTGGATCGCTGTCCGGTGTGTTGGCCGCCCGGCCTTGGGCGGCCATTGATGGCGACCCGACGACCGCGTGGCATTCGCCATTCGGCGACGGGGTAGGCCAATGGATCGAAGTCACGCCAGCGCCCGATGTCCAGACGATTGAGCTGTCGCGCGTGTCGGACAACGAACACGCAACAATCACGAGTGTGCGCGTCCGGCGCGGCGGCCAGGATCTCGTAACGCAGCTCTCGGCAGACGACACGTCGGCGACAGTCGCGGTGCCGGCTGGCATCGGACCCGTTCGCATCACTGTGGTGGCGACCGACGGCGCGACAACGATCGACCGTCGCTCTGGTCGCGCGATCGGTCTGCCGGTGGGCATCGCCGAGTTGAGCGCGCCGGGGCTCGGCCGGCCGCTACCCGCGACTGTCGGCGGTGAATGTCGCGACGACTTGTTGAGGATCGACAATCGCGCCATCTCGCTGCGCATCACTGGCTCAACTCTCGGCGCAATCGCGGGCGATGCGTTGGACGTAGCGGTGTGTGACCCAAGCCCAATCGAACTAAGCGCCAGCGCGCACACGCTGCGGAGCACTGCCGGCTCGGGCCTCGTTGTGGATCGCGTCGTGCTGCGGAACCAGCAGGCGATGCAACTGTCAGCGTCGGTTCCAGCGGTCAACGTCGCGATCGACGCCACCGACGACGAACGAAACATCACGGTGGGTGCGTGCCCTGACGGGTGCTGGCTCGTCTTCGGTGAGGGCTTTAACGACGGATGGTCGGCGGGTTCGCCCGAGCTGGGATCGCTCGGGGGTCCGACCATGGTTGATGGCGGATTCAACGGCTGGTGGTTGGAACCCCACGACGACGTCGTGCATGTTCGGCTGCGCTGGGCTGCTCAACGCCCTGTCAACATTGCGCTCTGGTGCAGCGGTGTCGCCGCGGCTGGCTGTGTGGCGCTCGCGCTCTGGCCGCTCATGCGCCGCCGGCTGCCGGCGTATCGCTCGCACGGTGCGCTGCTGTCAAATCCTGAGTTCATTGCCCCAACCCTGGCGTGGTGGCCAATGGATCGCGTCGACGGGCGCCGTGCCCTTCTCACCGCGGTCGCCACGGTCGCCGCCGCTTGGTTGCTGGTCGGTCCACTGGGTGCAGCAGGGGCGGTTGTGGTCACGGCCGCCACCTGTGGCTGGTGGCGGAGGCCGCAACTGAATGCTGCGGCCGGAGTGGCCGGAGCTGCCGTGAGCACTCTCTATGTCTTGGCCCAGGCGGTCCGGCTGCGACCGTCGCCTGGCAGCCCATTCTTGTCGGCAGTTTCAGATGCTCATCAGCCGTACGTGCTCGCAGTCGTGCTGATCGCCTCCGGCTCGCTCACCGCCGCGGCCGAGTCTCGCAGGTAGCATCCTGGCAATGTCTGACAGGTCTGCGGAGCCTCGTATTGGCGTATTGGTAGTCGCGTACAACGCCGAGAGCCATCTGGCCAAGACTCTCGACCGCATTCCTCGCGACTTCGCCTCGAAGGTGGACGAGGTTCTTGTGTGCGACGATGCCAGTCCGGACAACACCTATCTCGTAGGTCTCGGCTATCAGAATCGCGGAACTCACCTTCCGATGCGCCTCGTGCGCCACCCGATCAATCTCGGCTACGGAGGTAACCAGAAGGCGGGTTATCGATGGGCAATCGACGAGAAGCTCGACATCGTCGTGTTGCTGCACGGCGATGGTCAGTACGCACCCGAGTTCCTTCCGCAGATCGTGCAACCGCTCATCGACGGCGAGGCCGATGCCGTGTTCGGATCGCGCATGATGGAGCGCGGGGCGGCGATCGAAGGCGGCATGCCGCGCTACAAGTTCCTCGGCAACCGCATCCTCAGCACGATGCAGAATGCGATGTCGGGGGCCTCGCTCTCCGAATGGCACAGCGGTTACCGCGCCTATTCAGTCGAATGGTTGAAAAGCGTGCCCTTTCAGCGCAACTCAGACGGCTTCGACTTCGACACTGAGATCATCGTGCAGTTGCTCGAGAGCAATGCGAGAATCGTCGAGTTGCCGATCCCCACTTACTATGGCGACGAGATTTGTCACGTCAACGGATTGAAGTATGCGTGGGATGTTTCAAAGCTCACCGCCCGCTATCGGCTGCATCGGATGGGCTTCGGAACCGGCGAACTTGCCTTCGCCGATCGGCCCTATGAAATGAAGCACGAGCCGGGCTCCTCGCACGGTCGGCTCTTGTCCTGGCTCTCTGCTCGCCCCGCGAGCCGCATTCTCGACCTCGGCTGCGGCGATGGGCGCTTGGCTCAGGGTATGCAGTCGCTCGGACACGAGGTCACTGGAGTCGACCTTGCGGTTACGGATGGACTCGCGGAGCGAATCGACCACTTCGTTCAGGGCGATCTCGAGGAAGGGATACCTTCCGACGTCGGCAGCGGTTACGACGTCGTTGTCTGCGCCGACGTGCTAGAGCACGTACATGCGCCGCGTCGCGTACTCGAGGAAGCGAAACTGTTGCTGGGTAGCGGTGGTTCGATTTTGGTGAGCGTTCCCAACTTCGGGCACTGGTATCCGCGCCTGCGCGTCATGTTCGGAATGTTCGACTACGACAAACGCGGTATTCTAGACAGCACACATATTCGATTCTTTACGCGCCGCAGCATCGAGCGGCTGTTCGAGAGCGCCGGGCTCTCGATCGTTCGGCGCGACGTCACCGGATTGCCTATTGATGTCGCAAACCGAGGTTCAGTCGATGGCGCAACGGCGAGAAGGCTTGCCTCTTTCGCCAAAGCAGATCGACTCGCAGCCAAGGCGCGCCCACAGTTGTTTGCTTATCAGTTTGTCTATGAATTGAAGCCGACCGCGATCTAGTCGACCGCCGGCGACACGCTGTCAAGCAAGTCGTGGCAGAGGCTCATCTTGATCGGTGTCCGCTCGATTTCGCCGGCAAAGTGATCGCTGAACAGAGAGTAGTTATACGTGTTCTCGCCGAGGACTATGTCAGTGCCGCCCGCATAATCGTCTGACAAGACCAAGCGGTCGTCGAGGTAGAGCTCGAAGACGCTCACTCGCGGGTCGATCACCGCACGCATTGAGTACGTCGTGTCGTAATCGAGCGAAAGCTCGGGTCCCAGCCAGCCGTCGTCTGATAGCGCAATGCCAAACTGGAACCACTCCTTGCCAGGATCAATGTAAATGAACACGGTCTTGCCGATCGCGGCGCCGACTCGCGGCGAGAGCGTGAATATTGGTTGCGCAACGGCCGCATCTGGTCGCCTGAATGTGATCTTTGCCTCCATGGCACCTTGATCGTCGGCACGCTCAACACCGTTCCAGTTCGACTTCTTCACTGCATTCGTGTCCATACCGTCGCTCCAGTAAAGCGCCTGGCAGTCACCGACAATGAAGAGGTCCCCGTACTCGCCACTTGCTGGCAGCTCGGCTCCCTGCGTCACGTTAGGTAGCCGCCCATCGTCGATCCATTCGTCGACCGTCAATTGAGTACGGATGTAACCTGCCAGCACATGCGGGGGGACCACCGACGAATACGCGCGTTGGAACGTGTAACCAAGTGCCAGATTGGCGAGGACTCCGAAGACGCCGGCGACAACCACCGCGCCTACAGCAGATCGAGCAACCAATCGACGCCGCTGGCGAACCCAACCCGTGAAAACGACCGCACCGGCCAACGCCGGAACCACAGTGAGCGGGAGGAAGTCGCTTTGGTAGCGATTGGCGATGTAACCGATTTGGAGCACAGAAATCGAGCCGACTATCGACCCAATCAGCAGCGGCCGCAGCTCGGCCAACTCGCTCCGCCGAGAGCGCAGCATTGCGACGACGCCAACGACTCCCAACAGCACGAGCACCGGCATCGTTGCTGGAATTCCCGCAGTGAAGTCGATGAGGTCGTATACGGGTTCACCTATCAAGGGCATCTTCCGCTGTGGAAAGTCGATGAACGGAAACTGCTTTGAAAAGCCCAGTCCATCAGGGCGCCAGTACTGCAGGAAGTTGGACGGAACGAAGCTCCAGTTGAAGAGCGTGCCGTCGTTTGCGGCCAGCATCTGTTGTCGAGCCTGATCCATCTGGCTGTAACGCTGTGTCGGCCATGGCACTGCAAACAGCGTGCGAAACTTCAGCCAACTGAGAAATGAGAATGTCACGACCGGCACGACAACCGCGGTAATCATCAGTCGTAGTGGTCCACGCTGGCCAATCGGTGGGCTAACGCATCGGCGTACAAATGTCAATGTGCGCGTTGCGAGCGATTTTCCGTCCGGCACGATTCGCAACAGGACTTGCGCGCCGACGACAGCAACCAACGCGGCAACTGCGCCGGCACCTACCGACGCTCGACTGTGCATTGCCAGTGTGGCGAAACCCGATGCCCACACGAGAAATCGTCGTGAGCCGTAGTCGAGCCAAAGCCATAGTGCCCAGTAGCTGGCCATCGTGAAGACCACGCCCCACACGATCGCTTCGTGATAGATCCAGGTGCGGCTGCTCAAGAACAGCAAGCTGCTACCGCCGACGATGACGAAGATCAGACCGGCTGAACCCGCCGCTTCCGCTCGCGAAACGCGTTGGCCTCCAAGCAGACGTGCACGAAGCCGCCAGAACAGGCCGTTGACGACTACGACCAAGAGACACAGTGCGGCAAGCATCGACAACGTTCCGAGCCGACCGTCGAGACGCTTTGTGAATGCAACGATCGGAATCCGAAAGGCGGCTGGAACGGGGCCGAAATACATGTACCAGTTCGGGCCGCGCAAGAAGCCTTCGATGCCGAGCACGCGCGCATCCATCGCCAAGGATGCGCCGAGTATCGCTCGAGCTTGTCCTTCGTAGAAATCTGCCGACCGTTCCCAGCGCAGCAGATTCCAGGTTCCGGCGGTCAGCATCCATGTCTGCAAAAGGAGCGCGCATGCCCCACCTACCGCTACTGCGCGACTCCAGCGACGACGGTCTGTTCGGTCGCCGACTTTCGGCGGCCGCTGCAAGCCCAGTCGAAGCAAGCTCCAAAGGCGAGCCACCATCAGTCGTTCTCCGCGAGTGCACGCAACTCGTCACACAAACTGCTATTCGGTTTCTTGGTGAACTCCAACTCTGCGCCGTCAATTCGTTCGTTCGAGGGAACAAAGAACATCGGAGTATTGACATCATTGGCGAACACGACGAATGGAGCGAGAACCTTCTTGCCTTCAGGTGCTGGTTCAACCGAGTAGACGTGATGCCGGACACTCACCAAAACCTCTTGGTGAAACGGAACACCGATTACATAGGGCGTCCACTGCCCAAGATTTGGGTCGCCAGGGCGCTCGATACGTGTGCGGAACTGGCCATCTTGCAACTCGACGCCAATAGTCGATGAGACGCCGACACTCGGTGTGATCACAGGGCTGCCAACACGACCAAGCTCGATGATGGTGCCGTCCGGAAGGTCTTCGGAGATTGTGATGGCGACGGACCACTCTCGCATCGCGATCGGCTCCCATGGTCCGTAGATGTCGCCGGTTCCCATGAATGCCCCCTCACACTCGCCAACGATCGCTATCTGATCTCCAAACGACTCGTTGGGCAGCTCGTCGACTAGATAAACATGATCGGCCAGCCCTCCCCCAACTAGATCGTCGAATCTCAGCTGCGCTCTGACGTAGCGGTCGAGTAGCGGACCTGGGTTACTGATGTGTTGCAGCGACACGCCCGCCGCCATGTTGGCCACAATGCCGAACGTCGCTAGCAGCGAAACACCCGACAACACCAACATTCGTCGAACACGAAGCCACGGCGCCGTCACCGCCACAATGTGCGACAAGCCCACGATGCTGCCGATCGCGAGAATCGGGATGAACTCCGACGTGTAGCGATAGCCGATGTAGCCGTAGATCATGATCGGACTTGCAATCAGCGTTGCTGCAGCGAATGGAACACGCACCAGGCGCGTCGCTACACGAGTGCTCTTTCGAAACATTGTGACCGCGCCCCAGACAGTCAGACCGAACAGCAATGGCATGAACGCTGTGACGCTGCCCGTGCGGTATGGCTGGTCGAGTACTGCGTCACCGACAGTCGCTGCCGGGCGAGCGGGCAACGAGACGTACGGGAAGACTGACATGAAGCGAATGCCGTTCGGCCGCAGATAGGCCGTCACAGTTGAGGGCAGCAGGTCGAACGACACTATGTCGCCACCGTTCGCGGCAAGCGCCCGCTGTCGCCGCGGGCTCATCGGGGTAAAGACCTGCTTTTCGAGCGGAAACAGATACGGGTGTTGGAACTTGGCCCAGTTGATGGCAACGCCAACGGCCAGCGGTGCAAGGCCAGCGAAAGCTACCCACGGCGACAGGCGTCGTCCTTCCGGGCCAAAGCCACCACGCCACATCCAGATGGCCATAACAACCGCGGCAACAGCGAGTCCCCACCCGGCCGTTGCGCGAACCAGCACCGCGGCAAGGACGAATCCACCGAAGACGAGCACCGTCCTGCGCGATGGTGTCTCCGCCAGCCGGATTAGCGCGAGCGCCGTCCCGAGGGCGAGCGCGATCGACCACATATAAACCTCGTGGTACACCCACGGCATCGATGCAAGGAAAAGAACAACCGACCCTGCACACAAAGACACGTGCAGCACTCCAAACATTGCCGCTTCCCACCGACCAAGCGCCGCCTCCGGGCGCACCAACTGACGAACCTTCCACATCAGCCGTCCGGCGGTGAACGCTAGAACAAACCAGGCAACGAGCATCGAGGGCGCCGTCAGTCGCCAGTGAAGATAGTCAGTGAAGGGTTCGGCGACAGCAACGATCGGCATTCTCACAATCGCAGGGCCAGGCGGGTAGTACAGATACTCGCGGCCATCAACTATGAATCCCTCGATGCCGGCCGAACCGCGCGGAATGTCGAGGTGTCCGTTGAGCAGCGCCTTCGCCTGCTCGTCGAAGAACCCTGAGAATTCGCCGCCCGTAAGAGCCTGGTGCAGCGGATGGAATCCGAAGCTCCACAGCAGCGAGACAAAGAGCAGCGCCCCGATGGCCGTTGCGCACAGCATCGACCTTCGGAAGCGCAGCTCGTCTACATTCGCCGCCGTCGACATCGTGGGTAGGCTACCGCAGCGCCTAGCCTCAGGAAATTCTGGAGGCGGGGCAAACTCGCCGGGTGTGAACGAGATCGCGGGAAGGATTCACTTGCAAACGACACTCGATGACCTCATCAACCTGCGACCGCTAGAAGACCGCGTCGCGTCGTTGAGTGGCGAGTACCGGTCTGCGCAGCCCTACCCACACATCGTGCTCGACGATGTGTTGACACCGCCAACATTGCAAGCGGCTTACTCCGACTTCAATGCGATCGAGGAGAGCGCTTGGACGAATTATCTGCACGTCAATGAGCGAAAGTACGCGAATACGAAGCCCGAGACTTGGGGCGCGACGTTGCGCGAAGTCTCCGATGCGTTTGCGTCACCTCGCTTCCTTGAGTTTCTCTCGCAACTCACCGGCATCGATGGTTTGCAGGCCGACCCACTCTTGGATGGCGGTGGTCTGCACCGCAGCCTGCGCGGCGCGCATCTGAACATCCATGCCGACTTCACGGCACATCACAGCAAGCCGAACTGGCGCCGAAGGGTAAACCTGCTGCTTTATCTCAACGCGGACTGGCAGCAGGATTGGGGTGGCGAACTAGAACTCTGGGATCAGAAGGTTTCTGCGTGCCAGGGCAAAATCGCCCCTCTCGGAAATCGCATTCTGCTGTTCACGACCGACGAGGACTCGTATCACGGGCACCCCGAGCCGTTGAAGTGCCCCGACGGCGTCGCTCGCCAATCGATGGCGCTGTATTACTTCACTGAGGAAGCAAACCCGTTGAAAAGGTCGACCGACTACCGCGCTCGTCCGGGCGATGGCATCAAGGGACTGTGGATCTATCTAGACAAGAAGGCGCTCGCGACCTACGACGTGCTGAAGCGACGCTTTCATCTCTCGGACAAATTTGTCAGCAAGGTGCTCGGCACGTTCTCACGAAAGAAGCGGTGAAGCGCTAACGACGCTTCAACTCGGCACGCCGACGAGCCTCGTCGCGCAGCGCCGCAAGCAGGCCAACTGCTGATGAATCCCAGCTAAGTGTGCCAGCGCGCTCCAACGCCTGTCTGCCCAGGCGCTCACGCAGCCGGTCGTCGAGCAAGACATCGGCAATCCGCTCCCCCAGTTCCTCGACGGGCGCAAGCAAGCCCGTCACGCCATCGATGACGCTGCAACGATGCCCTGCTATGTCTGTCACTACTGCTGGCGTGCCGCACGCTGCCGCCTCCGTGAGTGTCAGTCCCCAGCCTTCAGACCGCGACGCGCTCGCCACCAACCACGCCTCGCGGTACAAAGAGATCAACTCAGCGAGTTCGACCCGACCACGCATTGTGATCCACTCACTTGCGTCACGTGCGGAGATCAACTGCTCGAGGGCGGCACGACGCGGTCCGGTACCGACGATGACCAGCCGGAGCTCAGGCACTCGCTGCTTGGCTCGTAGCGCTGCGTCGATAAGTAGCTCGTGCTCCTTGACCGGCGCAAGTCGGCCAACGCTGAGCACCAACGGGTGCTCGGCGCGATGGCCGCCGGCCGAGTACGACGCCGCCACGCCGTACGGCACTACGACAGTGCGATCAGACCGATAACCGAGTTCGCGCAAGTGAGCAGTGGTCGACTCACTGCCCGACACGACCATCGTTCGACGGTATGCAAGCGGCGCGATCTTTGTCTCGACCACACGACATAGCGAGGCAATGGGCCGTGGAAACATCTGCTCCCACATTTGGTCGTGCACGTGATGGAGAACGGTGATGTTGGGTCGTCGGCACCACAGTGGGCTGAACCACGGCACGCCGTTCCAAATCTCAACCAGCGCGTCGAACGGTCCCATGCGGCGCGCCAGCTCGGCCACCACCGTCCGCGGAAACACGCTGTAGCGACTACCGCGTCTGACCACCGAGTAACCGTTGCGCTGCGCGGTGGCGGGCAGCCCACGTGCTGCAGAAGTGCGATGCACAACATCAAGCCCGGCCGCAGCCCAGCGACGCATCACTTCGTCGGCGTGTACTTCTGAACCGCCCGCGTCTGCGTCATCGAGGTCACGCCACGCCAGAACGTGCACGCGCCGGATTCCCAGCGACTCGAGATCGCCGACGACGTCGCTTACTGAAGTGGTAGGCGTCGCCACAGTGGACCCGGCACATGGCGCAGGGCGGAGAAGACCGGTCGCAGAACTCTCGGCGCCCACACTATGCGACGTCGATTCTGCAGGCCTGCGATCACAACCTTCGCGACCTCGTCGGGAGTGGTCGCGAACGGTGCCGGCTTCATGCCGGCTGTCATTTGTGAATGAACAAAGCCGGGGCGCACCAACATGACATGCACGCCGTCGGCGGCGACCGCATCTCCATATCCTTGCGCAAAACCGTCAAGGCCGGCCTTTGCACCGCCGTACACAGGGTTGGCCTTGCGTACTCTCTCGCCTGCGACGCTGCTGAGAACGACGATGGCGCCGTGGCCCTGCGCGCGCATTCGGTTTCCGACTGCGATCGTCGTCGACACAGCCGCGGCAAAATTCACATTGCACAATTCCGCGGCGGCCACCGCGTCGACCGTGGTCAACTCTGCATCGCCCAATTGGGCGAACGCCACGATGGCAACATCGATGTCACCCGCGATCGAATCGATCAACGATTGGTGGCTGGAGGTGTTCTCTCCATGAAACTCGACGACGACGACGACTTCTGCGCCGCCACGACGTAGCTCGGATGCTTGTGCTTCTCCCTTGGCCACGTCGCGGCATGCGAGCACAACCCGACGAAGGGTTGGCTGCTGAAAGGCCGTAACGATCGCAAGTCCGATATCGCTCGTTCCACCAAGCAAGAGCACTTGCTGCGGCTCACCGAATGCGTTCTGCATAAAGCTCCAATTGTCAGGTTGGTCCAAGTAGCTGCAGGCGACGAGCAAGATCGCTCTGCCACCGGCGGTGCGGATCGGCAGACGAGCGGGTCGCCTGCCACTCAGCCAGACGAGGGTACCCGCGCTGGGCTGTGAGCGGACCGAGGCAAGCATCCTTGGCGAAATAGTGCCGACCGCCAGCATCAAGCACGAGTTTGTCCAATTCGGCGAAGAGCGCAGACAAACCGGAAATCGCCGACGACGTATCCAACGCCAGCGTCCATCCAGGCATGGGAAAACTGAGTGGGGCAGCGTTCCCGGAACCGAACCGCTTCAAGACCGCGAGAAATGCAGGCACTCGCCTCGCCGAGAGCAGCTCTACGACACGTCGCAATACATCGTCGCGATCCAGTGGAACAACAAACTGATACTGAACCATCCCACGCGCACCGTAGAGACGGTTCCAGGCACCGATGCCATCGAGTGGGTGAAAGAACGTTGCGAGCGATTGCTCTTCCAGTTCTCGGTGATTCGGCGCCTTGCGGTACCACAACTCATTGAACGCGGCCACCGCCGCGTGCGACAGCACACCTGATGGCGGAATCAGCGCGGGAACAGAAATTATCTGTCGCGGATCGTAAGCGAGTGCGTTGTCGCAGTCCTTGAGGTCACTCGCACGAGCGTGGTCACCACGGGTCAAGACGCTGCGGCCTAAGTGACGGCCCTTGGCGAGCAGATCAATCCACGCGACGCTGTACCGATAGTCATCGTCGTGCTCGCTCATGGCTGCGAGCAAGCTGTCGAGGTCGGGCACTCGATCGGTGTCCACAACCATCTTGCTTGTCTCGATCGGAATCAAACGAAACGTGGCGGACAACACGATCCCGGTCAGCCCCATTCCACCGACCGTTGCCCAAAAGAGTTCTGCGTTGCGATCTGGGCCGATCGTGACGACGGACCCGTCGGCGAGCAACAGGTCAAGAGTTTCGACGTGGTTTCCGAACGAGCCGTCGACATGGTGGTTCTTGCCGTGAATGTCGCTAGCGATCGCAGCGCCGATCGTGACGAATCTCGTGCCAGGAGTGACGGGAACAAAGAAGCCGCGCGGAACGAGTACGCGCAGCAGCTCGTCAATGCTCAACGCGCCAGGCACAGTCGCGGTCTGCCGTTGAGTATCGACTACGACTTCACTTGCCGACGCACTCAACCGCAGCACAAGGCCACCGGAGTTTTGTGCAGCGTCGCCGTAGCTGCGACCTAGCCCGCGCGCAAGTGCTCCGCGAGACCCCGCTGTTGCGACCGCTGCAGCCGCAGCTTGGCCATCCGCGACTTCGACGACATCTGCCACCGACGCCTGAGTCCGACCCCAACCGGTCAGCGATCGACGAACCATCAGTAGGGCCACTCGGGTTTGCGGCCGGTCAGTTTCTGCATGAGCGCGCCGAGTTTGAACGTGAGGGCAACCTTGACCAGCAGATTCTTCGCGAACCACGGCAGCTGCATGAGCTGTCGAGCAACGTTGCCCCACCGACTCCGCCCACTGCCCGCAAGGTCGGCGCGATAGACAGCCAGCGAGCGAGATCGTTCGACGTAGCGCCAGCGACGACTGCCCATCAGCTCGCGGGCAATGGCCAGTGTCACACCGATGGAAGAGAACGAGTCGTGGATCATCATCGTGCCGCCTGGCGCCACTCGGCTCCCCCAGTCGCGAACATCGCCTCTCGCTGCCCCGTACCGATGCGCGCCATCGACGTACAACAGCGCGATCTCACCCGCAATCGCATCGTGTGCCTCATGGCTGAAAAGGCGCACGTGCCGAACCCGATCAGAGACGTCTGCCCGCGCAAGATTCGCGTGAAACGCCTCGGAGTCGATGGACGCTTCGGCTGCGTAGCCGGCAATCTCCTGTGGACCTCGGTCGTTGCCAGCGTGGGGTTCAATCGCGACGACTTCGACACCGTCGGGTGCCGCCATCGCCAGCACGATGGTGCTACGGCCACGAAAGCTACCGATCTCGACGATTGTGTCGCCGGCCTCAGTTGCCGCGCTCGCCGAGTGCAACAGCAGAGCCTGATCTTGCGTCAGCCAGCCCTGCACTTCAGCAACTTCCGCCCATGCGGCGTCGAATGATTCTTCACGACTCATCCGACGTACACACCGAGACCGAACACGATGGCCCACACGACGCCCATAGCTTGCAGCCACCGATCGGCCGCGAATATCTCCTCAGGTGCTGCACCGTGCCCCTGTTCAAGTACCAGGGTGTAACGCAACAACGCTGTCAGCATCGGAACGATCGATAGCTCGTAAAAGGGCCAGTTGCTGCCGGAGACCTCGCGCACCTCGAACGCCCAAATGCAATATGTCACCAACGTCGCGCCGACACTGACGGACAGCACAGTTTGCAAGAATCCCAGCGTGTAGTTCTCGAGACTGGCGCGCGTACCCGTGCCGTCGCCAAGCTCACGCAGTTCCGCGAAGCGTTTTCCCGTGACGATGAACAGCGAGCCGAAGGACGTGCACAGCACGAACCACGTACTCATCGGCACTGCAGTTACAACAGCGCCAGCGATCGCGCGCAGCACGAAACCACCCGCGACCGCCACCAGATCGAGGACCGCCACATGCTTGAGCGCCACGCTGTAGGTCGTCGTCAGCGCGACATAACCAACCACCACCAACCCGACTCGCCAGCCGAATGCGAAGGCAATTGCGATACCACCTACCAGGAGCAACGAGCCGGCGACACGAGCGGTTTCGGGTCCGATCGCGCCACTCGCTATAGGTCGCAGTCGTTTCGTTGGGTGCAGGCGATCCGCCGCCACGTCGTGGATGTCGTTCCAGTAATAAGTACCGCTACTGACGAGGCAGAACGCGCCGAAGATCGCCAGCGCACGCAGTAGCGACGAGCCATTGTCAAGAGCCCCTGCCGCGCCCGGTGCGGCGAACACCAACACGTTCTTGGCCCATTGCTTCGGTCGCGCCTCAAGTAGCAGCGCGCGCATGCTCATGGCTCGAACCCCACCGGCACGGCTGAAACCGAGCTGCGAGTTACGAGCATCGAGTGGTCTGCGCGCGCCAATAGTTCGCGGTCGCCAGCGCTGTCGCCGTAGGCCCAGACCGTCGCATGATCAAGCTTGCGATCGCGCAGCCACGCCTCGAGTCGGCGTACCTTCTCAGCTGCACGACAGTTGCCGCCGGCGAGTCCATCGGCGAACTTGTCGCCCGCGCGCTGTGGTTCGGCACACAACACATCGTCGACACCAAGTCGGCGGCCGAGGGGGCGCAGGTACGGACCTAGCGATGCCGAGACGAGCAGCGTGCGGTGCCCTGCTTTCTGGTGCCACCGCAGCCGCGCAATCATGTCGGATCGCAACCAGCCGTCGTGCACCTGATCGGCAAACAACTCGCCTAGCGCTTCGACCTGTGCAATGTTGCGACCGCGGAGCACTCCCCCGACTATCAGCTCCTTGAGCCGGTCACGATCGCGACGAGCAGCGGCAGCTAGTGCTGCCATTGGGCGACCTAGCACCGCCCGCGACACGCCGGGCAAACCACCGACACGAAACAGAAATGGTCGCACGCAGTCGCGCACTGTCAGCGTGCCGTCAACGTCGAACGCGGCAACATCAACGCCATTGCCGGATGTCATCAGCGCAGGCTCTCGATCATTGACCAGAAACCTGGCCAACTCTTGCTCACGACTTCTGGCTCGTCGACGACGATGCCACTGGCACCGAGGCCAAGCAGCGCAAACGCCATCGCGAGGCGATGGTCGTTGTGCGTCGCAAGTGTGGCCATCTGCACAGGACCGGGCTGGACGATTAGTCCATCGTGCGTATCGACGGCGTCGACCCCAGCGCGACGCAGTTCGTGGCAAAGGTCACTCAGCCGATCGCTCTCCTTGTTGCGGATGAAGCCGACACCATGAATCTCGGTAGCCCCTTCGGCGAACGCCGCGACAGCCGCAAGTGTCGGGACAAGGTCGCTGAGCTCGACCATGTTGATCGCGAGGCCGCGCAACGGACCAGATCGTTCGACCGTCGTCGCCTTGTCGTCTTGCGTCACCGAACAACCCATCCGTGCAAGCACGTGGCAAAAGGTGGCATCGCCTTGAATTGAGTTCTTCGTCAATCCCGGCACACGGGCACGTCCGCCACAGATCGCCGCAGCCGCCAATGGGTAGCCAGCCGAACTGGCATCGGGCTCGACGACAAAGTCCTGTGCCGAGTAGCGACCGTGCGGAACGATGATGATTCGATCGCCAACTTCAACGCCCGGGACGCCGAATTGCTCCATGATCGATGCCGTCATGCGCACGTATGGCCGCGACACGAGTTCTGTTGACAGCATGAACCGCAGTCCATCGGTGAAGTACGGCGCAACCAACATCAGCGCACTGAGGTACTGACTACTGACGTTGCCGGGCATCGTCACTTCGTCACACGAGAAGTCGAACGGCCCCTCCACGGTCACAGGCAAGTGCCCTGGCGCTCCACCGGTTCGTATACGCACACCGAGCGATGCCAGCGCATCGTGCAGCGGCGCCATCGGGCGGGCGCGCAGCGGCGGTTCACCGTCAATCGTGTAAGGCCCCTTGCCAAGCGCGCAGAGAGCGGTGAGAAACCTCGACGTTGTTCCGGCTAGTCCGGCGTGCAGCGTTAGAGGGCCTGGTTGGTAGTGCGCTCGGCCACCGACAACTCGCACGGTGCTGCCCACATACGAGCGATCATCCGAGTCATCCGCACCCGATTCGTCAGTGACGTCGATCTCTAAGCCGAGGTCGCGGAGCGCGGCGAGCATCGACTGCGTGTCGTCACCATCAGGAACGTTGGACAGCACTGACTCGCCATCGGCGAGAGCAGCGCAGAACAACGCCCGATTGGCGATGCTTTTCGAGCCGGGCACATCGATGACTGCATCGATTGCCGCTCCTAGCGGAGCAACGCGGTAGCCGTTCAAATTCGTGCCGATCCGTCAGCTCAACCGTTGGACGGCTGGACGGTATCCGCGCGCGAGTAGTCCGCCGCGATACAAGTCGACTTTCGCCGCATCGACTAGCAAGACCGCAACACCGCGGTTGCCTTCCACGCTGTGCACGACCTCGAAGCTGGCGATGTTGACTCCGAGTTCGGCGGCGAGTGTGAACACCTCGGCTGCTGCACCCGGACGGTCGGGTATCGGAATGCGAATCTCGGCGAGGTCGCCAGGGTGTGTATTGCGCGTCGGCAAATTGGCGCGGGCATCGCGCGCATGACTGAGCAGACGATGGAGCTCGTCGCGATCATCAGTGTCGACAACCTCACGCATGCTGCGCAGACCATCAATCAGCCCGTCGAGCGCTGACAAGATTGCCGATCGGTTGTGCGCACAGATGTCGAGCCAGATCGTCGGCTGACCGCTTGCGATTCTTGTCATGTCGCGGAAACCGCCGGCCGCCAGCCGAAGAAGCGATGCGTGCTCCTCTGCACGATCGCTCGCTAGACCCATCAGGGTCGCAGCGGTGAGGTGAGGAACATGGCTAATGACAGCGACGGTTAGGTCGTGGCGATCGGCCGGTAGCGCAACAACGTCGGCGCCGAGTTCGACTACGACGGCAGCGACGGCGCTAAAGGTTGTGTCGGCCGTGTTGGCGGAAGGCGTCAGAACCCAAACCGCTCCGGCGAACATGCTGCCGTCGGCTCCGTCGAGACCGTCGAGTTCGCTGCCGGCCATCGGGTGCCCACCGACGAAACGTGGGTCGTCGATCGCGGCGACGACCGACGCCTTTACGCCACCAACATCGGTGACCAAGCCCGTCGTCTCGGAGAGTGCGCGCTTCACTTGGTCGACAAGCGCAAGCACGGGCGTTGCGACGAAGGTGATCTCCGCGGTCGGTTCGAGCCCGGATCCGGTGATCAGGCCCATCTTCTTGGCTTGCTCGACCCGTTCGGCCTTGTCGTCGTCGCCGCAAACGGTCCAGCCCCGCTCGGTGAGTGCGAGCGCGATCGAGCCGCCGATCAGCCCAAGACCTACAACATTGGCCGTCCTAGAAGCCCCCACGACCACTCAGCGTACCGGCGGACCCCGTTGTGTAAGAGCGCTGAGCGCCCTCAACAGCGGGCAGCACGCTTAGTCGGTTGCCGGATTCGGAGGTGGGTTGGCAGCAGCCGCCTCGGCCAACGCCCGCACCTCTGCGTCAGTTAGCGCCCGCCACTCGCCTGGCGGCAACTGTGCATCTCGCAGCGGACCGATTCTGACCCGCACCAGCCGTTGCACCGGATGGCCGATGGCATCGCACATGCGCCGAATCTGACGATTGCGGCCCTCGTGGATGGTGATGCGCAGCACGCCTGGCGATGGCTGCGAGACCTTGGCTGGCGCAGTCATGCCGTCGTCGAGTTCGACCCCGTCGCGCAGTCGGCGCACTGCGCCAGCGGCGACATTGCCCTCCACGTCGACCAGATATTCCTTCTCGACGCCGTGGCTGGGGTGCGCCAATCGGTTCGCAAGGTCACCATCGTTGGTCAACAGCAGCAACCCCTCTGTCGCCGAGTCGAGGCGACCGACTGGGTAGACGCGCGGTTCGTCGGGCACCAACTGCACGACGGTCGGGCGACCCTGCGGATCGTGCGCGGTGCACACGACGCCTGCCGGTTTGTTGAGCAGCAGGTACACCATCCCCGGCTTGACGCCGATCGGAACACCATCGACTTCAACGCGATCGTTGTCCACATCGACGCGCCGTCCAAGCACGGCGACTTCCCCGTTGACCGTGACGCGTTGTGCCGCGATCATGTCTTCGCACACGCGGCGACTGCCCCAACCTCGAACCGCCAACACTTTCTGTAACCGCTCGCCCTGCGGCATCGCCGCCGACTTGCTAGCAAGCTGTTCCCACAGCGGAGGTTCTACTTGCCGTTGGGACGGCCGCTCGGCGATCGGTTCAGGCACGCGCGTCGGCCGGCGGATCAAGGCGCAGACCGTGTTCCAACGCCTCGACGACGTCGGCGCCTGGGACGAATTCGGCAATCGGCGGCAGATCGGTGAGTGCGTTGATACCCAACTTCTCAAGGAACAGCGACGTAGTACCGAACAACACCGCTTGACCCGGGCCCGAGTCGCGACCGACTTCGGTGACGTAGCCGCGCGCTTGCAACGTGCGCAACACCGCGTCGGGGTCGACACCGCGAATGCTCGCAATCTGCATCCGGGACAGCGGTTGTTTGTACGCGACGATTGCCAGCGTCTCGAGAGCTGCGCCGCTCATACGTGCACGTTGACCGTCAAGCAAGAAGCGCTCGACGTACGGCGACAGATCCGCGTGGGTTTGGTATCGGTAGCCGCCAGCGACCTTCACCAGTTGAAAGCCGTGCCCGGCGTCGTCGTACGACTGAGCAAGTTGATTGCACAGCCGGTCGATGACAACTATCGGCTGCTCGAGCAGTTGTGCGAGTTGCTCGGTTGGCACCGGCTCGACGGCCACAAGCACGATGGCTTCAATGGCGCGCCGCGTCTCGTCTTCCAACGCAGTGTTCCGTGGCGATGATTGGTCTGACATTTAACTCATCCTTCGTAATCGTCGATCGCGACAGTTGCGTTGACGGCCTCGCCAGTTTCGCCGAGCCACACGACCTCGATATCGCCGAATGTCTCGGGTTGATCGAGTTCGACCATGCCCTGCTTAAACAATTCGAGTAATGCAAGGAAGCGAACGATGACCTCAAGCCGCTCAACCAGCCCAGCGGTCAGCCGGCGAAACGAGATGCGGCCCGCTCGGGGCAGTTCGTCGAGCAGTTCGACGACAGCGTCGGCGACGCTGAAGTGAATCGCCGCAACGTGAAACAAATCGACGCGCGGCACCGGCTTGGGAGTGATCGCCTTTACGTAAGCGCGGGCGAGGCGTGCCGGCGTGACACCCTCCATCAGGTCGGGCATCAGTTCAACAAAGCGATCGTCGGCGCCGACATCACGCGGGAACGAGCGATCGGCATCGTCCGCTAGCCGGGCAAACACGCCCGCGACATCCTTGAACGTCTTGCACTCAAGGAGGCGGGCCAGCAGCAAGTCGCGCTCTTCCCAAAGAGCAAGCTCGTCGTCGAGATCGATGTCGTCGCGGCCGGGTAGTAAGCGGCGCGCCTTCAACTCGACGAGCGTTGAGGCGATCAGCAAGAACTCGGTCGCCATCTCGAGATCGAGCGATTGCATCAGCTCGATTTCCTTTAGGTAGGCATCGACGATGTGACTGAGCGAGACCTCGTAAATGTCGACCTGCTCACGCAAGATCAGGTGCAACAAGAGGTCGAACGGCCCCTCGTAGACCGGAGTGTTGACATCGACGCTCATCGCTCGCGATCGTACCGGCCCGCACCCAATGGTGACGGGTAACGTGGCGCCGTGACCCGCGTACTTTCCTGCATTCAGCCGACCGGCGAAGTCCATTTGGGGAACTATCTGGGGGCCCTGCGCGTTTGGGTCGATGGCCAGAGTTCCAAGGATGCGTTTCATGGCATTGTCGACCTTCACGCGCTGACCGTCACCGAGGTTCCCGACACTGTGGGTAAGGCGACCCTCGAACTGTCGGCGATGCTGTTTGCGATCGGGCTCGACCCCAACGTCGCGACGGTGTTTGTGCAGAGCCATGTCACCGAGCACAGCCAGCTTTCTTGGATGATGGAGTGCACGGTTAGCTTCGGCGAGCTCAGCCGTATGACGCAGTTCAAGGACAAGAGCGCCAAGCGAGAGACCGAGTTCATCTCTGCTGGCCTGTTCACCTACCCGGCGCTACAGGCGGCCGACATCCTTCTCTACGACACCGACGAAGTCCCGGTCGGCGAAGACCAACGGCAGCACGTAGAGATAACCCGCGATATCGCGCTGCGCTTCAACCACCGCTTCGGCGAGACGTTCGTGATCCCGAAGGCGGTGACGCCCAAGGCCGGGGCGCGCGTGATGGACCTGCAGGATCCCACTTCGAAGATGAGCAAGTCGGCGGCCAGCGACGCAGGTTGCATCAGCATGCTCGACGAGCCCGCCGAGATCGTGAAGAAGTTCAAGCGAGCGATCACTGACAGCGACGGCGAGGTGCGCTTCGATCGTGCCAACAAGCCAGGCGTCACCAACCTGCTCGAGATTCTCGCAGCTTGCACTGGTGAGACTCCCGAGTCATTGGCGACTCGTTACACGCAGTACGGCCCGCTGAAGGCCGATGCTGGCGAGGCGGTCGTTGAACTACTGCGCCCGATCCAGGCTCGCTACCACGAGCTAATGACCGACCGCGCCGAACTCCAATCGCTCCTGCGCGCGGGTGCCGCCAAGGCCCGTGTTGTCGCCGCGGCCACGCTCGCACGAGCGCAAGCCGCCGTCGGCATGCTGCCCGCGTAGCGCGGTACTAATCGACGGTCAGATCGCGTCAGCGTCACGCAACGCGTTGGCGCTACGACCAGTTCCCTCGATCAGTGCCAGCGTGTCGAGCTCCGAGCCTGCGTTGCGCAGCATGCCGACGCCCAACGGCTCATGGTCGTGATAGCTGGCGAAGCGCTTCGTGCGCGGGCCAACGACAGTCGCGGCGACGCGACCAATCGTTCCTAGGCCACTCTGGGTTTTGCCCACATCGTGCAGCAGCGCGCCAGCGACCTCGGCGCGACTGGCATCCGCAACGAGACCAGCAAACCGACGGGCCACGACGATGGAGTGGCGACGGTCTTGCGCCGGCATCGATTGCCACAGAGCCAACTCTGCAGGCAACAATTGCGTGAGTACCCACGCGACATCACCGGCAGCTGGTGGACGACGCGACAACGAGCCAAAGAAGCGACGCGCTAGGTGCCCAAGCTTTGCCGACGGTTTCATCGCGACTCCGCGCGCGGGTGCGCCTGTCGGTACACCGACCACAATCGCTCTTGGCTCACCTTCGTGTAGACCTGCGTGGTTGAGATTGACGCGTGCCCCAGCAGCTCTTGCACGATGCGAAGGTCGGCACCGTGATCAAGCAAATGAGTGGCGCACGAGTGACGCAGAACGTGGGGCGACAACTTCGCGCCAAGGCCAACCTGGTCGCCGTACTTCTTGACGACAGCCCACGCCGATTGCCGCGATAACCGGGCACCGCGGGTGTTCAAGAACACGGCCTCTTCGTCGCCGCGACGAGCCCAGCGGTTCGGGATCAGGTGCACCCGCCCGGAAGCTAACCAGGTGTCGATTGCCGCCTCGGCGACGCGACCAAACGGCACGACACGTTCCTTCGCTCCTTTGCCGAATACCCGCACCAGTTTGTTCTCTCGGTCGAAGTCCGCTAGCGACAGGCCACACAGTTCGCTTATGCGCGCGCCAGTCGCATAGAGCAGTTCCAGCAGCGCTCGGTCGCGCAACGACACTGGGTCAGTGCCGACCACGACGGACAGCAGTCTTTCCACCTCCGGTTCAGTAAGTGGATGTGGAATGCCGGCGGGGACGCGCACACCTTCGACGTCGGCCGATGGATCGTCTGGGCGAAGGCCTTCCTCGACCATGAAGCGATGCAGCATGCGCACGGCCGCTAGTTGCCGCGCGACGCTTGCGGAGGCCGCTCCCCCAGCTCGCCGTGACTGCACGAACTGATCTAGCTGACCTCGCTGCACCGAACTAAGTGCCGTGCTGTGCTCGTCGAGCCACGACGAGTAGCCATCTAGATCGCGTCGATAGGCGGCGAGCGTGTTTGCTGAGCGGCCGCGCTCGCTCGCCATCCACGAAAGAAAGTCCTCGACGATCACGCTTACGCTTACCTCGCGAGCTGTCGGTCGACTAGCAGCAGGCCGATGACCGTCTTGGCGTCGTGTATCTCGCCGCGCACCACCATCTCGACTGCCTCCGCCAACGGCAGCTCGACGATCTCCATGTGCTCTTCCTCCGGACCGTGCGCAGCCGCTTGCACCGCTGTGAGCTCGGTCGCAAGGTAGATATGAACGATCGAGTCGGTCATTCCTGCCGACGTGTAGTGGTGCGTGAGGTATTGCAACCTTCCCGCCGCGAGGCCGACCTCTTCGGCCAACTCGCGCGCCGCCGTCACTTCGGTCGGCTCGTTCGCGATGTCGCGGATGCCAGCCGGAATCTCCAGCACAACGCGATCGAGCGGCGGTCGATACTGCCGTACGAGCACAACGATGGGAACCCCGTCGCGGTGTAACAAAGGAACCACTGCAACGGCACCGGAAGAACGAACGATGTCGCGCTCGAATAGTTCGCCGCTC
This sequence comes from Ilumatobacteraceae bacterium, assembly GCA_040081465.1. Taxonomy (GTDB): domain Bacteria; phylum Actinomycetota; class Acidimicrobiia; order Acidimicrobiales; family Ilumatobacteraceae; genus UBA668. The sequence continues at coordinate 193,074 of JBEBGL010000001.1, read as the reverse complement.
GGTGCTTCGAAGGTTGCCAGTGCCACGTTCCACACGTGGCCTTTGTAGATCAGAGATTCCGAGACGTGCCGGAAGCCCTTCGGTTCAGGCAACCGACGCCCCAGTGTCGGCAACGACAAACAACCCGGGCGCCTTCGCTTCGTGGCGCGCGAGTGCCGCGGCCACCAGTTCGCGGAACAACGGGTGCGGACGGTCTGGGCGACTTTTGAACTCGGGGTGCGCTTGCGTCGCAACCCAAAACGGATGGTCATCAAGCTCGACGAATTCGACCAAACGACGGTCGGGCGACATGCCGGTGCAGCGCAAACCTGCGGCCTCGAGACGCGGCTTCCACTGCGCGTTCAATTCGTAGCGGTGGCGATGACGCTCGCTGATCACCGGTTCGGCGTACGCCTGGTGCACACGACTGCCAGCTTCGAGAATCGCGTAGTAAGCACCGAGGCGCTGCGTGCCGCCCTTGTCGGACACACCGCGTTGGTCCAGCATGATGTCGATGATCGGATGCGGCGTGTCCGGATTCATCTCGGTGCTGTTCGCGTCGGTGAGTCCCATCACGTTGCGTGCAAAGTCGACAGTCATTGCTTGCAGTCCAAGGCAGATGCCGAGGCATGGAATGTCGTGCTCGCGAGCGAAACCCGCAGCCGCGATCTTCCCTTCGAAGCCACGATCGCCAAATCCGCCGGGTATGAGAATGCCATCAAGTTCGGAAAGCCGCGCGGTGGCGAGCAAGCCTTCAACGTCTTCGGCTTGTATCCAATCGATCGTCACCTTCGCACCATGGTGGAAGCCAGCGTGCTTGAGGCTCTCGACCACGGAGAGGTACGCGTCCTGATAGTCGATGTACTTGCCGACTAACCCGATCGTGACCGGCCGAGTGGCGGCCTCGACCTTGGCGACCATGTCTTGCCACGGCGTGAGATCGATCGGCGCGTCGATGCGCAGTCGTTCACACACAACGGTGTCGAGTCCTTCGTCGTGCAAGATCAGGGGCAACGCATAAATGTTGCTGGCGTCGGCTGCATTGACCACGGCATCGTCGTCGACGTTGCAGAGATTCGAGATCTTGTGCTTGAGCGAGGCACTGAGCGGCTTCTCACTGCGACAAACGATGATGTCGGGCTGAATGCCGCGACTACGCAGCTCGGTGACCGAGTGTTGTGTGGGCTTCGTCTTCTGTTCGCCGGACGGGCCGATGAACGGAACCAGAGTCACGTGGATGTAGCAGATGTTGTCGCGCCCCACGTCGGTGCGGAACTGACGCAATGCCTCGAGGAACGGCAAGATCTCGATGTCGCCGACTGTGCCGCCAACCTCCGTGATGACAACATCGACTTCGTCGGTGTCCAAGCGCAAGATGCGGCGCTTGATCTCGTCGGTGATGTGCGGAATCACCTGCACGGTCTTGCCCAAGTAATCGCCGCGTCGTTCCGCGGCGAGCACGGTCTGATAAATGCTGCCGGTCGTCGCGTTGGAGTCGCGCGTAAGTGGCTCGTCGATGAAACGTTCGTAGTGCCCAAGGTCGAGATCGGTCTCGCCACCGTCGTCGGTGACGAAAACCTCGCCGTGCTCGAACGGATTCATCGTGCCCGGATCGACGTTGATGTACGGGTCGAGCTTCTGCATCGTCACCCGCAGGCCACGCATCTTCAGTAGTCGACCGAGCGAAGAGGCAGTGAGGCCTTTGCCGAGGGAGCTTGCAACGCCTCCGGTCACGAAAATGTGCTTCGGCATTACATCGGCCCCGTTTCAGTGTTCAGCGTTGCGGCGATTTGACGCGAACTGATAACGGGACTGCAGCATACCGCGGGCGATGGGCCAGGTGGTGGTTCCCGTTATCATCCGCACCGATGCCGGGCCCAACAGTCGACGTAACGGTGCCTGTATACAACGAGGAGCACGTTCTGCGCCTCAGCATTGAGCGACTGCATGGCTACCTCTCCGAGTCGTTTCCCTTTGGCTGGCAGATCACGATTGCCGACAATGCGTCCACCGACGGAACCAGAGCGCTCGCGCACCAGCTGGCCGGCGAACTGTCCAATGTCCGGGTGGTCGAGATCGACCGCAAGGGGCGTGGCCTAGCTCTGCGCACTGCCTGGTCGTCGTCGACCGCCGAGATCGTGGCGTATATGGACGTCGATCTATCGACTGGCGTGAATGCGCTGCTGCCGCTCGTGGCGTCAATCCACTCTGGTCACTCAGAGATCGGCATCGGGTCACGACTTTCGCCCGCAGCACTCGTCGCCCGCGGCCCGCGCCGCGAGTTCATCTCACGCAGCTACAACCGCGTTCTGCGACTGGTTTTCGTCAACCGCTTCCGCGATGCGCAATGCGGCTTCAAGGTCGCGCGGCGCGACATCGTGGAACGACTCCTACCGCTGATTGAAGACAACGCCTGGTTCTTCGACACTGAGCTGTTGCTTGTGGCCGAGCACAACGGACTGCGAGTACTCGAGATTCCAGTTGATTGGGTCGACGACCCTGACAGTCGCGTGCATGTGGTGTCGACCGCTACAGAAGACCTGAAGGGCGTGCTCCGGGTCGCCAAGACATTTGCCCGCGGCGGTGGCCGCGCCGACCTCGGAGAACTCAGCAGGCCAGGGCTTAGCGACGACATGGGCCGCCAGCTCGTCAGCTTCGGAGTTGTCGGTGCCTCAAGCACCGTCGCATCGCTGGCCATCTATCTCGGTTCCCGCGGATCGCTAGCGGCGGCGCCAGCTGCCGGGCTCGCGTACGGCGTGGTCACCCTCGTCAATTCGTGGGCAAACCGGCGGTTCACTTTCGGCCATCGCGGACGCGCCGACCGCGGCAGCCACCTGCTGCGCTCTGGAGCGGCAGCAGTGGTCGGAGTGGTCAGTTCGATGGTGGTCGCCGATGTCTTCAGCGATCACCGAGTCCGCGAATCGCTCGCGCTCATCGGGCTTTGGCTTTCGCTTGCAGTGATTCGGTTCGCGCTGTTGCGGGCGTGGGTGTTTCGATCGCGACCGACACCCACCGACGTGGTTCGCACGCGGTGGGCGAAACGATGAAGCTCACGTACCAACGAGCCGTCGTTGGCGCAGTGATCGTGTCCGTCCTGCTGCGCGCGAGGTTCCTGTTCACCCCGCTTTACGCCGACGAAGGCGGCATCTTGTCCGTTGCGCGCGATTGGTCATCGGGCGGAACGCTCTACCAAAACGTATGGATCGATCGACCGCAGGGACTGATGGCGTTGTTCCGCGGATGGGACGCAATCCCTGGCACCGGTGTGTCGTCGGTTCGCATGCTCGCTGTCCTGTTCGGGGCCGTCGCTGTCGTGGCGTCTGCATCGGTCGGACGCAGCTTGTTCTCCGCACGCGTCGGTGCGTTTGCCGCTTGGTTCACCGCGGCGCTCACCGCGTCTCCCCTGCTTGAGGGTTTTGCGTCGAACGGCGAGCTGCTCTCCGCTGCCTTCGCACTTGGTGGACTAGCGATCATGGCGGCCGTTGTCGCCGAGCGCATCACACTGCCCTGGCTGTTTCCGGCGGGCCTGCTGCTCGGCTGCGCGCTCGCGATCAAACAGTCCGCGTTCGACATCTTGCTTGCGATCTTCGCGTGGCTTTTGGTCGCGTGGCTCTTGCGCTGGCAACCGCGCCGGCAAGTGCTGGTGAGCGCGGTCCTCATCGGGGTCGGAGTCAGCGTTGTGGTCGCAGCGTGTGCATGGCACGGCAGCACGCTCGGCTGGAGCGACTATTGGTATGCGGTTGCCGGCTTCCGACTCGAGGCGCGCAGCGCGCTGTCGAACCCCGAACTCGACAAGCTCGCAATCAGCTTGCTGTTCATGGTGCCTGTGCTGGTCCCGGCGCTCACGCTCGTGGCTCGCGCCCATCGCACACTCGGCCCGCTCTCGTTACTGCAGCGACCGCGTGCCGCGCTAATCGTGTTGTGGACGCTCGCGGCGACATTTGCGTTCGTGACGGGCGGCAGTTTCCATCGCCACTACTTCATCATCCTCGCCTTCCCGCTTGCGCTGCTTGCTGCCGTCGCAATGGCGAAGCTCGGCGAGTCTGGCCGACTCCACGGCAAGATCGCACTCGCCATAGCCCTTGCCGCCGCCGCTCCCCTGATCGCCAATCCGCGCTTGATTCTCGGCGATGTCACCGACACCAACGTCGAGCTCGCAACGTGGCTTGATGACCAGGAAGAACTGCGAGGCCCGCTGACCATTTACGCGTACTGCGCTGACGCCGCCCTGTACTCGCAGGTCGGGCAGGCACCGCCCTATCGCTACTTGTGGGAAGACCACGTGCGGCTGGCCGACGGAGGCCAGCAAGGCCTACTTGACCTGCTGACTGGCCCGGACGCACCGGATTACGTGATTCGCGTGCAACCCCTCGAGCAGTGCGACGAGTCGAAACTGCTGGCCGCGGCCATCGAGCAGGGGTACGTCAGCGAGGGCAAAATCGGTCAGGCGGAGGTCTTAAGACGCAGCGACCTCGCACCACCCGCTGGCTAGGCTGGTGCCGATGTCCGCAACCATCGACGTTGTCGCGCCCGAGCGCACCGACTGGAAGCCGACGCGTGCGCGCCCAACCAACTCGTGGGTTCGCGAACTCTTCCTGGTGCTCGCGTTCTATCACGTCTACCAATTCGCCCGCGGCAGCGCCGATGTTGGTGCTCGTGGGCGGGCTTTCCGCCATGCCCGCTGGATCGTCGACGCCGAGAAGGCGATGCACATCTTCATCGAGCCAGCCGTGCAGCGCGTCGCAACCACCTGGGATTGGCTGATCACCTTTACCAACGGGTACTACGGCTCGGTTCACTTTGTCGGCACCATCGCCGTGTTCGTCTGGTTGTACGTGCGGTACCCGGCGATCTATCCGCGAATGCGCAACCTGCTCGGTCTGACAACCGGGCTCAGCCTGATCTGCTTCTGGGTGTTTCCGTTGGCGCCACCGCGCATGTTTCCCTGCAACGACTGGGTGGCAACGGCCGGTCCGGAGAGCACGTTCGGAAACTGTGTGGTCGACACGCTCAATCGCGGCGGAAGCCCGTGGTCGTACAACTCGGGCGTCGCCCGCGCGATTGCGAATCAGTTCGCCGCCATGCCGAGCTTGCACTTCGCCTGGGCCGTCTGGTGCGCCGTCGTCATTTTCGCCTGCACCCGCTCGCGCACGCTACGCAACATCGGCGTGTTCCACGTTGGGATGACCCTCTTCGCCATCATGGCGACTGCCAATCACTACCTTCTCGATGCAGTCGGCGGCGTGTTGGTAATGCTGCTCGCAAACTGGATCCTCCGAGTTGTCACTCGCCGACGTGCAATGCGCGCGTTGCCCGCTGACTTCGCTCACGAATCGGTGTGAACATGGATTCGCCGCCGGCGAGCCCGGCGATGGCACCGGCTCCAGCTGTGTCGCCAGTGGCAACCGGTCTCCCTACACGCAGAGTCCATCGCGGCTGGTTGCGAGAGACAGCGCTGGTCATCGGGTTCTATTACGTCTACCAAACCATTCGAAGCCTGGCCGATCAAGGTGTCACCAACCGCGCATACTCGAATGCTCGACACCTCGTCGACTGGGAAAAGACACTGCTCATATTCCACGAGCAGGCGATGCAGGAAGCAGTGCTCGCGGCGTACTGGTTCATCAAGGTGATGAACATCGTGTACGGCACTTTGCACTTTCTCATCACCGCCGGCTTGCTGATTTGGCTCTACCGCCGACGTCACGCCGCTTACCGCCATATGCGTAACCTGCTCGGCTTCACGACGTTCTTGGCGCTGATCGGCTACTGGGCGTTCCCGCTCGCACCACCGCGCTTGTACAAGTGCAACGACGACATTCCGGTGCCTGGCCCAGATGGCTATGCGATCGGAAAGTGTTTTGTCGACACGCTCGACACCGTTGGCGGATTATGGAGTTATCACTCGCCTGTTGCTAAGGCCGTCGCCAATCAGTACGCGGCGATGCCGAGTTTGCACTTCGCGTGGTCTGTGTGGTGCGCCGTGGTGCTGTACCGCTACGGGACGCACCGCGCGACTCGTATAGCGGGCATCGCCTACCCGGTGCTAACGCTGGTTGCAATCGTGATTACCGGCAACCACTACTTCCTCGATGCGGTCGGCGGAGTCGTCACCTTCTTCGCGGCCATCGCCTTGCTGCGCTGGCGCGAGAGTCGGCTACGTCGCCGCGTCGCCAGCAGAGCGAACCCGGCGCCAGCGATCTAGCACCGCTTGGCGATGAAACGCAGCAATGACAGCCGCGAAGACCACAACACCTGACATGCCGCCAAGCAACACTGCGGGCACAGCCTTAAGTCGCGTGGGCTCAAATAGTGCGACGACCATCAGCATCACCCCGTAGGCGGCGAAACCGGCGAGTAAGGACTCGAGTAGCACTCGGGCGAGCCGCGCGAATGCCATCGCGCCTGTCAGTGCGTTCACGCGGCGAGTGAGCAGCACTGCAGCGACCAGTTGTGACGCGCCATACCCGATGGCCAGCGCCGGCGCCCGTTCGTCAGCTGCCATCAGGTGCGCCGCGAGCGCCATCACTCCTACGCCGGTGAGTGCGCCGGAGATCATCAACAGCGAAGAGCGACGAACATCGTCGAGCGCGAACAGGACACGGATCATCACGAACGCGATTCCGTAACCGATCAGGCCGGGGCCGAACGCGGCCAGCGTGTGAGCAATCGGGCCGAAGCCCTGGCTGGCGGCCTGACCAACGCCAGCCAGCAGGCGCGTCACCGGCCAAGAGAGTGCTGCCATTCCCGCGCCGGCCAGCACCAACAAAGGAACTGCCAGCCGAACGGCGCCGTCGATCGCAGCACGTACCTCGTCGTGGCGTTCGCTTTGCCAAGCGTCGGCCACCCGCGGCACCAACGTGGTGGCGATGGTGACTGCGATCAGTGCATGGGGGAGCACGAAGAACGCGAAGGCGTATACGAACACGGCGACGCCGCCAGCAGCTCCGTTGCCAATCACCAATGCAGCGGCCGTCGGAACCAAAGTGCCGACAATCGACAGCGTGGCCCAACGGAACGATCGCTTCATCGAGACGACGGCAGGGTGCTTTGGCCGCCACTGCGGCCACCACTGCACTCCTGCGCGCCGCAGTGCGAATGCCGGCGTCAGGCTGAACAGCAAGACGCCGATCGTGGTTCCGCCGGCGATGAGCGCGAACTGCCATGCCGTAAGTTCAAGGTCGGCGACGCGTCCATCGCGGTTGGCGCGGAACAACACGCAGGCGACAATCACGATGACGTTGTTGACGGCAGGCGCCAGTGCGGCGGCGATGAAGCGCCCCTTCGCGTGCAAGGCAGCGCTGAGAACCGTGACGACGCCGTAGAAGATGATCTGCGGCACAAACACGAGAACCATCGGCACCATCACGTCGAGCTTCTCGCTGGCCACGGCGGCGGACGGTTCCGATGCGACGAGCAACCTGGCTACCAACGGCGCAGTTGCCAGGCCGATGAGTGCGACGAGCGACAAAACTCCGACGATGACGCCCGACGTTGCACGAGCAGCAGCACTCAGCGCGGCGTCACCGCCCTCACGGCGCGCCGCAACGAACGACGGCACCAACACGGCTTGCAGTACCCCGAGCGCGACGAGTTCGAACAGCAAGTTCGGAATCATGTTGGCCGTCAGGTAAACGTCGGCGAGTACCCCGTTGCCCATCACGGCAGCGACCGCCATCACGCGGCCGAACCCACTGACGCGTGCGATAAGTGTGCACACGGTCACCGTCAGCGTGTCGCGACGAAACCCCGAAGGCGTCAGTTCGCTTGCAGTCGTTGTCAGCGCCTCGGTCACAGCACAGGGCTTCCGGCGCGAGGACCGAGCAGATCGGATGCATGTCGTCGGGCCGACTCCCCGAGTTCGTCGCCCGACAGCATGCGCGCTACCTCATCCACCCGCTCGGCACCCGACACCACTCGGGCGGTCGCACGGGTGTGACCATCGGCCACGTGCTTGCTGACGACGACTTGCCGACTTGCGAGTGCGGCGACTTGCGCAAGGTGAGTGACAACGAGTACCTGATGGCGTTCGCCGAGTGCGGCCAAGTTGCGGCCGACCGCAACTGCTGCCGCGCCGCCGACGCCAGCGTCGACCTCGTCGAAAACAAGCGTGTCGGGCGCCTCCGTCAGCACAAGCCGCAGAGCAAGCATTGCCCGTGCGAGCTCGCCTCCGCTTGCGACTCGCGCAAGCGGCAAGACTGGCGAACCAGGGTTGGCGGCGAGCAGGAACGCGATCTCGTCACCGGGGTCGATCTCCCCGACCACGATCTCGACTTTGGCGTGAGGCATCGCCAGCTCACGCAAGTGCTGCTGCACGTTCTCGGCGAGCGCATTGGCGCCGTTTCGGCGCGTTGCACCGACAACGGCAGCGGCAGCGCGTTCGGCTGCCAACGAGAGGGCACGGTCGCGTTCGAGTTCAGCGACGCGCTGTTCGTATCCCTCGAGCTCGACCAGACGCAGCTGCGCCGACTCTTGGAACGCGATCACGTCGGCGAGCGATTCACCGTACTTGCGCCGCAAATCACGCAGCAGTTGCAAGCGCTCGCGCACCTCGGCAAGGCGATGCGGGTTCTCTTCGATGCCGTCGGCGCGGGCGCGGAGCTCGGCGGCAACGTCGGTCAGTTCGGCCGCGACTGCGCGAAGTTGTTCCTCGAGTTGTGCGTATGGCGCCCGACCGGAGAGCGCGTGCAGTGCCGCACCGACCCCGTCGACCGCGCGGTCCTCGTCGGTGAGCGCCGCCAGTGCTACGGCACCCATCTCGCGGTACTCAAGCGCCCGGGCCAACACATCTAGCTCGCCGTCCAACTGCACGTCTTCGTCGGCGGCGACGATTGCAGCGGCGCTCAACTCTTCAACTTGGAACCGAAGCAGGTCGAGCTCGCGCTCGCGCGACTTTGTATCGCCACCCAGCGCTGCGAGCGCAGCGTCGATTTCGCCGAGCGCCAGGCGCGCGACGCGAAGTGGTTCGAGGTCGGTGCGGCAAAAGCGATCGAGCGCTTCGCGCTGATTCGGGCCAGAGAGCAGGCTCTGGTGGGCGTGCTGGCCATGCAGGTCGACGCAGCCCTCACCGAGTTCGGCGAGGTTGCCGACTGTCGCGAGCCGACCGTTGATGTACGCGCGCGAACGGCCATCGGCCGGAATGACTCGCGCAACCACGTACTCCTCGCCGTCGACTACGAAGCGTCCTTCAACGCGCGCCTCTGTGGTGCCCGGGCGCACCATGGTCGAGTCGGCGCGCCCACCCACTAACAGGCTGATCGCTTCGACGAGCATCGTCTTGCCAGCTCCGGTCTCACCGGTCAGTGCGGTGAGGCCCGAGCCGAGCACTAGGTCGAGTGTGTCGATGACTCCGAGCGACTCAATGTGAAGTTCGTGCAGCATCTACCGATCCGCCAAGCCAAACTTCGCCTTCAAGATTTGGTGGAAACGCCTGTTTCCGAAGCGCACGAAACGCGCGACGTGTTGCGCTGGCGCAACTGACACGCGATCCCCCATCGCCAATTCTGTGGCGGGCTGCCCGTCGATCGACAGCGTCGCCGAGCGATGCCCGATGACCTCAACCTCAACCAGTTCACTGGGGTCGAGGACCAACGAGCGATCGAACAGCATGTGCGGTGAGACAGGCGTCAGCAACACTGCACGCAACCGCGGCGAGAGCACCGGCCCACGCGCCGACATCGAATAGGCGGTAGAACCGGTCGGTGTCGCCAGGATCAGCCCGTCAGCCGCGTATGACGTGAACGGTGCACCGTCGATCCACACCTGCAGTCGAACTGTGTGGCCCGAGTCCTGCTTCTCGATGACCGCCTCATTCAGCGCGAACCGCGTCGGTGGCTCGCTGCCGGCAGCCGCGCGAATCACCGACGTTGTCAGCAGCATGCGTTCATCGATGTGCCACTCTCCGGTAGCGGCACCTTCGAAGTATCGCTCGAGTGCTGGGCACAGCGCGTCGGGCTCGACCTCTGTGAGGTAGCCGAGCAGTCCGACATTGACACCGATGATCGGCACTGCGTGCTCACCGAGCAGTTGGACCGTGCGCAGCATGGTGCCATCGCCACCCAAGCTGAGCGCGAGGTCGGCACTTCCAGGGTTGTGATCGGCGACCAAGTCGTTGAGCGCCAACGCATCCGCGTCGTCTGCCATCATCCACGGCTCGTGGCCATGTGCCTTCAGCCAATCGGCCGCTACCCGCGCCAATGCGCCGGCCTCCAGCCGATCGTGATGGGCAACCAACAGCACAGAGCTCACGCGGGGAATCCTGACCGCTGAGTGGTGGCATACACAAGGAATTCACGATTGCCGTCGCCGCCGGTCAACGGCGAGGCCATCCAGTCGACCACGGTGCAGCCGCGAGCTTGCAGCTCGGCCGTCACCTCGTCCTGGACGCGACGATGAATCTCGGGGTCGGTAATCACGCCACGGCCCCTCGATACCTCCACTCGCCCGGCTTCGAACTGCGGCTTGACTAGCAGAACTAGCTCACCGCCAGGCTCACAGCAGGTGATTAGCGCGTCGAGCGCCCGCGTCAGCGAGATGAACGAGAGGTCGGCTGTCGCTAGCTGGACGTGGCCGCCAATCACCGCAGGGGTTGCAGAGCGAATGTGTAGCCGCTCGAGCACCGTCACCTTCGCGTCGTTGCGAATTCGGGGATGCAACTGACCATGGCCAACATCGAGTGCAACCACGTGGGCGGCACCGCGTTGCAACAGACAGTCCGTGAAGCCACCGGTGCTGGCACCGGCATCAAGCACGCGCTTGCCCTGCACCTCTACTGCGAAGCCAGTGAGCGCGGCATCCAACTTCTCGCCGCCGCGACTCACGAAACGCGGCGGGGGTCCGAGCAGGACGATCGCATCGGCGGCGTGCACCTGCCGTGACGCCTTTTCGGCGATGGCTCCGTTCACTTGCACGCGCCCAGATTCGATAGCGGTCGCAGCATCGGTTCTGCTTTCGACCAGTGCCCGACGGACAAGTTCGGCGTCGAGACGCTGACGCCTCACGACCATCAGTCGCTCTGCGAATCGGCCTTCGTTGACTCAACGGCAGTTGGCTCGACCGCTGCCGGCGCGTCGGCCTTTGTCGTGGCAGGTGACGTGGCAGGTGCCGTGGTTGGCGTTGCCGTCGGCGTTGTGCTTGGAGCAGGAGCGGCGGCGGGCGCCATCTTTGCCGCGACTTTGTCGGTCGCCGACTTGGCAGCGTCACCGACCTTGGCCGCAAGTGCTTCTACGCGGGCTTCGACGTCGTCGAGGCGACCCGCGAACTTGCCCATCTGCTTGGCAAGCTCGGCCTGGACGGCCGCTACGACTTGTTCGCTGAGAGTGCGCCCACGGTCGACCATCTGGCGGACGAGTTCGTCGCTGTCTTTCTTGCGCGCCTGGCCAGCCTTCACGAATTGTTTGACAATCTTCTCGGCTTGCTTCTGCGTCATCTCGGTGAACTGCATGCCAGCATCGAGCATCTTCTTGAGAGTTGGATTTGTCGCCATACGGTCAGCCTAGCTGCGCTCTCTTGGCGACCATCCCGACAAAACGGCCGCCGCGACAGCGGCCAGGTCCGCGGCAATCAACTCCGGGGCAGGGCTGATCGCCGTACCCTGCGGGGTCACGCCGCTATGGACGTGTGCGTAAACGCAGCCGAGCGTTTGCGCAAATAGGCCGTCGGTACTTGGCCGATCACCCACCATCACTGCGGCTGCAGCTGCTTGGTCGCCGATCTCCGCACGCACCAGCTGCGCCATCGGATCGTGCGGCTTGCCGGCCACCACCGCAGCCACGCCCGCCGCGGTCTCGACTGCGGCAAGGATTGATCCGCCGCCGGGGATCGGTCCATCTGGCGTGGGATATGTCGCATCGTCGTTGGTGCCGATCAGGCGCGCACCGCGACGCACAGCTGTCGCCGCCCGCGTGAGCCCAGCGAAGTCAAACGAGCGGTGGAAACCAACCATGACTACGTCGGCACTCTCGTCAGTGCCGTCGCCGACAACCGTGGCCCCGCGGCTACGCACCGCTTGGCGAACGCCATCGCCTCCGCACACCAACACGCGTTCACCGAGCTGCACCAATCGAGCCGCAGCCATTGCCGATGTCAGCACGTCGCCCACGGCTGGAATGCCAATCGCCGCGAGCGCTGCCTGCTGCACCTCGATCGTGTCTCCCGAATTGTTAGTGACAAAAAGCACCCGATGACCAGCGGCGCGCAGATCGGCGATCGCCTGCACAGAACCAGCGATTGGCTGATGCGCGAGCCACACCACGCCGTCGAGATCGCAGAGCACAACGCATGGTGCGGCGCTGTGGAGTTGTTCGCCGACGCCCATGACCTAGTCATGATGCCATGCGAGCTGCAAATGTGTGGGAGTGCCTCGCTTCGAACCGTTCGCTGCCCTCCGCTACGCGCCGACCTTGCCACTCGAAAAGGTCGTCGCTCCCCCGTACGACGTGCTTAGCGACGCCGACGTTCTCGCACTGCTGAAGTCGCATCCGCGCAACATCGTGGCAATCGACGTTCCGCGCGACGCCGACGGCCCGGCCCGGTACGACCTGGCTGGCCAACGATTGACGGAATGGATCGACGACGGCAGCTTGGTGCGCGACCCGCAACCGTCGTTCACGCTGTACCGCACTCGCTTCGTCGATGAAGCAGGCGCGCAGCGCGAGACCGTCGGAGTACTTGGCGCGCTTGAGGTAGTCGACGAAGGCGCCGGCGGTGTACTCCCCCACGAACGGACAGTTCCGAAGGCCAAAACCGACCGCCTCGATCTGACCAGAGCAACCCAGGCCAACCTGTCGCCGGTTTGGGGATTGTCGCTGACGGCAGGGCTCACCGACCTGCTGCGCGCCCCCGGCGAACCGATGGGCAGTTGCACTGACGAACAGGGCGTCGTTCACACGGTCGAACGCGTCAGCGGCGCGGAGCGCGTGGCCGCCATCGGTACTGCAGTCTCCGCAAGCTCGGTCTTGATCGCCGACGGGCATCACCGCTATGCGATCAGTCGCACGTATCGCGACGAAGTTCGAGCCACCCGAGGGATCGATACCGCCGCCGAGCTGACGCTGACGTACGTTGCCGAATTGGTCGAGGACCAGCTGAGCATCGACGCGATCCATCGGCTGTACCACGGCGTGTCAGCCGACGACTTGTTGACCGTGCTGCGCCGGTGCTTCGAGACGCAGGACGCGGGAACGGTGACTCCAGCTTTCGGGTCGATGGTGGTCCAACGCGGCGCGCTGTGCCTGGTTCGACCCGACGGCACAGGTGTCTGGCTAACGCCGAAACGCTCAGCGTTCGAAGAGGTACGAGGACTCGACGGCGCCTACCTCGAACACGCACTCCGCGACCAAGCCATCGAAGTCACTTATCAACACGGCGTGCAGCACATCGTCGACATGGTCACCGGTACCCAAGCCACTGTCGGTGTGCTGATTCGGCCGACGAGCATCGAAGAGATCCGTCGCACGGCGAACGAGGGTCTGCTGATGCCGCCGAAGTCGACGTTCTTCACGCCAAAGCTCCGCACTGGACTGGTGCTGCGGCCCCTGACCTAGAGACGCGAATACACTCGGGGTCGTGACCAATTCTTCTCAGTTTCCTGCGGGCGTGCTTACCGGCGATGCCCTTACCGAAGTTTTCGCCCTGGCCAAGCAGCGCGGGTTCGCGCTGCCGGCCGCCAACTGCACCGGCAGCAACACGATCAACGCAGTGATGGAGACCGCCGCCAAGGTGAACAGCCCTGTCATTATCCAGTTCTCCCACGGTGGCGGTGCCTTCGTCGGCGGCAAGGGTCTCGCGTTGAAGGGCGACGCCGCCGCGGCCGCAGGTTCGATCGCTGGTGCGCTGCATGTGCACGCGCTCGCCGAGGGCTACAACGCTCGCGTCATCCTGCACACCGACCATTGTGCGAAAGACAAGCTCGGCTGGATCGATCGATTGCTCGACGCCGGCGAGGAACACTTCGCTCGCACCGGCAGTCCGTTGTACAGCTCACACATGCTCGACCTGTCGGAGGAGCCCATCTCGGAGAACCTCGAGATCTGCGCGAAGTATCTCAAGCGCATGAGCAAGATGGGCATGACGCTTGAGATCGAGTTGGGAATCACCGGCGGCGAGGAAGACGGCGTCGACAACACCGATGCCGACCAGAGCGACCTATACAGCAAGCCCGAAGAAGTGTGCGAGGCGTACGAGCAAATGTCGGCGGTCAGTGATCGGTTCACCATCGCTGCAGCGTTCGGAAATGTGCACGGCGTGTACAAGCCGGGAAACGTGCAGTTGAAGCCATCCATCTTGCAGGCGTCGCAGGAGTACATCGCGAAGAAGCACGGGACCGCGAAGAATCCGGTCAACTTTGTGTTCCACGGCGGTTCCGGCAGCTCACCCGCGGAGATCAAAGAGGCAATCTCGTACGGCGTCGTGAAGATGAACATCGACACTGACTTGCAGTGGGCGATGTGGGACGGCATCCGCCGCTACGAGCTCGACAATCACGACTTCCTGCAGGCGCAACTCGGCAACCCGAAGGGTGCCGATGCGCCGAACAAGAAGTACTACGACCCACGCATGTGGTTGCGTGCAGCCGAGGTGAGTTTCGTCGATCGGCTCGAGCAAGCATTCGCCGAGCTCGGCAACATCGGCACTCTCGCGTAGCGGTTAGGGTCGCCGCCATGAGTGACAACCTTCGCCTTTACACATCCGCCATCTACTCGTTCGAACACGTGCTGAAGATGGCTAAACCAACTGCGTTCTCGCGCAAGGCGCCTTGCGCGGGTTGGACCGGTAAAGACGTGTACGAGCATGCGCTCGGGAACATGGCAATGATCAAGAGCTACGCGACGACCGGCAAGGGTCCGAAGTCGACACCCAAAATGGGCGGCGACGCTGTCGGTGCGTGGATCAAGCTCCGCGACCAAACGTTGGAGACTCTCGATCACGAGCACGTGCTGCAGTCCATGGCGAAGGATCCGTTCGGGCCCGAGTTCGGATCGATGCCCATGGACGCCCTGGTGGGCTTTATGGCCGCCGACCTCGTACCGCACACGTGGGACATGGCGCGCACGGCCAAGGTCGACGAACGACTCGACAGCAACCTCGTGAAGGCCAGCCTGGTACTTGGAAAGCGCTGCCTCCCGAAGTTCTGCGCATGCAAGGAATGATGGGCGCCGCCGTTAAGTCGGCCCCCGGCGCCGATGCGCAGACGAAGTTTCTGAACTTCCTCGGCCGCGCAGTCTGACCCAGCAAGGCGTCTAGGCGGCGACTTCTAGCCGCGAAATCGCACGGGCGACTGCAGAGGTCACTTGCCGCGAACGGCCAGCGGGCACCACGTCGGTAGCCACCACCTCGGTACGGCTTTGCGTGCGGCCTGCGCTGCTGAAGAAGCGACGGCGCACTGTTCCGGTAACCACCAACGCATCGCCGGCAGCGAAGGTGACTTCCTTCGCCGGATCGAACCAAGCGACCGGCACCGAGACTGATGCCTCGTCGACAATGGTGGTGAGCTCGAGTGAAACGACTACCGAACCTGATGCCAATTCGCGGCTGACAGGATCGCTACTGAGTGTTCCCCGAAGAATGACAACGTTCATGGACTGGCTCCCTACTGCTGCGCGTGTGTGCGCGTGGATTGAGTTCGGGGGAAGCCGACGCCCACACCGTACGTACGGGGTCTGACGGAGTTAACGGCCAGTAGTTAACGACCCAGTGTCTTTAGGCGATCTTTGACGTCGGCGAACCCGGGCTCCGCCTCCGCGATAAGCGCAAAGTATCGGCGAGCCTTGATGACGTCGCCCGATCGGTCGTAAAGATCCGCGACCACGTACCACTGGCGCAGGTGGTAATCCTTCGGTCGCTTGGGAAGCTCGAGCGCCTTCGCCATCGTGCGCAACGCACCGGCGAGATCGCCCTGGTCCGCCAACGCGCCAGCCGCGACGATGCGACCCTCTGCGAGCAACGCCGGCGCTGGCGACGCGGCACGCAGTTCGCTCCACAGCTCTTCCACGACGTGATAGCGCTTCAGTGCCCGATAGCAGTCAGCAAGCACTGCGTGATGAGTCACCGAACCGTCAAGCCCGCGCGCTAGCTCGAGTTCCGTGACGGCCTTGCGCCACTCACCCAAGCCGTACCAGCACAACCCCGAGATCTCGTGCGCAAACGCCAGCTGCGGCAAGTGCTTCAGCACCGGCTGCACCATCCGCCGTGCATCGGCGTAGCGACCGCGGTCAAGCGCGTCGGCGCCCGACGCGAGTCGTTCCTGATAGCGCGCCGTTTCAGCAGCCGTGGTCGCCTTCGCCAGCTCGGCGGAAACCTCGGGTGACAGTCCCGGCTCTGCGCGCTGACGACGCTGCGTTGTGTCTGCCGCACGACCGACAGCTTTCTCCGCCGTCTCGCGCAGCGAACCGTCATCAATCCACTGCTCGCGCTCCCACGGTGGTCGCTGCACTTCCGGACGCTCGACCTTCGGCCCGCGACGCAGCTTCACTTCTTTCGAACGCTTCTCGGCCGTCGTCATCGGCGTCTCGACACGACGCGGTGCTACACGCGGGTTGCGACCAGTTCTTTCGCCAGGCCTCGGTGGACGTCCACGCTCGCCACCCGCCGGTCGCGAATCACTCGCACCGCGACTTGGCCGCCGATCATCCCCAGGGCGACCCGACGGACGACCACGATCAACCACCGGGCGACCTGCTGGACGCGGACGGTCACCGTCATAACGACCACGTGGACGATCTCCATCGGGCCGACCAGTCGGGCGCGCACGATCACCTGTTGGACGACCCGCGGGGCGCGGACGATCTCCGTCAGGACGACCCGTCGGGCGTGTTGAACGGTTCGCAGGGCGACGATCGTCAGCTTCCGGGCGACCGGTTGGTCGGCCTGCGGGACGGGGACGATTGCCCGCTGGACGGCTCGGGCGCTCGACCCCTGAGTCGGCCCGAGGGTCGCGACGTGGTCGCGCATCGGGCCGGCTACCGCGAGCGGAACCACCCGGACGAGCGGGGCTTCCCGGTCGAGCAGGGCGACCTGCAGCGGCGCCACGAGCTTTCGGCGGACCTGCCCGTCTTGGTCGGTCAGAGGGCGTGGCCATAGTCGGACGATCCTACGAGCGGTGAGGCCCAAAAATACTCGACGCCCACCGCCATTGCCGTGAGGCTTTGGCGATGAGCGTCTGAGTGAGAAATCCGGCGGCGACCTACTCTCCCAGGGGGTCTACCCCCAAGTACCATTGGCGCAGACAGGCTTAACTTCCGTGTTCGGGATGGGAACGGGTGTGACCCTGTCGCTATAGCCACCGAAATCTGTTGTTGTCAAAGATGGCGCTGTCCGATCCCACTGTCATGACGACAGGGAGAAAGGGCGCAGCCCTTCTAAGTACTCCAGAGCAAGCACGAGCATTGTAAATCCAAGCCCTCGGCCGATTAGTACCGGTCGGCTACGCACGTTACCGTGCTTACACCTCCGGCCTATCAACGTGGTGATCTATCCACGGGCCTTACTGCGTTAACCGCATGGGTGTACTCATCTTGGAACGGGTTTCCTACTTAGATGCTTTCAGCAGTTATCCCTTCCGGAGGTGGCTAATCTGCCATGCCCTTGGCAGGACAACAGACACACCAGAGCTCCGTCCGTCCCGGTCCTCTCGTACTAGGGACAGCCTTCCTCAATACACCTTCGGCTGCGGAGGATAGGGACCGAACTGTCTCACGACGTTCTGAACCCAGCTCGCGTACCGCTTTAATGGGCGAACAGCCCAACCCTTGGGACCTGCTTCAGCCCCAGGATGCGATGAGCCGACATCGAGGTGCCAAACCTTCCCGTCGATATGGACTCTTGGGGAAGATTAGCCTGTTATCCCCAGGGTACCTTTTATCCGTTGAGCGACCACACTTCCACACGTGATGGCCGGGTCACTATGCCCTGCTTTCGCACCTGCTTGACTTGTCAGTCTCGCAGTCAAGCTCCCTTGTGTCATTGCACTCGACGACTGATTACCAACCAGTCTGAGGGAACCTTTGGGCGCCTCCGTTACACTTTAGGAGGCGACCGCCCCAGTCAAACTACCCGCCTGACACTGTTCCTGATCCAGATAATGGACCCAGGTTAGAGCCCCGTCATACACAGGGTGGTATTTCAACGTTGACTCCACAATGGCTAGCGCCACTGCTTCCAAGTCTCCCACCTATCCTACACAGCGCAGGACAAAGCTCAATATCAAGTTGTAGTAAAGGTCCATGGGGTCTTTCCGTCCTTCCGCAGCTAACGAGCATCTTTACTCGTACTTCAATTTCGCCGGGTCTATGGTTGAGACAGTGGGGAAGTCGTTACGCCATTCGTGCAGGTCGGAACTTACCCGACAAGGAATTTCGCTACCTTAGGACGGTTATAGTTACCGCCGCCATTCACTGGGGCTTAGGTTCACAGCTTCGCCTTTCGACTAACCGTTCCCCGTGACCTTCCAGCATTGGGCAGGCGTCACAGCGTATACAGCGCCTTGCGGCTTCGCACGCTGCTGTGTTTTTGGTAAACAGTCGCTACCCCCTGGTCTGTGCCACCCACTCGGGCTCGGGGAGTAAATCCCTTTACCCTAATTGGGTCATCCTTCTCCCGAAGTTACGGATGTAATTTGCCGAGTTCCTTAACCATAGTTCTCCCGATCGCCTCGGTATTCTCTACCCGCCCACCTGTGTCGGTTTGGGGTACGGGTGCCGTGCCAACTCACTGTTGGGCTTTTCTTGGCAGTATGGGATCAATGACTTCGTCTGTAACGACTCGGCATCACGTCTCAGAGTTACGGCTCCAACTCTCATCGGAACCCTCCTACTCGCTTACCCGGGGACAACCATCGCCCCGGTTCATCTACCCTTCTGCGTCCCCCTCCAGCTATCCGCCAGCAACTTGACCGGTTCGCCCGAAGGCAGCCCCGATGTTGTCACTCTTGGACTTGGCGTGGACACGGCAGTACTGGAATATCAACCAGTTGTGCATCGACTACGCCTTGCGGCCTCGCCTTAGCTCCCGACTCACCCTGGGAGGATTAGCCTTCCCCAGGAACCCTTGGGCTTTCGGCGGAGGGGTTTCTCACCCCTCTCTCGCTACTCATGCCTGCATTCTCACTCGATGGCACTCCACGTCGGGTTATCCCGCCGCTTCGCTGCACCATCGACGCTCCTCTACCACTCATACTTACGTATGAATCCATAGCTTCGGCTCAGGACTTGAGCCCCGTTAAATTGTCCGCGCAGGACCACTCGACCAGTGAGCTGTTACGCACTCTTTCAAGGGTGGCTGCTTCTAAGCCAACCTCCTGGCTGTCTATGCAGTCCCACATCGTTTTCCACTTAGTCCTGAATTAGGGGCCTTAGCTGATGGTCTGGGCTGTTTCCCTTTCGACTAACGAAGCTCATCCCCCGTAGTCTCACTGCCACGTTCTGGAGTTCCGGCATTCGGAGTTTGGCTGGGTTCGGTAAGCTTGTAGGCCCCCTAGCCCATCCAGTGCTCTACCTCCGGAACTGAACACGTGACGCTGTACCTAAATACATTTCGAGGAGAACCAGCTATCACCAAGTTTGTTTGGCCTTTCACCCCTATCCACAGTTCATCACCGCCATTTTCAACTGACGTGTGTTCGGCCCTCCACGGGGTCTTACCCCCGCTTCAGCCTGACCATGGATAGATCACTTGGCTTCGGGTCGACAGCATGCGACTCATTCGCCCTATTCAGACTCGCTTTCGCTTCGGCTCCCCATCACTGGTTAACCTTGCCACATACCGTCACTCGCAGGCTCATTCTTCAAAAGGCACGCCATCGTGGCTCCCTTACGGGAACGACACTCTGACTGTTTGTAAACCAACGGTTTCAGGTACTATTTCACTCCCCTCCCGGGGTGCTTTTCACCTTTCCCTCACGGTACTAGTTCACTATCGGTCGCCAAGGAATACTTAGACTTATGGAGTGGTCTCCACAGATTCACGCGGGATTTCTCGGTTCCCGCGTTACTTGGGATTACATTCGGAGGCTGCTTGTGTTTCAAATACGGGGCTATTACCCACTACGGCCGGCCTTTCCAGAACCGTTCTTCTACACAGCAACTTGGTAACTCCGTGATCGATCTGATGCTCGATCTAATGGTCCCACAACCCCGCGTCAGCAACGCCATCAGGCTTGACACTGACACGGTTTGGTCTCTTCCCGTTTCGCTCGCCACTACTCAGGGAGTCGCGGTTGCTTTCCTTTCCTCGGGGTACTGAGATGTTTCAATTCCCCCGGTTCCCTCTACCGGTCCTATGTATTCAGACCGGAGTAACACTCCATCACGAGTGCTGGGTTTCCCCATTCGGACATCTGCGGATCAAAACTTAGTAGACAGTTCCCCGCAGCTTTTCGCAGTCACTCACGTCCTTCATCGGTTCTTGGCGCCAAGGCATCCACCGTTGGCTCTTTGTAGCTTGGAAGAACAAAGATGCTCGTGCTTGCTCTGCAGTTCTCAAAGGGCATCGCCGGCGCTCGGGTTCGTGCAAAGCACGTTCGTCCGAGGGTGCCGTGGCAGCGGAGCAGAGCTCGTGCCGGGCGAGAAGGGCGACCCACGTGGGCCGACTCCCTCAAAACGGAAGAGAAGACAAGATCTATTGACTTGAAATCGAGAGGAGGACGGATCCTCAACACTCAATTCAGACCGACAAACCCACCAATGCACCAACTGGGAACTGGTTCGAACCGGGTTAGACGTACGGTCGCAATGCGCGACCGGAATGCTAACCATCGATTGAACAGTGCTCCTTAGAAAGGAGGTGATCCAGCCGCACCTTCCGGTACGGCTACCTTGTTACGACTTCACCCCAATCACCGACCCCACCTTCGACGGCTCCTTCCTTGCGGTTAGGCCACCGGCTTCGGGTGTTGCCGACTTTCGTGGTGTGACGGGCGGTGTGTACAAGGCCCGGGAACGTATTCACCCCGGCGTGCTGATCCGGGATTACTAGCAACTCCAGCTTCATGGAGGCGAGTTGCAGCCTCCAATCCGAACTGAGACCGGCTTTGTGGGATTCGCTTACCCTCACGGGTTTGCAGCCCTTTGTACCGGCCATTGTAGCGTGTTTGCAGCCCTGGACATAAGGGGCATGATGACTTGACGTCGTCCCCACCTTCCTCCGAGTTGACCCCGGCAGTCTCCTACGAGTCCCCGCCATTACGCGCTGGCAACATAGGATAAGGGTTGCGCTCGTTGCGGGACTTAACCCAACATCTCACGACACGAGCTGACGACAGCCATGCACCACCTGTGTACGGCCCCGAAGGACACCGTATCTCTACGGCTTTTCCGTACATGTCAAGCCCAGGTAAGGTTCTTCGCGTTGCATCGAATTAAGCAACACGCTCCGCTGCTTGTGCGGGCCCCCGTCAATTCCTTTGAGTTTTAATCTTGCGATCGTACTCCCCAGGCGGGGCACTTAATGCGTTTGCGACGGCGCGGATTCCGTTGGTTGGAACCCACACCTAGTGCCCAACGTTTACGGCGTGGACTACCAGGGTATCTAATCCTGTTTGCTACCCACGCTTTCGCTCCTCAGCGTCAGTATCGGCCCAGAGCGGCGCCTTCGCCACCGGTGTTCCTCCTAATATCTGCGCATTTCACCGCTACACTAGGAATTCCCCGCTCCCCTACCGAACTCTAGTCACAGCAGTATCGGATGCAGGCTTTGGGTTGAGCCCAAAGTTTTCACACCCGACTTACCGAACCGCCTACGAGCTCTTTACGCCCAATAAATCCGGACAACGCTTGGTGCCTATGTATCACCGCGGCTGCTGGCACATAGTTGGCCGCACCTTCTTCTGCAAGTACCGTCATTTTCGTTCCTGCTGAAAGCGGTTTACAACCCGAGAGCCTTCATCCCGCACGCGGCGTTGCTGCGTCAGGCTTTCGCCCATTGCGCAAGATTCCCCACTGCTGCCTCCCGTAGGAGTCTGGGCCGTGTCTCAGTCCCAGTGTGGCTGATCATCCTCTCAGACCAGCTACCCGTCGATGCCTTGGTGGGCCGTTACCCCACCAACAAGCTGATAGGCCGCGAGGCTCTCCCGATCCAGTAACCCTTTCGTCAGCGCACCATGCGATGCTCCGACGTCATCCGGTATTAGCAGTCGTTTCCAACTGTTATCCCAGAGACCGGGACAAGTTCCTCACGTGTTACGCACCCGTTCGCCACTAGATCTTCAGGTGTATTGCTACACCGTGGATCTCGTTCGACTTGCATGTGTTAAGCACGCCGCCAGCGTTCGTCCTGAGCCAGGATCAAACTCTCCAACAAAACTATGTCCACCGGTTATCTCGAGGGTTTAACCCCTAAAGACTTGGGCGGACCGATTCGTTAGAGCCGAGTGCATCACAAGGGAAAACTTGTGGGCTAGCACTCAGATCTGACTGATTGCCACAGGGTAGGAACCCCGTGGACTTTATGAATTGACAGACAGCATCCAGCCTCGGCCCAAGGGTCGAGTCCGTTGCTGCCCGCATTGGCGTTCAGTCTTCTCTTCCGTTTTCAAGGAGCCGAGACTCGATTGCTCGAGCTCGCTCGCCGGCACGCAACGACCCGAGGGCCGCAGGTGGTGCTGGTGCTCGACAGGCCCGAAAGCCGGTCATGAGCGGAGTGCAACAATAGCGTGATTGCGGCTCAGCATCAACCTTTGTGCGGAACTTTTCCAATTACAAAATCGCGCTTGCCCTTCCGGAGCAGCAGGTAGCCACCGGCGAGGAGGTCGGTCGGCTGCAGCAGTCCGTCCTCGGCCAGCACGCGATTTCCGGCGCGAACCGCGCCCTGGCCGAGGAGTCGGTTGACGTCGCTGATCGATTTGGCGACTCCGCCCTCGATCAGCAGCTCGTGCACGCGCAGGCCGTCGAGATTCGCGGGCAGGTTGACGCTCGGCGCCTCTTGCGCGACAACCGCCAAGACCTCCGCAGACGCCGTCGTCGGGTCGCTGCCGAACAGAACGTCTGCCGCATCGGTTGCGGTCGCCAACGCGGCGTCGCCGTGCACCATCTTCGTTAGCTCGTCAGCCAACGCCCGCTGCGCGAGCCGCTTCTCTGGAGCCGCGGCTTGGTCGACGAGCAACGCTTCGATGTCCGCTAGCGGACGCATCGACAGCATCTTCATGTAGGTCGCGATCAAAGCGTCCTCAGTTTGAATCCAGAACTGCAGGAACTGGTACGGCGACGTGCGTTGCGCGTCTAGCCAAACTGTCCCACCGACTGACTTGCCGAACTTGGTGCCGTCGCTCTTCAGCATTAGCGGATGCGTCATCGCAAATGCCTGCTGGCCGAGGCGACGGCGGATCAGTTCCACGCCGGCGACGATGTTGCCCCACTGGTCGCTAGCACCGGCCTGCAACTCGACACCGTGCGTTTCGAAGAGATGCCGGAAGTCGTCGGCCTGCAGCAGCATGTAGCTGAACTCGGTGTACGAGATGCCGTGCTCGCTCTCGATGCGGCTGCGCACCGAGTCCTTGGCCATCATTTGGTTGACGGTGAAGTGCTTACCGACGTCGCGAAGGAACTCGAGCATCGTGACCGGCGCGGTCCAGTCGGCGTTGTTAACGAGCGTTGCCTGGCACGGGCCGGGTTCGAAGTCGAGCAGTGCGCTGAGCTGCACCTTGATGCGCTCGACGTTGTGGCGCAGGGTCTCGCCCTCGAGGAGATTGCGCTCTTCGCTGCGGCCGCCTGGGTCGCCGATCATGCCGGTCGCCCCACCGGCGAGCGGGAACGGCTTGTGGCCAGCGAGCTGGAAGCGGCGCATGAACAGTTGGCCGACGAGGTGGCCGACGTGCAACGAGTCCGCCGTCGGATCGAACCCGATGTACAGCCCGATCGGCCCTTGCGCCAGCCGGGCGCGGAGCGCGGCGAGGTCGGTGGTGTCGTGCACCAGGCCGCGGGCGGCAAGATCGTCGAGCAAATCCATAGCGGTCCATGTTGCCATCTCGGGGTGCGAAACCCACGCCACTTACGGGCTGGCGTTGGCAGCTGGCTACCGTCATTGGCGATGGCAGAGCTGGCGAAACTACAGCGCGACTTCCGGTTGTTCGGCGAGTTCAACGGGAAGGCGTCGCCGTTATACGGACGCCTCTCGCAGGCGATCGCTGACGACCCAGAGGTGATGACGCTGCTGCACGCGGCGCCAGAGCAACAACAGATTCCCGTTCTGCTGTTCGCCGCCGTGCACGACCTGTTGCTACGCGGGCAAGGTGAGGAGCTGGCCGCGTTCTACCCGAACCTGTCGAGCGCGGTTCCAGATGACGATCCGTATCCGGTGTTTCGACGCGTCGCGTTGGCGAACGACGATGTGTTGCGAGCGACCATTGCATCGCGCAACACGCAGACCAACGAGGTCGGTCGCTGCGCGTACTTCTTGCCCGTGTTCGGAATGTTGGCCGACGAGGTTGGGCCGCTCGCGCATCTCGATGTCGGAGCGAGCGCTGGCCTTAACCTGTACTGGCCTTCGTACTCGTACGCGTACAACCCGGGTGGTCCGGTCGGCGAAAATTCCACCGTCGAACTCTCGTGCAAGACGCGCGGCGAGCCACCGATCCCCAAGTCGTTGCCAACACTCGCTCATGCGATGGGTCTCGACATGTCCCCTATCGATGTGCGCGACGACGCAGCGGTGCGCTGGCTTGAGGCGTGTGTGTGGCCCGATCAGGCGGGAAGATTCGAGCGGTTGGTCGCTGCAATCGCGATCGCGCGCAAGTCCCCACCAGATCTGCGGCAAGGTGACGCGGTAGCCAACGTCGGCGCGTTGGTCGACGAAGTCGCCGCGTTCGGCCACCCGGTGGTGACGACAAGTTGGATTCTGAACTACCTGCCGGGGGACGGCCAGCGAGCGTTCGTCGCCGCGCTAGATGATGCAGGAGGCCGCCAAGACCTGTCGTGGGTCGTGGCCGAAGCGCCAGCAGTAACGCCAGGACTCCCCATCCCCGGCGACGAAGAGATCACGGTCATCTCGCTGGTGACGTGGCGAAGCGGTGAGCGGAACGTGCGCCGGTTAGCGATAGCCCACCCCCACGGCAACTGGCTCAACTGGGAACGAGTCAACCGTCGTCGCCCTGAGATTCTCGAGCGTAACGCCTCGTCGTAACCGGAGTCCCGACAGGGAGAACCTGTCATTTCAGCGCAAACTCCACCAATTTCGCGTCGCAATGCGGACTGCAGCATCCCCAACCCCACCGGCAAGTAGCAAGGGATCCCCGAGCGGCCTAAGACCTCCCCAGGCGCCACTCAATCGATTACCGCAACGACAGGCTGCCGGGATAACTAAAGGAGTTCGAAGAGCGACCGCGCCGACGCACTCTCTGCAGTCTCAAGCAGCGAGCACATCAAACGGAACAAGACGAAAAGGTGGGACGCCGCGTAACGCGCGCACCACTTGGGGCGCTTCGAGTACGACGCCGACCAGGATGCAGAGCAGCAAAGGCTTCGGGCCATGCCAGATCATCAATCCAGTTGAGAGCAGACCAACGGGGAGGTACACCAACTGAAATGAAAACGCCTGACGCGCATGGGCGCGGGCAAAGGACCCTTCCGGCGACGTTGACCACACAATCGCAGGAATGACAATACTCCACAGAGGCACACCCAGGTGGCTCACCGCAGCGCGCCCCCTCTCTCGGCGTGATGGTAAGGACCGTTCACTAGTCATGGCTTCATACCCCGAGCTGTCAGCGGCATCAATGATTGGTCAAGTTGAACACAAAACAAGTCTCACCCGTTCGGCGTTGATCTGTGATCATCGGGGCGGTCGCGTTTCGACCGTCGTATCGCCAGGGTCGCGACGACCACTGTCGTCCAGACCGCTAGGAAGATGCCCGCTACCCAGCCCGGAACGCCGAGCCCGTTCAGGTCTGCGAACACGGACGTCAACAGAGTGTCCACTGATATTTAACACCTCCGCCTCCCCCGACTGGCTTATACAAACCGGTCCTCTTGGGAAAACCGATTGAAAAATCATACTCTTCTTGCCATTCCGCGGTGCCTTGAGCGGAGGATTCCGGTTTGGATGCTCCAACCGAGAGTTGCAAAGGCCCAACGCTGATCCACCAGTAAGCCTGTGTTTCAGCACTCCCACAAGCCAATCGGTCTATGTCGAAATGAATCCCAGGGCTGTCGAACGCGAAGCCCATCGCGAGCTTTATGTAAGGCCCTTGATCTGACATCCCTATCTCAGGGACGCAGAGGAACGCGCAATAACCACCACCGATGCCGATGGAGGCTCCGTAGATCTTGTTCGTTATCGCTACTACCATGCGTTTGGCGGACATCTTGCCCGTTCCTAGGTAGTCAACACCGCAACTCCCCTTGCTGCCTTCCCGGCCCGAACACCGTTTGCCGGTTAGGTCGAGTTGGTTGATTGGATCGACTACATACGCGTAGTCGCTGTAGGTTGCGCCGCCGTCGATGGGGTCGACTCGAAGGAAGCGGCCGAGGTCGGCTCGGTAGGAGCGTGCGCCCATTTCGATCGTCTGCTTGAGTCCGGGTTGGTGTTCGGTGGGGCGTTGGTGTTGGCCGAGCCATCCGTTGTCGAAGTCGCCCGGACTCGTGTTGCTGACGCCAGTCAGTGGTTGCCCGAACGGGTCGTAGAGGTTCGGCCCACTGGCCACGCCGGTCTCATCGATGGTGTAGGTGACGTCGCCGTGGATGTTCGGGTACGCCCACGTCGCGGTCGCCGCAGTCAGGCCGCTGCACTGCACGCCGCCGGGAAGGCTGATCGTGCGATCGAGTAGCACGTTCGACGATGTCATCGTAAGTGCGGTGGCGTCGGCGCCGCCGGAATATGAGTAGCGCAGCGTCTTGGTCGCGACCGTCGAGTTCGGCGGGCGCAAAGCAATAGTCGTCGCCGCGCCGACGGCGGCGGTCGCTGACGTTGGTGACTGCGTCGCCGAAAGTCCTTCGGAGAGCTGTTCGTGCTCGGCGACGCCGACCGTCACCGTTGGGGCACCACTCACACCCGCCACGTCTACCCGCTCCGTTGCACCCGCCGCCGGCGTCCAGGTGGTGTCGGTCGCGGCCGCGGTGATCGTGAGGAGCAGTCGGTTGTCTTCGGTGCTCGTCACCTGCGGAGCCGCGTGTGTCGTTCCAGACGCTGTCGCGGCGGTGGCAGTTACGTCGATTGGGAACGTCGCGTGCACGCCGCTGTAGGCGACAATTTGGCCGGCGGCCTTCTCTGATGCCGAGAGCGTGAACGTCCACGACGACGGATCACCACCGGACGCCAACCGCCAGAACAGCGTCGTTGCAACACCCGCGTTCGATGCCGACGCGATCGCTGTCCATCCCGAAGGTGCTGTCACCGTCGCACCAACTCTCGCGACCACCGCTAGCAGCACGTCACCGGGCACGGTCGCCGCCGGACGATCCAACACCAGACTGGTCGCACCACTGCCATTGTCCGCCGCGGCACCCGAATCGCGAAACACAGGAGTCGCACCGGGCGCTGGGATTGTGCGAGCGACAATTCGGTCGGTGACGTCCCGCGTGTAAGTGACGGTGACTCCGTTGGCGGTGGTCGACACGTGCCGATCGGCACCGTCGTAGGCCAACGTCTCGCCCGCCAACGATGTCGTGTTGCCGTGGTCGTCATAGCTGATACCGCCGCCATACCCGGCCGCGGTTGTAGACACGAGCCGATCGGCCGTGTCGTAGCAGTACGACGCGATCGTCACCGAGTTATCGATAAGTGCGGTGCGGTTGCTGTTCGCTCCCGAGCTGGACAGCAGGTTGTTACCGCTGCAACCTGTCTGTGCGCCGTACTGGTATTGGAGCACGTGGCCGGGCTGAGTTGCTTGTGTCAGGCGTCCGGCGGTGTCGTACACGAACGACGACGTGTTGCCGCCATTCACGGAGTCCGTAATCACCCGACCAGTTTGCGAGCGAGTGACAGTGTTGGTGAAGAACCCCGACACACCTTGGTTCCACGTCGTCGACACGACTGCACCATTAGTGTCGCGGGTGATCGCTGCCAGCGACGTGCCGTTACCAGAATTGCCGACACCGGACGGATAGGAGACGCTGGACAGCGTGTGTTCATTGGTCGATCCCGGTGCGTTGTAAGTCGGGATCGCAATCGTCTCGCCATCAAGGAATTGGGCAGTCAGTCGACCAGCACGGTCGTAGTCCCATGCATGCGTCGCGGCCACTACCGAAGCCGACGTCGTCACCGTTGTTTGACCCAAACGCCCGGGCTCGCCGGTTAAGTCGTAACTCGACGCGGTCACAGTGCCCCACACGTCGGTGTACGTGACGCCGCGACCAAGTAGGTCCGATTCGCTGGTGATCGTGCCGACCGGATCGGTGACCGAAGTCTTACGCGGGTCACCGCCTACCGAATAGCTGGTGGTGATAGTTCGTTCGATGGCGCTGCCCGCGTTGTTCGGGACACTCACAGTCGTCGGGCGGTGACGGGCATCGAACGTGATGCAGGCCCACGTCGTTTCCCACGTGTCGACGCCCGAGGTTCGAGTCCCTCGGCGTGAGGCAACCGGCCGAGCGAGGTTGTCGTACACCTGTTCAGCGATGATCTGCTTGCCGTTCTGCGCTACAGGGTCCGTGGTCTTGCGCAACAAGCCACCCTGATTCACAGGATCACTCGCGACCGTGCACGGATTATCGACCGATGCCGCGTTCGCGTAGTACTCGTACACCGTCTGATTTCCCGCTGGCAGCGTGCGCGAGGTACGACGTCGGTAATTGCCAGCCTCGTACGCGGTTGCGGTCGTCAAACCCCCGCTGGTGACCGACGTTGCGAGTCCGTAGACAACGTCGTTCGGACCGGAGTACGAGATCGTCGTAGTCAACGACGGCGTCGCACCACCCGAGTCGTCAACTGTGGTGCTTGTGACGAGCCCGTAGCGCGGCTTCAACGCGCTGACCGGAACTGGCACGGTGCCACCCGTGCCTGTGCCGTTCCAATTCAAGGTGAACCCCGCTCCACTGCCGTATTCGACGTAATCGATGCGCATGCGCCGGTTTAGCGTTGATCCCGACGGCAGAACGAAGGTTCCACTCGAATTGACTCCCCATCCGCCAGCGAAAACAAGTTGATCGTCGACGTAAAGGTGCAATACATCGTCGGGACTGTTGGTACTGAACGTGTACGTCCCAGTCGCTGGGAAAACGATCGATCCGGTTAGTCGCATGGAGAAGTTGTCCGTCAGCTGAGCTCCCCCCGCGTTGGTAGCTTCTGCGGGTCCACTTGCGCCCCAGTTGTACGACAGCGAACTCGAGCCCGAAATTCCGGTGGCCATGTTGGACGGAGGTCCACTAAAGCTGTTGTTCGCCCATGCCGTCACTGACAATCCGCTCAAGCCGCCGTCGTAGACAGTGGAGGTGTGCGGCACCGCCGGATTCGTGCACGTGCCGTTTGGCATCTTGGTTGTCGAGTCAAAGCAGGATTCATTGGCTGGGCCGTAGCTATCGGTGACCCATCCTTCGGGAGAGTAGACGTTGCGGGTCAGCTGTTTTGCAGACTTCGCCCACAACAGTCGATCTGAACTGCTGTTTGTGTCCCAGCCGAATTCGCTGAGGATGAACTGGGTCGATGCGGCGTTTAGCCCCTGATATTCACGAGTTGTGCGCGCCGTCGAATCGAACTCAACCTTGCGATCCCAGTCGGTCGATAAGCCTGTGTCGTCCAACCCCAGCACGCGTAGCCGCGTCTCGTTGAACGTCACTCCCCCGGCCGTCTGATAATCGATGAACACCTGCTGACGAAACGTCGCCGTCGGCGATGGCTTTGGTGCCGTGACCGACGATGCGCGCCCGTTTCCGTCGTAGGCAATTGACGTGAGGTAGTCGCCAGAGGCGCTGATTTGTCCCGCAGCGATTGCGTCGTTGACCAAAGGATCACGAACGGTAGACAGCAATGGCACCGAGTACGTGCCGCCGGACGGTGCAGGCATCGAAACCAGCGTGTAGCCGAGGTCGAGTGTCGGGTGGCCGAGCGTCGCGTCACCAGGATTCTCGATGCGTGACAGCTGCACCGACCCCAGCCCATCGGCCACAAAGAACAGCTTGGTTGTTGAGCCGTCCGGATACGTGATCTGGCAGAGCATTCCCGCGAGAGGGGCTACGAAGCCACCAGCCGACGGGCAACTGCCGGCGCCCACTCCTTCGTACTTGAAGGTCACCTGTCGAGCAGAGATTGGGTCGGTCATCGCGGTCATTCGTGAGGTTGCAACTGTTGAGCCAGAAAGCGTGACGCTGGTCCACACCGGCGTCGGCGCGGCTGGTGTTTTCGTTTCTAAGGGTGCGGTGATCGTTTCCAGTTGTCCATCGTTGTTGAATTGGTGAACCGCTCCGCCGGCGTCCGTGACGGTCACCTTGCCGGCTGAGTACCCGACCACGTCGTTCTCATCAGGTGGCGGCGTGTAGCCCCCACTCGCGTTTCGGGCAAACGAGACGGTTGAGCCATCTGCGCGAGTGAGAACAATCGCTGTTGCTTCCACCCGCGCTGATGTGTAAGAGGCGCCCGCGCCGTCGAGGTGATTGAACGTCCAGCCGCGCGGTACAACGCGAACATCCGGCGCTAGCCAAGTTTGGGGCAAGTTCCCGTAGGTGGAACCGTTCGTCGAAAGATACAACGCCAGGTAGCCCGCCGATGCTGGGTTGCGGTACGTGACGCTGATCGGGAATACCTGCCACGCTGTAGCAGTGAAACCGCCGGAGGTCGCGGACACGTTCGCGAAAGAGTTGTACGCGGACGGACCGATGCCCTTGGGCAGATTGAAGCCAATCGCAGCCGCGTTGACATAGTTTGCCTGCACGGTGTACGCCGTACCGACTTTGATTTCAACACGTTCATCGGCGCCGACAGCAGCTGCGATGTGGTACGTGCCGGCCGTCGGGACGGTGAGATAGCCGGTCCACGTACCGACAAAATTCGTGATCCCCGGCACTGCTCCCGGGGACGCCCATTCGAACGACAACTCCCGATCAACGCGCGATGCCTGCAACTCGCCCGCATCGGGGGCCATGTTGCCATTGCTGTCGTTGTAGAGCCGGGCGCGCAAGCCAATGTCGTTTGCGCGCGAGTTGTACGCGAGCGATGCACCCATTGCGCCACCCAACGTCGATACTTGCGGCGCTGCAACCGCTGTCGTGACGTTCCCTGTAGCTAGATTCACGGCGACGGGACCCAAGGATTGGGTCGGTGACGGGCCACCGACGCCGAGGCGCGCTTCGAAGTCCGCCGCGCGAAACGACGAAGCCGCAGCACAGGGCCCGTTCTGAAAGTGGTACCAATGGAAGTAGGTCGTTGAGTCCTGAGCCTCAGCAGACCACTCATACGCGGTTCCCGGCTCTAAACCCGAATCGGCCGGGATTGTGAAGGAGATTTGCGCCAACGAAAGCGTCAACGCCGACCACGACGTCACGTAGGCATACCCGCCGCCGCCCTTCTTGCGAATCACAAATCGGTAACCTGCTGAGTCGCCGTCCGGATCCGCGTATGGAGTGATCGTTAAGGTCGGTGGGTTGTTCGGTGCCCACGTGAAACCACCCGACCCACCACCTGGGTCAAACATCTGCGGCGAAGCGGGACAGTTGTTGACCAACTTCCACGCGTTCCACGCGGAACCTGCGACGAGCCCTGCCCCCGTCGGCGAGTTGGAGACCATCACCTGCCAGTACAACTGCTGATTGTAAAACCAGGCGGTCAACCCTGGGCCGGGTGGATACAGGTCCGAGTAGTAGTCCCACGGTGAGCTGTCCGGACTACCGACCGAGTCCCAACCTGAGTCATCGGCGATCGTCGTACATCCAAGCGTGCACAGCAGAAACCGGTAGTACAGCGCGTCGCCGTCGGGGTCGGAGAGGGGGTTGATCGAAAGATGAATCCCGTCCGCCGAGTAGTGGAACGTGTACGGATTTCCCGGCGACATATTGGCCTGCTGCGGGATTGGCAGTCGGTTGTAGGTCAAGGTCAGCTCGGTGCTGATTCGCTTGTATGTATTCGTCCACGGGGCCTCGTTCCCCGCCAACGCGAACGTAACCATCGGCGCCCCAGCAGTCCAAGATGGACTGAGGTACGACATGACGTCGTAGTAGACCCAACCGTTCGAAATGTTCTGCAATGGGGTCAAGTACGACGTGGACGCCTGCCCACAGTCGTTGTTTTGATGCGCACCGCAGTAACCGGTCGAGGTTCCCTTGCGCACATAAATCGGATGCGATACCAACGACCCAGACATGTAGCCCATCTTCAGCGTGGCGGAAGTCAACTGCGAAGCGACCGTCGACGTTGGCAAATACGCCGCATAGTTGAACTGGACACCCGTACGCCAATAGCGATTCACCGTCGTCCAAATGTTTCCGATCCGGGCCGAATCACACAGCGGGTTCGTAGAACACGTACCGCCGACATTTGATGTCGCGACCCTGACGGACGGACCGAAGTACGGCACGGACGGATCGACCACCAGTGGAAACGCGTCGGCGGGTAACTGTGACACCCACGCCGGATCGACCGTGACCGTCAAACGATCGACCTTGTCGTTGCCACTCGTTTTGCGATCGCCCACGGTGAGCGAGACATTCTCCGCGTCGGAAATTGGGAGTCCGTGAGTGTCGAACACCTCCACTCTGCCAACGCCGACGCCTTCGCCGAACGCGCCTTCGAACGACGCCGCTCCGTCTCCATCAGTCTTCAAGCCCGGTCCGGTGACGTCAAACGCGAAAGATCCGTCGACGGGAACAGACTTCGTGTCGGAGATCACGATCTCCTCTGCCACCATGTCGGTAGATAGGCGGTAACGCAGGTCGACGCCAGGCCACACGTTCGGATACGTGACGGTCAATCCGTCTTCGGACACTTGTGGTGTTGGCAACGCGGCCTCAGCCGGTACCCAACTCACGCTCTCCGTCCCGACCGCCAACCCGATTGACTTCGACGAAAACGTCACCACGTGATCGCTCGCCTTCGTCACCCACTCACCGGTTCGCGTCGGGATGACCCGAGGGTCGATCTTCTGCCACTCGCCATCAACGAGGTAGTGGACAGCGTTGTCATCAATCACTGACGTCCACGTGCCATCCACATTCTTGTAAGTCGTCCCATGCGACGTACGACCGTCAGGGTCCTCCACCGACAGGTTCGCATCGAAGCCCACGACCGCTGGCTTCGGTGCTGCGGCTTGCTCACGTTTGAGACGTTCATCTAACGACTCGTTCACCGGTACCGCATCCGTTGGTGCTTCCAACAACACGTCATCGGACAACGGTTCGGAGCGAAGCTCCTCGCCTTTAGGAGTACCGGTAACACCGAGGGGTGGTACCTCAACAGGGGCCGTTGGCTTGAGCGCCACCGGCCAACTCAACTCCGTCGTAGCGGTGGCGATGGCGCCGGAGGACTCCGATAAGACGCCACACAGGAGCACCAACGTGACGAAACGACGAAGACTATTCACGACCACCCCCGTGGACCTCTGCGAAAGCTGGCGAACTGTGTCACGCGGCGCGATCGAAGTCAACGATCGCCGATTCAGGACACTCTTACCGCAACGGGTACACCCGGAGTGTCCGGCCCGATTGAGCGAGTTCTCGAAATCAGCACACGCCATCGCGATTGACTGCGTTACCGCCACTCAGCAGTGAGGAAGCAGCCAGCGGCGCGGTAACTCTGCTGCCTTCGTGATTCCGATTCGCTTCGTCACCAGCGGCCTTGTCGGCGATGCGATTCCATCGTCGAATAGCGGTGCCTTCACGCCGTTCATCGACATGTCTATTCCTAGCTCGCGGGTTAGTCGCCCCGGGCCGGTCGTTTGCTTGACCGGCACTCCTTCCACCGCTACTGCGCGAATGAGCACTGCTTGGCCGTCGCCTTCATCGCCCGTCACGAGGTTTACGCAGTAGTGCATTCCGTAGATCAGGTACACGTACCAATGGCCTGCTTCGCCGAACATCACTGCGTTGCGCTTCGTCTGGCCGCGGAATGAGTGGCTTGCTTCGTCGTCGGCTGTGTACGCCTCGACCTCCGTGATGCGCGCGGCTATGCCATTCACTACGAACAGTTTGTTCAGCAACTCTGGAGCCACGACCGTGGCGTCGCGTTTAGCGAACGTACTTGGCAACCGCTTCACGGAGCTCGATCACTTTGCTCTTGAAACGCGTTAGCTGAACTGCCACTGCTGTCGGACCGGCGCCGCCGGCGGTTGTGCGTCGCTGCACTGCTACTCCGGGGGCCACCAGCGCAGCGGCGTCTGGGCCGAGTGCGGGGTCTGCCTCGGCCAAGAACTGAAGGCTGCCCTCGCCTGCGAGATGACGGCGCACCAACTTCCCTACTAACGCGTGCGCATCGCGGAAGGGTGTACCGCGCTGTACGAGCCATTCGGCAAGGTCAGTCGCTGAGTTCACTTCGCTGTCGGCTGCCGCCTGCATCCGCTCGACGTTCCACTTCGCTGTCGAGATCATTCCGCTCACTGCACCAAGCGCGAGCGTGACTTGCTCGACGACATCGAACAGTGGCTCCTTGTCTTCCTGGTAGTCGCGGTTGTAGCTGAGTGGCAGACCCTTCATCGTCGCGAGGAAGCCGGTCAGGTTGCCGATCGCTCGACCCGCCTTGCCGCGGGCCAACTCGGCGATGTCGGGATTCTTCTTTTGCGGCAGCATCGACGAGCCGGTCGCGTAGCCGTCGTCGAGTGTTGCGAAGCCGAACTCGTCGCTGGTCCACAACACGAACTCTTCACCGATGCGTGACAGGTTGATGGCGACCATGGTCAGCGCAAACAGTGCCTCGGCAACGTGATCGCGCGAGCCGACTGCGTCCATTGAGTTCTCGAAGGTTGCTGCGAAGCCGAGCTCCTTAGCAGCGAAGGCCGGATCAATCGGCAACGACGAACCTGCGAGCGCACCCGCGCCGAGCGGCGACACGTCTATACGAACCAACGCATCGAGAATGCGCTCGACATCGCGTCCGAGGGCCCAGCCGTGCGCGAGTAGGTGATGTGCCAGCAGCACCGGCTGAGCGCGTTGCAGGTGCGTGTAACCGGGTAGGTACACACCGCCGGCCTGTTCGGCCCGTGCGGTCAGCACTTCCTGTAGGTCGATCACGCGGTCTGCGACAGCTATTAGCTCTCGCTTTAGCCAACGACGCACATCGGTCGCCGACTGATCGTTGCGGCTACGGCCGGTGTGAAGCTTCGCGCCCGCTGGGCCAGCGATCTCGGTGACCCTGCGCTCGATCGCAGTGTGGATGTCTTCGTCGCTCGGCTCGAACACGAACTTGCCCGCTGCCATCTCCTGCGCCAGATCTTTTAGTGCCTCAACGATGAGGTCGCGTTCGAGGGTCGTGATGATCTGCGCATGCGCTAGTCCCGCGACGTGGGCGATCGAGCCAGCGATGTCATCGGCCCACAGCTTGTGATCGAACGACAAGCTCTCTGTAAACGCCATCAGCTCATCGCTCGGCGGGGCAGCGAAGCGGCCGTGCCACAACGCCTTGCCGGGCTCGTTCACCGGTTCGTTCACGACAGACTGGCTAGCTCGCGCAGGACCGACTCCAGCGCCTTGCCACCCACTGCTTCCTCAGCCACGCACATCAACGTATCGTCACCCGCCACAGTGCCGAGAATGCCTTCGATCCCGCTGCGGTCGAGGGCCGACGCAACGACATGCGCGCAGCCGGGAGGTGTGCGCAGGATCACGATGTCGCCAGAGCGCTTGACCTCTGCGACCCACTCGCCCATCACTCGGCGCAACTGATCCTGCGGCGCGAGGCGATCCGGTTCGTACTCGGGGATCGCGTAAACGGTCTCGCCACCGGGAACTCGAACCTTTACCGCGCCAAGGTCTTCCAGGTCGCGTGACACGGTCGCCTGCGTGGCTGCGATGCCGTCAGCTGCGAGCAGCTCGACCAACTGCGGCTGACTAGTCACTGCGGTTTTGGTGATCAGTCGCGCGATCGACTGTTGCCGTTGGACCTTTGACATATCAACGCACCCCTTTGAGAAACGCCAACGCGCCACAGGCCGCGTTCAGTCGGTTGTGAGCCTGCGCAAACACGTGGCTGTTCGGACCATCGATTACTTCGGCAGTTACCTCTTCGCCGCGATGTGCGGGAAGGCAGTGATAGAAGCCGCCACCCGGCGCGGCGGTTGCCATCATCGCGGCGTCGACTGTGAAGCCTTTGAACGCGGGCACCCGCGCGTCGCGCTCGGCTTCTTGCCCCATCGCTACCCAGCTGTCTGTGTGGACAGCGATGGCGCCAGCTACGGCGGTGGACGCGTCGTGCACTTGCGTGACCGCGCCACCGCCGAGTGCGTTGAGTCGCGCCAACTCTTCAGCGGTTGCGTCGAAACCGGCCGGACATCCGAGCGCCACGTTCGCCCCGATCAACACGCACGCCTCAGCCAGCGAACGCGAGACGTTGTTGTAGTCGCCGACGAAAGCCACCGTGTGACCTTCGAGCGATCCGTGCACCTGTTGCATCGTCAGCACGTCTGCGACGGCTTGTAGCGGGTGTGACACGTCGCTGAGCAGGTTGACCACCGGCACCGTGCTCACGGCTGCCATCCGCTGAACAGTCGAGTGCAAGAACGTTCGGGCTGCCAGCACACCGTGATAGCCAGCCAGCACACGAGTGACGTCTTCGACGGACTCGCGCACATCGAACTCGACTTCTTCGCGTCGCGTGTACACCGGGTGACCGCCAAGCTTGAAGACAGCCATCTCCGTTGACTGCCGTGTACGGTTCGAGGGCTTCTCGAAGATCAGCGCAACGCCCTCGCCTTCCAACACGCGCGGCAAGTCCTTGCGCTGCGCGAGCTCGAGAACGACGCGCAGCTCGTCGGCGCTGAGGTCGGTGATGTCGAGAAGGTGGCGCGTCATGCCCGCTCCTCCAAGACCGATCCGAGGATCGCGACTGCTTCAGCTATCTCGGCCGAACTGACTGTGAGCGGTGGTGCCAAACGCAGCGCGGTCTCGGTAACCGCATTCGTGACGAGGCCAGCGGCGAGCAACTCGAGTTGCACCGCCTTGGCGTCGCCGCCAACGAGTTCAACGCCGAGTAGCAGTCCCATGCCACGCACGCTTGCCACCCCTGGCAGCGCAGCCAATTGCGACGACAGTTCACGTCCGCGCGTGGCGGCGAGTGCCGGCGCATCGATGCGACGGAGTTCGTCGATCACCGCGCTCGCCACCGCTGCTGCCAACGCGTTGCCGCTGTAGGTGCTGCCGTGATCGCCGGGTGCGAATACAGCGGCAACGTCACGCTTTGCCCACACGGCGCCGACCGGATAGCCGTTACCCATCGCCTTCGCCATCGTCACCACGTCGGGCACGATGCCCGCGTGTTGGAAGCCGAACCACTTGCCGGTGCGGCCGAAGCCAGTCTGAATCTCGTCGATCATCATCAGCACGCCGCGCTCGTCGCAGAGCGTTCGCACGGCGCGCATGTACTCGACAGTGGCCGGAATGACGCCACCCTCGCCTTGAATTGGCTCGAGAATCACTGCGATCACGGTCGGATCGATCGCCGCCTTCAGCGCATCGATGTCGTTGAACGCGGCGTAGCGGAAGCCCTCTGGCATCGGGTGAAACGGTTCGTGCTTAGCCGGCTGCCCAGTGGCTGCCAGTGTGGCCAGCGTGCGGCCGTGGAAGCTGCCGAACGCGCTCACAACGACATGCCGACCGCGGCCCCCGAACTTGCGCGCCAGTTTCAGCGCAGCTTCGTTCGCTTCTGCGCCACTGTTGGTGAAGAAGACTTGGCCCTGTTGTCCGGTCGCCTCGGCAAGCAGCTCGTTGACCTGCTTAGCCGCTGCGGTCGCAGGTGAGTTGAAGAACAGATTGCTGACGTGCATCAGCGTGTTCGACTGATGTGCGATCGCTGCGGACACGGCTGGGTGCGAGTGACCCAAAGCGACTACCGCGAGCCCGCCAAGGAAGTCGAGATAGTGCTTTCCATCGGTGTCCCACAGGTCTGTGCCCGATCCGCGCGCAAACGTCACTGGCGCCGGCGCCATGAATGGCATGAATGGCGACTGATCGCTCATCGCACCACCGTTCCGATCAGCGCATCGCTGAATAGCGTTTGCAGAGCGTGTGGCAACCGACCATCGATGATGTGCGCGCTCTCGACGCCCGCACGCACGGCATCGATACAGCTCTGAACTTTCGGAATCATGCCGTCGGCGATGCTGCCGTTGGCGAGCATGGAGTCCAGTTCGTCGGCAGTCGTTTCGCGAATCAGGCTGGTCGCATCGGTGACAACGCGGCGCAGTCCTTCAATGTCGGTGAGGTAAACCAGGCGTTGCGCGCCGAGGGCAGCAGCAATCGCACCGGCGACCGTGTCGGCGTTGATGTTGTAGGTCTGACCGGCCACGTCGGTGCCGAGCGGTGCGACGACCGGGATCGAGCCGGAGGCAAGCAAATCGCTCAGGACTGGAGCGTCGACTCGGGCGACGTCGCCGACAAACCCAAGTTCAGGATCACGAGCACTCGCGCGAATGACGTCTTCACCGCTGACCCCTATGGCCACCGGAGCATGGGCATTAAGGGCAGCGACCAGTTGTGGATTGACCTGTTCCATCAGCGCGGTGCGAACGATGTCGATGGTCTCCGCGTCGGTCACGCGCAGTCCGTTGCGAAACTCGGGCTGCTTGCCCCGCTCGGCCATCAGCTGACTGATCTGCGGGCCGCCACCATGCACCACGACTGGTTGCAGACCTTGCGTGTGTAGCTGCACAACGTCGAACGCGAACTGATCCATCGCGTCGCTCTCGGTCGCGCCAGCAAGAGCGTTGCCGCCGTATTTCACTACGACTGTCACGGGTACAGACCTACTTGTGTGAGCCCCGCCGTCTCGTCTAGCCCGAGCGCGATGTTTGCCGACTGCACCGCACCACCGGATGCACCCTTCGTCAGGTTGTCGATCGCGCACAGTGCGATCACGGTTCCCGTCCGTTCGTCGAAGCGTGCGCTTACGTGTGCGACGTTGCTGCCGAGAACCGCTTTCGTCGACGGCGACGACTCGGACACGACCACGAACGGCTCGTCGTCATAGAACTTCGACAGCGCGTCGATCAGCTTCGGTGTACTCAGCGCGCCGGTCGGTCGGGCGTAGCACGTGGCCAACAGTCCCCTGCTGAGCGGTGCGAGATGCGGAGTGAACAAGACCTGCGCGCCGACCTCCTGCTCGATCTCGGGCGTGTGGCGGTGATCCAGCAACCCATAGGCGGTGACGTCGCTGTCGGCGGCGCAGAACATCGAACCGTTCTTCAACGCGCGTCCAGCACCGCTGATGCCCGTGATGCTGTCCACGACGACTCCGGTCGTCTCGATCAGTCCGGCTCGCGCAAGAGGCGCT
The DNA here is from genome assembly GCA_040081465.1 of Ilumatobacteraceae bacterium. Lineage (GTDB taxonomy): Bacteria > Actinomycetota > Acidimicrobiia > Acidimicrobiales > Ilumatobacteraceae > UBA668. The sequence goes on along the minus strand of JBEBGL010000001.1, from coordinate 153,771 downwards.
AACGCAAGCGTCGCGGCCGTGACGTGACACCCAGGCGTCGCAATCAAGGACGCTCCGCGCAACTTGTCACGGTGCAACTCGGGCAAGCCGAACACCGCCGACGCGAGTAGCGCGGGCTGATCGTGATCGAAGCCGTACCAACGCGGATAAAGCGAGGCGTCCTTCAGCCGAAACGCCGCCGACAGGTCGACGACACACGGGACCCTGCCAACCAATTGCGGTACCAGCCCGAGGCTTGCCTCGTGTGGCAGGCCAACGAAGACGACGTCGAGCCCGGCCAGTCGATCAGCCTGGAACTCCTCGAACTGCAGGGTCGGGTAGTGCGCCGCCAGGCTCGGGTAGACGTCGGCCGCACGGCTGCCCGCCAGGCTGTCGCCGGTGGCGAAGGCAACGTTGAACGACGGGTGCTGTGCGCACAACCGAAGTAGTTCAGCCCCGGTGTAGCCAGAAGCCCCGATGATCCCGATATCCGCCATGTCGCATGATCATACGGATATCCGCATGATCATGCAACCGGCAGGCTCGATTCAGATTACGACTCGAAGACGACGTTGACGTGCTGGATGCCGAGCGCCTTAAACAGCGTGTACAGCATCAGCTTCGTGTTGTCTTCCGCCCGTTGGATGAGGTCGGTGTGGGTAGCCGCTTCTTCCATCTTGTCGGCCGCCGTGTTGTAGAGATCCTGCTCGCTGGTCGGGTTGTCGCTGAAGAAGCCACCAATCCGGTTGAACAGCCCGCGATCTCGGTTCATTACGTGGCTTTGCTCGGTGTCGATCACAGCGTCCTGTAGCACCGGCGCCGGCAGCGTGATGGTCACGCTGGTGCGGTCCGCGCTCTGTTGTAGGGCAGTGCTGGGCAGGTTCGTGAAGTCGACAACAGCGTCGACTGTGCCGATGGCCACGAACTGCACGCGCTCGCCAGCGATGAACGACGGCAGCCATTGCACGTCGTCTTCCTCGTCGACGGTGACTTCGAACTGGGCTTGGGCCGCGTGGTAGTCGGCGAGATCCTTGAGTTCTAGGAGGATCGGCGGTGGCGAATGGTCGACCTTTTCGGTCGTAAAGGGGGTGCCGAACAGGCTGATTCCGACGGTTACGGCGGCCACGAGTAGGCCGATGATCACCAGGGCGCCGAACACCAGAGAGGGGAAACGACTTCGTTGTTTTTGATTTTTCATGAGCATTTGGTCTTGAACCTTTCTTAACAAACCACCCAGAGACACTGACGCGCCACAATGGTGAAGTGAGTCGCCCAATTCTACCGCCCCTGGGCCAAACGAGGGGTCACCTCCTAGTCGCTACCCCGCCCCTGGCCGATCCAAACTTCGACCGCACTGTTGTGTACATGCTCGAGCACACCAGCGATGGAGCTGTTGGCGTGGTGCTGAACCGTCCGTTGCACGAGCCGCTCCCCGATCAGCTGGATCCATGGCAGCACTTGCTGAGCGAACCGGCCACATTGCACCAGGGCGGCCCGGTCGACGAGTCGGCGCTGATCGCGCTCGCGCAACTGAGCGGCCCGATTGACGGCGCTTGGAGCCTGGTCGCGGACGGGATGGGGTCGATCGACCTGTTGCTCGACCCGGACGAAGTCGGTGGCAGCGTGACGGCGCTGCGCGTGTTCCAGGGCTACAGCGGCTGGGGTCCAGGGCAGTTGGACGACGAGTTGGATGCCGGCGCGTGGATGGTGTTGGCGGCGGAACCCAACGACGTCTTTGGACCGCAGCCCGAGTCGTTGTGGCGCGAAGTGCTGCGTCGACAAGGCGGCCGCGTGGCGTGGTTAGCAAACGCGCCGGACGACCTCAGCACGAACTAGCGCGATCAGCCGCGAAGGGTGGCGCCGAGTTTGGCCGTCGCGGCTTCTACTTTTGCGCGGACCGCTGCCACGTCGTCGTCGGTCAGCGTGCGGTCGGGTGATTGGAGGCGCAGGCGATACGCGAGGCTGCGTGCGCCATCGCCGACCGCCGCACCGCGATAGACGTCGAACAGTTGCAGGTCGACGAGCAGGGCGCCCGTCGACTGGCGGATCGCCTTGTCGACCTTCTCGGCGGTAACGGTGTTCGGGACGACGAGCGCGAGATCAAGATCGCTGGATGGGAATCGACTGGTTGGCTTCCAGCGCGCAACGCTTGGCTCGTTGGCGAGCAGCACGGTGAGGTTCAACTCGAGCAGCGCCACGCGCTCGTTGACTTCGAACGCGTCAGCGACGTCGGGATGAATCTCGCCGACAACGCCAACCGGATCGCGACCCAACGACAGCGTCGCCGATCGCGCTGGGTGTGTGCCGGCCGGAACGTTCGACTGATCGAGTCGCGCACCCCAGCCCATCGCATTCGCCAACTCGCGCCACACCGCGACAGCGTCCGCCGCCTCTGCACCAGCCAACACGATCGCGAGTGCTTCGTACTCCGCGGGCAGCACGTCGTCGCTCGGCGGGTACACGTGACCGATCTCGAAGAGCGATACGCCCGACTGACGATGCGACTCGTTGAATGCCAGCGCCTTCAGCAGGCCGGGGCGCAACGAGGTGCGCAGCACATCGTCGCCAACGACCAGCGGATTGGCGAGGCGCACGGCTTCGGCTGGCAACCCAGCCTTGCTGAGGTCGTCTGCGGCGAGGAATGGATGTGGCATCGCCTCGCTGATGCCGAGGCCAAGCAGCACCTCGCGCAGGCGGCGGCGGCGATGCTGCAGTGGGCTCAGCCCGCCTGGCACCGTGCTCTTTGGAACGGTCTTGCCGAGTCGGTCGTAGCCGAAGTGGCGAGCGACCTCTTCGATGATGTCGACTTCGACCGCGCAGTCAGGTCGCCACGTTGGTGTCAGAACAGTCAGGTTGCCGTCATCAGTTGGCTCGCACTTGAACCCGATCGGTTCGATGATTGCGCGAATCGAGTCAGCTGTGAATTCAGTCCCCAGGAGCGCGCTGACTGCCGACGGCCGCACGGTCACGATGTTCGGACGCGGCAGATACTTCGACCGCTCGTCGACTCCCCCAGCATGAACCACGAGGTCTGGACACGTCAGTCGCAACAGTTCGACGAAACGCGGGCCGGCGCGACCCATGCCGAAGGGATCGACACCGCGCTCGAAGCGTGCCGACGCCTCGCTGCGCAGGCCAAGCCGGTTCATGGTCGCCATGATCGCGTTCGGTTCGAACCACGCGCATTCCAATGCGATTGTGGTCGTGGTATCGCTGATCTCGGAGTTCTCCGCGCCCATGATCCCGGCAATACCGATCGGCACGCTGTTCGCGTCGCAGATCAACAGATCGGCAGCCGACACAGTGCGCGTGACACCGTCCAGCGTGACGATCTGCTCGCCATGCTTTGCTCGCTTAACGATGAAGCCGCCGCCGCCAAGTTTGTCGAAGTCGTATGGGTGGTTTGGCTGATTGCACTCCAGCATCACGTAGTTGCTGGCGTCGACAACGTTGTTTAGCGGTCGCATGCCAGCGGCGCTGAGGCGGCGACGCATCCAGTCGGGCGACTGGCCAACAACGACGCCGCTGATCACGATGGTCGTGAAGCGAGCGCAGCGATTGCCGTCGACAACCTTGACTGTGGCCGATCGTGCAGGCTCGACTGGATCGATCAGCGCAGGCACAGGCGTCAACTCGAGGCCGAGTTTCGCGGCGAGGTCGCGCGCAACACCGAGGTGGCCGTTGCCGTCCGGACGATTGCGCGTCACGTCGAGGTCGTAAACGATCTCTTCGCCAAGGCCGAGCGCTTCGCCGTACGGAATGCCCAACGGCAAGTCGGCGGGCAGGATCAGGATGCCGGCGTGGTCGTCGCCCAGCCCGAGCTCGCGGGCACTGCACAACATGCCGTCGCTACTGATGCCGAGAATCGGCTTCGGTTCGATGGCGCGACCGTCGGGCATAACGGTTCCTGGCGTTGCCAGCGGGATGATGTCGCCCGCCTCCATGTTGAACGCGCCGCACCACACATGTCGCTCAACACCGTCGCCAGCGTCGACGTAAACGCGATGCACCTTGGCCGCGTCGGGGTGGCGCTCGGTGCGCAGAACCTTGGCGGTGATCACGCCCTTTACCGACGCTCCCACGTATGCGACATCTTCGACGTGCAGGCCGAGGTTCGTGATGACGTCGGCGATCGCATCGATGTCGTCACCGATCGGTACGAGTTCTTTCAACCAAGAATGGACGATCTTCATCAGAACTGTTCCAAGAATCTGATGTCGCTGGTGAACATTTCACGCACGTCGTTGATCGCATGGCGTTCCTTGGCCATGCGGTCGATACCGAAGCCGAAGGCGAATCCGCTCCATTCCTCTGGGTCGAGGCCGCCAGCGCGTAGCACGTTCGGATGCACCATGCCGCTGCCACCAAGTTCCAACCACTGGCCCGACGGCGTACGAATGTCGAACTCGGCCGAAGGCTCGGTGAACGGGAAGTAACTCGGCCGCAGGCGACTGGTGAAGTCGGCGCCGAAGAACGACTTAGTGAACGACTCGATGGTGCCCGCGAGATCGGCCAGCGTGATGCCGCGGTCGATAACGAGTCCCTCGATCTGGTGGAACACCGCGAGGTGTGTCGCGTCGGTGGTCTCGTTGCGGAAGACGCGGCCGGGCATGATCATGTAGATCGGTGGCGGAACGGTTTGCATCACGCGGATCTGCACCGGCGAGGTGTGCGTGCGCAGCACAGTGCTGCCCGGCTCGCCGTGCTCGACGTAGAACGTGTCGTGCATGCTGCGCGCCGAGTGATTGGCCGGCATGTTCAGCGCTTCGAAGTTGTACCAATCGGTCTCGACTTCGGGGCCTTCCGCGACTTGGAAACCAAGACCGACGAATACGTCTTCCAGTCGCTGCCAAGCCTGCGTGACGACGTGCGCGTGGCCGCGCCGCGGCTGGCGCATGATTTCGGTCAGGTCGACGCGCTCGACTTCCAACTGCACGGCGCGCTCGGCACCACGCAGTTCGCGAAGACGCGCGGCAAGTGCTTCCGCGACAGTCGCCGACGCTTCGTTGAGCGCCGCACCGGCTGACTTCTTCTCGTCGATCGTCGCCAACTTGCCGAGACCGGTCTTCAGGTCGGTGAGCGAACCCTTCTTGCCGAGTACTTCGATCTCGACCGCGCGCACATCGTCACTGGTCGCAGCGGCGGCCAAGCGCGCCAACGCACCATCGCGTGCGGCCTTGATGTCGTCGATCATCGTTCTAGCCTTGCCGTCGCTGACGCGCGACTTCAAACGCAATAACCGTGGCTGCCATCGCCACATTCAAGCTCTCCGCGGCACCGGCGTGCGGGATCGTGATCCAACCGTCGACCGGCGCGTCGTCAGCGACACCGTGAGCCTCGTTGCCAACCATTAGCGCAACGGGTCGACGGAGGTCGGTGTCGGTGTACGCGTCGCCCCTGTGCGACGAGGTCGCGAGCAGTGAGAGTCCGGCGGCCTGCAGTGCAGCCAGCTCGAGCGATAGGACGGGCACGCGGAACAGCGACCCGGCTGAAGCGCGCACGACCTTCGGGTTGAAGACGTCGACCGAGCCAGCGGTGAACACGACGGCATCGGCGCCGGCAGCCTCGGCAGAGCGGATGATGGTGCCGGCGTTGCCCGGGTCGGCGAGCCGGTCCCCCACCAGCACGAACGTCGGATGGGCGGGCATCTCGCTGGCACGCTGGTGCACCACGGCAAGAACGGGCTGAGGCGCCTCGGTGCTCGCGACCCGTTCAATCACGTTCGGTGCAAACTCGAACACATCGCCCGCCAGCGCTAACGCGTCAGCACCTGGCGCGACGTACTGCGCTTCAATCTGCCACCCAGCTGCGGCTGCTTGCACAATCAGGCTTGCCCCTTCGACAACGAAGACGCCTTCCTCGGAACGCGCACTGCGGCGCCCCAAGAGGCGCCGCAGCCGTTGAACCTTTGGGTTCGAGAAGGTGAGCCCTTCCGAGCGAGCTGTGCTCAGAGCGCAGCCTTCGCGGACTGAACCACTGCGCTGAACGCCGCCGCGTCGGTGATCGCGAGATCGGAAAGGATCTTGCGGTCGACTTCGATGCCAGCGGCATTGAGGCCGGCGATGAAGCGGCTGTAGCTGATGTCGTTCAAGCGGCAGCCAGCGTTGATGCGCTGAATCCACAGGCGACGGAACTCGCCCTTCTTGGCTCGCCTGTCGCGGAACGCGTACTGGCCACTGCGCATGACTTGTTCGTTGGCCGCCCGGACTGAGCGGCTCTTGTTTCCGTAGTAACCCTTCGCCCGCTCGAGCACCTGCTTGCGGTGCTTCTTCGAGGCGACGGCACGCTTTACACGAGCCATGTTGCACTCTCCTTCAGATCTTCAGATCAATATTGACTAGTAGTTGACGACGTGTGTGGCTGGCGGTGATTAGCGCTTGCAGAGCAGGCGCTTGATCTTCTTCGCATCGCCGGGGTGCACGCCGACAGTGCCGTCGAGACGACGGGTGCGCGTGGAGGGCTTCTTCTCGAACAAGTGCTGACGGTTCTGCTGCAAACGGCGCAGCTTGCCGGTACCTGTCGTCTTGAACCGCTTAGCCGCGGTCTTGCTGGTCTTCATCTTGGGCATGGGGCTTCTTCCCTGTTCGGACTTAATCGAATGTGTGAGGTGGGGTCAGGCGGGTTCTGGAGTCGCCGCTGGCTCGGGTGCTGCGACCGCTTCCGTTGCTTCAGGCTGTACTTCTTCTTTGGCCATCTTCTCTGCTTTGGCCTCTTTGCCTTCAGCTGACTTCTTCGGCGCTGCTTTCTTGTCGGGCGCAAGTACCAAAGTCATGTTGCGACCTTCAAGCCTTGCCATGGTTTCGACCTTGGCGGTCGGACCCAGTTGTTCAATCACCGCATCGAGGATTCGGGAACCCAGTTCCGGGTGCGCCATTTCGCGCCCCCTGAATTGCAGGGTGACCTTGACCTTGTGCCCGTCTTCGAGGAAGTCGTGCATGTGTCGCACCTTGGTGTCGAAGTCGCCCTTGCCAATCTTGGGACGGAACTTCACTTCCTTGATGGAGACATGAACGGTCTTCTTACGCGATTCCTTGGCCTTCTGGCTTTCCTCGTAACGGAACTTGCCGTAGTCCATGATCCGGCACACTGGCGGTGTTGCCATGGGCGCAACCTCGACGAGATCGAGATCTGCTTGGCGAGCCAGAGTTAGCGCATCGGGTAGGGATTTGATTCCCAACTGTTGGCCATCGTGGCCGATGAGTCGGACCTCGCGGGCTCTGATGCGCTCGTTGTACCGGTGTTCCGGTGTCGTCGGCGGTGCTATGACTTCTTACTCCTGTGAATGGGTGCTGCCCCTCCTGTGTCGGTGATGCGAAGTCACCGAACATCCCGGGGCACACCGCATCAGAGCGGCATGCTACGCAATGCGTTGTGACCCGGACGCACTCTTCAAACATTTCTGAAAGTGGCCGGGTGGGGACTACCGCTAGCGGCAACCCCACTTCGCCTCAGTTGTAAGGCCATTACGCTACCAACCGTGAGCGACACTCCCTCAACTAACGGCGACAGCGGCGATTCGGCGACGGACACCCTCGACGAGGCGCAGCAGGCCATAAACGAGGCCCGCGACCGGCTGGCGGGCATCCCGGCCGAGCTGGTCGTCTCGAACCACGTGATGGGGCTGTACGAGTTGGCCGCGATCCACCTCGGTTCCGAGCCGCCATCGCTGACCGAGGCCGCCCTGGCGATCGACGCGGTGGGCTGTTTGGTGGAGGGACTCGGGTCTCGACTTGGACCCGACTCCGACACGCTGGTGGCCGCGCTGTCGAATATCCGGCTCGCGTTCGTGCAGATCAAGAACGCTTCGGCCGACTGAACCTGCCGACGCGGGCGCGACGCACCCGGCCGTCGCTAACGGTGACGCCTTCGGCTTTCAGCAGCGCTGTCTGCTCGCGTTCGTGGCCGGGGACTAGTCGTCCGACGGAGTTGACGACTCGCCACCACGGCAGTTCTTCGTCGGTGGTGGCGAGGATGCGGCCGACCAGCCGACTGAGCTTCGGATAACCAGCGTCGGCTGCGATGTCGCCGTAGGTGACGACTTCGCCTTCACGCAATGCGCGGATGACGTCAACGATGTGAAGGTCGCGGTCGTTGAGGTCGCGAGTCATGCTGGCGAGATGTGCGCTGCCTCGTAGCGGCCGAGTTTGCACAGCAGCGCGAATGTCACCGTGGTGCCGACTGCGATGGTCCGAGTGCCGTCAGCGATCTCGATGCAATGAAACGGGAGACGAGTACCGTCGACGCGTTCGATCTCGCCGAGCCCTGCCGCATCATCAAACGCGACAACGCGCCCCACGACATCGTCGCTCATGCCGGACAATGCTCGCCTTCAATGTCGAATGTCGCCGTGGTGACCGTGAACTCAACTTGCCACGTGCCTGCCAGGTTGGCCACGACAAAGGCGCGCATTGGTTCCTCGTCAGTTGTGTGAATCGTCTGGGATGACCCCGGCGCAAGGTTTGAGCCATCGCCAGCAGAGTCCACTTCGACAAAGATCATTGCGTCACAGCGGTTCGTGAATGTGTAGTCAATGCCGTCCTCGGCCGGCGCCGATGTCAAGTCGCAACTCGCAAGCATCAAGAACAGCGGTAACAATCCGCAGGATCGAGGACTCATCGCAGTTCTCAGTGCGCCGTCGGTTGATCAGCGAGTAGGCGGAGCGCGTGGGGCAGGACATCGATGATCGCGTTCAGTTGCTCGACACAACCCTTCGGTGAGCCAGGCGTGTTGCAGATGATCGCGTTGCCGCGGATACCGACGACGCCGCGTGATAGTCGGCCGAGTGGACTTACCAGCCGCATCGCTTCGGCTAGTCCTGGTGCTTCACGTTCAATGACCGCGCGCGTGCCTTCTGGTGTTTGGTCGCGCGGCGCAAAGCCGGTGCCGCCGGTCGTGACGATGAGTCCGCTGAAACCGTTCGCAAGTCGCGTCAGCTCAGTTGCCACGCTGTCACTCCCGTCCGCAACGACTGTGTGCTCTAGCACGGCAAAGTCGTTGTCGTTGAGGAGTGCGACCAATGCGGCGCCGCTGGCGTCGACGCGCGAGCCAGCGACTACCCCATCGCTGACGGTGAGCACCTTGGCGGAGAACGGTTGCGGCTTGCTCATCGCGTTCTACGGTACCGAAGCACGATCATGCCGTCGGTACCTGCGTCGTGGGGCAGCAAGCGCCAGCCGTCGCCGAAGGCCCGCCATTGGCCATCGGGTGCTTCAGTGATGGGCTCGAAGCCCGCGGGGATCTTGTGGTCGATCGACTCGGCGGCGAGCAACGTGCACACGCTGTAGACCAGTGATCCCCCGACCTTCACCAGCGGCGCGCATTCGTTGATCATCCGTTGCTGCAGCGCTGCCAGTTCAATGATGTCGTTAGGCAAGATGCGCCAACGCGCATCGGCGCGACGGCGGAGCGAGCCCAGCCCGCTGCACGGAGCGTCGATCAGAACGTGATCGAACGCGTCCGCGCGAAAGGGCGCGCGAGTTGCGTCGGCCACGATCGGTGCGACGCCGGTGGCCTTGAGGCGGACAACGTTGTTTGTTATGAGCCCTACACGCTGCGGCTGAAGATCGGCGGCAACCACGAATGCGCTCGTAGCCGCGATCGCCGTCGACTTGCCACCCGGCGCGGCACACACGTCCAGCACTAGGTCGCCGGCGGCCGCGGCGACTGCCACTGCGACCCACTGCGAGCCGAGATCTTGCGTGTAGCCGTCCTCGCGTTCGGTGACGGACGCAGCCTCGTTCATGACTGCCAAGGAGGCCATCGCATCGTCGTGCCCGAGTTCGCTGATGAGACGCTCGACCATCCAGGTCGGATAGCTCAGCCGAATGGCATCGCTCGGCCATTCCATCGGTGTGTCGGCGACTCGGCGCATCACGGCGTTGACGAAACCGCGTGCAGCCTTAGGTGCTAGTCCGACTGTTTCACTGACGGCAGCGTGCGCGGCGACTTGCATGAAGTGCAACTGGTACGCGCCCAGGCGCAGCACCGTTCGAACTTCCGGCGACGGTTGCTTAGACACAAACCGGTCGACCAACGCGTCGCACGCACGTCGCATGCGAGTTGTGCCGTAGACCAGCTCGGTGACGAAGTGCCGATCGCGATCGTCGAGCTTGTTGCGCTGAAGTTCCGCGTTGAGCACCAAGTTGGCGTAGCCGCCTTGATGATCGATGCGTTGCAGACAGCGAAACGCGACTAGTCGGGCGGTCATTCGAAGAACTCGCCGCGCAGTTGTCGTATCCCACGTGTGAACTCGCCAATTGCCATCGCCGCTTTGCCCTCCGGTTGCACGGTCACCAGTCGCAGCCCGGTAGCCGGTTCCTCGAGCGAGCGTGCGTGGTCGGACGCGCCAGGCGAGAACGAGGCAGCGAGAACCTTCAACCGTTTGCCTCGGAACATCGTCCAAGCACCGCCCAGTCTGATTAAGCGATCGATTTGTTCGACCGGTTGCGACCAGTCGATTCGCATTTCGCTTGCGTGAATCTTCGCCGCGTAGACCGGTTCACCCTGCTGCTCGACCGGAGTCGGCAGAGGCTGACCAAGGCAGCGCACCAGTTGCTCAACGCCCGCGCTAATGAGTTGCTCGCGCAACTGCTGTGCCGTCGTTGTAGGGCTGATCGGCACGCGTACGGTGTCGTAGATCGGCCCAGTGTCGAGACCAGCTTCAAGACGCATCAGGCACACACCTGTCTCGGTATCGCCGGCGAGGAGTGCGCGTTCGACAGGGGCGGCGCCACGCCAACGCGGCAGCAGCGAGAAGTGCGAGTTCACCATCGCAACCTCGTCGAGCACGTTTGGACGTATCAGGTGGCCGAACGCCACCACGACTCCGAGTTCGACGTCGCGGCCGAGCACGTCGTCCACCGCGTGACTGACGGTCAAGCCAAGCTCGAGTGCTGCCGCCTTCACCGGGCTGGCGCTGAACTCGCTTCCGCGACCGCGCCGTTTGTCAGCCCCCGTGATGACGAGCGCGATGTCGTGACCTGCGCCAACGAGCGCTCGCAACGATGGCACCGCCATTGCCGGCGTGCCTAGGAACGCCAGCCTCATCGGGAGCTCACTCTCTCGCCGTTATGGCAATGGCACGTGACGTGACTGCGACGGATCGGGTGATTCCTGCATGTCGCGCCACTCGGCCAACGCGAGCTTGCGCTGATCAGGCAACATGCGATCGAACATCAGCACGCCGTTGAGGTGATCGATCTCGTGCTGGAACATGCGGCCCATCAGTTCGTTGACTTCGAACTCGATCTCGTTGCCATCGAGGTCGAGGCCGCGGACCAGCACACGATTCGGGCGCATGATGTCGACGTAGAGGTCGGGGATGCTGAGGCATCCCTCGCTGTACACCCACTCGCCATCGCTTTCGACGATTTTCGGGTTGATGATCGTGCGCTTCTCGTCGTCGATGTCCCACACGACGATCTGCTTCTGCACGCCGATCTGCGGGGCGGCGAGCGCCAGGCCCGAGTCGCTCTCGTGCAGCGTGAGGAACATGTCGTCGACTAGGCGCGCGACCTTGCCATTAATGTCGGTAACCGGTGCCGCCTGTGATTTCAACACAGGGTCGCCGAAGGTTCTGATTTCGTACGCCACGAGATGCAAGGCTACCCAGCAATGACCGCGCACGGTGAGCACTACTTCGACGAAGAGCCGACCTCTGAGTCAGCACCGCGCGAGGTTTCGCTGCTGCTTCCCGACATGAACCTGACGCTGCGTACCGATCGCGGAGTGTTCGGGTACAACCGCATCGACGCCGGAACGAAGCTGTTGTTGCTGAAGGCGCCGGCACCTGCCGTTGGTGGAGACCTGCTCGATCTCGGCTGCGGCACGGGCGCGATCGCGCTGACGATGGCGCGGCGATCGCTGCGCGCGACCGTGTGGGCGGTCGACGTGAACGAGCGAGCCCGTGATTTGTGCCGGACGAACGCCGAGTTGAACGCGGTTACGAACGTGCGCGTGTGCGCGCCAGACGAAGTGGCGGAGTCCGTGCGCTTCGCGACGATCTGGAGCAACCCAGCGATCCGCATCGGCAAGCCAGCGCTGCACGAGATGTTGTCTCGCTGGTTCGGCCGCCTGACTGACGAAGGCGAAGCAGTGATGGTCGTGCACAAACACCTAGGCGGCGACTCCCTGCAGAAGTGGCTGACCATGCACGGCTACCCGACAACGCGTATGGCCAGCGGAAGCGGCTATCGAATTCTCCGCTCGACCCGCTAAGCCGTGATCTGGTCCCAACGAAACGACCTCCACGGTCGCTTTCGTAGGACCAAATCGCCCAAGTCGTGAGCATCAGGCCGCGCCAATCGACTCAGATTCGTTGCGGGTCTACTTCTATTCGCAGGCGCGCGCCCTTTGTGCGCGCGTCCTTTGTGCCCGATGCTTCTGCCAACGCACTGCCCAGCGTGAGCCAGTCGTCGGCGCGCACTAACACTCCCTTTGCTGTTGTTGCGAACTCGAGGCCGCTTGCCTTTGCGATCGATTCTGCGTCGGCCCCTTCGATCGCGGCCAGCGCTCGGAACGGGGGCAGGCCGAGCAACCTTCGTCTGGCCAACTCTCCTTCGACCACGCGGCCAGTGTCGCCGAGCAATGCGGCCTGCAACACCTCGTGCTGCGGGACGTAGGTCTGCACGATGACTCGTCCACCGCGCTCGCGAGCACCTACCAAGCGGCCCGCGCGCACCAACAACGCCATCGCTTGCTCGCCGGCTCGATAGCGGGGGGCGAGCAGCTCGGCATCGAAGTCGAGGAACGCAACGACGTCGACATTGCGCACGCGGTGCAGCACGGCTTCCGTGCCTACGTACACGTCGGCGGCCGGCAGCTCGTCGTCACTCTCCCCCGTCACGGCCACCACCGGCCGGTTCGCTGCTGCCTCAAGTTCCTCGCGCAGTCGCGTGACGCCCGGCTTGACGACCGCCATCGCTGACGCCCCGCACACTTGGCAGACTTTCGGTCGGACGGTGTCGCATCGCGGACACTCGAGCATTCCGTCGTCGCGTTGGCGCACCGCGGCTTCGCAGCGTTCGCACCGTTGAAGGTTGCGACACGCACGACACGCAAGCAAGCGGGCTCGGCCGGCGACGTTCAACACGCACACGACTCGCTTGCCGGAATCGCGCAGCGCGCGGATCAGCGACGAGCCGACCAGCGTTCGCTTCCACGGCTCGATATCGCTGCGATCGTCGATCTCGATCAGCGGCCAACTCGATGAGTGCTTCGACTTGTGTACTGCACCTTCTGCCCAGCGCGTCGCGGTTGCTGTCGGACAAGGAGACACCAACATGCACGCCGCACCAAGGCGAGCAGAGCGTTCGATCACTACATCTCGCGCGTGCCAGGTCGGCGTGCGTTCCTCTTGATACGACTCGTCGTGTTCATCGAGAACGACGATCGCTTTCAGCCCTGGGCACGACGCCCATGCGCCGACGCGGGTGCCCACTACTACGTCGACTCCCCCAGCGGCCGACGCCCACTCGTCGGGCACCACAGCGGCAGTCAGTCCCTCGCGTCGCAACCTCGAAGCGAGCGCGCGGGCGGCCGGCGGCGACGGATGCAACACGAGTGTTGGTCCGGAGCGTGCAGCTTCCAGTACAAGCGGCAGCGGATCTTCGAGTGGACCGATTCGCCATACCCCGGACTGCGCCGGTGCTGACTCCACAACCGTTCGCCGAGAACTCGGCAGACGAGCCACCATCGTCGGCGGTGACGCCGCTACCAGGAACGGGCGCAACCGATCGGTGCCCCAGCGCGGTGCGGCCCAGCGCGCTAACTCGACCAACTCCGCAGCCGGCCCGACCGACGACCACTTCGCCAACGGCAGCAACTTCTCCGCGGCGACACTCGGGTCGCCTTCGCCTAACGACACAACCCATCCGCCGACCTTTCGGCCGTGCAGTGGAACTCGTACTAACGAACCGACCGCAACTTGGTCGCGCATCGATTCCGGTACGAGGTAATCGAATTGCTTATCAAGCCCTGTGACGTTCGGGACTACTCGCGCTACGAGCACGAAAGCTTTCTACACGCCGACGGCGCGCATGAAGTCCTCGAGACGACTGACGTGCTCCCAGGTGAACTCGGGCAGGTTGCGACCGAAGTGACCGTACGCCGCCGTCTTCTTGTAGATCGGCCGCTTCAGGTCAAGGTCACGCACAATCGCGCCCGGGCGCAGGTCGAATACCGACTTCACGGCGGCGACGATCTTCTCGTTGGCGACCTTCTCGGTACCAAACGTCTCGACCAAGATGCTCATCGGGTGCGCCATGCCGATGGCGTACGCCACCTGCACTTCGCAACGCGATGCAGCGCCAGATGCGACGACGTGCTTGGCAACCCAGCGAGCCGCGTAGGCAGCCGAACGATCGACCTTGCTCGGGTCTTTACCACTGAACGCGCCGCCGCCATGACGGCCCATGCCGCCGTAAGTGTCGACGATGATCTTGCGACCGGTGAGGCCGGTGTCGCCGTGTGGACCACCGATAACGAACTTGCCGGTCGGGTTGACGTAAACGTCGTAGCCGTCGTCGGCGAACTGCGCAGGCACGACCGGGCGAATGACTTGCTCGATGAGATCGGGGCGAATCACCGTGTCGCGATCGACACCGTCTTGGTGCTGCGTGCTGATCAGCACGGCACCAAGCTTCACCGGCTTGCCGTTCTCGTAATGAATCGTGACCTGCGTCTTGCCGTCGGGACGCAGATAAGGAACCGAACCCGAACGACGAACTTCGCTGAGGCGCTCGGCCAAGCGGTGCGCCAACCAAATCGGCATCGGCATCAGATCGGGAGTCTCGTCACACGCGTAACCGAACATCATTCCCTGGTCGCCAGCGCCCTGCAGTTCGAGTTGATCCTCCGCGTTGCCGACGCTGCGAACCTCTTCGCTCTTATCGACGCCTTGCGCGATGTCGGAGCTCTGCTCGTCGATGCTGACGATGACGCCGCACGTGTTGCCATCGAAACCGTAAAGCGCGTTGTCGTAACCGATGCCGTTGATGACGTTGCGCGCCAACTTCGGAATGTCGACATACGCCGACGTCGTGATCTCGCCTGCGACAACACACAAGCCTGTGGTCAGCAACGTTTCACAAGCCACCCGGCCGTTGGGATCTTCGGTGAGGATGGCGTCGAGGACGGCATCGCTGACCTGATCGGCCATCTTGTCGGGGTGACCTTCCGTCACGCTCTCGGAAGTGAACGTATAGCTGCTCACGGTTTAACGCCTCTCTGGGTTCTCTCTCGGGGAATCCGGCTACGGATTCTTGATCTTGCTTGTCAGAATTTCAACAACAGTATCCACAACGGCCTTGGCTATCGCCCTCTTGTCGGTGAGGGCGATGCTTGTGGTCGTGCCGTCGGCGTGGACGAGGGTGACGGCGTTGGTGTCGTGCTGGAAACCGACGCCAGGCTTACTGACGTCGTTGGCGACGATGAGATCGAGGTTCTTGGCGCGCAGTTTCCCGGTCGCATTCGCGATCAGGTCGCTCGTCTCGGCAGCGAAACCGACCAGCACCTGACCAGCGGCCTTGTTGGCGCCAAGCCCAGCGAGGATGTCGGTTGTCGGCTCGAGCACAACCTCGGGAACACCCTTCGACTTTTTGAGCTTGCCCGAAGTCTCGACGACGGGACGGAAGTCAGCAACGGCCGCAGCCATGATCACGACGTTCGCTGCCGGCGCATAATCGCCGAGCGCCGCGGCCATCTGCGCAGCGGTCTCGACCGCGCACACTTCCACGCCGGCTGGCACCGGAAGCTCGACGGTCGACACGAGCGTCACGCGCGCGCCTCGAGCAGCGGCCTCGGCTGCGATCGCGTAACCCTGCTTGCCGCTACTGCGGTTCGCGATTACGCGCACGGCATCGATCGGTTCACGGGTACCACCCGCCGACACAACGACCTTCATGCCGGCGAGGTCGTTGCCGACTCCGCCCGCGAATACAGTTTCGATGGCGGCGACAATCGACTCGGGTGAGGCAAGGCGACCAGCACCGACATCGCCGCCAGCAAGTCGACCCGACTCGGGTTCCACGATGTACACACCACGCGCCCGAAGCGTCGAGATGTTGGCCTGCACCGCCGGGTGCTCCCACATCTCGGTGTGCATCGCCGGACACACGACTACCGGCGCGCGCGTTGCGAGCAACGTATTCGTGAGCAGATCGGTACTGAGGCCCGACGCGTACGCCGACAGCAATCGTGCAGTAGCTGGCGCGACAACGATCAGATCGGCCGACTGACCGAGACGCGTATGCGGAATCGGATCGACCTCGTCCCACAACGACGTCTGCACCGGCTCGCTCGCGAGCGCAGAGAACGTGGCGCGACCGACGAAGCGCTCGGCGCCCTCAGTCATCACCGGCACTACGTGCGCACCCGCATCGACGAGGCGACGGCACAGCTCGACAGCTTTATAGGCAGCAATGCCGCCTGTGACTCCTAGAACGATCCGCTTACCGGCAAGCACTGGAACGCGCCTGTGTCCTGAAGCCGATTGGTCTCAGACCGCGGCGTCTTCGGTCGGCTCGACCGCTTCTTCTTCAGCGGGCACAGCTTGCTCGACCTGAATGATCTTGTGAGCGGCGATCTCTTCGAACGCGATGCTGAGCGGCTTACGAGCAACGGAGCTGACCTGCGGCGGCACCATATGCCCGAGGCCATCGCCCAGCTGATTGAAGTAGCTGTTGATCTGGCGCGCACGACGAGCAGCCAACGTCACCAGGCTGAACTTCGAATCGACGGTGTCGAGCAATTCTTCGATCTGAGGATTGATCATCGTGTCGAACGAGCGAGTGGTCATTGGAGTCTCCTAGGCGGGCCGAGCCCGCTATGAAAGCTATGAAAAGCCAGCGACAGAGCCTACCGGCCGCAGCTCAATCGAGCATGCGATGATGCCCGATGATCTGCATCATCTCGTCGACCGTCCGCTGCAGATCGTCGTTCACGACTACGTGATTGGCGAGCGACAAGCCCACCGGTTCCTCGTCGAGAGCCTTCTGTAGCCGCTCGGCAACCCGGTCTTCACTGTCGCCCCGACCACGCAATCGGCGCTCCTGTTCGTCGCGGGAGGGCGGGAGAACGAAGATCAGCACGGCCTCGGGGTGCAGCTTCTTCACCTGCATGGCCCCGTTGACCTCGATTTCGAGCACGACATCACGGCCGACCACAGGGTCGGGCGTCGGCGTGCCGTAGTAGTTGCCTAGGAAGTCGGTCCATTCGAGGAAGCCACCAGCCGCAATCCGTGCCTCGAAGCTGGCCCGATCGGTGAACACGTACGCATCGGCACTCTCGCTCTGACGCTGCGCACGCGTGGTCCACGACCGACTTAGCCACAGCCTGGGATCGCGTGCGACAAGCGCGTCGACGATCGTGCCTTTGCCGACACCGCCAGGGCCGGAGACGATGAAGATGCGCCCGGCTGAGGTTCCGGAAGGACTGCCTGGACTCACTTGCCGAGTTGATCGAGCAATGCGGCCTTCTGCACGTCACCGAGGCCTTGCACACGACGATTGTCGGCGATGCCGATGTCTTCCATGATCTTGCGGGCCTTCACCTTGCCGACGCCAGGTAGCGATTCCAGCATCGAAACGACCTTCAACTTGCCGACGGTGTTGCTGGTCGACCTCAGCGCCTCGGCAAGAGTGACGGTCCCTGCCTTCAGCTTGGCCTTCAGTTCCGCGCGTGCGACGCGGGCTTCCGCCGCCTTTACGAGCGCATTTGCACGCTGTTCGGGAGTCAACTGCGGAGGGGTAGCCATGATCGGACGATAGCGCCCATGGTCAACCGAGGGGCGGCAATCCCCCGTGATGCGCTCGCCCAGTGAGGTCTTGGGCGGCCAAATGGTGGGCATCGCACCAGGTCAGTAGCTCGCGTTGGATCTGCCACGGCGCCGTCGGATCGGCGAAGGTGGCGGTGCCGACCTGCACAGCGCTCGCGCCCGCGAGCATCAGTTCGGCTGCATCCCAGCCGTTGCTGACTCCCCCGACTCCGACGATCGGCAGGGTCGGCAACGCCGCATGCACATCGAAGACGGTGCGCACAGCGATGGCATGCAACGGTCGGCCGCTATAGCCACCACCGCCCGCAGCGAGCGCCGGAAGTCCGGTGCGCTCGGTCAACACCATCCCGAGCGCGGTGTTTATGAGCGTCACCGCTTCGGCGCCAGCGTGCTGCACTGCCTCAGCGACTGCAACGACACGATCAGTATTCGGACTGAGCTTCGCCCATCGCGGTCGACCACACACTTCAGTCGCAGCGATGACCTGCGCCGACAACTCTGCGTCGTGCGCGAATATGCCGCGATGGCCTGCCGCTGAACTACCGGTGTCAGATGAGAGGTTCGGACACGACAGATTCACTTCCACCGCGACAACCTGTGCTGGCGCCGCCGCGAGCAGCTCAGCCGCTTGCCGATACTCGGCGACGGTGCGTCCCCAAATGCTGGCAATCACGGTCGCGCCTGTTGCCAGCAGCGCTGGTAACTCGTGCGCCAGCCAATGTTCGATACCCGGCCCTTGCAGTCCGACTGCGTTCAACATTCCCGTGCCGGCCGGATGCAATCGCGGCGCTTGGTTGCCAGCCCACTCGAACGCGGCGAGAGACTTCACCACTACTGCACCTAACTGCGCGAGATCGCCATAGGCAGCCAACTCGGCGCTGTAGCCGGCGGTTCCCGATGCCGTCATCAACGGCGCATGCAATGCCAACGAACCGACGCGAACTTCGGGCGACCGCGCCGACGCAGTCATCGACGAAGTCACTGGTGATATTCCTGCAGGCTGCGCACCGACAGTTCCGAGCCGACCATCTCGGCCATCCCGCCCACCGCCGCTAGCGCCGCCTCAACAGTCGTCACCGAGCTGACGTGATGGGCGTTGGCGGTCTTGCGGATCTGCTCGCCGTCTGTGCGACCACCGCGCCCCTGCGGTGTGTTCACGACGAACACGATCTGACCACTCTCGATCAACTTCACTGCGTTGATGCCATGACCGTCGGAGATTTTGCCAACCACCTGATCGACCGTAATGCCGAAGCGACCGAGGTATTCGCCGGTGCCTTTCGTGCTGGCAATGCTGAGATTCAGATCGCGCAGTCGCTGCGCAACCACGAGGCCTGCGGGCTTATCGCTGTCAGCGAGCGAGAGAAACACGGTGCCTTCCGTGGGTAAAAGGGTGCCCGCCGCCAATTGCGCCTTGAAGAATGCGCGGCCGAACGTGGAGTCGATCCCCATCACCTCGCCAGTACTGCGCATCTCGGGCCCGAGCGCGGTATCGACCTCTGGGAAACGACTGAACGGCAATACGGCTTCCTTAACCGCGACATGCGCAAAGGTGCGCGGTGGTCGAATCAGTCCCTCGATGCGCAGCTCGGCGAGCGTCGCTCCAAGCATCACCCTGCTCGCGATCTTGGCGAGCGGCACACCTGTCGCCTTCGCCACGAACGGAACCGTTCGACTAGCGCGCGGGTTGGCCTCGATCACGAAGGCCGTCGTGCCCAGCACAGCGAACTGCACGTTGATCGGTCCGCATACCTCGAGCGCGTTCGCAATCGCCCGCGTGTAACGCTCGATCACTTCAACCACCCAACGCGGAAGTGTCTGCGGTGGAATCGCGCATGCTGAGTCGCCGCTGTGCACGCCAGCTTCCTCGACGTGCTCCATCACACCGCCGATCATGACCTCGCCAGTGCGATCGCGAATCGCGTCGACATCGACTTCGATTGCATCCTCTAGGAAGCGGTCGATCAGCACTGGCCGCTCCGCCGAGAGCCCGCCCTCTTTGCCGAGACTGCCGAAGCCAGCCAGCTCTTTCATCGCCGATGCCAGATGCTCGCCGTCGTGAACGATCCGCATTGCACGGCCACCCAGCACATAGCTGGGGCGCACGAGCACTGGGTAGCCAACGTCGTCAACGATCGCGATCGCGGATTCGAGATCACTGGCTGTTCCACCCGGTGGTTGCGGAATGCGCAACGTGTTGCACAGCGCGTTCCACTTCTCGCGATCTTCGGCCAGGTCGATCGATGCCGACGAAGTACCCGCGATGAGGCCGACCGGCAACTGACCAGACAACTTCAACGGCGTTTGCCCGCCGAGCGACACGATCACCTTCGGCGCCACTCCCCCCGACGCGGCGGTCTCGGCCGCGATCACGTTCAACACGTCCTCGGTAGTCAGCGGCTCGAAGTAGAGCCGATCACTCGTGTCGTAATCGGTGGAGACGGTCTCGGGATTGCAGTTGACCATCACGGTCTCGAAGCCCGCTTCGCGCAGCGCGAAGGAAGCATGAACACAGCAGTAGTCGAACTCGATGCCTTGGCCGATGCGATTCGGGCCGCTGCCCAAGATGATGACTCGCGGCCGGTCACTGGGACGCACCTCGTTCTCGTCCTCCCAAGCGCTGTAGTGATATGGCGTTCGGGCGGCGAACTCGGCGGCGCAGGTATCGACCGTCTTATAGGTCGGGATCACTCCCGCCGCTTCGCGCGCAGCGCGAACGGCGAATTCGTCGACCTTCCATAGCCACGCCAACTGCGCATCGCTGAAACCAAACTGTTTGGCCCGCTTCCACTGTCGTCGCGTCATGGAACTGAACCCGATGTCGGCCAGAGCTGCCCGCTCCTCCATGATCTGGCTCATCTGGTCGAGGAACCAGTGATCAATGCGACACGCGTCATGGATCCGATCGACCGTCACACCCCGCTGCAGTAACTCGCCGACTTGGAAGATGCGGTCTGGCGTCGCGACCGCTATTGCGGCCAGCAGGTTGTCGTCGCTTTGCGCGGAGAGCTGCGCTTCTGCCGAGTCGCACCCAAGGCCGTGGCGGCCGAGCTCGAGCGAGCGCAATCCCTTCTGCAAACTCTCGGGGAACGTGCGGCCGATACTCATCACCTCGCCGACCGATTGCATTTGCGTTCCGAGTATCCCGGTTGTACCCGGAAGCTTTTCGAATGCCCACCGTGGAATCTTCGTAACGACATAGTCGAGAGTCGGCTCGAAGCTCGCCGGTGTACCCGTGATGTCGTTGGTGATCTCGTCGAGCGTGTAACCCACCGCCAACTTTGCGGCGATCTTGGCAATCGGAAAGCCCGTCGCCTTCGACGCCAATGCACTCGATCGCGATACACGAGGGTTCATCTCGATCACGACTTGCTCACCCGTCGCAGGATTCACCGCGAACTGCACATTGCTGCCGCCGGTCTCGACACCCACGCGGCGGATGCAAGCGAACGCTGCATCGCGCATCTGCTGATACTCGACATCACTGAGCGTTTGCTGAGGTGCAACCGTGATGCTGTCGCCGGTGTGCACTCCCATCGGGTCGACGTTCTCGATACTGCAGATGATCACGCAGTTGTCTGCCTGATCGCGCATGACCTCAAGCTCGAATTCCTTCCAGCCGGCGATGCTGCGCTCAATCAGAATCTCACCAATCGGACTGGACGCGATGCCATGCGCCGCGGCCAACTCGAACTCGGCAGCTGTGCTGGCGATGCCCGTGCCCCGCCCTCCAAGGATGTACGCCGGGCGAATGATGCACGGCAACCCGACAGCCGCGACAACCTCGCGCGCTTGTTCCATCGTGTGCGCGATGCCACTAGCCGGAACTGCGAGGCCGATCTCGATCATGGCTTGCTTGAACTTGCCGCGGTCCTCCGCGGTTGCGATGGCCAGCGCGTTGGCGCCGATCATCTCGGGTGTGCCGGGCACGCCGATCAGCCCACGCTCGAATAACGCCATCGCTGTGTTCAGGCCTGTCTGTCCACCGAGCGTCGGTAACACCGCGTCTGGTCGCTCGCGCTCGATGATTCGGGCCACGACATCCGGCGTGATCGGCTCGACGTAGGTCGCGTCGGCGAAGTCGGGGTCGGTCATGATCGTCGCCGGGTTCGAGTTGACGAGGATGACGCGGAAGCCTTCCTCCCTCAGAACTCGGCACGCCTGCGTTCCCGAGTAATCGAACTCGCACGCCTGCCCAATCACGATCGGGCCAGACCCGATGATCAGGATGCTCTCAATGTCGGTGCGGCGTGGCATGAGGTCAGCTCGCATCCATCAGTTCGGCGAACGCGTTGAACAGGTACCTGCTGTCGTGCGGGCCAGGGCCGGCTTCAGGGTGATACTGCACGCTGAACGCCGGAGCACCGATCACCCGCATGCCCTCGTTGGTGTTGTCGTACAGATTGAGGTGCGTGACATCGGCCTTGCCGTTCAGGCTCGCAGGGTCGACGCAGAAGTTGTGATTCTGGCTAGTGATCTCGACGCGACCAGTTGCCTCGTGACGCACAGGATGGTTGCCACCGTGGTGCCCGAACGGAAGCTTGAACGTCTCGCCGCCAATGGCGCGAGACAGCAATTGATGGCCGAGGCAGATGCCAAAGATTGGAACCTGCCCCAACAACTCGCGAATGGTGTCGACCGCGTAGCCAACCATGGCCGGATCGCCAGGCCCGTTGCTGAGGAACACGCCGTCTGGCCTGAGTTCCAGCACATCAGCCGCGGTCGTCGATGCCGGCACGACTTCCACAGTTCCCAGTTCGCCGAGATGACGCAGCATCGTCGATTTGATTCCAAAGTCAAACGCGACGATGCGCCGTGCTGCTTGCGAAGCGACGACATAACGCTCGCTGGTCGTGACCGCAGCGACAAGATCGATCCCGTCGGTGCCTGGCTCGGCGCGTGCCGCGGCCAACAGGTCGACCTCGGCCGCGGTGCCGAAAGCGCCTGGCATCGCGCCGGTGTCGCGCAGGATGCGCGTGAGTCGGCGCGTATCGATACCCGCGATACCGCACAGACCGAAGCGACGCAGCATCACGTCGAGCGAGGCTTCCGAGCGATAGTTGCTTGGGCGGCGCGCCATGTCGCGCACGATCACGCCACGACAGAAGGGTCGCTCGGCCTCGCGATCGAACTCGTTGGTTCCGTAGTTACCAATGTGCGGATAAGTGAAGGTGACGATCTGGCCCGCGTAGCTCGGATCGGTGAGAACTTCCTGATAACCCGACATCACGGTGTTGAACACGACTTCGCCGCTAGCGATGCCGGCACTCGCGGCGGGCAACTCGCTTCCAATCAGTTCGCCTTCAAACACGCTGCCGTCGGCGAGCACAAGCGCGGCGTGTCTCGCGGGCTGCTGCCCTCTTGCATGTTCGTGCTGAACCATCAACGTTGTCCTGACCGTATGAGCCTCACGGGACTCATTTCACGGTCGGATGAGGACTGTAGCCGTCAGGCCCAAAGCCGCCGGGTGATAGCTCCGGAACCCGCCCTATGCGTGACGGGCAGCGAGGATGGCGCAGGATTCGGCCTGCGGTTGCACGTCGACCTCGGCGCTAGTCCCGATGCGATGCAACACGATGACGTTCTGGTCCTCGAACACCACCTCGAAGGGCCCGCCCGGCTTGCGCATGTTGTCGAACAACATCTGATTGTTGCCGCCGATCTGGGTGAAGTCGAGGGCGACGTATTCCACCGAGCGCGGGTCGGGTAGGTAGTCGCAGTCGTCGTTGCCCCACACGCTGGCCCAGAACGGATTCGGCCAATCGTAGATCTCGCGCCGATGCGACAGGTGCGGAAGCAGTTGATAGCTCGCTGTCACCGAAGCATCGTCAGGAATGTAGGTCAGCGCCTTGCGCAGCGAGTCGTGGCGCGGATGGTCGCGGCTCCATACGAAGTAGTTGGCGTCTTCGCCGAGCGGCGAGGGTGACCATGCAACGTTGGACGTGAAACTGCACAGCAGCAGCCAGATCGGCAACAGGGTCCGCATGACCTTGTGGCGCAGCAGCGTATGCGCCCCGTGAATCGAGGCGATGATCATCGGCGCGATCATCACGGACGTGTATTGGTAACGAATCATGCGGGCGTACGGACTGAGCCCAATCACGCTGGCGAGCAATTGCGGCAGCGCCATCAGCAGCCCGAGTGGGTTGGCGAGATAAACCCAGCCCACAGGCCACGACATCTGCTTATAAAAGACAATTCGGTCGTGCTGCACTGCATCGTGCACGACGCGATTTGGGTGGGTGATGATCGTCTTGATGATCTCTGTCGTGTTATCGCCGTAGTTCCCGTAGAAGTACGTGATGTAGAACGGTTCCTTGCCGTCGTTGAAGTACGGCAGCACCAGCTTGGTTGCGACCACGTACCAGACACCGGCAATAACCACTGTCGCGCCGCAGCGCTGCAGAACGCGGCGGTAGTCGGGTGCACGGCGCAGATAGATCGCGAGCACGAAGCCGAGCATCACCACCGCCAGCGCGACGTCTTCTCGAGTACTAAGCGCCAAGAGCACCATCGCGAAGAACCAGCCCCAGCGTTCTTTCGTTCCGAACCACCATGCGAACAGGAAGGGCGCAATCACCAACGCTTCCGGGTGGAACATCGCCCAACTGATCCATTGCACCGGCGCGTACATCAGGTACACGACCGCGAACAGCAGGCCCATCCACGGACTCTTCAACTTGTCGCGAGCGATTAGATACGTAGGCACCGCACCCAACGCGAGCGCGATTGCTTGCACGACGTACAAGAACTCTGGCCCAGCGCCCAACCAGTAAGCGGGGGCGAACGCGAAGGCGATCACGTTGAAGTGATGCCCCCAGAAGTTCATGCCGCGCACGGACATGAATTGCTCGCCGCGCGACACCAACCAAAAGCCCTGGTCGTAGATACCCATGTCGTACGACCAGGTTCCGAAGTTGCGTTGGTTCATGACGCCCAACGAACCAAAGACAAGAGAGAACAAAATGACACCGAGGCCGACTAGGACCGCGGCCGGATGCATCGAGCCGACGTAGTCAGTGATCGCACGACCGCGCGCGACCAACCAGTTGGGCGTGGTCTCAGTCGCAGGTTCGGCAGCCACTACAACAACCTCAGTCATTGTCACTTCGCAATTCAAGCGCGAGCGCCGACAGCACTCCGTTCACGAAGCGACCAGAATCGTCGGTGCTGAAGCGCTTCGCTAGTTCCACCGCTTCGTCGAGGACCACTGCAACTGGAACCTCGGGCAGACAGAGCAACTCGAAACCGGCGATACGCAACACATTGCGATCGATGGCGGGCATGCGCGCCAGCGTCCAGCCCTTCGCGTGCGCTGCAATCGAGGTATCGAGTCGCTGCTGATTGGCCTCGACACCCTCGACCAACACGCGGGTCAGTTCGTCGGTTGGTAGCACCTGTGTCGCGAGCACCTCGTGCGGAGGAACATCCTTCGACTCGGCTTCGTACAACAAGATGAGTGCGCGCTCGCGGGCGTCGGTGCGATCGTCGGGATTGCGAATGCTGCCCGCCGAGCGAGCACCGCGGCGACCGCGCTGGGCCATGAGCTCAGACCCGCGTGATGTATTCGCCGGTGCGCGTGTCGACCTTGACCTTGTCGCCAGGGTTGATGAACAGCGGAACCTGAATCACCTTGTCGGTCTCTAGCGTTGCGGGCTTGCGAGCACCGCTGACGCGATCGCCCTGAATGCCGGGGTCGGTCTGGGCGATAGTCAGTTCGACCGCAGCTGGAATCTCGACGGTGACGATCTCGCCGTTGTGGAAAGCGATGATCGCCACTGAGTTCTCGACCATGTAGTCGGCTGCATCACCGAGTGCTACCGGCGCAACGTTCTGCTGGTCGTACGACTCCAAGTCCATGAACACGTAGTCGTCGCCATCGCGGTAGAGGAACTGCATGTCCTTCTTCTCGAGCACTGCCTGCTCGACGCGGATACCAGCGTTGAACGTGCGATCAATGACGGCGCCGGTACGCAGATTCCGAATCTTGGTGCGCACAAAGGCGCCACCTTTGCCCGGCTTGACGTGCTGGAACTCGACTACCTGAAACAAGACCTTGTCGAGCTCGAGGGTGATGCCGTTCTTTAGATCGTTGGTGGTGATGGCAGGCACGGGGAATCCTTAGGAGAGTTAGTAAGTACTCGGCATCCATCGCTGGTGACGACCACCAAGTCTTCGATACGAATGCCGCCGAAACCTTCATGGTAGACGCCTGGCTCGACGGTCACTACGTCGCCGACCTGCAAAATCGTGTCGCCCGCCCGGTTGATAAATGGGTCTTCATGAATCAGCAGGCCAACCCCATGACCGGTGCCGTGCGTAAACCAATCGCCGTAGCCAGCTTCCTCGATGACTCGCCGACAGACATTGTCGAGTTCTTTGGTGCTAATACCCGCGGCAACTGCAGCCACGCCAGCGCGCTGCGCCGCAAGCACAACGTCGTACAACTCCTGCTGCAGCGAAGTCGGTTCGCCGATGAAGTAAGTCCGGGTCATGTCGCTGTGATAGCCGTCGACCAGCGCGCCGACATCGATGATCACGGTGTGACCAGGCTCGATCAGCGTCGATGTCGGACGATGGTGTGGCAAAGCCGCATTGATCGGTCCGGTGGCGACGATGGTCTCGTAGCTCGGCCCGATGGCGCCCAACTCGCGCATCCGCATTTCAAGTCGGTTGCGCACCTCCGCTTCGGTGACGCCGTCGGCCAGCGTCGGCGCGACCTCGGCGAGCGCCTGATCGGCGATGCGACACGCTTCCGCCATCTTCTCGATCTCGTCGGCGTCCTTGACGCGCCGTTCGGCCTCGACGATGCCGGTCGCGGGCACAAGCTCGCTCTTGATCGACTTCACATATTGGGCGTGCTGCGCGAAGGTGACGTGCGCCGCTTCGAACGCGACGCGGTCAAATCGATCGCAACTCTTCGCGATGTGATCCGTGACTAGCGGCGAAGTGGCACCGACCAGCACCTCCCCGTGTACACCAGCGGCCTCCATTTGGCGAGCGGCTTGTTGGCCGTAGCGACCATCGGTGATGAATGTCAGACCATCCGCATCAAGGACGACCCAACCATTCGATCCGGTGAAGCCGGTCAGCCAGCGAATGTTGCTGATGTCGCTGACCAATAACGCATCTGCCTTCGTCGTCGAAGCGAGTCGACGGCGTACGCGTTGAGCGCGATCGGCGATTGTCATTGCGCAAGCAGTCGCGACACGGCTGCCACGGCAAGCTCGTAACCATGCATTCCGAGACCAGCAATCGAACCAACCGCGACTGGCGCGATGACGCTCGTGTGCCGCCACGGCTCGCGAGCATTCGGGTTCGAGATGTGCACCTCGACAACCGGGCCACCAAAGGCCGCAAGCGCGTCGTGGATGGCCCAGGCGTAATGCGTGAACGCGCCAGGGTTGATGATGATGGCCGCGGCCCGCGCGCGTGCACCGTGAATGGCATCGATCAACTCACCCTCGTGGTTGCTCTGAAACGATTCGACCGTGTGCCCAAGCGCCTTTGCTGCGGCGGTGGTCGCAGCCACGTAGTCGGCAAGGTTCGCTGAGCCGTAGATCTCTGGCTCGCGTTCGCCCAGCAGATTCAGATTCGCGCCGTGCAACAGCAGGATCATCGCCACGGCTCTATCGTGCCATGCGGACTGTGGCTGCGCTCGACTTCATTGCGCCGCCTGCCACTGGGATCGATCAATGCAATAGAACACGTGCCGCTGCTCAACCCACCCCGGTGTCATCGGATGATCGAACTCGCGCGTCGGATCGAGATGAAGGCCAATCTTCTGCATCACGCGCTGCGACTTCACGTTCTGCTTGGTCGTGAAGCTGACAATCTCGTCGTTCGGGAGATCGACGTTTTCGAAACCAAACGCAAGCGCCGCCCGCGCGGCCTCTGGTGCGAATCCCTGGCCCCAATGCGCCGCGGCGAGCCGCCAACCGACCTCGACGCACGGGGTGAACTCCGCTTGCCAGTTCGGCGCGGCGAGGCCGACGAAGCCAATGAATGCTCCGGTGTCCAGGCGCTCGACAGCCCACAACCCAAACGAGTTGGCGTCCCATGCTGCAGTCATGCGATCGACCATCTGGTCGCTCTGGTCGCGAGTAAGGGTCGATGGGAAGTGTCGCATTACTTCCGGATCGGCGTTGAGCTGCGCATATGGCGCCTTGTCGGCCTCGCGCCATCGACGAAGCAGCAATCGCTCAGTTCGAATCTCGGGCGTCACTCCGACAGCTCGTCCAGTGCCGCGAGTGCATCCGCGCTCGAAACTCCTGCGACGACTTCGACGCCGGCGGGTCCGTCGAGGACGAAGGTCAACCCATCGCCGAGCTTCTTCTTGTCGAGACCCATCAGCGCCACAAGGTGTTCACGCGACACGCCGGCTGGCAACGCCGTCGCAAGTTCGTAAGCGCCGTTGACAACCTCGTAGTGCTGTTGCACGCGACTGTCGTCGATGCGGCCCAAGCGCTTGGCAAGGTGTGCGGCATAAACCAGCCCGACTGCAACTGCTTCGCCGTGCGCAATTGAGTAGTTGGTTTCAATTTCCAACGCGTGCGCAAGCGTGTGGCCGTAGTTCAACAACGCTCGGCGGCCGCCCTCACGTTCATCGTCGGCGACAACGTCGGCTTTGATCTGCACGCAGCGCGCAATCCGTTCCGCTTCGCCCATCGCCAGCAGGTTGTCGCCGGTGAGGAAGTGATACTTCGCCATCTCACCACGACCGCACCGAAGTTCGCGCGGTGGAAGTGTGCTGAGTGCATCCAGGTCGCAGATCACTCCGGATGGTTGCCAGTAGGCACCGACCAGGTTCTTGCCGCCGACAGCGTCGATGCTTGGCAGATTGACGCCGGTCTTGCCGCCGATGGCTGCGTCGACCATGCCGAGCAATGTCGTACTCACGTGCACTACTGCGACACCGCGATGCCACGACGCGGCGGCGAACCCGGCGACATCACTGACCATGCCGCCGCCGACGCTCACTACGACGTCGTTGCGCGTTAGGCCCATGCCGGCGAAACCTCGACACAACGACTCGATCGTCTGCATGGTCTTGTGTTCCTCACCGTGGCCAATCTCGAAACGCTCGAATGGCAGCCCTGGGTCGATGTCCAACGGGATACCGCTTTGTGTCACGACGGCCGCCCGTCGCGCCGACTTCGGAAGCAGCGCAGCCAGTTCCGCGCGAGCGCCGTGACCGACCAACACGTCGTACGAGCGCGCGCCAAGCGGCACGGAGACGGTGATCATTGCAATACCGCCGCAACAACCTCATCAATAGAGCGCTCGTCGACGACCACGATCAAGTCGGCGACCTCTCTGTAAAGGGCCTCACGCTCATCGAACATGCGCTGCAAGGTACCCGCTGGGTCGTCGTCGAGCAGTGGCCGGTGACCTGTTGCCGCAACGCCAGCCGTGATGCGTGCAAGCAACGTTGCCGTTTCGGCGCGCAGCCACACAACGCGCGCGTCCGCAAGGCTCAGCGCTTCGCGGTTCTCGGCGTTCAGCACGGCTCCCCCGGCCGCAGCGATCACCGCTGGCTCGTAGCTCGCTAGGGCAATACGCAACATCTCGGTTTCCAACGATCGAAATGTCTGTTCGCCATCGTCGGCGAAGATCTCGCGCACTGAGCGGCCAGCGCTGTGTTCGATCATCTCGTCAGTATCGAACACGGGTCGGCCGAGCCGTTCGGCGGCGATGCGCGCGACTGTCGTCTTGCCGACAGCCATCATGCCGACGAGCACGAGGTGCTGGTCGGTCGGGATCAAGGAAGCGTGGCCTTGAACGTGGTTGCATTGCGCACGAACTCGGCAACGCTGTCGCCGCCGAATTTGCGCAAGGCCTCGGTAGCGAGCACCAACGCCACCATCGTTTCGCCGACGACACCGGCGGCAGGAACCGCGGTGACGTCGGTGCGTTCTTTGAAGCTGACCGTCGCCTCCTTAGTGACGACGTCGACGGTCTTCAACGTCGGACGGTTCAGCGTCGACAGCGGTTTCATTGCCGCGCGCACGACGAGCAACTCGCCAGTGGTGATGCCACCCTCCGTGCCGCCAGCATGCGACGTCTCGCGGCGGTAGTCGCCCGCAGCCCTATCCCACACGATTGCGTCGTGCGCCACGCTGCCGCGACGGCCGGCACCGTCGAAGCCGTCGCCGATCTCGACACCCTTCACCGCCTGGATGCTCATCACCGCACGGGCGAGTTCGGCATCGATCTTGCGATCCCAGTGCACGTGGCTGCCGAGACCGACCGGAACGCCATAGCCCAGAATCTCGACGACTCCACCGAGCGAGTCGCCATCCTTCGACGCCTCCTTGACCTCCTCGACCATCGCGAGTTCAGCAACCGGATCGAAGCAGCGCACTGCGGACTCATCCACTGCGTCCATATCGGCCACGGTCGGGCGACGACCAACTTCGGCACGTGCAGTCCCCAGTTGGATCACGTGCGATATCACCGACGTGCCCAGCTCCGCGAGCAGTTTCTTGGCGACCGCACCCGCGGCGACGCGCGCCGCGGTCTCACGGGCACTCGCCCGCTCGAGAACGTCGCGAGCATCGCTGAATCCGTACTTCTGCATCCCGGCTAGGTCGGCATGACCAGGGCGCACTTTGGTCAACGGATCCTTGGTCGCCCCCGGTGCCGGCGACATCTCTTCGTGCCACTTGTCGTCGCGGAACCACTCGCTGTTCTTGATCTCGATCGCAACAGGTGACCCGAGGGTCCGACCGTGGCGCACACCGCCGATCAGCGTCAGTTCGTCCTGCTCGAAGCGCTGGCGAGGGCCTCGGCCGTAACCAAGTCGGCGACGCGCCATCTCGAGCTGGATGTCTTCGACGGTGATCTCGAGACCAGCTGGCAAGCCTTCGAGGATCACGACCAACGCCTGACCGTGTGATTCGCCGGCAGTCAGGTACCTGAGCATCGATTCAGGCTACTGCCGCGGTCATTACTGCGACATCAGGCAATGCCCCGTGCCACAGCTGCTGTTGCAGCGCGGCTTGGTGCACGAGCATTCCCAAACCGGCGACCGTCATCGCCCCTACCGCACGGGCTGCGCGCAGCAGTTCCGTTTCACGCGGGTGATACACGATGTCGGCCACCACGTGGCCGGCGCGCAGAAGCGCCGGATCGCACGGCAACTCTTTACTCCCCATTCCCACCGACGTCGCGTTGATGACAATGTCCGCATCAGCGACGTCGCGTGGCGCGCCCACTGATCCGATCAGCACACCGTTAGATGTTGCCAGCGCGGCAGCAACCTCGGCCGCCGCTGGCGTGCGGTTGACGACCGCTACACGCAGCGCGCCAGCGCGAGCAAGGGCTTCGCAGATCGCGCGCGCTGCGCCACCACCACCGAGTACGCATACCGTTCGATCGCGCACCGCGACACCCGCCGCACTCAGCGACGCGATAAACCCATCGCCATCGGTGCTATAGCCAGCCAACGAACCATCGGCCACAGCGACAACGGTGTTGACGCTGTTCAGCAAGGCAGCAGCCGGGTCGAGCACGTCGACAGCGTTGGCCACCGCTTCCTTGTGCGGCATCGTCACCGACAGACCAGCCAGCCCGAGTACGCGCATTGCATCGAGCGCATCCGCCGCGCGACCGGCGGGAACGTCGAACGCGGTGTACACCCAGTCGAGGCCAAGTTGTGCAAACGCTGCGTTGTGTAGCGCTGGCGACAAGCTGTGTCGTACTGGACTTCCGATCACCGCGGCAACCCGCGTGCCGGCACTGATCACAGCAAGCCCTTCTCGCGCGCGGCGGCGACGTTGGCTTCGTGCTGCTCGAACGTTGCGGCGAACGCGTGGCCGCCGTCCTCTGTCGCCAAGACGTAGAACAGGTAGATGCACGGTGTCTCCGGCGGAAGCGTCACACACAACGGATCACCGAGCGATGGGTTCAGTGATGGGTTGAGCGCCGCCTCGATGCTGGCTCGGCCGGGGTTCGCGATCGGTGTCGGCGGCAAGCCTGTGTACATGTAGGTGTTGTACGGCGTATCCACTTCGCGCAGAGCGGTCGGCGACGAGCCTGGCGGCTGGCGGTAAAGCAACGTCGCGTCGATCTGTAGCGGCATCCCGATGAACATGCGGTTATAGATCACGCGCGCGATCTTCGGACGATCTTCCGAGAGCCGGGCCTCGCGTTCGATGATGCTGGCGATGATCAGGATCTGATACGGGGTGACGCCGAGTTGAGCGGCGCGCTGCTCGATGTTCAGCTGTGAACCAACTCGTTCCATCAGGTTGACCATGCGACGTACCACTTGGGCTTCGGTCTCGCCGTTGGAGATTTGATACGTGTCGGGGAACAACATCCCCTCCAAGCTCGTCACGCCCTCGGGCTGATAAATCGAGCGCACAACACCGTTAGAAGTGGCAGCCTCGAACTCGGCCGCCGACAGCTTCGAGATCTTCTCCTCAAGACGCAGCGCCATGCGCTCGACGGTGAAGCCCTCAGGGAAGGTCACTTTCGTGAACGTCTCGGAGGGCGGCGTACGCAACACACGCATGATGTTGCCCATGTGATCGTTCGGGCGCAGTTGGTAGTAGCCGGGCGTCAGTTCCAGCCCGCCGTGATGATCGACGTACCAATCAAATACGCCCGCACTCTCGATCAACCCTTCCTCTTCCAGGCGTAGGCCGATGGTTTCGAGCGTGTCGTCTTCGTTGATCGTGAAGCTGATCGGGTCGCCGGGGTCGCCCTGCGGATTGACCTGCTCGCTGTACCACAACCCAGTCAGACCGCCGGCGATGACGCCAGCTATTCCGAGGTATATCAGCGTCCATACAAACCACTTGATGCGCGGTCGTTGGCGTCGGGGCCGCTCGAGCAGCGACACGTCGATTTCGTCGGCGTCATCCCACTCGTCTGCGTGCCAAGTGCGATCGTCGACGTAGGTCATGTTGGCGAACCCGAGTCGAGCCACGCCTGCAACATGACCGCAGCTGCGACTTTGTCGACGAGTTTTCGGCGCGCCTGCGCACCGATGCCACCTTCCATCAGCGCGCGATCGGCGGTGACCGTCGTTCGCCGCTCGTCGAAGGTGACTACGGGCATGCCCACCACCGTAGCTAAGGCCTTCGCTTCCTTTATGGCAGCTTGCGCGGCAGGCCCGACCGATCCGTTCATGTTCAACGGCAGACCGACGACGATCACTTCGACTTGCTCCTCTGCGACAAGTGCGGCTATCGCCGCGTGATCACGCCGGGGGGAACCCGAGCGAGCGATCATCGTGAGGGGCGAAGCGATCGTGCGGGATGGATCGCTGATCGCGATACCGATCCGTTTCGAGCCAAGGTCGACGCCGAGGGCTCGTGACGTTCGATCGCTGGTCATTTGCTTGCGGCTACCGCCGTCTGCGCAATCGCGAGGGCGTCGTCAATGCCCGCTGGGTTCTTGCCACCGGCCGCAACGATGTCGCCCTTGCCGCCGCCACCGCCACCGACCGCTTTCGCGGCTTCCTTGATCAGATCGCTCGCGACGCGTCCGGCCGCTGGCCGAACAGCCGCCACGAGTGACGCGCCACCACTGTCGCTGACGCCGCCGAGAACAACGATGTCGACTCCGGGTTGCTGACGAATCGCGATGGCAAGGTCGCGTAGGTCTGCAGGTGCCAAGTCGTCGACGCGCGCGACCACGCGACCATCAGACCCCGTTGCGGCGATCTCGCTGGCGCGTCCGGCCGCGAGCTTTCCCCGCGCGACCTTCAGCTCGTCGCCCAACGCCTTGATCTCGTCCAGTCGCCGCTGAACGCCTTCAACAAGATCGTCGGTGCTGCTGCCCACCAGACGGGCGATCTCAGCGATCGCGGCGCCGTCGCGTTGCATCAAGCGGACCGTGTTCTCGCCTGTTGTCGCCTCGATGCGTCGCAGGTTGCTGCCGATGCTGCTCTCGCCAATGATCTTGATCGCGCCGATGTCGCCCGCCGCGCGCACGTGTGTGCCGCCGCACAGCTCGATCGAGTTACCCACTTCCAGAACGCGCACGACATCGCCGTACTTATCACCGAAGAACGCGATCGCGCCGAGCGCCGTCGCTTCGTCCTTCGTTGTCTCGAATGCCCGCGCCGGCGAGTTGGCCAGTGTTTCTTTGTTCGCGATCTCTTCGATGCGACTCAGTTCCTCGGGCGTGACCGCTTCGTAATGGCTGAAGTCGAAACGCAGCCGATCGGGACCGACCAATGAACCCGCCTGCTTCACGTGCTCGCCCAGCACTACACGCAGTGCGTGATGAAGAATGTGCGTCGCCGTGTGATTGCGACGAATGGCGTTGCGGCGATCGACGTCGATACGCGCAGTCGCCTCCGCCCCCGCAACGACGTTGCCACTGATCACGCGCGCGACGTGGCGACGTAGCCCAGGCAGTGCAAATGTTGTGTCGAGTACCTGCAGTTCGCCAGCCGTGCCGTCGGGTGAGACGGTGCTGATTGTGCCTGTGTCTCCGACTTGGCCGCCGCTTTCGGCGTAGAACGGTGTGCGGTCGAGGAAGACTTCAACGAGGTCGTCTTGCCCTGCCAGCACAGCTACAACACGCGCGGTCGACTCGTCGTGGGTGTAACCAACGAACTCGGTCGTGCCGAACTGATCGAGAACTTCGCGGTACTCCGCGCTATCGGCGTCGGTCGCAGCACCCTTGCGACCGGCCTTGGCGCGCTCACGTTGCGACTTCATCTCAGCGTCGAACTCGGCGGTCGCGATCTTCACTCCACGTTCGCCAGCGATCTCCTCGGTGAGCTCGAGCGGGAAGCCATACGTGTCGTGCAGCAGGAAGGCGGTGCTTCCGGGCAGTGAGTCGGTGTGACTTGTCAACTCGTCTTCCAGAATTGCAAGACCAGTCTTGAGCGTCTGACGGAAGCGTTCTTCTTCACGCGTCAGAACACCGACGATGAAGTCGCGGTTCTTCTCGACTTCAGGATAGGCGTTACCCATAACGCTGACTGCGGTGTCGACGAGCGCTGGCATCACAAGGTGCTCGGTGCCGAGCAGATACGCATAACGAACGGCGCGGCGGATAATGCGGCGCAACACATAGCCACGGCCCTCGTTGCTGGGGAATACTCCGTCGCTGACCAGCATCGCTGCCGACCGCGCGTGTTCGGCGAGCACGCGCATGGAGAAGCTGTCGCGATCGTCGTAATCGCCAGCGATGTAACGACGACCTGTGAGCGAGCACGCCTGATCGATGAGCGGCAGCATCAGGTTCGTCTCCCACACGGAGTCGACGCCCTGCAATAGACAGAGCATGCGCTCGAGGCCGAGGCCTGTGTCGATGCTCGGCTTCGGTAGCAACGTGCGGCTTCCGTCGGCAGTTTGATTGAACTGCATGAAGACCAAGTTCCAGAACTCCATGAAGCGATCGCCGTTCGGATCACCAAGCGGCCCACCATCGGGGCCGAACGCCGGCCCGCGATCGATGTGGATCTCGCTGCACGGACCGCATGGACCGGTGTCGCCCATCTGCCAGAAGTTGTCTTTGTCGCCCAGCCGCTGAATGCGATTCATCGGCACACCGACCTCTTCGTGCCAAATGGCCTCGGCTTCATCGTCACTCTCGTGAACCGTGATCCACAAGCGATCGCCGTCGAGACCGAAGGTCTCGGTAGTCAGCTCCCAACTCCACGGAATGATTTCTCGCTTGAAGTAGTCGCCGAAACTGAAGTTGCCGAGCATCTCGAAGAACACGAGGTGGCGCTTCGTGCGACCCACATCGTCGAGGTCGTTGTGCTTGCCGCCTGCACGCGCACACTTCTGCGAACTGACCGCTCGCGAGTACGGCGGCACTTCATCGCCGACGAAGTACGGCTTGAACGGCACCATGCCAGCCACCGTGAACAGCACTGTTGGGTCGTGAGGGATCAGGCTGGCCGACGGCACGACAGAGTGAGCCTTCTCGACGAAGTAGTTGAGAAAGGCTGACCGAAGTTCATCGGCGGTCTGTGGTGGCTGTCGTTTACGCGTTGGTGTACTCATTTGACTGACCAGCCTACCGATCACGCTCGTTCAGGAAGGCTGTGTTAATCGCTCTCCGGTTGCTAGCGTCGCCACTTGTGCCTATCGACACCCATGAGTGGATCAGTTTTGAAGACGACAAGACACAGCGCACCTGGGTCTTCGACGCCACATTTTTGAGCAGTCGGTGGAGCTGCATTTTCGGCAGTGGGTGCAAGGGCGTGCTCGACGACGACGCGACTGAGCTGTCTCAGGGCTGCTGCAGTTACGGCGCACACTTCGGTGACAAGAAAGACCTAGAGGCGGTTCTCAAGTTCGTGCCGCGACTGAAGAAACGGCATTGGCAGTTCAAGAAGAAGGGTGAGGGGCCGAAGGGTTTCCTCGCGAAAGAGGACGGCGCCACCACGACGCGGCTAGTCGACGGCGCGTGCATCTTCCTCAACCGGCCAGGCTTCGAAGGCGGCGCAGGTTGCGCATTTCACATCGCCGCACTTGAAGCTGGCGAACGTCCGATGGACTGGAAGCCCGACGTGTGCTGGCAACTACCGCTGCGGCTTGAAGACTCGACTGACGAGTTCGGATACATCACCACAACAGTTCGCGAATGGAAGCGCCGCGACTGGGGCGAAGGCGGCGCCGACTTCCACTGGTGCTGCACCGAGACCGACGAAGCCTTCGTCGGTGGCGTGCCGACGTACCAATACCTACGCGACGAACTGATCGAGATGGTCGGCGCCAAGGTCTACGCGAAGTTGCTAACCCTGATCGAGCGCCCAGAGTGGGTTCCATTGCCCCACCCGGCCATTAAGCGTGGGCCTATCAAGGTTGAAAGCTAAGCGCTGACCTTCTTGTTGGCCTTGCGGCGGTCTTCCAAGCCGAGGTGACGCTTACGCACACGGATCGACTTCGGCGTTACCTCGACTAGTTCGTCGTCGACGATCCATTCGATCGCGGTCTCGAGCGTGTGAATCTTCGGCGCCGGCAGCTTTACGGCGTCGTCGTGGCTGTGCGTACGGATGTTGTTCTTCTCTTTGGCACGCACCGCGTTGATCACCATCTCGTCGTCGCGCGCTGACTCGCCTATGACCATGCCTTCGTAAACCTGCTCGCCGGGATTGACGAAGAACTGGCCGCTGAGCTGCAGCTTGTCGAGCGCGTAGCCGGTGGTGACGCCGAGACGGTCACTAACGAGAGCGCCACCACGCGGGCTCGGCATCTCGCCGGCCCACGCCATCCAGCCGACGTGGTGCTGGTGCAGTAGCGCTGTGCCGCGTGTGGCGGTCATCAGCATCGAGCGGAAGCCGATCAGGCCGCGGCTCGGGCATTCAAAAGTGACGATGGTGCGACCAGCGTCGCCGCCGCGCAAGTCGGTGACACGACCCTTGCGGGGCGCCAACTCTTGCGTGACGGTGCCGACGTATTCATCGGGCACGTCGCAAACGCCACGCTCTTGTGGCTCGAAGCGCTTGCCGTTGACTTCCTTGGTGATGACTTCTGGCCGGCTGACCTGCAGCTCGTAACCCTCGCGACGCATCGCTTCGATCAGCACCGCCAACTGAAGCTCGCCGCGGCCAGCGACTTCGATGACGTCGGGCGAACCGGTCTCGAACAACTTGATCGACACGTTGCCGAGGATCTCCTTATTGAGGCGATCGATTAGGTGGCGGCTGGTGAGGAACTTGCCATCACGGCCCGCGAGTGGCGAAGTGTTGACGCCAAACGTCATGCGCAAAACCGGTTCGTCAACGACCAAACGCGGCAGCGCGATCGGATTCTCTACAGATGCGATCGTGTCGCCGATCTCGACTTCGGGGAAGCCGGCGACGACGAACAGGTCGCCAGCACTCAGTTCGTCGACCTCGTCGCGGCCGACGCCGTGGAAGGCCATCAGTTGCGCGAGCTTGCGCTTCAGCGGAGGCTGACCTTCGGCGAATTCTGCTTCCAGCAACGCGACCGTTTCGCCGCGGCGCATCACGCCATTGACCACTCGCCCGATGGCGAGGCGACCGAGATACTCACTGGCATCGAGCTGCGTCACCATCGCCTGCAGTGGTCCGGACACATCGCCGGTTGGCGCCGGGATCGCCTCGAGGATCGTGTCGAGCAATGCGGAAAGGTCGTCGTCTGGGCCTGGCATGCCGACGCCCTTCATCGTGCGCCCTTCGCGGGCGACGGCCGAAACGATTTCGAAGTCGATGTGATGGTCGCCGGCGTCGAGGTCGATGAAGAGTTGATAGATCTCGTCGAGCACTTCTTCCGCGCGGGCGTCTTGGCGATCGACCTTGTTGATGACAACGACTGCCGGCAGGTCGAGCGCGAGAGCCTTCTGCAACACGTACCGCGTCTGCGGCAGCGGGCCCTCAGCCGCATCTACCAGCAACAGCACACCGTCGACCATCGTTAGCGCACGTTCGACCTCGCCACCGAAGTCGGCGTGGCCAGGGGTGTCGACGAGGTTGATCTTCGTGCCCTTCCAGGTGATCGAGGCCGCCTTGGCGAGGATGGTGATGCCGCGCTCGCGCTCTTGATCGTTGGAATCCATCACTCGATCGACGACTGCCTGGTGAGCAGCGAATGTGCCGGTGGCACGCAGCAATGCATCAACCAGCGTGGTCTTGCCGTGGTCGACGTGCGCTACAAGCGCGACGTTGCGAATCTGGATGGGCGAATTGTGCGAAGACGTGAAGGACTGGGACATGAAGCCGGGTTCTCGAACGGGCTCAGACGCGGCAGCCCGCGGTAAGAAGGTCAGTCGTCGAGCTCGTCGTCGTCCTCATCGAAGGTGACACCGTACTTTTCCGCTAACGCGGCGTACTGGTCGTCTTCACTGGGTTGACGTTGTTCGCTACCACCGAAACCCAGATCGAATGCACTGGGACCGGCCTGCTTGAGTTTCCGCGCTTCTTCGAAGCGACGGTGACGACCCTTCTTCACGGTAGGGCTCCCGAATCTAGAGATTTGACATTGAACGCCATATTACCTGCTAGACCTAAAAATCTGTGGCACCACCGGTCCCTAAACGACTGCCCGTGAGTGTGACTCCTGACCAAAGCTGGTGGCAGACCGCAAGCGTCTACCAGGTCTACCCGCGGTCGTTCAGCGACGGCACACTCGCCGGGATCTCCTCCCGACTCGACTATCTGCAATGGCTGGGCGTCGACGCGCTGTGGCTCTCGCCGATCTTCGCCTCGCCGATGGCCGACGGCGGCTACGACGTCAGCGACTTCTGCGCCATCGATCCGCAGTTCGGCACACTCGCCGACTTCGACGCACTACTCGCCGACGTTCACGCGCGGGGCATGCGACTGCTGCTCGACTGGGTTCCGAACCACACAAGTGATCAGCATGCATGGTTCCAAGAGAGCCGACGCGACCGCGTGAACCCTAAGGCCGACTGGTACGTGTGGCGCGACGAGCCTGCGAACAATTGGCTGGCCTCGTTTCCGCGCGGCGAGCCGGCGTGGTCGTTCGACGCAGAACGCGGCCAGTACTACCTGCGCTGCTTCCTCAAGGAACAGCCCGACCTCAACTGGGACAACCCCGAGGTCGTGGCTGCGATGCACGACACTCTGCGCTTCTGGCTCGATCGCGACGTGGACGGCTTCCGAATGGACGTCGTCCATTTGCTCGGCAAAGACCTCAGCCTCAACGACCCGCCGATCTGCGAGGAACGGGTGTGGGGCCACGTGCCGTACAACGACCAGCCCAAGACCCACGAACATCTGCGCGTGATTCGGTCGGTGCTCGACGAGTACTCCGCGGTGAGCGTCGGCGAGGTTTACCTGCTCAACGAAGAGGCGATGACCAGCTACCACGGCGATGACGACGAGCTGCACCTGTGTTTTAATTTTCGCTTCCTGTGGGCACCGTTCGACGCTGCGGAGCTGCGCAGTCGCATCGCACGAACCATCGAGGTGATGCGTGTTCGCAACGCATGGCCGACATGGGTGTTGTCCAATCACGACGTGCCCCGCCATCGTGGCCGCTACGGCGGAGGCGAGCTCGAGGCCCGAATGGCAGCGATCATGCTGTTGACGCTGCCCGGTACACCGTTCATGTATCAAGGCGAAGAGTTGGGTCTCGTCGATGCCGTAGTGCCACCGGAGCTAGCGATCGACCCTGGAGGGCGCGACGGATGCCGAGCGCCGATCCCGTGGTTCGACGTCGCGACACAACGCGCCGACACAAACTCGATCTTGCACTTCTACCGGCGACTGCTGCAGCTGCGCCGAACCACGCCGGCGCTCAATGCCGCAGGCATCGGGCGTAACGCGTTCCGACTGCTTGAGGGCTCCCCCGACGTGCTCGCCTGGGAGCGATCCGATGGGACAGAGACGTGGCTGATCTACATCAACCCGACCGACCAGCCGCAGTCGATAGCCACGAATGGGGCGACTGCTGGGCCCGTTGTCGTTCTCGCTACAAAGCCGAGTCTTGAGGGCACAAACCTCGGCCCACATTTGCCAGCTGGCGTTGCGTTGATAGCCCGCAGGAGTGGCACGATGTAGTCATGGGAAACATCGTCACAGTCCTCAATCAGAAGGGCGGTGTCGGCAAGACCACCGTCACGCTCGGACTCGCTTCCGCCGCGGGCACCGCCGGCCATGGCGTGCTGGTCGTCGATCTCGATCCGCAGGCATCGAGCACTTGGGTGCTGGGTATCGACCCCACCGCAGTCGAAGTGTCAACCGCCGAAGTCCTGGGTCGTACGTCGGCTTCCAAAGCGATCGTCGAATCCACCTGGGGAGAAGCGGTTGCAGTAATGCCCGCGACGCAACGTCTGCTGACCAAGGATCATGCCAGCAACCCGGGGCGCCTGGCCGAAGCCCTTGCCGAAGTCGCGAAGGACTACGAGCTAATCCTCATCGACTGTCCTCCGTCGTTGGGTGCACTCACAACTGCTGGCCTCACTGCTGCCAATCATGCGTTGATAGTTGTCGAACCCTCAGCACTCAGCTTGCGCGGCATCGGCGCTGTCGCCGACTTGGTCGATGAGGTTTGGGATTCGTACAACACGAAGTTGGACATCGCTGGCGTCATCGTCAACAAGGTGCCCGCGTGGAGTAGCGAAGCAGAGCGGCGCTACGACGAACTGACGCGCACGGTCGGCAAGAAAGCCGTTTGGACGCCGGTGATCCCGCAACGAGTCATCGTCAATCAAGCGATCGGCGAGCGGCGGCCGATTCACAGCTATGGCGCGCGTAGCACCGACGTTTCGGAAGCGTTCGATGAGCTATGGAAGAAACTGCGTCGCGTTATGGGACATCAATGAGATTGAGTCCGCCGTGACCGTCGAAGGTCAACGCCGCCTCACCTGCAACCAACCGACGAATACCTTCGCCTAGCAACTCGCCGCGCCACCCGCTCGCCAATCGAGCATCGTCGTCGCCGCGCAACAACGCCACCAGATCGTGACGAGTCGCGAGTAATCCGACGTCGATGCGTTGCTGGCGTGCGACCTCACTGACCCACGCCGACACCAGCGTCACTGCCGGACGCATACCGCGATCAAGATCGTCACCTTCAGCAGCGACTGGTGGCGACTCGTCGGCGAGTCCGAGCTCGACAGCTGCGAGCAAATCCTTGGCGATGACGCCGCGAGTGTGCCGATCGTCGACTCCGCGCGCCTGGCCAAGCTCCTGCACCGTGCGCGGCTGCTTCTGTGCGATGCCCAGGATCGCGAGATCGGGCAGCACCTGACGCACGGGCGAATCGATCGACATTGCCCGCCGCTCGCGCCAACTGGCAACGGCACGTGCCACCCCGCGCGCTCGTGGTTTCAAGATGCGCACGTCCTTTAGCTTCATGAACGCGAGATCGGGATCGGTGCCACCAACGGGCCGTGTGCGCAACTCTTCGCACGCGTCGGCTACCCACTGCGTGCGCCCCTCCGCTTCCAGCTTGGCGGCCAGCACGTCGTGTAGCTGCAGCAGGTGTGCAACGTCGCTTGCCGCGTAGCTGCACTGGTCGTCGCTCAGCGGACGACGCAACCAGTCGGTTAGCCGATCGCCCTTGGCGGCCGTGACGCGCAATTCGCCCTGCAGCAGCGATACCAGCGACGGAGTGCTGTAGCCGAGGAAGCCGGCCGCCAACTGCGTGTCGTACAAGCGACGCGGAATAGCGCCGACTGCATGAGTCAGCACGTCGAGATCTTGCTGAGCAGCGTGCACGACCGCGAGTGCGTCGCTGGCAAACAAGGTCTTCAGCGGTGAGAGATCGCAGCCGAGCGGATCGATGAGGACGATCTCGTCATCGGCGAGAATCTGCACGAGTGCGAGCTTCGGAAAGTACGTGCGCTCACGATGGAACTCGGTGTCGAGCGCGTAGCGCGGCTCGTTGCTTGCCCGCTCGACGAACTCGACAACCTCGCGATCAGACGCGATCCAACGGTGGGTCACTGGACGGGAAGTCCAAGGTCGACCCAATCGAGCATGCCGCCGGCAACGTTGATTGCTTCGATCCCGTTCTGGGCGAGGTACTCGCACGCGCGCAGGCTGCGAATTCCGCTGCGGCAAATCAGGTAAGTGGGTTCAGCACCCCGAAAGTCGTCTATGCGATCGGGCACCGAGTTCAGCGGTATCAGAACGGCACCCGCAACGTGAGCGGCTTCGTACTCGTGCGGTTCGCGCACGTCGATCAGCTTCACTCCGCGAGCAAGCGCAGCTTGCAATTGCTCGATCCCGACCTCAACTACTGCCATGCGTCGACGCTACCCGGGCAGATCGGCAGCAGTGTTGACATTGATCAGCTGCGTTGCATCGACAACTACCTCTACAACCCGAAGACTCGCCAGCGCGTCGAGCAGTCGCCGACCGCCGGAGGCGAACATCGCCGTCAATTGTGAGCTGGCACTCGGGCGCCACGCGGCACACAGATATTGCTGCCTGTCTGTCACCGCCAGGGCAACGTCGGCGGTCGCTGGCGCTCGCAGCAATTCGTCGACCAACATCGCGACTGTCGCGGACGAAAGCTTCGGCAGGTCGCACGCGACTACAACGACCGCCTCGTGTTCCGAGAACTGTTCCAGCGCCGTGATCACTCCCCCGAGTGGCCCTTCACCTGGCCAGCGATCGGCGATCGTTGCCAGACCCAACGCCTGCAGCGCAGCCGAGTCGCCTCCGATCGCGACGACCGGATCGCAGCCGCCATCGCGTAGTGCGTGCGCAACACGCGCTGACATTGGAGTTCCCTCGAAGGCCACCAGTGCCTTGTCGCGACCCATGCGTCGACTG
This sequence comes from Ilumatobacteraceae bacterium, assembly GCA_040081465.1. Lineage (GTDB taxonomy): Bacteria > Actinomycetota > Acidimicrobiia > Acidimicrobiales > Ilumatobacteraceae > UBA668. Next base: position 110,830 of record JBEBGL010000001.1, on the reverse strand, counting down.
GCACCGCCACACAACACGGCGGCGGCAACGCGGCTCAGCCGCCACCGCCCGACGGATCAAGTTGCGCGAGGAACAACGAAAGACGCTCCGCTTCGTCGTTCTCGCCAATCGCTGCGGCCATGGCGCCAAGGCCACGCATGCAGCCGAGAAGTCCGCGGTTCGTCTCGTCGGCCCAGCGCACGTACCCCGATCCGCGCCACCCGTTGGCTCGCAGCGCGTCGAGCCCGCGGTGGTAGCCGACTCGGTATGCCGCGTAGCGCTCGATCGTGTCGGTGGTTACATCGCCGAGGGCGCACCAAGCAATCAGCGACCGAGGATGATCCGCGACGACTGCCGCCGCCAATGCTCGCTGTTCGCCAGCCGGCGCTTCGCGAACACGCTGAACCGCGTCGCGCACGGGTGCAGCTTCGGCCGGCAACACCGTTCGCGGCGGCCCTTGCGACACCATCTGAATTGGTTGCTCACTCACGTTGCCACCCTACGCCGCTTCATTCTCATTAGGGTGGCCGCATGACCGCTCTCTCATTGGAATCGGCAAAGACCATTGCCATCGTCGTCGCCATTGCACTAGTCGCGTTTGCTGTGATCTCGGCGTGGGTGATCAAGAACGTCACGATGAAAATCATTTCGATCGTTCTGCTCGCGGCGCTTGGGCTGGGTATGTGGACACAGCGCGGCAATCTGCAGGACTGTGCCGACCAAGCGAAGGCGAAGGTTGCTGATGGCGCCGCTGAGAGCTCGGTTAAGTGCGAATTCTTCGGTAGCGAAGTCTCAGTCTTCTAACTCCAGGGCGCTCCGACGCGGTGCAGCAGCGGCTCGATTAGTTCATCGCGAAACTGCTCGGGTGCCGATCTGTGCGCGTTGTGACCGCAATCCTGCAAGCACAGTGCCTCGGCACCATCGACAACGCTAGCGATGTGATTCATGCCGTGGCGGCGATGTTCGGCGGTGCGACTGCCATAGCCGAGAATCAGCGGCACCTTGATGTCAGCCGCTTCCCAAGGTCGGTGCTCGTGTAGGTCGGCGAGTTCGCTGACCAGCACTAACCCCTCGGATCGCCGGCTAAGGCGCGTACGTTCGGGAAGAGCCAGCCAGCGCTCGTCGCCGATCAACCGGCGCATGAACATCTCCGCGGCGTCGGCGGCTGATGCTTTCGTCGGCCCGGCTGCTTGAATCGCTGCCCACCCAGCGGTCGATGGTGGCCAGAACGGTTCCCATGGCAGAGGCATTTCGTACACAACCACGCCAGCAACAAGGTCGTGGTGTTGCGCCGCGGCGGCCATTGCCACGTTGCCGCCGTAGCTGTGCCCGACCAGCACTGCGCGACGACCAGCAAGCAGTTCAACCAGGTCGGCGACTTGCGCCTTCATGTCGAACGGACCGGCGTGTGGCACCGAGCGGCCGTAGCCGCGCCGGTCGTAGCGCAACACTCGGTATTGCTCGTCGAGTCGACGGCTGAGTTTCAGCATGCTTGTCGCGCGATCCATCGCGCCATGCACCATCACGATCAGCGGATGATCTGCGTGGCCAGCCTCGGCAGACCAGATATTCACGCGGTCACGACACGCGCACGATGCGCAACACGTCAGTGCTGGCGCCGCTCGGGCGATCGGGAGCACCCGCTAGGACGAGCACTGTGTCGCCAGACTTCACCAGGCCACTCTGTACTGCGCGCTCGACCGCGAACCACACGAGGTCGTCAGTGCTGTGGTACGTGCCGACTTCCAACGCTCGCACTCCCCACGTCAGCGACATCGCTCGCACCGTTGCTGGGTCGGGAGACAAGCCGATGAGAGTCGCCGACGGCCGGAAGCGCGCCATCGCCCTCGTCGTGCGACCTGTGCGAGTGCAACACAAGATTGCGTGCGCGCCTGCATCCGCGGCGGCCTGGCCTGCCGCGTGTGTGATCGCCATCGTGATTCGATCTTGCCCGACTGACATCGTGTCGTCATGCCATTGGTCGCGCTGCACGCGACCAAGGCGACTGGCCCATTGCGCATAACTTGCCTCGGCTTCAGCGCGGCCAGCAATGCGAACCATCGTGCGCACAACTCCCGGAGGATCGGCGCCGATCGCAGTCTCTGCCGACAACATCAGTGCATCTGTTCCGTCAAACACCGCGTTTGCAATGTCGCTAACTTCCGCGCGCGTCGGCGAAGGCGACGTGATCATGCTCTCCATCATCTGTGTCGCCGTGATCACGGGCACACCGACTTCGACACAGTGGCGAATGATGCGCTTCTGTAGGTGAGGGACGTCTTCCAAAGGGCATTCAATTCCGAGGTCGCCGCGCGCGACCATGATTGCGTCGGCCTCGGCGGCGATGGACTCGAGCGCAGTTACGGCCGGCATCGTCTCGATCTTGGCGACCAGCCTGGTCTGATGCGGAGCAATCGCCTCACGAACCAAGCGCAGATCGTTGGCGGCGCGCACAAACGAGACCGCAAGGAAGTCGACTCCCGCCGTCGCCATCGCGCGCGCAAGCACGAGATCGTCTTCGGTCGGCGTGGTCAGTCGCAGGCGATCAGACGGAAGATGCACGCCGGGGCGACCCTGCACGTGACCGCCTGTCAGCACGGTGCACATCGCTCCTTCGGCCGTGACCGAGTCCACGCCGACCGAGATAGCACCGTCGCCGAGCACAACGCGATCGCCTGGCTGAAGGTCGTCGAGCACCGTCGGATAATCAACGGTGATGAGGTCGGCGCGCGAGGCGCCCTCGCCGGGCACAAGCGCCAGAGACGATCCGCCAACCAACTCGCAGCCGCCCTGCGGAAACTGACCAGCGCGCACTTTCGGGCCGGGCAGGTCGGCGAGAACTGCGACCACTTGATCGACGCGCAACGCCGCTGCACGCACCGCCTTCAAACGTTCGAGGTGTGATTCCAGAGTGCCGTGACTGAGGTTGAGCCGCACCACGTCGACGCCGGCGCGTAGCAACTCGTCGAGAACCTCCGGACTTTCAGTGGCGGGCCCGAGAGTCGCAACGATCTTCGTCCGCGTCTCGGTGGTGACTGCCACTGGTGTGACAGTCGGTGTGGCAGCTGCATCTGGGCTTTGCGTCGTCATAGTCGTGCCTCAGAGTCGTGCACTAAGGGTCGGGTCGTCAATTGCAGTCAGGAGGTGGTTATGTAGTCGGAATGGAGTTGCTGTTGATACGTCACGGTCTACCAGTGCGACGCGAACTTCCCGAGGGAATCGCTGACCCAGAGCTTTCAACGGCAGGGCACCAGCAGGCGAAGCACTTGGCCGAATACCTGGGCAGCGAGGAGATAAACGCATTGTACTCCAGCCCCCAACGACGAGCCGTGCAAACTGCCGAGCCGATCGCCACCTCGAAGGGATTACCTATCACCATCGTTGACGATGTTGCCGAGTGGGATCGCAACGCGAGCTTCTACATCCCCGTCGAAGAGTTGAAGGCCGCCAACGACCCACGATGGCAAGCGATGGTGCGCGGCGAGTGGACCGTCGACGACGACACGATGGAAGGGTTTCGTGATCGAGTCGTGTACGCGATCGAAGCCCTCATCGCCGCCCACACCAGTCAGCGCATCGCTGTGTGTTGCCACGGAGGCGTCATCAACGCGTATCTTTCGCATGTGCTCGGGCTGCCCATTGGCAAAGGCTTCTTCTATCCCAACTACACCAGCATCCATCGCGTGATGGCGTCGAAAGGCGCGCACCGCAGTGTGATGACGATCAACGAAACCTCGCACCTGCGAGGTACTGGATTGCCGATCGGATTGCTGCAGTCATGAGCGACGCGCTTCTCACCGATCTCGTCGAGTACCTCGACGCGTCACCTTCGCACTGGCACGCAACGCTCAGCAGCGCCGAGCGACTCCTTGCCGCAGGTTTCGTCGAGTTGCGACTCGATCAGCTCTGGAATCAAGTTCCCGACAAAGGTTTTGTGACGCGAGGCGCGGCGCTCGTTGGCTGGTCGCGCGCGCAGGGCGCGACGGCAACGTCGGCGCTGAGGATCGTCGGCGCGCATACCGACTCGCCCGGCTTGCGCGTTAAGCCACGCCCCGACGTCGGCGGTTACGGATGGAAGCAGCTATCGGTCGAGGTGTACGGCGGGGCGTTGTTGAACTCGTGGCTGGATCGCGACCTTGGCGTCGCCGGTCAGGTGATCACGCGCGATGGTGTCCGTCACCTGGCAGTGCGCGACGCCATCGCCAGAGTGCCGCAACTCGCGATCCACCTTGATCGCGATGTCAACGAGCGCGGGTTGATTCTCGACAAGCACAGCCACCTCACTCCTGTGTGGGGTAGCGGTACGGCGTCGGCTGGCGAGTTCAGCGCCTGGGTCGCAAATCAAGCAGCGGTGAACCCGAACGACGTCGTCGGCTGGGATCTGTGCTTGTTCGATGTCACGCCCGCGAGTCGCCTCGGCGCTGACGGCGATCTGCTCGCCGCTGGCCGCCTCGACAATCAGCTGTCATGTTGGGCAGCCACCAGCGCGCTGTGCCACACAGGCACCTCCCCCGCGGATGGCGTGGCGGTAATCGCGCTGTTTGACCACGAAGAGGTCGGGTCGGAAAGTTCCGCCGGTGCCGCCGGGCCTCTGCTGGAACACGTGCTCGAGCGACTGGCGCTGGCGAACGGTGCAACTCGCGGTGACTACCTCACGCAATTGGCCACGAGTACTTGCATCTCTGCCGACAACGCGCACAGCGTGCACCCCAACTACCCCGAACGGCACGAGGCCGGTCATCGGCCAGTCGTCAATCAAGGCCCAGCGATCAAGCTCAACCACAATCAGCGTTACGCGACGACGGCCGCCGGCTCCGCGATGTTGCAGCGTGTCTTCGACGCGGCGGACGTGCCCTGGCAGCTATTCGTCAGCCGCAACAACATGCCGTGCGGCACGACCATCGGGCCGATGACTGCAACTCGATTGGGAATCGACACAGTCGACGTTGGGGTACCGCAGCTCAGCATGCACTCAGCACGCGAGTTGTGCGGTACCAAGGATCCGATCTGGTTGCAGCAAGCACTGACGACGTACCTCGCCGGCGCGTACTGATCAACTGCAGCAGTTAACGGCAACGCGCCTGCGCTAGGTCGAAGAGCCGTTGCATCTCGGCGTGCAGCTCAACGGTGAGTTGCTTGGCAGCAAGCCGCTGCCCCTTCGAGCCATCCGCATCGTCCACCACCGGAACGCGCATCGGCTTGCCCACGATCACATACATCTTGCGCGGGAAGATGAACTTGGCGCCCTTAGGCATCACCCGCTCGCTACCGCCGATAGCAACCGGCACGATCGGTGCACCGGTCTTCATCGCTACATAAGCGGCGCCTTCAAACAGCGGCTGCACGACTAAGCCACTCTTGCGTTCGCCCTCGGGAAACATCACAAGCGGTTCCCCACCCTCGAGCACCGCGATGCAACGCTTTAGCGCTTCGCGATCTGCCGAACCGCGAGTCACGGGAAAGCCGCCGAGCGCTGTCAGTAACTTGCCGAAGGCTTTGTTGCTCCACCACTTGTCGGCGCCCATGAAGCGCATCCGGCGGGTGTAAACGCCCGACGACACAGGAGTGTCGATGATGCTGCGATGTGTGGGCGCCATGATGAACGGCTCACCTGTCGGAAAGTTCTCGCGACCGGTGATCTGCATGCGGCACCACAACCGAAGGAACACCGTCAGAATTCCGCGCACCGTGTGGTACGCGATCTTGTCGGGCAATGACTTGCCGGTGAGTTTGGTCGAGATCTTGGTCATGTCAGCTCTGCAGACTAGAGATCAGGGCTTCGAGTTGAGCAAGAACCTCTTCGATGCCCAAGCCAGTTGTGTCGACGACGACCGACCCATCGGCTGTCGTTAGCGGGCTGTCGGCTCGGTTGCTGTCGTGATGGTCGCGGGCCGCGATTGCACGCTCGATCTCGTCGACATCGCCACCGGCTTCTGCAACCCGTCGCTCGGCCCGCGTGCGTGGCGATGCAGTGAGATACAGCTTCAGCTGCGCATCGGGGAATACCACTGATCCGATATCGCGTCCCTCAATCACTCCCCCGCCACGTTCGACCGCCCAGGCCTTTTGTCGGGCGCGCATCTCGGCGCGCACACCGCTGTTGGCCGCAACCGCACTAACTGCGGCGGTTATCTCTGGCGAGCGAATCGCATTCGTGACGTCGACACCATCGACGAACACGCCGTCATCAAGGACGTCGACTGTGAGCTCGCGCGCCAATTCGGCGACAAGGTCACGATCCTCGACCGAAATTGTGCGCTGCAACGCCGCCCAGGTGACCGCGCGATACATCGCCCCTGTATCGAGGTAATGAAGGTTCAGTCGCGCAGCAAGCGCACGCGCAATTGTGCTCTTCCCCGCGCCGGCGGGACCGTCGATGGCAATCACCCTCAAGGCAATGCTCACTACCAGTTCGTTCCCTGTGGCATGCCTTCGCTGTAGCCAGCGGCGCTCTGTACGCCGATGACGGCGCGCTCGGCGAATTGCGGGATCGTCGCGGCACCGGCGTAGGTGCACGCCGATCGAACACCCGACACGATGTCGTCGATGATGTCCTCTACCCCGGGCCGGTCGGCGTCGAGGTACATGCGCGAGGTGCTGATGCCTTCCTCGAACAACTCCTTGCGAGCAAGTTCGAATGCCGTCTCACTGCGATTCCTGCTTTTCACCGCGCGATTGCTGGCCATGCCGAAGCTTTCCTTATACAGCCGCCCGTCAGGTGCGCGCAGTGTGTCGGCGGCGCTTTCGTAAGTGCCGGCCAACCAGGATCCGAACATCACATTTGCCGCACCCGCCGCCAATGCAAGCGCAACGTCGCGCGGGTGACGAACACCACCATCGGCCCAGATCACCTTGCCGTGCTTGGCCGCCTCAGCGGCGCAGTCGTGAACAGCACTGAATTGAGGGCGCCCGACGCCAGTCATCATCCGCGTCGTGCACATCGCGCCAGGACCGACGCCGACCTTGATGATGTCTGCTCCGGCGCTAATCAGCGCACGCGTCGCTTCTTGAGTGACCACGTTGCCCGCGACGATGGGAACGTCGGGGGCAGATGCACGCACTTCCTCGATCGCTCGCAATGTGCGCGTCTGATGACCGTGCGCTGTATCGATGACAAGCACGTCGGCACCGAAGCCGAGCAGTGCCTTTGCCTTCGTCGCCGGGTCGCCGCTGATTCCGACAGCTGCCGCAACCATCAGCCTGTTCTGCGCATCGACGGCCGGGCGATAGATAGTGCTACGCAGTGCGCCAGTGCGCGTCGCACAACCGATCAGCCGACCATCGTTGTCAACGACGGGCGCCACCGAGAGTCGTTGGCCGCTGAGTCGTTCGTACACCTCAGCGGGTGCAGTACCGGCCTCTAACGCCACCAAGTCGCGACTCATCACGTTCTTCAGCTGCGTGAATCGGTCGAAGCCCGCGGAATCGTGTTCGGTGAAGATCCCTTCCGGACGCCCACTCTCGTCGACGATGATCACTGCGCCATGCGCGCGTTTGTGGATTAGTCCCAACGCATCGCCGACAGTGTGAGTTGCGGTCAGCGTGATCGGAGTGTCGTACACGAGGTGGCGCGTCTTCACGTAGTCGATCATCGACTCGAGAACGTCGAGCGAGATGTCTTGCGGCAGCACCGTCAGTCCGCCGCGACGGGCAACGGTCTCGGCCATTCGTCGACCGGCGACCGCGGTCATGTTCGCCACAACGACTGGAATCGTGGTGCCTAGGCCATCGGGAGTAGTGAGGTCGACGTCGAACCGCGACTGCACGTCGTTAAGACTCGGCACCATAAAGACGTCGCTATACGTCAGGTCGTATGGCGGCGTACTACCCAGGAAACGCATTTCTCGTTCTTCCCTCTGTTGGTTAACGACTTGCCATGCTCGAGACATCGGCCCTGAGGGCCGCCCAACGCTACCGTGACGCCGTGACGCGATCGGCACTTCAAGCCGCATGAACCCGATCGATCGTGCGCTGCAAGTGATACGCGATGGCGGCTTGGTGGCCATCCCTACCGAGACCGTCTACGGACTGGCGGCCGACGCGATGAATCCGGAGGCCGTTGCGCGGATCTTTGAGGTCAAAGCACGGCCGACGGACCATCCGTTGATCGTTCATGTTGCGACTCCGGAACAACTCGGCGATTGGGCACGCGCCATCCCGCCGACAGCCGTGCGACTCGCCGAAACCTGTTGGCCTGGCCCGTTGACGCTGCTGGTACACAAGGCTGAGCACGTGCTCCCGGTGGTGACCGGCGGCCGCGACACTGTCGGCGTACGAGTGCCCGCGCATCCGATGACCACCGAATTGCTCTCCCGCTTCGGAGGAGGCTTGGCTGCCCCATCAGCCAATCGCTTCGGCGGCGTCAGTCCGACAACAGCTGACCACGTTCGTGCGGACCTTGGGGGGCTGGTCGACTTCGTCCTCGACGGCGGGCCGTGCCCGATAGGTGTGGAAAGCACGATCGTCGACTGCACCGTCGAGCCTCCTCAGATTTTGCGTCCGGGCGGCATCTCCGAAGATGAGATCGCGCGAATCCTCGGCGCCGGACTATCTGCGCCAGAAGGTCCCAGCCGCGCACCCGGAATGCTCGCCGCGCACTATTCGCCCCGCGCCCGCGTGTTGCTTGCTGAGTCGCGAGCGGATGCTGACTCGATCGCTGCCGAGACCAACGACAGTTGGATACTCGATCACCCAAACGATCTCGCGACCTATGCGCGTTCGCTGTACGGCGACCTGCGAGCCGCCGATGACCGCGGCGTCAGATGCGTGATCGCGGTGTTGCCGGCTGCTGCCGGGCTGGGTCACGCTATTCGCGACCGGCTGATCAAGGCTGCCCGAGCTGGTTGAGGTTTCTCACCCACTCGTCGCGCACAACATCGATGTCGGGGGCCAGTTCCTCGTCGTAGCGCTCGACAATCAAACTGATTGACGACGAAGCGCCTTCCGCCAAAACTTCGAGTCGGCACCAGCACCTGATCGGTTCATCGAGCAAACACTCGATGATGTGCGGCGCAGCGGAGGTAACTACTTCACCGATCGAGCTCGCCACCACAAACAGCGCCTCGTGCGCGAGCGCGGGCGCAGCGTCGATAACAAAAGAGGGCGAGTCGTGCTGCACTCGCTGCGAGGACCGCGGGCGTTGTTGTATGTGTGCCGCAGGCGGAGGGAGAATCGCGCTTTGCTCGGCGCGTTGTCGGCGCAACGCTTCGTCGTAAGCAAGATTCAGCGCCTGCATGCCGCCGACATCGCCACCGTGATCGGGGTGTGTTGCTTGTGCAAGTCGTCGCCGCGCAACCGCGATCTCGGCCGGACTCGCGTCCGCCGACACACCAAGCACGGCAAACGGATCATCACTCAACGCCCGCACGGTAGTCGGCAAGTCGCGCCACTCGTTCGCAACCGCGGGGCACATCTACGCCCCACGCACGACTCATCCACGACACAAAAACGTCATACGTCGGCCCGTTTTTCCTGCCTGGTGTGCTTGTGAGCGTGTATTCGCAGGGCCTAAGCTAGGCCCTTCGTAACCACCGACCCGCAGTTCGCGGTTCGGACTCCTAGGGGGAGAAACCCAATGCAGAAATCCCGCATGCGCCAGGTAGGCGCATTGCTCGTAGGACTGGCTCTCGTAGCCGCGTCCTGCGGTGACGACAAGAAGGACACGACCGACACGGTTGCGCCGACGACAGTCGCCGACACCACGCCGGTCGAGACCGACCCGCCCGCCACCGATCCGCCCGCTGCAGGTAGCGAGCTTGCCGGCATGAAGGGCACCACTCCGTTGGTGCCGCTCACCGACGAGTTCAAGGCTGCCTTGGACGGTACTCCGACCGGTCTTGCTGGTCTGGACAACACCTACAACTACGGTCCCGAGACCTACGACGCGTTCGTAATCATCGCTCTGGCCGCAATTGAGGCTGGCACCGATGGTTCGGCTTTGGCCGACTTCATCGTTGGCATCACCAAGGACGGCGAGAAGTGCACGACGTTCGCTGACTGCAAGGCAATCATCGAAGCCGGCGGCGACCCCGACTATGACGGTGTCTCCGGTCCGATCACGATGAACGGCAACGGCGAGCCCCTCGAGGCAAGCTATGGCATTCTCGTCTTCGGTGAGGGCAACCAGATCGACGACTCGCTGACCACCTACATCACGGCTTCGGCTCCTGAGTCGGCTGCCAAGCCGCTCGGCGTCACCGACGTCGTTCGTGAGGGTGACGGCACACTGCAGTTCGGTGGCTTGCTGCCGCAGACCGGTTCGCTCGCCTTCCTCGCACCGCCGGAATTCGCTGGTGCCGAGTTGGCAGTAGCCGACATCAACGCAGCTGGTGGCGTGCTCGGTAACGACGTGACCTTCTCACCTGGCGACTCGGGCGACACCTCGACCGACATTGCCAGCCAGACCGCTGACCGTCACATCGCAGACGGTGTCGACGCCATCATTGGCGCCGCATCTTCTTCGGTGACCCTGACCGTCATCGACAAGATCACCGCTGCCGGCATCGTGCAGTTCTCGCCTGCCAACACCTCGTTGGCTCTCGTGGACTACCCGGACCACAGCCTGTACTTCCGTAATGCTCCGCCGGACGACCTGCAGGGCAACGTCATCGCCCAGCTCGTCATCGACGACGGCAACCAGTCGGCATACATCATGGCCCTCGACGACGCGTATGGCACCAGCCTGCTCGCCGTTGTGGAAGCCGCGTTGACCGCCGGTGGTGTCGAAGTTCTTGGCACGAAGGTCTACGACCCGGCAGCCACCAGCTTCGATGCTGAGGTTGACGAAGTCGTGGCAGCCGACCCGGACGCGATCATCTTGATCACGTTTGACGAAGGCAGCCGCATCCTCAAGACCATGGTGGAGAAGGGCATTGGCCCGGCCAACAAGGCGGTCTATGGCTGCGACGGCAACATGGGCAACGCTCTCGGTACCAACTTCAACGCTGGTGCGTGATAGCAGTCCTGCCGCAAGGCATTAAGTAGTAACGGAAAGGGCCCCGGGCGCAAGCCCGGGGCCCTTCTCGTTCTGGTGTCGAGTGTTTCATGCCTGCCGAGTGTTTGATGCCTGCACACGGGCACGAAACACTCGACGCACGTCGGTGGCAGAGTCGGTTCAGCCGCCGGTGGCTTTGGCCAGCGTGCCCAAGTAGAGCTCGATGACCGCTGGGTCGGCGAGCAACTCGCGACCCGTACCCGTGTAGGCGTTGCGCCCTTGGTCGAGGACATACCCACGATCGACAACCTGCAGGCAGCGACGAGCGTTCTGCTCGACCATCAGGATTGCAATGCCGGTCTTATTGATCGTGCGACAGTTGAGGAAGACCTCGTCCTGCAACACCGGCGACAAACCCGCAGAGGGTTCGTCGAGCAGCAACAGTTTCGGTTCCATCATCAGCGCCCGGCTCATCGCCACCATCTGGCGTTCGCCGCCTGACAACGAACCCGCGCGTGTGTGGCGCCGATCCAGCAGGCGCGGGAAGAGGCTGGTTACATAGTCGAAGCGCTCGCGGAAGACTTTCGGCCGCAGGTAGCAACCCATTTCCAAGTTCTCGGTCACCGTCAGGCTCTGAAACACGTTCTTGTTCTGCGGCACGTAGCCGACGCCGCGGGCCACCAATTCGTGGGCTTTGTGGCCGGTGAGGTCTTCACCGAGAAATCGGATGTGCCCAGAACGCACACTCAACTGACCCAGCACAGCCTTGAGGATCGTCGACTTACCGGCACCGTTGGGACCGATGATTCCCACGAACTCGCCAGGGTTCACCACGATGTTGCACCCGTTGAGAATGTTGACCTCGGGGATGTAACCCGCGACCAACTCCTCGGCCACCAACACCGAACTTGCCGTTTCTGAGGGAAGCGCGGCGTCCGTCATAGGTCCTCCAAGAATGACTTGCCTTGATGCGCCCCGAGATAGGCATCGATCACGGCCGGGTTCGACGAGATGTGATCGGGCGTGCCTTCGGCAATGATGCGGCCCTCGGCCATCACGATTACCCAATCGGAAAGGTCGTGCACCATGTCCATGTCGTGCTCGACGAACAGCACGGTCATTCCCTCGTCGCGCAGGCCACGAATGTGTTGATTCAGACTCTGCTTCAGCGCTGGGTTCACGCCAGCCATCGGCTCGTCGAGCATGACGAGTTGCGGCTTCGTCATCAGCGCGCGCGACATCTCGAGCAGTTTGCGCTGTCCACCCGAGAGGGTGCCGGCGTATTCGTTGCGCATGTGGTCGAGCTTGAATCGGGCCAGGAGCTCGTCGGCGCGAGCTTCAATTGCTCGCTCCTCTGCACGCCAGCGAAACGGGAGGATGCCGTTCCACCACTTCTCGCCGGTCTGGTCGGTTGCGCCCAGCTTCATGTTCTCGATGACCGACATCTTGGTGAGGCTCTTAGTTAATTGGAACGTGCGCACCATGCCCATCGCAGCGGCCTTGTGCGCCGCCACTTTCTCGAGTGACGTGCCGTTGAAGCTCCACGTTCCGATGTCGGGCGTGTCGAAGCCGGTCATCAGGTTGAAGAACGTCGTCTTGCCAGCGCCGTTGGGACCGATCAACGCGGTGATCGATCCGCGCTGAATCTCTACGCGATCGACGTCGACTGCAACGATGCCGCCGAACGATCGGCGTACGCCTACCGCTGTCATGATCGGATCGGGCTTCTCGGCACCTGGCGCAGCGGCAACACCGGCGAGCGCTGCACGGGCCACCTTGGCTGTTTCGCTGAGTTCTGCTTTCACCGTGTCAGCGGCCATCGAGTGCCATCTCTTTCCGGTTGCCGAAGAGGCCTTGCGGACGGAACACCATCAGCAGCACCAGCATCAGGCCGAGCGCCATTTGCACATAGGCGCCGATCTGGCTGTTATTGCTGATCACTGACACGCCAAAGATGTCGAGATGCCCGCCCCACACTCGGGTGAGTTCGTTGAGAAAGACGCTGATGAACTGGCTGATACCCCAGTACAACATGGGCCCGACGATCGAGCCGGTCACCTTGGCTAGTCCGCCGAGCACGAGCGCGGTGAGCACGAAGAACGTCGTGTCGCGGCTGTAGTTGTCGGGCTGCACAGAACCGCGCGACAGCGAGAACATCATTCCGCTGAAGGTGGCGATGGCACCGCCGAGAATGAGCGCCTGCAACTTGTACGAGTAGATGTTCTTACCCAGGCTGCGGACTGCTTCTTCGTCTTCACGAATGCCCTTGATGACACGACCCCATGGGCTGCGCATCAGCATGTACACCAGTCCGCCGAGCACGAACACAACCAGCCAGCCGACGATCAGAGACTTGAAACCAAGACCGCCGTACTCGGTCTGCTTGGCCGCAAGCATCACTATCGCGAAGATCACGACCGGCAGCACAAGGCGCAGTTCCTTGTTCGAGCGACGAAGGCGATCGGCGATCATGCGGCCGATCATGACGGACGACGTCGCAAAGATGACCAAGAGCAGAACCCTGCCAAAGAAATTGACGCTCGGGTCGAACGGCCACAGCGAATACTTTCCGGACGGGTTGAACGGCGTCGTATCGGTAAACGTCTTTCCGAACCCGTTGATTCCGTCGCTGCCGTTGAAGTACTTCTTGAACGTGACCGACCGAACGATTAGGCGCACCAGTTCGGCGAGCGCGATCGTCACGATCGCGAGGTAGTCGGAGCGCAATCGCAACGTCGGAATACCCATTATGAGACCGAACACGGTGGCGTAGGCGATCGCCATCGGAATCCCCCACCAGAAGCTGATGTGCCAGTAGTGCGCCGTCATACCAATCGCGTACGCGCCACACGCCATGAAGCCGGCTTGACCGAAGTTCAACAATCCCGCATAACCGAACTGCACGTTCAGCCCGATCGCCGCGATCGCGAAGTACATCGCGTCGACACCGAACACCGCCGTCAGCGTCGCCGTGGCGATCAGTTGCCAATCCATATCAGAAAGTCCTGCCAGCATGGTCGCTCCTCCCTCAGCCCACTCGCTCGCGACGACCCAGAATGCCCTGCGGTCTGACCAGCAACACGATGATCATTGCGACGTACGCAGGAACGTTCTTGAGTTCGGATGGAACGCCATCGTGGAGCCAATCGAACGGTGCCGGCCAGTCGCCGCCGGGCATGATCGGCATTCCCAAAGTTGACGCCTCGACAAACAGACCGATGAGGAAGCTGCCGACAAGCGCACCGTATGCAGACCCGAGACCGCCAAGCGTTATGCCAGCGAACATCAGGAACAGCAAGTTGGAACCGAGGAACGGCGAGACACCTTCGTCGAGGCCGCGGAATATGCCGCCCGTAGCAGCCAACATTCCGCCAATGAACCAGACGACGCGAATGATCTTCTGACTATCGATACCAGTCGACGACGCGAGCTCGGCGTTGTCGCTGACAGCACGCGTCGCCTTACCAAGTCGCGTCTTCTGCAGCGCGATACCCACGGCGACCAATAGCGCCAGCGAGATCGCCGCCGTCGTCAGATCGCGAGGAGTAATGCAGACGGGGCCGATCTCCTTGCAGGTCTGGTTGTTGAACGCGGCCATCGCCTTTGTACGGCCGCCCGCCACGCGCAGATAAAGGTTCTTTAGGACGATCGCGATGCCGACGCTGACCACCATTTGCGAGATGAGTCCGATCCCACGTCTGCGCAGGGGACTGTAGATGCCCTCGTTAGTGGCCAGACCGAACAGTCCCCCGAGGAGTATGGCTGCCGGTGCCGCGATGAGAAGTGAGTAGCCCTGTTCCGTGTTGAGGATGTAGGCGGCCAATGCACCGAACGTGACCAACTCGCCGTGGGCGAAGTTGGTAAGGCCAGTTGTGCCGAAGATCAGCGACAGCCCAACGGCGCACATCGCGAGCACCAGACCGAACCGAGCGCCGTCGGTCAACCGTTGGGCAAGCTGCGTCCAGTAACCGACTGACGTGCGTTCGGCCTGGCCGGTGAAATAGTTGACTGTGACGGTGTCGGTGACGAAGTTGTCACCCGTCACTTGTCGTTCGGGAACTCCGTCGAGCACGAAACCTTCTGGCAGCGTGCTGACATCGATGGTCACCGTGTAGTCGGCCTTGGAGGGCACGCCGATCGTGACTAGCCCCTTGTCGTCGGTGACGCCCTCCCCGACCACCGCGCCAGCGGCATCGGTGACGGTGACCGCGACACCTGCGATCGGCTCTTTGATGCTCTTACCGGTGGTTGCGTCCTGCAACTGGTTTTGCACGCGCACCTTGATCGCGAGGTCGGCCGCGTTCACTGGCGTTGCGAACAAACCGAGCAACGCCAGACCCATCAGCAGCAGGCCAACAAGATGTCGTGGACGTAGGTTCAACTGATCCCCTGAGTTGTGCCGGACCACGATGTCCGGAGTGGCTGCGTATTTGAGCGTGTACGGATAGCCGTAGTCAATACTGTGAACCCGTGCCTGCTCATCCCCGCCGTCAGCATGCCACATTCGCGGTCCTAGCCTCCGCAGCGCTCTTCGGTACCACCGGCACGGTGCTCGTCAACGCACCCAAGGCGAGCGACCCATACTCGGTTGGAGCAGTGCGACTGCTCATCGGCGGGGCGACTCTTACCGCCGTCGCGACTGCACGACGTAGTCGCTCGCGCGGGCAATCGTCGTTGATGCCCGTCATCCGCCCGAATGCGACCACGGTCGTCGGTGCGGTCGGAGTCGCCATCTTTCAGCTGTGCTACTTCTTGGCCGTCGATCGCACGGGGGTGGCCGTCGGCACAGTCGCCACCATCGGCTCGGGCCCGATGTTCGCGGGGGTGATCGCCGCAGTGATCGACCGACGTGCGCCAACAACGCGGTGGCTCCTCGGGACCGGCCTCAGCGTCGGCGGCGTCGCGCTGCTAGGCCTGTTGGGTCGCGACGCCACGGTGAACACGTCGGGCATCGCACTCGCGTTTCTGGCCGGACTCGGGTGGGCCGTGTTCGCGAGCGTCGGTAAGCACCACATCGAGCGCGGAGCCGACAGCACATCCATCATGGCCAAGATGTTCTCGGGCGGTGCACTGCTGATGGCACCGCTACTCGTGTGGCATCACCCTGATTGGGTGACGAGTCGCAGCGGCGCGCTGGTCGCCCTGTTCCTCGGCATCGCCACCGTGGGCCTGGCGTACACGCTGTACGGCTTTGCGTTACGCCACCTCGATACGCCCACCGTCGTGACGCTCACTCTGCTTGAGCCCATCACCGCAGCTGTGCTCGGTGCGGTCGTCGTCCACGAGCAGATCCTGCCCGTGGGGTGGGTCGGTATCGGACTGGTTCTCGCGGGACTGGGGGTCGTTGCCCCGCGCGCGCAAGGCGAGTACAATGGCCAGTGGGTGGAGACCCCGAGCTGAGCTCGGCTATTCCGGAGATCCGGAGATGGAGGTCCACTCATGCAAAGCGTTCTCGTGCAGGCAAAAGCCGCCGTTCGCATCGCGATGTACCTCGCAATTGCCTACTTCGCGATCCAACTCTGGCAAGACCCATACGGCTCGGCTCGGGCCACGATGGGTTTCATCGAGGGTGTCGGCCACTTTTTCGCCGCCGTCATCAACAAGATCGGCACGTTCGTAAACGGCCTGTCTGAGTAGCTGCTGGCGAGCGCTCAGGTATCTGGGGCCGAATCGTCCCAATTCGTGATCTGGGGCTGATTCGTCCCGGAACTCGCAACAAACCAGCCCCAGCAACATGGTCCGCTCTTAACACGACCCCTTCTTCCGATTCTGTGTAAGCGCACAGACGTTGTGTCGCTTTATGCGGTGACACAGAACGACGACATGTCTTGGACAGACCGACATCACCAACCTCATCCATTCTTAATACGACCCCTTTCCGGCCGCGAGCAACATCGTCACTTCGGGTGCCGCGCCGTCGGCCATGATCGCGGGTGATGGAGTTGGAGTTCTGGCCGGAGTACAACAGCGGCCCGCTGTGGAGTCTTGACGGACAAAGCATCGCCCTTGAGTCGCTTCCTCTGCCTCACTTGTTGCGTGAACGCCTAATTGAGTGGAACTCCCGATACGACGACTCTCTTCTTCCGTTCGAGGACAACGACGTTCCGTGGCTCGCTGAAGGTCGCGCGCTTCTCACGGAAACTCGCATCGCTCTCGCCGGGGACTATCGCGTAACGGTGACCGAGCCATGGTGGGACGAACTGTCCGATCCGGAATGAGTGACCTCCACGCGCAGGCGTGTCGGCCTCGGTATGGAGACCTACCGAGATCACCAACATGAGGTCGGTTAGACCGTGGGTGACATTGGGTCTGCGACCTTTGTGGTCGCAGACCACATCCACGCGGTGCAGGCGACGAGCGAAGTCGCGCCGGCGATATGTGCGGCCACGATCCCCACCGGCAACTCGTTGGCGTATTGCACGTAGCCAATCGCACCCTGGATCAGGGCCGTCACAATCCACGCTGTGATCGGGGCGGCGAGCACCTCGCGGTCGTGGCGTAGCCGACGCAACTGCCAAAGCAGCGAGAACGTCACCAACACCGTGATCCACACGATCACGCCGTGAGCACGCGTGGCCCATACGAGCGCATTGCCGTTGACATCACACTCTTCGCCGAAGAATCGGCGTGCCGCTCCAGCGGTGCAACGCTCACCATCGTCGCCCTTCGCGTCGCCCGCGTGCGGTCCGGTGCCGGTGACGACAGTTCCGGCGATGACTGACAAGCCGGTCCAGAAAGCAACCAAGCGAACTCGTCCGCGCACTCGGGGCACCACCGCGCTACGCCGTCTGTCGCGCTCGGGATTCGCGGGATCGGGTTCGCCGCTGCGCACGAGCAACAGCACCGCCGCCCACACCAGCACCATCGACAACACGAAGTGCAGCTGCACTGTCGCCGGGTGCAGCTTCGTCCACACAACTACTGCGCCGACGAGACCCTGTGCCGGTACACCGATCAACATGACCGTCGCCAAGAGCATCAGATCTCGGCGTCGCGGACGCCGGTACCACGCGGCAACGGCGGCTAGCGCGACAGCGGCTGCAACTAGGAAGGTAAACAGCCGGTTGATCTGTTCGATGGCGGCATGCTTCGACGACACATCGACAAACGTGTCGTCGTTGCAGTTCGGCCAGTCGGTGCAACCAAGGCCAGAGCCCGTAAGTCGAACCGCGGCGCCGGACACCACGATCAGGCACAGCATGACCAAAGCGGCAACGCAAATCGTGCGGAACTCCTTGGGCGTGAAGCCCTCTGCGCGGATCCGTCGGAGAAGTTTCATGGCGTGAGACTACGGTGCGCAACGTGTTGACCGGCTTCGACGACTATCCCCTGCACCAGACCTCGATGCCCATCGCCCATACGGCCACGAGCGACCTGAACCACTACGACCGCTACTTCTTCAACGGCTACTCACGCGACGGTTCATTGTTCTTCGCCGTCGCCATGGGGCTTTACCCGAACCGCCATGTCGCCGACGCCGCGTTCTCGGTCGTGCGCGGCAACCGCCAGCACAGCGTGTTCCACAGCCAGCGCGCGCCGCTCGATCGTCGCGACTGCACCGCACTCGGGCCGATCGTGATCGAGGTCCTGGAACCGCTGCAGACGCTGCGCGTGCTGGTGAACGCTCCCGAGCACGGACTGCGCGCCGAGCTGACATTCGACGGTCGTTCGGCCGCGCTCGAAGAGCCGCCGTTCTTTCTGCGCGCCGGCACGCGGACATTCCTCGACTTCACGCGCCTGACGCAGTTCGGCTCGTGGAGCGGATGGCTGGAGGTCGACGGCGAACGCCATGAGATAAGCCCCGCCGACGTGTGGGGCTGTCGCGATCGCTCGTGGGGCATCCGGCCTGTCGGCGAGCGTGGAGCGACCGGCGCGCCAGTGATGGACCCGCAGTACTTCTGGTTGTGGGCACCGGTGAACTTTCCTTCCCTGTCCACTCACTTCGATGTCAACGAGTACAGCGATGGTCGGCGATGGCACGAAGCCGGCGCGCTTGTACCTGTCGCCGGCAGCGCAAACCACATGCGCACCGTCGATTGGCGCATTGGTTGGCGACCAGGCACTCGCTGGGCCGACTGGTTCGAGTACGACCTGATCGAGCACGACGGTTCCCGACACACGGTGCGCCTAACGCCTCGATACGAGTTCCTCATGCGCGGGATTGGTTACGGCCACCCTGAATTCGCTCACGGAACATGGAAGGGCGAAGCGCTCACGGCCGGCGAGTGCATCGATCTGCCCGTCGCGACTCCTCTCAGTCGCGAGCACGTTCATGTCCAGGCGCTGTGCGATGCCACGCTCACGATGGCCGACGGCACGCAAGAACAGGGCATCGGCATCCTCGAGCAACTCTGTTTCGGTGATCACCCAAGTGGTCTGCGCGGAGTGCTCGACGGCTATAGCGTTGTAGCCCAGTGAAAAAGCTCACCGTCGAAGAACGGCGCACCGAGATCCTCGAGGTCACCTGCGAAGTCGTCATCGAACGAGGCTTCGCCGCAACTCGCATCGCCGACGTTGCGAAGCGTCTCGGTGTCTCGAGCAGCCTCATCCACTATCACTTCGACTCGAAGGAGCAATTGCTCGCCGAAGCGTTCGCCCACTACGCGCGCAAGGACGTCGCCGAGATGGAGGCCGAGATCCAGGCCGCGCCGTCGGCGGTCGCACAACTCGATCGGCTAGTGCACAACTACGTGCCCGAGGGCAGCGGCGATGTCGAGTGGATGCTGTGGATCGACGGGTGGGGCGAGGCGCTGCGTAACCCGATGATGCGCAAGATCAGCCAAGAACTCGACGAGCAGTCGGCGCAACTCGCCGAGCGCGTCATCCGCCACGGCATCGAGACCGGCGAGTTCGCGTGCAGCGACCCGGCGTCGGCGGCAATGCGGCTGACCGCTGTCGTCGACGGACTAGCCGTCCAGTTCGCCGCTCACGACGGGATGATGAACCGCGCGCAGTTCATCGAACACGTGCGCACACTCGCGGCGTGGGAAGTTGGCCTCGAGCCGGAGGCGCTTCGGGAAGACGGCGCGGCAGTCTCGCCTCTCGCGGCACCGACTCCTGCGACTGACACTGCGCTGCGTCAGCTTCTTTCGCGCTACTCCGACGCCGTCAACCGCGGCGACGGCGACGACTTCGTCGCCTGCTGGACTGATGTTGGCGCGTGGACTCGTGGCAAGCCGGTGAGCGGTCGCGATGCGCTTCGCGCGCAGTTCATGAAAGTGGCTGCCTCACACAGCTGGTTGCAGCAGACGGCACCGAACGCGGTCTTTGAGGTCGACGAGTCGGCGGGCACGGGCAACGGCCGCGTCAGCATTCACGAAACTTTCAAATCGAAGAAGACTGGCGCCGGCACTCTGATAGGCGTGTACCACGATCGCTACCGACGAGTCGCGGGCACATGGTTGTTCGACGAACGAACGCTCGAAGTCATTCACCGCGACTAACTCGGTCTGATGGCTCCGCGGAAGCGCGCGAACCCGCCTCATTGGCCACGTCTGGATGTCGACCGCGACGCGTGCTCGCGGTGACTGGATAGTTCCCCTTAGAAGATTCCGAGGAACTTCTTGCGCTTTGCCTTGGCGCTTACTCTGGCGGCAGGCGGGGCAGCACTGACAATCGGGGCCACGGACGTCGAGGCAGCCTTCTTGGTTGCCTTCTTCTTCTTGATGGCGCCCTTCTTGACTGACCCTGAGACGGATCCAGACTTCTTGGCAGCCTTCTTCTTAGCCGGAGCCTTCTTCTTGGCTGGCTTCTTCTTGATGGCGCCCTTCTTGACTGACCCTGAGACGGATCCAGACTTCTTGGCTGCCTTCTTCTTAGCCGGAGCCTTCTTCTTAGCGGCCTTCTTCTTGGCCGGCTTCTTCTTTGCAGGAGCTTTCTTCTTGGCTGCCTTCTTCTTTGCAGGAGCCTTCTTCTTTGCGGCCTTCTTCTTAGCTGGCGCCTTCTTCTTGGCAGCCTTCTTCGCAGGGGCCTTCTTCTTTGCTGGTGCTTTTTTCTTTGTTGCCATGCCGCGACAATAACGAGCGCAGCCGCGAGGTTCCGGGACCCTCGCGCTTAGGGACGGACCTCGTAGAACGCGTTGACACCGTGCTCGATGTCCAGCCGATGGAACTGGGTGAAGCCAGCAGCCTCGGCCATCGAGCGAGCCTTGCTTTCAGGCAGTCCGAGCGTGCCAAGACCCTCGCCACCTGGCTCGCTGAGCGCCGACGACATGCACGACAACACGCTGATCCCATACATCAGTGACGCCATCGGATTCTTGCGCGCATTCTGCTCGAAAGTGTCGAGCGCCTTGATGTCGACAAGCAGCCAGACACCGTCGGGCTTCAGCGCGCTGCGGATCGCGTGCATCATTTGTTGCGGCTGTGTCATGTCGTGAATGCAGTCAAACGTGGTCACAAGGTCGACCGAATTGTCGTTCGGCATTGGCGAGACGCGCGGGTCGTGGAATGACGCATTAGTCAGCCGACTGTCGACCAACTTTTGTGCTGCCCTGGTAAGCGCGTACTGCGAGATGTCGTAACCACGGAATGTCGACTTCGGGAAAGCCGCTGCCATCAGCAGGACGGCGCCGCCAGCACCGCAACCGACATCCACGACGCTCGCTCCCGAGCGCAGCCGATCGACGACGCCCTCGAGCGCGGGCAGCACGACCGGCAGCAAATTGGCATTGCTCCATGGCTCGAAGCTGCGCTCGATCCCGACGGCACCCTGTGGGCCATGACTGTCGTAGTCGTGGCCGATGCCCGTGCGGAAGCTCTCGCGAACATGCTCGAGCGCGTGCATCGTTTGCGGTAGCCGGTGAAACATCCCCATGCCGTAGTACGGATGCTCGGGCGTTGCGAGTACAGCAGCAGCCTCCGGGCTGAGGCCGAACCGATGCTCAGCGTCGATCGTGATCAACTTGGCCGCCGCTTGGTTGTGCGCCCACTCACGCACCCACCGTTCGTTCAACCCCGTGCGCTCGGCGAGCTCCTCGCTCGACACCGGTTGGCCAGCGGCGTTCATCGCCGCGTAGAGACCGAGCTGATCGCCCAGGTGGATCATGCCCGCCGTAACCGCACCCTCCAGTTTGCTGAAGACCTGGAACGAGTAAAGCTTGATGGCGTCGGTATCGGGCGCCGTTGAAGGTTCGGTCATGGGTCAGCTCGGATCGGTGAAGACGGGCGGTCGCTTCTCGAAGTTGGCCATGACGGACTCAACCTGGTTTGGTCGACCAACAAGACCGCTAATCGCCGCGCGCTCGGCGGCGAACTGTTCAGCAGCACCCGCGTTGAACAACCCGTTCAGCAATGCCTTAGTCGCGCGAATCGCATCGGGACTGCGGCCCGCTATCTCGCGCGCCATCGCCATCGCATCGTCGTAAGGGAAATCGGACAGCTTCGTGGCCAAACCCAGCGCATGCGCTTCGCGGCCGTCGAACATACGAGCCGTAAGGATTAGCTCCTTCGCGACGTCGCTGCGAACTAACTGCGACAACATCATCGTGCCTGTCATGTCGGGGACGATCCCCCAATGCACCTCACGCACACTCATCTGCGTCTCGGGATGAACGATGCGAATGTCGGCGCCGAGCGCGATCTGAATGCCACCACCGATGGCGTGCCCGTGAACGGCAGCGATCACCGGTACCGGAACCTCTTGCCAGACCCACGCAACCTGTTGGCCAAGGTGCGTTATCCGACCGTCCGCGATCAGCCCCGGGTGGCCAGGGTCGGTCGACCGATCAGCGAGTCCGGCCATCGCCCCGAAGTCGAGGCCGGCACAGAACGACGCCCCCTCACCCGACAGCACGACGACGCGAACAGCCTTCTCGTGCTTGAGCCGCTCGCCGGCGTCGGCAAGCGCAAGGAACATCGCCCCGTCCAGCGCGTTGCGCTTGTCTGCGCGCGTCATGCGCACGTCGGCGATGCCATCGGCAATAGAAATGGAAACCCGATCGTCGGCCACGTCGCGAGTCTGCCAGGTCACCGTTTCTCGGCACGCAGCGTGTATGTCAGCGGCATGCGTTCCGGTTGCGAACGAAGGCGGAACTCGCCGGGCATGTACTCCTCCATTGCGTTGCCTAGCGGATTCCAAGGAACCGACTGGTGCTCCTGGAACACAGTGATGTGCAGGCCGGCGCCCCAAAGCGCATTGAAGATTTCGGAAAGCCCGTGGTTGAACGAAACGATTGTCGGCGCGGACAATTCACCCTCGTGCTCCACGTAGGTCGTCGCCTCGACCAAGACCGTCCCGTCGTTCTCGAAGTATGGAAACTCAACGACCAGCAGTTCGTCCTCGCGCGGATCCGACATTGTCCAAAGCATTGGGTGCGCTTCACGAATGAAGAGAAACCCACCGGGCTTCAGCAGCGCTGCAACGATGTCGGCCCAGCGCTGCACATTCGGCAACCAACACAACGCTCCGATTCCGGTGAACACAAAGTCGAATGAA
Source organism: Ilumatobacteraceae bacterium (assembly GCA_040081465.1). Lineage (GTDB taxonomy): Bacteria > Actinomycetota > Acidimicrobiia > Acidimicrobiales > Ilumatobacteraceae > UBA668. Next base: position 87,483 of record JBEBGL010000001.1, on the reverse strand, counting down.
GCTGGGGGCAGCACGTTGCGCGCGTCGTAGAGATCGCTCTCCACGTACTCAATGGAGTGTCCGTGCCTTTGAGCCAATCGACGAGCGACCTCTAGCGCGGGAGCTGAGAAATCGAGCCCGCTCATCTTCGCTCCAAGCCGTGCTAGCGAGAGCGTGTCGCTGCCGATGTGGCATTGCAGATGCACGCCGCGCAGTCCTGCAATGTCACCCAGCAGTGGTAAGTCGAACCGCACGACAGTCGAGATTCGATCCGGGTCGTCGAACATTTCGAGGTCGTAACCCTCTTCGTGGAAGGGCACACGACTGTCCCAGTTCGCCATGTTGATGCGCGCATAGTCGGAGAGATCGAGTTCGTCAGCCACGTCGCGAGTCTGGCATTACGCCCGTGGGACTTTCGGCCCTAGAGGTCATGTTTGAGTCACAGTCTTTATGGGGAGAAGTCCCCTAACGAACTCTTCAGCAAATTGTTCAGAATGAACTCAATAAACCGTGCTTCAACCACGAGCACGCCAGCCAGGGCCCTCAGAGGGCACTGCAAGAAGGGGTTGCCATGAAGAACATGTTGAAGAAGCCACTCGGATTACTCGGAATCTTCCTGATCATTTGCGGAATCGGGTACTTCGTAGGCGCCGGCGTTGCCTACAGCAAGACTCAGGACGGCTACGGCGCTCTGGAAGCATTCAGCTCCGCTCAGAACGTCGAGCTGTCATACAACGATGAGGGTCAACTCGTCGACCGCGGCGAGACTGCAGGTGCCGATGCGATCATGGCCTTGCTCACTGAGGACTGGGACTTCCCCGTCGTCATGGGCTCGGGCGGCATCGACTCGAACGACCCGGTCGTCAACAACGCCAGCGAGTACATGTACCAGATGGCCACCATCTCGTACCACACGCTGCACGGAGTGCAGAACGTCACTTTGACGGCCGACCAAATCGCAGCTGCGATCGAATCCGAGAAGCTGGATGCTGACGGCACTTACAACGGCGTCGTCGAGGCCTATCAGGGCCAGGTGCTTGAGCCGGGCGTCTATGAAGTCCCGGTTAACGGCCGCTACTGGACCGGGTTCAACCGCTCCGACCTGCTCGACGGCCCAGCCCGTGAGTTGGCTTGGAGTGGAACGGCACACGCGCTCGTCGCTGAGCTCGGTGTCGGCGCCGCAACGCACAGTGCGCTGCAGCTCGCCCTCGGTATCGCTGCCCTGCTCGCCGGCCTCGGCGTGGTCACAACGGCCATGGGCATCGCCTTCCTCTGGGAGACGAAGCGTCGGGATGGCTTGACACCGGCAACGGTTAAGGCAGACACCGCCAAGGCGTAAGCAACAACCATCTAAGTCGGTCGTTCGCGATCGGCTTGGCAACCCGGGTGGGCTCCTCTTCGGAGGAGCCCATTCGGCATTTTGGCGCTAGTACCTGACTACTCGACCAGGCGTAAGCCGCTGGGAACGATCGACGGTTCCGCCTGCGGAAGGTCGACGACGAACTCGGTTCGATGGGCGGGGAAGATGTGTTCGGAAAGCAAGACCGGAACACCGTCGGTAGTCGTCGTAAGTCGTTCGCAACGCAGTACTGGGCTGCCGACCGGCACTTCCAGCAGTCGCGCATCGGCCTCTGTCGCGGCCGCGGCACCAATCGTTTGTGTCGCGCCGCGCAACTGCACGCCGAGTAACTCGTAGAACGGTTTGCGCTCGACGTCGCTGCGACTGAGGTGTTGGCCCAACTCGGCTGGACACCAGACGGTGACGACGGCGAACGGCGCACCGTCGGCGAGGTTTCTGCGCTTGACCCGCAGCACCTGCGGGCAGCCGAGACGTTCCGCAACGTGTGTCGGCGCGGGCACGAACGCAAATTCAAGAACCTGTCGCGCGGCAACGACGCCGCGTTCGGCGAGTTGGCTTTCGATCGTGTCGAGTCCGCTGAGGCGCTGTTGCAGCGGCACAGTCGCGACGTACCAGCCGAAGCCCTGACGAGAATCGACGATGCCTTCGTCGCGCAACGTCTCGAGTGCGCGACGGATCGTGACGCGACTGACGTCGAACTCGGCGGACAACTCGCTCTCGCTGGGCAGCACGTGGCCGGGGCCGACGTTGTGCAAGCGGTCGCGGAGGCTGTGCGCGATCTCCTGATATCGAATCGTGCGCATCTCAGGCCCTGCTGGCTGACTTGCTGGCTTTGGCTTGCATCCCGCTCACTTGTATGATACTTGTATACATACGCCTCCGACGCAAGGGGAAACCATCATGGCCGTGACTGCTGGAACACCAATCGAACTAGTGGAAGGTGTCTATTCAACGCTGTCCGCCCGTGTGGCGGCGGGTCGCAAGCGGTTCAACCGCCCGCTCACCCTGACCGAGAAGATCCTGCTCAATCACCTCGACGACCCCACCGAGGCGATCGAGCGCGGCGGCAGCTACAACGACTTCCACCCAGATCGTGTGGCCATGCAGGACGCGACGGCGCAGATGGCGCTGCTGCAGTTCATGACTGCCGGCCTGCCCACGACCGCAGCGCCAAGCACGGTGCACTGCGATCACCTGATCTCCGCGAAGGTCGGCGCCAAGGTCGACCTCGGCGTCGCGCTCGACACAAACCGCGAGGTGTACGACTTCCTGCGATCGGTAAGCGCCAAGTTCGGCATCGGCTTCTGGGGGCCCGGTAGCGGAATCATTCACCAAGTCGTGCTCGAGCACTACGCGTTCCCTGGCGGAATGATGATCGGCACCGACAGCCACACGCCGAACGCCGGCGGGCTCGGCATGGTTGCCATCGGCGTCGGCGGAGCCGATGCGGTCGACGTGATGACCGGCTTCCCGTTCAACGTGCGTTGGCCGAAAGTTATCGGCGTGAGATTGGTCGGCACGCTCAGCGGTTGGAGCAGTCCGAAGGACGTCATCTTGGAGGTTGCACGCGTGCTCACCGTTGAAGGCGGCACCGGCGCGATCGTCGAGTACCACGGTCCGGGTGCCGACACAATCTCCGCGACCGGCAAGGCAACCATCTGCAACATGGGCGCGGAGATCGGCGCGACATGCAGTGTGTTCGGTTACGACGACAACATGGCGATGTACCTGAAGGCGACGGGACGCGAAGCGATCGCCGACGCTGCTGGCAAGGTTGCCAACGATCTGCGCGCCGATGACGGCGCGATGTACGACCAGCTGATCGAGATCGATCTCGATCAACTGAAGCCGCTAATCAACGGCCCGCACTCCCCCGATCGCGCTAACCGCATTGGCAGCGCGGTTGGTGCCGAGGCGCGAGCCAACGATTGGCCGTTGGAGATTTCGGCAGCGCTGATTGGCAGCTGCACCAACAGCAGCTACGAAGACATCACGCGCGCGGCGTCGATTGCGCGCCAAGCATCGGCTCGTGGCTTGAAGGTGAAGACACCGCTGTTGGTGTCGCCGGGCAGCGAGCAGATTCGTGCGACGATCGAGCGCGACGGTCTCATCGCCGATCTCGAAGCAATCGGTGCGACGGTGTTGGCAAACGCGTGCGGACCATGCATCGGTCAGTGGGATCGCCCTGCTGGTGAGATCGACAAGCCGAACACAATCGTCAACTCGTTCAACCGCAACTTCCCCAAGCGCAACGATGGCTCGGCAAACACACTCAGCTTCGTCACGTCGCCCGACACGGTTGTCGCACTCGCTCTCGCCGGTCAACTCGATTTCGATCCAACGGTCGACACCTTGACAGCACCAGACGGCGGCACCGTGCGGCTAGATCCACCAGTCGGCGAAGTTCTGCCGTCTAAGGGCTACAACCCGGGCGAGAACACGTTCACGCCTCCCCCTGCCGATGGCAGCGACGTGGTGGTTGAAGTGTCTCCGACCAGTGACCGCTTGCAGTTGCTCGATCCGTTCGCACCCTGGGACGGGCAGGACTATCGCGAGCTGCCGATCCTGATGAAGGCGAAGGGCAAGTGCACGACGGACCACATCTCGGCAGCCGGTAAGTGGCTGAAGTATCGCGGCCATCTCGAGAACATCTCAGGCAACCTGTTCCTCGGCGCGAATAGCGCGTTCGATCGGCCAGTTGGCGAGGGCGTCGATTTCCGCGACGGCAGCCCCGACACGCTGCCCAACTTGGCGAAGAAGTACGGCCAAGCGGGAATTCGGTGGGTCGCGATCGGCGATCGCAACTACGGCGAGGGTTCCTCGCGCGAACACGCAGCGATGGAACCGCGCTTTCGTGGCGGGGTCGTCATCATCACGCGCAGTTTCGCCCGTATTCACGAGACCAATCTGAAGAAGCAGGGACTCGTTCCGCTCACGTTCGCCGACCCCGACACATACGACCTGATCGACGAAGGTGACCGCATCAACGTGCTCGACCTGCCACCGGTGCCAGGCAAGAACGTGCGCTGCCAAATCGTGAAGCGCGACGGCGAAGTCATCGAATTCGAAGGCGTGCATACGTTCAGCGACGAACAGGTCGAGTGGTTCAAGGCTGGTTCAGCGTTGAACGTCGTTCGTCGCAAAGTCGCCGCTGCCAAGTAGATCTGGTGGTTAATCGTTCGCCGCGACCGCTGTCGGCAGCCAGACTGTCGCGATGACAACACGAATTGAGCCACCTGCACAGGCCGACGAGAAGGCAATGCTGGTCGCGTTTCTCGATTACTACCGCGCCTCATTGATCCTCAAGTCAGAGGGCCTCACCGACGAACAGGCACGACGTTGGGCTGTGCCACCGAGCGACCTCAACATCACCGGCCTCATTCGACATATGTCGGAGGTGGAACGGCATTGGTTTCAACGATGGTTTGTCGCTAACGGTGCCGAGTCGCTTTACGACAGCGACGACGACGACGACCGCGACATTCACGCCGGGCCTGACGACACGCTGGCCGATGCCATCGCCGCGTGGGAGAAGGAAGTTGCGACCGCGCGCGAAATCACCGCTACGTCAGCGCCGGACGACGTTTCCAAGCGCGTCGTCACCGATCCGGCTCGAGCAGGCTTTCAGCCAAACATGCGTTGGATCTTGATTCACATGATTGAGGAATACGCGCGCCACTGCGGTCACGCAGATCTAGTGCGCGAGTGCATCGACGGAGTAAAGGGCGACTAATTCGATCGCGCCGGTCAGCGGTCTCAGATCGCTAGCTTTCCGCTGATGGAAACCATGCGACGACGCATCGTCAGCGTTCCCGGCCTTTTTGTCGTTGCGGTCGTGCTGTTGGCAACGTCGCCCATCTGGCTGGTGCTCGGCTCGATCGCCGATCTGGTTCGCGGCAGGTTGCGCTTGCCGACGGTTCGGCTGCTCGCGTTCGGGCTTTGCTGGGCGTGGCTCGAATCGATCGGCGTGGCGATCGCTGGGTTTCTCTGGATCGTCGGTCGCGGCAAGAGCCAACCCGCGCACTATTGGTTGATGCGTTGGTGGGCTGCGCGTCTGATGGGTGCTCTCCGAATCACAACGGGAATCAAGGTCGCACAGGTCGACGCCGACTGCCTATCGCCAGGGCCGGTCGTGCTGCTGTGTCGCCATGCGAGCTTGGCCGACTCGCTTGTGAGCGCGTGGGTCAGCACGACGCACCTGGGCATGCAGCCGCGTTACGTGTTGAAGCGCGAACTACTAGCCGATCCGTGCTTGGACATTGTTGGCAATCGAATGCCTAACCACTTTCTTGATCGCGACGCCACCGACTCGGATGTCGAGCTCGAAGCGGTCCGCAAACTTTCCGCAGGAATGGGAAGCAAGCAGCTCGGTGTCATTTTTCCGGAAGGCACACGCGCGTCTGCAAAGAAGCGAGCGCGGGCGTTGGTCAAAATCGCTGAGCGCGACCCTGCGCGCGCAAGTCGGCTGGAAGGTCTCCAACATCTGCTGCCGGTGCGACCAGCGGGTTCCGCAGCGCTGATTGAGGGTTGCCCGCAAGCCGACATCGTGATCGGTTGGCACGTCGGCTTTGAAGGGCTCGACACGTTCGGCGGCATTCTTCGCCACCTCGCACGCAAGCCGCGGCCGATCCGATTTCGGGCGCGTCGCATTGCGCGCAGCGATGTTCCGACCGGCGAGGCGTTCACGCGCTGGCTTGATGATCAATGGATAGTTACGGATCGTGCCGTCGACGAACTACTGAAGGTGGATACCAAGTGATTAGCTCTCAAACGAACGACATCGGGCTTGTAATGACGACAGCAGCGATTGTGATCGCTGCGCTCATGCTGACTACCTGGCTCGTCAGCGTGGCGCTGAAGAATGCGTCGATTGTCGACGTCGTGTGGGGACTCGGTTTTGTGTGCGTCGCGTGGGCCGTGCGCCTCCAGGTCGACACGGACAGCAAGCGGCCGAATCTCCTCGTCGCGATGACGACCATTTGGGGTCTGCGTCTTGCTTTCCACTTGTTCTGGCGCAATCACGTCGCCGCCGCTACCAACAAGGGTGAGGACTACCGCTACCGCGCGATGCGCAAGCGCTGGGGAGTCCGCTTCCCGTTGATCAGTCTCGTCACGGTGTTCTTAGTGCAAGGCGTGCTGATGTTCGTCGTATCGCTGCCAATCCAACTCGGTCAGGTCAGCGACAATCCGACGCTCGGCGCGCTGGTTTGGTATGGCGGTGCTGTGTACTTGATCGGACTGTTCTTCGAGGTCGTGGGCGACGCGCAACTCACCCGGTTTCGCAAAGACCCAGCCAACGCTGGCACTGTGATGAACAAGGGGCTGTGGCGCTACACGCGTCACCCGAATTACTTCGGCGACGCATGCGTGTGGTGGGGCATCGCCTTGGTCGCAGCCGCGACTGGCTACGGCCGGTGGGGCCTGATCGGAGCGTTGGTGATGACCGTGCTGCTGCGTCGCGTCAGCGGCGTCACGTTGCTGGAGAAGTCGCTCTCCAAACGCCGAGCCGGTTACGACGAGTACGTCGCTCGCACCAATGCATTCGTGCCTTGGCGGCCCAAGCGCACATAGGCACGCGGGTCAGTCCTTGCCCGGCCGACGCTCTTTCTCTTTCTTCTGATCGCCCTTGTAACCCGGAGGTAGCGCCAACGCGATCTCTTCCTTGGTCGGCTTGCCGTGCGTGCGACTTTCCTCTGGCAGCAGATTCATGATCGCTTGCATGATCGTTGCTGTATCTGCCTCGACATCCTTGTAGGTGAGCTTGATCGGCTTACCGACTTTGATCGTGACAGTCGGCGGAGTCACGACGTTCAGCACGTTCGGAATCCGCGCCGAGCGAGGCCAGACCTTCTCGGTGCCCCACAGCCCAATCGGAATGACGGGCACCGGTTTTTTCAACGACTCACTCGCGAGAGCAGCGAGACGCGCAGCACCCCAGCGACCCTTCAGCACGGGCTTGTAGAACGCCTTGCCGCGAGGGATGGTGCCTTGCGGCATCATCGCCACGAGGTCGCCATTCGCAAGTGCTTCTGCCGCGGCCTGCAGCGGTTCGTCGCTGCCGGTTCCGCGATCGACGCGGATGCCACCCATCGCCGCTGCCAGTTGTCCGATCACCGGCGCGTCGAAGACTTCCTTCTTACCTAGGAAGCGAACCGTGCGCTCGGTTTGCGCAATCGCAACGCCGATCGCGGCCGCATCGAAGTAGCTGCGATGGTTGCCGACGATGATCGCCGCACCGTCCGCGGGAATGCGCTCGGTGCCCTCTATACGAAACTTCACGTAAGGAAAGAACACGGGGTGCGTGAAATTGAGGGCCAGTCGCTGCAGATCCATGGAGCCCCCTTGTGCCTTCGCGGATTTAGCTGGTGACGATTTGAAAGCGGCGGACAGGTCGATCGTCGGCCATCGACGAGCGGCCGCCATCAACACCATACGCGGATCTGGGTTCACTACGAACGGGTGACCAACTGCAGAGAGAAGCGGCGTGTCGTAGAAGCTGTCGCTATACGCGTAACTCGCAGCAAGGTCGACATCGTGACTCGTTGCCCAATCGCGCACTGCCGACAGCTTTCCGGCACTCCACACGAATGGTCCATCCAGCGAGCCGTCGTACGTACCATCGTCATTGAGTCCGTAGCGAGTGGCGACGACGTCGTCGAGGCCAAGCCGATCAGCGAGTGGCTTCACTAGGTCGTAGGGCGTAGTAGTCGCGAGCACGACCGGCCGGCCGGCAGCGCGATGTTCGTCGAACAACGATGCAGCCATCGGCTGCACCATCGCGGCCAGCGCGTCGGCAACACTCTCCGCGGCTCGTTGCACAAGCTCGCGCGACTTGCCCTTCGCCAGATTCGCGCCTTGGCGCGCAATCGCCATCGAGGGCAACGTCTCACCGATCGTGTTGAACACGCGATAAAGCAACGCCTCGCCAGGGACCGAGCGACTGACTAGCCCTGCGTCGCGCATCGCCTGCGAGAAAACAGAACCACTGGCGCCGACTAACAGCGTGCGATCGAGATCGAAGAACGCTGCGCCGCGCGTTCCGTTGGTGGAGGGCGCGTCGGTCGGCTTCGTCATGGCATGGAGAGTATGCCGAAATGGGAAAGGCCCCGCTTGGGGAAGCGGGGCCTCTCAACCTGGAACCCTGTAGTTGGGGGAACCACATTGGGTCCTGTCGAGTGAGTCGTTGGGGGACGACCCACTTCGATCATGTGAAATTATGCACGAGTTCGACCTATCTTTCAAGCAGTATTCGACGATGTTCGGTATCGTTTTTAGTGATGGATCTCCGCCAACTGACGAACCTGGTGGCGATCGCTGATCACGGGTCGTTCTCGGCTGCCGCTAGGGCGCTTTACACCGTCCAATCCAATGTCAGCGGGCATATCGCTCGCTTGGAACGTGAACTCGGCGTGATCTTGGTCGACCGCCAGCGAGGCGGACTGACCGACGACGGGCTTCAAGTGGTCGAACGTGCACGCAGAGTGCTGTTCGAGGTCGACGACATCACGGCCGACATGGCCTCACGCGGCGACGCCGTCCGCGGCGACACGCGCTTTGGCGTAATCGGCACGACTGCCCGCTGGCTACTCCCCCAGCTGCTCACCCAACTCGGCCATCAGCACCCAGGCGTCCACGTCGTCGTGCACGAAGGCAACACCAGTGGATTGCTGCCGCGACTGGTGGCGCAACAGCTCGATGCCACGATCGTGCAGCTGCCGGTCGACGAGCTGGATGTCACGGTAGAGCCGTTGTTCGCCGAAGACCTCGTTCTGCTGGTGCACACGCGGCACCACCTTGCCAGGCGCGATTCAATCGCTCTGACCGAACTCGCCGACGAACGACTCATGTTGCCACCGCGCGGCGCCGCGCTGCGTCGAGCAATCGATCGTGCGGCCAGCACCGCCGGCGTCGAGCTGCAAGCACAGGTCGAGATCGATGGTGTCCGGCTACTGACGTCGTTGGCGTTCGACGGCTACGGCGCGGCCATCGTTCCGGCGACAGCCGTGCCGCGATGGCTGAAGGGCGACTTTAAGAGCATCGCCGTACCCGAGCTCCCGCGGCGTGTTGTCGGCTGGGTGCAGCGCAGACGGCCGAGCCCCGGCTCGCCGACGCGCGCGCTGCTAGGCGTGCTGCGCGAGGTAGTCGCGGCGCAAGGCGGCGAGCAGCAGGGCGTGTACGTCGGTGCCGATGCATTCCCGTTGGCCCGCAGCTCGTCCTCGACGGCACCGCCGAGCGCTGCACAGCCGCAGTAACGTTCCGCCCGTGCCGTCCGTCGCCCTTCGTTCGCAGGTGCCGGGCTCGGTTCGTTCCGACGTTCGCGAGTTCGGCGGCCGCGATGTCGTGTGGGTGGAGGTTGATTCGTCTTCACGCCAGGGTGCGCTGTCGAGCGATTCCTCATCGATGTTGGAACATGCTGCTGCGACCGCTCTCAAACAGCGACTGCCCCTCGTCGGTGTGTTGCGCTCGAGCGGTGCCGACATCGTCGAGGGGTTTGCGGCGCTGCACGGCTGGGGTCGCGCGGCACGAGCACTGACCGCGTGTTCCGGCATCGTGCCAACCGTGTTGATCGTCGACGGGCCTGCGGTCTCAGGACCTGCGCTACTGCTTGGGATTGCCGATCACGTCGTGATGACCGAGGCCGCGTACGCATTCGTGAGTGGGCCGACAATGGTGGCCGAATTTACCGGTGTGGTGATCGACAACGACGAACTTGGCGGCGCGGCAAGCCACAGCCGCTACAGCGGGTCGGCGTCGCTCGTGACCGCAACTGTCGCTGAAGCCATCGACATCGCAGAATTACTGCTGGCCTACTTCCCACAGCACAACGACGAGGAACCACCGCGTTGGCCAACCGACGACGACATCGAACGCCTCACACCCGAAGCCGGTGAACTGTTGCCCGCCTCGTCGAACGGCAGCTACGACGTGCGCTCGGTCATTCGTTCGCTCGCCGATGACGGCGATTTGCTCGAGCTGCGACCACGGTGGGCCGCCAACGTCGTCACCGCCTACATCACTGTTGGCGGAATGCCGGTGGGTGTAGTGGCGAACCAGCCCCTGGCACTCGCCGGGACGCTCGACATTCCTGCGTCGCAGAAGGCGGCTCGATTCGTCAGCACGTGCGACGCGTTCAACCTGCCGATCATCACCCTGGTGGATACGCCGGGGTTCTACCCCGGCAAAGATCTCGAGTGGCGCGGCATGATTCGCCACGGGGCACAGCTCGTGTTCGCTTACGGACGGTCGACCGTGCCGCGGATCTGCGTGATCCTTCGCAAGAGTTACGGCGGCGCGCACATCGTGATGGACTCGAAGCGCATGGGCAACGATCTCTGTATTGCGTGGCCGTGCGCCGAGCTGGCCGTGATGGGTGCCGGCCAAGCGGCGGCGATCTTGCAGCGACGGGCGACCGATGAGGAACGCGCTGAGTTCGAGGCCGACTATACGAGGCGCCTACTGAACCCCTACATCGCTGCCGAGCGTGGGTTGATCGACGCTGTCATCGAACCGGCGGACACCCGCAGGATCGTCGGTCATGCGCTGGCAATGCTGATCGACAAACGCGAGCAGCTGACCGCCCGCCAGCACGACAACACGCCCCTCTGAGCGAGGCCGGGGTATCGTGACCGACGGGAAGATTTCGAATCAATAGGGGAAAACTGTGCCCGAAACCATCACAATCACCGACGATCGCACCGGCAAGACCGTCACCGTGCCGATTACGAACGGAACGTTTCCGGCGTCCGGTGTGCGCGAGCTCGATCCAACTTTGTTCATCTACGACCCGGCCTACATGCAGACCGCGGCGACCAAGAGTGCCATCACGTACCTCGACGGCGACGCGGGCATCCTTCGGTATCGCGGCTACCCCATCGAGCAGCTCGCCGAGAAGAGCACATACCTCGAGGTCGCCTATCTGCTGCTGAACGGTGAGTTGCCCAACAGAGATCAACTCGCCAAGTGGACTGACGACGTCGTGCATCACACGTTCATTCACGAGAACATGCGCAAGCGCTTCGTCGATGGTTTCCATTACGACGCCCACCCGATGGGCATGCTTGTTAGCTCGGTGGCCGCGCTCGGCACGTTCTACAACGACGCGAAGGCCATCCAAGACAAGGAGAGCCGCGACAAGCAGATTCTGCGCCTGATCGCGAAGATGCCGACCCTTGCCGCGATGTGTTATCGCTTCTCGCTCGGTCTGCCCTTCGTGTACCCCGACAACAATCTGTCGTTTCCCGCCAACTTCCTCAACATGATGTGGAAGGTGGGCGATTACGAGATCGATCCGCGACTCGAGCGGGCAATGGACGTGTTGTTCATCTTGCACGCCGATCACGAGCAGAACTGCGGGACGACCGCGATGCGAGTAGTGGGCTCAAGCGGCGCAGATCCGTATTCGGCAGCGGCAGCGGCCGCCGCGGCGCTGTACGGCCCAGCACATGGCGGTGCCAACGAGGGTGCGGTGCGCATGCTGGCCGACATCGGCTCGCTCGAGAACGTGCCTGCGTTCATCAAGGAAGTGAAGAGCGGCAAGGGCACCCGCCTAACGGGCTTCGGGCACCGCGTCTACAAGAACTACGACCCACGCGCGACGATCATCAAGCAGACGGCCTACGAAGTGTTCGAGGTCACCGGCAAGAATCCTTTGCTCGACATCGCGTTGAAGCTGGAAGAGACGGCGTTGGCAGACCCGTACTTCATCGATCACAAGCTGTACCCGAACGTCGACTTCTATTCCGGCCTGATCTACCAAGCGCTTGGCTTCCCGGTTGCCATGTTCACCGTGCTGTTCGCCATCCCCCGCACCGTGGGATGGTTGTCGCACTGGCAAGAACTGTTGGGCGACAAGGAGCAGAAGATCAGCCGCCCGCGCCAGATGTACACCGGACCCGAGGTACGCGACTTCGTGCCCATGCACAGTCGCTAATCCGTCAGAAGCCAATCCAGATCCCGACCAGCGTCGAACCTAGATAAGTGAAACGCTTCGTGCCATGACAGACGGGCTGGACACCATCGACGAACCCGCGATCGGCAACGCGGCTCGAGTCACTTCAATGCCCCGCCGCTTTGGCGCGCTTGCCGGCCTTGCCGCTGGCGCCTTGGCGGTCGCGCTCGGAATGTTCTTTGCCGCGATCACGCACGTTGTGTCGCCCATCGACGCGGTCGGCAGCGAAGTCATCGATCGTGCGCCGAAGTGGCTGAAGAACTACGCGATCGAAACGTTCGGCACCGACGACAAGCTGGCGCTGCGCATCGGGATCATCACCATCTTGGGTATTGCCGCGCTGTCACTTGGTGCGGCCGCGGTCCGTCGGTGGTGGATCGGTGTCGCCGGCATCGCCGCGTTCGGAGTCGTCGGAGCGGCAGCGGCCGTTCATCGCCCAGGTGAGTCGGGCGGCTCGGCGGTGCCGAGTCTGCTCGGCGCTCTTGTCGGCGCCGCCGTGCTGTACAAGCTCGTGCGACCGCGGTCGATCGAGTATCCCGGCGCCTCGCAAGCCCCGCTCGGCTGGGATCGCCGACGGTTTCTGATTGCAGGCGGGGTCACTCTCGGTACTGCCGCGGCAACCGGAGCGATCGGTGTGCAGAAGGAAGGCCAGCGCGTCAGCGATTTGCGCGAAGCCGCTTCTGTTCCGCTGCCCGACACCGAGCTCGAAACGGTCGAGATCCCGCCGGATGCCGAGTTGTTCGATGAGACGCCGTTCATCACGCCCAATGGCGACTTCTATCGCATCGACACGGCGTTCTCGTTTCCGCGCATCGATGTCGCAAAGTGGAGCTTCGAGATCACCGGCATGGTCGACACACCGATGACATTGACGTACGAGGATCTGCTTGCTCGCCCGCAGGTCGAACGCGTCATCACGTTGGCATGCGTATCAAACGAGGTCGGCGGCGATCTGATCGGTAACGCAGTGTGGCGCGGCGTGTTGCTGAGCGACTTGCTCAATGAAGCCGGAGTGCAGTCGCTCGCAGAGCAAGTGTTCAGCACGAGTGTTGACGGGTGGACGTGCGGCTTCCCCGTCGCGGCCGCGTTCGACGGGCGCGACGCGATGGTCGCTGTGGGGATGAACGACGAGACGCTGCCGCTCGAGCACGGCTTCCCGGCGCGGTTGGTGATCCCCGGTCTGTACGGCTACGTGAGCGCGACGAAGTGGCTAGCCAAGATCAAGCTGACGTCGTGGGACGAACAGGGCTATTGGGTGCCGCGCGGCTGGTCGCGCGATGCGCCGATCAAGACGCAGTCACGCATCGACGTCGTGCGCGCCGCGTCGGGTCCTTCAGGTGCGCCAGGTGAGTACGTGATCGCTGGAGTCGCGTGGGCGCAACACCGCGGCGTCGAGAAGGTCGAAGTGCGTGTCGACGATGGCGAGTGGCAGGAAGCGAAACTCGCCGCCGATGTCAGCGACGATGCGTGGCGACAGTGGCTAGTGGAGTGGGAAGCCGAAGCAGGCGAACACCGCATCCAAGTGCGAGCGACCGACAAGACCGGCGAAACGCAAACCGAAGAAACAGCAAGACCCGACCCCAACGGCGCGACCGGCTACCACAGCATCCGGGTAGAAATCGACAACTGAGTAGCGGAACGGTCATCTGGTCCCAAAGAATCCACCGAAACGGTCGCTTTCATGGGACCAATCAAGCTTTCCCGCGGCGGTTGATCCCTCGAAGTCGCAAGCAGTCCACCGGAGAGGTGGAATACCTGCGACTTCGACAGGTCATCCCGCGACGACGATTACGATTTTCCCTGCGTTTGCGTTGCTCTCCATCAGGCGATGCGCCTCTGCGATTTCGTCGAGAGTGAACTTGCGGTCGATGACTGGCTTCATGGTGCCGTCGTCGAATAGGGGCAGCATCTCTGCTGCGAAGCGACGTGTGACGGCGACCTTCTCTTCGATCGGCCTGGCGCGCAGCGTCGTGCCGATCCAGTGTGCGCGCTTGCCCATCAGCAGTCCGACGTTCACCGGCACCGTCCCGCCGCCCATCAAGCCGACCTGCACGATCGTGCCCCGCGGTGCCACGACTTGCAGGTTGCGATCAATCTCTTCGCCGCCGACCACATCGAGAATTGTGCCAAAGCCGCCGGGCACCGAAGCCTGCGCATCGGTGAGCCAGTCGTGCGGCGATCGCTTCAGAACAAGATCGGCGCCGAGCGAAAGGCACAATTCAGCCTTGCCCGGGGAACACGTCACCGCGATGTTGGCGCCAATCGCCTTCGCAATCTGGATCGCCGCGGTGCCAACGCCCGATGCACCGGCATGCACGAGTGCCCACCGCCCGCTTGTAAGGCCGCCCTGCACGACAAGCGCGTCCCACGCGGTGAGAAACACCTCGGGAATCGCCGCCGCGTCGACGAGGTCCATGTTCTCTGGAACTGCCAGCAACTGACGCTCGTGGGTCGCGATGCGCTCTGCGTACGCTCCCCCGGCCTCGATGCCCATCACGCGGTCGCCGACCTTCCACATCGTGACGCGCCGACCAACCTCGGCCACGATTCCGGCGAACTCGAGGCCCGGTATCTCGGGTTGCACCTTGCGCGGGTCGGGATAGAGCCCCATGCGCTGCAGCAAGTCGGCGCGGTTCAGCGCCGTGGCTGCGATGTCGACCAGCACCTCATCGGGGCCAGGCACGGGGTCGGCCACATCCTCAAGTGTGAGGACTTCGGGGCCACCGTATTCGTGAAGGACTACTGCGCGCATGCGCTCACTCTCTCACGACGCGGGTTGCAGGATGCGAACGAGACCGGCGACGGGATCGACTTCCACCCGCACGCCGTCGCGAATGTCGATCAGCGCCGTGCGTGCGCCGACCACTGCCGGAATCCCAAGTTCGCGCGCTATGACGGCCGCATGACTCATTGGTCCGCCCGCGGCAGTCACCACTGCGCCAGCCAGCGAGAGCACCAAGTTGTAGGCGGGTGTCGTGCACGCGACCACCAGCACATCGCCTGGTTCCAATCGGTCGAGTGCTTCTTCCGGCGACGACGCCACTCGCGCTGTCCCGCGGTAGGCGGTGGTTCCGATGCCGCTGCCCTGAAGGCCGTTTGAGTTCGTGTCGCCATCCATGCCTAGGTGACGCACGACGGTTTGAATCATGGCGACCATGTCGCCGAGTGCGGACGGCAGCACTTCCAACGGTGGCGCGAGTTCTGCTGGGCCGATCAACCACGGCGCGTCCAATTGACTCTGCGCGGCGCGACCATCACTCCGACGACGAAGCTCGGCCTCGTTAGGCAGCGAGTCGAGGTCGGTCGCCTGTAGATCCTCGGGATGCAGCTCCAACGCGAGATCACGTTCGGTGATCGCCCCGCGTGCGACCAAAGCATCTCCAACCGCCAACAACGCGCGCCGCAGCAAACCGAGCGGCCACTCAGCAGTCACCGGACCGTTGTCGTCGCGCAAGTCCATTGCGTCGCGCGCCGAACCGAGCAGCGAGTCGAACTCGTCGCGATCGGCCGCAGGCACGCGATCACGCACGGCGGCGGTCAGAGCAAGGATGTGGTCGCTCACGTCGCGATGCTCGGCAGCCATGATCGTCGCGAAGATCAACTCGGGTCGCTCTCCGAGTGCCACACCGTCGACGTCGTAGCGCGAGAACAGAACCCACTGTTTGCGCTCGAGGTAGCTATCGACCATCGATGCGATCGCTGGCGAGATCGCGCGCATCTCGTCAAGCGTGGCCGGTTCCCTTCCGGCGGCTTGAACGGCCCTACAAATGTCGGCGGCCTGTTGGTTCGGCCCACTCGTCGACGGTGATGCGCCTTCGAGCAACGGCAGCAACTCGAGCGCATCGAGACCCCATTGTTCGCAGTCGTGCAAGAAGCGTCCGATCGGGCCGAGGTCGTAGCCGTGCAGCCAGAAGTGGTGCTCCCAGTTGCGCACGCAATTCTCCCAGCAATCGCGAACGTGCTCCATTAGCGCTGCACCATCGAGCTCAGCGAGCGGCACCGATTGCAGAGCAAAGTTGCCCTGCTCGATCCCCGCCTTACCTCCGTTGTGCCAGTCGTGAATGACGCCAATCCACGGAGCATTCTTCATCGTGCCTTCGGCAGTCTTGGCGCGACGGCGCATCTCGGGATGCACACGCGTCGCCACGCGCAACACCCACAGCGGAGGCAACTTCTTCGCCGGCTTGTCAGGCGCGATCAACGGTCGCATCCGCGTATACGCGTAACCGTTCACGAACCCGACCGACAGTGTCTCCACTGGCGCCCCCAACTCCTTGAATACGCGAGTCATAGCGACCGGCTCGGTCGCGCACATCAGCGCCTGAACGAGCGGAGTGCAGCCACCGGGAAAGTGCGAGCGATCGAGCGCCCACTGGCCTGGCCCGGGCGCATCCCATTTGACGTTCATGTCTCCCCCTCAACAGTCATAGACATACGCGATGCCCTTGATGCCGTCCCAGTCTTCGTCGTTCGCTGGATCGCGGCGAAATCCGATTCGCTCATAGAGGCGCTGCGCGGCCGGCATCGACTCAAGCGTGTGGATGCGGAGCCGGCGCTTGCCATCGCTGCGTGCCCTGGCGATACACCACTCCACCATCCCCTTACCGACGCCTCGACCCTGCGCAGTGGGTGACACGGCGAAGTAACGAAAGCTGGCCCCGTCGGGGTCGGTGAACTCGTAAGCAGGATCCGTGTGATCCGCGACGTACGTGAGACAACCGATGATTTGGTCGCCGTCGAGAGCAACAACGATGTCGGACGCGCGCATTCGCTCGGCGACGGCAGCGAGCGCTGCGTCGTACTCGTCGTCTCGCGGGTAACCCGGCAGCTGCAGGTACGTCGATTGCACGACCACTCCGGCGGCCGCGACATCGTCACCCTCTTGCAGCAGTCGGACGGTTACTTCGGCCATGCTGCGCGCAGCTTTGATGCTGTTTGCGAGAGCGCTTCCGGCAAGGTGCGCGCCTCAGCGATTGCCGTCATGAAGTTCGAGTCGCCGATCCAACGGGGCACGACGTGGACATGGAGATGCTCGCTAATGCTGCCACCAGCGGGACGCCCAATGTTGATGCCAACGTTGATGCCACCCGGCAAGTACGCGGCCTTCACGGCGCGCACAGCCTGCGTCACCGTCGCCCACAGTTCGCCGTGTTCCGCAGCATCGAGATCTTCCAGGTTCTCCACCTCGCGATACGGCAGCACCATCAGGTGGCCGGGCGTGTATGGGAACGCGTTAAGAATCGCAAACGTGAGCGTGCCGCGATGCACGATGTTCGTCTCGTCGTCGGATAGCCCCGACTGCAGAATCTGTGTGAACAGGCTCCCGTCGCCGCTACTCGTGCGCTCCGACGAGCCGACGACGTAGGCGTTGCGCCAGCCATTCCAAATCCGGTCAAGGTGCGACACGCATCGAAATTAGCTGGCAGTGGGCCGTCGTGCGCGATATGTTGCCCGTGTCCGGTGCCGGCTGTAGTGGCTGTGCGTGAGCAAAGGGGGAAAGACGATGACCATCGCCTCCCCGCTCCGCGTCCACATACAGCACTAGCGCACCTACCCTTAGTTAACGACTCAGGAGGTCGGTGCCGTTCCGTACCGATTCGATCCAAACCTGGAGTCCTCACGTGTCAACCCGACAACGCCGTCGTTTCGACGACGATGATTACCAAACCCCCGCCATGTTCCTTCCCGCGCCACCGCTCGAGGACGATGCGGATGAAGAGCAATTGTTCAGCAGCTACGTCGATGCCGCGCACGGCCCCGACCCAATACCCGACTGGGTGATCACCGACGCTCGCGCGGTCGATGTCGACCTAGGCGTGATGAAGAGTGGCAAGGAGGCCGACGTATCCCTGCTACGCCGAAGCCATTTCGACAGCAGTGGCCTGATGGCCGTCAAGCGCTATCGCGACGCGAAGCATCGATTGTTCCACCGCGACGCGGGGTATCTCGAGAATCGGCGCATTGAGGGACGTAACGCACGGCGAACTCGCGAGGGACGTGCCATGGCCAGTGGAAGTTCGTTCGGCCGTCAGTTGTTGGCCGGACAATGGGCGACCGCCGAGTTCTCGATCCTCAGCCGTCTGTGGCAGATGGGTGCAGCTGTGCCCTACCCAGTGCAGTTCAGTGGCACCGAGTTGATGATGGAGTTCATCGGCGACGCCGACGGCACTGCCGCTCCCCGACTTACGCAACTGCGACCCGACCGTCACGGAGCTGAGCATCTCTATGAACAGTTACGAGAAGTGCTGTTGGTTGTGGCCGAGGCTGGTTACGCCCACGCCGACCTATCGCCGTACAACATCCTGGTTCATGGCGATCGTTTGGTGTTGATCGATGTTCCGCAAGCGATCGACCTGGTCGGCAACCCGCACGGCTTCGAGTTCCTACGCCGTGACTGCGTAAACGTGTGCACGTGGTTCGAAGCCCGCGGCATCCATGCCGACGTCGACGATCTCTACAGCAAGCTGATTCGAACAGTCCCGATGGCGTAGACGCTCAGTGTCCGGCGGCGAGTTGCTCGGCGACCTCGGCGCTCAGCGCGGCCACGAAGTCGTCGAGCGCTACCCCGCGCTCTACGTCGCCCCCGCGCGGGTTGACGCCAAGCGTTGATGCCGCAACGTCGTCGTCGCCAACCACCAGCACGTACGGAATCTTCTCCATCTTGGCCGCACGGATTCGCTTGCCCAGTTGGTCGTTGGCCTCGGCCACATCGACCCGGAAACCTTCCGCGTGCAAACGAGCGACGACCTCATCGGCGTACTTCTCGTGCGCCTCCGCGACCGGCAGCACACGCGCCTGCACCGGAGCCAGCCATGTTGGGAACGCGCCTGCGTAGTGCTCGATCAGGACGCCGAAGAAGCGCTCGATCGAGCCGAGTAGCGCGCGGTGCAACATGATCGGGCGATGGCGGGCGTTGTCGGCGCCGACATATTCCAGGTTGAAACGCTCGGGCAATGCAAAGTCGCACTGGATGGTGCTGAGCTGCCAACTACGACCGATCGCATCGGTGACGTCGATGTCGATCTTCGGACCGTAGAAGGCGGCGTCGCCTTCCTTGATGCCGTGCGGGAGCCCGAACTTGTCGAGTGCAAGCTGAAGCGCGTCGGTCGCGCGCGCCCACATCTCGTCGCTGCCCACGTACTTCAGCGGATCTTTTGTGCTGAGGTTGGCGGTGAAGTTGGTGAAGCCGAACGCGCGCAACACGCTGAGCACGAAATCGAGCAGCGAAGCGATTTCGTCCTGCAACTGCTCTTCAGTGCAGAAGATGTGACTGTCGTCTTGTGTGAAGCCGCGAATGCGCATCAGCCCGTGCAATGTGCCGGCGCGCTCGTAGCGGTACACAGTGCCGAGCTCGAACAAGCGCAGCGGCAGCTCGCGATAGCTGCGCTGACGGGCATCGAAGATCAGGCAATGCATCGGGCAGTTCATCGGCTTCGGGTAATACGTGCCGTTGTCCATCTCCATCGGCGGGTACATGCCGTCTTTGTAAAAGTCGAGATGGCCCGACTGCTTGAAGAGATTCGCGTTAGCGAGGTGCGGGGTGAACACAAACTGATAGCCGCCGTTGACGTGGCGGTCGCGGCTGTAGTCCTCCATCACCTTGCGAACGATTCCGCCCTTCGGGTGCCACACCGCGAGGCCGCCGCCGAGTTGGCTCGGAAAGCTGAGCAGATCGAGTTCTGTCGCGAGCTTGCGATGGTCGCGCTTCTCGGCTTCTTCAAGGCGATGCAGGTGCTCCTCCATCGCAGCCTTGCTCTCCCAGGCGGTGCCGTAGATGCGCTGCAGCATCGGCCCCTTCTCGTTACCGCGCCAGTACGCCCCGGCCACTTTCATCAACTTGAAGTGGCCGAGCTTGCCGGTGCTGGGCACGTGCGGGCCGCGACAAAGATCGACGAACTCGGGAGTGTTGCGATACACGCTGATCGATTCGTCGCTGCCGACTTCGCTGACATCGTCGTTGTCGGCGGCTCCGGAACTGACGCGCTCGATGATCTCGCACTTGTACGGCTGATCGGCGAACACGCGCAGCGCTTCCGCCGCTGGCATTTCCGAGCGGACGAACGGTTGGTCGGCCTTCATGATCTCGCGCATGCGCGCCTCGATCGCCTCGAGATCGGCTTCCAGAAATGTGCGGCCGCCTGGCAACTCGAAGTCGTAATAAAACCCGTCGGCGATGGCAGGCCCGATCGAAAACTTGGCGCCTGGGAACAGCTGAGTGACGGCCTGGGCGAGGACGTGCGCTGTGCTGTGGCGTAACACATGGCGACCCGCTTCGCTGTCACCGGTGATGATCGCAACTTGCGCGCCTGATCGCAGTGGGAGACCAAGATCGACTTCCACGCCGTCGACGACAGCCGCAACCGCGGCCTTCGCTAGCCGAGAACCAATCGATTCCGCCAGCGTGGTCGCGGTCGCACCCTCGGCAAGGGAGCGTTGCGAACCATCCGGAAGTGAAATCGTTATCTCGGCCATAGAGCACGCAGTCTACGACTGGGCTTGCGCAGCTACCCGGGCAATTAGCCCACGGAAACTCACTAACTAGCAGCGGCTCCGACGAGCACTTGGCCCGCATCCGCGTCGGTGACCGTCGCGACCTTGGCCGCGATTGTCGGCTCGGTCTCAGCGGTCTTGCCGGCATACACGTTGCGATACACCTGGCCGGTGAGCTCGCGAATCTCGAACATCAACTCGTCGGTGATCTGACGCAGCACCAGGTGTTGGTCTTCCCCGCGATTCGCGTAACGAGTCACGTTGATCGGGCGACCGATCTTGATAGTGCACTCGCGACGGAACTTCGGGAACTTGGCATCGGGCGGCTGAATCTCGCGCGTGCCGACGACACCGACTGGGAAGATCGGGCAACCCACCTTCATCGCCAAGCGAGCGGCACCGGTGCGTCCCTTGTACAGATCGCCGTCTCGACTGCGCGTGCCCTCAGGAAAAATCCCGAACAGCTCGCCGCGGCGCAACACGCGCTCGGCGGTGTCGAGCGCAGCTTGGCTCTTGTCGCCGCCAGCACGATCGATGGGGATCATGCCCATCGCCGGAAACAGAAACTTTGTCTTCCACGAATCCATGTATTCGGCCTTGCCCACGAAACTGATGTTGCGGAACACCTGCAACATCAAGAATGCAGAGTCGAGAAAGCTGACGTGATTGGGGCAAAGAATCGCTGGCCCGTCCTTAGGCAGCCGATCGAAACCCTCGAGGTTGAACTTCCACAGCTTGTTGGTGACGGGGCGCGCGACGCGGCGGAACCGAGTCTGCAACTTCCCTGCGCCGTCAGCATTCACAGGCTGATGTTACGTCAGACCTGACCCGAGAGGGCAACGCCTAAAACGCCAGCCGCGTCGTGAATTCCGTGGCCTGATTTCGCAGCCGCGTCGATTGCGGCAATGGCCGTCGGTGTATCGAGGTCGTCGTCTAGCGCCGCCCGAACGTCGTCGATCACGCCACTCTCGCCGTGTGGGGCATTGAGCCACGCCTGCAGCCGGGCCGCGTTGCGGGGCATCAGATCGTTATCCCACTCCCACTCCTTGCGGTAGTGGTGCTCGATGATCGCCAGGCGAATCGCTCGAGGGTCGTACTCGGTGCGCAGCTTGTCGACGAACACCAAGTTGCCCAGGCTCTTCGACATCTTGGAACCGTCCATGAACACCATCGCCACGTGCATCCAATGCTTCACGAAAGGCTCGCCTGTAGCGGCCTCGCTCTGAGCACGCTCGCACTCGTGGTGCGGGAAGATCAGGTCGGTGCCGCCACCGTGCAGATCGATGGTCGTGCCCAGTTCGCGCAGAGCCAAAGCACTGCACTCGATGTGCCACCCCGGGCGACCTGGCCCCCACATCGTGTCCCAGCTGGGCTCGTCGGAAAGCGACGGGTGCCAGAGCACGAAGTCGAGCGGCTGGCGCTTGTGCGGATCTTCCACGTTGCCACCGCGCTGACGCGCGAACGCGATCATCTCGTCTTCGCTGTAATGGCTGAGGCTGCCGAACGATGGGAACTTCGAAACGTCGAAGTAAACGTTTCCTCCCGCCTCGTAGGCGAAGCCGCGCTCGAGCACCATGCCAATGAACCCGCGAATGTCGGGGATCGCACTGGACGCACGCGGCGAGCTGTGCACCGGCAGCGCGTTCAATGCTTGCATGTCGCGTTCGAAGCGAGCCTCTTCGCCCGCGGCAAGGTCGAGATAGTGCACGCCGAGTTCGCGTGCCTTGGCGAACAGCGGATCGTCGACGTCGGTTACGTTGCGCACGCAGCGGACCGTGTGTCCCTTGTCGATCAGGCGGCGCTGCAGCACGTCGTATTGAATGAATGTCGACGCGTGACCAAGGTGCGTCGCGTCGTACGGCGTGATTCCGCACGTGTACATCGACACTTGCTCGCCTGGCTCGAACGGCACCACCGCTTGTCGGGCGGTGTCGTACAGTCGCATCGTCACGTGGGCGACGATACCGGCTTGGCGGAACTAGCCGCCGCCTTCGCGGCACGTGGATCGCCCTTGATTCCGGTCAGCTTGGGTGCCACCCGCGTTTTGTAACGAACATTCAATTGCAGTAGCACAGCCGTGAACGCCTCAATCGCCGTTGCATTTGAGAGTTCACCAGCGTCGAGCGGCCGACAACCGGGAATCTTGCTGACAATGTCGCTGATCGTGATGACCGCTTCCGGATCATCACCACAAATCAGCACATCGCTATCGATCGGCTCACCGATATGGCCAAGTTCGGTGGCGGGCAGATGGTGAAACGCAGCGACCACCCGGCACTTCGGGACCGCAGCCTGCACGTGTGCAGCCACACTCCCCCGCGGCGGCACCAGCGGTTGAAACTCGTGACCGACGCGCACAAGTGCGTTCGCCATACTGACGACGATCTTGCCCTCGAGCGCCGCCTTGTGTTCCTGCGCGATGGTGGCTGCACCATCCCACGGCGTCGCGATGATCACGACGTCGCACTCGGCGGCGCCGGCATTGTCAGCGAAGGTGAGGCGCGGAGCTAGATCTGGCCACTTCTCGACGATGCTGTCGCGGGCTTCCATCGCTCGGTACTTCGAACGCGACCCGATGACGGCGTCGTAGCCCACCGACGCCAGCCGCGCGGCCAGCGCGCTACCCGCTGGGCCTGTACCGCCAAGGAAGCCGATGCGCATCGGGTCAGCCTTGCACACCATCCGTACAACTCTGAAGGCCGGTTACGCTGCCCCTATGGGCCTTCTTGATGGCAAGAACATCGTGATTACTGGCGTCCTAACCGACGCCTCGCTCGCGTACGGCGTGGCCGTGCTGGCACAGCAGGAAGGTGCGCAGATTGTGCTCACCGGTGCCGGTCGCGCACTCAGCCTCACCGAACGCACGGGCCGCAAGTTGCCACAACCCGCCGAAGTATTCGAACTAGATGTCACACAGCCGGCGCACCTGGTAAGCGTGCGCGAAGCACTGGAGAAGAAGTGGGGCCGCGTCGATGGCGTGTTACACAGCATCGGCTTCGCTCCCGAAGCGTGTCTTGGCGATGACTTCATGGCTCCGCAGTGGGAAGACGTTTCAGTCGCGCTGCACATCAGTGCGTACTCGCTAAAGGCGCTTGCCGAGGCTTTCGTACCGTTGATGACCAACGGTGGCGCGTTCGTCGGCCTCGACTTCGACAACACGGTTGCCTGGCCTGCGTACAACTGGATGGGCGTCGCGAAGAGCGCGCTCGAGAGCGTCAGTCGCTATCTGGCGAAGGAGCTCGGTCCGAAGGGTATTCGCAGCAATCTCGTTGCGGCCGGTCCGGTGAAGACGATGGCAGCCAAGAGCATCCCCGGCTTCAAGAAGTTTGAAGATGTGTGGGGCGATCGTGCGCCGCTGGGCTGGGACGTCACCGACTCCTCCGCCGTCGCCAAGGCATGCATCGCACTGCTCAGCGATTGGTTCCCGGCAACGACTGGCGAAGTAGTGCACGTCGACGGCGGCTACCACGCCATCGGCGCGTGAACTCCGAGCCGTGAATCGACTAGAGCAAGAGACGTCGCCTTACCTTCGCCAGCACCGCGACAATCCGGTTGATTGGTTCGCTTGGGGGCCGGAGGCATTTGCCGTCGCCGCCGAGCGCAAAATTCCGGTGCTGTTGAGCGTCGGCTACTCGGCTTGCCATTGGTGCCACGTGATGGCGCACGAGTGCTTCGAAGACGTCGACGTTGCTGCGCGCATGAACGAGTTGTTTGTGAACGTCAAGGTCGATCGCGAAGAGCGCCCCGACGTCGACTCGATCTACATGGACGCGGTGCAAGCGATGACCGGCCGCGGTGGCTGGCCGATGACGGTGTTCATGACCGCGACTGGCGAGCCGTTCTACGGCGGCACCTACTTCCCGAAGGCGCAGTTCATGCAACTGATGTCCGCCATCGACGACGTGTGGCGCACGCGCCCCGACGACCTCAAGCAGAACATCACCGCGCTCAGCGAATCGCTTCGCCGCACTGCACTGGTAACACCGGTAGCCGATGTGCCTGGCATCGAGGTCGTCGAGCTTGGACTCAATCAACTTGCCGCCAACTTTGACTCGCGATGGGGCGGCTTCGGTGGCGCACCAAAGTTCCCGTCGACTATGAGTCTCGATCTGATTGCACAGTCGGTGCAGCGCGAACCCAGCGAGCTGCGGTCAACGATGCTGATCACATCGCTCGACGCGATGGCGAGTGGCGGCATCTACGACCACATCGGTGGTGGGTTCGCGCGCTACTCAGTCGATGCGCAATGGCTGGTACCGCACTTCGAAAAGATGCTGTACGACCAAGCGCTCTTCGTGCGCGTGTATACGCACGCCGCGGCCGTCACCGGCCATGCTCGCTACCGGCAGGTGGTGGAGGAAACGGTCGAGTACGTGCTGCGCGACTTGCGCCATCCGGATGGCGGCTTCTATTGCGCCGAGGATGCTGATTCGCCAGACGAACATGGCCACGGTCACGAAGGCCTATTCCATACGTGGACGACCGCCGAAGTGCGCGAGGTGTTGGGCGCCGATGCCGATGCCGCGCTCGAGTGGTACGAGTTCACCGACACGGGCAACTTCGAGGGGCGGTCGATCCCAACTCGAATGCATCACCGCGGCGAGTTAGCCCGACCCGCGCACATTGAAGCCGCTCGACAAGCGCTGTTCGAAGCGCGCAACACGCGGTTGCGGCCGGGGCTAGACGACAAGGTGCTTACTGAGTGGAACGGATTGATGCTCGCGTCGCTCTGTGAGGCCGCCGCGATGTTCGATCGTGCGGATTGGACCGCCGCTGCGATCGCCAACGGCGAGTTTCTGCTTCGCAGCCTGCGCAAGCCCGATGGTCGCTGGCACCGTTCGTGGCATGCGAGCGGAGAACCGCAGGCGCGCCACGACGCGTTAGCCGGCGATCACGCGGCGTTGATCGATGCGTTCACCCGCTTGGGTGAGCTCACCGGCCAGGCACGATGGATCGCGGCGGCACAAGACGTTGTGGAGGTGTTGCTCGATCACTTTTGGGACGTTGATCGCGGTGGCGTGTTCACGACGCCCGATGACGGCGAGCGACTGATAGCCCGGCAGAAGGAGCTGTTCGACAACGCCACTCCTTCGGCTAACTCGACCGCCGCGCTGGCGCTGTATCGACTGGGAGCACTCACCGGCCAGGCTCGCTACACGCAGCAGGCTGACCAGATCATGCGCTTGCTCGGCCGTGCGATCCCGCAGTCGCCGAGCGGATTCTCGCAAGCCATCACCGCCGTGTGGATGCGCCACACAGGTTCGACTGAGATCGTGATCACGGGTGACCGTCCCGACCTGGTGGCTGAGGTGCAACGGCGATGGATGCCGAATGCGGTGCTGGCGTGGGGTGAGCGCTACGAGAGTTCGCTCTGGGAGAAGCGAGCCGACGGTATGGCGTATGTATGTCGCGATCACGTATGCCAGTTGCCGGTCAGCGACCTTGCTGGGCTGGCGGCACAACTGGTGTGAGAGGTGTCAAACTGTCGCGATGACCCGCACCCAAACCCTCCCCCGAGCTCTTCTGTTCACGGCTATTGCCGGTGCCTCGCTAATCGGCGTTGGTGCATGCAGCAGCGACAGCAACAATGTCTCGGTTCAAGACCTAACGACCATCGATGTTTCGCTGCCGCCCGGGGTGACGCTTCCCCCGGGCATCACCGACGAATGCCAGGCCATCTACTTGCAGTTCGTCACCGCCATGTCCTCGGTGTACATACCAAACACAGGGGTCAACTACGACCAGGTCTTCGGCGACCTGTCAGCCAAGGTTCCAGCCGATCTGCAAGACGACTTGGTGATCCTGTCCGCCGCGTTCCATCAGTACGGCGAAATCCTCGCGGCGAACAACAACGACTCGACCAGTCCCGAAGTTCAAACAGCGATCCAGGCGCTGGCTACCGACGAAGTCAACGACGCCAGCAACAACCTCATGGAGTACTTCGAAGCAACCTGCCCAACGGGCTGACCGACCTCAGGTTGCTGATGCTCATTGCGCTGCCGGGCGGGCAAGAGGCTTCTACGATCTGCTCGTGGACGACGAGCATCGAGGAATCGAGGTTGACGTGCTCGTTGCGATCGGGGAGGTCGACGCGGCGTTCGCCGAACTGGGGCGGCGGCTGCGATCGAGGACCGACGTGCGCGAGGTCCTGAGGAGCTTTTCGGTCACCCCGAATCCCTGGATTGACTTCTATACGGACGCCGTGCTGACGAACGATGACGCCGTGTCGTGGGGTCTGGAAGCCCATCTCAACGAGCACGAGTGGATCATTGAATCGTCTATCCGACGCAACCACAGCCGAGGACAGGATCTCATCCAGGAGTTCGCCACTCGATTCGCCATCGGCGCGGAGGACTTCATCAACGAGTTGCGGGGCGCGGCCCGCATGTTGCTCGCGGTATGGCCGCAAGACACGCCCATGTTCGACAACCAGGGCTACGGAGGCTGATTCTCCCGCGGTGTGAGCTCTACGCCTTCAAGTCGAAGGGGTGCTATTGGGAGTTGATCAGGTTGCTGACGTCGGTCGGTACTGAGACGACTGACGTCGTAGCCTTCGACAAGTGGATACCAAGCGCGAGTCATTCATCACCGCGCTTATCGTCATCGGCCTACTCGCCAGTCTGTACTTCGCTGTGGTGGGTGTTCTTTCGTTCGCTGCTTATGGAGACTTCGCTGCTCTCATCGCGCTGGTTTTGATCCTGCTGCTTATTGTGCGTGGTATTCGACGGTCTCATCGCCATTGATCGATCGAACCACCGCGAACCCTGTCGGTTGACGAAATCGATCATCTGGGTAGGGGTGCTATTGAGAGTTGATCAGGTTGCTGGTGCTCGTTGGCGATGCCAGCTTGTGGTTTTACGTAAAGAATGTCGGGCGCTGATCCCTTGTCTACAGCTCCGTCAGCGGCAAGCCTTTGACACAAACCGAAGGAGCGCTTACGCCCAGGCGGCACCCTTGCCCAGGAACAGTGTCGAGTCGTCCACAAAACAAAGTCGGTTGCTGTCTGGATCGTGGCAGTAGAACGAGCGCTCGCCCCAGGGGCGTTGCTCAATGGAGGACACCTGGCGCGCACCCGCCGCTAGCGCTCGTTCGTATGCGGAGTTGAGGTCCCCAGTAGCCAAGTACAGGTCATCGGGCGTTGGCCGCAGTGGTCCTTGTTCTTCCACGCTCCAATCAATCAGCGCCAGGATTACGTCACCACAATGGAAGTAGAGGCGACTTGGAACTGTGTCGTCTGCGGCCATCGAGAGCACAGCTTCGTAGAACTCGCGAGAGCGCTTGATGTCTGAGACCGGGATCGCAATTCGAAAGATGCGCACCAAGTACTCCTTTCGTTGAAGCTGGCTGTGCGGGAACATATTGCCCGATCTGGCGCTCGTACATCGGGTGCTCAGCGGTGCTATTAGGAGTTGATCAGGTTGCTGGTGACGGTGAGATTGGAAGATCTCCAGCCAGGTTTCTTCGCAGCATGTGTCAGCCTGTCGGAGTGAGTTCCGACGAAGAGCGGCTGATTGGCGGATGGCAGACCGAGGTGAACCGGCGCGGGGACATAGTCCTGCGGGAGCCTGGGCCGCAGTCCACGACGGTGATCGCACTCCTGGCGCATCTCGCGGACGTGGGCTTCGTTGCGGCTCCGCGGCCGGTGGGCACCGGGTTCGACGCCGACGGCCGCGAGCAACTGTCGTTCATCGAGGGCGCGAGCCCACATCCATTGACTTGGTCTGACGAAGCGCTGTGGCAAGTCGGAAGTCGACTCGCAGAACTTCACCGCGCAACAACAGCGTTCAAGTGTGAGCAACCACAGTGGCGGCCATGGTTTGCTCGCTCGCTGACCGGTTCGATGCCAGTCATCGGGCACGGTGACCTCGGGCCTTGGAACATCATTGCGAGGGATGGCTTACCAGTCGCGTTCATCGACTGGGACAACGCCGGGCCGGTGGACGCCGCCTGGGAACTCGCCCAGGTTGTGTGGCTCAATGCCCAACTACACGATGACGACGTTGCGACGCTGAACAATCTTCCCGCGCCTGAGGATCGCGCACGGCAGGCAACACTCATCCTTGACGGTTACGGCCTATCTCGTGAAGACCGCGAGGGTTTCGTCGACAAGATGATTGAGTTCGCGGTTCGGTCCACTCGTGATGAGGCGGTTTCGTCTCACATCGGGCCCAATACGCCAAGTCCGTCGCCGAATGGCTTCCCGCTTCTGTGGGCCGTCGTTTGGCGAGCGCGGGCTGCGGCGTGGATGATCGACCATCGCAACATGGTCCAGTCGATGCTGGACCGAGCCAGTTGATGACTGCGGCGCCCCGTTCACGCAACCCACACTCCGTAGAAGGGGTCGTATTTAAGAATGGATCAGGTTGCTGAGGTTGTCAGCCGACTGGCGTCCCTTGGTGGAACATCAGCCGCCAACGAACGCCGTTGAACACCCACAGCGACGAGCGGTTTGCTCGCTGCAGGGTCTCATACTGAACTTCGCTGACATACGTGACCAATGCAACTCCTTCACCCACCAGTCGCACAGTAAACGCGGGCAACGGCAACGCGACAGCTATTGGTTCAGATCCCATCGGGACACCACCGGACTTCGACCAGATCCGTCCTGAACATCCGAACTCGACGAAGTCGGGAGCCAAGATGGCCTCCATGTATGCCGCGTCGTATCTGGTCTCGGAACGCCACAGTGACTCTTCCAAAGGCTGCAGCACCGCGGCCACGTCCAACTCCGAAACGGGGTTCATCACGTCAGTATCGCGCCGCAAACCGATGTGGTTCGGGGGGGAAATCGCACCGCACAGAGGGGTGCTATCTAGAACGCATCAGGTTGCCGGTCAACGTCGTCGGCGCGCGGCTATTCGAGAATGTGCCGGTTCTGTTCGATCCACGGGATTCGGTCGATGCTCTCTGTGACCTGGCCCGTACGCACCCAGGTCGCCTGGGGTTCAAGGTTTCTCGCGGCGAGTTCGCGAACGTAGTGATCATCGAGCCGGAGCCGCTCAATCACAGCATCAACGAGTCCCGTCGTGGAGTCCAGTCCATAGGCGTCGGCGAAGATCTCGATACGGCGCTTCCGATCAGGAGCCTCTTCGAAGCCGTGCGATCTGACGCACGTTTCGTCATCACGGAACGGAATCGCGTAGTCGAGCGCATACGCAACGTCGTTCATCGGAGGCGCGGGGCCTGCAAAGTCCCAATCTAGGATTCCGATTGGGGTCGCGTTTCGCCAGACGATGTTCCAAGGTGCGAAGTCCGTGTGACAGATCACTTCGTCGCGCTTGGGTGCGCCATCTACGAGCGCCCAACGCTCGTCGTCGCCTATCGACAGCTTGCGTGTCGCGTCGTGATAGTCGCGCAACAGCCGAGCGAACCGTCGTAGACCGTCATCGGGCGTGATCTTCGCCCATCCAGCGACGCCACTCTCGCCGTCGATGTACGAAAGCACCTCGCGCCCCTGTTCGTCAATGTCGAGAACACGAGGCGACGCCGCAAAGCCAATACTCTCCAAGCCATTCAGCAACCGATGCACGGCTGGTGTCCACCAACCAACGGCACGCCGAACTTTGTTCCCAACACGAACCACTGGCCGCGTTGGATCGTCTTTCAGAACTTCCGAATACATTGGCGTCGCCTGTTCATTACCCGTCATGTGCGCAACACCGTACGACACCGACTGCCTGCGGAACGGTGCTACTAGGAGTTGATCAGGTTGTCGACGTCGGTCGTACGGTTGGATTAACGCCCAGGCACGACGTCGGTGCAGTTGACTAGATATCCGACGTCGTTGAGCGCGACTGGATCCATTGCTCGGGCGGCATCGCCGACCTCAGTCCACATCTTGACCACTCCACCGCCGTCCGTCGCCACGGTTGCTGGCCACGACGGCACCAGATCAAGTACCGCCTGAGCGTCAGCCATCGCATCTGGATCAGCGGCAAGGTGCGACTCCAACCAGTAGGTCGCCCATTCACAGCCAATGAGAAACTCGATGCTGGCACGCACACCTAACACAGCCTGGTCAGTCGGTTCGTCGGCCTTCAGCGGCGCGATGACATCTTCGATCCGGATACCGGGAGGCAACGGAAAGCCGGCAGCGAGTTGAGCAGCAACCGCAGGGAAGTCTGGAGCGTCCAGTCGGATCACCTCACCGATTCCGGCCTCTCCGCCTGTAGCGAGTGTGCCGGTATGCGCAAGCACCTCGGGTTCGGCCGCCTTAGCAGTCGAGTCCGCGGTCAGCCCGCCATCTCGGCAAGCCGACACGGTCAGAAAAGTGACACTCGCTGCAATCGCTGTCCACACTCGCCCGGGCATGTTCGGGACAACCACCTCGGCATCTTGCTCGCTTCCGTGCTATTGAGCAAGGCAGCCTCAGCGTTCGTGGTTGTTCGTGCGGTAGACCCGCCACGCGAGCCAGAGCAGCGGAATCTGCAATGGCAGTCGTCCGTAAGCGACCAGCCTTTGGCCCCACGAGCGGTCCGACCAATCGACGGCCATCTGAATGTTGGCAGGAAAGACGGCGACGAAAAGCGCGACCGCGAGTGCTCCGCCGAGGCGACGAGTGCGCGGCACGGCGACGAGTGCCGCCACCGCTAACTCTGCTGCTCCGCTCACGTAAGTCCACATGCGTGCGGTTCCGGGCAGCGCGTGGGGAACGATTTCATCGAAACCGTTCGGGATTACGAAATGGGCTACCCCAGCGGTACCGAGGATGGCAATCAGAACCTTCGTCGGCGTATTCATCCGTCGCAGCGTAGGTGCCCCGCTCCGATCTGAGGCTGACTAGCACCGTTAACCGATCACGCCTCTTAGTGCGTGCCGGAGCCTTCCAGGTGTTGCAGGAGCTTTGCTCCCTCTACGTCTAGGTCTGGCAGTTTGCGTAGCCACTTAGGCAGCCACCATGCCGCGCGGTCGAAGAGTGTCATCACCGCGGGGACGATAATCATGCGCACCACCGTCGCGTCCAGCAACACCGCTACCGCTAGTCCGATACCGAACATCTTGATGACTACGTCGTCGCCGAGCACGAACGCACCGAACACCGAGATCATGATCAGGGCGGCGGCGGTGATGACCCGCGCAGAACTAGCAAGCCCAGTGAGGACGGCGCCGTGCGGGTCGTCCGTGTGCGCGTACTCCTCACGGATGCGCGACAGGATGAATACTTCGTAATCCATCGAGAGTCCGAACAAGATGCCGAACATCATCAGCGGAACGAAGCTGACGATGGGAACCGTGTTCTCGACGCCGATGAAGTTCGCCAACCACCCCCACTGGAACATCGCAACAGTCACGCCAAGCGCGCCACCGATCGAGAGAAGGATCGCAATGGCCGCCTTGATCGGAATGAGGATCGAGCGGAACACGACGAGCAACAGGAGCATCGTGAGCACGATGACGAGAGCCATGTACTTCGGAAGCGCCTTGCCGAGCTTCTCAGAGATGTCGATGTTCGCCGCTGTGGTGCCGGTGATGTAAGTGACAGCTCCGGTGTCGCTAACGGCGCTCGACGATCGCAGATCGTCTCGCAGACGGTGCACCAAGTCTTCGGTCTCGCTGCTCGCAGGTCCGGACTTCGGAATGACGTTAAGTACCGCAGTGTCGCCATCCGCGTTGACGAGCGGATAGGTCACCACTGCAACGTCGGGGTCGGCAAGGGCCAGTTCGCCGATCGCCGTTAGCGCGGCGACCGGATCCGCTGTATCCCTCAAGTCGACGACGAAGGTCAGTGGGCCATTGAAGCCAGCACCAAAGCCATCGACCAGGATGTCGTAAGCCTCGCGCTCGGTCGTGCCCGGCGCCTTCGAACCGTCGTCGGGCAACCCAAGTCGGATGGCGAGGATCGGCGCGCTGAGAACAAGCATGACGAGCACGCCGAGCAGCAGGTACGGCCACGGCTTGTCGGTGATCGCTTTCGCCATGCGGCCGGAGAAGGTCTTCTCGACCTCAACGCCTTCGCCAGTCGTGACCTTGATGCCCGGAATGGTGACGCGGTCGATGTTCTCGCCTGCGAAGCCCAGCAGCGCGGGCACGAGAGTGATTGCGACAAGCACTGCGATCGCTACCGCACCGGCTGCGCACAAGCCCATTGCGGTGAGGAAAGGGATGCCGGCAACGAAAAGACCGGCCAGCGCGATGATGACGGTTCCACCGGCGAACACGACGGCGCCACCGGAAGTCGCGTTTGCCCGTGCAGCGGATTCCGCCGGCGAAAGCCCAGCGGCGTGGAACGCGCGGTGGCGCGTCACAATGAACAGCGCGTAGTCGATGCCGACCGCGAGTCCGATCATCGTCGCCAGGGTCGGTGACACGCTGCTTAGGTCGGTGAACGCTGACAGCACCGAGATGCTGATGATCGCAACGCCAACACCGATGAGCGCAGTCAACAGAGGCAGCCCCATTGCAAGCACAGAACCGAACGCGAGCAGCAGCACGATGATCGCGACGACGAAGCCGATCAACTCCGATGGAGGATGAGGCTCGGCGACCGCCTTGGCGACAGCTTCACCGCTGAACGCGACCTCGACCACCGCTGGCGCCGCGTCGCGCGTCGCTTCGATGATCGTGAGGATTTCTTCCTTGGGCAGCTCGACCGCAGGCTTATCGAACCGAACTTCAATGAATGCGATCTCGCCATCGGGCGAAACGGTCACCGATGAGAGCGGATCGGCGGGCGGCACGACGTTTGGAAGCGCGAAGAGTTGTTGCAGCGCGCTTTCGAGTTCTTCTTCAGAGCCGAACTCGGAGAGCTGATGCCCGTCGGGCGCCTTCAGCGCGATCCGAATCGTCGTGCCCGATTGCGCCGGGAAGCGCTCGCTCAACAGATCCGCGGCGGATTGCGACTCGGTACCTGGAATCGTGAGGACCTCGCTGGTCTTGCCGTTGGCGGCGTTAGACCAGATTCCGACGCCGACCAGCAAGATGATCCACGCGGCCAGCACTGTGCGTCGACGACGGACACACGAGTGGCCAAGACGGTAAAGCAACTTCGCCATTGCAACTCCTTATGCCAAAAGCGAGCACCCCCGTGCCCGCCGACCAGAGAAGTTACACAAGAAGCCCTTCCAAAACGAAGACCGTCAACGCGCTACCAATGGTTGTGATGCACCACTTCTATGCAATCGCGACGTGGGCGCGTAACCGCGGAGCCGCTTGGCTTGTCGGCGGGTGCTCGCCAGCCCAGCGCGACCGCGCCGACCTGCATCACGCGGTCGGGCACTCCAAGCTCGTCGAGCGCGAGTCGAGCGTTGCGGAAGATCCCGAAGTACAGCGCGCCGAGGCCGCGCTCTTCCGCGATCAACAGCAGGTTCTGCGTCGCCATCGCTGCGTCGGTCAGCCAGAACGGAACTTCCCAGTTGGCCGCGATTTCCAAACCATGGCCGGCCTTGTCGTCCTCCGCGTAGCGACTGGTATACGCGTTCGGATCGGCGAGTGGCAACACGACGACCGGCGCGGCTAGCACTCCCTCATCGAACCATTCGTCGCCGACGGTTACCTTCCAGAACGTTGCCAACGCTTCGCCGGACAACGCCAAGAAGTGCACACCTTGGCTGTACCCAGCCGATGGTGCCCGTCGCGCAAGTTCGAGCAAGCCGTCGACGAACTCGGGCTCTAGCGGTGTGGACTGGAACTTGCGAGTCATCCGTCGACGACGGATTACTTCATCGAGCGGCGACACGGGTTGCTAAGCGTGTTGGCGAGCGCCGAGCTTGACCAAGGCCTCAGCCATGATCCAGCCGTGCACTACCAGCGAGCCGCCACCCTTGCCGGGTACGCCGTTGAACATCGCTGCCGTCTCGGGCTTTACCTTCTCGGGCTTGAGCGTCTCGTGATCGAGGAACCCGCTCTGGCCGTTGAGCTTGACGACGAACGACTGCTCGTCGTACTGGCCATCGACGCCGAAGCGCTTGGCCAGACGGCGGCCCCAGGCACGCTCTTCGCCGACGGCACGGTGACCGGGGCGGGGAATCAGTTCGTCGACGCTCTTGAAGCCTTCAAGGGCGCCCGCGAGCACAAATCGCGAGCCGACGACGACATCTTCGTCGGGGAAAGCCATCAGGGCACGATGGTAGGCCTCGGTCATCAAGCCCTTCAGAACGGAATCACGCTTAGAGGTGCGCTTCACGCTAAGCAAGCCGAGCAGCACGCAGGGCGTTCCACCGATGCGCTCAAGCGTGGCGAACGAGAACCCGTGAAGGGTGCCGTCGATGCGAGCCGACGTGATCAGGACCCAGTCTTCTTTGGCCTTGGAGAGCACGCCAATATCGAAAGCACCGCCCATCGACGCCATCTCATCGAGGTCGGCGTCGTTGAGTGCTGCGCAGTCCCTGGTATCAACCTGGATTGCCATTGCGCTCAAACTCCTGTCGAACTAATGCCCCGTAACAGTCCCCCATTCTGCCACCAAAACGACCCGTTTCCTTCCTCGGAAGAAGGGCCATCGGGCACGCCTAGTGCACATAAGGGAATTGCCCAATGGACTCGTTAGGCGGGTCTAGAGAACGACAGCGTCGTGACCTAGGGCCATGCGCAACTCGCCCACTACTCGGTCGAGATCGACGCAGAACTCGTCGGCCAGGCGCAGGATCTTGCCTTGGCCGATGTGCAGATACACGGGCGAACTGCCTGGGTGATCGCGCAGGATCTTGCGGATCTGGTGGATCTTCAGCTCGTTCAACGACGTTGCTGGCACCCGCAGTCGCAGCGGCGCCGAGTTGCCGGCATCGAGGAGCTCGAGGATCTGCACGTCTTGCGCCATGAAGCCCGGCCGGGTTTCGTCGCGCTTGTCGATGCGGCCGCGCACAGTCACGATGGCGTCGTCGACCAGTTTGTGACCCTGCTCGCTGAGCACACGCGGGAACACGGTCACCTCGATGGCAGCATCGAGATCTTCCAGGACGAAGACCGCCATCTGATCGCCCTTCTTCGTGTACTTGCGCGACATGTTGGTGATGACGCCGCCAAGCATCACTATTGCGCCGTCTTCCTTTTCGGCGGCATCGGCTACCGAGCAATCGACCTTGCGGCGCAGGGCAGCCTCGACACCGAGCAGAGGATGGTCGCTGATGTAGAGGCCGAGCATTTCCTTCTCAAAGCGCAGGCGATCGCTCTTGTCGAACTCGAGCGTCGGTATCGAGACGCGTTCGCTGAATCCGTGCGCTGAGTCGTCGCCACCGAGGTCACCAAACAGACTCATCACGCCCTGATCGCGTTCGCGACGGCGCACGACAGTGCCGTCGATGATTTGTTCAAACACCAGTAAGAGGCCCTTGCGCGGATGGCCGAGCGAATCGAACGCGCCTGCCTTGATCAGCGACTCGACGGTGCGCTTGTTCAGCACTTGTTCTGGCACGCGTTCCACGAAGTCGTGGAACGAATCGAATGGTCCGTTCAGGTCGCGCTCGCGCAGCAAGAGTTCGACTAAGCCTTCGCCAACATTGCGGATGGCGGCGAGACCGAACGTGATCGCGCCGGGGCTGCCAAGCGGCAGTACGACATCGACCGGGACATCGGCTGGCGACAGCGCCGCGAATTCCGTGATTGAGCGATTCAGATCGGGAGTCAGCACCTTCAAGCCCATCGCTCGTGCATCGCTGAGGTACACAGCCGCACGATCGATGCTGCTCTTCACCGACGACAGCAAGCACGCCATGTATTCGACTGGGTAGTGGGCCTTCAGGTACGCGGTTTGGTACGTGACCAACCCGTAGCCAAAGGCGTGGCTCTTGGTGAACGCGTAGTCGGCGAAGCGGGCGATCACTTCGAACAGCTCGACGCCGAGCGCGCGGGTGTAGCCAGCAGCCTCGCAGCCAGCCTCGAACTTGATCCGCTCGGCGGCCATTACCTCGCGCGACTTCTTGCCCATTGCCTTACGCAGGTTGTCGGCGTCGGCGAGCGAGTACCCGGCGAACTTTTGCGCGACGCGCATCACGCTCTCCTGATAAATCATCAGGCCATAGGTGTCGCCGAGTAGCTCTTTGGCGTCTTCGTGGAAGTAACTGACCTCTTGGCGACCGTTCTTGCGGTCGGCATAGTCGTAGTGCATGTTGACGCCCATCGGCCCAGGGCGATAGAGCGCCAAGACCGCGGATACGTCTCCGAACGAGGTCGGCGCAAGCGCGCGCAACAGCGTGCGCATCGGCGGTGACTCGAGTTGGAACACGCCCATCGTGTCGCCGCGACCGAGCAGCGCGAACACCGCCGGATCGTCGAGTGCCACCGCGTCGATATCGAAGTCCGGGTCCTTCGTGGCGCGAACCATGGCGACCGTGTCGGTGATGACATCGAGGTTGCGCAGACCCAGAAAGTCCATCTTCAGCAGGCCGAGTTCTTCGACGCCGTGCATTTCAAACTGAGTGACGATTGGTGCGTTCTCGGGCAGTCCCCCGGCCTCGGGCTTGCGTTGCACAGGCAGGTAACTGATCACCGGATCTTTGGTGATCACGACGGCCGCGGCGTGAATGCCATCGCTGCGCTTCAGTCCCTCGAGCCCCTTAGCCACGTCGACGATTCGCTTAACCTCAGGATCGATATCGACCAACGCTCGTAGATCTGAGGCAGCCTTGTAGCCGTCGCGATAAGCCGGATCGTCCTCGAAGCAGTAGCGCAGCGGCGTGTCGCGACCCATCACCAGCGGCGGCATCAGCTTCGCGATCTTGTCGCCCATGCCGTACGGATACCCGAGAACGCGCGCCGCGTCGCGAACCGCGTTGCGCGCCTTGATGGTGGCGAAAGTAATGATCTGCGCGACGTGATCGCGGCCGTAGCGTTGCGCCGCGTACTGGATCATTTCGTCGCGGTAGCGAGAGTCGAAGTCCATGTCGATGTCGGGCATGGAAATGCGGCTCGGGTTCAAGAAGCGCTCGAACAGCAAGTCGTATTTGATCGGGTCGAGATCGGTGATGCGCAGGCAATACGCAACCGCACAGCCGGCGGCCGAACCACGACCCGGTCCGACGCGAATGCCCTTGTCTTTCGCGTATTTGATGAGATCCCACACGATCAAGAAGTACGAAGCGAAGCCCATGTTCTCGATTGTCAGCAGTTCGTACGCCAACCGATCGCGAACGTCGTCGGGTAAGCGCTCGCCCCATCGCTGCGTCGCGCCCTGCCAAGTGAGGTAGTCGAGATAACTCGCGTCGTCGACAAATCCCTCTGGCACGGGGAAGTTGGGCAACTGTGGGTTGCCGAACTCGATTTCGACTTGCGCGCGTTCCGCTACCCACAGCGTGTTATCGCACGCTTCCGGAAAGTCGCGGAACAGGTAGCGCATCTCGGCAGCCGACTTGAGGTAATGCTCTTGGCCCTCGAACTTGAAACGCTTCGGGTCGGCGATGGTTGCGCCGGTCTGCACGCACAGCAGCGCGTCGTGCGATTCGTGATCGTCGCGATGCACGTAATGCGAGTCGTTGGTGGCGAGCAGTGGTGCACCAATCTTGCGGGCGATTTCGATCAGCTTCGGGTTCGTGTCGCGCTGCGCTTGGATGCCGTGGTCTTGCAACTCGACGAACAAGTTGTCCTTGCCGAAGATCTCTTGCAGTCGGCCCGCCTTCTGTAGCGCGCCTTTCTCGTCGCCTTGAATTAGTGCTTGCAACACTTGGCCGCCGAGACAACCGGTCGTGGCCATGAGGCCGCCGTGATACCGCTCGAGCAACTCCCAGTCCATGCGCGGCTTGTAGTAGTAGCCCTCGAGGAAGGCCAAGCTTGCGAGCTGAATCAGGTTGCGATAGCCCTCGTTGTTTTCCGCCAACAACGTGAGGTGGTAGTACAGCTTCTTGCCGCCCTCGGTGTCGCCGCCCGAGTCGTCGACGCGCCCACGTCGTGCAGGCCGCTCGTGGCGACTGTCGTACGCCATGTACGCCTCGGTGCCGATGATCGGCTTCACGCCTTGCGCACGACACTCCTTATAGAAGTCGAGGACGCCATACATGTTGCCGTGGTCTGTGATGCCGAGACCCGGCTGGCCGTCTTGAACTGCCTTCGCGACAAGATCGTCGAGACGCGCTGCACCGTCGAGCATCGAGAACTCGGTGTGGACGTGCAGGTGGGTGAACGAGTCGCCCACGGGCGCGAACCTCCTTGACGGCGAGAGAAGTGGAGTTAACTGCTTAGTGAACTACAGCAATGTGATTCGGTGACCATAGCCGCGATGCCGGGGACGAGAAAACGGGCAGCTAGAGATAGGTGCCGGGACGTTCGGTGGCCTCGACCGCCTGATCGCGGCCCTGCGCCATTCCGGGTGGCAGCTGACGCATCTGCTCGAGCTGCTGGCGCGAAGCCAGTTGCTGAGCAAACAGCGTCGCCTGGATGCCGTGGAACAAGCCTTCCAACCACCCAACGAGCTGCGCCTTGGCGACGCGCAATTCGCTCTCCGAAGGCACGACGCCATCTTTGAACGGCAGCGCCAGCATGTGCAGTTCTTCGCGCAAGTCGGGCGACAACGCTTCGCTCACTTCAACGATCGAGCGTTCGTAAATCTCTGCGAGGCGTTCGCGGCTCGCTTCGTCAAGCGGACTCTGACGCACCTCTTCGAGCAGCTGCTTCACCATCGACCCAATGCGCATCACCTTGGCCGGCTCGGTCACCGTCTCGCTCGGCGCCGCTTCGGGTTCGGCCGTCGGCGGCGTCTCGGAAGTCGGCGTCTTGTTCTCGTCAGTCATGGCTCCCAGTCTCACTGTTCGTTTGTAAATGCCAACAGCGGCACGAGCATTTCTGCTGATGTCAGCGAGCCGTGTCGGCAGATCAGTGGGAATGGGCCGCTGTCGTCGGGGTCGTGGAAGGTGATCGGCTCGTGCGGGACGAGTGCTACGTCGCCATAGCGCGCAGCGACCGGTTGGCTGACCACTGGTCCGAACCATCCGGCTTCGATCAACTCGGCACGGCTGTGCACCCACGCCACATCGCTGTGATGCGATTGTGCGGCGGCGAGCAGATCGGCGGCCGCGCCGGGCTTCGCATGCAGCCAACGAAAGCGGCCTTCGCCACTTTGATCGCGCGTCATCTTCAACACGTCGTCGTGCGGCGTGACGATTCTCGTTCCAATATCAACCTGACCGTGATCGGCGGTGACCAACAGGGCAGCGCCTGGTGGCAAGAGCTCGATCAAGTCCGCGACCATCCCATCGGCTGCGCGCAATTCGGCGTCGTAAAACTCGCCGAGACCACGCTCGTGCGCGATCTTGTCGACTCCGTCGTAATACGCGTACACCAGTCGATCGCCGCGGCGCAGATGTTCGGCGACGATCAACGGCAAGCTCGACGCCGCGCGCCACCCGACCTGCTCGGACCCGCGCAGATGAGCCTCTGTGAATGCAGTCGACTCGAGTTCCGCTTTGCTGACTACCGCTACGCGTTCGCCCATGAACGGCTCGAACGGTTGCGTCTCGGCAGGCGCGAACTTCCGGCGCAGCTCGCCCCTATCGCCGTGCCAGCGCAACACGTTCAGTACCTCGCCGGCTAGCTCCATCCGGTATCCGACAAGCCCGTGCTCGCCGGGCGTTAGGCCAGTCGTGATTGATGTCAGCGCGGTTGCCGTAGTCGACGGAGCGACAGTCGTGATCGGCCCACCTTGCATCGCCGCCAACGTTGGGGCGACGGCATGACGATCCTGCAGCTGCTCCCAGCCCAGTCCGTCGAGCACGAGCAGCACGACCTGGCGCGCCGTGGCGAGCGATGACGGGAACCACGACGGCAACCCGGCACCTTTGGGAGCGAGTAGCGCGGGCACAATCCCGCGCACGTTGGCGCCGTTGTACTGGGGAAGGGTCGGTTTGGGGGTCACAATCTCACTAGCCAACTATGACACTACGATGGCCCTGTGCGCGTTTCGAGCAAAGGTGACTATGCGTGTCGGGCGCTGCTGTCGCTTGCTCTGCACGATGAGCAGACCGTGCCAACGTCGGTCCGCGACATCGCCGAGCGCACCGCGCTTCCGCAGCCTTACCTCGAACAGATTCTGCTCGCACTGAAGGGTGCCGGCCTCGTGCGATCCAAGCGCGGTGTCGGCGGCGGTTACGTACTCGCCCGTCCGCCCGCACAAATTCGGATCAGCGAGATCCTCAGCGCAGTCGATGGGCCGATCACGCTCGGCGATTTCGGCGAGCCACATCAGGATGGCGCCTGCGACCACGAAGGGCAATGCGTGTTGCTCGCGATCTGGAAGGCGTCGGGCGAACACATGCGCCACATCCTGGACGGCTTCACGTTGCAAACCGTGGCCGATGCGGCCCGTGGCGTCGCGCCATGGCCGAACGCGTTGGCCGAAGCCGGCCTAGCCCCACAGCGCTCGTAGCCCCAGCGGCCCTGTCGAGTGTTTCCTGCCCGCTAGCAGGCACGAAACACTCGGCTGCAGCAAACACTCGACTATCTACTGGCTCGCGGCGCGTGCTGCGGCCTCTACGCGACTGCAATAGTCGGCCCACCAATCCGCATCGCCCTCTGGCAGGTTGCCGTTGTCCGCGCGTAGACCTACCGCACCGTCGATCGTCTCGCGCACGACGTCGGCTTGGCCCGCGTGGCGCTGAGTCTCCGCGATCATGTGGATGAGCAGTCGATGCAACGTCACGATTCGCTTGTCCTCCGGCCACCACGGCACGATGCCTTCAAACGTAAGGTCGAGTGACTCGATCGTGGCGTCGCTGTGTGCCCAGACCCTGCGGTACAACGC
Organism: Ilumatobacteraceae bacterium; assembly: GCA_040081465.1. Lineage (GTDB taxonomy): Bacteria > Actinomycetota > Acidimicrobiia > Acidimicrobiales > Ilumatobacteraceae > UBA668. The sequence continues at coordinate 46,044 of JBEBGL010000001.1, read as the reverse complement.
AACGATGTCCTCTCGGGTTTCGTCGGGTGTCGCCCACATATCAGCGTTCGGTTCGGCATCATCAGCGAACCACGGGAACGATTCCCCAAACGGGCGACCCATGATCTCGCCGAGGTAGCCCGCTTCGACGCTCGCGACATGCTTCACGATGCCGAGCAGGTTCGTTCCGGTCGGTGTGACCGGTCGGCGAATGTCGTACTCCGACAACCCTTCCAACTTCCACAGCAACGCGTCGCGTCCGACCTGCAAGTAACGATGCAGATCCGCCTTCATCCCTTCAAGTTCCATCGTCCGAGCCTCTCATGCGCACGTAGGTCGGTGTCGAGTAATCACGACAGGGCAGCTTCGACTTGCGCGAGGTCTGGGGGCAGCTCCGAGGCGAACTTCAGCGGTTCGCCGGTGACCGGATGGCTTAACTCCAGCGCGGCTGCGTGCAGGAACGGCCTTGGTGGCGAGATGCCGGTGCGTACGCCTCCGTACGAGGCGTCACCGACCACTGGGTGGCCGATGGCGGCGAGGTGGACGCGAATCTGATGGGTGCGACCCGTCTCCAACCTGCACTCGAGCGCGGCCGCCGCGGTGGGCGTGACGTACTCCTTCAGCACGCGATAGCGAGTGCGTGCTGCCTTGCCGGCGACGACGACCGCCATCTTCATCGGGTCGCGAATGTCGCGGCCGATCGGCGCATCGATTACACCGTTCTGATTGTCCGGATGACCCCACACCAATGCCCGGTACACACGACCGACATCGTGTGCCGCCAGCGCCGCGACAAGGGCGTGGTACGCGCGCTGAGTGCGCGCAACTGCCAACAATCCCGACGTACCGATGTCGAGGCGGTGAACGATCCCTGGGCGATGTGCTTCGCCGACTTCCGCAATCTCGGGAAAGCGCGCGAGCAGTCCGTTCACGAGCGTGCCCGCCAAGTTTCCCGCGCCGGGGTGGACGACCAGGCCCGCTGGCTTATCGACCACGATCAGGTCGTCGTCGACGTGAACGACCTTGAACTCGATCGTGTCATCGGGTTGTGGCGGCGGAATCGTCGGTATCAACGACTCATCGATGACGACCACTTGGCCTTCAGTTATGCGCGCTTTGCCGACGAGGAACAGCTCGCCATCGAGGTGAACTCCGCCAGCGGCAACGAGCGCCGCTGCGTCGCTGCGACTGCAATCGATGATCAACGCGACGATTCGATCGAGTCGCTCGCCGGCGAGCGCTGCCGGAATCGTCTCCGTGATCATGGCGAGGCTTCACTCGGCTCTCGCGAGAACAGCGACCACAGCACGAAGATCGCGCCGCCAACGTTGACGGCCATGTCGGCAACATTGAAAATCGGGAACCATTGGAAGTCGATGAAGTCGACGACCGAGCCGTGCAGCCAACCATCGTCACGAAAGATGCGATCGACGAGATTGCCGACCGCGCCACCCAACACGAAGCCTGCTGCCACCGCGACAATCCTCTGCGCTTGCTTTCGCACCGCTACTACCACGAAGCCAGCAACCAGTAGAGCAAGCACGCCGATGACAGGACCCATGTCTTTGCCTTGCGAGAACGCCATTCCGCTGTTGAACGTGAGGTTCCACTGCAGGGTCCAGATGACGTGTTGCGGCGGCTCACCAGACAGCGCGTTAAGCGCCCAATGCTTCGTCGCGAGATCGAGCGCGATGATCACCAACGCCAAAGCGATGCAGAGCCGTAGATGATTTCGTGGTGCGACGGACGAGTCGACGGCAGTCGTTGCCTCGCTTGCGTCGGTCACAGACGACCGATCCCGCCGACCTTCTCTTCCACCAACACTGTGGCCCACGGAATCGCTTCCAGGCGCTCGCGCGGAATCGGACGAGCCGACTCGACCGAGTAGCCGTACGCGCCCGTCTTCAGACGCTCTAACGCTGCCTCGATATCGGCAACTGTCTGACGGGCTTGCGCGCCGAGAGCAATATCGCGCTCACGCTCGACGACCATCGTGTCGCCTTCGCCACCTTCGTCGTCGAACTGCACGTCGCCCATCTCTTGCTCTTCGATGATTTGCGTGGCTTCTGCTTCCAGCCGCACAGCCTGGCCAAGCACTGATGCGCGCTCGAGTAGCAATAGCGCTCGCTGCGCGGTCAGCCACTTGGCGTCGAAGTCCTTGGTGTAGGCGATGCCATCCTTGGTAACGCCCTTCACTGGAGGGCGCTCGGGCGGTGGCGGCGGTGGCGGCTTCTTCGCAGCCTTGACTGGCCGAGGCGCTGGGGCGCCCTTCGCGACGGGCGTAGCCACACGTGGCGCGGGTACGAACTTGGCGGGAGCGGCTGCCTTCTTCGGAGCAGCAGCCGGCTTCTTGGCCGGGGCCTTCTTGGCCACCTTCTTCGGCGGCGCTTTCTTCACCGGCTTCTTGGCCGGCGCCTTCTTCACTGCCTTCTTCACTGCCTTCTTGGCCGGCTTCTTGGCAGCCTTCTTTGGGGCCGCCTTCTTCGGGGCCGCCTTCTTTGCGGCCTTCTTCGCCGGAGCCTTCTTGGCCGGCTTCTTTGTTGACTTCTTCGCCGTGGCCATGAGAGCTGATCCTTCGTTAGAGCGGGTTAGAGCGGGTTGCGCTGAATCTTGTTCAGCGCAGGGCGGAGATGTTACCGCTCACCGGCTGACAGCGTGCCGATGACGGGATCGACGGGATTCAGGAGTAAATCGACCCGACGGCGCAGTTCGATCGCTGGAAGGGCGAATAGCAGCTGTTTGGATCGGGCCGCGTGCCCCGCAATCAGTTCGATCTCCCGTGCTCGCACCTTCAAGGCAGCAGCAACTACCTGGATCACTTCGTCGTTGGCTCGGCCGTCGACGGGCGGGCTACACACGCGAACCTTGAGTTCCGCTCCGTGGCGACCTACAACCTTTGCGGTTGACGCACCGGGGACAACCCGAATATGCAGCACCGCACCATCGGGATGCTCGCGAACACAATCGCTCATTGAGCGACAGTGACACCAATGTGGACTGGGTCGCCGTCAAGCTCGACCTCAGTTTCGTAAGTCGACGCGCCAGTCCCCCACGTCAGCGATGTCGCCAGTGTTGCGTCGGTGAGTAGGTGTTGGAACGCCACGACCTGGCGACGCACGCTCTCCGGCACTCCGAGAGTCAGCGCGATGCGATCACTTACCTGCAGCCCCGCATCGCGGCGTGCCTGCTGCACCATGCGGACGAGATCACGGGTCACACCTTCGGCAGTCAGCTCGGGCGTCAGCGCCGTGTCAAGCACGACTACTCCCCCATTGGTCGCCATCGGTGTGCTGGCACCATCGCCTTGCACGACCAACTTCAGCGCGTACTCGCCATCGAGCAACGCGATGCCACCCGCAGTCACTCCGGTCGCTCCATCATCGGCAACGGTGTGTTGCCAATCGCCAGTCTTCACGGCTTTGATCACGTGTTGCGTCTTGTCGCCCAAGCGCGGGCCGAGTCCCGCCGGCACGACCTGCAGATCGAACGTTGCGACCGAGGCAACATCCTCGGTGAGGTCGACACCCTTCACGTTCACTTCGTCAGCGATGAGATCGCGGAACGGCGCCAACCGATCGGCACCGGCGACTGCTACCTGCAACGACGACAACGGTTGACGTACTCGCAGCTGATGCGATTTGCGCAACCGAAGTGTGCTGCTGCACACATCGCGCGCGAGATCCATTGCTTCGACCAACGCAGCGTCGGCCGGAACCGAGTCAGCCGACGGCCAATCAGTCAGATGCACACTGCGCTCACCGGTCAAGGGCCGATACACAGCTTCGGTTGTCAGCGGCAATAGCGGTGCAAGAGCACGACACAACAGAGTCAGCACCGTATGCAACGTGTCGATCGCGTCCTGATCGCCTGCCCAAAACCGATCGCGACTGCGACGCACATACCAGTTGGTCAACGCATCGAGGAATGAACGCACCGAAGCACACGCGCCGAACAGGTCGTACTCGTCCATCGTCGCTGTCATCGTCGCGAGCAAGTCGTGCGTCTTGGCAAGGATGTAACGATCGAGCACGTCGGTGCTGTCGGTGCGGAACTTGCCCTGAGTATTCGCAGCATTGGAGTACAAGCTGAGGAAGTACCAGCTGTTCCAGATCGGCAACATCACCTGGCGCACTGCATCGCGGCTGCCATCCTCGGCGACGATCATGTCGGTGCCGCGCAGGATCGGCGAGCTCAGCAGATACCAGCGCATGGCATCACTGCCATAGGTATCAAACGTTGCCATGGGGTCGACGTAGTTGTTCAGGCTCTTCGACATCTTCTGACCGTCGTCACCTTGCACAATGCCGTGGCTGACACAGGTCGTGAAGCTCGGCCGATCGAACAGCGCCGTCGCCAAGACATGCAGTGTGTAGAACCAGCCGCGCGTTTGCCCGATGTACTCGACGATGAAGTCGCCCGGATTGTGTGTATCGAACCAATCGCGATTCTCGAACGGGTAATGCACCTGAGCGAACGGCATCGAGCCGGACTCGAACCAGCAGTCCAGCACCTGCGGCACCCGCCGCATCATCGACTTACCCGTCGGATCATCAGGGTTTGCTCGTACAAGATCGTCGACGTATGGGCGATGCAGGTCGGGCACCTTCACACCAAAGTCGCGTTCGAGATCGGCGATACTGCCGTACACATCGACGCGCGGGTACTCGGGGTTATCACTGCGCCACACCGGGATCGGTGAACCCCAAAATCGATTGCGGCTGATACTCCAATCGCGAGCGTTGGCGATCCACTTACCGAAGCTGCCTTCCTTGACGTGCTCGGGCACCCAGCGGATCTGCTGATTCAACTCGACCATGCGATCGCGGAACGCGGTCACCTGCACAAACCAGGAACTGATCGCGCGGTACACCAGGGGCTCGTGGCAACGCCAGCAGTGCGGATAACTGTGCTGATAGCTGTCGTGGCGCACGACGAGACCACGAGCCTTCAGGTCTTTGATGACGTCGGGGTTGGCGTCGAATACGTGCACTCCTGCGAAGGGAGGCACATCAGCCGTGAAACGGCCGTGCTCGTCCATCGGACAGATAGTCGGGATGCCGACCGCGTTACACACGATCTGGTCTTCCTCGCCGAATCCCGGGGCCATGTGCACCACGCCGGTGCCATCTTCGGTACTGACGTAATCGGCGGCAAGAACGCGAAACGCATTCTCGGTATCGGCGAAGAACGGGAACAGCGGCGTGTATCGACGGCCAACAAGATCCGCACCACTAAGCGTGCCCACTTGCACTGCACCGGCTAGCTCTTTCTCGTACGCACCCAGACGCGACTCGGCGAGGATGTAGCGCTGTTTCACTCCGTCCTTGTCCGCCTGTTCCATGACGGCGTAATCGATCTCGGGGCCGACCGCGAGCGCGAGGTTGCTTGGCAACGTCCACGGCGTAGTGGTCCACGCCAGTATGTGCTCGCCGCTCTCAAGGTGAAACTGCACGGTGATGGCCGGGTCTTGACGATCGCGATAAACGTCGTCCATTCGCGTTTCGGTATTGCTGAGCGGCGTCTCGCAGCGCCAGCAATACGCCAACACGCGAAAGCCTTCGTACACCAAGCCTTTGTCCCACAGCGTCTTAAACGCCCACATCACGCTCTCCATGTATGGCGTGTCGAGCGTCTTGTAGCCATTCGCGAAGTCGACCCAACGCGCTTGGCGGGTGACGTAGCTGTGCCAATCATCGGTGAAGCGCAGCACGCTCATCCGACATGCATCGTTGAACTTGTCGATACCGAACTTGGTGATCGCCGGATGGCCGCTGATGCCAAGTTCTTTCTCCGCGACAACCTCTGCTGGAAGCCCATGGCAATCCCAACCAAAGCGGCGGTGCACCTGTTGCCCGCGCATCGTGCGATAGCGAGGAATCGCGTCCTTAACGAACCCGGTCAGCAAGTGGCCGTAATGCGGCAGGCCGTTGGCGAATGGCGGACCGTCGTAGAACACGTACTCATCCGCACCCTCGCGTCGGCTGACCGACGCCTCGAAGGTGGCATCGCCTTCCCAGAACGCGAGTACATCGAGTTCGACCGCAGGAAACGAAGGTTGTGAAGAGACGGTGGGGTAAGTCACGGTGATCCGAGGGGCTTAGAAGCGAACAGAGTTAAGTGCAGGCTATTGCAACTCGTCGCCACCGACCCGGAAGGTTTCGGTAGCGCGAGGGATAATGGGCACCTCAGTCGTGATGTCGTCACCCTCGCCGGCGTGCGCGCCGGCAACCTCCTCGTCGAGCAGGCGCCACACGCTGTCCTGCGCGAGCGGGTCGTTGAACGGTGGCGACGACACCCCACCGCGTCGCGTATTGGCGGACGGCCGAACCGAGCCCGGACGCGCTGGCGGCCCAGGGCTTTGGCGGAACGGCAGTTCTGAGGCTCGCTCGGCAGCCGCGATGGATTCGTCGTCCCACACCAACTCGGACATTTCCTCGATCGGTTCGTCTTCCCGGTCGAACAGTGCAACGTCGTCATCATCATCATCATCGTCGTCGTCATCGTCGGTGAGGGCTTCGACTACTTCGTCGTTGCCAGGCGCCGAGCGACGCGACGTCGCGACGGGAGTGCTCTCGCGCGGCGACTCAACAACTGGGTCGGCAGACGCCGAAAGCAGCGGCCGCCTGATCTCGCCAAGGCCGGCCGGAACGCGTTCGACCATTTCCTGCAAGGCCGTGGCTGCATCGCGCAGCCGCTCGCGCTGCGCTTGTAGATGCTGCTCGAGGTGATCGACATCCGACAGCAGAAAATCGCGGCGAGCGAGTAGAGACTGCAGTTCGTTCTCGGCCCGCACGCGATCGCCTTCAACCGCGCGGCGGGCATCGGCGCGCGAGTCTTCGATTGTCTTGGCCGCGAGCGTGCGTGCGTTGTCGAGAAGACGCTCGGCCTCGTCGCGCGACTGACCGATGATCGCGTCGGCCTCTGCTCGCGCCTCGGCGACCGCTGAGTCGGCCGTGCGTTGCGCGAGAGCAAGCGTGCGTGTGATGACATCGTTGTCGCTCGCGGAAAAGCCTTCGATCGCACGCTCTTGCGCACGCTCGGGCGCGGGTGCGCTCTGCGACACCTCGTGCAACTTCGCTACAGCGGCGCGAGCTCTCGCCTCCATGGCGATTGCTTGGTTGTGCGCTGTCTCGACGACCGCGGCGATTTCGTCCTTGAACGCATCGACCTGATCGGGGTCGTAACCCTTCTTGACCAACTTGAAGTCAATGGCACGAATCTGCTGCGGACTGAGGTCCATCAGGCTCCGTAACCGCCGTCGTCGTAGCCGGTCGGGTGCGCCAACGGCTTCAACAAATAGACGCCACTGGCAACTTTTTCCATGCTGCCGTTAAGTCCGTAGCAAAGACCACTGGCGAAATCGATCAACCGACGAGAAACCTCGCGATCGGCTGCCTCGAGGTTCATGATGACCGGAAGCCCTTCCTTGAACTTGTCGGCCAACTCTTGCGCTGAATCGAAGCGGCGCGGTTTCACCGTGTAAGGGTCGCCGCTAACGCCTGCGCCTGCGCCTCCCTTAGTAATCGGAATGATTCTGGGGTTCTGCGGGCGCGGCTTTACGCTGGAGTGATCACCTGCGGGCACCGGCCGACGAACCGCGACGTCGGGACTGGCGGTTGCATGGCTCGGAAAGCTGGCGCGACCAGGATTCGAACGCGGCGGCGGCTCGTCGTAATCGTCGACATAGCCACCCTGCTGACGTGGTGGCTCATCGCGCGGTGCGCGCGATTGGCGCGACGGTCGTGGTTCGGGCTCGGGCGCGTCGTCGTAATCGTCGTAGGCGTCGTCGGGGCCAAGGCCCAAATAGTCCATCGCCTTCTTCCACATGGATTATGAGGCTATCGCACCAGCGTGTCGGGATGAGGACGCTCGCCGAAGAGTGCTGTGCCGATGCGGACTTGCGTACTGCCCTCCTGAACGGCGATTTCGAGGTCGTCGCTCATGCCCATCGAGCACGTCGTCAACCCGAGTTGGGTAGCGAGGGCGCGCACAGAACGAAACAGCGGCCGAGCCGTCTCCGGGTCGCCGGCCGCGGGCCCAACGGCCATTAGCCCTTCGACGCGCAATCCCGCCGTTGATGCCAGCTCGACCAGCGCAGGCACATCGGCGATTGGGCATCCGGCCTTGCCTTCGGTGCCGGGGGCTTGAACCTGCACGAGCACGCGAGCGCCGGAAGCCCGTTTGGCCAATTCGCGGACCTGTGATTGCCGGTCGACCGAGCCAAACAGCGCCACGATCGGTGCCAGCATGCGCACCTTGTTCGTTTGCAGTTGGCCAATGAAGTGGACGGCGATCGGCGGCGGGTTATTGGCGAACTTGGTGATTAGTTCCTGCGCATAGTTCTCGCCGACCGCCGTGCAACCTGCGCGATATGCCGCCCAGCAAGCCTCAATCGGGAACGACTTTGTGACCGGCAGCACCGCCACATCGGAACCACCCGCGCGAGCAATTCGGTCGTGAACGGACTGCAGTCGCTCGGCAACTAGAGCGTCGAAGTCCACTTACTTCAAGAAGGAAGGGACATCGAAGTCGTCGTCGCCGTCGAGCGGATCGGCGTTGCCATCGGCAAACAGATCTTTCAATCCCGAGCCCGACTTCGGCGTCGAGACCAGCTTCGGCGCTGCGCGACCGGTGCCAGAGGTCGACATGCCACCACTGCTATCCCAGCGATCGAACCCTGCAGCGATCACGGTGACCTTCACTTCGTCGCCCATCTCGTCGTCGATGACGGCGCCGAAGATGATGTTTGCGTCGGGGTGAGCAACGCCGTGGATGATTTCCGCGGCCGCATTCATTTCGAACAAGCCCAACCCGCTACCGCCGGTGATGTTCAGCAAGATGCCGCGAGCACCATCGATGGCTGCTTCGAGCATCGGACTGCTAATTGCATTCTTGGCTGCCGTGACGGCGCGGTTGTCGCCGCTCGCCTGACCAATACCCATCAGCGCAGAGCCGGCGCCAGAGAGAATGATCTTCACGTCGGCGAAGTCGGTGTTGATGAGGCCCGGCGTGGTGATGAGGTTCGTGATGCCGGCAACGCCTTGCATCAGTACTTCGTCGGCCATCTTGAACGCATTGAGCACACTGGTCTTCTCGTTCGAAACGGTGAGCAAGCGATCGTTAGGAATGACGATCAGCGTGTCGACCTTCTCTTTCAGCTTCTGCACGCCAGCGTCGGCCTGAACGGCGCGGCGGCGACCTTCGAAACTGAACGGGCGCGTGACCACGCCAATGGTGAGCGCACCAAGACTGCGTGCCACCTCGGCGATTACGGGAGCAGCGCCCGTGCCGGTGCCGCCGCCTTCGCCAGCGGTGATGAAGATCATGTCGGCGCCCTTGATCACTTCTTCGATCTCGTCGCGATGCGTCTCGGCTGCCGTTCGGCCGATCTCGGGATCGCTGCCAGCACCCAGCCCACGCGTGAGATCGCGGCCGATATCGAGTTTCACATCGGCATCGCTCATCAGCAGCGCCTGCGCATCAGTGTTGACTGCGACGAACTCAACTCCCTTGAGGCCCGCGTCGATCATCCGGTTGATCGCGTTTACGCCACCACCGCCGACACCGATCACCTTGATTACGGCGAGATAATTCTGTGGGGCGCCAGCCATCAGAGATACCTCCAAGTGAAAGTCGGGCGGGAGTAAAGCGGGGCGATATGAGAGAGAGGGGACAAGTGGAACACCTTTTGGGGTGCAATCGTAGCGAACTGGCAGGTCAGAGAGGGTGATACACCAGGTAGTAGGGGGTGGAACCGGTGGATTAGCCCAGAAGTCAGCAGGGGACGCTACCGACTTCCCGTGTGGAAACGTCGATCTGGCAGATGCCGTCGAGGCCGCCGCGAACGACGCTGAGCAGGCGTGCGAGTTTCTCGTCCATGTTGGAGGCATCGCCGAGTTGCACGAGGGTGTCACCGGTGAACTGCAACGCAAGCGCCCCGGTGGCAGCGTTCAGACTTACCGACTCTGTGATCGAGCGGATCTCCGACGGTAGCCCGAGCACTAACTGGGCCGTCGCGGAGTACGGCGCGCCAGCAAACTGGCCGCGAGTTGTATCCGGGTGATCGCCCGTGATCAACATGTAGTCGATCGGGATGCCGTCGATCACGTCGAGCACTCGACCCTCATAGTCGATGATTCGAAAGCGGCCGTCCCCACCTTGGAACGCGGCGACGGGCTTCCGTTCGCGAATGTCGATGATCACGCGGTGCGGGAAGTCGGTCTCGACTTTGACACTCTCGACCCAAGGGTCGGCGCGCAGTCGCTGTTCAAGCTCCATTGTGTCGACGAGCAAGACTGGGTCGCCGGTGATCTCGTCGACGATGGACGCGAGCAGCGCCGCGTCGGTGTAGGTCGCTCCCTGCACTGAGACCTCGCTGACATCGAATAGCGGCGATGCAAGCACTGCCAGCGTCGCTACTGGAATGGCGACTGCCGCGAGCCCAATTGCCACCCAACGCAGCCGGCGTCGGCCCTCAGCACGGCGAACCGAAATGCGGCGAGCTCGAATCCGGTCGCCGCCGCCAAGCGTCGAGCGCACTGCCGATGCATCGACCGCGGCTACATCGTCAAAGTCAGTGATGACAATCGTCGAGCGATCCTTATTGCCCTCTTCGGTTCGTCGCTCAAGGAACTTCTCCTCGCGCTCGACATCGAGATATACCGCGTCGGGAAGTTCGTCAGCGCCAATGACAATCGTTGCGCGCTCGGCGGCTTCCTTGTTCTTCGACTTCTTGACTTTCTCCGGCTTGACCTTCGCTGCCTTCGGTGTCGGTGGCTCGACCTTTTGCAACTTGCCCTTGTCGGACGGAGCCGGCGCAGAACTGACGGACTCGACCTTTGGAATGACGACTGGCGCTACGACGGTCGGTGCGTCTGGCGCGATGCCAAGCAGGCGATCGATTGATGGGTCGTCAAAGTCGTACTTCTCCGGCTGATCACCCGTCGACTCATCAGCACCGTCAGCAGAAGAGTCGACTGAGAACGCGCCGAGCAATTCTTCGAGCACGTCGTCGGACGGGTTGTCCTCGATAGGTGGCTCAGTCATGATCGTTGAACCCGACCAAAGTCACTTCGCTACGAAGCTCGACACCCATTGCGCGCTGCACCTCAGCGCGCACATGCTCGATGACGGCGCGGACGTCGCTTGCGGTGCACCCCTCCCCCGCCTGGATGAAGTTCGCGTGCTTTTCGCTCACTGATGCTCCACCGATACGGAAACCGCGCAGCCCGAGTTTGTCGATCAGTTCTGCCGCAGCCAACTGACCGGGGATCGGATTCACAAACACCGAGCCCGCGTTCTGACCGCCGGGTTGATGCTCGCGCCGCCAGCGAACGATCTCGGCCAAGGTCGCCTCAGCAGCATGAGTGTCGCCGTGCTGCAGACGCAGCCGTGCATCGAGCACGACCTGATGGTCGCCAACGTCGGAACCCCGAAACCGCAGCCCCAACTGCTCGACGGCGACCCACGCATGACTGGAGGTGCGCAAGTCAAGAAGGTGCACACCGATCAGCGTCGCAGCCATGTCGCTGCCGTGACCACCCGCGTTCATACGAACGGCTCCGCCGACCGACCCCGGTACACCCACCGCCCACTCGAAACCGACGAGGCCAGCGGCAACACATCGTCGGGCGAGCACTGGCAGCGCCATCGCCGCACCCACATGCACGACCACATCTTCGAATCGCACCCACTCGGCCATCGTCGCCAATGAGATCGCGATGCCTGGGAACCCCGAGTCGGCGATCAGCAGGTTTGATCCGCGTCCCACGACAAGCGTCGGCAATTCGGTGTCGCGCACGACCGCGGCGATGAGGTGCAGGTCGTCCTCATTGCGCGGAGATACGAATACCGCAGCGGCGCCTCCAACTCTGTAGGTCGTGTACGGCGCCAGCGACTCGTTCGCAGTCGCGATGGCGCCAAGGCGACTCAATGCCTCCTGATGAGCAGTGTTCATCGTTGCCGCGCCGTTGAATTACTAGTTGACCTACTAGTTGAACTGCTAGTTGAACGAAATGTCGCTCGTCGAAGTTGCACTTCATCGGGCAGGGAGCTGATGTCGCCGCAACCCATCGAAACGCAGACATCGCCAGCACGCAAGTTGCGAGCGAGATAATCGACAAGGTCGTCACGTCGCGGCATCCACACCATCGTGCTACCTGGATGGGCGTCTAGTACGGCATTGACTACCAATTTGCCAGTAACTCCCGGAATCGGCGTGGTACCCGACGGGTAAATCTCGGTCAGCACAACGACATCAGCGTCGGCGAACGAGTCGCGATAGTCGGGCGACATCGTGGCCATGCGGTTGAATCGATTCGGTTGAAAGACTCCGATGACTCTGCGCCAACCGTCGCCGCTGCCGCGAGCAGCCGCGAGTACTGCGGCGATCTCGGCAGGCAAGTGCGCATAGTCATCCACGAAGGTGACGCCGTCGTCGACTCCTCTAATGTCGAATCGTCGAGCGACGCCCCCGAACTTGGCAAGCGCCGCGACAACTACTTCGAACGGGACACCGATCGTTATCGCCATGGCGAGTGCACCGGTGGCGTTGAGAACGTTATGCAAACCGCGCAGCGGCAGCGATACCGAACCAAGACTCGACCCATTGTGTTCAACGTCGAAGGTCATGGCGCCGTTGCCCGCTTTGATGTTGCACGCGCGGAAGTCAGCCGATGGCGATGTGCCATATGTCGTCGCATTGTGAGCGGCGGCAAGTCGGGCACAAACCTCGTCGTCGAGGCAGAGCACTTTCGGACCCACCACCTGATTCAGGTAACGATCAAAGCCAGCAACCATCTCCTCCAAAGAGCCGTAGAAGTCCAAGAAGTCGGCCTCGACGTTGGTGAGGATGGTGCCGTGCAACGGGAGCGCAAGATGAGTTCCGTCGCTTTCATCAGCTTCAACGACGAACCACTCGCCGCCAGTCCACTGCGCGCCCGTTCCCATATCCGTGACGTCGCCGCCGATCACGAAACTCGGCCGCCAACCCGCGTGCGCAAGGATCAACATCAGCATCGACGCCGTCGTGGTCTTGCCGTGAGTGCCAGCAACGCCGAGCGACTTCGCTTGCGCGCAAATCGCCGCCAACATCGCCGATCGATGGAGCGCGGGAACTCCCGTCGCAACGGCTTCGTCGCGTTCAATGTTTCGCTCGGGGATGGCGGTGCTATAGGTAACCGCATCGCACCCGTGTACCACCACTCGCGAGTGGCCCACGTTCACCTGCACGCCAGCGGCACGAACTCGCTCGAGCACGGTTTGCTCGCGCATGTCGCTGCCCGACACGGTGTGACCCATCTCGGCAAGCGCAATGGCGATCGCGCTCATACCGGGCCCACCGACTCCGATGACGTGCACCGAGCGCCGCTGCGACAAGTCGAACGCGCTCATCGGTTGGCAACTTCCTCGATCAGTGCGACCAGTTTTCCACTGCGATGAACGGCGCCGGCAGCGCGGGCGTTCGCTGCCAGCTCGGCGAGCGCGGTCGGTTCCGTCAGGAAATGCTCGACCTCGGCTATCAGTCGCTCGGGTGTCAAGGCGTCCTGCTCGATCAGCACAACCGCCCCAACATCCGCGAGCAACTTGGCGTTCGCCAGTTGATGGTTCTCGGACGCGTCGGGCCACGGTACAACGATCGCCGGGGCCCCGACTGTTGCCAGTTCAGCCAACGTGCCCGCGCCAGCGCGCGTAATCAGCAGATCAGCAGCGGCGTATAGGTTCGCCATCTGCGCTTCGTAGCCAATCACGCGATACAGAATGCCGGATTGGCCGTCGCGACTGGGCGCGGCTTGTCCAAGGAACCGTTCACCGACAACGTGATAAATCGCCAGATCACGACGCGATGCGAGGCGATCGACTGCTTCGGATACCACCGTGTTGATTGCGGCGGCGCCGAGCGACCCACACACGACCGCGACGACGAAGCGATCGCCAGCGAGGTCGAGCAGTTCGCGAGCAGACTCGCGCGACGACGCCCGATCGAGCCCAATGATTTCGGATCGCACTGGCGCACCCGTGACCCGCGCATTTGGTAGCGACGAGTCGACGTTGGCCACGGCACATGCGGTCGCCCCCCGCCCCATCAGTCGCGACACAAGGCCTGGCCGATGATCCCAAGACACGACGACATACGGAACCTTTCTGCGCCGAGCCGCGTACGTCGCAGGAAAGCTGGCGTAGCCACCGACATTGACCACGACCGCCGGCTGCAGTTCTCGAAGCAACCGTTTGGCCGCGCGCACCGAGCGCAGCAACTTGGGCAGGAATGCGAGATTCCGCTTCGAGAAGTTGCGCTGCAATCCGACGACGTCGAGAAAGGTGGTTGGGTATCCCGTTGGTGCCAGCAGCGCGACCTCAACGCCGTGTTCGCCGCCGACGTAGTGGATCGAGTCGCGCTCATGACCTGCTGCCACTAACGCGTCGGCGATGGCGAGTGCGGGAAGTACGTGGCCAGAAGTACCGCCACCGGTGATCACGGCGAACGTTCCGCCAGCCGCGGCGGTGCGCGTCATCGCACGTTGCGAGCGACGTTGAGCAGCAGACCCATCGCCACCAGGGTGACAAACAGCGAGCTACCGCCCGTCGAGAAGAAGGGCAAGGTGAGGCCGGTAACGGGCAGCAGGCCAGTCACACCCCCGACGTTGATGATGGTCTGCACTACTAACCAGCATGCAATTCCGCCCGCAAGCAATTGCTCAAACCGATCGTGAGTCGCGAGCAGTGCAACCTGAACACCCGCATACGCGAGCGCCATGAAACCGCCGAGCACCGCGACGACACCGATCATTCCAAGTTCTTCTGCCACGACCGCGAAGATGAAGTCGCTCTGCGCGAGCGGCAGGAACTCGCCGAGCTTGGTACCGCCGCGGCCAACGCCCGAGCCCGTTACTCCACCTTCGGCAATCGAGATCATCGCCTGCCACGTCTGATAGCTGAGGTGGTCCTTGTGCGTCGCAATATCCATGAACGCCGTGAAGCGCGCCTGACGGCGCGGGCTTGACGCCACGAACATCAGCGCGCCGACCATGCCGACCGAGCCGGCAGCCATCATCGGTAGCAATGGAGCGCCGGCCACGAAGACCATCGCGAACACGATGCAACCAAGCACGATCGCCGACCCAAGATCGCCCTGTACGAGGCAGAGCGAAGCCGCGACGAGCGCGATGGCGAGAACTGGAAACATTGTGCGCTTTGGGTCGTACATCTCGTCGTGCCGAGACGCCAACAGTTTGGCGCAAGCGAGCAGGACGGCCAGCTTCAAGAACTCGCTCGGCTGAAAGTTCAGCGGACCGATCACGACCCACGAACTGGCGTCGTTGACTCGACTGCCGATGCCATCAAGAAAAGGCAACAACATCAGTCCGCAGGCACCGAGTAGCAACGGCGGAATCAGTGGTCGCCAACGACGTGTCGGGACTCGCATCGCGAACCAAAGTCCGAAGCAGCCGACAATTGCCCACAGCAGTTGCTTGTTGAACAATCCCCATGGCGAGCGACCGTCATTGAACTCCTTGATGGAAGTCGCCGACATCACCATCACGAGACCGAGCATTGTCAGCACGGTGGTCACGACGGCGATGACGTAGAACGCAGCCGGCGGCGGCGCGGCCGGGCGCACATCGGTCCGTCGGGTCGGATGGCGTCGCATCGCGTCGAGTCGCGCGTGCGCCGCTCGCCTGCGATCGCCGATGAGTGTTGCAGAGCTAGCCACGAGCGCCTGCTAGTTCTGCTACGAGTTGACGGAAGTCGTCGCCGCGCTCTGGGTAACCACCCGTGGGATACCAATCGAAACTCGCGCACGCTGGCGAGAGCAACACGACGTCGCCGACTACAGCGAGTTTGTCGGCCATCGACACGGCTTCTTTCATAGAGGTTGCGACACTTGTGGGGCACAGGCCCTCAAACGCATCGGTGATGTCACCGGCCGACGAACCCAATCCAATTACCGCCTTGATGCGATCCTTCTCCGTCGCCAGGCTCGACAAGTCGAGACCTTTGTTGAGTCCGCCAGCCAGCAACACGACATGATCGAAGGATCGAATGGCAGTCAGAGCGGCGTGCGGCGACGTTGCCTTCGAGTCGTTGAACCAACGCACACCATCGATTACCCCGACCGGTTCGATGCGGTGCGGCGGATGGCGGAAGGTTGCGAGTGCAGCGGCGATTGCGGGAACATCCGCGAGACCGGTCTCGAGCACCAACGCTGCCGCTGCCAATGCGTTGGTCAGATCGTGCGGCAGCGCTCGCGTCATCGAACTCACCGCCGCTATGACGCCGGCAGGACCGACGAGATGTCCGCCGTTAGGCGACGAGTGGACGTGGTAGTCGGCATCACTGGTCGCGAACGTGCGCGTGATTCCGCCAGCGGCTTGCAGGTTGCGCATCACGATCGGATCGTCGGCAAAGCCGATTGCGACGTCAGTCGAGCGGCGATGTGCCCAAATGCGGGCCTTCGCCGCTTCGTAAGCGGCCATCGAATTGTGCCAGTTCTGGTGATCCGGCGCGAGGTTCAACCAAACCGCAGCTTCCGCACGAAACGAATCGAGCCAGTTCAATCGAAAGCTGCTGCACTCGACAGCGAACACATCGACATCGGCAAACGCTTCGCCGTCGAGAGCAGCGGCGAACGGCACTTCGGTGTTGCCGACGGCCGCAGCGCGATGCCCTGCGGTATTCAAGATGTGCGCCACCAGCATTGTTGTCGTTGTCTTGCCGTCTGTGCCGGTGATGGCGAGAATCGGGCGTGGCCCTTGCGGACGCTCTTGTTCCCACTCGTAAGCAAGATCGATCTCTGTCCGGATCGGCACACCGACGTGACAAGCGGCGGTGATGACGGCGTGGGTCTCGGGAACACCAGGCGCCGGGCACACCATGTCGCACTGTTCGACGAGTTGTTCCAGTCCCGGAGCATCGGGTTGGCCACCGAGCGTCGCTCCAAGACCGCGAGCCAGCGCGCGCTTGGCCTCGGTTGGATTGTCGTCCGCGACGAGTACAGACCAGCCGCGCTTTACGAGCTGATGCGCGAGCGCATCGCCGGCGAGTGCGAGGCCATACACCAATGCGATCGGCTTCGTCATCGGAGGTTCTCAGTCACGCGCGTGAAGTCGCCGATGAAGATGCCGAGCGCACTAGCGACGCACACGCCCGAAATGATCCAGAATCGGATGATGACTGTTGTCTCCGGCCAACCGGAGAGTTCGAAGTGATGGTGGATCGGAGTCATGCGGAAGAAACGCTTCTTGCGGCCTGATGCTTTGAAGATGGTCATTTGCACCGCGACCGAGCCAGCCTCCATCACGTTGATGCCGCAAATCAGGATCAACAGCAATTGAGTGTTCGTAGTCAGCGCAAGCAGCGCTAACGCGGTGCCCAACCCGAGCGCGCCAACATCGCCCATGATGATGCGCGCTGGTGCCGCGTTGAACCAAAGAAAACCTGCGCACGCACCGCCGAACGCGGCAGCAAACACGGCAAGGTCGAGGGGGTTGACTACTGCGCCGTATACGTCGGGGTTACGGAATGCCCAGTAGGCGATGATCGTGAAAGCGAGGAACCCCATCATCGCTGAGCCGGCGGCCAGGCCATCGAGGCCATCAGTGACATTCACCGAATTGCTCGTGCTCCACACGATGAGTCCCGACAGCACAACGAGTAATGGCCATGGCAGATGCCAACCCGGCAGCGTTGAGCGGGTAAACGAGAGCGTCTCACTCAATCCGGTTGCGGCGACCAGCCACCACGCGAGAAGGACCGAAAGCCCCAGCGTGATGTAGCTCTTGCGCTTCCAGAAGATGCCCCGGTTGTGGCCCTTGCGTACCTTGATGTAGTCGTCGAGGAAACCCATGGTTCCCATCACGGCGACGCCAACCCACATGATCATCGTCTGGTCCGAAAGCGCGAGCCCTGGCCGCAAGTGCGCCACTAGCCAGCCGAGTAGCGCGGCGACGACGATCGCGAGCCCGCCCATCGTCGGCGTGCCTTGCTTGTGCATGTGGTGTTCTGGACCGTGGTCGTCCTTACCCAGAATCGGCTGGCCCTTGCCGCGATCGCGGAAGAACGTGATCAGGTAGCGAGTCCCGAACAGCGCGGCCAGCATTGCCGTTGCTCCCGCGATCATGACGGCGATCATTTTTGCGCTCCCAATTGCTCGATCTCGCGCAACAAGGCTTGCGCGACCGCGTGATCGTCGAACGGATTGACGGCCCCGCCGATCGTTTGCGTGGTCTCGTGACCCTTGCCCGCGATCACGACAACATCGCCTGGTTTCGCCATTTGGAACGCCGCGGCGAATGCTCGGCGGCGGTCGGGTTCACTCACAACACGTTTACGGTAGTCGGCAGGCACCCCGGCGATGACGGCATCGATGATCGCGAGCGGGTCCTCCGAGCGCGGATTGTCGGAAGTTACGACGACTAGGTCGGCCAGCTGAGCTGCGACCGCCCCCATTTCGGGCCTCTTCTCTCGGTCCCTGTCTCCGCCGCACCCGAACACTGCGATTACCCGCCCGACCGCAGCGGCGCGGGCGGCGGGCAGCGCCTCTCGAAGGCCATCGGGTGTGTGCGCAAAGTCGACGATGACGTCGAAGAGCTGGCCGGCGTGCACGGGTTCAAATCGCCCTGGGACCGCAGGAGCATTGGCTAGTCCGCTGGCGATGACTTCGGTCGGAATATCCAGCGCGGCGGCCGCCGTCGCCGCGGCAAGACTGTTCATCGCGTTGAACGCGCCACCGATTCCGACGCTCACCTCAGCGCCGCGCCACCCGTACTTGTGACTCGTTGGAGTGACCACCAAGTTGCTGATGTCGCGCATCGAGAACTCAGTCATGGGTATCGGTGCGTTGTCGACCAAGTGCCGACCACGTGGATCGTCGACGTTGGCGACACCTTGCGCGCTTAACTCTGGTCGGAACAGGCTCGCCTTCGCTGCGAAGTACTTCTCGATGGTGCCGTGCAGATCGAGATGATCTCGTCCGAGATTGGTGAACACCGCGAGTTGGAAATGGCATCCAGCTACGCGATGAAGTGCGAGCGCATGCGATGACACCTCCATTACTACCGCCTTCGTGCCTTGCGCGACGAAGCCCGCCAACTGCGCTTGCAGATCGGGGGCTTCCGGCGTCGTGTGCTTACCGGTCAAGGTACCAATGACACCAGTTGCTACTCCGGCTGAACGCAGCACACTTGCTAGCAAGCTGCAAGTCGTTGTCTTGCCGTTCGTTCCTGTGACGCCAATCAACATCAGATGATGCGATGGTTGGCCGTAGAACGCAGCAGCCAGAGGACCCATCGCCGCGCGCGCATCGGCCACCACGACCTGCGGAACCGGCAGTGCCAACTCTCGTTCGCATAACAACGCAACGGCCCCTGCCGAAACCGCGGCCGCGGCGAAGTCGTGACCATCGTGTTCATCGCCGGGTATGCAACAGAAGAGCGACCCGCGCGTTACGCGCCGAGAGTCGAACACGACGCCGGAGATCGCAGCGTCACGCTGACCGGCGTCGCTCTGAGGGGCGCCACTAAGAACGGCGTTGACCAGCGCGGCGCTGTCCAGCAGATCGCTGAGCACGCGTTCCACGGCGGTCACGCTGCGGGGCAGCCGGTGTCGCTCGGCGGGGGCGTGATCATTAGTTCGTGGATAGCAGCGGTCGCCACGGTCGTGAACAGTGGTGCCGCGGCCGTGCCGCCGAAGCGGTCCTGCGACGTCGGATCCGGCTCGTCGATCGTGACCAGGATTGTCACGCGCGGTGCCTGCGCCGGGAAGAACCCAACGAAACTGGCCCGATACTTGCGGCTACCGGCTTCGCCATACGTGCCGTCCTCGGACTTGTACGCCGTTCCGGTTTTGCCAGCGACCGAGATGCCGGGCAGTTGTGCCAACTTTCCAGTGCCGTAGCACACGACTTCTGTCATAAGCGATGTCATCGTCGCCGCCGTCGACGGTGAGAGCACCTCGTGCGTTGGCGAAGGATCGGCTTCCACGATCTTGCCATCGGCGCCGAGCGTCGCCATCAACAACTTTGGAGCGACGTACATCCCACCATTGGCCACTGTGTTGACCGCGGCTACCAATTGCAACGAAGTCACTGAGTAGCCGTAGCCGTATGCCGGGTTGACGCGTTCGGTACCCTGCCACTCACTCGGCGATTTGAAGATGCCGGCACTCTCATCAGGAAACCCGAGCGCAGTCTTCTCGCCGAACCCGAACGCCTCGAGATAGCCACCAAAGCGCTCGTGCCCAACCTTCTCGGTCATCATCACTGTTCCGATGTTCGACGAGTTGACGATGATGTCACGCAACGACATTGGTTGCAGGTCGTGCGGCACCGCGTCGGTGATCTTCTCTTCCCATGCCGTGCCCTTGTCGTAAATGATGTATCCGGGTACATCGATGACGGTGTCGGGGGCCGCGGCGCCGGTATCGACAACCGTCGCGAGGCTGAACACCTTCGCGACCGACCCGGGTTCGTAGACCTCGACGGCAGCCATGTTTCCGGAAGTGACTTCGACAACTCCCCCGGTTCCATCCGCTGCAATCGGTGTGCGCTGCACGTTGGCGATGGCATAGATGGCACCGGTCGCTGAGTCGATCACGATCACCGTGCCGCCTTTCGCCGACAGTTCATTGACGCGCGCGATCAATGCTTGTTCGACCGTGAACTGAAACGAGCGATCGAGTGTCAGCACAAGGTCGTCGCCAGGAATCGGATCGATCGTTGTCGCGCCGGAACCCGGAATTGAACGACCGTCCTTGTCGTGTTCACGCACACGCTCACCGTTGCGACCGGTCAACATTTCGTTGTACTGCAATTCGACTCCGGCGAGTCCGACACCATCGATGTCGGTGATGCCAAGAACGCTGCGACCAACAGCTCCTGTCGGCATGATGCGCTTGTCTTCATGAAGCGCGGCGACTCCTGGCAGATCGAGCGCGAGAATTGTCTCTGCTAGGTCGTCGTCGATCTGGCGAATGATGTACACGAAGCTGCGCTCTTTGGTCGTGAAGCTCTCGAGCAACGACTGCTGCTTCTCGGCGGAGAGGTCCAACATCGCGCCCAACAATGCAGCGGTGCCCGCCGGATCAGTGACCAGTCGCGGGTCGGCGTACAGAGTGCTGCTCGACACGCTGAGGGCCAACTCACCGCCGTCGCGAGCAAAGATGGTGCCGCGCTCCGCGACGAGCACAGACTCTGAAACCCTTTGCGCTTGGCCCGCCGCAAGCAACTCTTCGCTTCCGGCCGTCTGCAAGAACGCGACGCGACCAATCACTGCCACGAACAGCAGCATGCTGACGACGAAGACCACCTGCAGGCGGCGGCGCGGATCGCCTGACCGGAAGTGCGCTACCGGCTTTGTGGCACGCCTCTGCAGTGGGCGAACAACCCTGTCGGTGCGTGCGACTTTGCCGTGCGTACGTCGTGAACTTTGTCGCGCGCGTTCAGGTGGACGCTGCCGTGAGCTTTGCGACGGACGATTGCGGGCACTCGGCTTGGTCGTTGGCCTTGCCGGCGTCGCGGGCGCGTGCCGACGACTAGAACTCGCTGGTGAGGGTGCGGCGCGTGGCGCGCGTCTCGAGGCACCAGGCGTGCGGCGCGGCGGTGCCCCATGGCGAGCGGTCGCCCCACGGTTCAGCGCGCGATTGGCGGCCCGTCGTACTTCATGGTTCACGGCGCTGCGCCAGACTGGGCCTTGACGTCCGCGTACTGCTGGAACTCGTCGCCGATTTCCGTCGAGTCGTGATCGTCGATCTCAACCCCGGCGCGCTGCACGGTTGCGATTACGTCCGGATCGAGCGCGACAAACTGTGTCTGCGCAGCTGGGACCATTCCGATCGCGGCGGCTTCGACTGCCAATCGGCCCGGCGAACGAAGTTCGGCCCGTTCGCGCCGCATCGTGTCGTACAAGTCATACGCCGCGCGAATGTCGCGATCCACGGCATCGAGTTGCACCTGACGACTTGCCAGCTGCGTCTGAAATGCGGCGGCACCCAACATCAACGAGAAAACGGGTATGCAGACAGCAGCTATCCATCGTGCGGTTCGTTTCCGACGAGGTACTAGTGCCAGTCCCGGCCGCGGCGTCAGGTGGGCGACACGCGCCGTGCGCTTAACCATTGCGCGCGCGGGCTTGCCGTTCGCGTAAGTGCCGGCGTGCACGCGACCGCGGACAGCCGTTGAGGATCTGGTCGTTGCGGGCCTGCCGGCGTGCACGCGACCGCGGACAGCGGTAGAAGGTCTGGCGGCTACTCGGTTCGAATTTGCCCGCAGAGCACGGGCTGGCATCGCCACCGGGCTAGCGCCGCCCGCGTGTAGGGGCGTCGGGGACACGCTCCACTACACGCAGACGAGCGCTACCAGCCCGCCGATTGTTGGCCTGTTCGGCCTTCGAAGGAGTTCGCGGAATGCCGCGCACTATTCGAACCGTCTGCACTGCGTCGCAAACACATGGCAATTCGGGCGGACACGCGCAGTCCCCCGTTGCCGCGGCGCGCATCCGATCCTTAACTATGCGGTCCTCCCCCGAGTGGTACGAGAGCACCGCGACACGTCCCCCTGGAACGGTACGAGCCATAGCGATATCGATTGCTGGTGCTAGCGCATCCAACTCACCATTCACTTCGATACGAATCGCTTGGAAGGTGCGCTTGGCGGGGTGACCACCGGTGCGTCGCGCTGCGGCTGGAATCGCGGCAACCACGATCTCGGCCAACGACGTTGTGGATTCGATGGGACGAGCAGCGACAATTGCAGCCGCGATCCGGCGAGCGAAACGCTCGTCGCCGTAGCGCTGGATGACGTTCGTTAGGTCCGGCGCGCTGTAGCCGTTGACGACATCGGCGGCTGACCACGCTTGCGAACGGTCCATCCGCATGTCGAGCGGGGCATCGTTGCGGTAACTAAACCCGCGGTCCACGATGTCGAGTTGTGGTGAACTGACGCCGAGGTCGAAGAGCGCACCGGAGAGAGTGTCGATGGAGAGTGCTTTCATGGCGTCTTCGAGGCGGTCGAACCGGCAGTGATAGATCCGCAACCGATCTCCGAAGCGAGCAAGTCGAGCCTGCGCTGCGGACAGCGCATCTGCGTCTCGATCGATTCCGAGGATCCCGATCTGCGGCCACCGATCGAGCAATTGCTCGCTGTGCCCGCCGCCGCCGAGCGTGGCATCGAGCACGAAGCCCGATGGAACGCTCTCGAAGAGCGCCACGATCTCGCTTGCCATGACTGGTTCGTGATTGAAGCCGGTCATCGTCGGTTGCCATTCGTAGTTCGATCGGCCATCTGCAGCCCTCCGGGTAGCGAATGCTCCCGGGATGTCTCCCCGGTTTTGCGCGAAGGAAGCGGGCGGAGGGGGGCTTGCCATCGTGCTAACCGGAAGGCTGCGGATGGCCGATCAAATCTGGTTGATCTGCTGCTGGTTTGAAGTTGGGCTGCCTCTTCCTCTCTTTCTATGTCGTGTAGTAGGTGGTGTCGCTCGGTTGGATGTTGGAGATTCACCGGTAGGAACTCACGAGACGGCCATGCCAGCCAGGCCGGCGGTGCCCGTTTCGTTCTCGGCCGCGTAGCGCTCGGGTGACCAGATCTCGAGGCGATCGAAAGCGCCGATGACGATTACGGGTTGGCCGACATTGAGCCCGGCGTAGTCGCGCAAAATCTCATCGAGGGTGACCCTCCCCTGCTTGTCGAGGTCGACGGGGAAGGCGGACGAGGCGACGGCGCGCAATTGGTCGCGAGGAACCTCGCGATTCCGCACGCGAGCTGTCATCTCCGCGGCTTCAGCCGCGAAGACCGCTGGCGGCACAACCGACACGCACTGATCGAGACCCTTAGAGAGATAGCAACGCCCGCCGAGCAGTTTGCGGAAGTGCGACGGAAGCGCGAGTCGGCCTTTGTCGTCGAGTTGGCGCGCAAACGACCCCGTAAACAACACGTCCCATGCGTCCGACACTTCTGCCTCACCACCTTCTGCCTGCTCCGCGCCCTGCCTCACGGGAATTGCGGCTGCGCAAGCCCCAACTCCCCACTACTCCCCAAATAGTACCCCACTAGTCACCTCAGTCAACCACTTTCACCCTTTTCTCACCACCAGCTGCCCCAATCTCCCCCGGTCGACCCACGAACGACCATGGCCATCCAGAACAAACCTTGCTTCGCCGCGGGCAAACCTTGCTCGGAACGTGATGAAGTGGGGACTGCGGACGGGCGATACAGAAATGGTCCAGCGATCTACGAAGGAGCTGCAGCGTGGCCATACCGCCCGATGACCTCGCCCATCTATTACGACGAACAGAGTTCGTCGCTCGCCCCGACCGCGTTACCGCGCTCGCTGGCCTTGAGTTGCCGGCTGTCGTCGAAAACATCTTGGCCGTGGACACCGCGGCCACGACCCCTGCCAACCTGACCACGTACTCGGCCGACAACTGGGGGCAATACGTCGACTCGTGCGACTGGTGGATCAATCAGATGGTCACGCGCCCGCGACCGTTCCTCGAGAAGATGGTGCTGTTCTGGCACGGCCACTTCGTCAGCTCATGGTGGGACGTCGACCACGGGTTCCACATGATGCGGCAGCTGCAGACGTACCGCGCCAACGCACTCGGCAACATGCTGACCTTGAGCCAGGCGATGGCTATCGAACCGGCGATGATGGTGTACCTGTCGAACGCCGACAACGTGAAGGCTTCACCGAACGAGAACTTCGCGCGCGAGATGATGGAGTTGTTCCTTCTCGGCGCGAACAACGGCTACACGCAGGACGATGTGCGCGCGGTCGCCCGCGCGTGGACTGGCCACAACGCGCTGTGGAACGAGAACCCCTCGATCAGTCGCACCTACGCATTCAGGTCGAACAAGCACGACTACAACGTGCAGTCGCTATTCGGTCTGCCTACTCGTGCGCTCGGCTCGGGTTGGAACGGGCCGGAAGTGATCACCGAGATTCTCACTGGTTCCAAAAAACTGCTCGCGGCGACCTTCATCACCGGAAAGTTGTGGGCGTTTCTTGCGCACCCGACTCCGCCGGCAGGAGTAGTCGACGCGATTGTCGCAGCAAGTGGGTTCGCTGATAACCGCGACATCAAGAACCTATTGCGCGTGATGTTGAACCGGCCCGAGTTCTACTTGCCCGCAGCCAAGCAGGGACTTGTGCGCACGCCGATCGAATACTTCGCCGCGTTGTGTTACCACTGTCGACCGATGCTGGCCGACGACCTCGGACTCGCGTGGCAAGCCGAGACAACGGGCCAACAGATCTTCAATCCCCCGAACGTTTCGGGATGGCGACCGAACGCATACTGGCTGCACACCAGCGGAATGAGCGGACGCGCCAACATCGCGCAATACGCGGCCTGGTCACTGACACAAACCGGCCGACCGTTCGACAACGACACGGTCATTTCTGGCAAGACGACCGCTGCCGCCGTTGACTTCGTGGCCAGCTTCTTTGGACTCTCGTTGTCGACTGTCACCCGCGACGCGATCATCGCGACTCACCAAGCCGACCGCGACTCACACAGCTGGTGGAGCTGGTACACGATCGGCAACCTGCTGATGATGGTGATGATGGCCCCAGAAATGCACATGGCATGAGGAGCGACAGACATGCTTGATCCACACGACGACGCGGCGACCGCACGCCGACTCTTGTCGAGCCCAGATCTGGGCACCGGCCGCAACGAACTCGGACCCAACGGGTGGACGCGCCGCGGCTTCCTTCAGGCAGTGGGTATGGGAGTCATCGGCGGTACGGCCTTCGGCGGCCTGTCGCCCGACGCTCTCGGCTTTGACATTCCAGACGCGTGGGCCGCGACACCGATCGGGCCGACCGAAGGTGTGCTGGTCAACATCGTGCTGTTCGGCGGCAACGACGGGTTGAACACCGTCGTGCCGTACACCAACGGCACCTATTACGACCGCCGCGGTTCAGTTGCGATCCAACCTGCTCAGGTGCTGCCGCTCGACGGAACGTGGGGGTTGCATCCCAACCTGCCGTATCTCAAGCAGTTGTGGGATGCCGGCTGGGTCGGAATTGTGCACGGTGTCGGTTACCCGAACGCCGACCTCTCGCACTTCACCTCGATGGCCACATGGATGCATGGCCGCTTCGGTGGCGGCGCACCAAGTTCCGGTTGGGCCGGACGATGGCTCGATGGGCAACCGTCCGCCTCGGCCGAGATGGCGCTCGCAACGATCGGCTGGTCTGTGCCGTTGCATTTGCAAGGCGCCAGTCGTCGCGGCCTTGGCATTCCGCCGAACGGTGATTTGTTCGGAGCGGGCACGCAGGCTTACGAACAACGCATGTATGCCGGATTGAAGAACTACTCCGCAGCCTCCGCAGGTCGCGGTCAATGGCACGACATGTACGCGAATGTGCTGAAGACGCAACTCAATGTCGCGACCGAAGTGTCGCCGATCTTCGCTCCTTCACCGACCGGTGCCGAGTTCGTGCAAAAGATGATCGTGGCCGCGCGGTTGATCAACGCCAACCTTGGATTCCGCATCGTCGACATGGGACTCGACAGTTTTGATACGCACGACGGCCAGCCGGGCGACCATTCCGATCTTCTCGCCGACCTCGACGCTGGTCTTGCCGCGTTCTTCGGCACGCTGAATCCGTATTGGCGCAATCGCGTGACGATCCAAACGATGTCTGAGTTCGGTCGCACGGTTTACGGCAACGAATCGCAAGGCACCGACCACGGCACATCGAGCGTGATGTTCGTCATTGGTCAGATGGTTAAAGGTGGACACTACGGGTCGTCGCCATCGCTGGCCCTCCCCAATCAGTGGGACCGACTGCCGCACACCGTCGACTTCCGCAGCGTTTATGGCACGACGCTTGACGGATGGTTGGGCGGCGGCGCGTCGACCATTCTCAACGGCTCATTCGAAAACCTCGCGTTCTTCCACGGTCAACCTGGAGATCCGCCACCAACCCCGACACTGCCTCCAATCATCGGTGGTCCATCGATTCCGACCGAGTTCGTCTCGCTAAGCCCCACCCGTTGCTTCGACACTCGTAGCGGCTTCGGTGGTCGGCTCGGCGCCCTCGGAGCCGGCGAGACGTGGACATTCAGATTCGCCGGCCTCTCGGCGATTCCTGCCGGCACAGTTGCCGTCGCGATCAACCTGACGGCCACCGACGCGACCGTCCAGACATACGTGTCCGCGTGGCCAGGCGGTCAGGTTCGACCAGCAACTTCGAACTTGAATATCGGTCCCGGTGTGGCGGTACCGAACCTGGTGGTTGTTCGCCTTGGGACGACTGGCGATGTCAGCTTCTTTAACGCGAATGGCGGGGTCAATCTGATTGCCGACATCGTTGGTTACTTCCGCGATGGCACAACGGTTGGGATGGAACCACTTGTTCCCGATCGCTTACTCGACACGCGTAACGGCACGGGTGGTTTCACCGACAAGATCGGGCCGGGCCAGACCATCGATCTGCAGGTGACTGGCCGAAGCGGTGTAGTAGCTAGTGCGCAAGCGGTCGCGCTCAATGTGACCGCCACGCAAGCGAGCGTTCGCAGTTTCTTGACCGTGTGGCCAACCGGCGAAACTAGACCGACTGCCTCAAGCGTCAACATGCTCCCCTCTGTCACCTCGCCGAACATGGTGCTGGCGAGAATCGGCGCTGAAGGCAAGATCAGCATCTTCAACTCGTCGGGATCAACACACGTCATCGTCGACGTGCTCGGTTGCTTCAGCGCGGAAGCCACGGGTCGATACGTCGCGTTGACTCCAAGTCGCGTGCTTGATACGCGTACCGGTGTTGGCGCTCCGCTCGCGAAGGTCGGCCAAGTTCCAATTGAGGTGTCGTTGCTGGGCCGCGAAGGCGTGCCCTCAACCGGCGTCAGCGGCGTAATGCTGAACGTCGCGGGCGTACGGCCAACAGCCAACACTTTCGTGACCATCTACCCAGGCGGCACCGCGTTGCCGACGACCTCATGCCTCAACGTGGTGGCAGGCGCGGTGCGCGCAAACATGGTGCTTGCCCGACTTGGTCCTACCGGCACCGTGATGTTGTTCAACAACGCCGGCTTCGCTGACGTGGTAGCCGACGTGGTGGGTTACTTCACCGATTAGGTAAGTGTCGTATCAGCGAATCACGTAGCGCGGCCGCAGGTACTGAGACAACGGCGACCCTGTCGGCCAACTCACTCGCCATAGGACGCGGGGTCGCAACTAGTGCTGCAACCAGTTCCGGTCGCCAGCGAAGGTGACACATCGATTGGAACCGCGCTGCGTTGCGAGCGCGCCGTTGTGACACCCCGACGACCTTGCGGTCTCCCTGCACAACTTCGCCGCGACCGATGCCGGCGAAGCACACCTGGCGCGACCATTGCTGGTCACTGCCGCCGCCCACCCTGTTGACGTCGGTCGCCATCTCTACATCGCTGAGCGCACGTTGCCACAGTTCACCGACCCATTCCATCGCTTGCCCAACGTCGTCAACCCACAGCGGATCATTCGCGGCAATGACCAAGTCGAGCCAGACAAACTCACCGGGAACAAGAAGAACCGCTCCCCCGCCACTTCGTCGTCGCACGACAGAAGTCCCGAGGGACGTAGCAACTCGATGATCGACGTCGGTATTGCGTTGTGCCGAGCCCAGCACCAACGTTCGGGTCGCGACCATGTGAAAGGTGGCCGAACGCAGGGGTTGTGCATCGACCGAGTGAAACTCTCCTGCGTCGCCGACCGAATCGCGCACCATCCAGGCAGAAGTCACAGCAGCGATGGCAGTCGCGCGGTCAGCTGGCGCGCGCGAGGAACGGCAACCACGCATCGGGGATGCGAGCGACAGCAGCTGTGACCCAGGCGTGTTCGCGCGGAGCGCAAGGCGGTCGTGTCAGTTTCATCCCTGCCTCGGCGGGCGTTCGATCGCGCTTGCGCAGGTTGCACGGTCGGCACGCAGCAGCGACGTTTTCCCAAGTGTGCTGACCGCCACGTGAGCGAGGCACGATGTGATCCAGCGAGTCGGCATGACCACCGCAATACTGACAGCGCGCATCGTCGCGCGCGAAGAGCGCGCGACGCGACATCGCCGTGCGGCGCGCATACGGAACCTTCACCACATAACGCAGGCGCACCACCGACGGACTGGCAATAGTCATGTGTGCCGAGTGAACCAAGTGTCCATCGCCGGCGATGAGGTCGGCCTTGTCGGCCAGCACCAAACACACTGCGCGGAAGGCGGGCACTACGGAGAGCGGCTCGTAGGTTGCATTCAACACCAGAGCGCTTCTCATAAAGGTGAACCTAGCGAACGTATCCGACGCAAGGTGGCGCGATTTCGCGGCTCACTGAACTTGGCTGGCTTGGACTCGGCACCATTGAAGGTAGTTCAGCACATCGGCTGGCACGACCGGGTGATCGGCGCTTCCGTACTGCGTCAGCATTCGGAAGCGCATGTATTCGCTGGCGGGCACCGGAAGAAAGGGTCGTCGGCGCCACCAACCATGGGGAGTCGTTCGGCGCCACTGTGTAAGCGCGGTGCGCCACAGACGCGGTTGACGAACGATTGCCGCGCCAACACGGAGCGTGTCGCGTACGCGCAACGTCATCGAGGCTCTTTGGGAAGACCCAACACCATTTCGCCGATGATGTTGCGCTGCACCTGCGACGAACCCGCATAGATCGTGCCCGCTCGTGCGTTCAAGAACGTTCCAACCCAACTAGCTGTGCTGTTTGGGGCACCAGCGTCGTCGGTACTGAACGCACTCGATGGTGGTCGGCCAGTGGGCGTCATGGCTTCAGCACGGATGATGTCGAGCGCCAACTCGGTGACCTGCTTGTGGTACTCGCTCCAGTAGAGCTTGGATATTGCTGCGTCGGGGCCAGGGTGATGTCCGCCGAGAAACTGCGTCAGCACGCGCATTCCGCTGTAGCGCATGATCTCCACCTTCGAGTAGCAGTCGGCCAAGCGCTGTCGGATGCGCGGGTCGTTGGCGACACCGCGTTCCTTAGCGAGCAACAACAGCCGATCGACTTCCGCTGCAAAGCGAATGGGGTTCACGGCGGCGGCTTCGCCACGCTCGAAACCGAGCAGCGTCATCGCAACCGCCCAGCCGTTGTTGACGCCACCGACAACATCCGGCTTCGGAACAACCGCGTCGGTGTAGAACACTTCGTTGAATTCGCTATCGCCGCTAATCATTCTGATCGGCCGCACCTCGATACCCGGCTGGCGCATGTCGACAAGCAGGAACGAGATGCCCTTGTGTCGCGGCGCGTCGGGATCGGTGCGAGCGAGCGTGAAGATGTGGTCGGCAAGGTGACCAGCGCTCGTCCAGATCTTCTGGCCATTGAGAATCCACTGATCGCCGTCAAGCTGCGCTTTAAGACCCAGGTTCGCGAGGTCGCTTCCGGCGTTTGGCTCGCTATATCCCTGGCACCACGTGTCGGCGCCAGAAAGAATTCGCGGCAAGTGATAGCTCTTCTGTTCATCCGTGCCCCAGCGCAGCAATGTGTTGCCCAACATCTGGATGCCGAACACATCGTTGGGGCCGCCGATCGGCACGCCCGCCTTCGCGAACTCTTCGCCGATGATGACTTGCTCGAGCGCCGATAGGCCCGAGCCGCCGTACTCCACCGGCCAGCCCGGCGCTAGGTAGCCGGCGCTGTAGAGGGTCTTGCGCCACTCGTTAACGAAATCGGTCAGTTCCTGCCCGGCGAGTTGCCCGATCCCACCCCAGTTAGTCGGCAACTTCTCAGCGAGAAACGCCTGCACCTTCTCGCGATAAGCCTCGGCGTCGGCGGTGTATTTGGGGCGCATGAAACGACGTTACCCGCTGTCTCGTGCTACTCGTTTGCTACCGCTATTGAAGGCGGCGGCGAACCAGTGCCGCCGCGCCGATCAGCGGCGCCAACTGCCCGAGGCCGGCCGGAACGACGGTGAACCCTTTGAGGAAACTGAGCCGAGCTCGCTGTTCCAGTTCGGCTTGCATCGAGACGAAGAATGGCTCGCCAAACCCCATCGCAACTGAGCCACCGACCACCGCCATCTTGAGATCGCAGATCGCCCCCAAGGATGCGAGCGCGCGACCGATCAGGATTCCGGTGCGTTCGACCACACCCTGCGGGGCCCGTTGCGGCGGGCGGCCGGTTTCCTCTTCAATCGCTCGGCCACTGCAGTACGCCTCGACACAGCCTTTGCCACCGCACAAGCACGGCCGCCCATCGGGTTCGACGACGATGTGTCCGAAGTGGCCCGCGTTGCCGTGATGGCCGTCGAGTAGTCGACCGCCACTCACAATGCCGCCACCGACTCCGGTGCCGAGTGAGACGGCCACGAAGTCCGACACCCCGACCGCAGCACCGCACCACGCCTCGGCCAGCGCAACTGCCTTCCCATTGTTGTCGACGAAGGTCGGCAGGCCAGTCAGCGCCTGTGCCTCGGCAGCCAATTCGAAGCCCTCAAGACTGGGTATGTGTAATGGCGAGACGGTGCCTGCCAACGGACTCGCTGGGCCACCACATCCGATGCCACAACCGACTGGTGGGCTCGGTGCCGACGCTTGCATTCGTTTGACGAGCTTCGCAAGTGCTGGCCACACGTCGCGCGCAGGTGTCGAGATGCGGTCGCGCACCAGTACCTGGCCGTCCTCACCCACGATTCCGGCCGCAAGTTTTGCCGAGCCGACGTCGATCGCCAGGTAGCACACGCTCATGGCGTCGACCGTACCGGGTCAACGACCCCTATGTGGCAGAGCGCCTGTATGTGCTTGTCGAGCCGACATGCGGAGCACCCACCTGGCCGTCTACCCTTTGCAGTCGTGACGGCCACCACCTCAGAGTTCGCATCGAAGTCCCCTTCCCCGAGCTCTGCAGCGGGCTCTCAGCCGTCGCCGACATTCGCGCAACTGTTCGACGCCATCACATCCAATGTCGCGTCGGTGGTTCACGGGAACCGACAGTCGATCGATCTCGCGGTCATGTGCCTGCTGGCCGAAGGACACCTGCTAATCGAAGACGTTCCCGGCGTTGGCAAGACCAGTCTGGCCAAGGCCTTGGCAGCGTCGATCGATTGCACATGGAAGCGCGTGCAGTTCACACCCGACCTGCTGCCAACCGATCTGGTTGGCGTCGGTGTCTTTCAGCGGGCGACTGAGTCGTTCGTCTTCCAGCCCGGCCCACTGTTCGCCAACATTGTGCTCGCCGACGAGATCAATCGCGCGTCTCCGAAAACTCAATCCGCATTGCTCGAAGCGATGGAAGAACGTCAGGTCAGTGCCGACGGTGTCAGCCACCAACTTCCCGCGCCGTTCATGGTTGCCGCGACGCAGAACCCCGTAGAGCAAGAGGGCACGTATCGCCTTCCCGAGAGCCAACTCGACCGCTTCCTGATGCGCATCTCACTCGGCTACCCCGGCCGCCAGGCTGAACTCGCAATCCTCGACTCGAACGGTGCCGCCGACGCGCTTCTCGCGTTGCAGCACGTGGTGACGGCCGACGAAATCACACGCATGTGCATGGCCGTCAGAACTGTGCACGTCGCGCCGGTGCTGAAGAACTACATGATCGATCTCTCAGAAGCGAGTCGGTCACACGCTGGGTTGCTGTTAGGTCTTTCGCCGCGCGCAACGTTGCAGCTAGCGCGCGCGACTCGTGCTCACGCTGCCGCCCACGGTCGCGACTACGCGATTCCCGACGACGTGAAGTCGGTCGCGACTCCGGTTCTGTCGCACCGCGTGATGCTGCGTCCGGATTCTTCGTCGCGGGGTCTTGATGGCGAAATGGCCATTCAAGAAATACTTGCAAGCGTGCCGGTGCCGGCGGGGCGCTAGTGCCCACCCGCCAAGGCTGGTCAACGTTTTTCGGAGGTGTCGCCTCCATTGTTCTTGGTCGCCTGTTCGGACTGATCGAGTTGTACATCGTCGGATCGGCGCTACTCGCCGCCTTCGCCCTCGGACTGTTGGTCGTTAACAGACCACTTCCGCGGCTGTCCGTTCGTCGAATCGCGCGGCCGGCGACGGTCGGCGTTGGTGAACCAGCTCGAGTCGACATTCAAGTCGCTAACCACTCCAGCGTGCGCGCGCCGAAGCTGACGCTTTGGGAGCCAGTCGGCGACAAAGGTGGAGCACCGATGCAACTCGCCCCGCTCGGCGCGGGCGAAACAGTCAGTGCCGCATATCGGGTGCCCACCAATCGCCGCGGCGTCGTTCGCACGGGCCCGCTGCGCGCCGAACGATCCGACCTGTTGGGACTCGCGCGGCGCTCAAGTTGGTTGGCGGGTGCCGGTGAGGTGCTGGTCGTCCCGCAACAACTCACGCTCGCATTTCCCACGGCAGGTAGCGCCGGACGTTTGGGTGAACACCTGCGCATGAAGTCGTATGGCCAATCAGGTACTGAGTTCCACTCGCAACGCGAGTACATCGCAGGCGACGACCTGCGCCGAATCAACTGGAAGAGTTCTGCACGCTCGACCACACTCATCGTGCGCGAGACAGCGCTCGAGGGCGTGCAACGGTGCACGGTCGTGCTTGACACGGTTGCGGATAGCTACGACTTCGACGGCTTTGAGCGCGCAATTGTCGCTGCTGCGAGCGTGGTCGCGGCCGCGTCGGCCGCAGGCATCGCCGCGCGACTACTCGCACCCGGACTCGATCTTCGTGGCCCCGATGTCGCTCCGCTCTCGCTGCGTTGGCTGGCAACCGTCGAAATGGGCGATGAGGTAGTCGATCACAGCGGAGGCGGCCGCTCGGGCAGCGACGGACTCGGAGTCATCGTCGTTGTTACTAGCCACATCACTTCGCGCGCAGCAGCGGCTGCGATCGCGGCGGCCGCGCCCGACGAGGTCGTAATCGTCGTCTGCGCGATGGTGTCAGCCGCGAATAGTCGCGGCTTCAGCGTCGATGCCACCAGCCTCGTCGAACTGCACCGCAGTTGGAGCAGCCTGGTCATGGGACGATCGGCGGCACGGGTATGAGCCAAACCAACCGGCACGCAACCGACTTGCAGTTGCAAGTCGAGCAAGCACAGTTGCCGGCAACGCTGTGCCTTGCCGCGCTCACCACCGCTACAGCCATCTCGTTGTGTCGCATATTCGCGGATTGGGATTACCTGCGACCGATGCTGGTGGTCGCTTTGGGAGTGCACGCCATAGCGGCGCTGTTGCGACTGATACGCCTTCCGTTTTGGGCCTCAGGCCCATTGATGCTGCTCGCTGGCGTCGAACTAATGGCCATCGTCTTCTATCGCGACACGCTTAACGGTCCGATTCCGGGCTCGCGCACTCTCGAGCTGATGCAGATCGACGTTTCGCTTGTCCTCAACCAATTTGCGACGACGGTCGCGCCGGTGCCGAGTCAGGGGAACTACGCGATCGCCGCTACAGCTGCACTAGCGATCTGCGCGATCTTGTCCGACACTTTCGCGTTTCGCGCGATGGGTCGTCTGGAAGCGGTTGTGCCCACCGCGGTGATGTTCGTCTTCACAGCCGCGCTCGGCACCGACCGTCATCGCGAAGCAGTGGCCGCGTTGTGGATCGGCTCGGCGCTCGTCCTCATAGCGGCGCTGCGTGTCCGCCATGTCGGCAGCGGCAGCAGTTGGATGGGATCGCGCCGGTGGGGAGTCATCGCGGCTATGCCAGCGATTCTCGTCACCGTCGGACTCACGACTGTTGCCGCGGCGGCGCTCGCGCCACGACTGCCAGGAGCGGGTGAGGAAGCACTCATCGATACCCGCAACCGCGCAGGCAGCGTGACAGAGGTTCTTAGTCCGCTCGTCGATATCCGCTCACAGCTTGTTAATCGCGGGAACGTTGAACACTTCACTGTCGCATCATCCGATGGCCCCCACTATTGGCGCTACATCGGTCTGCCTGTGTTTGATGGGTCGCGCTGGGATCCACCGAGTGAAGATCTCGAGCCCATGGGAAACCGCGCAGACGAAGTACTGCTGCCCGGACCGGTCACCACGCAGGACATCACGATTGTCAATATGGCCGGGCACCTGGTGCCCGCGGCATACGTGGCAACGTCGGTCTCTGAGGACAGCATTTACTGGGCGGCTCAAACCGGAAGCCTCTTCTTGCCCGACTCGGAGCTGCAGTCGGGCGATCGCATCAGGGTGTTGTCGATGGTGCCACGACCCTCGGCGGCTCTACTGCGCTCATCCACCGTTGCTAATCCGCCTGGTTCGATCTACCTCGACCTCCCCGGCGGATTCCCCGACGTTGCGCGCGAAGCAGCGGAATCAGTCACGCGCGATGCAACCACCGCGTTCGACAAGATGATCGCTCTACAGAACTGGTTCCGCACTGAGTTCGATTACAACATCGACGTGCAGTTGGGGAACAGCAACGATGCAATCGAGTCGTTCTTGCGCATCAAGGAAGGTTTCTGCCAACAGTTCGCGGGAACGTTTGCGGCGATGGCACGATCACTCGGCATCCCCGCGCAAGTAGCCGTTGGTTACACCGACGGAACGATTGGAACTGACGGTCGTTACCACGTGTTCGGACGTAACGCGCACGCATGGCCAGAAGTGTGGTTCGACGGTGTCGGTTGGGTTGCGTTCGAGCCGACTCCAGGACGCGGGAGCGGCGACAGCACCGCGTACACCGGCGTGGGCGCCGCACAGGACACCTCGACGAACACAGGCGGCGACGGCGACGGCGAAGGTCCGAATGGTGATCCGGGAGCGGCGACCTCTGTCCCATTGGTCACCAGCGGAATCGAGGACGGCACAGAAGATGACGGAACTGGCAACGCTTCGGGCAGCACGCTTCCGACGGGCGGCAGTAGCAGCAGCAGTGGCGGCCAGGACAGTTCGACTTCTTCGATTCCGTTCGTGTTGCTCGGCCTCGCAACGTTGCTAGGCGCATGGGTCGTCTTCGCACCGCGTGTCGTGCGTTCCCGCGCGACACGGCACGCGCACAGCACTGGGGAACGGGTGATCAGTGCCTGGCACCGCAGCCTGGGCTCGCTGCTACTGGCTGGCGCGCCAAACCCGGCAGGCGCGACGCCGCTCGAGTACGCGACAGTTGCCGAGCGATCCACGGGCGTCGACCACCATGTGCTGCGCGAGATGGCTACGCATGTAACACGCGCCGTCTACTCGCGTGGCGAGATCACCGAGCAGGCAGCCGTACGTTGCGAGACATTGAGCCGTGAAGTAAGCAACATCTGCCGCGATCGCACACCGACGTCGCTGCGTCTCAAGGCGCTGTTCGACCCGCGACTGATGCGGCTTCGGTACGCGGGCTAACTGTTGCCGGGTGCGGTGACGAAATCAGTCGTCGGCGCGAGTGCGTTGTTGCTGACCGAAGCGGCCACGCACTGACTCTGACAAGTGACTGAGTCCGGCCTCGCCGAGTCGACGTGCATGGCGCTCGGCGAACAACGAAGCGACCACCGCGCCGATGAACGCAACGAATGACAGGTACGGACTCACCGAGAGCAGCGCGATTGTCAACACCAGGAAACCGATCGCTGCCGCGGCGGCGACGGCCAGCATTCGACGATTGCCGCTAGCTGCGCTGTGCAAGGTGCGGCCGAAACCTGGGTCGCGCTGCAACTGCTCTTCGATTTGGTGCAAAATGCGTTGTTCGTCTTCGGAGAGCGGCATGGCTAGTTCCAGTCGTTAGGTTCAGCTGGCCTGCTGTCATCATCGCAGAAATCCGCACCTGAGGCAACGCGCCCACACCCACGGGCATTGAGGAACTCGGTTACTTGACCGGCCCCTGGTCTGGTCCCCATTGCTGGGCTCCGCGCCGCACGAGCCTTAGCCCCGCCCCCTCTACGGCGCTCGCAGGGCCAATCGCGGTAGTGCCGAATCGCGACCGAATCGCGTCGATTGTTTGCTCGGCGACATCCCACTCGCGATCTCCCGCTGGTTCGTTGACGCTGCTCGCATCGAGCACTTCATCCAGCGTCAGCTGTTCTTCGGAAGGCTCGACGAGCTGACTGGCACTGATTCCGAGCAGTCGAACGCCGCCGGAAGGATCGATGGCGAGCAGTAGTGGCAGGGCCGCCGCAACAATCGTGTGTGCCGTGCACGTTGGTGTCGGAACAGTGGTCGCGCGGGTGATCGTTGTGAAGTCGCCAAAGCGAACCTTGAGCGTCAGCGTGCGCGCGACCTTGCCCTGCCCCCGAAGGCGAGCCGCTACCCCATCGGCTAATCGCACAAGCTCGCGTTGAAGTTCGGCGTGCGTGTGTCGATCGGTTTCGAAGGTTTCCTCGTGTCCGATCGACTTCATCATCCGACCGACCTCAACGGGGCGATCGTCAATGCCCCACGACAGCTGATGCAGATGCGCGCCGTGGCTCTTTCCGACTGCGGCAACTACAGAAGCAAGATCCAGGTCGGCAAGGTCGCGCACCGTGTGCACGCCAAGAGCGCTCAGCTTCTTCAGCGTCGCGGGGCCGACACCCCAAATCGCCTGAACAGGCAACGGATGCAAGAACTGCAACTCGGCGCCCGGCTTTACCTCGCAAACACCACTGCCCGCTTGCACGCCGGCCGCTGTGGCCTTTGGTTTCGCAGCAACCGACGCGAGCTTCGCGAGGAACTTGTTCGGGGCCACACCTACTGAGCAGCGCAACTGCAGCTGTTGCCAGATTCGCTCGCGAATGGCGTGCGCAATTTGTGGAGCTGTGCCCAGCAGTCGCGTCGCACCAGTGACATCGAGGAACGCTTCATCGAGCGACAGCGGTTCGATGTAAGGCGTAAACGTTTCAAAGATCTCGTGCACATCCTCGCTGACCTGTGAATAAAGCTCGTGATCACCTGCCAGAAAGACGACATTCGGGCAAAGGCGCCGAGCGCGGGTCGAAGGCATAGCCGAGTGAATCCCAAAGCTGCGCGCTTCGTACGACGCGGCGGCGACAACACCGCGTGAGCCTGTGCCTCCGACGACGACTGGTTGACCAACCAGTTCGGGGCGACGTCGTAACTCGACGCTGACAAAGAAGGCGTCCATGTCGACGTGCAGAATTGAACGCACTTGATCGACAGTCATACGCGCTCGATCTTTGCGGTCGCGCGATCCTTCCCGCGCAACGCGAACTTGTAGTGCGGCTCGGTTGCTCCACCAAGCCATGCGCTCACCGGCAGTCGCACCCACATTGGGCTCGCCGTCAGCAACTCAAGCGCGTCCGTGGCGTTGCTGTAGCGCACCTCTTCCACGATGCCGTCGGGATCGGCGAGGCAGATCTCGCCGCTGACCTGATCGGTCTCCCACGCCTCGACAGTTAACTGCCATCCCATATCGGGCGCATCAACCGTTACGTGGTAGCAACGACTTGCCCAAGTGCTGACCACCAATCCGGTCTCTTCCAACACTTCGCGCGCGAGACCCTCAAGCAGCGTTTCGCCGCGGTCGATCACGCCGCCCGGCGGCGTCCACTCGAGCGAGTTATCACGCCGACGGTTTCCGACCAGAACCAATCCGTCGCCATGCCGTATGAGAGCTCCTCCAACCAGCCAGCGACGCACCGCGAAAGTGTGCCAGAACCATCGGCCGCGGGTAGTTAACGGGTAGTAGTTAACGGCCGCCTCTACGACGCTTGCGGCGGCCGCGGAAGTCGCTGACCCAAAGTCGCGCAACGAGCACCGTGGCCTCGCGCACAATGCTGCCCGACATCTTGGACGAACCCTCGACGCGATCACGAAACGTGATCGGAAACTCGACGATCTTTCCGTTGATGCGTACTAAGCGATACGTCATCTCCACCTGAAAGCCGTAACCCTCCGAGCCCACGGTGTCGAACTGCATTCGTTCCAACGCCGCGGCGCTGTAGGCGCGGTAGCCGGCGGTCGCATCGTTGACGGCCAAGCCGAGCACTCCGGCCGCATACCGATTGCCCCAACGCGATAAGCGCCGACGACCTGCGGGCCAGTCGATCGTGAGACCGCCCGGCACATACCGGCTGCCGATCGTGAGATCCGCACCAAGCTCGACGTTCGCAATCAAGGCGGGTAGCAACGCTGCGTCGTGCGAGAGATCGGCATCCATCTGTATGCAGATCTCGGCACCACTCTCGATTGCTGCGCGCAGCCCGGCACGGTATGCGGAACCGAGCCCAAGCTTTTGGTCGCGTCGCAGAACCGCGATCGATCCCATCTCAGCGCCGAGACGATCGACCGTGTCGGCTGTTCCGTCGGGACTGCCGTCGTCAACAACGAGAATGCTCGCTGTTGGCACGGCTGATCTCACTGCGCGGCAAAGGACTTCGATGTTGTCGTTCTCGTTGAACGTTGGAACGACGACTGTCACACGCATGACCGACGAGCCTAGATTGGTGACGTGAGCAGCGGCGAACGACCCCTCTCGGCGTTGCCGTCGCCACGAGCGCGCGCCGCTGCGTTTGTCGCGATCCTGGTCGCCGGCTTTGCGGGCGGACTCATCGGCTACACGCTCGTAAAGTTGCAGTGCGACGGCACCTGCGCCACAGCTCGCGGAGTCGGCATCTTCATCGGAGCCGTCTCCGCCGCAGGCGGCATGAGCATCGTCGCCGTCCTCGTCTTGCGCGCGGTCGGCGAATGGCGACAAGTCGAACAGCGCGAACGAACGCGGCAACGTTGACTCCTGGTACTTCAGAGATGCGGCACGCAGACCGCGTCGAGTTGCTGGCGTTGGCCAGCAAACTCGCGTTGGCCGCTGGCGACATGGTCCGTGACGGCCGCGCCGAACGCGGCATCTCCGCCGCCGACACAAAGTCGTCGTCCACCGACATGGTGACCGAGTTCGACAAGGCCAGTGAGACGCTGATCGTGAACGGCATTCTGGAAGCGCGGCCCGACGATGCAATCATCGGCGAAGAAGGCACCGACTCGGCTGGCACAAGCGGCATCGATTGGCTCGTCGATCCGATCGACGGCACCACCAACTTTCTTTATGACCTTCCTGGGTGGGCAGTTTCGATCGCCGCCACCTCGACGCACGGAACTGAGATCGGCGTTGTGTACGTGCCAACAACTAATGAGCTGTTCACTGCGATGGCAGGCGACGGCGCGTTCCTCAACGGCCAGCCCCTGCGGTGCAGCGAGACCGACGACGTTGCGCTCGCCCTGGTCGCAACCGGTTTCAGCTATCAAATCGA
The DNA here is from genome assembly GCA_040081465.1 of Ilumatobacteraceae bacterium. Lineage (GTDB taxonomy): Bacteria > Actinomycetota > Acidimicrobiia > Acidimicrobiales > Ilumatobacteraceae > UBA668. Next base: position 6,024 of record JBEBGL010000001.1, on the reverse strand, counting down.
ACGTCGGCGACTGCAGGCGCGGCGAGTCGCTGCGATGTTGCCGCGTGTTCGCGATATCCGCCGGTTCGGCGCAGCCGCCCCCGACTTGTGTTACGTGGCAGCCGGACGGGTCGACGTGTACTTCGAGCAATGGCTGGGCGCGTGGGATCTTGCCGCTGGCGAATTGATCGCGCGCGAGGCCGGATGCCGAACCGGAAGCATTGACGGCGGCCCGGCACGACCGGATTCCGTGCTCGCGGCCAACCCGGCGCTGTTCCCTGCCATGCATGCCTTGATCGAAGAGATCGACAACGACCACCTCACCTAGCCCGCGGCCTGGCATCATGTGGGTGTGGGTACACGAATCCTGTCGGTAGAAGACGACGAACGCATTCGCACGGCGGTCAAGCTGGCGTTGGAAGACGAAGGCTGGACGGTCGACGAAGCGGGCAGTGGCGAAGAGGCCATCGAGTTGTTCCACCGCGCCGCGCCAGATGTGGTGTTGATCGACATCATGCTGCCGGGCATTGACGGCTTCGAGCTATGCCGCACACTGCGTCGCCATAGCGACGTGCCGATCGTGATGGTCACCGCCCGCAACGACACACACGACGTGGTCGCTGGTCTCGAGGCAGGTGCCGACGACTACCTGACTAAGCCGTTCGCTCCTAAGGAACTGTCGGCGCGCATCCGCGCGTTGCTGCGACGCATTCGGCCGACTGCGCCGGGCCATGCCAAGCTCACCTTCGGCGATCTTGAGATCATTCCCGAAGAAGGCAAGGTCGTCCGCGCGGGCACGGAATTGCATCTCACTAAGACCGAGTTCCGACTGCTGTGCGAACTGGCACAAAACCCTGGAAGCGTGTTCAGTCGGGAAAGCCTGCTCGACAAGGTGTGGGGTTACGACTACTTCGGCGATGGTCGGTTGGTCGATGTGCACGTTCGCCGGCTGCGCACAAAGGTAGAGGCCGACCCGGCCAACCCGCGCCATGTCGTCACCGTGCGGGGTCTCGGCTACCGACTGCAATCGTGACCGACTCCCCCGCCGAGGCCACCGCTCCGACGAGCCCTGCTTCGCGACCTACGTCGTTAGAAGAGAAACTTCGTAACCGCTGGTTGCGGTTTACCGAGTGGTGGGAAGGCGTTCAACCGCGCCGACTGAGTCTGCGCGTTCGCATTCTGCTGATGTTCGCACTCGGGGCGCTGTTTCTCTCGGGGTTCCTTGCCGCTGCCGCTTACAGCTTTGCTCGCAGCAGCGTCGTCAATCAGCGCGACAACGCTGGGATCGAGCAGGCATACCGCAATGCACAGGCCGCGCAGAACGACCTGCGATTGAACGACCCCTCAACGCAAGCGGCTATGGATCGCTTGCAGTCGCTCGGTGTCGCGACGTTTGCGATCAACTACCGCGGCAGTTGGTCGGCGAGTTCGGCCAAGTACACCACCGATGCGATTCCGCTCAGCTTGCAGCAGCGCGTCATCACTGAATCGACGCCCGCGCGCATGATCACCCGGATCGACGGACAGCCGGTGCTCGTTGTTGGGATTCCGTTGACCGTGGCTGAGGGCGGCTACTTCGAGTTTGTGCTGCTCGACGATGCATCTAGCACGCTCGACAGTGTCCGACTGAGCTTGCTGTTCGCGGGTTTCATCACCACGCTTGCCGGGGCGTTGCTCGGCACGCTGGTTGCTAATCGTGCCGTGCGCCCGCTCGGCGACGCCGCGCAGGCCGCCAAGGCAATCGCTGCTGGCCGCCTCGATACTCGGTTGGAACCTTCGGAAGACCCCGATCTGCGAGTTCTCGCGAATGCGTTCAACGACATGGTCGCTGCGCTGCAAGCACGGGTCGAGCGCGATGCCCGTTTCGCCAGCGATGTCAGCCACGAGCTGCGCTCACCACTAATGACACTGGCTGCCAGCGTCGAGGTGATGCATTCCCGACGCGAGGAAATGCCCGAGCGTGCGCAATCTGCGCTCGATCTACTCGTCGCTGATGTCACCCGCTTTCAAGGACTCGTTGAGGACCTACTTGAGATCTCACGCTTCGACGCTGGTGCGATTCGATTGAACCTCGACGAACTTCGGGTCGCCGAGTTCGTGCGCCAGGCGGTCGCAGTAAGCAGCGTGCCGACGACGCGCGTCATCGTCAGCGATCGTGCCGAGCGTGTCGTAATTCAGGGCGACCGACGTCGGTTGGCGCGCGTGGTAGCCAACCTGATCGACAACGCGCGACTTCACGGCGGCGGCGAGGCAACCGTCACGGTCGGCGAACCCGATGGTGAAGGCGAGCCATTGGCTCACATCTGGATTGCGGTTGAGGATCGTGGCTCAGGTGTTCCGGTAGAGGAACGCACGCTCATATTCGAACGCTTTGCTCGAGGCGCGGTGGCTGGTCGCCGAAGCTCGAGCGACGGCGCCGGACTCGGGTTGTCGCTTGTCGACGAACACGCCCGCATACATGGTGGACGCGTATGGGTCGAGGATCGCGCTGACGGCGAACCCGGCGCCCGTTTCGTTCTCGAACTTGCTGCCGACGAGGTGACCGAGTAGTGCGCCGTCGTTTTTTCACTCGCATGTTTGCAAGCCTGTTGATCGTCGGTGCATCAGCGTGTGGCATCGCCTCAGACGACGGCCCGCGCGACATTCCTTCTGCCGAACAAGTTGAACTAGGGGTCGGCGGCGACAGCAACGCCGGCGCCGCGATCGGCACTGCCCGCGTCTACTTCTTGTCACCCGAGGTAGTTGGGCAAGCGGCGCTTCTCGAATCCGTTGCGCGCGACGTCGCTGAGACACCAACTGCTCTCATGCAAGCATTGCTCGCCGGGCCGAATCAGACCGAGCAGTCGAATCAGTTCCGCACAGCGATTCCAGTAGGCACAGAGCTTCTCGATGCCAGACGGCAAGGCTTCGTGTTGCGCGTCGACCTCTCCGACGCCGTCCTTGAGTTGTCGGGCCAGGTACTAATCACAGCCATCGCTCAGATTGTGTTCACGGCATCCGAGATCGAAGGCGTGCGCGGTGTGACGATCCTTGTTGCAGGCGCCGACCAACAGTGGCCAGTTGGCAGCGGCGAACTAACGAGTGCACCGCTAACGGTGTACGACTACCCGGGCCTGGTGCCGTCATCGCAGCCCGACTACCCACCGTTCCCGTCGCCGACCTCGCCCTGAGACACTCTCAGCCGAAGAAGACAGCTGCGACCTCGTGGTAGAGGTGCATGTCGACGGGGCGCGTGCGCCCAACGGTTTCTAGTAGTGGCGCAGTCACCACTTCGCCGCCGCGTAGTGCGACCATTTGTCCCCATGCCCCGACATGGACAGCATCGATTGCGGCGACCCCGTATCGCGTGCTGAGCACACGATCGAACGCTGTTGGCGTACCGCCACGCTGGATGTGACCAAGCAGCACCATTCGGCTTTCGAACCCTGTGCGTTCTTCGATCGCATTGGCGATCGTTTCCGCAACTCCACCAAGGCGCACGTGCCCAAACTGGTCGTACACCTTGTCGCGGCGGTGCATCGTGCCTTCTACTGGTTCTGCTCCTTCGGCGACAACCACGATCGATGCGTAGCGTCCACGCTCGTGTCGACTACGTAGCTGTGCGCACACCGCTTCGATGTCGAACGGCTTCTCTGGAATCAGAATCGCTGTCGCACCGCCGGCGATGCCGGCGTAGGTCGCGATCCATCCGCTGTGACGCCCCATCACCTCGACCACCATCACCCGGTCGTGACTCTCAGCGGTGGTGTGCAGCCTGTCGATCGCGTCGGTAGCGATCTGCACGGCCGTGTTGAATCCGAACGTCATGTCGGTGCCAACGACGTCGTTATCGATCGTCTTCGGAATACCTACGATCGGAAGCTGGCGATCGGCGTGCAGCTTGCACGCAACCGACAACGAACCGTTGCCACCGATGACCACCAATGCATCGAGTTGCATTTCACGGAACGTGTCGACGACTTCCTGAACTCCGGTGGGATGGTCGTACGGACTCCCGCGACGGGTGCCCAGCATCGTGCCGCCTTTGGGCAGCATGCCTCGCAACGACGCAACATTTAGTTCCGTGAAACGGCGCTCGCGTACACCGTCCCACGCATCGTGAAACCCAAACATTTCGTCGCCGTAAACCAATTCACCTTTGCGGACGACCGCGCGGATCGCGGCGTTGAGGCCTGGGCAATCGCCGCCACCTGTCAGAATGCCCACGCGCATATCAAAATGGTACGGCAAGGAGGTGGCGGTTCGGATGAAATGGGATTCTTCACGGCCGATCCCGTGGAAGCGGCTGAGCATCGAGTGGGCTGTCGTCGCAGCCATCATCGCCATCGTGTCGTTCTCGGCTTCCGACAATCGATCGCTATCCAGCTACACCGCGCTCATTCTCGGAGGAGTCGTTTACCTCACAGTCGGCGCAGTCATGGCCAAGTTCGGTTACCAGCGCAAGACGTTGAAACAGATGCGCGCGGAGGTTGCCGCCGCTCCACCCCGCACTGTCGGGTCCAAGACGAGGGGCTCATCGAAGACAGCACTCGTTGATTCAACGCCGCGCCCGCGGCCAGCGCCGACTAAGCGCACGTCCGGCAGCCCCGGCCATCGACCACCGAAGCGCCGCCGGTGAGCCAGCCACAACCCTGCGTGATCGCGATCGACGCCGGCACCACCGGCGTGCGCAGTCGAGCGGTGTTCCCCGGACTGCACGATTCCACTTCCGCTGAGCCGATTGCCGCGTATCGCGAGTTCACGCAGTACTTCCCGCAGCCAGGTTGGGTCGAACACGACGCCACCGAAATCTGGAGGGCCGTCTGCGAGACGCTGAACGAGGTTGTGCAGCGCGTGGGCATCGCCAGCGTGGCCGCAATCGGAATCACGAACCAACGCGAGACGGTGCTCGCATGGAATCGGCGCACTGGCCAGCCGTACGGAACCGCCATCGTGTGGCAAGACCGCCGTACGGCAGCGCGCTGCGATCAGCTCACCGCCGATGGTTGGCTGTCGGTCGTGCGCGCGACCACGGGGTTGGTGCTCGACCCCTACTTCTCCGGTTCGAAAGTCGAGTGGCTGCTCGCGAATCGCAGCATCCCGATCGACGATGACCTTGCCATCGGCACGATCGATTCGTGGCTGCTCTGGAACCTGACAGGCGGCTCTGTACATGCCACCGACTCTTCGAATGCGAGCCGAACAATGCTGTTCGACATTCGCACCTTGCAGTGGAGTGATGCAATGTGCACCGAGTTCGGCGTGCCGACGTCGGCGCTTCCCAAGGTGCTGCCCTCAAGCGGCAGGTTCGGAGCGACCTCCGACGAGTGTGGAGCTCCTGCAGGCATTCCAATCTCGGGCATCGCGGGCGATCAGCAGGCCGCGCTCTTTGGTCAGGCTTGTTTCGCACCCGGCATGGCGAAGAACACCTACGGCACCGGCAGTTTCATTTTGCTCAACGTCGGCGAGCAATGTCCGGTACCACGAGAAGGCATGCTGACCACCGTCGGCTGGACTATCGGCGAGACGACAACATATGCGTTGGAAGGTGCGATCTTTGTAACCGGTGCCGCGGTGCAGTGGCTGCGCGACGGAATCGGCGTAATCAACAGTTCGGCCGAAGTTGGACCGCTGGCCGCGTCGGTGGCTGACAACGGTGGCGTCTACCTGGTACCCGCCTTCGCCGGACTTGGTAGCCCGTGGTGGGATCCGTACGCGCGCGGCACGATCGTCGGCATTACGCGCGGCAGCACCAAGGCGCATCTCGCGCGCGCAGTTGTCGAGGCGATGGCGTATCAGACACGTGATGCGATCGATGCGATGTCGCAGGCAGCTGGCGTTGAGATTCGAGATCTACGCGTCGACGGTGGTGCCTCGGTGATGGACGAAATGCTGCAGTTCCAGGCCGATCAGTTGGGTGTAACCGTGCGTCGTCCAGCCGATCAAGAGACGACAGCGCTCGGTGCTGCGTACCTTGCGGGATTAGCGGAAGGCGTATGGCCATCGCTCGACGCGATCGCGGCCGAGTGGTCGGTCGAGGCAGTGTTTGAACCGGCAGCCGATCGC
>JBEBGL010000031.1:0-15674 GCA_040081465.1 Ilumatobacteraceae bacterium | reverse complement strand
CGCCGAACGCTACCTGGCAGCGAGCAGCAGCATGCAGCGACAACCTTCGTGCGCCGGCGCCGAAATGTGCTCAGTCGGGAACGGATCGCCCGCCCCAACCGCGCCTGCAAGTGCGTTGTCCTCTGCGTCGGGGCAGGCTGGCCCACCTGGATCGACTGCCCAACACACAGGTGTGCCCGCCCGCAGCACAGCGAACGCACCGCGACCGAACGCAACCCGCATTACATGGTCAACGTGCTCGTCAATCCGACGTGTCTTCCATTCGCGATAGACGGTGCGCGTTAGGCCGACCAGTTCGCCGTTGTCACCGTCAGCGGCAGCGATCGCACGATCCAATCGATCCCGTAGCGGGCCAATGACCGCAACGGCTAGCGCCTCGATCGCGGGGCCAAGCGCTGACTCGCGAGTGACGGCCGCTCGCTTGTCGGCCTGCCCATCGTCCATACTCGCCGCGCCGGCTGTTGCGGCGTTCATCACTTCATCGGCGATCGCGTCGGCGTAGCGCCGAATGTGTACCTCAGCAGTTGGCAACACCTTGTCGAGCGAGCGCATGACTTCGCGGCCGCGCAGCAGAAGCAATACGTCGTTCTGCTCGTCGGCAAGCACGCGCTTGAGGTTGCGCGACGCAGCCGCCACGAGGGGTGCGAGCTGCGCATCGCGCCGACCGAATGGGGAATCGACGGCGTCGACAACCGCTTCTGGTTCTGCGGGTGAAGACTGGAACACCGAGAGCTGACTCGCTTTCGCCGCAGGCTCTTGCTCTGTCGTCGCCGCTTCTTTGCTTGCCTTCTTAGTTGCCTTGGGTTTCGGCTCGGGCTTGACCTTCACGGTTTCACTCGCTGCGCGCAGGCGTGCGAATAAATGGTCGACAGCCGTGTCGCTCGCGATCGGCGTTGTTGGCTCGACGATCGGCGCGACAACTTCTTCAACGACGACTTCTTCAACGACGACTTCTTCAACGACGCCCTCTGCAACGACCACGGGTTCGGGCGCAGCCGCGACTACTGGTTCTGGAACGGGCTTGGGCACCTCAATCTCACGCGGCAAGATCACAGGCACCGGCCCCGTGATCGGCGACAGATCGACCAAGTCGGTGGAGGCAGCCTGCGGCCCCAACTCAGCGATCACTTCAACCGCAATCGAGCGCGACTTTTCGAACGATTGCATTAACCGATCGCGGTTAACGATCAGTTGCTCGATCTGCTTGCGTGCCAACTCGCGTCGACGTGCCAACTCGCCAAGCACGCGCTCGCGATACGCCCTTGCCTCGTTCACCATGTCGCGGCCTTGTTGCTTGGCCATTTGCAACTCGTCTTCGGCGCTGAGCGCAGCATCCTGTCGACGGCGCCCTGCCTCGACCTCGGCTTCGGCACGAACACGCTGCGCCTCTTCGTTGGCCTCGTTCAGCAGCCGCGCCGCGGCTTCCTCGGCGCGCGCCTTGATGGCACCACCGGATTCGCGCGCCGTGGCGACGATTCGCTTCGCCTCCTCGCCGAGCAAGCCGGTGATCACTGCCTCCTCGAGCTCGGCCACAGAAACGGTTGGTGCCTGCTTCGCCTCCTGCAGCTCGTGCTCTAGTTGGGCCTCACGATCTTGCAGACGCTTCAGTTCAGCGGCGACTGTACGCAGGAACTCGCGCACCTCATCGCTATCGAAGCCGCGCCGCGAAGTACTAAAGGTTGCGGTGGAGACCTCCGCCGGCGACGACGGGTCTGGCCGTGTGATCGACAAAGCCATCACGCGAATCGTAGGTGCGTTGCCTCCAGAAAGGGTGGCACCGAACTAGCCCTGCGCGATAGAAACCGGATCTCCGCCAAGGCGCACGAGCGCGTCGAGTGCCTCCTGCAGCGTCGCGACAGGAATGATCTCGACGTCGTCGCCAACTACTTCGCGAGCGCGGTCGATACCGTCGGTTCCACCCTCGCCCTGATTCACCGGCACGAGCATGTACTTCACGCCCACCTGTTGCACTGCGGACGCCTTCGAGTTCAGTCCTCCGATTGCGCCGACATTTCCTTCGACATCGATCGTTCCGGTAACTGCCACATCGAGCCCGCCGGTCAGATCACCCTCCGTCAGCGCATCGATAAGCGCCAACGTGAACGCGAGCCCAGCGGATGGACCGCCAATCGAGTCGGTCTTGAACAGCACTGACAAGCCTGAAGGTAGTGAAACGGTTGTCGTATCAATGGGACGGAACCCAATGATCGTTCGCGGCGGATCTTCGCCCGGCGCAAGAATCGTCTCGATCTCGCCTTCCATCGCAATACCACCGCGCTCAAACTCGATCTCGATCACTTCGCCGGCCTCGACCCCGGACAGAATCTGCGCAAGGTCGTCGATGATTGTGACGTCGGTACCGTCGACTTTCTTCAGCACGTCGCCCGGATCAAGCAGCGCATCAGCAGGGCTGAACTCCAAGCACTCGGTCCCTTCCTCGTTCGCCACGAGGCAAAGCAAGAAATCGACGATCACATCTCCCGGCTTGATTGTGACGTCGTAACCGGCAGCCTTAAGCGCCACGTACATGGCGTTGTCTTTCGCGCTGCGCATTTGTCGCTGACCACTCTGGATTAGCTGATCTTCTGTCTGATCGCCGTACTTGTCGCGATAGCTGTAGAAGCGTGCCGCCTTGTTCTCGCGTGTCACGAACCAATCGAGCATCGTGATCGGCGGTTGACGCACAGTGATGAAGTACACGTTGCCGTCTGGTTCGTAAGTAGGCACGCCAGCAATATCAAGGCGTGGAAGCACCGGTTCGGCATCGGCCGGCACCAGCGCGAACTCGACGGCTTCCTCTACCTCAATGAGGCACGGTGGTGGCGAAACGTCAGACGTTGTGTCGAACTCAGTGCAGCGCGACTTATCCACGAACGCCGTGCTAGGGACAAGGGTCGCCACTAACGGGGCCACGACCGCGATCGCGCCCAGGCCAGCGAGCGGAAAAGCCCATAGGCGATGCTTGCGCGAGGGCGCAGCGAGTTGCGACACAGGCTCCATTACCATCTCCAATTCAGTGAACGTAACCGAACTCACCACCGCGGCCGGTTGGATTGCCGGCCTCGCCATTCTGGCGTTGATTGCTTCCGGATGGCGCAAGCCTGCCAGAGCAGCGACCGATCCGGCACGCGCCCGCTTCGTGCGCCGACTGCAGGTCGAAGTGCCGGTCGTTCAACAGAAAGCGCCATTGGCCGAGCACACCCCGTTGTGGAGACGAGTTTGGGCAATCGCAGCGAGCAGTGGTTTGGCCATTTGCGTCGCCGCGGTGACCGCGACCGTGATCGCATTTGGCGGCGCCTGGATCGTGATCACGCTCACCGACATGCTCAAGCAATGACCGACAGCGACACCGATGCGTGGCGGCGAGTGGCCGAATCGGGGCATGCCGGTGACGAGACGACGGCTCGCGATTCACTGTCGGCCGACGACCCCGTGCTGCGCGAGTTGTCGCTTGGAGCGCTGACACGGATGGGCAAACTCACCGATGCCGAGCTCGCCGCGGCGTTCACCGATGTGGACCACACGGTGCGCCGAAGGGCGGCCATCATTGCGGCCAAGCGACGAGACGTTTCGTTGATCGCGTTGCTCTCGGACGCGAACGACAGCGTGGTCGAGGCTGCTGCTTGGGCGTGCGGCGAACACGAAGTCGTCAGCGAGGAAGAGTTCGCGACGCTCGTTTCGCTCGCCACCGCCGCCACGGAGCCACTCGTTCGGGAAGCAGCGGTCGCCGCGCTCGGCGCAATCGGCGACGAACGCGGGCTGGCAGCGATTCTTGCGGGCTGCGTTGACAAGCCCGCGATTCGTCGTCGAGCAGTTTTGGCACTCGCGCCGTTCAGCGGACCCGAAGTCGACGCCGCGCTGCTGGCCGCGTTAGAGGACCGCGATTGGCAAGTTCGCCAAGCAGCCGAAGACGTTTCACCGCGCCTTGTCGTCGACGAGTGAGAAGTGCCGCAGTAACAACTCACTCCACTCTTCGGGGGTAACCGGTGTGTCGCGGAAAGCGGACGTGCCCTCGCGTTGGCGCAGTACGTCCATGCGCAACGTCACCCGCGAACCATCAGCGTCGAGGGCTCTGGTCGCAAACGCCTTCTCAGTCCAGCTGAGACCTGGCTCGGTTTGTAGATAGGTGCTGCGCGTATCGAACATCGGCATCTCCTTGGGCTCAAAGCCGACGCGCAGTTGCGGCTCCCATGCTGATACTCCGTCGGGATCCGGCATGAGTTCTGTGAGCGTGAAGCCGTCGTCATCGAGATCGATCCGTGCGCGGCGCGGCACGGCGGGCGTTTCTCCATCCATTACACGCAGCGGATGGATACAGCAGTCGCCGAAACCGACATCAACGAACCATCGCTGATCTTCGAGGTGGACGATCAGCGCGAGATGATCGTTCGTCGGACCCCACTCTTTCGGCTCGGCCTCCCAAACCTGGCACGACACGTAGTCAACCGCGAAGCCGATACGGCGCAGCAACTCGCCGAAGCAGCCATTTAGCTCGAAGCACCATCCACCGCGCCGCTGCTCGACAATCTTCGGGTACGACCACTCAATGTCGGTTCGCACGCCCCGGCGATGAAACGCATGCAGGTTCTCGAACGGCACGTGCATCAGGTGAGCGAGCTGCAATTCCTTCAGTACAGCGAGCGTGGGTCCACCTAAAGGATGATTGATACCGATTCGTCGTAGATAGCCCTCCACCGCGAACACGAGTTGACGTTAGTGCCACGTAAAGTGACCCGATGCGCCGCCTTCTCGTTGCTCTTACCGCTGCCTCACTCCTAACAACCGCGTGTAGCGACGACAGTTCCAGCCAGACCACCGACGCGCCGACCACATCGTCATCTACGGTTTCCTCAACGACTGAGGTGGTGGAGTCCACCATCGAGTCGACAGTCGCGTCAACGACAGTTCAGCCCACTGTTCCGCCAACCCTTCCCCCGAACTTCGATGATCGACCCTTCGAGGTTTTCGTGCCAAGCGGGTACGACGCCGCGACCGCTGCACCGTTGGTGATCTTGCTGCACGGCTACGGAGTGACGGGCGCCATTCAGAACTTCTACTTCAATATGCAGCCACAGGCGGAAGCGCGCGGCTTTCTTTATGTGTACCCCGACGGCACACAAAATCGCCTCGGCATTACCTCCTGGAATGCAACAGACGCCTGCTGTCAGGACGGCGCAACCGACGATGTTGGCTACCTCACGTTCATCATTGACGACGTGTCGTCTAAGTACAACGTCGACCCGGCTCGCATCTTTCTGGTCGGCCACTCGAACGGCGGCTTCATGTCGTATCGCATGGCGTGTGAAGCCGCCGACCGGATAGCAGGCATCGTCAGCCTCGCCGGCGCAACTTTCCTCGATTCCGCGAAGTGCGCACCGAGCGAGCCAGTGAATGTTTTGCAGATTCACGGCACCGACGACGGCACCATCGCGTACGAGGGTGGAGTCACACCGATCGGTACTTATCCCTCCGCTGAAACCACCGTCGCAACGTGGTCGGCTTACAACGGTTGCACGACAGCAACCGAAACGCTGGGCACGATCGACCTCAATCTCGATGTGGACGGTGTTGAGACAACCATGACTGCGTTCACCGGTTGCCCAGTCGATGGTGCGGTCGAGTTGTGGACGATGGCCGACAGCCCGCACATTCCGGGACTGCAAAGCACGTTCGCCGCCGACATCATCGACTGGCTGTTCGCCCACCCAAACGCCTGACCGTCAATGCTTAAGCAAGACGTCGATGCTGAGAGTGCCGGCAACGAGTCCTTCGGCGACATCGGTCAGACGTTGGTTGTGACTTCTTGCGTACGTACGTAAGAGCGCGAACGCGTTGTCCATGTCGGTCTGCGAGCGCTCGGCGATCATTCCCTTGGCTTGCTCGATGGTGATCCGACTGTTCAACGCGTACTGCAGTTGGCCCTCGCGGATTGCCGCGTCGCGTGTTGCTTGGTCTTGGATGATCGCGATGCTGGCCACATCGGCGAGCGCCTGCGCCAGGGCGAGATCGGTTGCAGATAGTTCGACGGTTTCGGACATGAACAGGTTGAGACAGCCCAGGATCTGTGCCTTCAGGCGCAGCGGCACCGCGCAGACCGACGGGTACCCGGCGCGGACGCTCTCAACCGCAAAGTCGGTCCAAGGCGATCGCGCGTTCAAATTGGAATGGACGACTACCTCGCCTGTTCGGTAACAGTCAAGGCATGGACCGCGATCGTTCTGGATCTGAAACAGTTCCAGCAGTCCGATCTGCTCGGTAGATGCACCGATGACGCGCAGGTGCCCGTCGCTGTCAGCGAGCAAGATCCCGGCGGCCGCGGCGTCGAGCAGTTCAACACATCGTGCTGTGAGAACGGTCAACACTTCAATGACATCGAAGTTGCCTACCAGCGTGTCGACGATTTCCACGAAGGTGGTGGCGGTCAGTGTTTGCTTCGTTGCGGCGCGACCCAGGGCATCGTCAGACATAGCTCACTCCCATCCTTCAGAGCGGTCGTTTGGAATTTGAAGTTCGCGCTTTACGATCTGCGCCGCTACTTCCGCTACCGCCTGATCGTTGGCGAACGCGTAGGCACGTATGCGCACTAATGCTTCGGCGACCGGAACTGAGAGTTGGATCGACGTCATTCCTGCGGCTTGGTAAATCTCTGCGCGATATTGCACAGCGTCGGCTATGCCAGGAGCGAGCATTCCAGGCGGTGCGTCGTCTTGCAGGCTCAGGACTGTTTCGGCGAGCACCTCGGCAAGGTCGACGCTGTCGCTCTTCTGCTCTTGCGTGAGGTCGCCTTCGTCGCTTTGATACAGAGTGAGAACTCCGACGTTGGCACCGTGCACGACTAACGGGTACGCAAACACCGCCCCGATGTCGGACACCCGCGCTAGATCGACGAACGAAGGCCAGCGACCCCATGCCTCGGCGTTGAGGGATGGGGCGTGCACCGATCGCCCGGTGTGAAACGCGTCGCGGCAAGGCCCTTGGCCAATCGTGTATTGCAGGTCTTCGAGCGCGGCGACACGGGGGTTCGATACGCAGATCGGTCCGGCGTGGTCACCACCCATGATTGTGATTCCAGCGCCTGTGACATCGAGAACTTCGACGCAAGCCGTGCACAGCCCCGATGTGCCGGATCGAGTGGCTTGTCGGGCAAACGCGATCGCTATGCGGTTCGACCGGGCGTTCAAATGGCGAAGCCGTGAATGGGGTGGTGGGACAGTCCTGCGCGCATGCGTTCCTCTCTCACCAACGAGCGAACGGCGGGGACCAGACCGGAACGGTGACGAACGGTTGACAAACAAACTGTACCAGTAGGTAGCAATAGCCGGTACTGTTCGGGACACGGACGACAGTCGTCCACGTTTGCGCCACCCAAGACCTCGGTAGCGCCCCACTTGAAGGGGCGTCCGATGGTCTCCAAACTGCGCACGATGCTCGACAGGCGGACAATCTCTGGATCTGAGCTGCCTGGGTCTGCGCTACTGGTCAAGGCGTCTGGCCAGGGCGATCGGCGAGTGATTCATGTGAGTGGCGAACTGGACATCGCTTCTCGTGATGAACTCTTCAACTTCTGCACTGCCGGTACACACAAGGCGATAAGCATCGACCTTGGTGGACTTACGTTCATGGACTGCGGTGGGTACTCGAGTTTGGTACGCATTCGTAGGTCAGCGCTATCGAATGACAGAACAGTCACCATTCGTAACCCGGCCGGCCAACCGCTCAACCTGCTTGGCCTGATCGCGGATCTCTCCGACTACTCGAGGTCGTAGCGGTAGACGTTTGTGTCGCGGGGCTTGAAGCCCAGGCGTTGGTACAAACGATTGGCCGCTTCGCGTGAAGGCCGCGAGGTCAGGTCGACTGTCGCGGCACCTTTCCTGCGCGCAAGATCGAGAGCGAAACGGTTGAGTTGCTCGCCGACACCGTGCCCACGCGCTGCGTCGTCAACGACAACGTCTTCGATCCACGCACGCACGCCGGTCGGAATGCGAAAGGTGACCAGCGTCAAAGTCGCGACAATCTCTCCGTCAAGGCGAGCGATCAACACGTCGCTCGCCGGTGAGGCGATCATCTCGGCCACCTCGTGCTTCGTCGGCGGAGTCGAACGCTGCGAGAGCTGCGGAATCAATCGACTGAACGCCGCCACCAATTCGTCGGTGGCAACCTCTGCGACCTCGATCGTGACGCTCACATCTCGCAGGCTACGCATCCGCTGCTACCCCGCCCGCGCAGGGCGATAACCTTTCGCTCGATGGAGCACGTGCGCTGGCTGGCCCAACCGAAGTTGCGGCGCCCGATGCTGATCGCAGCCTTCACCGGCTGGAACGACGCTGGCGATGCTGCGAGCAACAGTGTTCGCCATCTGGTCGAGGCATGGCACGCGGAACCACTCGCCGAAATCGACCCGGAAGAGTTCACCGATTTTGCAACCGTTCGTCCGCACGTCCGACTGACTCCCGAGCAAAAGCGCACGATCGTGTGGCCAACCGTCGGCTTGTGGAGCGCAAGCACCCCTGGTGGCGACGTGATCCTCGCGCTCGGCCCCGAGCCCGCCTTGCGTTGGCGGCTGTTCACCGAACAGTTGGTTGGCATCGCGCAGCGGTTTGAGGTGTCGATGGTGTTGACCCTTGGCGCGCTGCTGGCCGATGTGCCGCACACACGCCCCGTGCAACTCATCGGCACTGCGACAGAGAACGACGTCATCGAGCGTTTCGATCTGCAGCGCAGTCGTTACGAAGGCCCCACCGGAATCGTCGGTGTATTGCACGACGGTTGCAGTCGGGCCGACCTGTCTTCCGCGTCACTGTGGGCCGCAGTGCCGGCCTACGCATCGCAAGTGCCATCCCCGAAAGCGTCGCTGGCGCTGATCGAGCGGGCGTGCGAAATGCTCGGCACTCCCAGCCCCACCGCGCAACTGCAGGGCGAGGCGCAGGAATACGACAACCGCGTCACAACATTCGTTGCTGACGACGGCGACCTATTGGGCTACGTGGCCCGCCTGGAATCGCTGGCCGATAGTGGCCAGCTTGTCGACGACGATTACTTCAGCGACGGAAGTGAAGACGACGACGACAGCGATGAGGACGACGACACTGTCGGCGGCGAGTCAGCCATCGACGAGAACGAAGTCGCCGCTACGGAAGTCGACAGCGAGGAACTGATGGCGGAAGTCGAGCAATTCCTACGCGACCAGGGCAGCACCTGAGCAGTTAGCGCGGGTGCGGCGCACGCATGTAAGCCTGGCGCAAACCCTTTCGCGCCCGATAAGTAAGTGCGGCGAGCGCGTTCGGTTCCAATCCCAATAGCTGCGCGACCTCCGCGGAACTGCGCCCCTCCACTTCGGTTTGCCACAACACGGTCTGCCACCGCTCCGGAAGGCCCGCAAGCGCTTCAGTGGCAAACGCAGGGCTCTTCCCATCCGAGTCGCGGTCAGACATCGCGATACTCGGCCAGTCGGCCATGCTGTCGCTTGGCTGCTCGTGGTTCGATCGCATCCTGTCGAAGAAGACGTTGCGTACGGCCGCCATCAGATAAGGACGAAACGAACCGTTCGGTCCGCCACCTGAACGTGAGGCTCGCAGCACTCGGGCAAAGGCTTCGGAGGTCACGTCGTCAGCATCGGACCGATTGTGGGTGAGCGCCAATGCTGCAGCACGGCCAGCACGAACGTGACGGCGGTAGAGCTCGCCGTACGAATTCGAATCGCCTGCACGCGTGTTGTCGATCAGCTCGTCTTCATCCAGTTGTCTTGCAGCTGTCGTACTTGTCACGGTGCCATTGCATCGTCAGTGTTGTGTACCGTCTTAAACGAACATATGCGAAACATCAAGATGCTGATCGCAGTTCTTCCGCTCGTTGGGTTAATCGGCGCGTGTAGCGACGGTTCTCCGACTGACTCTGCAGACGGAAGCATCGTTGCCACCAGCACCACTGTGCGACCAGACGATGGTGCGTTACTCGTTGGCGCGATTCTGCCGCACGACGGTGTAGCAACCGAGCTCGGCTTGTCGATGAGCGACGCCCTCGCGTTGGCCGTGAGCGAGATAAACGACGCGGGTGGAGTCGGTGGAACACCGGTGCGATTGATTGAGCGCGAGGAAGGCGACAACGAGGCCACGGCCTCGCTGGCAATGCAGGAACTAATCCAGCTTGGCGTCGACGCGATCGTCGGGCCGACCTCGTCAACCAACACACTCGCCGTTCTCGGAACCGCTGTCGATGCCGGAGTCTTGACGTGCAGCCCGACCGCATCGGCTCTCGCTCTCGACGCGTTTCCCGACAACGGTCTGTTCATACGCACCATTGCCAGCGATTCGTTACAGGCGAAGGCACTCGCAACGTTGGTCGAGTCGTCGGGTTCCAGCAGTGCGGTGGTTGTGTACGTCGACGACAACTACGGCCGCCCATTCGCACAGGCGGCGCGACTGGCCGTGCTCGCCGAAGGAACAACAGTCACCGCGATGGTTCCGTTCAACGCCAGCGAGAACTCGATCGCCACGGCGGTGGCAGATGTTGTTGCCACCCAAGCGGAAGTTGTCGTCGTTATCGCCGACGACACGACCGGCCCCGCGATCATCTCGGCGATCGACAATGCCAGCACGATCACCCGCACTTACGTGGTGAACGACGCAATCCGCCGGCCGGCCGTGTCATCCCAACCGTTCGGACGCAGCCTGAGCGCACGCATTGATGGTGTCTCACCACTTGCCTACCCCACGTCCGAGTCATTCATGGAATCGCTGCGGGGCATAAATCCAACCGCTACCGGACTGTTCGCGCACAACGCGTACGACTGTTTGAACGTGATCGCGCTAGCCGCGCAAGCGGCCGGAAGCGACAATCCAGGTGCAATCGTGCGCCAGGTACCGATCGTTACCGACCAAGGCACGCCGTGCAACAGCTTCGCAGCGTGTGCCGATGCGTTGGCAGCTGGGCGGTTCTTCGACTACTCCGGACCTGGTCGCGACCTGATCATCGGGACAAACGGTGAAGTGCTGACAGCGACATTCGAACGTTTCACGTTCGATGTCGACGGCCGCGATATCGCGAACGGATTTGTAACGGTCAGCGACTAGAAGTGCGCGGCTAACTCTTCCACCGACACGACGATGCCGCTGTAGAAGGGGCCGAAGTCGGCGTAGACAGCCGATGCATTGTCGAAGCGCATGGTGTACACGCAGTCCTTCAGATCATCGGGATGCGCACCGAACAGTGTGACACCCCACTCGTAATCGTCGAGACCTGTCGAGGCGGTGATGTACTGCACAATGCGACCGGCAAACTTGCGACCGCTGACCCCGTGCTCGTGCATCAGTCCTTTGCGCTCATCAAAAGGCAGCGTGAACCAGTTGATGTCGCCCTCACGCTTCTTCGACATCGGATAGAAGCACCACGCAGGCATGTGCTGTGCCGATGGCGGAATCGTGGGGTACAGCCGCGCATCGAGCATCTCTTGCGGCATTCCGGCCGCGTAGTCGCTGACCTCGGTGATGCTGACGTAACTGTCGACCACATCGAGACCTGCGCGCTGCAGCGCCGACTGCAGCGCGCGCAGCTCGCGCCAGTCTTCATGCATTGCCATAAACGCGGCATCACACTTGTGACCGAGCACCGACACCGAAACGACTTGCACGCCAGCGGCTTGCGAGGCTTTGACTGCGGCGACAACAGCCTCACCATCAGCAAGCGGCGTCGGTTTGCAGAACAGATGAAGTACGCCACGCCCGACAGTCGGGCTAACCGGTTCCGTGTTGCTCATGCGCTCAGGCTAAGCGCTCGGGCGCGTATACGTTCAGCCGATCGGAGCGCACGAACCCCGCTAACAGCAGTCCCGCGCGGCGAGCCGTGTGCACTGCCAACGCCGTCGGTGCACTGACCGCGACCAGCGTGGAAAAGCCACCGGCCCACGCTTTCTGCACCAACTCGAAGCTGGCCCGGCCACTAACGAACAGTCCGAGCCCGGTAGCTGGCAACTGTCCGTCCAGCAGCATGCGACCAATCACCTTGTCGACCGCGTTGTGTCGACCGACATCTTCACGAGTTAGCAGCACAGTGCCGTCGACGGTGAACGATGCGGCTGCATGCACCGAACCTGTGAGCTCGAACAGGTCTTGCGTGGCACGCACCGCGTCGGGAACATGTTGCAGCACTTCGAGCGGAATGGGCGTTGATGGCGGCAGCGGCAAGAGTCGATCGCATAGTTGGTCGATCGCGTCGTTACCGCAGAGCCCGCAACTCGAAGTCGTGTTGCCCAGGCGCGGGCGCGGAGTTGGCGCCAATCCCCCGGTCTCGACCGTCACTACGTTGAACTCGCTTCCGACCGCCGAACCCGTGGCGCAATAGCGCACGCCTTGAACCGGTACCTCCGCGAGCAGACCCTCGGTGTGGCAGAAGCCGACGGCGAGTTCGAAGTCGTGTCCCGGCGTGCGCATCGTGGTGCTGATCGTCACGCCATCCAGCTGCACCGTCATCGGCTCTTCGACGATCAAGTCGTCGGGTCGACGGGCACGCTGTCCATCGTGTTCGGTTGTGACCAGAAAGCTTTCGCTGCGGCTGCGGGCGGCCCTGCTTGACGACATGGAGAACGACGGTACCGCTAGGGAATAGGGTTGCGCCATGGAGACTCAGAACAACGGACGCATCCTGGCAGCAGAGTTAGTGGGCACTGCGGTGTTGATGCTTGGCGGCCCCGGTGTCGCAATCATCACCGGCGGGGGCGTACTGACCATCGCCCTCGGCTTCGGCCTTTCACTGCTGATAATGGCTTATGTCATCGGGCCGATCAGCGGTTGCCACATCAACCCCGCAGTCACGCTCGGCATGTTGCTGGCGCGCAAGATCAATGGCATTCATGCGGTTTTCGCATGGATCGGGCAACTGGTCGGAGCAGTCGGCGGCGCGGCCATCATCTATGGCATCCAAAGCGGTAAAGATCTGCCACGCGGGCAGTTCGCCGCCAACTTGTGGTCGGGCGATTACTACGGTCTCGGCTCGACCATCGTGGTGGAAGTCATCCTCACCGCCATCTTGGTGATGGTCGTGCTGTTCACCACCACGCGCAAGTTCGCGCCCGGCATGGGTGGACTGGTCGCAGGACTCACACTGACGCTCATCCACCTGATCTCGATTCCCGTCGACAACACCTCGGTGAACCCGGCGCGCAGCATCGGCACGGCATTGTTCGCCGACCCCGACTTCGAAGCGCTGCAGCAACTGTGGGCCTTCATCGTGTTCCCGCTCATCGGCGCATTTGTCGGAGTCATTCTGTTTCTGATCCTCGACGACTCTCGCTTGGAAGACACGATGCTCGTTGGGGTTCCGGGTGCGACCGACGTTCGCAACGCACTGGACACGGTCGCCTACCAAGCCGTCGACGCCGTCAAAGACACCGTCGACTAGGTCGCCAGAGCGGCTAAAAGGTCGGCGCGGGTGGCCGGGCCTAGCAGCGGTTCCGGCGGACGATTGTCGCGGTCTTGCCAAACGGCGAGCACGCGACCGAACACGTCGGCGTCTTTGACCATTGCATCTGGCGCGCAGAGCAGATTGAACGTGCGGAAGAACGCGCGCAACACGATTGCATCGCGGCGCATCGCCGGCAACAGTCCGTCACGCAGCACGCTGCGGATGAAGGCGCGCGGATCGGTCGGGTCGCCGTCGGGGTCCTCCCCCGCGAGGAGCGCGGCTGCTACTCGCCGGGCTTCGATGTCTTGATCGACGCTCGACTTGTACCAGGGCAAGATCTCTGCGCGTAGCGCCGCGTCGTACGCGACCAGCAAGTCGACCGGGTCGTTGGCGTGCGCGGCCATCGCGTCCGCCAACAAGTGCGCACTCCAGAACGCGGTGCAGCACCCGCGCCCGTAAAGCGGGTTCGTGCAAATCACCGCATCGCCGACAGCGGCAACGCCCGTGGCGACCGGCACACCGTCGACGACGTGCTGTCGCCAACGATTGATCAGCCCGGCCATCATGTGCACTTCGTCAGTGATCGGATCGGCGCGGCCGTCGAGCCACTGTGCGGTCGCGACCAGTTGTCGCGCGCACGCGTCGAACACGGTCGGGTCACTTACAAGCTTGCGCAGCTCGTCATCAGCCGTTGGCGTCGCGAGCGTGACGCTGAACGTGCGGTTGTCGCCGACGAACACTCCGTACTTCAAGTAACCGAGGCCCCCGCCGATCGGACCGCCGCGCGGGGCGGGTGACTCGCCCTCGCGCACGCGATAAAAGCGGCTGAGATAAACGATGCCGGTTTCGTCCGCGTCTTCCGGCACGTGCGCCGCGCCGATCACGCCCAACCAGTCGCTCAGCCCACTTCGTCGACCGGCAGCTACGACGGTGAAGTCGGCGGCAATCTCGGTGCCGTCTTCCAGTCGCACGCCGGTGACATGCGGCATCGCGCCACCACCCTCGGCGACCGTGTCGTCAACTAAGAGGCCACTCACGCCCACGCCGGTGCGAAACGTCACAGCGCCTTCCGAGATCGCTGCCCGGCGCAGCACCCATTCGAACGTCGTGCGTCGACAAGCCAGCATCACCAACTCGGAATCCTCGGGCAGCCGCTCAAAATTGGTGATCGCCGGCGGAATGTCGTCGCCAAAGCGCATCTCGGTCGCGCCCTCGCGCAACAGCGCGGCGTAAACATCGGGGTAGTCGCCGCGCAGCATCCCGACCAGACGCGCGAGGAAGGCGTGGCTGTGGCGCACCTGCGGCGCCCCGCGTCGATCCCAATCGAAAGCCTCATCAGCCGAGGCGGGCATCGGTGTGTCGTCGCGCTCGACGACGGTGACCCGGTGCCCCTGACGGGCGAAAACAAGCGCCGCCCCCAGGCCCGAGACCCCGCCGCCAACCACAACAACGTGCACGGGCGCAAACCCTACGGCCAGCAGCGTTTCGACGCCCGTTGGGACGCCGAGGGTTGCCGCATTAGCAGTCAACGGCTTAGAGTGCTAGCAGTCTCATACCGCGAGTGATAGCTCGCCACGCTCACCTGAACACCGGAGGAAACACCCATGGCAAAGCAGATCGCTTTCGACGAAACGGCCCGCCGGGCCCTTGAAGCCGGCATGAACAAGCTCGCCGACGCAGTGCGCGTCACGCTTGGGCCGAAGGGTCGCAACGTCGTGCTGGAGAAGAAGTGGGGCGCCCCCACCATCACCAACGACGGCGTGTCCATCGCTAAAGAGATCGAACTCGAAGACCCGTACGAGCGCATCGGTGCCGAACTGGTGAAGGAAGTCGCCAAGAAGACCGACGACGTAGCCGGCGACGGCACCACCACGGCCACGGTGTTGGCATGGGCAATGGTGCGCGAGGGATTGCGCAACGTGGCCGCCGGTGCGAACCCGATGACCTTGAAGAAGGGCATCGAGGACGCAGTCGAAGCCGCAGTCGACAGCATCAAGAAGCTCGCCAAGGAAGTCGACTCGAAGGATCAGATCGCACAGGTCGCATCGATCTCGGCAGCCGACACTGAAATCGGCCAGATGATTTCCGAAGCCATCGACAAGGTCGGCAAGGACGGCGTCATCACCGTCGAAGAGAGCCAGACCTTCGGTATGGAGATGGATCTCGTCGAGGGCATGCGCTTCGACAAGGGCTACATCTCGCCGTACTTCGCGACCGACATGGATCGCATGGAAGCGTCGCTCGACGATCCGTACGTGCTGCTCGTTTCATCCAAGATC
>JBEBGL010000045.1:0-4352 GCA_040081465.1 Ilumatobacteraceae bacterium | reverse complement strand
TGGCGGAGGTGGACGGGAATCGAACCCGCCGGACGAGGATCGCTCGTCCCAACCGCTTTGAAGGCGGCGGAGTCCACCAGGTACCCGGACACCTCCGCGTCACAAGGTATCCGCACTGGCTACGCTCACCACCATGAAGCGCCTGCTACTCCTCATCATCGTGATCGCACTCGCGGCTGTCGCCGTGAAGAAAGTGCAAGAGTCCTGAGTCTCACTCTTCTCTGCTCGGACGCATCCATCGAGCAGTACGGCGCCACCTGGCGCAAGATCGCCCCGACATTGAGGTTTCTGCCGCTAGCGCGCGATCGCATGATGTCCGCCGACGAAATCGCAAAGATCGATCTCGCGGTGTTCAGCACTGATTTATGGAGCGAAGGGCGCGGGCCGTCGTTCTACAAAGTTTTGTTGCAGGCCCCGCAGCCAAAGTGGTTGCACGTGTTCGCCGCCGGCACCGATCACCCGGTGTTCGCCGAGATACGCCGCCGTGGAATCCGGCTGACGCATTCGGCTGGCGCGTCGGCAATCCCGATCGCACACACAGTGATCATGCACGTGCTCGCGCTGAGCCGTGAGGCACGCCGCTTCGCGATCGCACAGTCGGCGCATGAGTGGGACGAGTCAGTTGTCGCCGACGTCGAGGGTAGGACGATGGGCATCGTGGGCCTGGGCAACATCGGCACAGAGGTCGCGCGCTTGGCGCAACAATTCGGCATGCGTGTGTTTGGCGTGCGTCGCACGCCAAACGGCGACGAGCCCTGCGAGACATGGCCAACCAGTCGGCTACATGAGTTGCTACCGATGGTCGACGTGCTGGTACTGACCGCGCCACTGACTGAGAACACACTCGGCATGATCGGGGCGGACGAGTTGGCTCTCCTTCCGACTGGCGCGCATGTCGTCAACGTCGGTCGTGGCAAGGTGGTGGACGAACCGGCACTTGTTGCAGCGTTGGCTTCGGGCCACCTCGGCGGAGCGGCGCTTGATGTTTTTGTTGTCGAGCCACTGCCCGTCGAGAGCCCGCTGTGGGATCTGCCCAACGTGATCATCACTCCGCACTCCGCAGGTGAAACGCCATTGGCATCCGCCCGCGCGGCTGCGGTCTTTGCCGACAACCTCGGCCGCTTTGTGCGCGGAGAAGCACTGCGCAACGAAGTCTTGTAAGCCGGGTTGGCGCGCCTGCGCGTCGTCGGTATGGTCGGCCTCGACTCCCCCAGTCGCAACTCCAGGTTCCTGGGGGTTAAGTCATGTTTCTCTGCTGGTCCGCGAAGGGCGGCAGTGGCACAACTGTCATTGCTGCTGCTCTCGCGCTCGTGCTCTCGCAACGAAGCGCCACCACGATTGTCGATCTCGCTGGCGATTTGCCGGCCGCGCTCGGTATCGCCGAACCCGGCGGGCCTGGTGTGCGCGATTGGATGTCGTCGCCGACGGCTGACGCACCCGCGCTAGAGCGTCTGCAGGTTGCGGTTAGCGACACGTTGCAGTTGCTGCCACTCGGGAGCGGGCAGTCAACCGGTGAGCGATGGACAGACCTTGCAGATGCGTTGGCGCGACGATCTGTGGTGATCGATGCTGGCACAGGCATTCCGCCGGCAGATCTTCTCGCCGCATCGGAGCAGAATCTGCTCGTCACGCGCCCGTGCTATCTCGCGCTGCGACTAGCTGCTGCTTCGGGAGTACAGCCGAGCGGCATCGTCCTTGTCGGTGAACCGGGTCGCGCACTCACCGCGCGCGACATCGAGCGTGCGGTCGGCGCGCCAGTGGTTGCCGAGTTGCACTACGACCCGGCCGTTGCTCGAGCAGTCGATGCAGGTCTATTGGCAGCGCGGTTACCCGCGTCCCTGGCGCATGCATTGACCCGAGCGTTGAAACGAGCCGCGTGATCGACCTCGTCGCGGAACAAGCGCCACTAGGCGGGCTCGAGCGCTGGCTGCGCGACCCGGCGGTGAACGAGTTGATGGTTAACGCCGGCAGCGAGATCTGGGTGGAGCGTGAGGGAGTCGTCGCGCACGTCGGACGAATGCGCCCGGCGACGTTGCTGGCGACGATCGAACACATCCTCACGCCGATCGGGCGTCGACTCGATCGCGCGCACCCGATGGTCGACGCGCGACTTGCCGACGGGTCACGCGTCTGTGCGGTGATCGCACCGATCGCGGTCGACGGGCCGTGCCTTTCGATTCGTCGATTTCTCCCGCGAGCGATC
The DNA here is from genome assembly GCA_040081465.1 of Ilumatobacteraceae bacterium. Lineage (GTDB taxonomy): Bacteria > Actinomycetota > Acidimicrobiia > Acidimicrobiales > Ilumatobacteraceae > UBA668. The sequence continues at coordinate 2,149 of JBEBGL010000045.1, read as the reverse complement.
GGCCTCGATCGTTTCGCTTCATCGGCAGTCGTGCCCTTACTACGCGAACTTGTGCAGCGCCGCTGCAACGTAGTTGTCAGTGGAGCAACCTCGTCAGGAAAGACAACTTTGCTGAACACTCTGGCGCTCGAGATCGAGCCCGGTGCGCGAGTGATCACACTGGAGGACACGGCCGAGCTGCACCTTCCGCACCCGCACGTGGTGAGACTCGAGACCCGTGAAGCAACGCCCGACGGCGTCGGCGAAGTGACTCTCGCCCATCTCTTGCGTACTGCGCTGCGGCTCAGACCAGACCGACTAGTCGTTGGCGAGATTCGCGGCGACGAGGCCGTGCACCTGCTGCAGGCCCTCAATACCGGCCACGACGGTTCGATGGCGACAGTTCACGCGAACAGCGCCGCCGATGCACTTGCCCGACTGAGTTCGTTGGTGTTGCACGAAGTCGGCAACTGGCCACTTGTGGCCGTGCAGCACCATGTGGCGCGAGCGGTCGACGCTGTTGTCCACGTCGCGCGCGGTGCCGATGGAGCGCGCACTGTCGTCGAGGTTGTGGAGGTCCTGCGAGATTTGCGCGGCGACACGATTGCTACTGGCCAATTGGCCAACGCATCGTCAATCACTGGCGTGCTGCAACGCGGTCGCCGATGAGCGCGGCAACTCGCGGCGCGGTGCTAGCGGCCGCGTTCTTGGTTGCCGCGCGCACGCTACGTCCGGGTGGTTCCCGGGGGACGCTGCACTCGTCAATGCGATTGCCGCGGCGACGCGCTGCCCCACCCACAGCCGGCGAATGGGCGGCGTTCCTCGACACCACCTCGACGGAAGTTCGTAGCGGAAGTTCTTTGGTCGCAGCACTCGCCCGATCACGATCGCTCCACCCCTCAATGTCCGCGCGTGTGGCAGCGTTCCGCGGCGGCGACGATCCCGACCTCGCGGTCGTGGCACAGTCGGTTACCGCAGCGCTGGAACTCGGCGGTCCAGTCGCGGCAACGTTGCATCACGGCGCGGCCCTCTTGCGCGAACGCGAAGCACAGCGGGCGGAGGCGAGGGCATACAGCGCGCAGGCGCGACTGAGCGCCAAGGTGCTGACCGCCGTGCCATTGCTGTTCACCGCGTGGAGTGCCGCGACAAGCGCGACATTTCGACAAGCGATCTCTAGCCCGATCGGACTAGTAGCCGCATCGGCAGGACTAGCGACAAACACTCTCGGTTGGTGGTGGATGCACCGAGTCGTCGACAGGGCAACACGTTGATCGCCGCGGCTTTCGCTGTCATCGCGATACTCGTCGTCGCCGCGCTCCTGCGGCCGCGCGCAACCACCCGCCAGGTCGAGACCGCCACAAAGCGACGCTGGCCGGTGCGTCGCCGCACCGCCGCCCGCCGCGAAGAACGCGCGCTGCCGGATGCGATCGACCTATTTGTGCTCGCCGTGCGCGCCGGGCATCTGCCAACGGCAGCAGTCGATGTCGTGTTGCCACACCTCGCTGCGCCGCTACAACCAGCGTTCAGTGAAGTTGCCAACTCTGTTCGCAACGGCACCCGCTTCGCGGACGCGCTTTCTATCCTTCCGTTGCGACTTGGTCCGATGGCCGCACCCCTCGCCGACTCGCTGATCGCGGCCGATCGCTACGGCTTGCCGCTCGCGCCGGTCCTCGACCGACTGGCCGACGAAGCCCGCCAGCATCGCCGTCGGTTGGCCGACGCGAGCGCGCGACAGCTACCCGTCCGATTGTCACTGCCGCTCGTGCTGTGCACGTTGCCGTCGTTCGTTCTGCTCGCTGTGGTCCCGTTGCTGCTCGCAGCCTTCTCGTCGCTCAACCGCTAGGAGAACTCATGAATTCGTTGATCGCAAGGTTCCATGCATGGCTCCTAGACGTTGTAGTGAACGACGAGGGGCAGGCAACCACCGAGTACGCCCTGGTCTTGCTCGGTGCGGCGCTGATCGCTCTATTGGTGATCGGTTGGGCGACTACCGGAGGCGGATCTGAAAAGGTAGGCGAGTTGTTCGACAACGTGATCGACAGCGTGATCGACAAGTTGTGAAGGCGGACAAGGGTCAGGCGACTGTCGAACTCGCGTTGGCGCTGCCGTTGCTGTGTCTGTTCCTCCTAGGGATGGTGCAAGTCGCAGTGGTCGGCCGCGGACAACTAGC
>JBEBGL010000016.1:0-53762 GCA_040081465.1 Ilumatobacteraceae bacterium | reverse complement strand
CGTAGTTCCGTTCCGATACCGGTGGCCTGATACCGTCAGGCACTGATCCCACTCCGAAAGGCAGACCACTCAAATGAAGAAACTGATCATCGCCGCGGCCAGCACCGGATTCTTGCTGCTTGCTGCGTGTAGCAACGACAGCAAGGACTTCAAGGAGAACGCCGAGGCGTTCATCCAGAGCACCGAAGTCGAGACCCAAGCAGCCACGACCTTCACCGAAGCCAGCTGCACCGAGCCGGCAAAGGTTGAAGCGGGCGAGACATTCACCTGCACCGCCGTCGACGCCGATGGCCTCACCTGGGATTTCAACCTGGTCGTGAAGTCGGAGAACTCGTACGAGATCACCGACGGCGCACCGCGCCCGTAGTACTCAGCGTTCTAACGAACGCCCGAACACGAACTGTGGCCCGCCCGCGAGGGTGGGCCACTTTCGCGTTTGCTAGTCGAACCAGTTCAGCGTCGTGCGCATCGTGCAATCGAACTCTTCGAAAGTCATCTGCGACTTGACCGCCATCACGAGCGAGGCGTCGTCGCCCACCGGATGGCGCAACTTGCCTGGCTCTTCGGTCGCTGCTGCGTAGATCGCATCCGCCACGATTTGCGCGCTCGGCGGCGTGCCGTTGACCAACGAACGCATTGCCGTTCGGAAGAGCGTGTAGCGCTGATGTTCGGGCGTGTCGGCCGTCATGGCTGCGGCATAGATGCTGTTGTTGCCCAACTCGGTCGCGAACTGACCGGGCTCGACAACTCGAACCCTGATCCTCTGCTGCGACAACTCGAAGTGCATCGCCTCACTTAGTGCCTCGACAGCATGCTTGCTCGCGGCGTAGATGCCGCTGTAGGGCGGACCGACCAGGCCAGCGAGCGAACCAACGTTGACGATCGTGCCGCCACCGGCGGCCAGCATGTGCGGGACGACAGCACGTGCGACACGCACAACGCCCGCGACGTTCGTATCGAGTTGGCGCATCACTTCGTCGTCGGACAGAAGGTGCACGGCACCGAACACCTCGATGCCCGCGTTGTTGACAACGATGTCCAACTGTCCGGCGGCGCCGATCGCTTCCTTCACCGCTGAGTTCACACTCTTGCTGTCGCATACGTCGAGCGGCAACTGCGTGATCTCAGTGCGGCCATTCAGCGCAGCCGACTTGCCTGGCGTTCGCATCGTGGCGAACACGCGGTGCCCGCGATCGGCAAACGTAAGTGCGGCTAGTTCACCGAAGCCGCTGCTGCACCCTGTGATGAGGACGGTTGACATTCGAGTGACGGTACTCGCCGTTTCAGCCGTTCAGATTGCCCGAGCGAAAGCCCTCGAGATCTAGCGTCACGTAGCGATAGCCCTGCGCACGCACGGCTTGCACGACCGCGTCGCGTTGCGCGACTACGGCGTCGATATCGACGAGGGGCACCTCTAGCCGTGCAGTGTCGCCGTAGTGGCGCACGCGTAGCTGGCGCAGCCCGAGCCGACGCAGCGCGGCCTCCGCTCGATCGACTTGGCTAAGCAAGCCCAGCGACACTTCTGTGCCGTATGGAATGCGACTGGCGAGGCATGCCATGGCCGGCTTATCCCACGTTCGCAACCCGAGCGCACGCGACTCGTCACGGATGTCTTGTTTCGTGTAGCCAGCCGTCACCAGCGGGAACGCAGCACCGCCGTCGGCAGCAGCCTTCTGACCAGGGCGGTGCTCGCCGAGATCGTCGAGGTTGACACCGAGCACGACAGTCGCATCCTCGGCAGCAGCGATTGGCGCGACAACGTCCATCAGCTCCGCCTTGCAGTGGAAACAACGATCGCTGTCGTTCAGCCGGTAGGCGGCGCGTTCCATCTCGAACGTTTCGATTGGGGTCCAACGCAATCCCCACTCGTGCGCGAGCGCACGACAATCTGCCTCTTCGTCACCAGCAAGCGATGGCGACACTGCGGTCACGGCATGCACGTTCTGCGATCCGAGCGTTCGGTTCGCAAAGGCTGCGAGAAACGCCGAGTCGGCACCGCCGCTGAAGGCCACCACCACCTTGCCGAGTCGTGCAAGCTCGGCTTCCAGCAACTGCGCTCTCGTCACGCAGCAACCCTACCGAGGGGCACATCTACTACCGTCGGCTCGCCGTGATGCCGACACAGCCCCACCAGGTTTCCGTTGCAAGTCGGCGGTCGGCATTTCTCCTGCTCGCGGCCATGATCGCGATCGGAACCGTCGCTTTCACGTTCGTCAAGATTGCTCTGCGGGAACTATCCGCCGTCGGTCTGGCCGCTGGCCGCGTGGTTTCTTCTGCCTTGCTCTTCTTGTTAGTGATGACGTTCTCGCGTCGGCGCTACCGGCGCATCGAACGCGGTGACCGATTACGGGTCATCTTGTGCGGGCTGCTTGGGTCCGCTGGATTTCACCTCCTGTTTGTGTGGGGCCAACAACGCGTCTCGGTCGCTGTCGCGGCCGTCGTGATGGCGACGATGCCGATGCTCGTTGCGGTCGGCGAGGTTACGTTTCTGCACCATCGGTTAACTGCGCGTCACGTCATCGGCATCGCACTGTGCACGGCCGGATGCGCCGCGATCGGAGTAGCGGCTGGCAGTGACGGCGGCACATCGTTGCTTGGCGCGGGTGCGATCGGGTTGGCGGCGGTCGTGTGGGCAGCGGTAACAGTCTCGACGCGCGGCATTGCGCATCTGTATGACGCGTGGTGGCTGAACACGCCAGGAACTGTGCTCGGCGCGTTAGTTGTTCTCGCGATTGAGGCCCCGCACGCCTCAGAGTTCACTTCGCTCTCACTCAAGGGTTGGCTGTTGGTGATCTGGCTCGGCACGGCCAGTTCGGCGTTCATCTACTTCGCGATGACACGAGCGATGACGAGGCTGTCCGCGACAACTGCGATTTCACTCGGCACAATCGTCACACCAGCGAGCATGCTCGTGGCGTGGCTCGTACTGGGCGACGTACCGGGGGTCCTCGAAGTCATCGCCGCCGTAGTGGTGATCGGCGGAGTCGTGATGGTGACCGCCGAACCGCGATCGGCCTAGCCGCGCGAGTTCTTGGCTTCGGCCCAGCTGAGTCCGATAGAAACATCAACGTCGCGGGGAAGGCCAAGTACGCGCTCGCCGATGATGTTGCGCTGCACGTCGGCTGTGCCGCCGCCGATCGTCAGCGCCTGGCTGAACAGAAAGCCGTCGTGCCATCCGGGGTGCAGTAGGCCACCTGCCGGCTTGTCCGGGCCAAGGCTGCGCGGATTGTCGTTCGCCACCGCGCCATCGCCAGCGCCCCCGGTCAGCATCGCCGCCGCGCCAACGCAATCGCGCGCGAGGGTCATCACGTGCTGGCCGTGTTCGTCGGCCATCAATTTTCGAATGCTCGCCTCGGGGCCAGGCTGTTGCCCCTTCAGCGTTGCCGTCAACATGCGCAGGCGGATCAGATCGAGAACTGTGTGCTCGGTGTAGACGGCAGCAATGCGCTGCCGCAGGTGCGCATCGGTGACCGGGCCGCGCTCACGAATGCTGTCGATCAGTTCGATCGCCGTCGGACCATTGCCCCACAAAACACCGCCCGTGCTGAGCGACACGCGCTCGTTGCCAAGCGTTACCTTCGCGAGTCGCCACCCGTCGTTCAGATCGCCAACCAAGTTAGCGGCCGGTATCCGAACATCAGTGAAGAAGACTTCGTTGAACGTGTGGCCACCGGTCATCTCGATGATCTTGCGCACCTCAATGCCGGGAAGATCCATCGGGCACACGAAGTACGACACGCCCTTGTGTTTCGGAACGTTCGGATCGGTGCGCGCAATCAAGATTCCGTACTTCGAGTGTTGGGCACCACTAGTCCAAATTTTCGAGCCGTTGATGATGAACTCGTCACCATCGCGCACAGCGCGCGTGCCGAGATTGGCGAGATCGCTGCCCGCATCTGGTTCGCTGAACAACTGACACCAAAACTCTTCACCCGACAAGATCGGCGCGAGATACTTCTGCTTCTGCTCGTCGGTGCCCGCAAACAACAGCGTTGGCCCGGCCCAGCCGATGCCAATTGGGTTAATCGGTCGTCGCACACCGGCGCGCTTCAGTTCATCGTCGATGATCAGCTGGTGCATCGCGTCGGCACCGAGCCCCCACGGCGCCGGCCAATGCGGTGCGACGTAGCCAGCTTCGGCCAACTGGCGGCCGGTCGGTTTCGGATTCGATGTCAGCCACTCGCGCACCGCCAGGCGCCGCGGGTCGTCTTCGGCCAACAGTTCGAAGTCCATACAGCAGCGACGCTACCCACTGTGCGCGACTACCGTCGTCAGCCGTGAGTGCTGGCTGGAACCTCGCCGAAATCTGGGAACACAACGCCGACCGTTTTCCCGATGCGCCCGCGCAGCAGCAGGCCGACCGCAAGTTCACGTGGGCGGAATTCGACCGCCGCGCCGATGGTGTTGCGGCGACCCTGCTGAAGGCTGGTGCTCAACAGGGCGACAAGGTGGCGCACTACCTCTATAACTGCGCCGAGTACATGGAGAGCATGTTCGGGCTCTACAAAGCTGGCCTCGTCCCGGTTAACACCAACTATCGATACAGCACCGACGAATTGGCCTACCTCTGGGACAACTGCGACGCAGTCGCGGTCATCTTCCACGGTGTGTTCGCAGATCGGTGCGCCGAGCTACGACCGCGCGTGCCGAACGTGCGCACATGGATCTGGGTCGACGATGGCAGTGGGCCATGCCCGCCATGGGCGACCGCGTACGAGACCTGTGCGACGAGCGCAACGGCACGCACAATCCCGCCTTGGGGACGCAGCCCCGACGACCTCTACATCCTTTACACCGGTGGCACCACTGGAATGCCCAAGGGCGTGATGTGGCGACAGGACGACCTGGTTGGAACCCTCGACAGCGCGTCGAAAGCCCCGCTGCCCGACATTCCAGATTGGGACGTGTTCGACGCGCGCTTCGCGAAACCCGGCCCACGCAACTTGCCAGCAGCACCACTCATGCATGGAACGGGCGCGTTCAACGCGATGTGGAACCTCGTGCTCGGCGGTTCGATCGTCACGCTGACTAACCGACACTTCGACCCAGTCGAGTTGCTCGACACTGTTGAGGCGAACCGCATCAACAGCATCTCGATTGTTGGCGACGCGTTTGCCAAACCGATCTTGCGCGCGCTCGACGCACAGCCCGATCGCTGGGATATCACTTCGCTACGTGTGATGTTCAGCAGTGGAGTCATTTGGGCAGCCGATACCAAAGCAGGCTTGCTGCGTCACAACGCGCGCCTGATCATGGTCGACAGTCTCGGCAGCAGCGAGGCAATCGGAATGGCGAGCAGCACTGTGACGGCCGATTCGTCAAGTACCGGAACTTTCACGACTGCGACGTTCCGCGCGGCAGCAAGCACCAAGGTCTTAACAGAGGACGGGCGCGAGGTTGCACCCGGCAGCGGCGAGCGCGGTCGAGTAGCGCTGCGCGGGCGAATGCCGGTGGGCTACTACAAGGACGAGGCCAAGACCGCAGCGACGTTCGTAGTGCACGACGGCGTGCGCTGGAGCATTCCGGGCGACTGGGCAGAGGTCGAGGCCGACGGCACGATCAAGCTGTACGGCCGCGGCAGCCAGTGCATCAACACCGGTGGCGAGAAGGTGTACCCGGAAGAAGTCGAAGAGGCGCTGAAGTTGCACGCCAGTGTCGCCGACGCTGCAGTAGTGGGTGTGCCCGACGATCGCTTCGGCGAGGCAATCACCGCGCTTGTCGAACCGCACGTAGGCGTCGCAATCGACGAGGCGGCACTGATCGCCCATGTGCGCAACTCGCTGGCCGCCTTCAAAGCACCCAAGCGTGTTCTCCCGCTTGCCACGATTGGCCGCGCGGCCAACGGAAAGCTCGACTACAAACGCCTACGCGCCGAAGCCCTCCAGCAACTTGGTATCGCCGAGGGTTAACAAACCGGGCATGATGGGTACAGGTTCGCGAACGAAAGGCACTCAATGAGCGACGAGCAACAAAATCCAATTGAGGTAGCGAGTGGCCGCAGCGGCCCGAGCCCGGTCCTCATCATCTTCCTGATCTTGATCGCGCTCGCGGGCGTCTTCTTCCTACAGAACGCGAATGAGGTCGAGATCGACTTCTTGGTGTTCGAGAAGATCACGACCGTTCGCTGGTCGATTCTCATGGCCGTAGTGCTCGGCATCCTGCTCGACCGGATCTTCAGCATTTGGTGGCGCCGACGGGGCAACAAGAAGAACAACTGAACGTGCTCGTACCGTCGACTGACGGCGTCGAGTTGGCAGTCCACGAGTTAGGTGGCACCGGGTCGCCGTTGCTTTTCTCTCACGCGACCGGATTCCACGGTCGTTGCTATCAACCAATGGCCGACGCGTTGGCCGATGTCGCTCACTGCGTCGCACTCGACTACCGCGGTCACGGCGACACTGCGCGGGCCGCCAATCTGCCGGACGGGGCGATCGATTGGCGCGGCTACGGCGACGATGCAGTTGCGATCGCGACTTGGTTCGCGGAACAAGCGGGCGAACCGATCGTCGCGTTCGGACACTCGATGGGCGGCGCGTGCCTGTTGATGGCGGCACACAGAAACCCGGGATTGTTCCGTCGCATCGTCGCGTTCGAGCCGATCGTGTTTCCGCCGATTACGTATCCGGCGGACATCCTTGAAGGCGCCGAATTCGAGAGCCCGATGGTCGCGTCCGCTCGCCGTCGGCGCATTTCGTTTCAATCGTTTGAAGAAGCCATCGCCAACTTCTCGTCGAAGCCGCCACTCAACGCGCTCACGGCCGATGCACTCGACGCCTACGTGCGACATGGCTTCAGGCAAGAACCTGACGGGTCGGTTTCGCTGAAGTGCCTGCCAGACACGGAGGCCGACACCTACGCCGGAGGTGGACAACACGACACTTGGGCTCGCCTGCCTGAAATCACCACCGACGTGCTGGTGATCAGCGGTCGCGTGGAAGAGATGTCGCCATCGATGATCGCGGCCGGAGTCGCCGAGCGACTACCAAACGGCAGGTACCTGCAGCGAGACGACATGGATCACTTCGGCCCCATGACCCACCCGACAGAGTGCGCAGCAATAGTCCGGACCGAACTCGCCCGGTAAACCGGGACCCATCGTCAATCCTTCGCGCACCTCTTCTCTACGATGGGCTCATGCCGTACGAGGTCCCTATCAGCATGTCGCCAAGTCGGGTCGAGGCATTCACCTCGTGCCCGATGGCGTTTCGCTTCGCCAGCCTCGACAAGTTGCCGGAACCACCCAGCGCGCACATGACCAAGGGTTCCATGGTGCACCGCGTGCTCGAGTTGCTGTTCATGCAGCCGGCTGCGACCCGCAATCTCGAGACCGCCGGCCCGGCTTTCGCGCAGGCCGTTGCCGAGTACCGGCTCGATGCCGAGTTCACGATGCTCGGCCTCGACGAGCAACAAGAGCAAGCCTTCTTCGAAGATTGCTGGGCACTGACCAATGCGTACTTTGCTATGGAAGACCCGACTGCGATCCGCGAGATCGGCCTCGAACTACGACTGGAAGCGAAGGTTGGCGAGCTGGCTTTGCGCGGCATCATCGATCGTCTCGAACTCGACGCCAATGGCGGCCTAGTGGTCACCGATTACAAGACCGGTCGCGCACCCGGGATGAAGTACGAGCAGAGCCGGTTGTCGGGCGTTCACTTCTACTCGTTCCTGTGCGAAGCGGTCTTCGGGCAGCGACCCGCTGCGATTCGGCTTATGTACCTACGCACAGGCGAAACGATCACGGCTACTCCGACTGCTCAATCGGTCAGGTTCATCACGACGCGAACGACTGCTGTATGGAATGCGGTGAAGAAGGCGTGCGAGACCGACGACTTCCGCCCAAAGCCCGGCGCGTTGTGCACATCGTGCTCGTTTCAGCCGTGGTGCCCGGCGTTCGGTGGCGACCCGTCACTCGCCGTCGCTGAGGCACCTGCGCGATTGCGCCCGCTGGCCGTCGCGTGAGTGTTGCCACGTTCGATACGTGGGCCGACGCGCGCCTCGAGCGCTTGCGCGGCAATCGCTTCACGGACAAGTTGTTCATCATCGCGAGCGTGCTCGGCGACTTCAGCCTGATCTGGCATCTGATCGGCACAACCCGAGGCCTCACTAGCGACTCGCGCGCGAATCAGGCGTTCGTGTTCATGGGACTGATCGCCGCCGAGAGTCTGATCGTCAATCAAGGAATCAAGCGGTTGTTCCGTCGCAAGCGACCGACCGAAGCTGGCGACCCGCGCTTTCCGGTGCGCAGGCCGGTCACAAGCAGTTTCCCTAGCGGCCACGCGAGTGCTGCGTTCTTTGCCGCGACGGTGTTGACGTATTGGAGCGGAATCGTGTGGGCACCCGCGTGGTTCGGAGTTGCAATCATCGTGGCGACTAGCCGCGCCTACGTGCGGATACATCACCCGTCCGACATCATCGGTGGTGCACTGGTTGGCCTTGCGCTCGGCCAAGCTGCAGTTGCGGCATTACGCGCCTTCGGCTAGCGGCAGTAACCTCGGGGCATGGCCGATCTGCCGCATTTTGATCGCAAGATGAGCGATGCCGAAGGACTGATGTGGCGCCTTGAGAAGGATCCACACCTCAGCAGCACCTTCGCCAATGTCACGATTCTCGATCGGCCGCCCGACTTCGACCGCCTGCTGCGTCGACTCGAGAACGCGACGTACGCGGTGCCCCGGCTGCGTCAGCGCGTGCAGCCGACGCCGTTCAATCTGACAGCACCGATGTGGGTCGACGACTCGAACTTCGATCTGCGCTACCACGTTCGCCACATCGCGCTGCCGCCGCCCGGCAGCATGCGCCAACTACTCGACCTCGCCAGCCTGATTGCGTGCGACGCCTACGACCGCACGCGGCCGTTGTGGCAGTTCGTCGTCGTCGACGGGTTGCACGACGGCAAGGCGGCGCTGATTCAAAAGCTGCACCACACAATCGTCGACGGTGAAGGTGGCGTGCAGCTCTCGTTGCAGTTCCTCGACTTCGAGCGCGATGCGGCTGAACCACCGCCGCTCGACCCCGAAGTCATCGCTGCCGCGCAAGAGGCAGCACAACACGACGGGCAGACGCCCGACTTGCTGCGCGAACTCTTGGGCGGAAGCATGAAGCTGCCGCTTGGCCTGCTGAAGCAAATCGGTGATCTGCTCGCGGACCCCGCGGGGATTTCCGCAGCTGGGTCTGCGGCGGCCGACACGTTCCGCGGCGTCATGCAGCAACTGAGCGACACCGAATCGGCACGTTCACCGCTTTGGACCAAGCGATCACTGCAACGCCGGATGGAAGTACTACGGGCGCCGTTCAAAGCGACCAAAGACGCCGCCAAGCGATTGGGTGGCACGTTGAACACGGCCTTCATCGCTGCCGCCGCCGACGCAGCTGGTCGTTACCACCGCGAACTGGATGCGCCAGTCGACGAACTGCGCTCGAGCATGGCGATCAGCACGCGCACCGATTCGTCGGGTGCGAATGCATTCTCGCTAGCGCGCATGATGGTGCCGACTGGCGAAATGCCGATCGGCGAGCGAATCAACGCAATTCAAACGGCGACTGCCGCGGCCAAGGAAGCGTCAGCGACCGCCTCGCTGGAGACGCTTGCGGCCGTGGCATCGGCTTTGCCGACCAGCCTGATCACGCGGCTGGCACGCCAACAAGCGCAGACCGTCGACTTCGCGACCAGCAATGTGCGTGCCGCACCGATCCCGCTGTACATGGCGGGTTCGGAACTGTTGGAGAACTACCCAGTGGGTCCGCTCGCCGGCGTGGCGTTCAACCTGACGTTGCTGAGCTACAACCACAGTCTTGATATGGGAGTCAACATCGACACTGCGGCGGTGGCAGAACCCGAGCGTTTGCGCGATTGCTTGCAGCGCGCGTTCGATGATCTAGCGAAGGCATGAACGCTGGCGTAACGCCAGCAGATAACTAGCCGTTTACTAATTGAGGAGCTGCGGCGACCGCGGCCGGCGCAGTGAGCAACATGCGCACATCGAGCAGCACGTCGGTGATCTCGCCAGACGACACAAGTTCGCGACTCATCATCTGAGACAGCGCCTTATCGATCACGGTGAGTGCTTCGTGAATGACGAACTCGGTTGTCTCGGTGCTAGTAGTCGGCTTCTCGGTCGTGTCGGTCACTGTTGTCTCCTCGCAATAGGGCCTGTCGCGAACGTATCTCGCGCGCAGCAAGCTCTAATGGCATGGTACCGGTATTTTCCCCCACCGGCGCTTCACCTGCGGTCACACGCGAAGCACCTACGCTTCACGCGATGGAACTCGCCGGAAAGAATGTCGTGGTCACAGGTGCCGCGGGTGGAATCGGTTCCGCGCTCGTTGCGCGCTTCCACGCCGCCGGAGCGCGTGTTGTGGCGTCTGACCTCGCATCCAACGTTGCAGTTGCCGAAGCACACGCGACGCGCCTCAACGTCGTTCGCTCGTCAAGCGCCGTCGCCGTCGCTGCCGACGTGGCCACGGAGAGCGGTAACCGCGCCTTGGTTGAGGCCGCGGAGGCAACATTCGGTCCAATCGACCTGTTTTTTGCGAATGCCGGAGTTGCTGTCGGTCGCGGTCTAGAAACACCAGAGGCCGAGTGGCAAACCGCGTTCAATGTCAACGTGCACGCGCATCGTTGGGCGGCAAAATACCTACTACCTGGTTGGCTCGCCAGAGGTGAGGGCTACTTCTGTTCAACAGCCTCCGCCGCGGGGCTGCTCAGCCAAATCGGCTCCGCGCCTTACGCGCTCACCAAGCACGCGGCCGTGGCGTTCGCCGAGTGGCTCAGCATTACCCACGGCGACCAGGGGTTAAAGGTGAGCTGCCTGTGCCCGCAGGGTGTCAACACCGCAATGTTGCGCGGCGGCGACGAGCCAGGTGCTGGCCCAGGCAGCAGCGTCGTGCGCGCCGCGGGAAAGGTGCTCGAGCCCGACGAGGTCGCCGAGGTGGTGCTCGCCGGCATTCAGGCCGAGGCGTTCTTGATCCTGCCCCATCCGGAAGTGCTCACTTATCTGCAGCGCAAGACGGGAGACTATGACCGATGGCTGTCGGGAATGCGCAAGCTGCAGGCACGGATGCTCGCCGAGTGATTATCGACGCCGCGACGCTGCAGCTGTTAGGGCTGCGAGCTGGTGAGCCTGTGCGATTCCGCAAGGGCGAAACGGGCCGCTGGTTCGCAGGCAAGATGTCGGGCGTTTCAGTCGACGGCAGCATCACCATCTACGACGCCAACGGCGCAGCGCGCAGCCTGCGCCCGGAACGAGTCGAGGTCCGTCGGCCAGGCGGGCGCGGGCGCCTGACGTGGCAAACGATCAGCGACGTTGCAATTACGTGGGAACAGCTACAGCTGTGGTGACGGTGCCGGTGACGGAGCCGGTGACGGCCTCGTTGTTCTTGGCCTTCGCCATCGCTCGCTGAAGTACGACATCCAGCAGATTCAGCACGGTCTCTTTGACGGCCAGCCGCCCGCGCGCATCGGTCGTGATCACAGGTACGCCTGGCGAAATCGACAGTGCCTCGCGCACCTGGTCGACAGTGTGGAACATCTGACCACCGAAGCGATTGACCGCGACGACAAACGGCACACCGCGACTCTCGAAGTAGTCGATCGACGGGAACGAATCCTCAATACGGCGACTGTCAACCAGCACCACCGCGCCGAGCGCACCCTGAATGAGATCGTTCCACATGAAACCGAATCGATCCTGACCTGGCGTTCCGAACAGGTACAGCACGATCGCGTCGTCAACTGCGACGCGACCGAAGTCCATCGCCACAGTGGTAGTCGTCTTGGTGCCGACATCGCCGCGATTGTCGACACTCTCGCCGTACGAAGTCATTGCTGCTTCTGTCGTGAGCGGCTTGATGTCGGAGATGGCGCCGACGAACGTGGTCTTGCCAACTCCAAACCCGCCCGCGACGACGAGCTTGACAGGGATCGGACCCTTGGTGTTCTTGGAAGTCATTTCAGAGAGCACGGACACCCGCAATCAGCCTTGTTATGAGCAGCACGTCGTCGGCGACGTTCGAGCTCGGATGGAAAGCCTCGAGGAACCCCTCAGAGAGCAGATCGCTCGCGACTACGCGAACGACGCCAATCGGGAGATGCAAACGTGCCGATAGCTCGGCGACCGACTGAGGATCGTTCTGGCACTGGCGCACGATGTCGGCACGTTCGAAACGCACGGCAGTCAGCGCTTCGCGACCATCGGCGGTCGCCTGCAACATGGTCTCAAACTCGAGATGAGTGGTGGTGTGCGAACGTCCGCCTGTCATGGCGTATGCGCGCACGGCCGAACCGCTACCCGGAATCTCCGAGTCGGGAGAGAACGGCTGAAGCGGCTGCTTCCGTTCGAGAAACGGCCTTACGAGTTGGGCGTGCGGATCATCCGCCTCGGCGCCATTCACTTCACACCGCAACCAGAGCGTTCTTGAGCTCGGTGATCAAGGTAGGTGTGAGTTGTGCACCGACGCGCTCGACAAGAAGAGTGATCTCGAATCCGACCAAACCCAAGTCGCAATCGCGGCTGGTCACGACTCCAAGTGTTGAACCGCCAGAAATGGCACTGACGAACAGGTAGCCACCAGTCATCTCCACCAGTACCTGCATCACCTGACCTTTGTCGAGTTCGCCGCTTGCACCATGAGCGAGTGATCGCACGCCGGTAATGATCGCGGCGAGCTTGTCAGCCGCGGCACGATCGAGGCTCGAGCTAAGTGCGATCAATAGACCATCGGACGAGACCGCTAGTGCATGGTCGACTCCGGGCGTGCTGCGCACGAAATTGACCATCAACCAGTTGACGTTGTTCGCCTTTTCAGACAGTTCCATGGCAGCCGGACTTCCTTCTATGACTCGTTGTCGCCGTCAAGCGGGCCATCGGAATGATGTTGACGACCCAGCTCTACGCCGCGCTGCAGACTTGTGAGCGTCGACCGCACCTGATCGGCGGGCCGAGTAGGCATCACCTCAGACTGCGGAGTTCCGAGATCCGGCAACTGCGCACCTGGAACTCGCTTGGAGAGGCCGTCAACCGAAGTCGGCATCGGCGGCAGGTCCACGTGCGAAAGCCCGGTGGTCGATGAGTGGCCGTTGCCATTGTTTGTAGTCATCGCCGGCGACATTGCCGCCCACACCGCCTCGTCAGACATGTCGACAGGCACATGGATTTGAGGCGGGATCGCGATCGGTGCCGGACCAGCGCTCACCGAGAACGGTTCGTTGAGGCGCTGTGCCATCGCTGGCACTTCGACAATCGGAACCGGCGCCCCAGACGCGCTCACCGCTTCCAGAATCGACTTCGGCAAGCGAACGATCGCCGTCACACCGGTACCGCCAGGAGTCGAGGTCAACATGACCTTCACCTGGTGACGAGCTGCGAGCCGAGCAACCACTTGGAAGCCAAGCATCTTGTTGCTTTCACGATCGAAGGACGACACTTGGTTGAGTCGACGGTTGGCATCCGCGAGGTCTTCGGCTGACATGCCGAGGCCGTAGTCAAAGATCGCCAGCTGATGGCCATCGGGCACGGCGCGGCCGACGACGGTAACTGAGGTGTTCGGCGGCGAGAAGCTCGTCGCGTTCTCAAGCAACTCGGCGAGAAGGTGCGCGATCTCACTCGCAACTGCACCCTGCACACCGATGTCGCCGATAACAGCGAGTTCGACTTGGCCGTAGTTCTCGACCTCAGAGAGCGCAGCGCGAACCACGTCGCCCAACGCAACAGGCGGAGCCCACAGGCGGGTTGGTTCCGCGCCGGCGAGAACCAATAGCGACTGCGCGTTTCGACGCATACGCGTGGCCAGGTGGTCGAGGCGGAACAGGTTGTCGAGCGACTCGGGGTCGCGCTCACCCTGTTCCAACGTCGAGATGAATCCGAGTGTTCGGCCGAGCAGGTTCTGGTTACGGCGAGCGATGTTGATCAGGTTCTCAGATACGACGCGACGAGCGACCGCTTGCTCGGCCGCCAAGTCAACGGCGGCGTCTTGCACCGAGTTGAAGCTGGCGCCAAGTTCCGCGAGCTCATCACGTGTGCCGACGGTGAAGGCGGCCAAGCGCGGCACTGGAGCGTCAGCAGGCAGCTGCTGCACTTGCTGCACTGCGGCCGGCAATTCGTGGTTGGCGACAGCTTTCGCACGTGCTGCCAGCAGCCGGATCGGGCTAACGATTGAACGACGAACGAATACGGAAAGCAGCAGCGTGAGTAGAAGGATGACAGCAGCGCCGGTTCCGCCATAGATGAACATTTCATCGACGAAGTTCGACGTGGTCAGTTCGCGAGCGCGAACTTCAGCCTCGGCCCAAACGATGGCGCGATCAACGCCGGTCTGCTGTACGTCGAAACGCCACTCCATCGAGCGAATAACTTCGATTACTCGCTGCACGTCTTGATCGGCGACAGCCGGCTTCAACTCGTCTTCGACGACCTGGAAGAAGCGAGTGCCTGTAAAGCCGCCGATCGTGATGAGACGACTGTCTACGCGCGAGTCGAGGCCTTGCTGGCTCCAGTAATCCATCGATGCCTCAAACTGATCCCGCGCCGATGCGAGGGTCGCAAAGTCGTCTTCGATCTCAGCGAGGTTGTTGGCCGAGAACCCATCGGCCGACGCGACGATCACACCGATGTGGTTCACGGTGGCCCACGACTCGAGCAAGCTGGCAGGCGGCGGAATCACGTCGGCGCGCAGGTCTTGCGCCTGCTTCAGCGCTTTGTACTCGTCGCCGCGCACGCTTGCTCGCTGCAATGCCATGTATCCCAACGCGGCAAACGCGATGAGTGCCAACAACGGCACGGCAATGAGCATGTTTACTCTGCCGCCGATCTTGAGTCGCCGAAACATCAACTCCACCCTTCGTTCTGCTTACGGGATGACAAGACCCGCCGGTCGCGCCATCGAAACCTTGACGACGAATGATCGGTCGCGAGAGGGAGCGACTTGAGACTTCGTTTGATTTTCCTCAAGTTGAGGCAGTCGGCGGCCGAAACACCATGCGGACGTCACGGATCGAATACCGGCCAACAGGAGTTCTTCTCATGGTGCAGAGCCAACTCAGCGCATACAGCGGGAGTGATCCCATATGGGGTTTCGTCGCGCTCGTCGGCTCGGAACTGTTCACGGGTGAAGCGTGCGTTGGTCTCGATCCACGAGTACGACTGTTCGCGGTCGATGGTCGCATTTACTTCGCGGAGCGTGAGGATGATGCGGCAGTTGCGACTCGTTTGGTGAACTGCGGGGCCATCACAACAATGCAACTCGCCCGCGGCTCCGTAAAGGCCAGTGGCCACGAGTCGCTTGCTCGTCTGTTTCAGCGCGATGCCACGATCGATCGCGATGCCGTCGAACTGACTATCGCGACATCCACCGAGACGCTGCTGGCATCGATTGCTCAGAACCCCGTTGGAATGCCAGAGGTGTTCCCGCTGCGCTATCACCCGTCAGGAATTCATCACTGGCTCCGCGGGCCGATGCCGATCGTTACGGACGAACTCGTTGACGACGTTGACGAAGCTGTCGATGAGGTCGCTGTTGCAGGGATTCTGGCTGCCGACCCTCCGACCGATGACGCCGCCGCCGAGATTCCGTTGGCAGAGATTCCCGTACTAGTTGACCTTCCCGTGCTCGCCGACGTTCCCGTTCTCGCCGACGTTCCCTTGCCCGCCGACGTTCCCTTGCTTGCCGACGAAGCACCTTCGCTGCCTGTGCTCGAGGCATACCCCGCACCGACGCTCCCCGCAGCCGCGCTAACGGTTCCCGAGTGGCCGCAAGTTGACGACGAACCCGCATGGGCCGTTCCTCCCGACGTCAGCGAGGTTCCGCAGATTGCGGTGCCCGTCCCTGCCGACCCAGTGGTCGCAGCCGTCGTACCGATCACTGCTGCTCACCTGCCGCTACTTGCTCCACTGCACAGCATTCAGATCCAGCCGACCCCAACCGACTTCTTCGGGACGTCCAGCGAATCCTTTGAGCCACCAATTCCGGTTGCAGCACCGGTTGCACCGGCACCGGCACCGGCACCGGCCGCTATCGATGATCCGTTGCTTCCGAAGTTGGCGTCCGGACCAATGTCGATCAAAGACCTGAAGCGGGATCTGCAGATGAAATCGCCGCTCGAACCGTGGAGCAGCACGTCGAACAACATGGCTGCCGTGCAGATCTGGGAGATGGTCGACGACTTGTTCGAGGATCCCAAGAAGGAAAGTGTTCGAGTCGGTACCGGCGCACCTGAAGTGCGTGGTCACGGATGGCGACGCAAGAAGGGCTAGTCGAGCGAGGTGTGCGCTACAAAGCGCGCAGCTACCGCGCCGTCGCCAACTACATCGACGCTTGCAAGATCTTGTCGACGCCAAAGCACCAGCAGCAGATCACTAGCAGCGCCGCGGATCGCTGCATCACCTTTTGCGTGTTCGCGAATCACGTTCAGTCCACCGGCAACCGTCGGGCGAACCGTCCACTCCCCTGCCACGTCGGTGCAATGCAGGTGCACCGAGCCGTCGATCGATGCTGCATCGGCGACGACGTCGCCAAGCATGTGAGTTAGAAACTCGTCGATACCGTCGCTCGCTAGCTCGGCCTCGATTGGCGTAATCGCCCCCGCCGCCGAGCTTGCGTCCCAGCGATGCACGCCCGTTTCCTGCGCCATTCGACGAACCACGAACGCGGCCGTGTGATCCGACGACCACGTCCAGTTCGCCTGCGCCGGATCGGCAGCGTTTAGCACCAACAGCGTTTGGTTGAACCCGGCCCTATAAACGCCCAACAAATCGTCATCAGTAGGTCGCGGTGGCCGATCCATACCCTCCCAAGTCGTGCGCTGCTCACCGACGATGGTGCGCCAGAACTCGTGCACTTCTGTGAGATGCCACAAAAGGTCGGCGACCGACCAGCCCGGACAGGAAGTGACCGCGGCCCCAAGACCAGCGGCCTCGCAGGCATCCGCGAAGGCCACGCCGTCGCGCGCGAGCGATGAAAGGTAAGAGGTGTGTTCCATTGGAAAAGATGCTGCCATAAGCGTCTCGGCTAGCGGCTACCGTCCTTCGCCATGTCTCCAGCACAATCTGCATCCTCCGAAACCAAGGCCGCGTCTGGGCTAAGCCATCACGCCGCCATCGCCGAAAAGATCGTCGGCAACCTTGTACAGGCGTCAAGCCCGGCGGTTTCACCCAACGGCAAGAAGGTCGCGTTCGTCGTCAGCCGTGTGGATATGGCCAAGAACAAGTACTTCTCGCAGGTGTGGATCGCCGACACCGACGGCGAGGATCCGCCCCGACCGCTGACTGGCGGCGAGCACGACGGAAACCCCACGTGGAGTCCCGACGGTAACTCGCTGGCATTCACCTCGCGCCGAAGCGAGAAGAAGGGCGAAGCGACGCTGCATGTCATGCCGACTCGCAAGGCCGGCGAGACGCGCACCATCGCGACCATGAAGGACGGCCTTGGCAGTTTGGCCTTCAGCCCCGACGGTCGCTGGATCGCCTTCATCAGTCGCACGCAACACGAGCGCTACGAGGCAGAGGACGACAGTTGGCGTGCGCCGCGCAAGATCGAACGCTTCTTCACCAGGCTCAACGACGAGGACTGGGTGTTCGATCGTCCGTCGCACATCTATGTGGTCGCGGCCGACGGTACGGGCACTCCTCGCAATCTGACGCCTGGCGAGTTCCAGCACGATGGCATCGCATGGCTACCCGATTCGTCTGGCATCACAACATCGTCGGCGCGCCACGACACCTGGGATCTCGATCTTGCGGGCGACCTATTCGTCGTACCACTCGAAGGCGAGGCTCGCGCGCTGACAAAGCAGACCGGAAATTATGGGTCGCCGTCGCCGTCACCTAAGGGCGACACCATCGCGTTCATGGGAGCCGACAACCCCGACACCTACCCGCAGAACGTTTCCATCGGTGTGATCCCGGCATCGGGCGGCGCACATCGCTGGGTGAGCACCAAACTCGATCGCACTTTCGAGACAACCGCTGGCACACAACGGCCCCGCTGGATCGACGACGAGACACTGCTGTGCACGGCCGAAGATCGCGGCGAAACGCACCTCTACCGCGTGCACGTCGACGGGAAGGCGCCGGAGGCGATCACGTCCGGCGCGATCACCGTCAAGTCGATCGACGAAGCTGGCGGCACCATCGCGTACTGCGCGGGCGCCGTCGATGAAGTCTCCGACCTGTTCACACTTCCGGTCTCGGGCAAGGGCAAGCCGCGCCGGCTCACCAACTTTGCCGAGAGTTACCAGACCAAAGTGAAGCCACAGCAGTGGGAGCGGTTTGCCGTTCCGTGCACCGACGGCACCGGCGAGATCGACGCCTGGATCATGCGTCCGGCCGACTTCAACGAGTCCAAGAAGTACCCGGTGGTGCTGAACGTGCACGGCGGGCCGCACACGCAGTACGGCGAGACTTACTTCGACGAGGCACAGTTTCAGGCCGCCGCTGGATTCGTGGTGCTGATGAGCAACCCGCGTGGTGGCAGCGGGCGCGAACAGACTTGGGGTCAAGCGATCCTCGGTCCGAACCATCCGCGCGTGCCGGGCAAGGGTTGGGGCAGCGTCGACCTCGACGACGTCATGGCAGTGCTCGACGGGGCATTGGCTCGCTACCCGTTCTGCGATGCCAACCGAGTGGGTATGCAAGGCGGAAGTTACGGCGGCTACATGGCCACTCTCTTGGCCGGGTTGCATAGCGACCGGTTCAAGGCGATCTGCAGCGAACGCTCCGTGAACAACTTGCTCACCGAGGAATTCACTAGCGACATCGCGACTGTCTTTCGCATCGAGCACGGGCTCACCCACCTCGACGACCCAGACGAGTATGTGCGTATGTCACCAATTCGCTTCGTGCGCGACATCAATTGCCCGATGCTGCTGGTGCACAGCGAGGAAGACTTCCGTTGCCCGATCAGTCAGGCCGAGGAACTGTTCGTCGCTATGCGGCTGCTGCGCAAAGACGTCACCTTCTACCGCTTCCCGGGCGAGAGCCACGAACTCTCGCGCAGCGGTTCACCGGTGCATCGTCGAATGCGCGCCGAGATCATTCTCGACTTCTTCGCGAAGCACTTGAAGCCCTAATCGCAAACTTACGACGGGTTGGCGTGGCGTTAGTCGCGACTGCAGCGCTGCTAGGCGCGTGCTCGAACGACACGCGCAAAGAGTCACCGGTAGGTGCTACTGGTCTACGCGCGAACGCGACGGTTGAGTACGTCGTCGATGGCGACACGGTCGACATGATCATCGATGGTGTTGAGGAGCGCGTTCGCTTGATTGGCATCGACACTCCCGAGACAAAGAAAGAGAACACGCCTGTCGAATGCTTCGGGCCGGAAGCGACGGCCTTCACGCAGTCACTGCTTCCCGAAGGAACGGAGGTGTATCTCGAACGCGACGTCGAGGCGCGCGATATCTACGGCCGACTGCTCGGCTACGCCTATCTCGTCGACACCGGCGTGTTCGTCAACCTGGAGATTGTCCGTCAGGGCTACGCACAGCCGCTGACCATTCCCCCGAACGTGGCGCATAGCACCGAGTTCGTCGAGGCCGCACGAGAGGCCGAACGCACCAACGTCGGACTATGGGGCATGTGCAGCGGATAGCGTCGCCGCGATGAGCTCGCTTGCCGAACGCCTCGGCCATCGACCCGACGCGCGGCTCGTCATCATCTCGTGCGACGATCTGGGCAGCTGCCACGCTGCCAACGAGGGCGTACTCAGTGCACTGCACCACGGCGTGGCCACGTGCGCCAGCCTCATGGTGCCGGCTCCGTGGGCACGCGACGCCGCTCAGCGATGCCTTCCGACCGACGACATCGGTGTGCACCTGACGCTGAATTGCGAATACGAGTCGTACCGGTTCGGCCCGATCACTCACGCACCTTCACTGCTGTCGGGCGAGGGTGGCTTTCCTCGAGAAGTCGACGATCTGTGGAACCACGCAGACCCTGCCGAGGTTCTGCGCGAGTGCCGAGCCCAGATCGAGCGTGCAATTGCGTGGGGCATCGACGTGACCCATCTGGCGCCGCACCTATCGGTCATCACCTTGCGGCCCGAGTTCTTCGACATCTACCTCGAGTTGGCGGTCGAGTTCCGACTGCCAATCCGGCTGCCATCGACCATCACCACCGAGCAGGCTGGCTTTCCGTTCCGCGATCTCGCCGCCGCCGAGGGGATCGTGTTCCCCGATCACTTCGATCACGACTGGCGCCCGGGTAGCCGTGAGCGCGTGTACGACGCCGTCAGAAATCTGCAGCCAGGCGTCACCGAGATTCACGTGCAGCCCGTGATCGACACGCCCGAAGTACGCGCGCTTACCGATGCAGCGCCGCTATACGTCGACGACTACGACCTGATCACCGCCGACGCAACGTTGCGCACGCTGCTGGCTGAATCGGGTGCAACGCCGATCGGCTTTCGATCGCTCAGGGACGCGATGCGAGTCGGCTGATCGCCGCAGCCGCGCTGCCATCGCGCAGTGCCTGCAACAACGGCCCAGTCGGGCCCGTGTTCTTCAACTTGCCCTGCATGAACGCAACCGTCGGCGCCAGTCCGGCATCTGCCACCGCGATCGTGACGACCACAGGTGCATCGTCGGCACCCTCGACGGCTTCGTCGTTCTTGCCGAATACGACGCGGTATTGCACGCTCAACGCGCGATCTCCACGCGTACACCCGCGAAAATGTCGTCTTCGTGTTCGTCGCTGGCCGCGGTGTTGACCAGCGAACGCGCAAGCACCCACTCTTCCCACGGATAGATCTCGGCCAACTGTTCGTCGGAGAGGCCGAACCAGAACGGTTCCTCGGCATCGACCTGGGTTGCGTGTGCGCGCAATGCGCCGCTGCGCGCCCACAGGAAGTCGCCTACAGCGATACGAGTGGTGATGCGATGGTCGTTGTTCGGGCGGTCGAACCAGTCCTGATCGAAGGGCGATTCACCGCGATGACGCAGCAAGCCCTCGTGAACGGCCATCAGACGGGCCTTCGACCAAATTGTGTAGTACATCTTTTGCACCTGCCACGGCGAGCCAAGTTCCGGGTACCACGCTGGGTCGCCAGCGCGATCAAACGCCGGGCCAGAGATGTCGTGCACCTTGACGTGATCGGGGTGCGGATAGCCACTTTGGTCGTCGCCGTAGGTGATGATCACCTGCGGACGTGTGCGCCGGATGATTGCAACTAGCCGACCAACCGCTTCATCGAGCGGCGCCATGTGGAAACAGTCGGGGTTGTTGTTCGGCTCGCTGTCGAGCATGCCCGAATCGCGGTAGCCAAGCATGACGACCTCGTCGTAACCAATAATCTCAGCAGAGCGCGCCAACTCGTGGGGCCGCAGCTCGGCCATTAGTTGCTTCTCTTGCTCGGGCGTCACGTTGTGGAACGGCTGACCCGGCTCGCGCAAGCGCGGGTTCTGTAAGTCGCCTTCCTCGCCGCCCGTGCAGCAGACCAGCACGGTGTGTACGCCCGCGGCGTGGTACTTGGCGATTGTGGGTGCACCCTTCGACGCTTCGTCGTCGGGGTGGGCGTGCACAGTCAGCACGCAGAGAGCTTCCGGCGATTGGGCGTTCACGGCCAGCACGATACCCGCGCTCTCCGGTGGGACGCCGTCCAACGTAGGCTGGGCCGGTGCGACGATTAGTGCTGCTGACTTCTGCCTTCGCGATGCTCGTACTTGCCTCGAGCTGCAATGACGACGGGCGCACTCTTCGCGAACCCGCCGATGGGTTCGAGGGTGTTTCGATCTCCCCACCGGACACAATCGATCCCGACGACCCAGGGTTCGACACGATCCCGATCGACGAAACCTTTCCGCCCGAGGAAACCCTCCCGCCGGTTGAAGCAACCGACTTGGTCACCGCCCCATGGGCTGACGGTGGGGCGATCGACAGTCGCTACACATGCGAGGGACTGAACGTTGCGCCGGCCCTGTCGTGGACGGCCGCACCGATCGGCACCGCCGAGATTGCGATCACGCTCGAAGACCTCGACAACCCGACCTTCATTCATTGGGTCATCGCCGGCATCTCGCCCGAGACCGTTTCGCTTGACGAGGCAACGGTGCCGATTGGGGCCTACCAGGCCACCAATGGGGTTGGCGATATTGGCTACACCGGGCCTTGCCCTCCAGCTGGTTCCGAGCACCTTTACCTGGTTACCGTCCACTATCTAGGGGTGCCGACCGGGCTGCTGGATGGGGTTCCGGGCGACGAGCTGTACGCAAGCATTGTCTCGGCCGAGTTCGCAACAGCCGAGGTCACGGGCACCTTCAGTCGCGCCGGAGGATGACCGATAAATGTTGCTGCAAGATAAACCCTCAAGGATGGCGGAAATCAACGAGGCGCTCCCCCAGCTGCCGGTTGGCCTTTTTCAGGCTGACCGCGACGGCCGCGTCACCGCGGCCAATGGTGCATTCAGCGCGCTCGTGCAGGGGACTGGGTCGAACAGCGTGGGTCTGCCGCCGTGGGCTAGCGCGCACCCTGGCGACCGCGCCAGCGCGGAAATCGCGTGGCGCCGCGGGGTCGAGGCTGGCGATGCGACGGTAACTCTCGAGTTCCGCGTCTGGCAGGGCGAAGGCCGCATGACGTGGGTGCGCATCGATGCCTACCCCGAGGTTGATTCGTTCGGTCGTGCGATCAGTTATGCCGGCACCGCGCTCGACCACACCGACATCATCATCCGTCGCCAGTTGCTCGATCGCATGGTGACCGTTGTTGGCGCGTCCGACGAAGCCGTGCTGGTAGTCGATCGCAACGGCGCACCGGTGTACACCAACCATGCCGCACGCAACCTGTTCGGCGTTACCGAAGAAATCGATCTCGTGCGCGATCCGGTAGCACGCGGTCTGTTGCAAGCCATTCGCGATCAGGTGCCACGCGAAGTGATGTCGGGTACGACGTCGTCGTCGTGGACCGGAGAAGTTGGGTTCCGCGGTAGCGACGGAATGGAGCGCACACTCGACATCGAAGTGCTGCTGCAACGAGCAGCCGATGGAACCGTCGAGTATTGGGGTGGCGTCGCACGCGACGTGACTTCAACCAAGCACTTGCAGAGCGAGCTCATTCGCCAGGCAAACCACGACCCGCTAACGGGTTTGCCGAACCGGCTGTTGCTCTTGCGTACCGCCGCTGAAGCGCTCGATCGCATTCGCGGCACCCGCGACAACATCGCCATTTTGTTCATGGACGTCGACCGCCTGAAAGAGGTCAACGACACCGTCGGTCACGAGATCGGCGACGCGTTACTGGCGCAGGTCGCACATCGAATCGCGCAAGCCACGCGCCCGTCCGACGTTGTTGCACGCATCGGTGGCGACGAGTTCGTCGTGCTGTGCGACGGCAACATCGACGAACACACCGCAGTCGACCTTGCCGAGCGCATCCGATTCGGCCTCAGCGGTCGCATCATGGTGCACGGCGTGGAAGTCGAGCTATCCGTCAGCACAGGTGTCGCCATCGCCACGCCGCAGCACATGCAGGGTGTTAGCAGTCACGATGCAGCCAACGAGCTGCTTCGCAACGCCGACATCGCGATGTATCAAGCCAAGCGGCGCGGCCGTTCGCGATGCGAGCTCTACACCGATGCCATGCGCGCCGAGTCTCGCCATCAGAAGGAACTGTCGAGCGATCTCGAACGTGCAATGGCCGCCGGGCAGCTGCGCCTTGCATATCAGCCGATCATCTCGACTCATAGCGGCCGAGTGGCCGGCGCCGAAGCAATGCTGCGTTGGGATCACCCCGAGCGCGGCGTCATGCTGCCTGCACAATTCATGCACGTCGCGGAAGAGTCGGGTGTGATTGTGCCGATCGGCGAGTGGATGATTGCGCAGGCGTGCCGCGATACTCGTTCGTGGCTCGACTCTGGGCTTGTCGACCGCGGCTTCAGCATGCACATCAATGTCGCCGGTCGCCAGCTGGCCGAAGGAACGTTCGTCGAGCGTGTGCTCGCCACCGTGCGATTGCTCGAAATGAACCCGCACCAGCTGACGCTCGACTTTGCCGAGCAAACACTCAACGATGGCCAGCCCGGAACATTGCGATCGCTGCAGGCACTTCGTCGCGTCGGTGTGCAATTGGCGCTCGACGGCTTTGGTACCGGTGTCTCGTCGCTGACTGCGCTGCGCACATGCGAAGCCGACGTGCTGAAACTCGACGGATCGATTGCACGCACGTTGGGTAGCAATGGCGACGACGATCCGATCGTGCGCGCAATCGTGCAGCTAGCACACGCGCTCGACATGCAAGTGCTCGCCGAGTGGGTCACGTCGGACGATCAACTTCGGCGCCTACGAGTGCTGGGCTGCGACCTGGTGCAGGGCAAGCTCCTCGGCGAGCCCACCGCAGCCGATATCTTCGGCAGCGGGCGCTGACGCGCACCACCCGACGTTGACCAACTAGTGGACGACCAATTCACGAACGCCGTCACGTTCCTTGTGCTCGGTTTCGTGGGGTACCGCCTGATCGGCGGCCTTCGCTCGTCAAGAACCGGACCCGGCCGAACACTCGTCACACGGATCTTTCGAAATGTCGGCTGGCGCCATGTCTGGCCCGTACCGCTACTGCTTGCGACTGTCGTCGCGGTGGCCACTGCGTTGATCGCGATTCCTGGGCTTTCGTGGGGTTGGTGGTCTGCACTTGGCGGCGAAGGCAACCCGGTGTTCGCGTCCTCAGAGTCGACAATTGGAACCGTTTGGGAGTGGCTGATCCCACTCGTGTTCATGGCTCTGCTGTTTCCGGCGCTTCCGTTGTTCGCGTTCGCTGAGGAACGACTCTTTCGCGCAGGCGCCGAGCAATGGTCGATCGGTCGGCGCGCTTTCAAGACAGTGCAATTCGGCTTGGTTCATGCACTCATCGGCATTCCAATCGGCGCGGCACTCGCACTCTCGGTCGGCGGCGCCTACTTCATGTGGGTTTATCTCCGGCGATTCCGAGCCGTTGGCACACGCGACGCAGCACTCATCGAGTCGTCTACCGCACACGCGGTCTACAACGCGCTAATCGTGATCATGCTGGTCATCGCCTTCGCGCTCGATGCCATCCTCTAAGCAACCTTCGCTAGCCTGACGCCGTGTCGCTGCCCGAACCACCCACGCTTCCTCGTTGCTACCGCCATCCCGACCGTGAGGCCGGACGCAGCTGCACACGCTGTGGCAAGCCTGCATGCAGTTCCTGCCTAGTACAAGCAGACGTTGGTTCGCACTGTCTTGACTGCGCAAAGGCCGCGCGACCCGACATCAAGTCACGCGCACAGATTTGGAATTCACGCCAACTGACGCCAGTGACAATGGTGTTCATGGCGATCAACATCGCCGTGTTCTTGTGGATGACTGTGAAGGACGGCGGCGGTAGCGGCAGCAGGATCACGCAGGCGCACGCCGACCTCGGACTGTGGGCGCCTTACCTGAAAGATGGCGAGTGGTACCGGCTCGTCACTTCCGGTTTCGTGCACTTCGGCATCATTCACCTCGCCTTCAACATGTTCGCGATCTACCAGTTAGGGCAGATGGTCGAGCGTGCGATGCCGCACGTGCAATACGCGCTGTTGTACTTCGCGTCGATGCTTGGTGGGTCGCTTGGCGCGTTGCTCGTCGAGGGAACGACCCCAAGTCTCACGGCCGGCGCCAGCGGTGCCGTGTTCGGGCTGCTCGGTGCCGCCGCAATTGGGATGCATCGCCGCGGTATCAACATCTTCAGTACCGGAATCGGCACGGCGTTGCTGCTGAACCTTTTCCTCACCTTCAGCATCAGCGGCATCTCGATCGGCGGCCACCTCGGCGGACTCGCCGCTGGGGCAATCTGCGGGTTTGTGATGTTGGCACCCCACCACCGTCCGACCCCTAAATGGGCGGGATATGCGGTGCCGATCGCAGTCAGCGTGGTGTGCGTGGTTGTCAGCGTCCTGTACGTGAAAACCCTGGACTTCGGCCCAGTCCGTTAGCCACATTTGGGCAACTCATACCCAGTCCTTGGCTATCTCTATTACACCCATTTGCGACGATGGTCGCATGGTTACCGATACAGAAACCCCCACCGCCCCCGAGCAGCTTGCTCTATTGACGGTCAGCGACCCGCCGCTGCAGTTCCGCCTCGATCAGCGCACCCGCGAGCGCGGGTTGGCGCACATCGCCGCGATCAGGGCACAACTCGCCGCACTTGCGGCCGACCGGCAAGCCGCCTAAACCGCGGTAGGCGCTAGGGCACGCACGGCATCGGCGTGCTTCAGCTCTGGGTCGAGCGGCAGAATCGCCAGCGAACTGGTCGTCACGCCGTTCGCGAAGTAGCGGGCAATCGTCGCGCGGCACTCTGCCGGCGAACCATGCACCACCAACTGATCGACTGCCTCATCAGGAATGGCGGCGAGCGCGGCTTTGCGATCGCCTGCCTTCCACGCATCCCACATCGGTTGCAGCAACGGGCCGCGGCCGACCCATTTCTGAAACGCGGCGTACACCGGAACGTTCATGTACGCCGCGATCGCGTAACGCGCACCGGCGCGCACAACATCGGCGTTCTCGCTCGGGCAGCAGAAGATGCGGGCGACGATCTCTTTGTCCACTCCCCCAGCTGCTTCGCGCACAACGGCTGTTGCTTGCGGAACATCTTCCGGGCTGAGCCAATTGAGAATCGCACCGTCGCCCTCGCTGCCGGCAAGTTTCAGCATGCCTTCTCTCAGCGCCGCGACAAGAATCGGCGGCTGATGTTCCGGCCGCACACCTAGGCGGTAACCGTCAACAGTGAAGGTGTCGTACGTCTTCGAGATCTTCTCACCGGTGAAGGCATCACGAAGGAAGCGCACGATGTCGCGCACTTTCTTGTACGGCTCGACAAACGGGACGCCGTTCCACCGTTGCACGATCACATCGCTGCTGGTGCCGATGCCGATCGCGAAACGGCCAGGAGCGGCGTCGGCAAGCGACGCGACACATTGTGCAAAGCAGGCTGGCGAGCGCGTGAACGCTGGAATGATCGCCGTGCCCAGTCGCAGTCGCGGCTCCCACGCCGCGGCAAGCGCGAGAGGTGTGAAGCCGTCGCCACCATCACTCTCGGCCGACCAAATGTCGGTGTAACCCAGGTCGGCGAGCTCGGCGAGCTTCTCGCGATGGCTGTGCAGCGGGCCGGGTAGCGGCACCGTCATTCCGGGTCGGATGGGGTGTGTGGACATGGTCGTGGAGCGTAGAAGTTCCGCGACGCTCTAGCGGTACTCTGGCCGCATGGGGGATACGCCGTGGCAGGGTGATGCCTGCTCGCTAGTCGAAGAGTTTCGTGCCGGTCGCCGATCGCCAGCAGAGGAGCTGCGGGCGACGTACTCGGCTATCGCCGACAGCGAGCTGAACGCGTTCTGTTATCTCGCTCGCGACCAAGCCGAGGCGGCGGCGCGCAGCGCCGACACCTCGAAGCCGTTTGGCGGTGTACCGATCGGCGTAAAAGAACTCGACCAGGTCGAAGGCTGGCCCGACACGAAGGCGTCGGTGCCTTTGAAGGATCAGATCGCCAAGTACACGAGCACCAATGCTGCGCGCGCCCGCGACATCGGTGGTGCAGTGCTGGTTGGGCAAACCACCGCCAGCGAATTCGGTGGCGTCAACGTGACGCGCACCAAGTTGCACGGAACTACGCACAACCCATGGCAGCTCGGCCGCACGCCGGGCGGTAGCAGCGGCGGCACAGCTTCCGCGGTCGCTGGTGGACTGGTCACACTCGCAACGGGTGGCGATGGCGGCGGAAGCATTCGCATTCCAGCCGGGTTCACCGGGCTCGTCGGTTTGAAGGCGACGATCGGCCGCATTCCGCGCGGACCATGGGCGCAGTACGGCAACCTCACCGTCACCGTCGGTTGCCTGTCCCGTTCCGTGCGCGACACCGCGCGTTGGTTCGATGTGTGCAACGGCTTCGACGCGCGCGATCCGCTCAGCCTGCCCAAGGCCGAGGGCTGGGAGGCCGGACTAGGCAGTCACGTTGCTTCGCTTCGCGGCGCGCGTGTTGCGATCGACCCGACGTGGGGCAATGCCGTCGTATCGCCGGTGATGTGGGAACTTCTCGAAGCGGCGGCCGGTCAACTCGTCGACGATCTCTCGATGAAACGTGTTGAGCAGTTCGACACGACGCTGCCGCGAATGGGTGCGGCGTGGGCGTTGAGCGGCAACCTCAGCGTCGAGGCGCAACTCACAGATGTGTGGCCCGAATGTGCCGACGATCTGACGCCCGAGATTCGTTACGGCATGCAGATGGCAGTTGGCAAGTACGACTCGGCTGCGCGAGCAAAGATCGAGCGTCGCCGCACCGAATTGAACGAGGCGATGGCGCGCGTATTCGACCCCGCCGACGGTGTCGACTTTGTGATCACAGCGACCAACCCCGATATCGCATTCGCGGCCGACGGTCCGTTGCCGGGCGTGTTCGGCGGCATCGATGCAGGTCCGGGCAACAACGGTCGGCTGACGTTCCCCGCCAACCTTCACGGCAATCCGGCGATCTCGATTCCAGCGGGCACTCTCGACGGGTTGCCGATCAGCTTGCAGGTCGTCGGCCGACACTTCACCGAGCAATTGCTGCTCGACATCGCACTCACGGTCGAACGCAACCGGCCATGGCCGCTCGTCGCTCCGAACGCCCCGGTGTGACGGCGCCGGTCACTCGCACACCACTCACCGCGCAGCAGCGGCGGCTCGCCGCCGGCTTGGTGATGGCGGTGATGCTCGTTGCATTCGAAGTCACGTCGGTGATTACCGCGCTGCCAACCATCACCGACGAACTCGGCGGCGATTCGCTGTACGGCGTGACGTTGGCGGTCTACACGCTCGCCAACTTGGTGGCGTTGGTCGCGACCGGCGAATTCTCGGATCGGCGTGGCCCGGCATTGCCCTTTGTGTTGTGCATCACGACACTCATCATCGGATTGGTCGTCGCTGCGATTGCACCGTCGATGACGTGGGTCGTGATCGGCCGCGCACTGCAAGGCGCGGGAACAGGAGGCTTCACGCCGATCGCATACTCGTTGGTGAAGCGCGCCTTTGTCGCCGACCGTCAGCCCATCATGTACGCCTCACTCTCAGCTGGCTGGGTCTTGCCGAGTTTGTTCGCGCCGGCTCTGTCGGGGTGGGTCACCGACACATTCGGATGGGAGTGGGTGTTTCTCGGCATCATCCCCTTCGCGATCGCGGTCGGCGCGCTCGCGGTCGGACCGATGATGCACTTCGGATCGCTGCAAGCAGGGGCCGACAACTCCGCGAAGACTCGCAGTCGCATTCCGACGGCGATCGTCGCTGCTGGCGGAATTGGACTATTGGTGACGGGCTTGCGATCCGCAAACATCTTCCTCGCCCTAGCGATGGCCGTCGCGGGTGCGGCGCTCGCCTTCCCCGCACTGCGTCAGCTGTTTCCGGCTGGCTACTTACGCGCGCGTCTTGGCTTCCCCGCGATCGTTGCGTGTCGCATTCTTGCCACCGCCACGTTCCTCGGTGCCGACAGCTTCATCCCGCTTGCCGCCGACCGCATCCATGGGCAACGACCGTTAGTGCAGGGATTCGTGATTATCGGTGCCGCGGTCAGTTGGACAGCGGGAGCATGGATCAGTGCCCGCCGACCCGCCGTCAACCCTGCAACCGCGATTCGTAACGGCTTCCTGCTGCTGTTGCTCGGACTCGTGCTCGTTGCACCGGTGCTGTGGTCGGGCTGGCCGCTCATCGCAGTGTTCTTCAGTTGGGCGGTCGGCGGACTTGGAATGGGCCTGCTCTTCAACCCGGCAACGGTCGCTGCAATGTCGTACGCGGTCGATGGAAGCGAGGGCGAAGTCAGCAGTCAAATAGCGCTGGCTGATTCTGTCGGCTTCTCACTGATGGGTGGCATCGGCGGTGCGACCGTCGCCGTCGCCGATCGCACGTCGTGGTCCCTTGCGTCGGCGCTAGGAACGAACTTCGCACTGGCGGCAGCGTTGGCACTGCTCGGTGTCTTCGCCGCCAGACGGGTTCGATCGCTGACATGAGCGCTGTGTGGTTGTGCTCGACGGCAGAGATTCCCGCTGCACGCCTGATCGCAACCCGACAGATGCTCGACGAAGCCTTCGAAGGCGACTTTGCTGACACCGATTGGGAGCACGGTTTGGGCGGCACGCACGCAATGGTCGTTGACGGTGAACTGGTACTCGCGCACGCTTCGGTCGTCGCGCGCACGATCAGTATCGGCACGCGCGCTGCCCGCGTGGGTTACGTCGAGAGTGTCGGCGTAACGCCGACACGACAGCGACAAGGCCTCGGATCAGCGGTGATGCGAGCAATTGATGAGGTCATCACTGCACAGTTCGAACTCGGCATGCTGGGCACCGGCGAGTTCGACTTTTACGAACGGCTCGGTTGGGAACGCTGGCACGGATCTACTTGGGTATTGCGCGCCGACGGCACACGCGAACCCACTCCCGACGAAGACGGCTGGATCATGGTGCTTCGGACCGATCAACTACGCGACCTCGACCCGACGCTTCCGATCACTTGCCAGGATCGCGCGGGTGACTGCTGGTGAAGCTCCGCCGAATCATTGCGGCCGCGGCCTTTGTCGTCGCGGGGACTGCCTGCGAAGGCGGCGACGAGTCGTCTGACCTTACGCCGCTCGGCGCACCATTCATCTGCGACGAACCGATCGATGTTCTGCAAGAAGTTCCGGAGACGTACGTGTCCGTCGCCGATGTCGTTGCCCTTCCTGGAGATGGTGAGGTCCTTCAACGCGGACGAACCGGAACTGATTACGACCCCGAGTCGCTCTATACGTTCTCGAAGATGGGGCTTCTGATTCGCCCTGGTGCGACGTTCCAGATTCACGTCGCCCCCGACTCGCTGGGGAACGCGCTCATCGAGTGGAACATTGAAGACGAGCACCTCGTCGGTTCGATTGCCGTTTCGTCGTGTCCCGGCGACCCGAGTGTCTGGCTTGCCTACCCCGGCGGTGTCTGGACATTGGAACCAGCTTGCGTCGAGTTGATCGTCATCACGGCAGATGCAACCGGAACGATCCGCCTTCCAGTTGGCGTGGCGTGTTAGTCGGCTGACTGTTTTTGCAGCATCCAGAAGGTCAGGTCGCCTGCTGGCTCGTCGTCAATCGACACCTGGACATCGACCTGGCCCGGATGTTGGAAGACAACAGGCGCGAGGTCGAGCGCCTGCGGGATGTTGATTCCCTCGCCCGGGTTCGCCCCACCGACTTGATCGATGTTGATGTTCACTTCAATCTGGCCGATGACCGCGACATGATCGGGATACTTCAACTTGATCAGCACTCGATGTGAGCGACCAAGCGTGCCTACCGGCAAGTGCACCACCATTGCAAGGTAAAGACGTGGGTGCGCCGGGAACGCGGTCTGGACAACCCGGCTGATTCCGCCGGAGCTAACGAACAGCAGTCGATCTCGTACTTGCGCATAGTCGCAGAGCAGCAGAGTTGTAAGCCGCGGAGTCACGCCCGGCAACTTACTGTCGTAACGATGGAACCGAACAGGGCAGCCCGGGGTGTTCCTAGCGTGGAAATCGTCAAGGTCGAGGCGGACGTGAGCGGGGCGACGCCCAGCGTGGAGCCAACCCAAACGTTTGAAGCCTTTTGGACCGCGCATCGTGCATCGCTTAGTCGAGCGCTCGCGCTGACCCTCGGCGATTCGCACTTTGCAGCGGAGGCGATCGACGAAGCGATGGCTCGCGCGTTTCAACGCTGGTCGCAAGTCGGCCAACTCGACAGTCCCTCAGGATGGGTCTATCGCGTAGGTCTCAACTGGAGCCGGTCGGTTCTGCGGCGCGCTCTGAGGCTGCCACCGTCGTGGATGCTGTCGGGCAGCGCGACACCTAGCGATCGCTACGAGCCAACTATCGATGCCGCACTCGCGGCGTTGCCCGTGTCACAACGCTCGGTTGTTGTCTGTCGACTGCTGCTCGGATTATCGGAGGCACAGACGGCCACTGCT
Organism: Ilumatobacteraceae bacterium; assembly: GCA_040081465.1. Lineage (GTDB taxonomy): Bacteria > Actinomycetota > Acidimicrobiia > Acidimicrobiales > Ilumatobacteraceae > UBA668. The sequence continues at coordinate 21,848 of JBEBGL010000016.1, read as the reverse complement.
CTGAACATTCGACCGGGCACGGTCAAGAGTCGACTGTCTCGAGCAGTCGATGACCTATCCGTCTCACTGTCGCATCTCGATCCATCACTTGAAGCAAAGGCAGCCGAACGATGAACGACCTCAACCAATCCGCGAGCGCCGTTGCACTCTTGATCAGCAACCGTGCTCAACACATCCCCGTGCACAACGCATCGCTCAGCACGGTGCGCCGACGCGCCAGCCAGCGGCGTTCACGTCAGCGCGCTTCAGTCGGCGTCACCGGACTTGCCTTGCTCGGTGGTGCAGTCGGCGTTACACAACTTCGTTCCGACCCCACAACCAGGGTCGTGACCAGCACCGATCCGATCGAGCTCCCAGATTCACTCACTGTTCCGCCGAGCACCGTCGTGCAGGTCACGGCAACGACTCCCGCGAGCGAAAAGACCCAGTTGCGTGATGAGTTAGAGATCCACTCGACTGGACTTGCTGTCGTTGCGCTGCAGGCGCGGCTCAAAGAGCTGGCCTTCGATCCAGGCCCGGCCGATGGTTACTTCGGGTTCGGTACACGCCAAGCGGTGTGGGCGTTCGAGAAACTGGTGCTCGGTACTGCGCCAGCAAAGGCGACCGGCGTTGTCACCAACGAGATGTGGCAGATCATGCAGGACCCCATCGTGATCGCACCACGCCGGATGAAGCATCAAATCTACGGCGAGCGGCCGACGCACGTCGAGATCTACCTCGACACGCAGGTTCTCATCGTGTTCACAGACGACAAGCCGGTGCTGATCACGCACATCTCGTCGGGCAGCAACGAGGTGTGGTGCGAGTTGATCACTTACAGCATCAACCACTTCGGCGAGCAGCTTCCGGAACCGCGTACCGCTGATCAGTGCGGTGAGTCGATAACGCCAGGCGGCGTCTTCGCGTTTTACACACGATACGAAGGCCACCAACTCGGGACGCTTGGCGAGATGTGGAACCCGGTGTTCTTCAACTACGGAATCGCGGTGTACGGCTCGGACAGCGTCCCTCTGACGCCCAGGTCGCACGGCGGCATCGCCATTCCGATGATGATCGCCGAGTACTTCCCCACCCTGGTTGAGAACAACGACCGCGTCTACGTGTGGGATGGCCTCAAGGAACCTGAGGAGTACACCAAGGAAGACAAAGCGGCTACGCCTAACTATGAGGCGCCGTAGTCAGCCGCCGGGCAGCGTCTGCTTCAACTCCAGAACTGGCGCGAAGAGGTCGCCGTGCTTGTCGACTCGCGCCAACACCTCGCTCCACAGGAAACGCAGCTCCTGTCCTCCGTTGGCGCACTCCTCCACTTCCTCCCACGACACCGGCGTGCTGCACGTCGGCTCAGGCCGCGCGCGCATTGAGTAGACGCCGATCGTCGTCTTGAACCGTGCGTTCTGGCTCCAGTCAACGAAAATCTTTCCCGGTCGCACTGCCTTCGCCATTGTCGTCGTGACACGATCGCGATGTTGGTGTTCGAGCAATTGACCAACCGCCAGGGCGAAGTCGGCTGCTTGCTGATGCGTGCACGGAGTGTTCAGTGGCACGTATAGCTGCAGACCCTTCGAGCCGGACGTCTTGGCAAAGCCCTGCAGGTTCACCGACGAAAGAACGTCGTGAACTAGCAGCGCGATCTCGCAACACTCCTTCATCGCTGCTGGCGCACCCGGGTCGAAATCGAAGACGACTGCACGCGGCGTCTCGAGATCTTCAGCGAGCGCCATCGGCACGTGCAGTTCCAGCCCAGCCATGTTGGCGGCCCACACCAGTGACGCTGGCTCGTCCATTCGGCAATACCCGATGTCGCCACCGCGGTCACCGGGCCCGACCGCGGTACCCAACCACTCGGGGCGGTGTTTCGGACAACGCTTCTCGAAGAAGCCGTCCTTGTCTACGCCATCAGGAAAGCGCTTCAACGTGATGCACCGACCGGTGACATGCGGAACCATCGCCGGCGCGATCTTCGCGTAGTACTCGATGATCTCTGCCTTGGTGGTGCCAGTCTGCGGGTAAAGCACCTTGTGGAGATTGCTGACGCTTAGTTCGCGTTCGCCAACCTTGACGGTGGTTCGTTCACTGGGCGCCACGCTGAACTACGCCGATTTGCGCACGCGCTTTGGCGCGGCCTCGGCTTCCACCAACTCGGGCCCACCGGCAGGGTGCCGCGAGCGCGCGTCCTTCGCGGCCTTCACGCTCGCTTCGAGCGCGGCCATGAGGTCGACAACTGCCGGCGCGGACGAAGCTGCCGCGGCTGGCAACTCGAACTCTTCGCCAGCAGCCTTGCGCTCGATCAGGTCGAGCACTTGCTCGCGGTACTCGTCGCGGTACTTCTTGGGTTCAAACGCTGCCGAAAGCGAATCAACCAACGCCTCGGCCATCAGAACTTCCTTGTCGCTGACCTTCACGTCGTCAAGCTCGGCGAGCTCGTCGACCGATGACGGCGCATTGACCTCGTCGGCGAACACCATCGTGCTCATCATCAGGTGGCCATCGACAGGGCGCAGCGCAGCGATGTACTGCTTATTGCGCATCACAAATCGACCAAGCGCGACCTTGCCTGCCTTCTCCATCGCGCGCGCGAGGAGCGCGTACGGCTTCGGCGCCTTGTCAGGAGCGACGATGTAGGCAGAATCGAAGTACACCGGATCGATCTCGTCGAGGTCGACGAACTCTTCCAGGTCGATGCTGCGCGTGGCGCTCGGGATAAAAGGCTCGAGCTCGTCGGGGTCGACGACGACGTACCGACCCTTGGCGATCTCGTAACCCTTGACGATGTTCTCGTCGGGGACTTCTTCGCCGGTCTCGGCCGACACTTTGCGCAGCTTGATACGGCTCATCGTGCGATCGTCGAGCTGATTGAACGACACGCTCTTCTTGCTCACGCCGTTGTACAACTTGATCGGGATAGCTACGAGCCCGAAACTGATTGTTCCGCTCCACACTGGTCTGGGCATAGGTCAAAGTCTGCCCGAGAAACGCGGGAATCACCAGCCTCAGGCCAGCCGCCTACCCCGCCAGCACCGCACGAGCCACGAGATCGGTACCAAACGCCGTGAGAATGGCTAGATACAAGAAGCCGGTAGCGGCCATCACCGCCGAGTAATAGCGCTCACGCAACGCAGCGCGGGTCACGAACACGAGCACGATCGTGGTTATCGCTGACGCCCCCCAGAACCATCCGAGTTGCCCCTTCCAGCCGTCGTCGACTGCACCCGACCACACTGACAACATGCCGGTGGGCAACAGCAAGGCAGTGACCTCGACCGGCCATACCAAGCCGAGCGCGCGAACCAGTTCGTTGAGATGCCGACGTGGCAGGCCCGGCTGTACGAGATACCAGTGACCGAGCAACATTGCGTCGGTAACGCATCCGAGAAATGCTGCGCCCACGAATACACGCAGCACCGAGACAGCGACGGTGGATCCACCGTCAGCGGCATCGAGCGCACCGGCCAGCAACCCAGCCGATGCCACCAACGGCGCAATCAGATCGAGCATGGGCGGGAACTTGGCGACGTCTGACCGACGCACGATCGATACGACCAGCGCGGTCGCGGCGGCGGCCGCCGTGAGAATCGATGCCACCTCGCGTACAGGCACGTTGCCCGAGCGGAATCCGATGACCGCGGCGCCGACGGCCATCACACCGAAAATGGATCGCAGCAACCAGCCGTACCCGACGCCGACCTCACGACCACGAGTCGTCACCCACAGAAAGAGCAACCCGCCAGCAGCCCATTGCAACAGCACCGTGGCGGCATCGAGGCGGATCACGACGCCGAGACTACGGCTCGCGCCCTACGATCATTCAGATGACTCGGCGTGTGACTATCAGCTTGTGCTCGTTCGCAGCAGCAGCACTACTTTCCGGATGCTTCACCGGCCAGCGCCCGCACTTCAACACCGACCCGTTTGGCCCGGGAAACCGCACAGGCGACGAGGCAATCGATGCTGTGCTTTCGAAGCTCGACACCGTCACCACTGGCCCCGCCACTGCGTTCTACACCGTGCTTACAAAGTTCGGAAACACGACTGTCGGCGCGAACGTCGTGCTGGATGGCGCGCAACGGTCGGTCGAAGTAGATACCACGCAGTACCTCACAACCAACGGCCAGCAATACACATGCACTGTCGACGCCGTGACGCACATCAATACCAACTGCGTGAGCGGGTTCGAGCCCGCCCGCATTAGCAACGTCGGGGTCACCGTCGACTTCTACGCAGCTGAAGCGGCGACTCGACTTCGACGCGATGCTCAGGCGCAACTGAGTGCAGCCGTCGCTCACGACGAAGTAATCGCAAATCTGGACGCATCTTGCGTCAGCGTGTCGCTGACTGGCGGCACGGCTGTCTATTGCGTTCTGGACAACGGGCTGATCGCCAAACTCGACGATGGCGACGTGCTGATAACCCTAGGCCTACTTGTACCGACCGTGGACAACGCAAAGCTGCAACCGCCAGCGACTGTCTAGCGAACGACTGTTAGTTAACGACGACAAGATCGTGGTTGACGCGATTCATGGGTAGCGGGCCTTCGTCGGTGGCGACGACGATGTCTTCCAACCGCATTCCCCACGCGCCAGGAACGTAGATGCCCGGCTCGACGCTGAACGAGTGGCCAGCAGCAATCGGAAGCGAGTTGCCTTCCACCATGTACGGGTCTTCGTGCGCTTCCATCCCGATGCCGTGGCCGGTGCGGTGGATGAAGTACTCGCCAAAACCGCCTTCGGTGATGATGCGCCGCGCAGCTCGGTCGACGTCTTGGCAACTTGCGCCAACGACACCGGCCGCTACCCCCGCCGCTTGTGCCGCGTGCAGCACGGCGTACGCGTCGGCGACTTCCGACGATGGCTCGCCGATCGAGACGCAGCGCGTGATGTCGCTGCAATAGCCAGCCATCGTGCCGCCGAAGTCGCACAGCACGACCTCGCCGCTGCGAATCACACGCTCACCGGCGTGATGATGAGGCGACGCTGCATTCTCGCCAGCGGCGACGATCGCAAAATTCACCACATCGTGGCCTTCTGCCAGCAGACGAGCCGAAATGTCGGCGCTGACCGCCGCTTCCGTGCGCCCGACGAGTTCGATCGCCCCGGCCTGCAGTTGCGTGGCAACCCGATCGGCGGCGGCGCCGGCTGCCTGAAGCGCTGCGATCTCGGCAGCGTCTTTGCGCATACGCAGGTCGTTCATCACGACTGTGCCCCGGACGTAGCTGGTGCCGTCAGTCGGCCAATGCGACAGCAACTCGACCAGAAACCGCGACCACATCGTGTCGCCCACCGCCGCGACACGCGGCCGATCAACAAGCGACGCAACGATCGCCACCGGATCGTCGGTTTCGTTCCACGGCCGCACCGAAAACACTTCCGGATGCTCGTGCACCCGCGGTGCTTCCAATCTGGGGATCACCAACGTGGCTTCGCCGTCACGGGGCACGACCAACATCGTCAGTCGCTCGAGCGGCATCGCTTCGTAGCCGGTCAGGTATGGCAAGTCGCTGCCTACCGATACCAGCAACAGATCGACGTCGGAGCGCTGCATGCTGACGCGCGCCCGGCGCACACGGTCGAGGAAAGTCTGTGAATCGGCGGCAACTCGCATGTCGTTCATTCTGCCGCCAGTCTGTCGTACATCTGCCAGCGCAGTGTGCCTAAGCTCGGCAACGTGCAACGTCGCGTCATCCTCCTCACCGGTTTACTCGCCATCGTCGCCGCGGCCTGCGGCGCCACCGAGCCCGGCGTCACCGCTGGCGAATCGCAACGAGAGGGTGGCGTTCTGATACCCACCGAATCAACGCAGCCCGGCGACACGATTCCGGTCGAGCGCGAGTACGCGTTCATTGAGGGCGTCGTCGACTTTGGTGAGGCTGGCCCACAGCACCCCGAGTACGACGGATTTCTGACGACCGCGTTCGGCGACATACAAGACTTCTGGACCGAGGCGTACCCCGAGGCGTACGGCGGGGCTGCCTTCGAGCCCCTGGCGGGCGGCATTTACGCCGCGTACCCGGATCGCCAGGCACCGATCCCTGGTTGCGGCGAAGACGTTTCACTTTACGACGATGTTGAGGGGAACGCTTTCTATTGCATCGACGGCGACTTCATGTCGTACGACGACGGCCAGCTGTTGCCCGAACTAGTCGGCCTGCTTGGCAAGGAGGCCGTGGCCATCGTGCTGGCACACGAGTTCGGGCACGCCATCCAGGCGCGTTCTGGCGAGTGGAACAACCCGACGGTGCTGAAAGAACAACAAGCCGACTGCTTCGCCGGCGCCTGGGCCGCACACGTAGCCAGCGGTGGCAGCGACGTGATCACGTTCGACGACGCCGCTGTACGAGCTGGTTTGGTCGCAATGATCTACGTGCGCGATCCGATCGAGGGCAGTGGTCTCGACGACCCCAACGCACATGGCACCGGCTTCGACCGTGTCGGCGCATTCCAGGATGGTTTCGTCGGCGGCGCCACGCGTTGCGTGCCCTTCTTTACCAACCCGCCGACGTTGGTCAACATTCCGTTCGACGTCACCGATCCGAACGAAGGAAACCTGCCGCTGATCGACCCGGTAACGGATGACGAAAATGGCGCCTCCGACATCGTCACACTCATTCCGCGAAGCCTCGAGCTGTTCTGGGTCGAGTTGGCTGCGGCGAACTCGGTTCCATTTACCCCGCCATCCGTGGTCGGCTTTCCCAACGCGGGTCCGTACCCATCCTGCACCGGCTTCGATGAAGCGGCGCTCAGGGACAACATCGTGTTCTGTCCCGACGACAACACCATTTATTGGGACCAAGATGTGATGCTCCAAATGTCGACCACTCCCGAGCTCGGCGACATGTCGGTTGGCTTCCTGTTCTCAAACGCATACAGCGAGGCCATCCAGGTCGCACTTGGAAGCGGGCTCACTGGCGAGGCGCGAGCACTCACCAACGACTGTCTAACGGGAGCGTGGGTCGCGTACATCGTGCCCCCTATCGACTTCGAAACACGCGAAGACACGCTGCAACTGTCGGCTGGCGATCTTGATGAAGCGGTTGTTACTGCAATTGGCCGCAGCGACGTCAGCGCCGACACCAATATCGTTGGCAGTCCGTTCGAGCGAGTCGATGCCTTCCGTAAGGGCGTGCTCGGCGGCCTAGCCGTCTGCGAGTAGCCGTTAGCTAGTTGTCATTTGACGACTACGGAGTTGTGTCGATAGTCGTTGTCGACGACGACGAGGACGTGGTCGGCGCCAGCGTGGTGGTGGTCGACGTTGTACTCGTTGACGTCGTGCTTGATGTCGACGTCGTCGCCGCAGGGTTCGGATAGTTGAACGGAGGGGTGCGTTCCGCCTTCGTCTGCGCCTCCGGTTCCTTCACACCATCCCATACATAAACCTTGTCGCCGTTCTTCACGAGATCGGGGAAGTAGTCGGCGATGTCCATCGATATACGGATACATCCGTGCGAGGCAGGGTGCAACGGAACGTTGCGCGAGCCGTGCACCGCGATGCCGTAGTTGAAGTACACAGGGTTCCACATGCTGCCGAGTGCGCCGATCCGCTCACCAGAAACACGGCGGTAGAACTTGAAGACGCCGCCCGGTGTCTTCGAGACACCACAAATGTCCTTCTCGATCGGCACTGCTAAAGGTTGGCCGAAGTCGTCGGTGTTGTACTTGGCGATTTCGCACCACTCTTCACCAGTGCCCGATGAGATGTGGGTGACCAGCACTGGCACATCGTTGGTGAAGACGATCGCGACTTGCTTGTCGAGGAAGATCTCCATGTGGGTCTTTCCCTCGCCGACTTCACGTAGCGGCTGAATCGCGATCGGGTCTTGCATCGTCTGCCACATCTCGTTGGTCAGCACACCGGTCGCCGCGTTCGAAGGTGTGCCCAGAATCAACTTCTCGAACGCCCACAGTGCCTGCTGGGTTGCGCGGCCGAAGGTGCCATCAATCGGGCCGGGGTCGAACCCGAGATCCTTGAGCCGCTGCTGCAACGCCGCCACGCTGTCGCCCTTTGACTTGTACTTGATCGACGCTGCCAACTGCGTCTTCACGATCGCGGGGTCGGTGGGGATCACCACCTGCGGCTGCGTGCTGGGTGGAATCGTCAGCGACGATTCCACCTCGCCGGGGTTCTCGCGAATCGAGCTACTTGTGGTGACGACGCCAGACGTTGTCGTGAAGCCGGTCGTCGTTCCTGCGTCGGTCGACTCGCCACCGCTCGAAGCGCCAGCGAAGACCACCGCTGCCAGCATGGCACCGGCGGCGGCGACTGGTGTCCAGCGCCCAATCGGATGGTTCTGCAGCGTTCGACGAGTAGTCATGGCTGCTCGCGATCGATCAAGGAGTGGGTGACGTTCCGGTAGTTGTGGTCGCGGGCAGCGTTGTGGTCGGCGCCGCCGTCGCGGGCACAGTTGTCTTCACGGTCGTCGAGGTGCTCGTTGACGCGTTCGGGTTGGGGTAGTTGCCCGGCGGTGTGCGTTCCGCCTTCGAGTATTCCTCTGGCTCCTTAACGCCATCCCACACGTACACGCGGTCTTTGTTCTGCACCAGCGTCTGGAAGTACGCAGCGATGAACTGCGGGATTCGAATGCAGCCGTGCGACGCAGGCTCGAGCGGCACGCTGTCGGCGCCATGCACGGCGATGCCGTAGTTGAAGAACACCGGGTTCATCATGCCGCCGAGTGGACCGACGCGATTCCCTTCGTAGCGCAGGTAGAACGAGAACACACCACCGGGTGTAATTGACTCGCCACACTCGTCGACCGTGCGCGGCTCGTCTAGCGGCTCGCCCTTCGCGTCGATGCTGTAGGTGATGATCTCGCACCAAACCTCGTTACTGCCCGACGAGATGTGCGTGATCAGCACCGGCTTGTCGTCGGTGAAGACGATGCCAACCTGCTCGGGGAGATAGATCTCCATGTGCGTCGGACGCTCGCCATAAATCTGGTGCTTAAACCTACGCGGCTTGATTTCGATCGGGTCTTGCATCAGCTGCCACATCTCGTTGGTGACGTGGCCGGTGGCCTCTGCTCTCGGGGTGCCGAGCACCAACTTCTCGAATGCCCACACTGCCTGACGAGTACCAAAGCCGAAGTAACCATCAGACGGGCCTGGGTCGAAGGCGAGCTCCTTCAGCCTGTTCTGCAGCGCAACAACGGCGAGGCCCGTCGAGTGGATCTTCAGCGTGTCGAGCAGCTGCGTCTTCTCGATCGCCGGATCGGTGGCGGTGACGATTTGCGGACCCTCGCTCACGGGAACGGCGAGCGACTCTTGCACTTCACCTGCAAGCGGATCGACCGTTGCGCCGCTGGCCTTGTTGCCGCCACCGCCCGAGAAGCCGACGAACACCACGACGGCGAGCACACCGGCCGCGGCGATAACCGGGGTCCAGCGGCCCATCGGTGTGTTGTTGCGAGGCTGCGGAGGTCGGACAGGTCGTCGCTGCATTTGCCCACTCGCCGTACGCGCTGCTGGTCGCGCTGACGGACGACCCGGCTGTCCTGAACGAGGTGCGCCGGGACGAGGGTTACCCGAGCTAGGTGTACCCGGACGGGGCGCGCCGCGCTGCGGACCTCGTGGCTGATTGGGGCGTTCGTAAGGGGGTTGAGAATTCACGGCTGCTCCGGGTGATTCGGACGACGAATTCTACCAAGCCCCGGCTCGGCGTGGGCTTCAGGGCACGGGTGTGACAACTGGCTTGATCCGCCGCAATTCCTTGCGCAGGCGGAACATTTCGCGCAGGATCGTGCGGATCACGGAGGCCGAGGCCAGCGTGCTTTCGCCCCGTGTGCGAGGGAAATAGTCCGTCCCGAACTGAACCACGTCGAAGCCCAGTTTCTTTGCACGGATTATCAGTTCGGCGTCGATGAACGACCCTTCGCTTTGCAGCTCGATCTGATCAAAGATGCTGGTACGGCACAGTTTGAACGCGAAGTTGATGTCGCGCAGGCGGACACCGAACAGGCGCCGAATGAGAACGTTGTAGAAGAACGTGTAGATCGCGCGATTGCGCCCCTCAGGGGTGCGATCGAGGCGATAGGCGCTGACGATATGCGCCTCGTAGTTGCGCAGCAGTCGGATCGCGCGATGAAGCTCGGTCATGTCGAAAGGCAGATCGGCGTCGCTGTAGAGCACCAGGTCGCCGGTAGCGGTCTCGAAACCGGTCTTGATCGAGCCGCCCAGCTTGCGATTGACGGGATGATGCACAACAACGACGTGCGGGTCGGCCTTCGCCATGGCATCGGCCATCGCCGGCGTGTTGTCGGTGCTGGCATCGTCGACAACGATCAGTTCGTAGTCGAGAATCTCACCGCGTTCGCGCAACAGCTCGCACTCTTCCTTGGCGTAGCGGATGGCACGCTCGATGTAAGCCTCTTCATTCCACATCGGGAAGAAGATGCTGAGCTTGCGGAACGGCTCGGGGGTCACAACTGGCAACGCTAGTGGTCGCACCGGCGCCGTCGCTGTCTCCGGCAAACGCACCCGGTAGCGTCACAGCGGAATGGAACCGATCGCTCCCTCATCCACTTCGGCACCGTCGTTTGCGATACCTCCGCCGCCACCGCCGCCGACCAACGCGACGCCGTTCTTCGTCAGCACGCCACCACCACTTCGTGCCGGCCAGTTGACGGCTGCGTGGGGTCGGTTCCTATTGTTGACCTGGCTGTTCGTTGTCGCCTCCTTCATCGCGATTTGGGTCAGCTCGCGCAACACCGGGTTGTCGACGTGGTGGCTCGGTCCAGAGACTGCACCGCGTTTCATCGTCATCAACCTGTTGCCGTTCGTCGTGCCAGCCGTGATGTGTCTGCTGTGCCAACTCGCACTGCGCGGGTTGCCGTGGTTCGGAATGGGCGCCGCACTCGTTACCGCCGCGATTGCGGCCGGTGACATTTCGCGCGTGCCTGGCTACGCCGTCGCCGAATTCGTGATTGCCGGCGGCGCGCTGTTGGCTTCGTTAGCCTGCTTCGCTGGCGTGTTGCGCGAGGTGCCTATCGATTCCGGATCGGACTTAGTGGAGTCCAGCTGATGTCGAAGGTGCTCACAACACTTCCCGTCGGTGAACGGGTTGGCATCGCATTCAGCGGTGGGCTCGATACGTCGGCGGCAGTTGCGTGGATGCGTGAGAACGGCGCGATCCCCTACTGCTACACCGCCGATCTCGGGCAGCCCGATGAACCAGATCTGGCGGGCGTGCCCGACCGAGCGAAACAGTACGGCGCCGAAGCAGCACGCGTGATCGACTGCCGCACCGAGTTGGTGCACGAAGGTTTGGTCGCGCTGCAGTGCGGGGCGTTTCACATCACGACTGCGGGCAAGACGTACTTCAACACCACCCCGCTTGGTCGGGCCGTTACCGGAACGCTGCTCGTGCGTGCAATGCACACCGACAACGTCGACATCTGGGGTGATGGCAGCACCTACAAGGGCAATGACATCGAGCGCTTCTATCGCTACGGACTTTTGGTGAATGCGAACCTGCGCATCTACAAGCCGTGGCTCGACGATGCATTTGTCACTCAACTGGGTGGGCGCGCGGAGATGAGCGAGTTTCTGACCGCGCGCAAGTTGCCCTATCGCGCTAGCAAAGAGAAGGCGTACAGCACCGACTCGAACATCTGGGGAGCGACGCACGAGGCCAAGTCGCTTGAGGAACTTGCCACGTCGATGGACATCGTCGAGCCGATCATGGGCGTCGCCCACTACCACGACTCTGTTGCGATCGCGGCCGAGGTCGTCACGATTCGTTTCCACGAGGGCTGGCCGGTCGCGATTAACGGCAGAGAGTTTCCGACGCAGGTCGCGCTCGTCGAGGAAGCGAACGTAATCGGTGGTCGCCATGGCTTGGGGATGTGCGATCAGATCGAGAACCGCATCATCGAGGCCAAGAGCCGCGGCATTTACGAAGGGCCTGGCATCGCGCTGCTACACATCGCGTATGAGCGACTGGTCACCGGTATCCACAACGAGAACACGATCGAGAACTACCGCACGATGGGTCGCCGTCTCGGCCGTCTGTTGTATGAGGGCCGCTGGTTCGACCCGCAGAGCCTGATGTTGCGCGAACCGCTGCTGCGTTGGATCGGCGCCGCGATCACGGGAGAGGTAACGCTGCGCCTGCGCCGCGGCGACGACTACACGATCCTCGACACGACCAGCCCGAACCTCACCTATGCACCCGAACGGTTGAGCATGGAGAAGGTCGACGACCAAGCGTTCGGTCCGCTCGACCGCATCGGCCAGCTAACGATGCGCAACCTCGACATCGACGACAGCCGAAGCAAGCTCGACGTCTACCGCAAGGCAGGCACCATCGGCCCAGGCGGCCTAACCGCGCTGGAGTCCAACCCCGAGTAGTCGAGTGTTTCCTGCCTCAACGCTTCAGTCGAGTGTTTCCTGCCCGCACACAGGCATCAAACACTCGACACCTCGGTTTCAGAGGCGTTCGATTAGCGCTGCCACTAAGCGGGCGCGGTCGACTAGTTCGTCGACCAGTACGAATTCGTGATCGGCGTGCGCGCCGCCGCCTACTGCGCCCATCCCGTCGAGTGTCGGGACGCCAATTGCCGCGGTGAAGTTGCCATCGCTGCCGCCACCGACACCCACACCTATTACCTCGCCGAGGCCGACGTCGGCCGCCGCTTTTTGCGCCAACGGAAACAGTTCCGCCGAAGCCGTGGCTGGCATCGGTGGCCGAGTGATGCCGCCGTGCACCTCAATCGTCGCTCCCGGCACCGACGTCGTCAGCGATGCGAACAGACCGTCGAGCCGTTCCTTCTCGCCAGGTTGCTCGACGCGGCAGTCGACGCGCACGCGCGCCTCGGCGGGCACGACATTGTCGACGGTTCCTGCCGTAGCGACCGTCGGCGTGACTGTGGTGGCAGTCGCCGGGTCGCCGAACGTTGCGATGCGCGTGATTAGTTCGGCCGCGGCGATGAGCGAGTTGATGCCCTTCTCGGGCTCGAGTCCTGCGTGCGCAGCCTTACCGTGCACGACAATTTCGAAGGTGCCCGTGCCTTTGCGCGCGGTCTTCAGCGCACCACCATCGGCGCTCGGTTCGAACACCAGCACGTTGCCGCACGCAAGTGCTCGCGCTTCGATCAGTTCGCGGCTGGTGTCGCTGCCGACTTCCTCGTCGCTGTTGATCAGAATCTCGACGCCAGTGCGATCGGCGAGCTCGGCAATCGCATGCACGGCGATGACGATGCCCGCCTTCATGTCGAACACTCCTGGCCCTGTCGCTTTACCGTCGGCGATGGCAAACGGGCGCGCCGCGCATGTGCCGACGGGGAAGACCGTGTCGTGGTGGCCGACAATCAGGACCTTCGGCGCTCCCCCACCAGACCAATGCACGTGTGGCCCGGCGGGTCCGTCGATCAACTTCGCGGTCGAGCCCAAACGGCGCTCGATGATGCCGGCAACCGCCTTGGCCGAAGTAGTCAGTCGCGGCACATCGAACGACGGTGACTCGGTGTTCACCAATAGCTCTAGGTCGTCGAGCATCGCTTGCAGATCGATCATCTACCCAGTCTGCCCGGTCAGGCGGGGTGCAAGGTAGCGATAGCACCACGTCCGCGGAGCCCGCCGCGTGATCGAATAGGCGGATGAACCGACGAGACGAGCTGGCAGCGTTTCTGCGCGCCCGTCGCGAGGCCCTGCAACCTGGCGAGGTCGGGCTGCCGCATGGCCGAGCACGGCGCACGCCCGGGCTGCGTCGCGAAGAGATCGCACTACTCGCCGGGGTGTCGGTGACCTGGTACACGTGGTTGGAACAAGGCCGGCCGATCAACGCGTCGGTCGATGTGCTCGAGGCGTTGGCACGCAGTTTGCGTCTTGACGACGCGCAGCGCCAGCATCTTTTGGCGCTAGCCGTGCGGAGCTCTGGCGATCCGACACCGGAGGTCGAACACGCGCCTGACGCGCTGGTGCGTTTGATCGAGTCGATGAATCCGGCACCGGCTTACGTGTTGGGACCCCGTTGGGAGTTTCTGGCGTGGAATCGCGCGCAATCGCATCTGTACCCGATGATCGATCACCTAGCGCCCGAAGACCGAAACCTATTGTGGGTGATCTTCGCCGAGCCGACCGCCCACGAATTAGTCGCCGACTGGAACGTGCAGGCGCGGCGCATCCTCGCCGAGTTCCGTGCGGGCACCGCTGGCTTGCGCGCCGACGCGAAAGTTGTCGCACTCGTTGAGCGACTGCACGCGGCGAGTCCCGAGTTTGCATCGTGGTGGGCGCAGGTCGACGTCGCCCAGTTCCAAACGCGCGTGCGTCACTATCACCACCCGCGTGCCGGCGAGTTGGCGTTCGAGTACCAACAGCTCACGCCGAGCGAGTGGCCGGGCTTGCGAGTCGTGTGCCAGTTGCCCGTGCCTGGAGACGACAGCGCCGAGCGCCTTGCCGCATGGCGAAGCATCGCCTGATGCCGGCAGAACTGAAGCACCACGCGTCGGGCACGCTGTCGATGGTTGCTGCGCTGGCGGCGGCCGCTGGTTTCGTGGATGCCTTCGTATTTCAATACGTCACGCCCGTGTTCGTTGCCAACATGAGCGGAAACCTCGTGCGCCTCGGCATGTCGGCAGGGGTGCACGACGGAGCCCAAGCCTTCGGAGCTCTCGTCGCACTGGCAGGCTTCGCCGCGGGCGTTACCGCCGGCGCAGTGCATCTCGATACGCACGTGCGCTCCGAGCGGCCGCTCGATCCATCATCTCTACTCTTCGTCGAAACCTCGTTGTTAATCGCGCTGGCTTTGCTGGTGCAGTCAGCGGACATCATCTACTCGCCATCGACCGAAGCGGCCGACTACCCCGTCATCCTGATTGGCGCGGCCGCGATGGGAATGCAAGCGATTGCGCTGCGACGAGTCGGTCAAGTAGCCGTATCGACTACGTACGGGACCGGCGCCGTCGTTCGGCTCAGTGAGAAGTTGGCGCTTGCAGTCCGAAAGACACCACGGCCCGACGACCACCGTCGCCGCATCACGATTGCCGTACTCGGGACAGTGCTGCTGAGTTACGTGTTCGGAGCGTTTGCGGCAGCGTCTTTGAGCGCTAACCCGAACTATCTGTTCATTCCCGCTGCCGTGTCGCTGGCGAGCGCAATCGAGTGCCGCCGACTACGCCCTCGTTAGCTCAGGACTCACGACTCACGACACGACCAGGCAGAACTCGTTGCCTTCGGGGTCTAGAAGCGTCACCCAATGAATGCTGAACTCTTCGGTGCGCCGGACGCGGGTGGCGCCAAGCGCTTCGATACGAGTGGCTTGCGCTTCGACATCGGCAACATGGAAGTCCATGTGCAGACGATTCTTCGCCGACTTCGCCTCAGCGACTCGCTGCAGCAACATCTTCGGCAGCGTGCCCGTCGGATCTTCCAGCACGTGGTACTGGGCAATGCCGCCTTTGTGTTCGTAACCGAAGGCGGCGCACCAGAACGCAGTTTGCACGGCGAGGTCGGCGACGTCGAGCGTGAGTACCGGATAGTCAATGCCAAGGCTTTCGTTCATGACGAAACGATAACCTCGACCAGCCATGGACGTCATCGCCGAAAGCCGCCAGCGACGCACGTTCGCCATCATCAGTCACCCCGACGCGGGCAAGACCACGCTGACAGAGAAGTTCCTGTTGTACAGCGGCGCGGTGCAGGTAGCTGGTGCCGTCCACGCGCGCGAGGGTCGCCGCAGTTCACGCAGCGACTGGATGGAACTAGAGCAGCAGCGTGGCATCTCGATCAGTTCGACGGTATTGCAGTTCCCGTACGGCGAGCACACGATCAACTTGCTCGACACTCCGGGCCACCGCGACTTCAGCGAAGACACATATCGGGTGCTGTCTGCTGTCGACGCCGTCGTGATGGTGCTCGACGCGGCAAAGGGCATCGAGAGCCAGACGCTGAAGTTGTTCCAGGTCTGCCGATCGCGCAACCTGCCTGTCATCACGTTTCTCAACAAGTACGACCGACCCGGCCGCGAGCCGCTCGAGTTGCTCGACGAGATCGAGGCACAGATCCAGTTGCGTCCCACCCCAGTGACGTGGCCGGTGGGAAGCGGCGAGGATTTCATCGGTCTCATCAATCGGCGCGACGACACGTACACGCGCTTCACTCGCACGGCCCGCGGCGCTTCGGTGGCTCTGGAAGAGACTTCTGCTGTTGCCGATGCTTCGGCCAATCCGACGCCCGAGACTCGCCGTGCGTGGAAGACGGCGATCGACGAGGTCGGCCTGTTGCAGGCGATCGGCGCCAACCTCGACATGCCATCGTTTCTTGCGGGCGAGTCGACACCGTTGTTCATCGGCTCGGCGCTCACGAACTTCGGCGTGCGCACTCTGCTCGAGGCCGTCGTCGAACTCGCACCACCGCCATCCGCGCGAATCGACCGTGCGGGCGAGCCACGACCGTTGGCGGCGCCGTTCAGTGCGTTCGTGTTCAAGGTGCAGGCCAACATGGATCCGTCGCACCGCGACCGCATCGCGTTCGCCCGCATCTGCTCTGGCCACTTCGAGCGTGGCATGTCGGTGACTAACGCCCGAAGCGGGCGCGACATGACGACCAAGTACGCGACAACCGCGTTCGGGCCCGATCGCGAGACGGTCGACGATGCTTTCCCTGGCGACGTCGTCGGCCTGGTCAATGCCAGCGGCGTGAACATCGGTGACACGTTGTTCGAGGCGGGCAGTAGCGGTTCGGCAGTCGAGTATCCGCCGTTGCCGCGGTTCGCCCCTGAAGTTTTCGCCCGCGCCCGCCCGATCGACAACGCGAAGTTCAAGCAGTTCCGCAAGGGCTTGGAGCAGCTCGATGAAGAAGGCGTCGTGCAGGTGTTGCGCGACCCGGATATGGGCGACATCGAAAACGTGCTGGCCGCCGTCGGTCAACTGCAGTTCGAGGTTTTCGTGCATCGCCTGGGCAGCGAGTTCGGCGCGCCGACCGAGCTGCTCTCCGCTCCGTATCAAGCAATCCGCCTCACCGACAAGGCGTCGGCCGAACGCCTGCGCCAGATCGGCGGCATCCGCATCCTCACCCGCGGCGACGGCGAACTGGTCGCGCTGTTCGAGAACCGCTACCGGTTGCAGCGCCTGATGAGCGACGAGCCCGAGTTGAAGCTGGAACCGATCATCGCAGACGCAACGCCGCTCACCTAGGGCAGGAATCGCCATCGCGGCGAGGTCGCGGCGAGACTGGGGCCATGAGTACGTCTGACGGAGAATTGGCCAAGGTCACAAGCGCAATCGAGACGTTGCTCGCCGATCACCCGCCGAAGGGAATGGACGATCGCGAGTTCCGCGGCTATCGGTATGACGCCGGGCTGGCGTGGGTTCACTTTGCAGAAGGTTTCGGTGGTCTCGGTGTTCGCCCCGAGTTGAACCGAGTCGTGGAGGAACGCTGCCGCGCCGCGGGGGCGAAGGCCACCGAGCCGAGCACGTTCTTTATGGCGCTCGCGGCACCGACGATCGTGACGCATGCGACCGACGATCAGAAGCGCCGATTCTTGAGGCCGATGTTCACCGGTGAAGAGCGCTGGTGCCAGCTGTTCAGCGAACCGGGTGCGGGCAGCGACTTCGCTGGGCTGGCAACGCGCGCCGTGCGCGATGGCGACGAATGGGTCATCAACGGCCAGAAGGTGTGGAACACGCTCGCGCATGTTGCCGACTGGGGAATGCTCGTTACCCGCACCGACCCCGAGCAGCCCAAGCACAAGGGCATGACGTACTTCGCGCTCGACATGCGACTGCCCGGTGTCGAGGTGCGGCCGCTGCGCCAGATAACCGGCGAGGCTGAGTTCAACGAGGTCTACATGACCGATGCCCGCGTCCCCGACGACTGCCGCATCGGCGCCGTCGGAGAAGGTTGGCGCGCGTCGCTGACGACGTTCATGAACGAGCGCACAGCAATCGGCTCCGCTGGCGGTGGCGTGCGACGTAAGGGGCCGATCGATGAGGCGATCCGTTTGTGGAAGCAGCTTCCCACCGACGAACAGACCGGCCCTCGGCGCGAGCACCTGATGAAGTTGTATTGCGTGTCGGAGGCGATGCGATTGACGACTGCTCGCGCCGGTGCAAAGGCGAAGGCAGGCAATCCCGGGCCAGAGGGATCGATCGCCAAGCTCGCGCTCAGCGACTTCAACAAGGTGTGCACCGAGTTCTGCGTCGAGCTACTGGGCGCGCACGGCATGGTCGAGTTCGACTTCACCTTCCGGCGCCCCGAGAATCTGTCGGTAGACGGCATGGAGTCGGGAGTACGTCACAGCTTCTTGCGTTCCCGCGCGAACAGCATCGAGGGCGGCACCACCGAGATCATGAAGAACATCCTCGGCGAGCAAGTGTTGGGATTACCTGGCGAACCACGCAGCGATAAAGACATCGCGTGGAGCAAAGTCCCGCGCAACTAACTCGGCGCGGCGCGTGCAGAACTAGTGGCGGACGGCGCTGGCGAATTGCGCGACTGTGTTTGGTCCGCTGACACCGGGGCCAACTACTCCTGCAGCACCGGCGGCGCGCATTGCGGCCATGTCTTGCGGTGCCAACGCTCCGACTAAGAAGACTGGAATGTTCGCCGCACGTGACCACAGTTCGTGGATCAGCATGCGCACCAACGTTGGGTGGCCGCCCGACGGCATCGACACTGCGATCGCATCGGCGTGTTGGTCAACCGCCGCTTGCGCAACGGCGCTCGGCTGCTGAAACAAGCCGGTGGTGATGCACTCGAAACCGGCATCGCCCAGCGTTCTTGCCAAAGCCTTGAGACCACGGTCGAAACCGTCGAGCCCCAGATTTGCCAGTAATAATCGGCCGGCGGTGGCGGGAGCGAGTGGCACGTTGGCCAGCATACGCCGCCGGACTCACGGAGAGTGGCCAAGCATCACTCAACGGTGCCATCTACCGCCGGCGCCAATGCCCCAGTGAGCTGAGCGCCATATCGGATACCGTCTCCGTGCCATGCCCGACAATCCCCGAGCCCCCGATACACCTGCCGCCGCCAACTTCGTTCGTGACCTCGTCGCGGCCGACATCCAGGCCGGCAGGTTCGGCGGACGTGTTCAGACCCGGTTCCCACCCGAGCCAAATGGCTACCTACACATCGGCCACGCCAAGGCGATCTGCGTCGATTACGGAATCGCCGCCGAGTTCGGGGGCGTCTGCAAACTTCGCTTCGACGATACGAATCCCGAGACGGAGGAAACCGAGTACGTCGATGCGATCGTCGACGACGTTCGCTGGCTCGGCTTCGAGCCGGGCCAGCCCGTGTACGCCAGCGACTACTTCGAGCAGCTCTACCAGTGGGCCGAGCATCTAATCACCACCGGGTTCGCGTACGTCGACGATCAAGATGCCGACACCATCTCCGCGCAGCGCGGTGGCTACGGCAAGCCGGGAATCGAAAGTCCGTTTCGCGATCGCGACGCTGCCGAGAATCTCGATCTGTTTCGGCGAATGCGTGCTGGCGAGTTTCCCGATGGTGCGTACGTGTTGCGTGCGAAGGCCGACATGCAGCACGACAACATGCAGCTGCGCGATCCGATCATGTATCGCATTCGCCACGAACACCACCACCGCACAGGCGATGCGTGGGTGCTGTATCCAACGTACGACTGGGCGCACGGCGAGAGCGATGCCATCGAAGGCGTGACGCACTCGTTGTGCACGCTCGAGTTCGACAGCCACCGCGCACTCTACGACTGGTACCTCGAGCACCTGCCGCTGCCTGGTGACCAACCCGTGCAGACCGAGTTCGCGCGCCTCGAGCTGACGCACACCGTCACTTCGAAGCGCAAACTCCGTCAGTTGATCGACGATGGTGTCGTTGACGGCTGGGATGACCCGCGCTTGCCCACGCTGCGCGCACTTCGTCGACGCGGCTATCCCGCCTCGGCGATTCGCGAGTTCTGCGACTTCATCGGCGTATCGAAGACGAACAGCCGCCATCAAATCGAACTGCTCGAGTGGTTCATCCGCAATCAGCTCAATCAGACGGCGCAGCGCCGGATGGCCGTGCTGCGGCCGATCAAGTTGGTCGTCACCAACTGGCCCGCTGGTCACGTCGAGACGATGACGCTGCAGAACAACCCGGAGAACCCCGATGACGGAACGCGCGACGTTCAGTTCACCGGCGAACTGTGGATCGAGGCCGACGACTTCATGGCCGAGCCGACGCCGAAGTACTACCGCTTGTCGCCCGGCACCGAAGTCCGCCTGCGCGGCGCGTTCTTCGTGAAGTGCACCGGCTTCGAAACAGATGCGCAGGGCAACGTCACCGAGGTGCAATGCACCTACGACCCGACGACTCGCGGTGGCAACTCGCCCGAGGGACGCAAGGTGAAGGCGACGATCCACTGGGTGTCAACGGCGCACGCAGTCGATGTTCAGGTCGCGCTGTACGAGCGACTGTTCAGCGCCGAAGGCCCGGGCGAACGCACCGGCGATCCGTTCGACGACCTCAACCGCAACTCGAAGGAAGTGGTAGCGGGTAAGGCCGAATCGGCGCTGTCGTCCGTAGGTAGCGGCGAGGTAGTGCAGTTCGAACGCTTGGGATACTTCGCCGCCGACGGCGCCCAGCCAGGCCTCTTCCACCGAACGGTGGGCCTAAAGGACGAATGGGCCAACGTCCAAAAGCGCTCGAAGTAACCCCTGTCGAGTGTTTCGTGCCTGTGTGCAGGCAGGAAACACTCGACTGCAGGAAACACTCGACTCGCTAGTCGTCTAGCGCGATGAACTGGTCGGTCGTTGTGTCGCGTTTGGCGGTGAACCAGCGGCGGCAGCCTGACTCGTGGAACCAGCGTTCGAGCGTTACGCCTTTGATGTTGTCTTGCATCCAGGCGTAGTCGACGTTGCGCGCTGCCGGATCGGTGATCGCGTCGGGCGTCACGGGGAACACGCTGCCGTAGCGATACTCCTCGAACGGACGCTCGCCGCAGTTGGGACACGTGATCCATAACATCGCCGGCTACCTCGTCCCTGCTGAGCTCGGATCGGCCATCACCGATTCCGTCGAGAAGCGATCGAGTCCGAACGGCGCCATCAGCGGCGGCGTCTTGCCGGTCGCGATCAGTTGCGCGAGTTGTTCGCCGGCAACCGGGATCGCCTTGAAGCCCCACGTGCCCCAACCGGTCGACACCATGAACCCATCGACGCCGGTGTGTCCGAGAATCGGCGAGAAGTCGGGACTCACATCGCAGATACCCGCCCACGAGCGCAAGATGCGCAGCTTCTTCAAGAACGGAAACACGGTCGTCGCTTTCGCGGAACACGCCTGCAGGTACGCGTAACTCGTGGCGGTGCGATAGCTCGCCTGGCGGTCGTACTCGGCACCGATCAGCATTTGCCCACGCGGCGTTTGGCTGATGTAGAAGACGAGGTCGTTGCTGGAAACGATCGGCGCAAACTCTTGCGCGTACGCGTTGGTAACGAACGCTTGTAGCGCGTGCGTGCGAATCGGTAGACGTACACCTGCCCACCCGGCGACGACGCTGACGTTGCCACCAACGGCCGACAGCACGACGCCCGCAGAGATCGGACCGTTGGCCGTTTGCACACCGGTGACACGACCCGACTCCGTCAGCAGCCCGGTCACGGGAGTGTGCTGATGGATGTGCACGCCCTTGCGCAACGCTCCCTGCGCGTATGCCCACACCACACGGTCGTGACGCGCAGTCGCACCCTCGTGGTGATAGCTCGCGCCGTGCACCGGATAGCGCCCGCCGCCAGTGAGATCGACTTGCGGGCAGCGAGCCTTGATCTCGTCGGGAAGGATGTAGTCGGTGTGCGCTCCGCACGCCGCGTTCATCAGCGCACGGGTCTGCTCGGTGCGAGCGGTCATCACCGAGTGCGCCAACCAGATCTGCCCCTTGGTGCTGTGCATGATCCAGCAACC
>JBEBGL010000015.1:0-54707 GCA_040081465.1 Ilumatobacteraceae bacterium | reverse complement strand
GAGGTAGCGAACGATGTTGCCAACGATCGCCTCGCCTTCGAAGTGAGTCACCGACCCAGCCTTCGAGATCGGCACGTTGCTGGCGTCGCCGATCGCGAAGACGTTCCGCTTTGCGGTCGACTGCATCGTGTGCAGGTCGGTGGGCACAAAGTTGAGTTCGTCACCAAGGCCGATGCTGCGTCCGACGTATTCGGCGCCGCTGTGCAAGGGGACCACGACGGCCAAGTCGAACGGAATCTCGCGACCGTCGTAGCCGACCAAGTGGCCTCCACCGTTGGCGTCTTTGCCAACGACTTCGCCGGTGTTGAACTCGGTGACCAAGTTGACACCCTTCTCGGCGAGCAAGCCCGCAAGTGTCGATGACGCCACCGGCTTGGTGAATGCGCCATCAAGTGGTGTCGCGTAGGTGATGTCGACCTTGTCGCGGATGCCGCGCTCGGTGAAGAACCAGTCGGCGAGGAAGCAGAACTCGAGGGGAGCGACGGGGCATTTGATCGGCATGTCGATCACGTTGACTAGCAACTTGCCACCTTCGAACGAATCGAGCGCCGATTCCAGTGCGGTCGCTCCAGCGAGGTCGTAGAAGGTGAATACGTTCTCGTTCCAACCAGGTCCTGCGAGGCCGGGTGTTTCATCGATGGCGAGCGTGGCTCCGGTAGCGATGATCAGCGCGTCGTAGGCGAGTTCTCGTTCGCTATCCAACACAACCGTGTCGCGGTCAAGGTCGACGCGGTTGATGGTGTCTTCAATGAACTCGATGTCGTTGTGCAGTTGCGCGACTCGGGGCCTTACGAACTCCTGTCGGTGGGCCAACCCGAACGGCACAAACAGAAGTGCTGGTTGGTACACGTGGTGGTTGTCCTGGTCGACAACCACGATCTCAACCCGTTGGTCGTCGGCCCGATGAAACTTGTAGTAGCGGTGTAGCCGGTTGGCACACAAGGTGCCTCCAGTACCACCGCCGAGAATGACGATGCGCTTGGTCATGAGGCTTCCTTTCGGCCTCATTCTCGCTAGCTGGCGCGGGGTTGCTCAGGGCCGAAAGACCCCATCTTGCTAGCGGTAAAGCGTTCAGGCGCTGATGCGCGCCCTCGCCGACGTTGCGGCCGCCGACTTGGTGGAAGTTGCGGCACGTTGCCGGAGCATGCTGCGCAATTCGGCGTGTGAATGGACACCGAACCGGTGATAGATCGCGCTTAGATGATTGCGCACGGTGCTTTGACTGAGTGACAGATCGTGAGCTACATCGGCCACGCGTTCGCCTCCTAGGACTCGCCTCAGGATCTCGATCTGTCGAGTGGAGAGGTGGTCATCCTCAGCGAGCTCGGAGTCTTCTGTCTGTTGGTCTCGAACCTTCTGGAGGACATTGAGGAGCGCGCGGTCGACGTGAGGGTCCATTGTTTGGAGTAGCTGTCGTCGCCGACTAATCGCAGCACGAACACGTATCGCCAAGTCGCGAGGCGCAAAAGGCTTCAGGATGTAGTCGTCAGCACAACCCAGGCAAGGGTCGATGGCTGTGATGTCGTCGTGACTGGTGAGTACCACGACGGTGCAGTCCTTGGTGTCCGGTGCCGAGCGGATTTCGCGACAAACCTTCGCGCCGTCCATCGTGGGTGTACTGATGTCGACTACTACGCAGCTAGGCAGTGATTGATGAGCCATGGCGAGCCCGGCGGCACCGCTTGAGGCTTCTTCGACCCGGAAACCGGTTTCAGTCAGCCCCATTCGGGCCAACAATCTGACGTCGGACTCTTCGTCAATAATGAGGACGCTGCTGGTTGCCCATCGTGCGTGGTCGTGGTGCGTGGCGATGCCATCCAGGTGAGGAAGGTTACGACCGACTGCCTGTGCGACCAGCAAGTCGTCGATTGCGTGCGATGCGATAGGCCGAGAAATCAAGTACCCCTGCGCGAGGTCGCAGCCCATTGATCTCAGGCGTTCGAGTTGTTCACGCGTCTCGACTCCCTCGGCGACTGTTTCGAGACTCGTCGTTTGAGCCAGCCTGACGATCGCGCTCACGATCGCGCTGGTGACGGTGTTGACTCCCAACCCCGCCACGAACGACCGGTCGATCTTGACTTGGTCGATCGGCATGCGGTGCAGATACTCCAACGACGAGTAGCCGGTGCCGAAGTCATCGAGGACAATTCTGATGCCGAGCCCTTTCAACTCGTTGAGAGTCGCAACGGTGGATTCGATGTCGGTCATCAGTGTCGTCTCGGTCACCTCCAAACAAAGGTTGTTCGGATGGATGCTGGCTTCGCCGAGCGAGTCGCGAACGGTGTTGACCAGCCCGCTCTGGAACTGGCGCGCCGACAGATTCACGGCGACTCTCATTGAAGTTCGCGGGACCTTTCGGTGCCAAATGCCGAGTTGGCGGAGCGACTCTCGTAATACCCACTCTCCGATTGGGACTATGTCTCCGTTGAGCTCCGCGGCGGGGATGAATTCGTCGGGCATGACTATTCCGACGTTGGGCCGCTCCCACCGCAGCAGCGCCTCGACGGCAATAATTCTGTTTGTAGTGAGTGACATCATCGGCTGGTAGACGAGGCGAAACTCGTCCCGCATCAGCGCGCGCCGCAGCGTGTCGTGGGCCCCGAACCTCAGCGGGTCGCCACGCTCACCGGGCCCAGAGCTGCGCTCGACCATTGGAGCTGTCCTTTCCAGCTCAGTGTCGGCGCTCCCGACCTGGGGTAAGTAGGGCCAAAAGTCCCTACTCGGCTAGCGGTAGAGCGCTCGCCAGCCGACCAATAGGGCGCCGGTGAAGATGGTCGCGACGATTATGAATGCCAGCGCCGTGCCGTCGCTGAACACGCCGCGCCGCACCGCCATGCCGACAGCAACGGTGATCGGCCAGATGATCAATCCGGTCGTCAATTTGGTTGGTGCCTTCCACGCGCGTGCGACCAACCAGCCGACTGCAAGGCCGATCAGGAAGGGTGCCGCGACACGCAGAATTCCTTGCACGCCGTTTCCCTCGTCATGGCTTCGACGACCGATAGCAACGAAGAGAACGATCGCTGCAACGTCGAACGACGCTGCGATCGCGACGCGTCGGTTATTCATGGATCTTGAACTCGCCGAGCTTTCCCCGATAAAAGAGCAGGGGATTGGGCTCTGTCTCGGGTTCCACATGCTGAAGCGCGAGTACGCGACCGGTCACAAAGTGGTGATCGCCGGCGACGACGACGTCCTCGATCGCACAGTCGATCCATGCGATGGCGCCATGCAATATTGGTGAGCCTGTCTTCACTGACCTTCCCCACTTCACGCCTTCGAAGGGCTGTTCGACCGTTGTTCGTGCGAACTGCCAGCAGAGTTCGCCTTGATCCGCGCCAAGAATATTGACGCAGAAAACGCCCGCCGCTCTGATCTCTGGCCAGCGATCCGAGTGGATCATTGGCAGAAATCCGACGAGGGGTGGATCGAGCGAAACCGAGGTGAACGACCCGATGGTGACGCCTACCGGCAAACCCTCCGCAGTACACGCGGTGACTACCGTCACTCCGGTCGGAAAGTAACCGAGCACTCGCCGGAACAAGAGCGGGTCGAGCGAGCTGTCAGCCACGCTACGACTGTAGATGAAGCAGATGCGTCGGCGTCGTGTGAGAACCTTTCCCCGTGGATGCCAAGCCAGAGCTACGCCACCGGATGCGCATGGTGCGTGATGTCATCGGTGACCGCTGCGTACGCAGCGTCGAGATGTGGACGAAGGTTGCCGACCTGCCCGACTACCAGGGTGCCGAGACCGTGATGGCATTTGTCGGGATGAACAGCGAACCGGACACCGACGCCTTGTTCGCATCTATTGCCGCCGGTGGTAAGCGCTTGCTGTTGCCGCGCGTCGAAGGTCGCGACCTAGTTGTCTGCGACGGAGATGGCCCGCTCGCCACGAGCAAGTTTGGTGTGCAGGAACCGACAGGTCCACCACTTTCCCTCGACGTCGTCGACTTTGTGATTGTGCCCGGTCTCGCGTTTACAACGGCGGGCGATCGGTTGGGCTACGGCGGCGGCTTCTACGACCGCTTTCTGCCGCGTGTCAACGCACCGAACGCGGGCGTCTGCTTCCGAGAACAGATAGTCGACGCTTTGCCGATGCACGACGGCGATGTGCGCGTGCAACGCGTTATCGTCGCGTAGCGCATGTCCACCTACCTTCTCATTCACGGTGCCTGCGGTGGCGGGTGGTGTTGGGATGATCTTTCGTCGGTGTTGCAGGCTGCAGGCCATCGCGTGATCGCTCCTGATCTTCCCTGTGACGACGTCGATGCCGATCTTGCGCGATACGTGGCAGTGGCGTGCAGCGCCGTGACCAACGCCGGCCAGCTAGAGAGCGATGGGCTCATCGTCGTTGGTCACTCGCTTGGAAGTCTCACTGCTGCCGGTGTCGCTAGCTCGCTGCCAACGACGCGCTTAGTGTTCGTGGCTGGAGTGATAGGCGAACCCGGCTTACGCCTTCGCGACATCACTGATGACGACGCCGATCGCGACTTCTCGTTGGGCGACGATGGCATCGAGCTAGACGACGCGCGTCGCTTCCGCTTCACGCCCGAGTGTGCTCGGCGAGCGCTGTACCACGACTGCACGCCGGCGCAGGCCGACGCTGCGATTGCTCGCCTTCGCTTTCAGCGCTCGATGTACAAAGATGTCGCACCATTCGCAGCGTGGCCAGATACGGAGATCACATCCATCGTGTGCCGCGAAGATCGCATCTTCTCGCCCGATTGGTCACGCCGCGTTGCTCGTAGCCGGCTCGGGGTGGAGGCAACGGAGATCGATGGCGGACACTCGCCGATGTTGTCGCGGCCAGTTGAACTGGCAGCGCTGCTGACCTAGTTCTCGTCGTAGTACTCGCGGCCGAGATGAGTGATTTGGTCTTCGTTCATCATCCAGCGCAGCGTGTTCTCGAGCTTGCTCTGCTGCACGAACAAGTCGTGCTCGGCGTGTAGGCCAGGCGCCACCATCGGTGCCTTGTAGTAGAAGCTCAACCATTCCTGAATGCCGAAGAGGCCAGCGCGCTGTGCGAGGTCGCTGAACAACACCAGGTCGAGTGCGAGCGGTGCAGCCAGGATGCTGTCGCGGCACAGGAAGTCGATCTTCAGCTGCATCGGGTAGCCGAGCCAACCGAACAAGTCGATGTTGTCCCAGCCCTCTTTGTTGTCGCCGCGCGGCGGGTAGTAGTTGATGCGCACCTTGTGGTAGACGTCGCCGTAAAGGTCGGGGAAGGTGACCGGATCGAGGATGTGCTCGAGTACGCCGAGCTTGCTCTCTTCCTTCGTCTTGAAGTTGTCCGGGTCGTCCAGCACTTCGCCATCGCGGTTACCGAGGATGTTGGTGCTGTACCAGCCCGAGAGGCCAAGCATGCGCGAGCGCAGCATCGGACCGATGACGGTCTTGATCAGCGTCTGGCCGGTCTTGAAGTCTTTGCCGCTGATCGGAACCTTCTTCTCGATCGCCAGATCACGCAGCGCCGGAACGTCGACGGTGAGGTTTGGCGCACCGTTCGCGAACGGCACCCCCTCGAGGATCGCGGCGTATGCGTAAAGCATCGACGGAGCGATGGTGGGGTCGTTGGCGTCGATTGCTTTCTCGAACGCTTCCAGGGTGAGGTGTGCTGGACCAATCTCGATGAAGATCTCGGTGCTCGCGGCCCACAACATCACAACGCGGTCGACCTTCTTCTCTTCTTTGAAGCGGTTGATGTCTTCGCGAATGCGGTTCAGCATGTCGCGCTTGTCGATCGTGTGCATCGTGTTATCGGCGTCGATGCGCTTCACGTATTCGCGGTCAAACGCTGCCGGCATCGGGCGCACGTCGCGCAGTGCATCGGCGATTGCTTCGATGTGCTTGCCACCCTCAAGTACGCCAGCACGGCTCGCGGCGACGTAGGCATCGTCCGGGAACGGATCCCATGCGCCGAACACGATGTCGTCGAGCGTCGCGATCGGCACGAAGTCTTTGATCAGCGGGCTGCGATTGTCGGTGCGCTTGCCGAGCCGAATGTTGCCCATCTGGGTGAGGCTGCCGACGGGAAGCGAAACGCCCCGCTTGACCAGCTCGACGCCGGCGATCAGCGTGGAAGCCACCGCACCCAAACCGACAGTTAGCACGCCAAGGCGGCCATTGGCGGGAGCGACGGTGGGCGAAGGCGGTGTAGTCATGGGTGCGAGGCTATCGGCGCCAGTAATCCACCGATGTAGCCAACCGGACGTGTAGTGAACGACAAGGTTGCAAGCGGGTAGCGGGAGTGCCAGACTGACACCGATGCGTGCCCAAATCGCCACCCCTACCATTCTCGTAGTACTTATGTAGACGCACGCCCACATAGCCGCGTGCGTCCCAGCCTCCCAGTCGGGAGGCTGTTCTGTTTTTCCGAGCAAGTCGTGAAGCCAAGGTTGAAGGAGTCGAAATGAAGATCACCGGGGCGCAAGCCCTCATCAGATCGCTGGAGATGGAAAGCGTCGAGACCATCTTCGGACTGCCTGGCGGGTGCATTCTGCCCGCCTACGACCCGCTGCTCGATTCGCCGATTCGCCACATTCTCGTGCGCCACGAGCAAGGTGCCGGCCATATGGCGGAGGGTTACGCGCACGTGACTGGTCGGCCAGGTGTGTGCCTCGTGACCAGTGGCCCGGCCGCCACCAACATGGTCACGCCGTTGATGGACGCATACATGGACTCGATCCCGATGGTGTGCATCACCGGACAGGTGCCCACAACTGCGATCGGTACCGACGCATTTCAGGAATGCGACACCGTCGGCATCACGCGCAGCACGACCAAGCACAACGAACTGGTGATGACGGCGCAGGATTTGCCGATGGCCGTTCGTCAGGCATTCCACATCGCGACGACTGGTCGACCGGGCCCAACTTTGATCGACGTGCCCAAGGATGTGCTTACCAACTCGATGGATTGGTATTGGCCGACTGACGAGGAAGTGATCGACAGCCTGCCGGGCTATCGCCCGACCACCAAGGGTCACCCGCGGATGATCAGGGAAGCCGCGAAGTTGATCCTCGCGAGCGAGCGACCCGTGTTGTACGTCGGTGGTGGAGTGCTGAAGGCTCGCGCAGCCGAGGCGCTTCGCGAACTCGCAGAGCTCTCTGGCATTCACGTCGTCACCACTCTGATGGCGCGCGGCGCGTTCCCCGATGATCATCCGTTGTGTCTCGGCATGCCAGGCATGCACGGCAACGCAACCGCTGTCACCGCAATGCAGCGCAGCGATCTGTTGGTTGCGCTCGGAGCGCGCTTCGACGATCGCATCACCGGCAAGATTCCTGCGTTCGCGCCGGAGGCGAAGATCATCCACGTCGACATCGACCCAGCCGAGCAAGGCAAGGTGCGCAAGCCCGACGTGCCGATCGTCGGCGACTGCAAGCTCGTCATCGAGGAATTGATCAAGGCGATCAAGGACTTGCTGCAAGGCGGCACGACGCAAGCCGACATCAGCGCGTGGAAGAGTCGCATCAGCGGGTGGCAAGAGCAGTTCCCGCTGCATTACGAGCAGAGCGAGCCCGGCGACGCGTTGAAGCCGCAGTTCTGCCTCGAGCAGTTGCGCGACAGCGCGCCGGAAGGGACGATCCTTGTCAGCGGTGTCGGCCAGCACCAGATGTGGAGCAGTCAGTACTGGAAGTTCAACGAGCCGTACACCTGGGTCAACTCTGGTGGTCTCGGCACGATGGGCTTCTGCGTGCCGGCCGCGATTGGTGCCAAGGTCGGGTGCCCCGATCGCACGGTGTGGGCAGTCGATGGTGACGGTTGCTTCCAGATGACAGCGCAAGAGTTGGTGACCGCCAGCGTCGAGCGCATTCCGATCAAGGTCGCAATCCTCAACAACAGTTACCTCGGCATGGTGCGTCAGTGGCAAGAGATGTTCTACGACGAGCGCTACAGCGAGGTGTATCTGTCGCCGGAAGTTCCCGACTTCGCGAAGTGGGCAGAAGCGATGGGCTGTGTCGGCATTCGCGTTGACAGCCCCGAGGAAGTGCAGCCGGCCATCGACAAGGCGAACAGTGTCGACGATCGGCCCGTGGTGGTCGACTTCCGGGTCGATGCTCGCGAGAAAGTGTTCCCGATGGTGCCGGCCGGCCAGAGCAACGACGACTTGTTGCTGCCAGCTTCACAGCAAGCCAATCGTGGGTCGCTGCGATGAGCCAGATTCATCACCACATTCTTTCGGTGCTCGTGCAAAACCGACCAGGCGTGCTCGCACGAGTGGCCGGATTGTTTGCGCGCCGCGGGTACAACATCTTCAGCCTCGCTGTCGCGCCCGCAGAACAGGACGGCTTCAGTCGCATTACGATCGTGGTCGACTTGGAAGACACCTCGCTCGAGCAGATAGTGAAGCAGCTCTTCAAACTGGTCGAGGTCGTCAAGATCGGCGAACTCGACCCGCAGCACAGCGTCGAGCGCGAGCTGCTGCTGGCCACGATTCGTGCAACAGGCGACCAGCGCGGCCAAGTCGTCGAGCTGGTCAACATCTTCGAGGGCAAGATTCTCGCGGTAGGTGTCGACGTGGTCACGGTCTCGCTCGATGGTCAGCCAGACAAGTTGGACGACTTCGTGGAATTGCTGACCGGATATGGCATCGTGGAGATGCAGCGCACCGGGCGTGTCGCACTCCCCAAGATTGAACGACAACTCGATCGTCAAACCAACAAAGACAGGAAGGCTGGCTGACATGGCCGCAAAGATGTATTACGAGGCAGATGCCGATCCGTCGATTATCCGCGGTCGCAAAGTTGCGATCATCGGTTACGGCTCGCAGGGCCACGCGCACGCGCTGAACCTGAAGGAGTCGGGAGTCGACGTTGTTGTTGGCCTGCGCGAAGGCAGCAAGTCGGCTGCTAAGGCCACGGCCGCCGGGCTGAAGGTCATGGACCTTGCCGCTGCCGCTAAGTGGGCGAACGTCATCATGCTGACGATGCCCGACACCGAGCAGAAGGCGACCTACGAGGAGTTCATCAAGCCGCACATGCGCAAGGGCAAGGCCATCGCCTTCGCACACGGCTTCAACATTCGCTTCAAGCGCATTCGTCCGCCGAAGTCAGTCGACGTGATCATGATCGCGCCGAAAGGCCCCGGCCACCTTGTACGTCGCACCTACACCGAAGGTGGCGGCGTGCCGTGCCTGATCGCCGTGCACCAAGACGCAACGGGCGGCGCCCATGCGCTGGCGTTGTCGTACGCCGAGGCAATCGGTGGCGCTCGCGCCGGAGTGATAGAGACAACCTTCAGCGAAGAGACCGAGACCGACTTGTTCGGTGAGCAGGTCGTGCTTTGTGGCGGACTTACATCGCTTGTGCGCGCTGGCTTCGAGACTCTCGTCGATGCTGGCTATCAGCCAGAGATGGCGTACTTCGAGTGCTTGCACGAGGTGAAGCTGATCGTCGACCTGATGTATGAGGAAGGCATCGCCGGGATGCGCTACAGCATCAGCGACACCGCCGAGTATGGCGATGTCACCCGCGGACCGCGCATCGTCACCGCCAAGACCAAGGCCGAGATGAAGAAGATCCTCAAAGAGATCCAGTCCGGCAAGTTCGCGAAGGAGTGGGTGGCCGAGAGCGAGAGCGGTCGCCACAAGTTCAACGCATTGCGCGAGACAGACCGCAAGCATCAGATCGAAGAAGTCGGCGCTCAGTTGCGCGGAATGATGCCGTTCTTGGGTGCCGGCAAGCAAAAGGTCGCCGACGTTTCTGGTGGCTGAGTGGGCGTGATCGTGCGCGACGACTTGGCGGAGGCTCATCGCCGGTCGCTCGCGCACGTTGCCTCTCCGGGTGCGCGGCTGACAGCGGCGCGGCGGGTGCAGATTGCTGAGGTCGCGCGCGAGGCGTACCTCGTCGTCGAGCCGTCGCCGCCGTGGGTGCGTCCGTTCGACGATCTCGCGCTCGATGTCGCGTACCGATTGGCGCGCCACGCAGGCACGATCACCGAGCAGTGGTACGAGCAGGTCATCAACGAAGGGATGCATCCGCTCGAGTTCGTCGAGATTCTTGGCGTCGTCGTCGCGACTGTGCCTCCGGTCGCCTTCGCTCGCGGTGCCGGTTTGCCGGTGCCCGTCCTGCCCGCCCCGATAGCGGGCGAACCGACCGGACGCGAAGCCGAAGAGCTAGCCCCCGCCAAATTGAACTGGGTACCGGTCGCCGCACCAGCGGATCAGGTGGCCTCCGTTGTGCAAGCGCTGAGCGCGTTGCCCGACGAGTGGGACAACCTGTGGCGACTCGCTGGTGCTCAGTACATGAGCGATCGGCAGATGGACGACCCCCTGTGGAACCGCGGCACGCTCAGTCGGCCGCAAATGGAGTTGGTCGCGGGTCGCCTATCGCTGATACGCGAGTGCTTCTTTTGAACTACTTCACACGCCAGCATGCTCAGTTGGAGCAGCACCCAGTCCGGAAACCCCGCCGACATCGGCGCGATCGCTGATGGGCAGGTCGACGCGGGTTTACCGCATGACGCCGAGTTGGTCGCCTTCACGGATGCAGTGGCGGGAGTTGACGAAGCCGCGCTCGTTGCGGCCCGCGCCGCATTGGTCGCAAGCGCAGGTGAAGAGTTCATGATCGACGCGGCCGCGGTTGTGGCTAACTTCGAGATGATGACTCGAGTCGCCGACGGATCGGGAGCGCGCTTTCCGGAACAAGGGGCGGATCATCGCGCCGCGATTACCGACAAGCTGCGAATCAATGACTTCACATCGGCGCACTAGTGAGGGCCAAATGCTCGATCGCGTTGGTTGCGTTGGTGGCGCTGCTGCCAGTCGCGGCCGGCTGTTCATCCGAAACGAAGGAGCCTGAAGTGGCGAGTGAGAATCCACGACGCATCACGTACGGCGACGACCCCTCGCAGTTCGCTGATCTCTACTTACCAGCCGACACGAGCGCACCGCTTCCAGTAGTTGTGTTGATTCACGGCGGATTCTGGCGCGCGCAGTACGGGTTAGATCTGATGGTGCCGCTCGCCGAAGACCTGATCGCACGCGGGTACGCAGTCCTGAACATCGAGTACCGACGCGTCGGCATCGGCGGCGGCTATCCGGAAACCCTGTTCGATGTCGCCGCCGCTATCGACTTGCTGGTGGCGCAATCGATCGCTCTTGATCTCGACAACGTTGTGACCATCGGCCACTCGGCTGGCGGTCATCTTTCGTTGTGGGCTGGTAGTCGCAGCGCTTTGCCAAATGGAGCGCCCGGCGCGGATCCGCTCGTCGTGCCACGTCTTTCGATCGGGCAGGGTCCGGTGTTCGACATGGCCGCTGCCGACGCGGAGCGCGTTGGTTCAGGCGCCGTCACGGACTTCATGGGCGGTAGCGCTGGCGACTTGCCCGATGAGTACGTAATCGCGACCCCGACGGCAGCGGCTGGAGTGCCGCTTGCGGTTGTACGCGGTGAACTCGACAACATCGTGCCCGCGCAGTTCGCGGTGCCAACTCCGATAGGCGACGTCAAAGCTGTCGACATCCCCGGCGAAGATCACTTCGACCTGATCGATCCCAAGTCAAACTCGTGGCTCGCAGTAATCGAGTTGTTGAACGGCGCGCGCTAGAACAGGATTGACAACAAAATTGCGATCGCCGGTACTGCGAGAGCGGCTCCGACGAAAACCCAACCCGTTCGCCCGATCGTGCGTCGATGCGCTCGTGCGCGCGGATCGTCTGTCTTCAGGTTGCGCGCGAAGTGTCCGTATGCGCGCATTTGGCCCTCGAACGTGTAGAGCTCGCCCGGCTCCGACGTCGCCGGCTGCCAATCATCGTCTCGTGTCATTGTTCGGCCTCGATCAGTTGTGTCAATCGGCGGCGGAAGCGGATGCCGCCTGTGTCGGAGCGGAGGTTGATCGTTGGTGTTGTGGATTCGTCGATACCGCGTTGCATCGCGGTGAGAATCGCCTTGTCTTCCTCGAAAGCTCCGCGCACGGAGGCCGCGAACCTGGCGGAGACGTCGGCGTCGTTCGGCGCGACGTTGCGCTGCTGGAACCAGAAGTAGCGCGTCGTGTGATCATCGATCGGCGTTAGGAAGTTGTAGCTGTCCATGATGAAGGTTGACTCGGGCAGCGTTCGGTCTTCTCCGCCGGTACCAGCTGGACAGAAGTACGCCTTGATCAACGCCAAGCTTGGGTATCGCACTTCGTACTGCTGCTTGC
The DNA here is from genome assembly GCA_040081465.1 of Ilumatobacteraceae bacterium. Taxonomy (GTDB): domain Bacteria; phylum Actinomycetota; class Acidimicrobiia; order Acidimicrobiales; family Ilumatobacteraceae; genus UBA668. The sequence continues at coordinate 42,560 of JBEBGL010000015.1, read as the reverse complement.
GATCGCACCTGCCCTCGAATTCGAGGTAGGGCGCGTAGAACGGCGCTGGTGGTGAATCGAGCAGCCATCGCCAGGTCGTGACTCCGTCGTCGGCGATCGTGATCTCCATCGGTGTTTCGTCGGCACCTTCGCCAGCGAACGAACCGGGATGCACCCACGCGACGTGCGAGGGGTCGAGCAAGTTGTCTGTGATGTACAGGTAGTTGCAGTCGACCACCATGTCGTCGCCGATGGTGGTGCCCCAATCCGGATCGTCCCAGTGCTCGACGGGAAAGATGTTCGCGGCATCGGCGACAGCAGGGTCGCCCATCCACATCCACAGCAATCGGTAGCGAGCCTCGATTGGGTAGCTCCGCACGACCGCACCAGCAGGAACTGTCCCGTTAGTCGGCGCCTTCACGCATGCGCCGGCGCAATCGAACGTCAGCCCGTGGTAACCGCACTCGATGAGGTCGCCGTGTACTCGACCAAGCGACAGCGGCGTCTTGCGATGCGGGCACTCATCGTGCAATGCGGCGTAGCCGCCGGACAACTGGCGAAAGATAACGACGCGCTCGCCAAGCAGTTTCGCCGCGTGTGGACCATCACCGATCTCGCGCTCCCATGCGACCGGATACCACACGTTGCGCAGAAACTGTTCAGTCATCGCGTTGCTCACGTAGGAACTTTTCGAACTCGGCGGCTAGGTCGTCGGCGCTTGGGATAGCGGCTTCCATGCGCTTGTCATACTCGCTCTCGAGCATCGCCACATACTTCGACGCCTGCTCATCCTCTGCAACGGCTTCATCGTGCAGGCCGCGCCAACGCATCGCATCCTCAGCCAGAGCGCCATGCGGCGTCGTTATGCCAAGCACGTGTTCGAGGTGACCGAGCAGAGCTTCCGATGACTGCGGATGTTTGGCGTTGCCGAGATAGTGCGGTACGCCTACTCGCAGCGAGACGGCGGGAATGCCAGCTCGATCGAGTCGTTCCTGCAAAACACCGACCAACCCGGTGACACCTTGGTACTTCGGTCGGCCAAGCCCGAGTGCGCGCGCCAACCCAACGGTTGTACTGCTGCCCGTCACCTGCGGCGGGCGTGAGTGCGGCACCGCTTCGGGTGCGGCACCAACCGTTACCACTACCTCGCAACCGAGTTCGATCGCGACTTCGATGATTGCGTCGGCGAAAGTTGCGTAGCGCAGGTGAGGCTCGACACCGGCTAACAGCACTAGATCGTGGGCGCTGCCGGGGAAGCGAGCAATGCGGAACTCGTTCTCTGGCCATTGGATCTGACGCAGTTCGGCATCGTCGAACACGACCTGCGGACGTTCCTGCGTGAAGTCGAAGAACGGATCGGGGTCGATCGCTGCGACCACCGGCGTGACGCGGTCCGATGCCAGCGTCTCGACTGCATCGGTGGCAACCTCCGCGATGTCGAACAGCCCGCGCAGTGCCAACACCATGATCGGTCGGTTGAGCTTCCCAAGGTCTTCAAAGGCCGTGGTGAGCACGTTCACATTTCCAGTTTGCCAATTCATAGGGCCGATCGACAGCCCTTACGTAGAATCGCTGCGTGACCTCTGCCGTTGACCGAACCGTTAAGCGAACATCCGCCCGTCTCGCCGCGATCGCCGAATCGGCAACCTTGGCGGTTGATGCCAAAGCGAAGGCGCTGCAGGCGCAAGCAGTGAAAGAGGGCGGCGAGAAGGTCATCGGTTTTGGTGCTGGCGAGCCCGACTTCCCAACACCAGCAAACATTGTCGAGGCCGCGGCGCGCGCGTGCCACGACCCGAAGTGGCACAAGTACACACCGGCAGCCGGCCTTCCCGAACTACGCGAGGCAATCGCCGCCAAGACGTTGCGCGACAGCGGCTTCAGCTGCCAGGCGAGCCAGGTGTTGGTCACCAACGGAGGCAAGCACGCTGTGTTCACTGCGTTCGCGGCGCTGTGCGATCCGGGCGACGAAGTGATTTGTCCGGCGCCTTACTGGACTACTTATCCGGAATCCATCACGTTGGCTGGCGGCGTGCCGGTGATCGTGCAGACCGACGAGCACAGCGGATTCAAAGTCACTGTCGAGCAGCTCGATACTGCGCTCACCCCACGCACCAAGGCGTTGTTGTTCGTTAGCCCCGACAACCCCAGTGGCGCCGTCTACACGCCCGACGAAGTTGTCGCGATCGGTCGCTGGGCGGTCGACAAACGCGTGTGGGTACTTACCGACGAGATTTACGAACACCTCGTGTTTGGCGACAACAAGTTCGTGTCGATGCCAACCGCTGTTCCCGAACTGGCCAATCAATGCCTGATCGTCAATGGCGTCGCCAAGACCTATGCGATGACTGGCTGGCGCGTGGGTTGGTTGATCGGGCCACCCGATGTGATGAAGGCCGCTATCAACTTCCAGTCGCACAGCACTTCCAACGTCAATAACGTTGCGCAGGCTGCAACGCTGGAAGCCGTACGGGGCGATTTGTCGGCCGTCAAGATGATGCGCGAGGCCTTCGCTCGTCGCGCCGTCACCATGCACCGCATGCTCAACGAGATTCCAGGCGTGAACGCGATTGTGCCGCAGGGTGCGTTCTATTGCTATCCAAATTTCTCGTCGTTGTTGGGTAAGCCACTTGGCCCCAATGGCACGGTCTCGCACAACACGCTGGAACTCGCTGACGCGATTCTTGGTCAAGCAAAGGTTGCCTTTGTGCCCGGCGAGGCGTTCGGCACACCCGGCTACGCCCGCTTCAGCTTTGCGATGGCCGACGACGACATGCAGGAAGGGATTCGTCGCATTCACGAATGGGTTGTGGCGTGACGTCACAGCGGACGTTCGACTTCGAGTCCATCTCGCTCGACTGGTTGCACTCAAAGCCGGGTGCGAAGTGGAATCGCACACCCGACGCGATTGCCGCGTGGGTGGCCGACATGGACTTCGCGCCGGCCCCCGCGATCACCGAAGCGCTGACACGCACGATTGCGACTGCCGACCTTGGTTACCCCGACTGGCCCAGCATCATCGGTGGCTCGGGCGCGACCGATGCCTTCGTCGATCGCTGCGCTGCGCGATATGGCTGGAACATCGACAGGCTCGACACGCGCGAGTTCAACGATGTAGTGCAGGCGATCCAAGTCGTGCTGCACACATGCACTTCACCGGGCGATGGCGTGGTGGTTCATACGCCCACCTATCCGCCGTTTCTGAGCAGTCTTGAAATGACGGGCTGTCGGCTCGTGCCTGTGCCGGCGCAGCGAACGCCGACGTCGCCAACCGGTTGGTCGTTCGACTACGACGCGCTCGATGCCACGTTGCGCGCCACGCCTGCGAAGGTCTTACTGCTCTGTCACCCGCAGAACCCGACGGGACACGTCTTCTCGGAGGACGAGTTGCGGACGATGGCTGCACTCGCAGAGCGTCACGACCTCGTGATTATCTCCGACGAGATCCACGCCGACCTGACATATGCGCCGCTGACTCATCGTCCGATGGCGCTGTTTGCACCGGACCGCACCGTCAGCATCCACGCCGCGTCGAAAGCGTTCAACCTTGCCGGCATGCGCTACGCGATTGCGCACTTTGGCTCGCAGCGCGCTCGTAAAGCTGCGGAAGCATTGCCCGAGCACATGCTCGGTGCGACAAACCTGTTCGCTGCTGTGGCGGTAGAAGCTGCGTGGCGCGATGGCGACGACTGGTTGGCTGCGGTGCTTGCACATTTGGATCGGCAACGAAAGCTCCTAGCGGAGTTGCTCGCCGCGCACTTGCCCGAAATCAAGTACGTTCCGCCGTCCGGCACATATCTGGCGTGGCTCGATTGTCGCGCTCTCGGCTTTGGCGACGATCCGTCGGTGCTGTTCCAGGAACGGGGTGTGCGGTTGAGCGAGGGCCCAAACTTCGGGCCAGAGGGAATCGGGTTTGCCAGATTGAACTTCGCGACAAGCTCGAAGTTGCTGCGCGAAATGGTGGTCAAAATGGCGGCCTCAAGCCGGTAGCGGATTGCTACCATCTGTGGTATCGTCCGTTGCATGTCGGTGAACATGCACTTGCGTGAGGTCCCCGAGTCGGTGCACGACGAGTTGCAGAGGCGAGCTTCTGCGGGCGGGATGACTTTGCGCCAGTACACGATCAAAGTGCTCGACGAGCATTGCGCCGTCCCGACGATTGACGAGTGGATGTCTCGTATGGCACGTCGCCGAGCAGGCTGGCTAGCCAGCGACAAAGCTGCGGTGGTCGATTCCGTCGCGGCTGTTGAAGCAGGGCGAGACGACCTCTATGGCTCGACAGGCTGAGGCCACAAAACAGGCAATAGCCGTCCTGGACGCGTCGGTGGTTGTCGAGTTGCTTCTGAACGACACCGCCAGCTTGCCTCGCGGGTACACGTTCGTTGCTCCAGCGCACCTCGATGCGGAGGTGTCATCCGCTCTCGCCCGCCTATGGCGGGCCGGCACGATAAGCAGCCGAGCGGTCGACGACATGCTCGCGGGACTCGCTGAGTTCGGGGTTGACCGAATGCCGCTTCAACCGTTGCTCGCTGCTGCATTTGAGCTGCGCGAGAACGTGACTCAGCGAGACAGTCTTTACGTAGCGCTCGCTCGCTTGCTAGATGCCGTGCTTGTGACACGAGACCAGCGCCTTGCTTCTGTCTGTCGACAACTCAAGCTATGTTCAGTCGTCACATGGAACGAGGGCTGATTTAGTAGTCGATGCCGCGCTTGGCGTTGATTCCTGCCGCGTAGGCGTGTTTCACTTCGCGCATCTCGGTCACGGTGTCGGCGACGTCGATGATCGCCTGCGGCGCATCGCGGCCGGTGATCACCAGTGAAACGTGCTTCGGCCGATTGACGATCGCGGCGACGACAGCGGCGGTGTCGATCCATTCCCAGGTGCACAGGTACGTGAGTTCGTCGAGGATCACTAACTCGTGCTCGCCAGCCGCGATGACGGCCGCCGCTTGTGCCCACGACTCGCGGGCAAGAGCGATGTCTTGATCGAGATTTTCGGAATCCCACGTAAAGCCGGTGCCCAGTGTTCGCCAATCGACGCCAAGCTGCACGCCGATCGTTTCTTCGCCGACCTTCCACTGCCCGCTCTTCACGAACTGCAGCACGGCAACGTTCCAGCCGCGCGCGACCGCGCGGAGCATGACTCCGAACGCAGCCGAGCTCTTGCCTTTGCCGTTGCCCGTGTTGACCAGCACCAGCGACTCGGCACGCCGAAGCCCATCGGGCCGCGGATCGTCGGAAAGCGCACGTGTCGTGTCGCTGCCTGTCGTGTCGCTCATAGAGATTGCGAGCATATGCAATTGCGGCGCTAAGGTTGCTCCGTCCCACCGCACCAGCGGTGAGATGCATGGTGTTCAGCGAAGCCGGTGAGAACCCGGCACTGTCCCGCAACGGTGGTTCGAGTCTTCCTACCAAGGAAGCGCACGACGAGTCCGGTCGCCTGACTTCATGCCCGTAACCCATACCCTCGAGGCAAGGGCGGTTCGCGGCGGTTAGGCCGCCGGAATCCATCTTTGTCCTCCTAAACCGGAGGACGATCTCCTCCGGAGAAACGGAGGATTGATCCATGAAACGGTTCAGTTCATTAGCCGCTCTGACGGCTCTGTTACTCACATCGGCTGCCTGCGGCGACGACACCAAGTCGGAGAACACAACCGCAGACACGACTGCCGTTGACGCACCGAAAGCGATCATCAGCCTGTCGCCGTCGTCCACTGAGCAGCTGTTTGCAATCGGTGCCGGCGCACAAGTCATCGCCGTCGACGAGTACTCGGACTACCCGGCCGAAGCATTGGAATTGCCGCACGACCTGTCTGGCTTCGAGCCGAACGTCGAGGCGATCGCAGCGCTCGAGCCCGATCTAGTTGTGATGGAAAGCACCGCGATCCAAGAGCAGCTAGAGGAGCTAGGCATCGCTGTCTTCGTCGCACTTGCGCCGGCAACGCTCGATGATCTGTACACGCAGCTCGAACAACTCGGCGCGGCGACCGGTCACATCGGTGAAGCGGCCGAGCTTGTGGCCCAGATGCAGGTCGACGTCGAAGCAGCTCTCGCCGCTGTTCCGGAACAGACCGAGTCGCTGACGATCTACCACGAACTCGACCCGACGTACTACACGGTGACGAGTGGTTCGTTCATTGGTCAGGTCTACACAATGTTCGGGCTCAGCAACATCGCTGACGGTGTTGAGCCCGGCAACGACTACCCGCAGCTGAACGCGGAGTACATCATCGCTTCGGCGCCCGACATCATTTTCCTTGCGGACACGAAGTACGCCGGTGAGTCCGCCGACACAGTTGCTGCCCGCGCTGGTTGGGATGCAATCCCAGCTGTCGCCAACGGCAACGTGGTCCCGATGGACGACGACATCGCTTCGCGATGGGGACCGCGCATCATCGACTACATCAAGGCAGTGTCGGCAGCGCTAGCTCTCATTTCGGTGAGCTAGTACCAATGACGACGTACCGTCGCGGGTGGGTATGGCTGCTTGTAGCCACGCTTGTGCTCGCGGCGGCCGTCGTCCTTGGTGTCATGGTCGGGCCGGCTGGCCGACTGTCGTCGGCCAACTGGAACATCATCTGGAACGTGCGCATGCCGCGCGTCGCGCTGGCGGCAATCGTCGGTGCAATGCTGTCGCTGGCGGGGGCGTCGTACCAGGGCGTTTTTCGGAATCCCTTGGTCGACCCGTACTTACTCGGTGCAGCTGGCGGGGCGGGCCTTGGCGCAACAATCGTGATTGCGTTCGGGCGCGACCTGACGACCAATTGGTTCGTTGATCCGTTGCCGTTGGCGGCGTTCCTTGGTGCGATCGCGGCGGTCACTGTTACTTACCTCGCCGGTGCCGCCTTCGGTTCGTTGCGTACGTCGACGTCGCTTGTGCTCGCCGGTGTGGCCGTCGCTTCGCTGACATCAGCAATCCAGGCGTTCGTACTGCAGCGTTCGAGCGATGGCGTGGTTCGGACTGTCTACAACTGGCTGCTCGGCTCGTTGGTCAATGCCAGCTGGCGCGACGTTAAATTGGTGCTTCCCTACGTAGTTGTGAGCGGTGCTGTTCTGTTGGCCCATCGCCGACATCTCGATGTGTTGCGCGTGGGTGACGACGAAGCACTCACGCTCGGGCTAAACGTCCGTCGAATTCGAATCACCGTTGTGGCGGCCGCGACGATCGGCACAGCAGCGGTTGTCAGCGTCAGCGGGCTGATCGCGTTCGTCGGCATCGTGGTGCCGCACGCGGTACGAATGGTGTGCGGTGGCTCGTACCGTCGCGTACTGCCGATCAGCATCGCCGTCGGTGCCGCCTTCTTGATCCTCGCCGACATTCCTGGCCGCATGCTGCAGAATCCCGCCGAGACGCCACTTGGCGTTGTCACGGCGTTTTGTGGTGCACCGTTCTTCATGATTCTTCTACGCACACGGCGAGCGACGGTATGAGCAACCTCAACTTCGCGGACGTCAGCGTCAGCTACGACGACCATGTTGCTGTTCATCCGCTCTCGCTGAGTGTTCCGTCGGGAGGTTGGTTGTGCCTGATTGGGCCGAACGGCGCCGGCAAGTCGAGCGTGCTGCGATCAAGTTGTGGGCTCGTCGAACACGGTGGTGTCGTAACGGTTGCTGGCGACGACACGGCTGCTATGTCGAATCGTCGGCGCGCGCGGCACCTTGCCTTCGTTCCACAGATCCCGGTGCTGCCAGCCGATATGACCGTTTTCGAGTACGTGCTGCTCGGCCGCAGTCCTTTCATCAGCTACTTCGGTGTGGCATCCGCGCACGATCGCGCGATGGCGAACGACGTGCTAGGTGAACTCGATCTCGACGAATTTGCAAATCGTCGGCTTGAAACGCTGAGCGGTGGCGAACGTCAGCGCATCGTTCTTGCGCGCGCGATCGCGCAGGGATCGCCCGTGTTGTTGCTCGACGAGCCGACAAGCGCGCTCGACATTGGCCACCAGCAGCAAGCGCTCGAACTTGTAGATCGCATGCGTCGGGAGCGCGGCCTAACGGTGGTCTCGGCGATGCACGACCTCACGCTCGCCGGTTTGTACGCCGACCGGCTCGCGCTGTTGCATGAAGGGCGACTGGTCGCAGAGGGATCGCCGGCGGAGGTTCTGCGCGCAGAGATCCTCAGCGAGTTCTACGGAGTAAGCGTGCGAGTGCACTACGAAGACGACGGAACGGCGATCGTCATCCCAAACCGCCGACAGCGCGCGTAATCGGCGACGATTAAATTCATGGCGTTGCGGGCAGGTACCACTTGTCGCCGCTGAGAATGCGCTCGGCTTCTGCCGGTCCCCACGAACCGCGGAAGTAGGGGTGTACGGCCGAACCGACGCCACCTGTCGCAGTACCCGCCGCGCTGTCGAGCGCTGGCTGAACGACTCGCCACGTTTGCTCGACGATGTCTTCGCGAGCGAAGCGGCGCGGCTCGCCTGCGAGCGCGTCGTCGAGCAGTCGTTCGTATGCATCGCGTCGTTCGCCTAACGCAGCGGCAAAGTCGACGGCAACGTCGACCTGTTGGCTGTCGAGGTGTGGCCCGGGAGTCTTGGCCTGCAGTGTGAAGGTGACGCCGTCGTGCTTGCCAAGTCGAAAGCGCACCAGGTTGCGTTCTGGAGTCGGTCCGCCCGCCTCGTCGAACAACAGGTTCGGTGGCTCGCGAAACTCGACCACAACTTCGGTTGCGTTCGCCGTCAGAGCTTTGCCGCAACGCACGTACCAGGGCACGCCCGCCCATCGCCACGAATCGATCTCGAGCTTGGCGGCGACGAACGTCTCAACGGTCGAATCGGGTGCAACGCCTTCCTCTTCGCGGTAGCCCACGTATTGACCGCGCACCATCATCGCTGGATCTATCGGCTTCATGGCGGCGAATACCTTCGCCTTCTCGTCCTGCAGGAAGCTGCTTTCGTGGCCGACCGGTGGCTCCATCGCGACCAACGCAAGCACTTGAAACATATGGTTCTGCAGCACGTCGCGAATTGTGCCGACGCCGTCGTAGAACGAACCGCGACCTTCGACTCCGATCGACTCGCTCATCGTGATCTGCACGCTGCGCACGTAGTTTCGATTCCAGACGGGCTCGAGCAAGGTGTTGCTGAAGCGGAAGACGAGTAGGTCTTCCACACTCTCCTTGCCGAGGTAGTGGTCGATGCGGAAGATGCTTTCTTCAGGAAAGATCGTGTGCAGCGTCGTGTTCAATTCCCGAGCGCTTGCGACGTCGCGGCCAAACGGTTTCTCCACGACGATGCGACCACGCTCGTTCAAACCGACCGACGCAAGCGACTGCGCGACCGTGGGAAACATCGTCGGAGGAATCGCCATGTAGAACACGGCGTGCTCGCTCTTGTGCTTCTTCAGCGTCTTGGCCAGCGAAGCCCATGTCTTGGGGTCGGCGTAGTCGCCCTGAATGAGATCGAGACGGGCGAGCAGGCTGTCGATCACCGCTGCCTTGGCGTCGGGAATGGCGGCCAGCACCGAGTCGTGTGCGTGTTTGCAAAAGGCTGCGTCGTCCCAGTCGCTACGCGCGACACCAATCACCGGCACGTTCAGCGTGCCGTGAGCTTCCATGCGATACAGCGCCGGGAAGAGCTTGCGCTTGCTGAGGTCGCCCGTCGCGCCAAACAACACAAGTGCATCGGCAACGGGTTGCGGACCTGCGCTCACTTCGTGTCCTTCGGCTTGTCCTTCACTTCATGGTGTCCACCGAAGCCGGCGCGCATTGCCGACAAGATCTTGTGCGCAACGTCGCCGCGGTCTCGGGAATAGAAGCGATCCCATAGCGACGCGGCGAGCGTCGGCACCGGCACGCCTTCGTCGACTGCTGCGTGAATCGTCCAACGGCCTTCGCCACTGTCGCTGACTCTGCCTTGGAACTCGCTCAGCTGTGGATCGGCTTGCAGAGCCTGCGCCGTGAGATCGAGCAGCCAGCTGCTCACCACGCTGCCGCGGCGCCAAACCTCGGTGACGGCGGCAAGATCGATGTCGTAGCGGTAGTACTCGGGGTGCGTGAGCGGTGCGGTCTCGGCATCTTTGGCATGCGACTCGCTGCCGATGTTCGCCTTGGCCAACACGTTTAGCCCTTCCGCGTACGCCGCCATCAGGCCGTACTCGATTCCGTTGTGCACCATCTTGACGAAGTGGCCAGCTCCGCTTGGTCCGCAGTGCAGCCAACCGCGCTCTTCGGTTGCGGGCTTGCCCCTGCGACCCGGGGTCCGTTCGGCTGCCTCGACACCAGGCGCGAGAGCATCGAAGATCGGCGTTAGTTCTCTCACCGACGTGGCGGGACCGCCAACCATCAGGCAATAACCGCGCTCCAAGCCGAACACGCCACCGCTGGTACCGACGTCGACGTAATTGATGCCCTTGGCCGCGAGCGGTGCCGAACGATCGACATCGTCGCGGTACCACGAGTTGCCGCCGTCGATCAGTGTGTCGCCCGCGGACAGCAGCGGTTCGAACGCGGCGATCGTGTCGCCCACGTACGCGGCAGGCACCATCAACCAAATGTGGCGCGGCGCTTTCAGCGCGGCGACAACTTCCTTCGGCGTTCGCGCTCCGCGTGCCCCCTCGGCTTCCATCGTTGCGACGGCAGCCTCGTTGACGTCGTAGGCGACACATTCGTGGCCGGCGAGTTGCAACCGGCGAACCATGTTGGCGCCCATCCGCCCCAACCCGACCATTGCGATCTGCATGTCCCCAAGGTACCCAGCCGGATACCGTGAGCGACGATGAAACCGATCGAACGCGATGTGCGCGGCGCGACCGCTGCTCACGCCACTTTGCTGGCGGCATTGGAAACACTCACCGACGACAAGGCGCGATCTGCTTCGTTGTTGCCCGGGTGGACCGTCGGCCATGTGCTGACCCACATCGCTCGCAACGCCGACGGATTCCGATTGATGGTCGAAGCTGCCAACCGCGGCGAGGTCGGGTTCCAGTATCCGGGCGGCCTCGAACAGCGCAATCACGACATCGAGACCGGCTCATCTCGTTCTGCCAGCGACCTGGTTGCCGATATCGCGGCGGCTAGCGCGCGCCTGGAGGCGGCATGGGCGGCAACGACACCAGCCGGTTGGGAGGGCACCGGGCAATCGCCGTCGGGCCTCATGCAGATCAACGCGTTGCCGTTCCGGCGTTGGCGCGAGGTTGCTGTGCACCATGCCGACTGTGGTCTCGCCACTAACGACGCAGACCCGAAGCCATACGGGTCGGTTGAATGGTCGTCCGATTACGTGCGTCTTGAACTAGAACAAATGACGATGTTGTGGGCGAGCCGCAAACCGATGGGACTGACGACGCTACCTGCCGAGGCGTTGGCAGTCGACGATCGTCATCGCCTGGCGTGGCTGATCGGTCGAGCGACGATCGATGGTCTCGCGCCGGCCGGCATCTACTGATGTTGCGCTTCGCACGCCCCGCGATTGTCGGGGCGGTACTCACCGCTGCTGTGTTGCTCGGCGCGCCGTCGACCGCGCTTGCACACGCTTCTTTGGAATCAAGCATCCCCGCATCGAACAGCGTGCTCGAAGAAGCACCGACCGCAATCGTGCTGAACTTCGACGACGCGATCGAGGTTGGTGTTGCGAGCATCGAATTGTTCGACGGCAACGGCGATGCGATTGCGGTCGATAAGCCTCAGCAAGGCGACGACGAGACTCAACTCACTGCGTCGGTGGCCGATCTCGCCGACGGTTTGTACGCAGTGATCTGGCGAGTCACTTCCGCCGATGGCCACCCGATCGACGGGTCGTTCAGTTTCCAGATCGGCACCTCAACCGGCGGGGTCAGCGGCGATGAGTTGATCGAGCAAGTTCGCGGCGATGCGCGCTCGCCCGCATCAGTGCGTTGGGCCTATGGAATCGGGCGGTTCTTATCGGTGCTCGGTGCGATAGCAGTCATCGGTGCCGGCGGCTGGCTGTTGATCGGCGCTTCGGCTGCGGGCGATCGTGAGTTGGCGCGTCGGTGGTGCCGCGCCGCTGGCATTGTGTTCGCGTTCGGCACGGTGATGGCATTCGCGATGTTCGCCTCGCAGGCAACTGCCGGTTCGATCGGTGATGCCTTCGATCCGAGTGTGTGGCGCAAAGTTGCCGGCATCGATACCGGTCGCGCTCTGCTGTTGCGCTGCGTGTTCGCCAGTGTCGTGTTGGCGCTCGCGATTCAGTGGGACCGTCGGCAGCGCGGCTGGTGGCGCGGTGTTGCGGCCACCGCCAGTGTGCTAGGGCTTGCAACTTTCCCGTTAGCGGGCCACCCGAACTCGTCGAGCCCGCGCCTGTGGTGGTTCGCTGTCGACTTCGTTCACCTCGCAGGGATAGCGGTGTGGATCGGCGGACTGTTTGCGTTGCTGCTATGCGGTCGCGAGTTGCTCGCCACCGCCGACGGCGAACGAATCGCGCGTCGTTACTCGACTGCCGCGACGATCAGTGTTCCGCTCATTGTTGGCACGGGCGTGTTGCAAGCGTGGAAGCTCGCGGGCAGCTTCGACGACGTTGCGGCAACCGACTGGGGTCGGATACTTCTGATCAAGTCGACGCTGGTTGTAATCCTGTTGGCTGTCGCTGGCGTATCGCGATGGCTGTTGCTGCACGATGGTTCGGGTTCGATTCGGCGCACGATCGTGGTGGAAGCGATCATCGGAATCGCCGTGCTCGGCCTAGCGGCAGGCATGGTTGGGCTGCCGCCGGCGCCCGTCGTCGTGGCGAAACCTTTTGCCGTGCAGTTGACGGCGAGCGGCATGATCGTCGACATCACGCTTGGGCCAGGCTCGGTGGGGAGCAATGAACTGCACGTCGTCATCACGCCGCCCGGCGGTTCGATTGTGCCAGTGATTGCGGCGGCAGCGCGCGTCGAGCTTCCATCCGAAGGCGTTCCCTCCGCTCCGGTCCAACTAGTGGGTGAAGGGGCGAACCACTACAGCGGCTTCATCACATTCCCGCGTTCCGGCGACTGGGAGCTGGAAGTGATCATTGAAGTGACGGCCGGCGAGACGGCGTTGGTCAAAGCGACAATTCCAATTCCGTAGCGGGTTCTAGCCGGCGACCTCTGCGCAGTTCGACTGAGCGCTGCTTGTGCCGACGAACGCGTTGAGCAGATCGCTCGCTTGGCGCGCGAGTGCGCCGTCGCGACCGCCCGGCAAGTTGTTGCGCCATTCGGCGAAATCGCTGTGATACTCGGCCGACGGGCACCAGTTGCTCGTGCCGCCGACGTTGACGGCCGGAGGTGGCGAGTGTGTCGCCGCGATCTTTCCGTCGGCGAGCCACTGCTGATGCAGGTGCGTTACAGCGTCGGCACCAGCGAGTGCGAGCGCTACATCCATCGTGCGTTCGGCGGTGCGGCGGACTCCTGTCGGATCCGGCTGGTCGAGGTACTCGTCCAACTTGCTACTCAACGCCGTCATTGCCAGGCCGGACGCGATACTCACGAGCGGGCCACCAGGAAGAAAGCTGCTTGCGACTCCGACGACCGTCCACATCAGGTTCAAGCGCTCGTCGGTGTTGGCGATCTCGTCGTCCACCCGCTCGTTCACCGAAAGCTGCAGCAGCAGGTTCAGTAGTCCACCGACTTGCATGGCCGCATCGATGTCGTACGCCGACAAAGACTCGCCGAACCCAGCACGAATCCGTTCGGCATCTGCAATCAGTTGTGCCAATGCTGCATCGTCTTGTAACGCCACACGCAGCAACGCCGCTTTGTCGCCAGCGGTGCGATTCCAGTCGTTGTTGGTCATCGTGAACTGCAAGAGCCAAGGCGCTACGAGTCCACCGAGGAATGGCCCGTATTCACCCGGGTGACCGTCGGTGTCGAAACCTTCCCGCGTGTACGGGTCGATGCGGAAGTAGTCGAGAATTGCCAGCACAGCACTTCCGGCCGCGGTGGTAGTGGTGTTGAGGGGATCGGTTCCGATCAACGCGACTTGGTACGCCAGCTCCGGATCGTTCAGCGTTTCGAAAAGGATGGCCGGGTGCTCGGCAGCGAGTTGCGTGAACCACACGCACGCGGCCGGGTCGTCGAGGAACATGGGCAGCAACAGGTCGGCAGTGTTGGGGCCGGTTCCGTCCTGAAGATCGAACATGACTCGCGCTGTCGAGTCGTTCTTGCGCGCGAGCCAAGTGGTGAGTAGTTCGTGGGCCACCGTTGCACTTGTCAGCGCGTCGAGGTGCAACGCGCGCAGCATGAGTGCTTGCACGTACGGATCGACGTCGTCGATAGGCGGCATCATCGAGTCGAGAGTTGCCGACTTCCCAGCCGTCAGCGCGTCCGGCGGCACCGTGTGCGTCCACGTGCTCATCAGCCCATCGAAGACGCCTGCGATGTCTGGTCGACCCGTTATCGCGTGCTCGCGGCCAAACACGTAAGTAAACGTTGGCCACGAGTCGAAGTTGGCGAGAAAGTTGGCACTCAGCGACTCCTCGCGCCCGATGATCGCCAATTGCTGTGACAACCAACGAGTTTGCTCGCGGTCGACAACCAGCGATGTCAGGTCTGCCTTGTTCAACATCGCGCCGAGTGCGCGTGCCTCGGCCGGCGTGACGACTGCACTGTCGTCATTCAGCGGGTCTCGCTGCACCGACCAGCCGTAGCCGTCGGCCATGACACTGATCAACGAGTTTCGTAGGTCACCGGTGTCAGCGGGGGAGTACCACCAAGCGCCCGTGAGAGCGGTGTTGTCGAGGATTCGTGTGATGAGCGGCAGCCACACCTGGTCGATGTCGTTGCGAATGGTGGCAACCGATCGCATTGCGCTGGCCGCAGCCGGATCGGTTGAACGGATAGTGCGCATCTCTTCGAGCGCGGCCAACAACCGGTGCTTGACGTTGGTGACTCGTTCAGGGTCGTAGGCGAGCAATCCCACTAGCGCGGGCCGGTCAGCCGCGCCCGCGCCTCGATCTCGTCCGCCATGCGATCGAGTCGCCGCGCCTCGATGCCTAGTGAGTCGGCTTGCCTTCGTAGCGTGCTCGGGATTCCGCGCAGAGCGTCGTCACAACGCTGCGGCGACGGGCCGACCCATGTATCGCTTCCGGCTGCGCGATAACAGTCAAGCACCAACAAGGTGTGCATTCGCCGCGCCAATGAGCGCAGTCGCGTTGCTCGAACGCGCAAATGGTCTGCGGACGTGGACCCGGTGGAAGTCATTCACCGGTACTGGGTGCGGCCGTTACCTCAAGCTGGCAACGCCCGGACGACCAGGTGGTGCGGGAGCTGTGTGGCGTCGTCGATGAAGCCTTCTCCCTCCACCACAAATTCGTGGCGCAGATAGAAGTCAAGCGCCGCATCGCGTGCACGCGCCCAGACCAGCCGTACGCCAGTCGTGGCCGCCCGCGCACAGCCGGCTTCCAGCAGTTGGCCGCCAATCCCGGTTCCTTGAAGGTGATGCGCTGTCGCCATGCCGCGTAGCTGAACAGCTGGCTGTTCATTGTGTGGCCGCGGTATCCATGTCGAGGTCGCGACTACTTCCTCGCCGATTCGCAAGCCAAGATGGATCGCGCCTGGCCAGGTGTCCTCCGCCATCCAGACATCCTTCGCGGGCGTGCCATGTCGCAGAACGGCGAGCCGTAGTGGGTACGTCTCCTCAGTAGAAAGCTCGACGATTTCCGCTGGACTCATGTGGTTCCCATTGTGACAGAACGGTCGGCAATAGCGTCCGCTTCCGCGACGTCATGCGTGACGAGCAAAGCGGTCGTGCCGGTCGAGCGCAGCACACCGCTGAGGTCGGTGGCCAGCCGATCGTGCAATTCGCGGTCAAGACCGGTGAGTGGTTCGTCGAGCAGGAGCACGGCCGGCTGTGGAGCGAGAGCGCGCGCGAGCGCGATGCGTTTCGACTCGCCACCGCTAAGTCGACCTGTGTCGCGCTCACCAAAACCTTCCAAGCCGACGAGCCGCAATAGCTCGTCCACGCGTCTGGCGATCGCGGCTCGAGGCTGCCGCTGCATACGCAGTCCGAACGCGACATTGTCGGCGACCGACAGGTGGGGGAACAGTTGCTCGTTCTGGAACATGAGGCCGATGTTGCGCTGGTGCGTTGGCAGAGACGTGATGTCGCGATTCTCCAGCGAGATGCTGCCTGCATCGGGCCGCAACAGGCCCGCGATCACGCGCAGCAGTGTGCTCTTGCCAACTCCCGAAGGCCCGACGAGCGCGACTATCTCGCCACGAGCGAGTTCCAGCGATACTCGATCGAGCACGCGCCGGTCGTCAAAGCAGACGGTGATGTCAGCGATTGCGAGCATCGAAGACGCCTTCTCGGTCAGCGGTGCCGATCACACCGATGATGATGATCGCCGTGACCACCAAGAGCATTGTCGCGAGGGCGAATGCCTGTGCTCGTGGTAGTTCGCCGGTTCGGCCAAGTAGCCGCGCGATCGCGATAGGCATCGTCTCGCTGCCCGCACGGGTCAGCAAGGTTGTGGCGCCAAACTCGCCGAGTGAGATGGCGGCGGCCAAACCACCCGCTGCCACCAACGGACGAAGTGCGCGCCGCACGTCGATCGCTAACCACGCCCGCGTCGGGTTAGCCCCAAGGGTTGCGGCCGCAGCGCGCTGATCGGAGGGAATCGCGCGCAGCACAGGTAGCACCGCCCTGACGACGAACGGGATTGCGACAAGCGCATGCCCTAGCGGAATGAGCCACCAGCGCGAGCGCCAATCGAGCGGCGCGGTGTCGAACGTTATGAGCAGGCCGAGGCCGACCGTGACAGCAGAAGTTCCTAGCGGCAGCATCAGACCAACGTCGAGCAGAGCGCCGCGTCGGCGAGCAGTCGCGATCGCGAGCGCCGCGAGACCACCGATGACCACGCTCACTACTGCGGCGACTGCAGCGAAGCGCAACGAAGTCAGCAGTGAAGCGATCGGGTCGACGCCCAGGCTCACGCCCGGCCGAACTTCGGCGCTGCCCAGTTTTCGCCAAGCGGTCAGTGTCCATTGATCGCCGAGCCGGAACGAGCGGCTAGCCATCACGATCAGCGGTAGCGACATCACCAACGCGATCGCGGTTGCGGTACCGAGTACTGCCGAGCGCTCGCGGCGCGATCGAGCCGAGCGCCAGTGCGACGAGCCGCTGAGCGCGTTTGTTCCGCGTCGTTGCGATCGGGCCGACCACCAGACAACTGCCGCGAGCGCGAACAGTTGCAGCAATGAAAGCACGGCGGCACCGTCTACGTCGCCGAGTTGTGTCGCGCGCCGAACAATCTCGACCTCAAGCGTTGGGTTCGCGGAACCACCGAGAAGTCGAGCGGCGCCGAAGGAGGTGAACGTGAAAAGGAACACGACAGTTGCAGCAGCCCACAACGAGGGGCGCAACAACGGCAACACGACGTGACGCAGTACTTGTGCTGGCGATGCACCCAGCGTGCGCGCCGCAGCAGTGAGGTCGGTTGGGAGAACAGCCCACATCGCGCCGACAAGCCTGACCACGACGGCGATGTTGAAGAAGACGTGCGCAACGATCACCGCGCGAGCAGTTCCGTGCCAGTCGCTCGGCAGTAGCGCCAGGAAGGCCGCGCCAACGACAACCGTCGGCAACATGAACGGAACAGTCACGATCGCCAGTAGCGCTCGGCGACCTACGAATCGATAACGCGCGAGCACATACGCAGGCACGAAGCCGATGGCCAGCGTCACGATCGTGCTGACGAGTGCTTGCCACAGCGTGAACCACAACACGTCGGCCAGCCCGGGTATCCGCAACGCGTCGCCAAACGAGTTCGGCCGGAGCACACGCGCCAACAACGTCGCCAGTGGCCAGAAGTACATCCCCGCGAGCACCACGACCGGCAGGACGGCAATCGTAGGTACTAGCCATCGCGGCAGAGCGTTAGCGCTCAGCGCAGCACGATCTCGTTCCACCGGTCCTGCCATTCTTCGCGGTGCTCAGCGATCGCAACGGGTTCGACGCTGAACGGTTCTGCCGGAACGACTGCAAACTGCGTGAACACGTCGGGTAGCTGCACATCCACGTTCACCGGATATACGAACAGAGTCAACGGAAGTTCGCGCTGGAAGCGCTCACCGATGAGGAACTGCATCAGCTGCTCGGCCTCTGTGGCGTGATCGGTTCCCCGCAACACGCCCGCGTATTCCTGCTGGCGAAAGCACGTGGCTGCGCTTACGCCGGTGGGCGCATCAGTGCGCGGTGGATCGGCGAATACGACCTCTGCAGGTGGGCTACTGCCGTAGCTGACGACGAGTGGACGGACGCCGGAACTACCCGCCGCACCGCTGAAGCGTTCGTAGTACGCAACATCCCACGACTCGACTACCTCGACGCCGTTAGCGCGCAAGTCGGCCCAGTACTGCTCCCACGCAGGTTCCCCGAAGCGAGCGATCGTCGCGAGCATGAATGCCAGCCCGGGCGACGAAGACGCCGGATTCTGAACAACGAGCAGATCGGCGTATTCCGGCTTGATCAGGTCGTCGAGAGTGACGGGCGGCTCGATGCCTTGTTCCGCAAACCACGCGATGTCGTAGTTCACGCAGACGTCTCCGTAGTCGACCTGCACCGGAACAGACTCGAAGATGCCGGCCTCGGTTGCAGCGGATAGAAACGTGTTGTCGACACCCCACATCACGTCGCCCTCCGGGTTGCCCGCTGTCAGCGTCGCCTTGGTCACCATCGTTCCGGCATCACCTGCGGTGAGTAACCGCACGTTGATGCCGGTGTCGCGAGTGAACTCGTTGAGCGCTTCGTTCAGCGGCGTGTCTTTGGTGGGAAACGAGTCGTACACAAGCATGGTCAGCGTTGTCGATTCATCCTTGTCGTCGCCGCATGCGACTAGCGGAATCGTCAACATCGCCGAGAGCGCTGCCAGGACTATGAGCTTCTTCGGGTTCATGGAATCACCACCGTGAGTACGCCGGTTTGCGCCGACACTTCTGTCTTGGCTTCTGGTTCGAGGCTGGCTTCGTTGCTGAGCCCACGTGCTTCGCTCGACGTCAGCGTTGAGTTGTTGAGTGGCCAGCGTGCGCCGCCGACGTTGACGCCGGTGCATGGGCCGTGCAACGCAAGCAACGAAAACTGCTGGCCAGGTTCGATGTCGAGCGTTACCGCGTGACCTGGGTGCAGGATTCGGAAGTCGGTTGTACCGATCAGGGCGCGCGCAGTGTCGAGAGCGGCCAGCGATGGATGGCCGAGCGCAAGAAGGATGCCCAGTAGGTGGTCGAGACGTTCTTCTGGGCCAGCCGAACCGCTAATCAAAACCAGATCGCTTACATCGGGTACCCGCAGCGCACGGGCGATGGCCAACTCGGTGTCGGTCATGTCTTTGTCGGGTGCGTGTTCTTCAATCGTGGCGCCGTGCTCGTATGCCCACATGCGACCAGCGGCACTAATGCTGTCGAGGTCGCCGACCAAAACGTCGGGAGCTACGCCAGCGGCGACGGCGAAGTCGAGTCCACTGTCCGCGGCGACGATGAACGAATTGCCGTGAGCAGGGTCGGTGGCAGAAATGGCCTGCGGCGATAGCGGTCCACCACCTGCGACAACAACCACTCGCATCTTCGCTCCCTCCGCTGGCATTACCCAGATCAGGTTCTCGGGTCGGTGGCGGTGGCCACCCTCTCAGCCCGCTCCTATGCGAGCTCCCCTTCGGATGCGAGCAACTCTACTGCTCGAGTTCGTTGGGTCTGCACGGTGACGGCAATCAATCCAAGGATCACCAGCGCCATACCCAAAATCTGAATTGCACGAACACTGCTATCCAGCAACCACACAGCCCACAGTGCGGCCAGCGCCGGTTGCGAAACCTGCAACATGCTGATCACGCCGATAGGGACCGCCTTTTGTGCGAACACCACCAGTCCATGCGCGACCGTTCCAGTGACCACAGCGAGGATGACGATGAATACCCACGACCGAAGCGTGAATGTGGTCAGCTCGCCCGGAAACGCGAAGAGGCCGATGGGCAGGGCAACGAGCGCGGCGATGGGAGTGAGATGTGCCATCACGACCGCAACTGTGCGGCCTTGGCGTGCCGCCCTACTTGTCAGCAGATAAGTCGACCACGTGAGTAGCGCGCACGCGATCCACGCGATTCCGCCCCACGAGAACTCACCGTTGGGAGGCGCGTTGAACAGCACAATCGCGAGGCCGACAAGCGATATTCCCCCGAAAGCCAGCGCACCCAACCGCAGGCGCTCCTTGAAGAAGAACGCCCCGAGCGGTACCACGAGCAGGGGAGTAAGCGCGCCGGTGAATTCGGCGGAAGCGACGCTGGTCTTAGTGACACCGATGAAGAACGCGGTGATGTTGAGACCGAACGCGATGCCAGGAGCGAGCGTCGCCTTCAGATCAGCGAGCCGCAACCAGCGGTGCTCGCTGAACCACAGAATGGCTGACCAGATCAGCGAACCAAGAACAAGTCGCCAGAACGCGATCGTTATGCCGTGCGTATGTGCCAACTTCACCAGCGTCGATCCCATGCTGAACAACACGATGACGATGATGAGCGCGATCAAACCACCAGTGCGACTATGCCTGTCTAGCTTCGGACGGCTCATTCCGCGTGTTCGCGGCGAATGTCGGGTTCGATGTAGATGGTGCTTCCGAGCGGCAACGCCGCGCGCAGGTTGGCTTCGGCTCCGTTAATCGCCGTCGCCAGATCCTTGACGACGAGTCCGTGGTCGAACTCGACCTTCGCGGCGACCAAGAGTTGATCCGGGCCGAGATGCATCGTGCGCAGATGGATGATGCTGACCACGTTGTCGCTTTCGTTGAGCGCAGACGTGATGGCAGCGAGATTCTCGTCGGTTGCGGATTCACCGATGAGCAAGCCCTTCATCTCGATCGCCAAGATGATCGCGATGACGACGAGCAGCACGCCGATGGCGATTGAGCCGGCTGCGTCCCAGCGCGGATTGTTGGTCACTTCGGCCATCGTCAGGCCACCGAGCGCGACGAATAGGCCTGCTTCGGCGCCGATGTCTTCGAGCAGCACTACGGGTAGCTCCGGGGACTTAGCGGTTCGAATGAAGTTCCACCAACTACGTCCGTGTCGAACGTGGTTCGCTTCCTTGACGGCAGTTCGCAGTGAGTAAGTCTCGAGCATGATCGCCACGCCAAGAATTCCAAACGCGATGTTGGCGCTCTCGATCTCGTGCGGATGCCGCAGCTTCTCGATGCCTTCGTACAAGGCGAAGAGGCCACCCATGCTGAACAGCACGAGCGCGACGATGAACGACCAGAAGTAGCGCTCTGGCCCGTAGCCAAATGGGTGTGCGCGGTCGGCGGGGCGTTTGCCGCGTTTGCTGCCGAAGAGCAACAGACTTTGGTTTCCCGTGTCGGCCACGCTGTGCCCGGATTCGGCGAGCAAACTCGCAGAGCCGGTGAGCAGGAAACCGACGAACTTAGCGATCGAGATTCCGAGGTTGGCGAAGAACGCCGCGATGATGGCCTTTCGGCTGCCGTCTTGCACGGCCGACACGCTACCTATCCGTAACCCGGTGTGTTCAGGGCGCTGGCGTGGTTTTGTCGACTCGCGGCAGCTCGATGAACGAGCGACCGGGAGTCAGCTTGATCGGGTTGCCGCTGTCGTCAGTCAGGGTGAAGGGCTGCAGCCGATCGGCGCGCGTCCACGTGCCGTGGATGTAGTTGCCGCCCGTGAAGATGAACGCTTCGCCGGTGCCGACACTCTGCGCGTTCGGACTGCCGGCACCTGTGTACTTCATTGCCAGCACGACCACGTTGTTGGTGGTGATGACGCTGTCGGTGGCGTCGTCTATCTGGACCTTGCCTTGCTGCATTCGTTCGTAAAGTCCGGTGGCTGCGTTCCACGTCCAGTTGACGAGGTAGTTGTCCATCGCGACTTCCACGCCGCTACTTGGTGCGCCACCGACTACCTCGGCCGCATCGCGGTACTGAAACTGCTGCGGTGGCGGTTGCGCCCCTGGCGGTGCGTACGTGTAGATCTCGCTGGTCTTGGTGTACAGGTTGTGCGGCGCTTTGTGCGCGTCGCTTCGGAAGTAAACGGGCGCATAGTTCGGCCCGAGATTGACCAGGTCGCTGTTGTTGACTGCCCGCGTGACGCTGTCGTTGCCGCCGCTCCAAACGAACAGAGGAGCGTTGAGTGAACCCAACAGGTCGATGTCTTGAATGCGGCCGCTGCGGCATGGCCCCACGGGGTCGCTATCGGCGCTCTGAAACACCATCGCGAAGCGAGTGATGCCATCGTTAACGATCTCTTCGTAGATGATGTCGGCGGCGTTGAAGCCGGTTTGTGGCTGAGCACCGGTCGCATTGTCGATCTTTGCGACTAATGCCGGACGTGCGGCGAAGGCACTCGCACCGACGGGCAACCCGGTAAGCGGGAAGACAGCTACTGGAATAGTGGTGGTCGTTACGGCGATGGTGGACGGTGGGATCGTTGAGGGAGGGGCAACGGAAGGCGGGATTGTCGAAAGCACGACGGTCGCGTCGGCGTTGCTCGTCGCTGTCGAGTCGCCACTATCGGAGCAAGCGGCGAGCATTCCCAGAAGAGGCAGCACGGAGAGAAGTCTCAAAAAACGCATCCCTCGATTCTGCCAGCTGTTGGGTCGGAATTGTCAGCGCCGGGTTGTGCACGTACGGCCATTTCGCTTTCAATCTCTGACCCCACCTATATCCTGTCGGTGTGAGTCCATCTGTTTCGCCTTTCGAGTCGCCTTCGTCGCCGGTTGCAACCGATGCGTCTGCCCCGATCATCACGATCACTCCAGCAGCACTGACTGAGTTGGTCGCGTTGCGCGACACCGAGCCCGATGCTGATCGTCTTGGTCTGCGACTCGAGATCATCAGCAAGCCGGGCGAAGAGTTCCGCTACGACCTCAGCTTCGAGGTAATCACGAAGGCCGCCTTCACCGACGAGGTGCGTACACACGCAGGTGATGGCGCTTCGCTGAAGGTCATCATTCCGGCCGACAGCCGCGAGCTGCTGCAGGATTCCACGCTCGACCACACGTCGTCGGCTGGACTCGTCGTGCGTAACCCGAACAAGCCGCAAGCCCCAGTTGTTGAAGGGCTCGTGCGCGACGATGCGCTGAGTGCCGAGGTCGAGGCGATGATCGCGGCCGAAGTAAACCCAGCGCTCGCCAGCCACGGCGGCTTCGTGACCTTCGTTGGCCACGACACCGATGGCACGGCATACCTGACGATGGGCGGCGGCTGTCATGGCTGCTCAATGAGCAAGATGACGATGCTTGACGGTGTGCAGACAATGATCGTCGAGAAGATCCCGGCGATTCAGCACGTGCGCGATCTCACCGATCACTCCAGCGGCGAGAATCCCTTCTACCACTGAGTCGTTGCAACCGCGGTTCGCCGTTCGCGTAGAGTGCGTCCATGACGTCTCTTCGCAAGCTCCTCATGCCAGCCGTGCTGACCTGCGCACTCGTTGTCTCCAGCTGCAGCTCGGGGACGAACACATCGACCGACACGGCATCGACCACGACCGAAGCGACGACTACGACTGTCGCGGCCGCAACGACAACGACACCAGCGGCGACAACAGCGCCACCGACGACAGCCGCAGCAGTGGTGACAAGCGCGCCCACAACGACCACTCCCGCACCGGTTGGCCCGGTCGTCAGCTTCTCAGTAGAGAACCCTGTCTGTCCTGGCCAAGACGGTTTGACCGCCACGTGGAGTGTCACCGGGGCCTCCAGCATTTTCATCGGGATCGACAGCCCAGACCCGTACGTGACCGTGGGACCATCCGGCTCTATGACCCTGCCCTTTACCTGTGGCGACCAACAGAAGTACTACCTCGTCGCTACGGGGGGCGGACATACGACCACCAAGTCGAGGACACGCGGTCCGTAAGCCCAACCGTTAGGCGATTGTTGTGCTGGCGGGAATCGTTGGGCCTGCGTTCAGCCCGTTGATGACTCCGGCTATCTGCGCGAGCGTCAGGCCCGCGAAGTCGTCACCGAGCAGCACGATTACACCGCTGCCTGGAATCCAGGTGCCACCTAGACCCGGCACTACCGGTCCGCTCGGTTCCACTGTTGCGTTGCCGAGATAAATCGCAAGGGTGAGGGCGACCTGCAACGCGGCAGGATCGTCGGGGTTGTAGATGATCTTCGTCCCCAGCAAATCGATTGTGCCCGTGTCGGGTTCAACCGTCGTGAAACCTTCCTCGGCAAGCACATTGCTAAGGAAGAGAGCCACGCCTTCTTGGTTGCTGCAGTTGATGACCTGAACCGCGGTGCCGACCTTGGTGAAGCTCGGAATCGACGATGTCGTCGTGTCCATCACCGCATCGCCAAGAAGAGTGGAAACTGTTGGCTCCGGCATTGTTGAGTCGACCACCGGGAAACACTCTGTGTACTCAACGGGGTTCGGATCGAATGTTGTCGTCGTGGTCCAGGCTGTCGGTTCGGGGAAGAGAGTCGTTTGCGGAACTGCTGTAGTCATCACGTTGGTCGTGGTGGTCGCCTCGGTTGGGGCGATCGGAATGTTGATCACTGTGCCAACGATGAATCCGCCATAACCGTTGACGTCGCGGTTGACCGCGTCGAGCTGGGCGACGGTGACGTTGAACTTCGCTGCCACTGAGCCGGGAAAGTCGCCGGCCGCGAGGGTGTACGTGCCACCAACTTCCAAGTGCAATGGCGTCGTCGTAGCCGTCGTAAGGGTGCTCGCGGGAACCCAGATCTCGAGTCCCACAAGGAACAGTTCGTAGCCCTGCGTATCGACATTGGCGGCGTTCAGCTCTTCCATCGTCACGCTGAACATTGCAGCAACGCCTTGAGGGTTGTCGCCCGGCTGAATCACGTACTTGACGGGGTTGACGTTGAAGTACTGCACGGTCGAATCGGTCACTGGGTAACCGTCGAAACCTGTGGTGGTGTCGAACACAATCGTTGAGACGGTGGGAAAGCAGATCGTGGTCGCTGTCGATTCGCTGTCGCCGACCGTGGTTTGGTTGGCGGGCGAGCGTGTCGCGAGAACTGCAGCGCCGCCGACTCCGACGACCGCGCATGCGCCTAGTACGCCCGCGCTGCGCTGGCGTTGGCGACGACGAGCGCGGTTCCTTACGTCGCGTAGCGACGGGCGTGACAATGTGCTGGGCCGTTGTGCGAATGCGTCCGCTAGCTCGCGGTCGATGTCTTGAAATTCGTTCATCGTTGTACCTCGGTTCGTAGTCGGGTCAGTGCCCGGTGAAGTGTTGACTTGACAGTGCCAAGTGGGATGTTGAGCGTGTTCGATATCTCGGCATCGGTGAGCTGCAGTTCGTATCGCAGCGTGACGGCGTTGCGCTGCGCTGTGGGCAAGCGGCGAACGGCGTCGAGCAGATGGTTGAAGCCGAGTTCGCCATCGCTCTCTGCGTCGCGTTGCGAGGTGGCGTGCAGTGCACGCGCGAGGCGACGTCGGCGCAACACGCGTCGGCAGCCGTTTAGAACGCTGACCCGCACGTAGCCAACAGGGTTGACGACCTGCGCGTAGCGCGAGTACAGCTGCGCGAACGCGTCTTGCACGACTTCTTCAGCCTTCTCGGGGTAATCGACAAGAGCCATCGCCATGCGAACCATCGAGTGGTACTCCCCGAGGTAAAGCGCGTCGAACGACAGCACGGGTTCGTCGTCGAGTTCCTCGACTTGAATCAGCGGGACTGAGGGATCCATCGCATGGTTCATGTGGGTATAGAGAGTCGCCGGACCCCCGATTGGTTCCGTCAGGTCATCGCTATTTGCTGGAAAGTGCGTTTGTCAGGTCGGCCAGCAGGTCGGCTGGGTCTTCCAGGCCGATTGACATGCGCAGCAGTCCTGGGCCGACGCCCTGCTCTGCCGCTTCTGCATCAGTGAGGCTGGCGTGAGTGGTGGTGCGCGGGTGGCACACGAGGGTCTCGGGTCCGCCGAGCGACGTCGCTACGCGCACGAGTTCAACCTTGCCAAGCAACTGCTCGGCCGCCGACCGACCACCGGCGAGGTCGATCGCCAGCACTGTGCCGAAGTGGTGCATCTGTCGCTTCGCTAAATCGTGTTGCGGATGCGTGTGCAGACCGGGGTAGTGGACTGCGCTTACCGCGGGATGCCGCTGCAAGGTCTCTGCGATGTGTAGCGCGCTCGCTGCTTGATGATTGCTCCGAACTGCGAGCGTGCGGATGCCGCGGAGCGCGTTGAGCGCATCGAACGGCGATGGCGTCGCACCGTGCAGCACGCTGTACGACCAGATGCTGTCGAGTAACTCGCGTGCTCCGCTGACCACACCAAGCGTTGCGTCGTTGTGGCCAGCGATCCCCTTCGTCGCCGAGTGCAACGAGAGGTGCACGCCGTGAGCGAGTGGTTGCTGCCCGAGCGGTGTGGCGAACGTCGAATCGACGAGTGTGATCGGGCCGCGCAGCGCGCCGAGCTCTTCCAGGTCGACCAGTTCGAGCAGTGGGTTCGACGGTGTCTCGGCGATTACCAACATCGTGCGCCCGGGCTTCAGCGCAGCGGCGAACGCACCCGGTTCTGTGCCGTCGACGAACGTCACGTCGATGCCGAAGCGCGCACATGGGCCTTGCAGGAACGCGAGCGTGGCGGAGTACAACTGACGTTGAGCGACGATGTGATCGCCGGCGCTGCAGAGAGCGAGCACCGTTGTGCTGATCGCGCCCATTCCGCTGGCGAACGCCAACGACGATTCTGCGCCTTCCAGTGCGGCGACGGCATCCTCGAACGACGCAACCGTCGGGTTGGCGTAGCGGCCGTAGAACTCGCCTGACCGCGTCCCGGTGGCGCGGCGATTTGCATCGGCGAGATCGATGGACTGCCACACACTGCTTGCCCACAGCGCCGGCGCAAGAGATCGCCCGCTCTGCCCGCGCCCGGCCGTGATGGCGCGAGTTGCGGGTTGATGCGCCTCGTTGGGCGATTCGGGCATGTGGCACAGGTTACGGCATCGCTCTACGCTGAGACCATGACGAATTCGACCACCACTCATGATCTCGGTGCGCTCTATGGCGCCGCTCGCCAACGAATCACGGCGCTCGTTTCTGCCAACGGCATTGATCTGGACACGATGGTGCCTTCGACGCCGGCGTGGCGGGTGCGCGATGTGGTCGCACACTTGGCCGGGGTAACGGCCGACGCGATCGCGGGCAACATGGAGGGTGCGCCCGGCGAAGCATGGACCGCCGCCCAAGTGGCCCGTGGCCGCGACCGCACCCTGACGGAGGTGCTCGCCGAGTGGGCGCAGTTCGGCCCAATGTTGGAGGGATTCTTGTCCAGTCCCGCCGGTGCGCCCGCGTCTGCCGCGGTTATCGACGTGCATACGCACGAAGCCGATGTGCGTCACGCGCTCGGGCTGTCGTTCGATGTACCCAGTGAGTTTCTTGAGTGGTCGATGGAGCGATTGCGCGACCTGTTCCACAAGGCTGTCTCGGAAGCTGGTCTGCCTCCCGTTTCGGTGAAGGTCGCCGACGCTGAGCTGTTCCGCGCGCGTCTTGGTCGCCGCACGGAGGCCGAGGTGCGCGCTTACGACTGGTCGGTCGATCCGACGCCGTACCTCGATTCCTTCTTTCTCTTTGGGCCTACTGAGCACTCCATCGGCGAACACTTGTGATCGGCAAACTCGACGAGGTAGTCATCGATTGTCACGCGCCGATGCAACTCGCCGAGTTTTGGCAACACGTACTCGGCGGCTACATCGTTCGCCAGAGTCACGAGTGGGTTGCGTTGCAACCACCGAACGGCATCACGGTTTCGTTTCAACTGGTGCCCGAGGACAAGGTCGGCAAGAACCGAGTGCATCTCGATATCGATGTCATCGACCTCGATGCGGCAGCCGACGCGGCTGTTGCCGCAGGCGGACGACGAATTGGCGAAGTTGTGTATGACGAGCACGGCGGCTTTCAGGTGATGGCCGATCCGGAGGAAAACGAGTTCTGCTTCGTAAACGGTCCAACCGCGATCACGGCGTAGCGCTTGCGGGGTCGGCGCCAGCTCAGTCGAGTATTTCATGCCCGTGTGCAGGCACGAAACACTCGGGGGTCAGCTGAGGTGGCGCATGACGTTGGCGGTTACTTGCGCTACTAGTGGGTCGTTCAAGCCGTAGACCCAGTCCGTCGTGCCGATTGTTGCGACTGTGCCGCCCGCGTCGCCGGATGGTTTACACGTCAGCATCACGGCGTTGCCGTAGCGAGCGCGAGCGAGCGAGTCGTCGTCGAGGCCACCGAAGATTCGTTCGGCGATGAACTCGAGGTCGCACTGGTCGCCGAGTGCTGCGATCGACGCGGGGTAGTCGCCTTCGCCGAGGTTGGAGGACGGCGTGAACGCAACGACTTCTGTGTGCTGTGGAAGCGCGTAGCCACCGGGGAATGGAGTCGCGATCGGAAGTTGGTGATCGTCGAAGCCAAGCCGACAGCCGACGGTCTCGTACCCGACGGCACCAGAGTCGCGACCGAGCAAGTCGCCGTAACGCAGACCGGTGCCCTCGAACATCCAATGATCGTGCCGATAGACCGTGAACGCACCAGCGCCGCGTGGCGTTGCCAAGCCGAAGCGGTTGTACAACCCGAACGCCGAACCAGCGCCGAGGAACGTCCACTCTGGCCGATGTACAACCGGATCGCCGAACATTCCGCTCATCGACCGTTCGTCTGCGGTGCCCAACACAGGATCGACTTTGTGTGCGCTGTACTTGTGGCACACCATCGAGCGCCCGTCGTCTTCAAGGCGCACTTGCCAGAACATCGTGTTGCCCGAGAAGCTTGCGTAGTTTCCACCGCCAGCAACGTGTGCTTCGACCGCATCGCGTTGCGCGGCCGACCAGTACTCGTCGTGCCCTGCGCCGACCACCAGCGTGTAACCATCCAGCGCAGTCGGGTCGTGCGCGAGATCGCTTGATGCCGCGTATTGCAACTCGATTCCGGCTCTCTCGGCCCACTCGACGAAGCGACGCTCGTACGTGTACCAACCGGCCGAGCTCATGTAACCGGGGTAGCCGTGTTGCTTGCGGTACTGCTGATACACCGCGCCATCGACGTCGGGCTGTTCGCCGAACGGAACAGGTGGACTCTTGCGATCGTCGCGCTCGGTATAGGGCCGCACCAACATGCCGCGCCCGAACGGCCGGTCGAACGACACGCGATGCCCGCCGGTGTACAGGCTGACGCCACCCCAGTTGTTGTACGCGTTGTAGGTGTTAGTGGCGATGACGAGTAGCGCCGCGCCTTTGCGTTCAGAGACTGGCACGCGCACTACGAACGTTGCATGGCCAACCGCACGATCTGCCGGCGCGTCGTGTGCGCGCAGCGTGATCAGGTACATTCCGCTACGCCAATCCGCAGCGACCGGAATGCTGACGGCAACCGGCCAACCGCAACCATGTGAGTCGGCGTTGGCGGGAGTGTCGTGCTTCACGCCGGCGAGCCCCTTCGCCTCCCAACAAATGTCGCCTCCCCAACGACGCACATCGATGTCGTAGGTGGCGGCCGAACACCACGTGTGAACGCCGACAACATCGCCAGGGAAGTAGCTGAGCCGATCGCAATAAGCCTCGACCGTGTCGTAGTGGGTGATGTCGTCAGCCATTGTTCAATCCTTGCCGACTTCGCCCGCCCGGTCGATCTAGTCGGTGACCTCGATCACGAATTCGCCCTCCGGGTTGACTGCACAGATGCCCGAAATCCGCCCGGTGTGGGTGAATCGCATAGCAAGCGTCTGCAACGGGTTGATGTAGAACGGCCCGACGTCGTAACCGCGAATGTCCTTGTTCGTGATGCGAATTGACTCGCCAACTTTGACCTGCAGTGTCGACGGCATGATTTGGACGATCTCGCCGCGCTCGATGCTGCGGCCGGTTCCAAACGGTACGACGTATTCGTAAGTCGCCGTTTCGTCCTCCGCTAGAGGAGCGGTCTCGAGGTTGTTGGACGGCTCGTCATCTGCGTTGCAGCTGACCGTGGCCGTGGCCAAGAGCAACAAGGCTGCTCCGAGTAGCGCTCGAAGTTTCACGAGGCACTCTGGCTCAGAATGATTTGCAAGTCAGTCGCTATGCCTTCGGCGGGGATTCCGAACGGCCAGGTGAGCACGACCGTGCCGCTGCTATCAACCAGGTAAAGCGCTCCACTGTGGCTCACTTCGACGGTCCCATCCGCTTCTTTGGTAACCGAATAACTGGCGCCGAATGCACTAGCCACGGCTTGCAGGGCGTCGGCGTCTTCTGTGCGCAGCGCATGCGCTTGAGGGATGAAGCTCTGCACATAGCCGGTGATGATCTCTGCTGTGTCGCGATCGGGGTCGACAGTAATCATGGCCAATGCGATTTGGTCGGCGGACTCACCGACTTGTTGCAAGGCCTTCTTGACTTCGTAGAGCGTCGTCGGGCACACATCGGGGCAGGCGGTGTAACCGAAATACACCATCAGCAACTGGCCCTCGTTCGCACGGAATGAGAAGTCGCTTCCGTTCGCCGCCGCGTCGGGAAGGCTAAACGCTGCCACGGTTGGCGCGGGGTCGAGCTGATACCCGCTCAGTGAACGCTGCGGTTCATCGCTTGCGCAGGAAGCGAACAGCAGCGCGCAAGCCGCAAGCGAGAACGCGCTCCGCTTGATCGTCATGGAACGACTCCTTCATTCGCGTCGGGGAAGTTCTGCTCGATTGCCGTGCGCAACTCGTCCACCGTGTAGGCGCCCTGGTGTACTTCGATCAGCTCGCCCTCCGCGTTGAAGAAGCCAGTGGCCGGAAGACCGGTAACCGAGAGCGCGCTAGAGAGTCTTCCGTCGGGGTCGGTGTATTGCGGGTAGTCGACGCCCAAGTCGGCTGCGAATGCGGCAGCGTTTTGCGGAGTGTCCAGCACGTTGACGCCGATGACCTGCACAACTCCAGTGAACTCATTTGCGATCTGATCGAGTGCTGGCATTTCGTGCACGCACGGTGCGCAGTTCGTTGCCCACAGGTTGAGGACTAACGGCTGTCCTCGAAAGTCACCAACCGACACGCTCGCGCCGTCAGCTGCCTCGAATGTCACGTCGTTGAGCGAATCGTTACCCGACTCTTTACATGCTGCGATCATCATCGTCGCGACACCGCACGTTGCGAGGATTAGCCACTTCACGATCAGGGTGCTTCGTCCAGTACCGGCACTTCGACTGAGATCTCGCCAGCCTTCTCGAAGACGAGTGTCAATTGAATTGAGGTGCCAACCTCGAGCGGGTTCACCAGATCAAACAACATGATGTGGTATCCGCCGGGCTTCAGTTCCACACCGACGCCAGCAGGTAGTTCGATGAACTCGACGGGCCGCATGGACATCTCGCCACCGCCCATCATCGTTGTGTCGGAACCCATCGCGGTAACGGTCTCGTGAAGCTCGACGCGCGCCGCAACAGTTTCCGCAACCGATGCGGCGATGAGGTTGTCGTCGACTTCGCTGGTGATCGTGATGTAGATCGCGCCAGCGGTGGCCATCGCCGGACTGGTGCGCGCCCATTGGCCTGCGAACGACACATCGCTGACGGCCGGCACGGTGGCATCGGTATCGGTGCTGCTCTTGTTGTCGTCGCCGCAACCAGCGGTAACCGTGATGAACGCGGCGGTAAACACGGCGCCGAAGGCGCGGCCAAGGGAGATGTGCATAGCTGGAGTGTCACACGCCTGGTTTCCCGACGGCCGGGGCCGTCGTTCCTATTGCGAAGGGCCTTTAGTCACACGCGAGGCGTTGCGTGGCCAAGCAAGCCACCCTTGGCGCATTCGTCACTCGGTACGATCTTGAGTTGATGACAGTTCTCTCGAACATCGGCGATAGTTCCGGCGGATGGATCACTCTCGCGATCGTTCTCGCGGTGATCGCCGCGCTGACGTTCTTCGCATACCGCAAACCGGGAGGCGGCGGCAAGCGCGGGTTCGGTCCTCTCGGCAGCTTCGGCGGCGATGGCGACGATGGGCTCGGCCGCGGCCTAGGCGGCGGCGACGGTCACTGACCGCGTGATTGCTTAGTTGCGCGTAACAAACCGGCCAAGTGACGACGTGACGGCGCCATTGCTAGGGTGCCCGCGATGTTGAACCAGCTCCGAGGCAAGCGCCAATTGCACGGTCTGGGTTTTTCGCTCTGTCTGCTCTGCTCCGCCTGTGGTAGCGACATCTCGCGCGACGGAAGAGTCGAAAGCGAAACGACAACCGCGGTGACCACAACGTCGACTGTTCCGCCGACGACATCGACATCGTCGACCACGACCACCATCGCCTTTTCGCGAGATCGTCCCATTGGTGAGCAAGTCGCCGGCAACAGGGTGATCATGATCGGCGACTCGGTGTTGGCCAGTTCGGCCGAACGGCACCACGGCGAAATGTGTGACGCCGTCGTTCCGTTGGGTTGGCAGGTTGAAGTTGATGCCGAGCAGACGAGGTACATCGAGTTCGCCACCCTGGTGCTCGACCAGCGGCTTGAAGCTGGGTGGGATGTCGCGCTGATTATTTTAGGAAACAATTACAAGGGAGACATAGCGTTCTACACAAGCGAGCTGACGACGATTCTTCAACGACTCTCGCCACGGCCGATCGTGCTTCTAACTGTGTCGGAACCGGGGTTTACGGGTCGGGTCGACGAGGTCAACGCGGCCCTTCGCGCGGCGGCCCGTTCATTCGAGAACGTTGTGTTGATCGATTGGTCGGCAGCGACCGCAGAGAACCCGTCGTTCCTCAATGACGAAGTGCATCCGAGCATTAGGGGCCGTGCCGCATTCGTCGCACTTGTCGCTGCGGCGCTTGGCCCGGCGCCATTACAACCGGGCGCGTGCCTGGAAACAGAATTCGACTACGACGGTCGTCGACCTTTGCCCGCAACTACGGAGCCACCTCCGGCCACCGATACCACGACACCGTGACTTAGTCGCGGCCGGCGACCACCAACGCTCGTCAGCCGGCGTAGCAGCCTGCGCGCAATAGTCGGCCGGGGGTTGCTCCGGTGAACTCGTCGTTGCTTACGGTTTGGACTCCTGCGACCCACGTGCCTACATAGCCGCTTGCTTTCTGCACTAAGCGACGGCCGCCTGCTGGCAGGTCGTACGCCATGCGTGGCGACTCGAACGACAGTCGCGCGTAATCGATCAGGTTCATGTCGGCGCGCATGCCTGGCGCAATCACGCCGCGATCGCCGAGGCCGTACAGCGCCGCTGTCTGCGCGGTCTGGCGATAAACGATGTGCTCGAGCGGCAACTTCGGCCCGCGTGTGCGGTCGCGCGTCCAGTGCGTAAGCATGAACGTCGGCATACCGCCGTCGCAGATTGCACCGCAATGCGCGCCGCCGTCGCTAAGCCCCATACGCGTGTGCGGGTGACGCGTGACTTCCTCGGTAAACGACAGGTCGCCGTAGCTGTAGTTGAAGAACGGTGCGTAAACCATTCCGTTGCCGTCCAGCGATGTCAACTGATCGAGTAGCACTTGCATCGCCGGCACGCCAGTGCGCGCGGCGTGTGCAGCGATGCTGTCCTTCGCCGCTGGCTCGTAATCAATATTGCCATCGTCGACACACCAAATGCTGTCGAGGCTGTTGATGATCGCCGACTTGAACATGCCGCCATCGTCGGGCACATCCTCGATGATGCGACGGCGGCGTTCCGGCTCGGCAAGCGCTACCAAGCGTTCGGTCAACGGCAGCGCGGCGACCTCTTGATACGCGGGATGGAACATCAGCGGATGCAAGCTGCCCTGCAGGCAATACAGAATCCCGATGCTGCGACCGGCGACCTGGGCGATGATCCCGAGTCCGTCGTGTTGCGCCTCGTCGAGCAGCCGCAACACGTCGCGCCACAAATCTGGCGCTTTGTTCGGCTGGTTCAAATTGAAGCTCACCGTGCGTCCGGTTAGCGCGGCAACCTTGCGCATCCATGGCCACTCATTTGCCGGCACCAAATGGTGGTCGGGCGCGAACTGGAACACGCCGTGGCCTGCCGCGGGAATTGCTGCAGCGATGCCCAACAACTCGCGCTCGTCGGCATTCGTGCCCGGCACCAGTTCGCCGTCCTTCGCCTTGTGGATCGGCGTGCGCGAAGTGCTGAACCCGAACGAGCCAGCGCGCAACGCTTGCTCGACCAACCGCGCCATCCCCGCGATGTCGTCGTCGGTTGCCGACTCGTTAGCCGCACCACGATCGCCCATCACGTACGCGCGCAACGGCCCATGCCCGATCAACGAACCGATGTCCATCACGCGCGGCAATGTCTCGAGCACGTCGAGGTACTCGGGATACGTCTCCCATCCCCACTTCAAGCCCTCTGTCAGCGCGCTGCCGGGAATGTCTTCGACACCCTCCATCAACTGAATCAGCCACTCGTGGCGATCGGGCGCGGCCGGAGCGAAACCGACACCACAGTTGCCCATGATCGTCGTGGTCACGCCGTGCCACCCCGAGGGCGTCACGAAAGGATCCCAAGTCGCCTGCGCGTCGTAATGCGTGTGCACATCGACAAAGCCGGGAGTCAGCAACAAACCATCGGCCTCGATGGAACTTTCGCTACGACCGATCGTGCCCGCTGGCTCGACTGCGGTGATCAGGCCGTCCGCAACAGCGACATCGGCCGCACGACCAGGCGCGCCGCTGCCATCGACCAGGTGTGCATTGCGGATCACGAAATCTGTCATGACAGGATCTTCGCGCACTCGTGAAGCAAACCATTCGACGAGATCGCGGTGTCGCTTTCAAAAGTCCGCACGCCGTGGCGGTCGGTGAACGTTCCACCAGCCTCCTCGACCACGACCATCACGGCGGCGAGGTCGTACGACTGCACGCCGACGGCATCGATCGCCAAATCGATCGCACCCTCGGCGACGAGCATGTGCTGCCAAAAGTCGCCGAAGCCGCGAGCCCGGTACGCCTGCTGCTGCAGTTGCACCAGCTTGTCGGTCATGTCGAGCGCATCCCAGCCTTTCGAGAACGTGACGCTGACCTGTGCTTCGTCGAGGCGCGCAACCGTCGACACCTGACACCGTCGACCATCGGCGAACGCTCCCAAGCCACGCGCGGCCGACCAACGCCGATTCATCGCTGGCGCTGACACGACACCCACTACGGCGCCATGCTCGGCGTGCGTTAGCGCAATCAACGTGGCCCACACAGGTATGCCTCGCACGAAGTTCGACGTGCCATCGATCGGGTCGACGATCCACCGCCACGGACTGTCTGCAGCGCCCACCAATCCGTGCTCCTCGCCGAAGAGCCCGTGCGACCCTCGGTGCGCGAGCACGAGCGCAGCGATTGTCGACTCGGCATCGCGGTCGGCCTCTGTCACCTCTGTGCGATTCGCTTTCCAATCAAGACTGAACGAGCGATTCGTGTAGTGCGGCAACGTGATCGCATCCGCCGCATCGGCAAGGTGTTGCGCGAAGGCAAGTTCGCTCGCAGCATCAAAATCGGCGATGGTCACGCCCGCAGGCTATTCCTTCAACTACTCAACGTCGAACGCTCACGGATCAACACTCGGGATAGACAGTGTTCGATGGGGCGGAGGTGGGACCGACTCCGACCGAGTTTGTGCCATAAACGGTAAACGATTGAATTCCGTTGAAGTCTCTGAAGAACGTGATCGAGGTTGACGTGGTTGAGTGACTGCCACCGAGACTGCCAACCACGGTGTAGGTGATCGGCTTGGTGCCACTCGGTGCCGTCCAGCTGACCGTGATGTTGCAACCGTTTGGCAACGGGTTGTTGCTAGCAACAACGTTTGTTGGCGCTTTTGGCTTGAATGGCGGCGCGGTCGTTGTCGTGCTTGATGATGTCGTCGTCGAGGCGACTACTGCAGCAACCGTCGTCGCGACAACCGTCGTTGCTGGAATCGTCGTTGCCGTCGTCGTCGCGACAACGGTCGTAATCGCGGCGGTGTCTTGCGCTGGTCGCGTCGTATTGTTGTTGCCACCGCCGAGGTTGCTCAACAGCAGGCCGCCGCCGACAAGCAATGTCGTGACCCCGATACCGCTGAGTAGGACGAGGAGTTTCTTCTTGATTTCCTTTTCTTGCTCGGTCTCGACTTCAACTGGCTTAGGGGAAGGCGGCCCCGATTTGGGAGCGTCGGTGGCCGTGCTGGGGGAAATCACGCCAGCACCTGGAGAAACCGCGCCTGCACCTGGAGGGGTTGGCGAAGGCGTAGTCGGTTGCGGCGTCGGGGTTGGCTGCGAGCCCGCGCCAGCGGCCGAGCCCGGGCCGCCCATACCAAGTCCGCCCAAGATGGCCGCCGTCAAGCCCGTGGCCTTCACAGCTTCTTGCAAACCACCGACACCAGCGCCGGTCAGAACTTTCTTGCCCGCAACCCCACCGATCGCCGAAATTTTTTGGCCAGGCGTCATGATCTGCCACAGCGGGATAACCGGGTTCAACTTTGTTCCGACGACAGCGCCAGCACGACCGCGAGTGAATTGCACGACAGTGCCGATTTCCGTGGCCGTCGCTTTGGGAAACTTCGACGACCAAGCTTTGCCAGCGGCACCGGCCACTTTGCCGACACCAACACCGACGGCCGCGCCTGCCGCTCCGATCGCGCCGCTGATGAGAACGTTCTCCACGCTGAGGTCGTCAAGCTTCCCCTGCACCGATGGGTCGAGGACTGTTTTCATTCCGCCCTCCCACGCGCTTACTGCTGCACCCGCGAGGCCGCCGGCGAGAATCGCACCTGCAGGTCCGCCAAGACTTCCGGCTACCGCGGCGACGGTGACAACAGTCGTGCTGACACCTTTTACGGCCGCATATTGCGCGTACTCCTCGTTGCCAGCCGCGGCGTGCGCGATGGCGGTGATGAAGCCGCCCGCTGGAACGTAGTCCTGCACGAAGTTCGTAATGGCGCCGTCTTTGGTTACGCCTTGCTCGATCCAGTCGCCCGTTGCGTTGGCAGCCGTAGCGAGTGCGGCACCCGTCTTCGCCGTCAGAAGTTCCGCTGCCTGGCCGATGTTTTGGGCCTGGCTAGCGACCGCCTTGCCCGCGTTGGGGTCGACAACCGAGACAACCTCGGCCGCGCCGCCCACGACCGCAGTCGCGACTGCGTTGATGACTTTCCCCATGCGGCAAACTCGCTTTCACTGTCAACGTCCCCGCCGGATAGTAGCCGTCTCGTGGGGTGCTAACTTTCGCGCCGTGAGCAACACCATCGACATCGACACTTCCAAGTTCGTTGAGATCAAGTTCCCCGGAGTCGTTCGCCCAGTCCCGACCTTCACCATCGACGTTCCAGAAACCTGGGTCGTCAGCGAGTATCCCGGGTCGCTGTTTGCGATGGGTACGGCAAACGACACGCCTGGCCCGTGGTCGAACGTGATTGTGAAGCACGACCGCGTCCTGCCCAACACTGCGATGGAACAGATCGCGATGCTGTCGTGGCAAGACCTGCTCGTGGAATGCCCGAAAGCAAAGGCCAAGAACGAGCAAATGATTCTGTTCGAGCAATACCACTACGCCCGCGAAGCGGAAGTAACGGTGAAAGGTGTCGAAGGCAAGGTCACACGGTTCGACTCGTTTGTGTTCGGCCCCGACGTCGACCACGTGACCGTCGACCTGTTCCACTTCATCTGGACCCACCCGGTCGCCGCCGGCGATGAACGCACAGCGTTGTACCTGAATATTCTCTCGACGCTGCACTTCCAGTAGCCGGCTAGTAAGGACTGTGCGCCGTAAAAGCTGACGCTTACGACGACGCCATGCATCGCAGCATGGTCAAGCAGTGGTGTCGTAGTCGAAAGCTTCCGACGACGATGTTGCAGTTGTTACCGCGGCACGGGCTGATCGTTCCCGATGTAGCCGTCGCGTTTCTGTACCAGACCGACTCAAAGATCGCGTTCGTCGATGGTTTCATGTCGAATCCCGATGCGAGCATGGACGATCGTCTCAGCGCGTTCGACGCAATCACGGAGGGACTTGAAGTTCTGGCGCGGCGACTTGGTTTCAAACACATCTGGGTCTTCACGACTCGCAAAGGAGTCGTCGCACAAGCCGAACGTCACGGATGGAAGGCCGACGACAAGAGCTATCTGTTCGTCGGTAAAGAACTGACCTAGCCCATTGCGTCGCGCGCGGTGGCAGCAATGCCTTCGGCGTCGAGGCCCAACTGCGCCAGGATGCGATCGGCTGATCCTTGCGGAATGAACTTCGAGGGCAGTCCGAGAACACGTACGGGCACTGTGGCAGTAATGGCGTGCACTTGATCGGCGATCGTCATGCCGATGCCACCGTCGCGCACGCCGTCCTCCACCGTCACCACCGCACGATGCCGCGCCGCATCGGCGATCATCTTTGGGTCGAGCGGTGCACACGAACGCGCATCCCACACGGTTGCCTGCACGCCCGCAGCGCTGAGAAGCTCGGCGGCCTTCGTCGCGTCGATCACCATCTTGCCGATCGCGATGATGCACACTCCACCATCGCCTTCGCGAACCTGGCGCGCGTTGAGTCCCGTACCGACCTCGTGCTCGCCCACGTGGTGCGCGGCGCCGCGCGGCCAACGGATTGCGATCGGGCCTTCGTCGGCCAGACCAATCGCATCGTGCAACATCGATTGCAGTTCCTCGGCGCTGGAAGGAGCCAATACACGCATTCCGGGAACCCGAGCCAGCAATGCCATGTCGTAAACACCATGATGGCTGGCACCGTCGGGGCCGGTGATGCCCGCACGATCGAGGCAGAACACAACCGGCAGTCGATGCATCGCGACGTCGTAGACAACCTGATCCCACGCGCGGTTCAGGAACGTCGAGTAGATCGCGACGATCGGCCGCAGACCGGCCATCGCCATGCCAGCCGCGCCAGTGACGGCGTGCTGTTCGGCGATGCCAACGTCGAAGAACCGATCGGGAAAGCGCGCCTGGAAAGGCAGCAAGCCCGTCGGCCCGGGCATCGCCGCTGTAACCGCGACAACTCGCGAATCGGCTTCCGCTTCCTTGATGACCGCTTCGGCGAACGCTTGCGTGTAGCCGGTGACGACTGCCGGTGGAGGCCCGACCATCGGATCGAAAATCGGCGCGTCGTGCAGATGCTTTTCATCGTCGTCTTCCGCCGGTGAATAACCGCGTCCCTTTTGCGTGAGCACGTGCACAACGATCGGGCCTTCCGCCGACAACTCGATTGCGTTTCGGAACGTGTGCTCGAGCAGTTCTGTGTCGTGCCCGTCGACTGGGCCGACGTAGCGAACACCCAACGCCTCGAAGAACGAAGGCGGCTGCAAGAACTCGCGCACAGCAGCCTTGAACGCCTCGACGCTCTTCTCGGCCTGTGGACCGACGTATGGCAGGTCGCGCAGGAACTGTTCGAGCCGACGCTGCCGGCGTACGTACACCGGGTTAAGTCGAATCTTTGTCAGGCCGCTAGACAGCTTGCCGGTGATGCGCTCCGGCAAGCTCGGGTGATCTGCGACGGGCAGCTCGTCGCGCATGGTTGGCGCCGCCGTGAGATTGCTGATGGTCGCCGCGTAGCTGCGACCGTTGTCGTTCAACACGATGATCACGCGCTTGTTGCCGTGGCCGATGTTGTTCAGCGCCTCGTACGCCATGCCGCCGGTCATGCTGCCGTCGCCGATGACGGCGACGATATGGCGATGCTCGTTGACGCCCGCGTCGCGCGCAACTGCGAATCCATATGCGTATGACAGCACCGTCGAGGCGTGACTGTTCTCGATGTAGTCGTGCGGGCTTTCTTCGCGATTCGGATAACCGGAAAGGCCACCCGCCTGACGTAGCTGTTCGAAGCCAGCCTGACGACCCGTGACGATCTTGTGCACGTAGGCCTGGTGGCCGGTGTCCCAAAGAATTGCATCCGTAGGAGAGTCGAAAACTCGGTGCAGCGCCAGCGTGAGTTCGACAGCGCCAAGGTTGCTACCTAAATGCCCGGCGT
The DNA here is from genome assembly GCA_040081465.1 of Ilumatobacteraceae bacterium. Lineage (GTDB taxonomy): Bacteria > Actinomycetota > Acidimicrobiia > Acidimicrobiales > Ilumatobacteraceae > UBA668. The sequence continues at coordinate 2,839 of JBEBGL010000015.1, read as the reverse complement.
TCTCGGCGACTGCCTGCACGATGAAATCGCGTATCTCGCCGGCCAGTTCGGCAAGTTCCGGATGACTCAGTTCTCGTAGGTCGGCCGGTTGCCGAATTTGTTGCAGCCTCATGACGAGGCCACGCTACAACCGGTAGGTGCCAACCCCCATAGCGGTACGGTGCGGGAATGAGCACTCATATTGACGGGCACGCGGGCCAGCAGGCCATCGCCGCCATGCTGGCCTTTGGCACCGACACCATGTTCACCCTCAATGGAGCGCATGTGTGGCCAATGTACGAAGGGGCGCGCGACCAGGGCATGCGTGTTGTCGACACCCGTCACGAGCAGACCGCAACCTTCGCGGCCGAGGCCTACGCCAAGTTGACACGCAAGCCCGGATTGGCGGCCCTGACTGCTGGGCCGGGCATTACCAACGGCGTGTCGGCTGTGACCTCTGCGTGGTTCAACGGTGCGCCGATCGTCGTGCTGGGCGGCCGCGCGCCGGCGATGCGATGGGGAAGCGGTTCGCTTCAGGAGTTCGACCACGTGCCAGTGATGCAGTCGATCACCAAGTCGGCGGCGACGGTGCACGACGCGACGAAGGCTGGCGAGATGGTTCACGCGGCGGCGCAGCTTGCAATGACACCGCATCGCGGCCCGACATTCCTCGACTTCCCGTTCGACCTCTTCGGCCCGTCGGCTGGGGAAGTTCCTGACGTCGTTGTGGTCGGTGGCGCTGAACCCGACGACGATGCCGTCGCAAAGTTGGCTGCACTCATCGCAGGTGCCGAACGACCCGCGTTCATCGTTGGCGGCGATGTGTATTGGGACGGCGCGTGGGAAGGGTTACGCGCGGCGGCTGAGCAGTTACGCGTGCCGTGCTTCTTCAACGGCCTCGGTCGCGGCCTGCTGCCCGCCGATCACGAGCTCGCCTTCCTCCGCACACGCGGCCTGTTGAAGGCGCGCGCCGATCTCGTCGTTGTTCTCGGCACGCCACTCGATTTTCGTCTCGGCTTTGGTCGCTTCGGTGCTGCGCAGGTGGCGCACGTCGTCGATGCGGAAAGTCAGCGCGCGCATCACGTCGAAGTACCAACGGTCGTTGGCGACATCAACAAGGTTCTGCGCGCGCTCGCCGACTACCCCGGAAAGCGCGCCGATCACGAATCGTGGATCAGCGAACTTCGCGCCGCCGAAGAGAAGGGCCGCGCCGCGGATGCGCTGTTGCTTGCGGCCGATTCGTCGCCGGTGAAGTCGAGTCGTATCTATGGCGAACTCGGTCGTCGCATGGAGCGCGACGCCGTTGTCATCTGCGACGGTGGCGACTTCGCGAGCTACGCCGGCAAGTTTGTTGAGGTCTTCCAGCCCGGTTGCTGGCTCGACACTGGGCCGTACGGTTGCTTGGGCAATGGACCCGGGTACGCGATTGCGGCGCGAGTTGTTCGCCCAAGTAGCCAGATCGTGTTGCTTCTTGGCGATGGCGCCGCTGGCTTCAGCCTGATGGATGTCGACTCGATGGTGCGCCACAATCTGCCGGTGGTGATGGTCGTTGGCAACAACGGCATGTGGGGACTCGAGAAGCATCCGATGCAAATGATCTACGGATGGGATGTCGCGTGCGATCTGCAACCGGGCTTGCACTACGACGATGTCGTCAAGGCTCTCGGCGGTGCTGGCGAAACCGTCACCGATCCAGCGCAGATTGGGCCAGCGCTCGACCGCGCATTCGCATCGGGCGCGCCGTACATGGTGAACGTGCTCACCGACCCGACCGACGTTTACCCGCGCACCAGCAATCTCGGCTGAGTTAGATGCAGCTGTTAGATGCAGCCGCTACCTGGAGCCGCGACAACGTTGCCGGCCGTGTCTAAGTCCATTGATACTGATTCAGCGCGCATGTAGTTGGGCACCAGGTCGGCCTCAGATGTAGGAAACGCACCTTCAAGGACGTAGTAAGCCTCGACCGCTTGCTCGACGGAATGCCGTTCTGCAGTGCACGACGACGTTGCTGCTTTTTCAACACCGTCGACGCCTTCCTTCGGAACGCATGCGGCACACGAGCCGGCCACAACAACACCGACCAAGGCGCGGATTAGTCGTCTGTTGATCATGAACTAGTTATCGGGCTCCAATCCGAAGAGGGTGAGGCCGAGGCCGTCAAGGTTTCAAGTGGATGTCGACGCTGAGTGCCGAGCCTTGAATCGGGGGTCGCATGGCTAGGCTGCGCCGGATGATCGAGCAGGATCTGTTGCAACGAGTACTGGCTGCCGCGGTGCGGACTGGTGCCGATTTCGCCGAGGTATACGCCGAGGACAAGCGGTCGACGTCGGTGGCGCTCGACGACGGACGAGTCGAACAAGTGACGAGCGGTCGCGATCGTGGCGCCGGAATTCGCGTGATCAAAGGCGATACAACAGGGTTTGCGCATACCGCCGACCTCAGCGAGGCCGGTCTTCGTGCCGCAGCCGAGGTTGCAGCGGCCGCCGCTAGCCAAGGCGACGGTGGCACTCGCACGATTGCGTTGACGCGCAGCCCTGGCCGAGTGGTAAGTCCAGTCACGCAGTACCCCGACGAGGTGCGCAAGGCCGACAAGGTCGCGCTGTTGCAACGCATGAACGACACCGCACGCTCGTCCGGCGGCCCAATCGTGCAGGTCAGTGCTGGCTATGGCGACAGTCGCAAGCACGTGCTGATCGCGAACACCGATGGCGTGTGGGCAACTGACGAGCAAGTACGCACACTGGTGCGCATCACCGCTGTTGCCGACGGCGACTCCGGCATGCAAACCGGTTACGTGAGCAACGGGCACACGATGGGCTTCGAGATGTTCAACCAGATCGATGTCGACGAAATGGCACGC
>JBEBGL010000014.1:0-55745 GCA_040081465.1 Ilumatobacteraceae bacterium | reverse complement strand
ACGTCCGCTGAAGCGACTGATCCAGCGCGAGATCGCCGATCCTGCGGCGCTGCTGATCCTTGAGGGCAAGGCCACAGAAGGCGACACGATCACCGTCGATGTCGCCGGCGACAAGCTGACCATCACCGCAATCACCGGCTGATAGCTAAAAGCAGACGGGAACCGGTGGCGGTCCAGCGTCGTCTATCGACACATGACACGGAACGCTTCCCGCACACTCCCGACTGTTGGTTTGCGAGTTCGACTCGCTCTCGCTGCCCTGGTCGTACCGCTGGGGTTCGGTGCGGCGGCTTGCAAGGGCGGGCTAACCGACTCGCCGACACCTAGCACCGTCCCTTCGACTGAGATCATCGTGATTGAGGGACGACCGCTCCGTCGGCGCAACGGTCGACTACGTCGGGCACGCAGTCGCCGCGGTCACGGCCGAATCACGGATCGCCAGGCCTTGGCATTGGGAACGTCCGAGCGCGCTGCGTTGGCTGAGTACTGGCGCAATCAAGGCGAGCTCGAGCATGCATCGGTCGTCGCGTTCGACGACCTCGCCCGCCGTCTCGGCCAAGTTGACGCACCCGACGAATTGCTGCGCCGCACAGTGCGAGCCGCCGACCAGGAAGCAAACCACGCCGACCTCTGCTTCGAACTCGCCGGCCGTTACCTCGGCGAGACAGTTCACGCAGGTCGTTTGCGTCGGCCACACCGTCTGCCGCGATCACGCACGAGCGAACTAACGCAGCTCGCCGTCGAAGCGCTGCGCGACGGTGTGTTGAACGAGGGCTACGCGGCTTTGCTCGCGTCTGCGAAGGCAGAGCGCGCCGCCGATGTACGTGTGCGCGAGGCGCTGCAGATCATCGCCCGCGACGAAGCGCAGCACGCCGCGTTGTCGTCCGACGTGTTGGCGTGGTGCATCGCTGAAGGCGGCGACATCGTCGTCGAAGCAGTCATCGCCGCGGCGAGTGAGCTGCCTACGCGGATGTATGAGCCGGCGCTTGCGGTCGACGTCGACTCACACACACTTGCCGATCACGGCATGTTCAACGCCGACGATTCGGGCGACGGCTACGCCACAATCCTGCGCGACACATTGCAGCACGTCCCGGCAGTAGCTGCCAACTCCGTGGACTAAGGATTCGCTGCTCGGTACCTGCGAACGCTGTATGTCTGCATCGCAGCGATCAACAGCGCGACGCCGCTCACAACTACGAGACTAGGAAGTCGCGCACCAAACAGACACAGTGCCGCTACCGCGAGCACGACTAGCAACCGCGGCCACGCCACCTTCCGACTGATCCGCAGCCGAAGCAACAGCAAGCCGCCGACGAAGGCCGCCACCGACGAGGCGAGCAGCCAGCGATCGTCACTTGCCAGATGTCCGTACGGGTGGGGAACGATGTGCTTGACGACTACCGCGTAGAGCACGAGTCCGAAGGCGAGCGGGAAGTGACCAAAGCTGAAGAGGTCGCGTGCAAGGACTCCGCGGTGAGCCGGCGTCGCCTCGCGCAGCGCGCGCTCGACCACGTCGGGGATGTAGGCGAAGTACGTCCACCACAGCACGCACGCGAGACCAACTGACACAAGAATTGCCAGCGCGGTGCCCCGGTTCAGGCCAACGTCGGTGGCGCTCGCGCCCGCCGCGATCAACACCTCGCCGAGCGAGATGATGATGAACAGCGAGTGACGCTCGGCGAAGTGGACAGAGTTGATCGTCCACTCACTCTTGGTCGCCCGCAACGCTCCCATGATGTTCAGCGCCGCAGCCACGATCCAGGCGGCTAGCCGCCAGCCGTCGTGCAGGAAGGCACCGACGAACACCAGCACTGGCGCGACCGAAACGATCGACGCGTAACGAATGAACCCCGGCCGAGTAACGGGACTGCGCAGAGCTTGCGACCCGGTGATGCCGAGCACGACAAGTTGCACGCCTAGATATGCAGCGCCGAACCAGACCGCATCGTGATCGAAGGCCTCGGGGATTGCGATCGTCATCAGCAGCGTCACCGGCATTAGGCACAGCACGAGCACGCGTGTGACAGCGACCTGCTGCAGGTTGATCGCGGAGCCTGCCCACGTGAACTGCGACCACTGCCACCAGACCAAGAAGGCAAGTAGCGCGCCTTTCGCGACACCACTGCCGTCGGGATGATGCGAGATGAAGGAGGCGATCTGCGTGATGGCGAACACGAAGACGATGTCCAGGAATAACTCGAGGTTGTTGGCGTGGCGCTCGATGACTTCTGCGTCGTCGCTCATCATCCGACCTCCGGTCGGTTGTCGAACCAAGGTTGCGCTTGCTCGAGTTGGGCAGCTAGTTGCATCAGGGCCAGGTCGTCGCCCGCGCGCGCCATCACGTGCGTGCCGACGGGAAGACCTGCAGCGGTGGACCACAACGGCAACGACATCGCCGGCTGACCTGTGCCATTGGCGAGCGCGGTGAACGGCGAGTACGGCAGCACGTGGTTGATGCGATAGTCGACGAAGTCGGTCCATGCGTCGTCGCGATTGGGGTCGAACCGGCCGATCGGTGCTGGCGGCTCGCCGAGCGTGGCCGACAGCAACATGTCGAACGGAACAAGGAACCGCGCCATCACCCGACCGACGGCGTGCACCACACCGACGGCGGCCAAGTATTCGGCGCCTGAAACGGTCGCACCCTTCAGACACGCCAGTCGCGTCACGCGGTCGGTCTCACCGTCGTCGAGCGCGCGACCAAGTTCGACCACGCGCGTTGCGACCGTCAGTTGTGTGCCGCACGCGACGATGTCGGCCCACGCGCGCATGAAGTGTTCGACGTTCACCGGCGGCTGAGCCTCTACGACTTCGTGGCCGAGTGCTTCCAGAAGCGCCGCAGTGTGGCGCACCGCCGCCACACAATCAGCGTGGATCGGAGCGCCGGTGAACGACCGTTCAGTGACCGCGATGCGTAACCGCCGCGGCGGTGATCCGATCGCGTGCAGGAATGATCCAGCGAGCGCAGGTGCGTAGTACGGCGCACCAAGGTCGGGTCCGGCGACCGCATCGAGCAATGCTGCGTTGTCGCGCACGCTGCGAGTGAGAAAGCCGTCGATCGCCATCCCCGCCCAACCCTCACCTGCGGCCGGGCCATCGGGCAGAAGCGCGCGCGTCGGCTTGACGCCAAACAATCCGCACGACGATGCAGGAATGCGCACGGAACCGCCACCGTCGCTGCCGTGCGCGGCGGGCACAACGCCAGCGGCGACCGCGGCACCCGAGCCCCCGCTCGAACCGCCAGCGACGTGTTTGCGGTTCCACGGATTGCGCGTTGGTCTGCCGTACACCTTCGGCTCGGTCGTCGGGCCAATGCCAAACTCGGGACTAGCGGTGCGACCGAACGTCACCAGACCAGCGTTCTGTAAGCGCACGAACATCTCGCTGTCGTAGTTGTAGCGATAGTCGCGGTAGAGACCCGACCCAGAGCAACTCGGAAAGTCGATCGCCTCGCAGCCAAGATCTTTCAACAGGAACGGAACTCCAGCGAACGGGCCGGTGGGCCGTGCGGCGATAGTCGCGCGCGCCACCGATTCCTGCACGTCGACAACCGCTGCGATCGCGTCGTCCGTCGCCACGACCTGGGCCAACGCGACGTCGAGCAACTCGCCAGCGGTGACTTCGCCCGTGCGCACCAAGTCGGCAAGACCGAGGGCATCGAACGTCACGTACTCGTCAGGGCGCATCCTGTTAAGAGTACGACAACAGTACGACACGACTAGGCTCGCCAAACGATGCCCGTCACCGTTGTCGTAGGCGCCCAATGGGGCGACGAAGGCAAGGCCAAGATCATCGATCTACTGGCTGCGGACCATTCGCACGTCGTGCGCTACCAGGGTGGCCACAACGCTGGGCACACAGTTGTAGTCGGCAGCGAGCGTTACGCGCTGCAACTGATACCAAGCGGAGTGCTGTACCCACACATCATCCCGGTCATCGGCAACGGTGTCGTTGTCGATCTGCCGACACTGTTCAAAGAGATCGACACACTCGCGAGCCGCGGTATCGATTGCTCGCGCTTGCGCGTCAGTAGTACTGCGCACCTGATCTTTCCATGGCACCAATCGCTCGACGCGCTGTACGAAGCTGGCCGTGGCGACGACCGCATTGGCACCACGCTGAAGGGCATCGGCCCGGCATACGCCGACAAGGCGCGGCGCGGAGGAATTCGCGTGGGCGAAGTGCTGGACCCCGAGAGCTTCGCGAAGGTCGTGCGAGCACAGGCTTTGGCGCACAACGCCGAGATCGTCGCGCTCGGTGGCGAAGCATTGGATGCAGAGGCCGTCGTCGCTCAGTTTGCGGAACTCGCCGCTCGCCTAGTTCCCTATGTATGCGACACCGTCGAGCTGCTACACGACGCGCTGGACCGCGGCGAAGCCCTACTTCTGGAAGGCGCGCAGGCAACATTTCTAGACCTCGACCATGGCACGTATCCGTTCGTCACATCGTCGAACCCCACTGCCGGCGGCGCATGTGTCGGCACCGGTATTGGTCCTCGCTATCTAACGCGCATCGTCGGCATCAGCAAGGCCTACGCGACGCGTGTCGGCGGCGGGCCCTTCCCCACTGAACTCACGGATGCTTTGGGCGACAAGTTGGTCGAGATCGGGCGCGAGTTCGGCACTGTCACCGGTCGTCGCCGCCGATGCGGCTGGATCGATTGCGTCATGCTGCGTAAGGCCGTACGGCTGAACAGCCTGACGGAACTAGCACTCACAAAGCTCGATGTGCTCGACACGTTCGAGGAGATCAAGGTGTGCACGGAATACGACGACCAAGGTCGCCCGATCTATGCCGTGTTGCCCGGTTGGCTAACCAACATCGCGGAGACCAACACGGTCGAGGCGTTGCCGAAGAAAGCACGGGCACTAGTTGCACTGATCGAGAAGGAAGTCGGTGTGCCGATCACCATCGTCGGCACCGGAGCCGAGCGCGACAGTTACCTGTCGTGGGAATAGCGATCCGGAAATGATCGAGCGCTACACACTTCCGGAGATGGCGGCTGTGTTCAGCGATGTCGCCCGCTTCGACCGCTACTTGCAGATCGAGTTACTTGCCACGGAAGCGCACGTGGCGCTCGGAGTCGTGCCGGCTGACGACGCCGCTACCTGCAGGACGAAGCAACCGATCGTTGACGACAAGTTCGTGCAGGCCGTTAGCGATCGCGAGGCCATCACCGATCACGACATCGCTGCTTTTGTCGACGTGGTACAGGCCGCAATCGGCATGCCTGCCGGGGCATGGATCCACTACGGCCTTACGAGCAGCGACATTGTCGACACCGCGTGGTGCTGGATGATGCGCGACGCGTGCGACCTGCTGATCGACGCTGCGTCAGACCTGCTCCGCACGGTCGTAGCCCTTGCGCGCGAACATCGCGACACGGTGATGATCGGTCGCACGCACGGCGTTCACGCCGAGCCGACGACCTTTGGTGCCAAGGCTGCGTTATGGGCGTTGCAGATCGATCGCGATCGCACTCGACTGAAGACAGCGCGCGACATCGTCTCGGTATGCAAGTTGAGCGGCGCGGTGGGCACCTACAGCAACATCGATCCGTCCATTGAGGCGCACGTTGCAGCGGCTGTCGGATTGACGCCGGTTCCGGCCACGCAGGTTGTATCTCGCGATCGCCACGCCGAGTTTCTCTACGCGTGCACGGCAGTTGGCAACACGATGGAGATGATCGCCGTTGAGTTGCGCCACCTGCAGCGCACCGAACTACGCGAGGCGCAAGAAGGCTTCAAGCCAGGCCAAAAGGGCAGCAGCGCAATGCCGCACAAGCGCAACCCGATCGCCGCCGAGACAATCACGGGACTATCGCGAGTGCTGCGCGGCAATCTGCAAGCCGGGCTGCAGAACGTTGCGTTGTGGCACGAGCGAGATATCTCGCATAGTTCTGTCGAGCGCATCGTGTTGCCCGACAGCGCCATGCTGGCGTTCTATGTGCTGCGCCGAATGAATCGGTTGCTAAAGGGATTGGAAGTGTTCCCCGAACGCATGCTTGCCAACCTGAACTCAAGCAACGGAGTTGTATTTAGTCAGCCCGTGTTGTTGGCGCTAGTTCGTGCCGGCATATCTCGTGATGATGCCTACCGAATCGTGCAGGAGAATGCCGCCGCTTCGTGGGATACCGGCCGTCCATTTCGGGAATTGGTGCAGGCGGATTCAAGAACGAAGTCCGTGCCCGCGACGGTGCTGGATGAAGCATTCGATGTCGTCCGTTCGGTCCGCCACGCGGGACGCGCAATCAACGCGCTCGACGGGTTGGAACTCGACTAACTACCAGCGTCGAGTGTTTCGTGCCTGCGTGCGGGCAGCAAACACTCGTCAGGCAGCAAACACTCGTCTAACCGGCTTTGGTGATGCCGGCAGCGGCCAGCACGGCTGCGGGAACGCCGACTGCGCGCCAGGCGGCTAGTGAAACACCGGTGCGCTGGCCGTATGACTTGGCCACTTTGACGAACTCGGCCTCGAGCGCCGATGTATCAACAACTTTGCCCATCGTCGCCAGCTCGGCTTCGAGGTCGAGGCGCTCTTGCACCAAGCGCAACTCCTTCACGGCATCGGCACCAGCGCGTTCGGCATCGATCGCAGCCAACCGCTTACCGATTGATTCCGGCGTGCGCTTACGGCCACGCACAGGCTTGTTGGCGCGCAACGCTTCGAGATACAAACGAACTGCTTGGCTCTCGGTTCGACCCTTTGCAAGCGCTGCTTTATGCGCATCTGTCATCGGACTCTTCGGACCACGCTTTGCCATAAGCTCAATCATAGTTTCGGAAGAAAGATATGGCTATCGAACCGTCGACAATGTTTGACCTGCAATCGCACGGCCCCGACACTTTTGTTGGAATTGGGCCGCGTTATCCATGGGGTGGCCTGTTCGGCGGGCAGATTGTTGGCCAGTCTCTACGCGCTGCGGCGGCCACTGTTGACGCAGAGCAACAGGTGCACTCGTTGCGTGCTTATTTCATTCGCAGAGGCGACCACACCGAGCCAATTCGATTCGAAGTCGATCGCATTCGCAACGGTCGCAGTTTCTCGACGCGGCGCGTTGTCGCGCGGCAAGCAATAGGCGCGATCTTGAACCTCGAGGCTTCGTTTCAGGAACCCGAGAAGACCGCCGACATTCAGACCGTTCCGATGGATCCGAATGTTCCGCGACCAGAAGAACTGAAGAGTGACCCGTGGAGCGAAGCGTTCGATCGGCGCAGTGTGCCTGACGGTCAGTTGGCCGACGAGGCGCGCACCGGTACCGGCCGCAGCGCGGCGTGGATGAGGGTGACAACGCCACTCACCGATGAAGAGTTGCTACATCGCTGCTGGCTGGCATACATGAGCGACGACATGCCAGCGCACACCGTGCGCCAGGCACACCCCGACTTCGCCGGTTCCCGCGGAGGCGACATCACCTATGTCGCCAGCCTTGACCACACCATCTGGTATCACCGACCGCTACGCGCCGACGAGTGGCATCTGTACGACTTCACGTGTCACGGTTTCGTCGGTGCACGCGGCCTAGGCATCGGCCACGTCTACACAGCGGATGGCACCCACGTGGCGACCGTCGCGCAAGAAGTCCTGATGCGCGATGCACGTAAGGAGAAATAGATGAACCTCGAGGGACTCGCCGACGAAATCAACACAGTTGCGCGACTAACCGGCACGTTCACTTTGCGTTCCGGCCAGATCGCGACCGAGTACTTCGACAAGTACCGCTTCGAAGCGCAGCCTGAATTGCTTGCGCGCATCGCGGCGGCGATGGCTCCACTCATTCCCGCTGGCACGGAAGTACTTGCCGGTTTAGAAATGGGTGGTATTCCGATCGCTACTGCGCTGTCGTTGCAGACGGGCCTTCCCACCGCTTTCGTGCGCAAGCAAGCCAAGCAATACGGCACCGCACGACTCGCCGAAGGTTGCGACATCGACGGCCGTCGCGTCGCAATCATCGAAGACGTCATCACCACCGGCGGTCAGGTCGTGATCAGCACCAACGACCTACGCGGGCTCGGCGCAATCGTCGATCACGTTCTGTGCGTCATCGATCGCAGCACCGACAAGGCCGCTGCGCTCACGGCGGAAGGTCTGCAGTTGCACGCTTTGCTTACCCGCGCGCAGCTCGACGCCGCCGAGGAGCGGTCGCAAACAACACGCCCGGATTGAGCATGTTTTTCGGGTCGAGCGCTTTCTTGATGGCCCGCATCGCCCCGTACGCCGCCGGACCTTTCTGACGCTCAAGCCAATCGACCTTCGCGACACCAATCCCGTGTTCGGCGCTAACTGTGCCACCGAGGTCGATCGTGGCCTGCAACACGCGATCGCGCACAGCCGCAGCGTCTTCGCCCGCGCCAAGAATGTTGACATGCAGATTGCCCTCCGCCAGATGACCGAAGATGATCGCGCGCGCTTTCGCGGGTAAGGCCGCGTGAACCGTACGAACTAGTCGGTCGAGCTGTTCAACCGGCACTGCAACGTCGAGCTTCAACGGCACCCCGAGCGTTCCGATCGCGATGGTGATGTGATCTCGAATTCGGAAGAGCGCGTCGCGTTGCGCCCCGAGCGCCAAGACGCCTCGCTGCTCGGCGAGCAACTCAATCAACTCGTCACGGGGATCAGTGTGCGATGCGCAGTCCACCATCACGAAAGCACCTGCCTCAAGCGGGTCGATCGGTGGAGTGACATTCAGAAATGTGCAAGCAACCTCGAGCGCGTCGGGCATCATCAGCTCGATGGCGTCGAGATTCGGGAGTTGACGAAGTCGCCGTAATAGCAACAAAGCGTCGGTCAACGAGTCGCACGCGACGAGCGCCGCCGCAGTTTGCTGATACCACGGCACCAGTCGTAGTCGTGCAGCAGTGACGACGGCGAGGGTACCCTCGCTCCCCACGAGCACGCTCGGCAAGTGAAGCCCGGCCGTCTCTTTCGGAAGGCCAGCGAGCTCGTCGATGATCGACCCGTTGGCGAGGACGGCTTGCAGCCCCATCACCTGCGCGCGCATCGTGCCGAAGCGGACAACTCGCGATCCACCAGCGTTGGTGTTGACGGCACCACCGACGGTTGCCGAGGCGCGCGCTCCCCAATCGACGGCGAAGTCGAGGCCCGATGCCCGCGCATGTTGCTGCAGAGCCTCGATGGTCACGCCCGCACCGGCAGTGACCTGCATCGACATGGTGTCGACAGGACCAAGCGACGTCAGTCGTTGCAGCGACAGCAGCAACGCGCCCTGACGGGGCACGCTGCCGCCCACCAATCCGGTGTTGCCGCCTTGTGGCACGACGGCAAGTCCAGCGGCGGCAGCAACACCCAGAACTGCCGCAACCTCCTCGACCGATGAGGGACGAACTACGCATGGTGTTTCGCCATCCCATTGCCGCAGCCAATCGTTTTCGTACGACACGCGCATGTCGGCATCGGTGAGGACATTCGACTGCCCGACGATCGTTCGCAACTCGGCGAGATATGGCTCAGTCATGAAACGACTTGGGCGCCAGCAGGCAACTCGCGCAGCAGTTCGTCGCTGACCCAACAACGCGTCAGGTGCAGCGTGCTCTCGATGCGGACAACGCGCTTGGGCTGATCGAACGCACGCCCGCACATGCTGAGCGCGGCCTTGACGCAATCGTCCTCCGTCGGAAGCACCATCGGCATACGTGAACGACGCAGCCCAGCTATTCCTGCCGTGAAGCAGTTGATGTATGTCTTCTGCCAATCGATCTTTCGTGCAAGCGAGGCGGGAATGAAGTCGGCGAACCCGATACCCAGCGCGTTACCTGCCGACACGTCGGTGAGGTCGAGCAACACGATTGCACTGACATCGGGTTCCGCAAGATCGCGGAGACCGTGCACCCAGAAGCGACCAGTGACATTCGGGTCGAGGGTTGTACCGCTGATGTCTTTGCCGCCCCTGTCAATAATCAGAACATCGATCTGCGGGAACGGCAGCGGTGGCACAAGGTCGCGCGAATAGTTGGTCAGCGCGATCTCTTCCGGGCCACCAACATCGTCGGCCGTTAGCGCTCGCACGCGCACCACTTCCCCATCGGCCGACTCGATCGAAGCGACACCGCCCAGCAAGCGGCCAGTGGCGCGCAGCGCAGCAATGCCATCAATAATGCGATTGCGCATTTCGACCGGACCACACGCGTGAATCTGTGCAGCGCCGGGCTGCTTGCCAAATCCGACGACCGCCATCTTTGCGCAGCCGGATTCGATCGGGCCGGTGAAGCATGTGTGCGGCTTGATGCGATTGACCGGCAAGATGCGGTCGGCCGCGGCGGCATGACGATCGAGATACAACGGCATGCCCGATGCAGTGCGCGCAACTTCGACAGTTTCCATCGTCGCCCGAATCTCGGCGCCGACGGATTCCTCGGTGATACCAAGGCTCTGCAACATCGCCAATTGCCCGTCGGCCTTCGCTCCCCCATGGCTGCCCATCGCCGGAACAACAAACGGCTCGGCACCCAACGCGCGTAAGCCACTGATCGTGCCGCGCATGAGCGCGACGCGTTCTTTCAGACCGCGACTTCCACCGCCCACTGCGATCGTCATCCCCGGCGTGACACTGCCCGCGAAGCGCTTGACCACATCTGCGTGTGCGGCCGCGGCGACATCGGCAACCACTTCCGGTTGCGGCATCGCCAGACGTACCTCGGTCAGTGCAGGCACCTTCAAGTCGGCGTGGAACGGAAGCTCGACTTGTTGATCCCAGTTCACGGTTCAACCGTACCGTGCGTACGCTCGCCTGAATGATGAGAAGTGTGGTCGTCGTTGGCTCGTCGCTAGCAGGCCTGCGCGCCTGCGAAACACTGCGCCAGGAGGGTTTCGAGGGACAGATCACGCTCGTGGGCGAAGAGAACGAAAATCCCTACGACAGACCACCGCTCTCAAAGAAGGTGCTCGCTGGCGAATGGGATGTCGAGCGAATTCGGCTGCGCAAGGCCGACGACTTCGCCGGGCTCGCGCTCGACATGCAGCTGGGCAATGCGGCAACCGAGTTGCGCGTCGACTCACGCGTCGTCGTGCTGGCCGACGGCACCGAGTTGCCGTTCGATGGTCTGGTCATCGCAACCGGTGCTATACCGCGCCGCTTGCCGAACCAGCCCGACCTCGACGGCGTAGTCGAGTTGCGCACACTTGCGAACTCGATCGCACTGCGCGACAGAATCGCCGACGGTGCGGCACGCGTCACAGTGATCGGTGCTGGCTTCATTGGTCTGGAGGTCGCTGCGACCGCGCGCCAACGCGGTTGCGCTGTCACCGTTCTGGAAGGCGCGCCGGCACCGCTGATTCGCGGGCTCGGCGCCGAGATGGGCACGGCAGTTGCTGCGGTGCACACGCGGAACGACGTCGACTTGCGCTGCGGAGTGAACGTCGCCGGCATCGAAGGGGACGGCGGGCGTGTCAGCGGCGTGCGACTGGCTGAAGAAACTTTGATCGCGAGCGACGTTGTTGTAGTCGGTGTGGGTGTGTCGCCCGCAACGCAGTGGCTTGCAAATAGCGGGTTGAAACTGGGCGACGGCATCATCTGCGATGCCACCTTGCAGACAAGCGCACAGGGGATCTACGCAGCGGGCGATTGCGCGCGTTGGCCGAACGGAGTGTTCGCTGGCTTCGACGATGAAGAGATGCGCATCGAACACTGGACCAATGCCGCCGAGCAGGGCGCGGCGGTGGCGCGCAACCTGTTGGCGGTTTCACGCGGCGAGACAGCAACGCCGTACGAGTCGGTGCCGTTCTTCTGGAGCGATCAGTTCGACAGTCGCATTCAGTTCGTCGGTCGCGCGCACGGTGACGACGACATCCACGTCTTTGCTGGCGACCCAAGCGGAGGTTTCGCGGCGCTCTACGGGTTCGGCGGCCGACTGCGCGGCGTGCTTGGCGTGAACATGCCCAAGCTGGTGATGCCCTTCCGTGCGCTACTCGCCAGCAAGGCCACTTGGCCGGAGGCGCTCGAGAAAGCCGCCAGCCTTAGTCCGGCTTCCGGGTGATCACGTACGACTCGTCCCAGAACCAAAGGCCGTTGTTCCGCTGGACGACCTCGCGCGTCACGTCGAGGTAACGCCGATCGCCGATTGCCTGCTCCAATCTGGTGTCCTCGATCTGGCCGACGTACGTTGCCGCGTTCCACGCGGCAAACAGAGTGGACGTGCCGATGGATTCCGATACCTCCGACGGCAACGCATGCATCTCATACCGAAACAACGACCGCGCATCCGAGTACGCGTTGAAGTTGAGGTGCCGCGCGTGCTGACCCAATTCCATCTTTGTTGCCTTCAGTAGTTGGTGGCGATCGTGAATGAACGGATCCTCACCGGGCCACACCCCCTGCAGAATCTCCTGTCCGGGGTCGTTGCCATGCGAGTGGATGCCAAGCAACCGACCGCTCGGCCCCAACGCGCGGGCCAGCGGTGCGACAACTTTCTTCGCCTTGAACTCGAGTGGAGCTCGCGCGCGATATGGCTGCGACGCCATCACCAGATCGAAGTCAGCGCGAGTTCCGCCCCGTCGCGGGATCACTTGGTCGAGCATGAAGCGATGGTCGTTGCGATAGAGCACAAGCACCGACGGCCGGTCGTAGACCAAGGCGCCATTCGCGCTGAGATTCGTGCGCCAGTTGCCCGCTAGAAAACTCTGCAGCCCCGTGATCTGATCTTCGAACTCGTGCGCCGTCGTTCCTTCGAGTGCAACCTCGTGCCACACCAGGCTGGTCGCAGCAGTCAGTGAACGTGGCATCAGCCACGGTGCATCTGCGTAGTACAGGTTTGTCATCACGACAACGGTCGCCGGATGCTCGCTAAAGCGATCGGGCATCTTCTCCAACGCCAACCGCACGTCCTCAAGACTGCTCTCCTTGCCGACGATGTAGAACGGCAGCGACGGAAACCGGTGGTGCATCGAGCGCACGACGCGCGACAGCACGGTGCCATCGCCGACACCTGCGTCGAAGATGCGAACCGCCGGTGGCTTCGGCCGAAGGTTCGCCAACTCCAAACTCGTTCGTTCGGCAACGACCCACTTTTCAGAGCAGGTGTTGACGAACAACAAGTACTTCTGACGGTTATCGAAGAAGCGGAAGTTCTTCTGCTGCGGGCCCTGCGGCGTTGGGGTCGCCTGGGCCGCAGATTGAGGTGTCGACGGCTGCGGCGAGGTTGGCCCAACGGGCTTCAGTTCGAAGGGCTTGCCGTCGGGTTCGTCGGGCGGCGGGTTCGCAGTCATGAACGTGCGAATTCGACCTTCCGTGGCGGTCGTAGTTCGCCCGCCGTCGCGCAGTCGATTCACGAACTTGCCGTCGTTGACCGCCAGTTTTCCGAAAGTTGATTCGGCCAAGCCAGCGCGCCGGCAATATTCCGCAATCTCCTTCAGAAGTACCATCGCACTCATGAACGCCCCCTCGCGTCAGCCACTTTTGTCCAGCCAACGCAAGGTGTCAACCAACATTCGTCCCACCGGGCTGGTGGGATAGATCGTGGGCAGCACAACCGTCGACGACTTAGCATCGGATTTCGCCCGGGACGGAGCAGTCTGCGCACGCCAAGTCGTATCCCCCGAACTGTTGCTGCGAGTTGCGGTCGCCATCGACGCCAACCTCGCCGAGCCAAGCGAGTTGGCGCAGGTCGCCAGCAGTCCCGACGACCCTGGACGCTTCGTCGAAGACTTCTGCAACTGGCACCGCTTCCCCGCATATCTCGAACTGGCTGAAGCGATGGCCCCACTGGCGCGCACGTTGATGGGCAGCCGCACCGTGCGCCTGTATCACGATCACTTGCTGGTAAAGGAAGCGGGCACTCGACAGGCAACGCCATGGCACCAAGACCAGCCGTACTACGACGTCGAGGGGCGCGATGTGATCAGCATGTGGCTTCCGGTCGATCCGGTGCCGCGCGAGAGCACGCTCGAGTTCGTTGCCGGAACGCATCTCGGGCCGTGGCTGATGCCGCGCACGTTCATGCAACGTGAAGCGAAATGGTTTCCCGAAGGCGCGCTGGCCGACGTGCCAGCCATTGACGACGATCGCGATTCCTTTCCGATCATCGGCTGGGAGCTACAGCCAGCAGACGCTGTCTTCTTTCATGCACTCGCGCTTCATGGATCGCGCGGTTCTTCGACGCGTCGCCGAGTCATTTCCATTCGCTACCTCGGCGACGATGCGAGACGCGTCGATCGGCGCTGGAGGTGCAGCCCGCCGATGCCCGCCGACGCCGCCTTCCCGCTGCTGAATGTGTTTCCGAACGGCGCTTAGACTTGCCGTATGTCGTATCAGGTACCACCATCTGGCGGTCCGCCGCGCAACACTCCTATCCCCGGTGACAGCACGATCATCCAGGGCACCCCACTTCCGAATGTCGCGCCAACTCCGAGTGCGTTCCTTGGCACTCAGCAGCAGGTGAGCGCAACGCCGACAGTCGCTAAGCCATACGAGTACCTCGCCACTCGACCCAAAGAGCACAGCTGGGGTTTCTGGATCGTCTGTTTTCTCATTGTCGTGCCAACGATTGTTGGCATCGGAGCAGCCGTGTGGGGCATCTTCATCGCCAAGGATGCGGTCGACAAAGCGAACGATCAGATAAGCGAGATCACAATTCCGAACCTCGACGGGAGTGGGAACGGCACCGACGACGGCGTGTCACAACTTCTTGATGGCGGGCCAGCCGCAAGCGCCGCAGCGCTTGACGCCGGCATCCTCGGCGAGCCAACCAACTTCATTGAGATCATCCTGTATCCCGAGTATGCGTTTGCGACAGCGCAAGACCCGACTCGACCGGAACGCATCGACCGCTACCAGTTGCAGGACGGAGCGATTGGCGACCCATCGCCGCAAACAAACGATCCCGACGCGACCAGCAAGGTGTTCACGATCGATGCCGTCGATTGGGCTGCCATTGCCGCCTTGGCCGCAGAAGCGCCACGCCTCGCCTCGGTCGAGGAAGGTGAAGTGACGCACATCACCATCAATCGCGACATCTTCAACGAAGCTCACGATGTCGTCGTGCGTATCTACCTCAACGGCCCGCGCAACAGCGCGTTCATCGAGGCATCCACGGACGGCACGATCATCCGCATTGTCTAAGGTAGGAACCATGTCGAAGCAAAAGTCGCACCTCTCTAACGTGTGGTTCAACGTAACGCCGCTCGAAGTCGCTCACGGCAAGGGTTGTTGGGTCACGACCACCGGCGGCGAGGAGTACCTCGACTTCGCGGCGGGCATTGCCGTCAACTCAACGGGGCACGCTCACCCCGCCGTTGCGAAGGCAATCGCCGATCAGGCCCAGCGCTTCATCCACGCGCAAGTCAATGTGTTCAAGCACGATTTGCTTGAGCCTCTGGCAAGCAAGTTGAACGACATCACACCGAGCACCATCGACACCTTCTTCTACGCCAACTCGGGTGCCGAAATCACCGAGGCGGCAGTCAAGCTGGCCAAGCAGGCAACCAAGCGCCCGCACATCATCGTGTTCAGCGGCAGCTTCCACGGTCGCACGGCGATGACGATGGCGATGACCACTAGCAAGACTGGCTATCGCGCGGGCTACGCACCACTGCCCTCCGGAGTTTTCGTAGCACCGTTCCCCGATCCACTTGCAACCGATCAGAACGCCGAGGTTGCCAAGGCACTGCAGGGTCTCGACCACATCCTGAAGTCGCTCACCGCGCCAGAAGAAACCGCGGCGATGATTCTCGAGCCGGTGCTCGGCGAGGGTGGCTATATGCAGGCGCCGGCCGCGTTCATCGAGGGTTTGGCGCAGCGTTGCAAGCAACACGGCATTCTGTTCATCGCCGACGAAGTGCAAAGCGGCATGGCCCGCACCGGCAAGATGTTCGCTGTCGAGCACTACGACGACTTCCAGCCCGACATCATCTGCATGGCTAAGGGCATCGCCAGTGGCTTCCCCTTCTCGGCTCTTGGTACACGACGCGAGCTCGACGACAAGTGGCCCAAGGGTGCACACGGCGGCACATACGGCGGCAACGCGATGGGTTGCGCCGCGGCGTTGGCGACAATCGAAATCCTCACTGCGCCCGGCTTCATGGACAACGTCAATGCGCGTGGCGAGCAACTGCGGGCTGGGTTGCGCGACCTTCAGAAGGAACACTCGACGATCACGCAGGTGCGCGGTCCGGGACTGATGGTCGGCACCGAGTTCGACGATCCGGCGCGAGTCGCTGCAATCACCAAGCATTGCCTCGAAGAAGGGCACCTGATCCTGATGAACGCTGGCACTTACGGCCGGTGCATTCGCTGGATGCCACCACTCGTCGTCAACGAGAGCGAGATCGACCAAGCGCTAGCGGCATTCGGCGCCGCACTCAAAGCCACCGCTTAAGCCGTGCCCCGCCTCGACGCCGAGCGCATTGAGCTCTGGCGTCAGCTGTGCACGACGTCGACGGTCTTGCAGCGACGCATCGAGCAGGCGTTACAGGACGAACACGACCTAACGCTGGCGTGGTACGACGCGTTGACGGCTATTCGCCATGCCGGTGGACGTATGCGCGTGCACGAATTGTGTACGGCGTTGTCAGAGGTGCCAAGCAGCCTCTCGCGGCGACTCGACCGGTTGGAAGACGAAGGGTTCGTGTGGCGCAAGTCGACACCACTACCTGATGACCGGCGCGCGGTGACCGTATTGCTGACGCGTGAGGGCCGCAACATCTGGCGCGATGCCAACATCACCTATCGCGGCGTCGTGCAAGCCCACTTCGCCCGTCACCTCACCGAGACCGACATCGCCGCCCTACAGCGCGTGTGGGCGAAACTGGGCGAAGAAGCCGAATAGCAACACGACCGGTAGAAGCACGACTTTGGTGGCGGCGCCGGCGGCGGGCAGACTGCTCGCATGAACACCGCTGTCATTGTCGATATCGTCCGCACACCACTTGGCCGTCGTAACGGCAAGTTGAAGGATTGGCATCCGGTCGATCTCGCGGCCGAGACGCTGAAGGCGTTGCAACAGCGCACGGGCATCGACCCTGGCCTGATCGACGACGTGGTGATGGGCTGCGTGATGCAGGTTGGCGAGCAAGCTGTCAACGTCGGCCGCAATGCGGTGCTCGCCGCCGGTTGGCCAGAGCATGTGCCTGGCACGACCATCGATCGCCAATGTGGCAGCAGCCAACAGGCGGCCCACTTCGCGGCGCAGGGTGTAATGGCCGGGGCGTACGACATAGTCGTTGCCGCCGGAGTGGAAGTGATGACGCGCGTGCCGATGGGTGCCTCGATGGCCGATGGCAAGTTCGGCTTCCCGTTTGGTCCCGCCGTCGGCGCGCGGTACGCACCTGAGGGCGGCCTCGTTCCGCAAGGCATCTCAGCCGAACTGATCGCCGACAAGTGGGGCCTCACCCGCGACGATCTCGATGCGTTCGGTGCTCGCTCGCAGCAGAATGCACGGCGCGCGACCGATGAGGGTCGTTTCCAGAACGAGATCGTTTCCATTCTCGGTGCCGACGGCACCCTCGTCACTCAGGACGAAGGTCTGCGCGAGACGACGATCGAGTCGCTCGGCAAGTTGAAGCCAGCCTTCCGCACAGAGGAAGAGGGTGGCCGTGTCACCGCCGGTAACTCGTCACAGATCACCGATGGTGCCGCGGCGATGTTGATCATGAGTGAGGAAAAGGCACGCCAGTTGCGCCTGACCCCGCGCGCTCGCTTCGTGAACTTCGCACTCGCCGGCGACAACCCGCGCATGATGCTCTCGGCCCCAATTCCTGCGACAGAGAAGCTATTCGCACGTTCGGGATTGTCGATCGACGACATCGACCTGACCGAAATCAACGAGGCGTTCGCCTCCGTGGTGTTGGCGTGGGAGAAGGAATTCCATCCTGACATGGACAAGGTCAACGTCAACGGTGGCGCAATTGCGCTCGGCCACCCGCTTGGTGCTTCCGGCGCTCGCCTAACGGCGACGTTGTTGAACGAACTCGAGCGCACCGGCGGCCGCTTCGGCCTGCAGGTGATGTGCGAAGGCGGCGGCATGGCCAACGCGATGATCATCGAACGCCTCGGCTGAGCTCAGTGCCTGCGCTGGCCACGATCATTTGGGTCGCACTTGGACTCTTGATCGGAATTGTCCTGTGGAAAAGTGGTCTGGGCATGCTGCGCAGCATGACGACGCCCATGCCTGAGCCGCCGCCGGCAGGCGAAATGCGAAGGATCAACGTGAAGTACCGGTGCACGGTCTGTGGCTTGGAGATCAGGTTGACCCTCTCCCCCGACGAAGACCCGCCGCCGCCGCGGCATTGTCTGGAAGACATGGAGCTAATCGCGCCTATTGAGTGAACGGCACGAGTGACTAACTCACAGCCTGTGGACAAACCTGGGTGTAATTACAACCGTGTCGTTAGATCAAACGTTGTGATTTAACGCCACTTGGTTGCTGTGAACAACCCGGCCATCATCAGGACCAAGCCGACGAGCACGGGAGTGTTGGTGTTCTCGAACGACGGCACCACATAGCGGGTCAGAATCGATACGACACCGAGCCCGATGAACGTGAACATCAGGATGGGGACCCATTTCGGGCTCTCGTAGAACTCCTTGGGGGTGGGCGGCGTATAGCGCGCCGACTGACCGACGGAACTCTCGTGATGCGCGGCCTCGCGGGCCATCGCCCCAGCCTGGCCAGGTTTCGTTCCCTTAGCCGTCACGCGGCCTGTCGTTTTGCGTTTCGGAGGAGCCACGGGCGCAGAGTCTAGGGTCGCACACCAATGTTGCGCGTATTAGTGATCGATAGCTACGACAGCTTCGTCTACAACCTGGTGCAATACCTCGGCGAGTTGGGTGCCCAACCGGAGGTAGTACGCAACGACCAGGTAACAGTCGCCGAGGCGGTCGCGATGAAGCCCGACGCCGTGTTGCTATCGCCCGGCCCCGGCCGCCCCGAGGATGCCGGCATTCTTTGCGCCGCGATAACCGCCTTCGCCGAGGCCGGTGTGCCTGTGCTCGGTGTGTGCCTGGGCCATCAGGCAATCGGTCACGTTTTCGGCGCGTCGGTTGTGCGTGCTCCGCATTTGATGCACGGCAAGACGTCGTCGATCGAGCACGAGGGCGAAGGTGTGTTCGCGGGACTGCCGTCGCCGTTGATCGCAACTCGCTACCACAGCTTGGTGATCGACCCGGCGACTGTGCCCGACTGTCTACAGGTCACGGCGCAATGCGATCGCGTGATCATGGGTATTCGACATCGCCAGTTGCCCATCGAAGGCGTGCAGTTTCACCCGGAGAGCATTCTCACCGAAGCCGGTCACGACCTTCTACGAAACTTTCTGAACGCCGCCGACGAAGCGCGCTAGGCGTTAACAGGGGCCGACGATGGTCGTCGATGTCGTCGAAGTTGTCGATGACGTCGATGTCGTCGAACTTGAACTGGTCGTCGTCGCGCAAGCCGTGGTCGTCGGTGCCGGCAACGCCTGCCCGACTGTGAGCTCGATAACTGTTTGCGGCGCGACATCGGTGCCGCTAGCAATGTTCTGCGTCATCACCTTGCCTGTATTTGGGTCGCCAAACGGAACATCGGTGTACGTCACATCGACATCGAGGTTGAGTTGCGTCAGTTTCGTCCGCGCCTGTGCCTCGGTGAGCCCGGTGATCGTCGGCACTTTTACCAACGCGGGGCCACTCGAGACGTAAAGCGTGATCGAACCCCCAATCGCCAAAGGCTGGCCGGCGGCTGGGTCGGTGCGCGTGGCGCGACCGGCGGGAATGGTGTCACTCGGCTCCGGTGTCACCGTGACGGAAAACAAGTAGGGCTCGCCCTCTAACTCATCAAGAGCGTTGGCCTGTAACAGTCCTTCGATGACCGGCACGGCTTGCTCACCGGGCGCGGCCGACACGACAACGACGATCGCGTCGCCCTGTTTGACCGGCGTACCCGCTGGCGGTTCCGTACGAATCACCCTGCCAACTTCGACTTCGGGATTCTCTTCGAGAAGGATCTGCGGCACCAAGCCAGCATTCGTCAACAGGGTTTCCGCTTCCCCTTGCAGCCTGCCGGCCATCTCTTCGAGCGGGAACGGCGTCTTCAATGGGTTGTAGAAAATTGTCACGAATTGACCGCGTTGCACAATGACGCCAGCAACCGGTTCGGTGCGCACGATGGCACCTTCCTCGAAGTCGTCGTTCACTTCGATCACGTGCGGGTTTAGCTCGAGGCCCGCGTCGGACAGACGTTGAGCACCTTCATCGAGCGGGAACAACGTGACTTCAGGCATTGCGAACGAGCTCGGTTTATCCGTCTTAGACACCGCGTTGAACAGCACAATCGCGCCGACGACGAGCGCGATCAGCGCCATGAATCCGACGATTGCATACAACCCGCCGCTCGACCCACGACTCGGCGGCGGCCCAACAGGGACCATGCGATGTTGACCCGTGTACCCAACCTGTCCGACCGAACCCGTGCGTGGCATTGCGGTGGTCTGACCAGTTGTGGGTGGCAACCGAGGCCCACCATTCGTCGGCGCGCCGCGGCCAGCGGCAGCAGCAGTTGCAGCACCGGCCGCACCCGCGGGGCCCATCGCTGATGTCAGTGCTTGCACCGGCTCGCCGTTGCGGAAGCGACGCAGGTCGTCGCGCAAGGCCTCGGCGTTTGGATAACGAATCTCGGGTCGCTTAGCGAGCAACTTGGCAACAATCGCTTCGAACGGCTTCGGAACATCGACGACCAACTGATTGAGTGGCCGCGGCATCTCGTGCACCTGTTTGTACGCGATGCTCACCGGATTTTCGCCACTGAAGGGCGGCGCGCCAGCAACCATTTCGTACAGCACGATGCCTAGCGAATAGAGGTCGCTGCGCGGGTCGGGTTGTGCACCTTGCGCCTGCTCGGGCGAGAAGTAAGTCGCAGTACCCATTACCGAACCGGCCTGCGTGAGATTGCTCTCGGTGCCCGCGTTCATCGCGCGCGCAATGCCGAAGTCGGCGACCTTCACTTGTCCGTTAGAGCCCACCAAGATGTTGGCGGGCTTGATGTCGCGGTGCACCACACCGTTGCGATGGGCGAAACCGACAGCGGCAGCGACTTCGCTAGCGATCTCGGCAGCCTGCTGGCTATTGATGCTGCCGTTGGCGCGCAGGATGTCGGCGAGTGTGCGGCCCTGCACGTATTCCATCGCCATGAAGTACGTGTTCGTGTGCTGGCCCCAGTCGTAAACGCCAACAATGTTGGGGTGATTGAGGCTGGCCGCGCTTTGTGCTTCGCGTCGAAAACGCTCGACAAAGTTGGGGTCGACAGCGAACTCGGGGAACAACACCTTGATGGCAACGGGGCGATCGAGCAGTAGGTCGCGCGCGAGGAACACGTCGGCCATGCCGCCGCGTCCAATCCGTTGTTGAAGTTCGTAGCGATCGTTGAGAACGGTCGGCTGGGGGTGGTCGCTCACTGCGCTCTCTTCTGGGCGAGTTCCTGCAGGAAATCGCTATACGAGGCTACCGACCCTCGTCGCTCAAGTTCAGTCACGTCGTACGTGAGCACGATTCGGCGCCAACCTTGCACTATTCGGTGCTGAACAAATAATCGAGGATGGCTTTCGCAATCGGCCCGGCCAACCGACCACCGGTACTAGCACTGATCTCGTCGTTGGTCCCCTTAAACATCACTGCAACCACGTAACGGGGGGCCTCTGCCGGCGCGAACCCAACTATCCAGGCGTGCGAACGCTGGGGTTCACCGGCGCTGTTCAACTGCGCGGTGCCGGTCTTGGCGGCCGCTTGAATGCCGTTGGCGAGCTGCATGGACTTTCCGGTACCTCGGTTGACCACCTCCACCATCAGGTCGTTCAGTGTGGCGGCAGTCACAGCCGAGATCGGTGTCTTCCACGTCGCCGGCTCGGTGTGGTCGAGCACACGGCCGTCGTGGTCGAGGGTCGCGTCGACCACATATGGCTTCATCATCCGCCCGCCGTTGGCGACAGTGGCCGCAACCATGCACATGTGCAGTGGCACCATCGTGTCGTTCGCTTGGCCGAACCCGCCAATCGCCAACAGCGGAAGGTTGTTGGCGAAGTCGATGTCTTCGCTGCCAGACTTTTCAAAATTGCTGGCGGCCGCTCCAGGTAGATCAATCGGGAGTTCCTCACCGATGCCCCATGCGCGGGTGCCGGCGATCATTCGCTCGGGGCCGAGCTCGACGGCTAGCTGCGCGAAAGGAATGTTGCAGCTGCGATAGAAGACTTCCTCCATCGAGCCGCCGCACTCGCTGCCCCCATAGTTCTCGATGGGGTCGTCGGTTTGTGGCGGCAGCCATTCCTCCTCGTCGGGCCAGCTGCGGTCAAGGCTGGTGACGCCATTCTCGAGTGCGATGCCGGTGGTGATGATCTTGAAACTCGAACCTGGCATGTAGCGCTCTTGATAGGCGTTCGCCAGCAACGGTTTGCCCTCGGCCTCATTGAGGACAGCGAAATTCAGTGCGGCTAGTTCCTGATCGTGGGTTGAAACCAGGTTGGCATCGAAACGTGGCGCGCTGACCATCGCCAAAATCGCGCCGGTCGATGGGTTCATCACCACCACCGATCCTTCCCTGAACCCGAGCAGGTCTGCCGCCAACTGTTGGACGTCGCTTCGAAGAGTCAGCCGCACGCTGCCGGTGTTGTCGCCGCTGCCAAACACACTCGCAACCTTTTGTGCAGCTGTGTCGCCCATCAACACATCGCTTTGCACTCGCTCGATTTGCGAACTGCCATAGCCGTAGGTGTAGTAGCCGGTGATATTGCTAAAGATGTCGCCGCGCGGATACTCGCGTTGATACTCGAACGCCGAGCCTTCAAGCGTTGGCACACTTTGCGCTATCACGACTCCGTCGGCAGTGACGATAGGCCCTCGCGGGCGGTTGAAGTCGCGGATCGTCTGGCGATTGTTATTCGGATTGTCGTTGAGCGCTTCTTTGCGTGCGACCTGGATTGTGTTGAGCGCGACGAACACAACCATGTACAAGACCAGCAGCGCAGCGGTCAGCTTTCGGATCTGGCCGTTCATGGGCGTGCCGCTCGCTTCTCGGCGCGCTGTAATCGATACGTGTCCCAACGCTCGCCGATCGAAAGCTCGTTTGGAACTTCGCCGAGACGCTTCGCACTCGAATCGCTGATTCTGATGAGAAGCGCGAGCAGGATGTAGTTCGATAGCAGACTGCTGCCGCCATAGCTGACGAACGGCAGCGTGATGCCCGTCAGAGGAATCACACGCAAGACGCCGGCCGTGATAATGAACGCCTGCATTCCGATGATGGTTGTTAGGCCGGTCGCGAGCAACTTCTCGAATGGCCGATCGGCGCGAATGGCGATACGTAAGCCGGCACCGATCATCAACACGAATGCAATCAGCACCGCCCCGGCACCGACCAGTCCCATCTCTTCGCCGATCGCAGCGAAGATGAAGTCGGTACTCGCGGCGGGGATCTTGTTCGGGCTGCCCATGCCAAGGCCAGTGCCGCCGGTGCCACCGTTCGCAAACGCGAACATCGACTGCGCCGATTGATAACCCTTTCCTTCGTATTGCGACCACGGGTCGGTCCAGATCGCGACACGCGTCTGTACGACTTCGAACATTCGGTGCGCGGTAAAGGCTGCCGCGGCGAAGAGCACGAAACCGACCAGCAAATAGATCGAGCGCTCAGTGGCAACCCACATCATCACTGTGAACAGGGTGAAGAACAGAAGAGCCGAACCGAGATCTTTCTCGGCAACCATGACTACGACGGCGATTGCCCACGCGATCGTGATTGGTAGTAGGTAACGCAGCTCGGGAATACGCATTGGACCGATCCGACGTGTGCCCGCCGCGATCGACTCGCGGTTATCTGCGAGGTACGCGGCGAAGAACAACGCGAGACCGATCTTGGCGAACTCACCGGGCTGAATGCTGACGGGACCGATGGTGACCCAAATTCGTGCGCCACCGACGCTGGTACCGATACCGGGTACAAGTGGCAACACAAGTGAGCCAACGCCAATGAAGAGGAACGTCCACTTGTAACGAGCGAGGTCGGGCGGCCGCTGCACTAGCAGCAACACCACCACGAACGCGACGATCGCAATCAGTGACCATGTGGTTTGCAACGCTGCGCGGCGATCGCTTAGTCGGGCGATCATCAC
Source organism: Ilumatobacteraceae bacterium (assembly GCA_040081465.1). GTDB lineage: Bacteria > Actinomycetota > Acidimicrobiia > Acidimicrobiales > Ilumatobacteraceae > UBA668. The sequence goes on along the minus strand of JBEBGL010000014.1, from coordinate 31,658 downwards.
GTAACCGATGCCGTGCAGCAACGCGGCGAGCGGTAGCAACGTTCCGTCAGCACCGCGCGCGAAGTAGCGGGTGGCCACGTGGGCGACGATGAGCAGGCCGAGTAGTGCGACGAGGAACGGCACGACTGTTGCCGGCATCTCGGAGTTCTTGCCCAGCGATGCCAGCACGTAGGCAGCACCGGTGATGCTGGCGGCCATGATGACCAATCCGAGTTCACCATTTCGGCGAGCGGTGGCGAGCGGCGAAGAGGAACCCATCGCGTCAGCCTCCGGTGGAAGTGGTCGCGGGGATGGTCGTGGTCGTGGTTGATGTAGTCGTGGTCGACGTGGAGGTCGTCGTGGTAGTCGTCACGGGCGGAGGGTCTTCGCCCGCATTGCGAACGACGAGCACCAGTGTGACTGCGCCAGCGATGATGACGGCGATTCCGAACCAGAACAGGATCGTGCCAAATCCGAAACGTTTGCGTGGCGCGGACTTCGCCGACTGAGTGATCGGGATCTCGGCGGTGATCATGTCGCGATTGGAAGTTGTCGCGTCGGCATCCACGTCGAGGCGGGCGCCTGCGGGCTGATCGATCCACACCAGGTCGAGATCAAGATCGGCGGTATCGTCGGCCGCTACGTCGCCATCAAGTACGTCGACCACAACTACCGTTGTGTTGTCGCGGCCACCATGCTCGTTGGCCGCGTCGACCAAGGCCTGCGCTGCTCGCTGCGGATCGCGATTGGCCGCCAGCAACTCGCCGATTTCGTCGTCGTCGACTTCGTCGACAAGCCCGTCGCTACACAGCAGGAAGCGATCGCCCTTTACAAACGGAATCACCCACGTGTCGACACGGACAGTCGCCTCGATGCCGAGCGCACGGGTGACAATGTTTCGTCGTGGGTGACTGCGCGCTTCGAACTCGCTGATGTTGCCGGTCGACAACAGTTCCTGCACGTAGCTGTGATCGACCGTGACGCGGCGCAGACGGCCGCCACGCAGCAGGTACGTGCGACTGTCACCGACGTTGAGGAGTACGAATCGCCGTGTTGAATCACCGGGTTGTCCAGCCGCCAGCACGATCAGCGCCGTCAGCGTCGTTCCCATGCCGCGCTGTTCTGCGTTGTCGCGGGCACCGGCGAAGATTGACGTGTTCGCATCTACGACGGCAGCGATCGCAGCTTCAACGCTCGACGCGCCTTGGCCGAGCCGGTCGCGCAACATCTGCACAGCCAGAGCGCTGGCCACTTCACCGGCCTGATGCCCGCCCATGCCGTCGGCTACACCTACAACTAGTGGTTCGGCAATGAGCGCGTCTTCGTTGCCCGTACGAACGCGACCAACGTGGGTGGCCGCGCCGATCGCGAGTGCTGAGGACGCCTGACGCTTCTTCATTGGGCCTCGAAGACCGTGCTGCCAATCTGCACACGATCGCCGACGGCTAGTTGCACGGGCATCGAGATGCGCGCACCATTGAGGTGAGTGCCGTTCGTGCTGCCCAGGTCTTCCAGCCACATCGAGCCATTGCGTAGTTGCACACGAGCATGCAGTTGCGAGGCGAACGTGTCGTCGGGGACGCCGATACTGCAGTTGGCGCCGCGGCCGACGGTGAGTTCGGTCCCAATGGGGTACGCCGAACCCTTGCGGACCTTTGGCTCGAGCACGGTCAATCGCGACGGCGTCCCACGCTTACCGCGATTCGGATTGTGCCCACCCGGCACAGCGAGGGGTGGGCGCGATGCCTTAGTCGTGGCATCGGGCATTCCCGCGCGAGCATTCGCTGGCTGAGGCTTGTTTACGCCCGGGCGCGGCCCGCGCACCTCGCTCCAAACTGCCCAGAGCACTCGCGCGAAGAAGAGGTAGATGAGCGCGAGTAGCGCGTAGTTGAGGATGTTTAGCTGTGCGTCACTCACGAGGGGTCACGACGCCTCGAAGCGCAGGTGAGTAATCCCCACGCTCACGATGTCGCCGTCGCGGAGAACGTGCTCGCCCTGAATGCGTGCGCCGTTCACCTTGGAACCGTTTGTGCTGCCAAGGTCGACCAACACATACGCAGACCCGGCAGGGCGAATCTCGGCGTGACGACGACTGACGTTTGCATCTGGAACCGGAATTGTCTGATCGGGCAGACGACCGATGGTGATGACGGTCTGACCGAGCGTGATTCGCTCGCCACTCGACAGCACAAGCGAGCCAGCACCGAGGCCGCCACCCGTCTCGCGCATACGACTTGCGATTGTGAAGCGGCCGGGCTTCAGCGCATTGTCAATAGCCATGTCGACGGAGACCGCACCCATGAAGTTGTAACCCTCGGCGCGGGCATATTCGCGAACTGTTTCGCTGAGTTCGAGCATCAGCGCTTCATCGATGTCGGCGAAACCGGCGTGATCGCGGGCACTGACGCTGATCGAAAAAAGGTTGGGCACAATGCGGCGACCTTTGACGTCGACACTGCGTTGATCGTCCATTTCGCGCAGCAAACGCCGCCCAAGCTCGACGGGACGAATGGTGGAACGTGATCCGCGGGCAAACACGCCCTCGACCATACGCTCCAGACCATGCTCAAAGGACTGCAATCCCATATCAAAGTTCAGGATAGTGGCGAGTCACCCGCATGAGTTGGGCACCCCGCCGGCGGGGGCTAGCGTTATGAATCCACTCGGGCGAGTGGCGAAATGGCAGACGCGCTAGCTTCAGGTGCTAGTACAGGCAACTGTGTGGGGGTTCAAGTCCCCCCTCGCCCACTTGGTGCGTGTTAGCCACGGGAAAAATTGCGGGACGCTAGCTTTGCGCTCCATGCGCCGACCGATCGCAATCCTCGTCTTGTCCGCTCTAGTCGTGTCTTGCTCGGGCGGGGGCAACAGCACTGACTCCACCGACTCGTCCGCTTCTATCTCCGACGAGACAACCACACCTACGAGTGCGTCGGACGTTGGATCCACCGTCGCTGAATCCACGACGCCGGCGAGTACCGAGGCGACGATTGCGACGCTGCCCGCGGACCAGGTAGCGCAACTCGTTGCGGCGCGGCCATACAACTTCTTCGTGCCCAGCTCGTATGTCGGCACCACTGCCTTACCACTCGTGCTCATGCTTCATGGCTTCAGGTCCAATGCAGGAATAGACGAGTTGTACCTCCAGCTCCAGCCACTCGCCGAGGAACGCGACTTCATCTACGTTTTCCCGGAGGGCACCTTTAACGAAGTCGGCGAGCAGTTCTGGAACGCGACCGATGCGTGTTGCGGAGGCAGCAGCACGGTCGACGACTCCACGTACCTACGCGCCGTCATCGACGACGTGAAATCAAAGTTGATGGTCGACCAGAACCGCGTCTTCATCATCGGCTACTCCAACGGTGGCTTCATGGCTCACCGCATGGCGTGCGATCACGCCGACGCGATCGCCGGAATTGTCAGCATTGCCGGGGCAGTCTTCCTCAACCCTGCGGACTGCGTGCCGAGCGAGCCCGTCAGCATGCTGCAGGTACACGGCACCAATGACAGCGTCATCCAGTTCGGCGGCGGCACTTTCATGCAACCGTTCGCGCACCCAAGCGCTTTTGAAACTGCAGAGTTTTGGGCGGCGGACAACGCATGCACGAGCGAAGAGGTCTCTGAGCCGTACGACCACGACCCGCTCTTCGCAGGCATCGAGGCCTACAAACAATCGTACGGAACCTGTGCTGCCGACACCGCTGTGGAACTGTGGTACTTCGACGGACAGGGTCACGCTCCGATCGCAACCTCAACGGTGTTCACCCTCGTCGACTTTCTGTTCGCTCACCCGAAGGCGTAGAACACAACGCTCAGTGAGCGTGACCTTCGTGTGTTACCTCATCCGCTGGAATGCCTAACAGTTTGGCGAGCCGCACACTGAAGACGATCGCCAAGACCAACATCGTCACGATGATGGCGAGCGACAGATACGTGTTGAGGTGGTACCAATGCGAGATCGCCATCTTGATGCCGACGAAGATCAAGATGCCTCCGAGGGCGTGCGAGAGGTAGTGGAACTTTTCCTTCGCGTTGGCGAGCAGGAAGTACATCGCGCGCAAACCAAGAATCGCGAAAGCGTTCGAAGCGAACACCAAATACGACTCGTTCGACACCGCCAGAATCGCAGGCACCGAGTCGACGGCAAAGATCACGTCGGTGATCTCGATGACTACCAACGCAGCCAGCAGCGGAGTCGCAGCGCGCTTGCCGTTGAGTCGGGTGAAGAACTTGTGACCGTCTAGTTCCTCACTCACGGGCATCAGCTTGCGCAGGAAGCCGAGGCCGCGAGTCGCGCCCTCCTCGCCTTCATCAGCGCGGTGGCGAATGATCTTTAGGCCGGTGTAGATGAGGAACACGCCGAACACGAGCAACAACCAGAAGAACCGACTGATCAGCGCGCTGCCGGCCACGATGAAGATTGCACGCAACACGAGGGCTCCGAAGATGCCCCAGAACAACACACGGTGCTGATACTTGAGCGGGATCGCCATGGTTGTGAAGAGCATCGACCACACGAACACGTTGTCAATGCTGAGCGACTTCTCGATCAGGTAGCCGCTTATGTACTCACCAAACGCAGCACTGCCGAACCCGATCGCGATCGCTCCCGAGAACGCGACTCCGCAAGCAACCCATACCATCGACTCAACGAGTGCTTCCTTCGGCGTGGGCGCATGATCGTCGCGATGTCGGTACAGGTCGATCGCCAACAAGAGGCAGATAATGCCGATGAGCGCGAACCATGCCCAACTCGGAACATCAAGGTCGACGAACTGCGAACGATCGGTAGCGGCAAACATGGACAGAGTGTTCCCTTCGACTGTCTCGGACAAACGGACAGTCGAAAGTCTCGCTACCGCCTGAGCAGGCGGCCGGGGGGCCGGGCAGCAAGCTGCCGTATTGACGACCGATCCCGTGGGGCTACTCCCCTTCGACTGGTCCATTGTGCCTGACCAGCTGCACGTCGGCAACGTTTGGAGCCGTCAACTCTCAGACGCGTGCTGGCATAAAGTGTGGAATGCACAGCAGTTTCTTCGTTGACGCCGGAATTCTCCTCGGAGCAATCCTCGTCATCGTTGGCGTTGTGGTCAGTGGCGTTGCCGACCGATTCCGGCTCCCGGGCTTGGTGCTGTTCCTCGTCATCGGAATGGCGGTTGCTGACGACGGGCTCGGCCTGATTCATTTCGACAACGCCAGGCTTGCGCAAAACATCTCGATCGTCGCCCTCGTGGTCATCCTGTTTGAGGGCGGACTGGCCGCATCACCCAACGCCGTACGCAGAGCCGGCGTACCAGCCGCATTACTAGCGACAATCGGCGTCGTCATTACTGCGGCGGTCGCCGCCGGTGGTGCCGCACTCGCATTCGATCTGCCCACAAGCTCTTCCTTGTTGATCGGCGCCGTCGTCGCCTCCACCGACGCGGCTGCGGTGTTCAGCGCATTGCGCGGTCAAACAATGCCGGCGCGCGTACGCGACCTGTTGCAGATGGAATCCGGCCTCAACGATCCCGTCGCCGTGATGCTGACAATTGGCATGGTTGAGGTCTGGCGCGATCCACCGAGCATTGGCGAGTGGGTCGCATTCGGATTGCTGCACCTCGTTGGCGGTCTCGCTGTCGGACTTGCCGTCGGCATGGGATCGCGCGTTGCGCTGCGGCGATTGCACCTACCGAGCGCATCGTCGTATCCAGTTCTCGCGCTCGCGGTTGCCGGTCTGTCGTACGGAGTCGCTGCCGAACTTGGCTCGTCGGGATTCTTGGCCGTCTACGTCACTGGACTCGTGCTCGGTCGCAAGCGGCGACTCGTTCGATCGTTGCTGCACTTCCACGAAGGTCTTGCTGCTGCAGCAGAAGCCGTGCTGTTCTTGATGCTTGGCCTGCTGGTGTTTCCTTCAGACATGCTCGATGTCGTCGGCCCGGCGTTGATTGTCGCCGGAACCCTGATGTTCGTTGCGCGGCCGATCGCTGTGGCGTTGTGTCTGCCGTGGTTCCGATTCAACCGGCGTGAGTTCACGCTCGTGTCGTGGGCCGGTTTGCGCGGCGCTGTTCCCATCGTGCTCGCGACAATTCCGTTGACGGCTGGTCACCCTGACGGCTCACTGGTGTTCAACGTCGTGTTCGTCACGGTGCTTGCATCGCTGATCGTGCAGGCTGGCACCGTCGGCACGCTGGTCAAGCGACTCGGTTTCGCGGAAGAACTCTCTAGCGCGCATGCACAAATCGCGATGCTCGATGACGTTGTCGCTGACATCATCGAGGTACGACTGACTGCCCGATCACCAGTAGTCGGCACTCGTCTCAACGAACACCTTCTGCCCGACGGCGCCATCGTCGCGTTCATCGTCCGCGACGCGCGCACGTTTGTTCCCGATAGCGACATTGTTCTGGCCGCTGACGACGTTCTGTTAGTCGTCGTTGAGCCAGACACATCCCCGGAAACGCTTACGGCGTGGGCGACTCAGCGGTCGTAGCGCCGGTGCTACTTTCTTGAATATGAAATCTCTCCTGCCAATTCTTGCGTTGACGTCCCTGGCCGTGGCCTGCGGCGGCGACGACGCTAAGTCCAATGACACGACCGGAACGACCGATGTAGCGAACTCGACGGCGGATACGACCAGCGATGGGCCGGGCGACGTCGTCGACCCGTCGACGGTCAAGGTCTACACGTCAGCAGAAGTGTGCGCGCTGGTATCGCAAGACATCGCGTCGACGACACTCGGCGTCGACATCAGCGAGGTCGAGGTGTCCGAGATGTCGACTCCGCAGTGCTCGTACAACTTCACCACTGACGACGGCACCTTCACCAACCTCACGCTTGCCGTGCAACGGCCGATCGAAGATCTTGGCGGCGCAGCAGGCAAGGCTGGCTACGAGTTCACGATCTCGTTCGTGCTGTTCGACACGCCGTACGAGCCGATCGCCGGTCTCGGGGATGAGGCCGCGGCCTCCGCCTCGGAAAGCTTTACCCAGATCGCGGTACTCGCTGGCGATCAGGTATTCACCATCGCGACCACTGCACCAATCGACATCGCCAATCTCATCGCGTTCGGCAACGCCGTCGTGGACGGCTTCAGCGCGCCGAGCGACGAGCCAACAGATGCACCGAGCTCTGATGCCGACACGCTTGCAGAAGCGAAAGTACAGGCCGCGCTCGACTCACTGCCGATCGACTGGACCGGGACTATCGCCAGCGACCTCGGCGAGGAAGGTGAGTCGGGCGAAGACATCGTCTTCGCCGCGTGCTTAAGTCCTGACGAGTACAACCTCGACAACCTCGACCTCGACAGCGCGGCCTCGTGGGAACTCGATGCCGAAGGCCCGCCAGATGGTTCACCGTTCGGTGGAGCGCAAGCTTCAGTCGAGGCCAGGGTCTTCGCAGCTGAGGCAACAGCCACCGACGCCTATGCAGTGCTCGAGCGAATCCTCGGAACCGACGAGGGACGCGAGTGCCTCGCGAACGAGGTACCCGGGCAACTAGCAGCCGACGCTCCTGCCGGGACCACACTCGAGGGCCGGGTGGAGGGCACCACCATCGAGGGCGCCGATGTCGGGGCACGTCTGATCGTGACCTTCAACGGCGGCGGATTGGCGGGCGAGTTCTACGTCGACTTCGTTGCCGCTAGGTACGAGTCGACCACCACCATCTTTGCTGTGTTCATTTCGTTCGCAGCACCTGTCGACCAATTGGTGGCATCGGCAATGTTCACGGCGGCGCTCGCCGCCGCCTAAGTGGGCCTGCGGTGGTGTCAGCCACTGCTGCATCCATGCATTACGAAAGAGGCAACGATGATCGAAACGATTCTGAAGATCTTCGCCGCCGTGCTGATTCTTGTTGGTATTCTCGGTTTCGTAATCCCCGACGACAAGGCGCTGACAAGTGGTGCTCCGGCGTACAACATCTTCCACTTGTGCTTCGGCGTTCTCGGCGGTGCCATCGCACTCGGCGGAAACGAAACGGCGATTCGAGCATTCCTGATCGGCTTCGGCGTCATCGACTTGTACCAATGGGTTGCGAGCCGCCAGAACTGGTTCCCGAAGCAACAGTTTCGGTGGAAGCCTGCTGACGACGTGTTGCACGTAGTCGTCGGTCTCGCGCTAGTGGCCATCGGGATCTTCGGCAGCGCCTAACACTGCACAACTAGGATTAGTCGATGAGCTTTTGCGGTCAGTGCGGTGCCAATCTTCCGACGGGCGCAGGGTTCTGCGGCGAGTGCGGCCGTCGCACGGACGAACCGTTCGCCGACCCGAACATTCGCGCCGCGCAAGCCGATGCGATGACATCAGTAATCGCTGTAGCGCCAGCTGCTTTTCCGCCAACTCAGTCCGCGGCGTACACCCCTGCACCAGCCACTGCACCCTCACCAACAATCGACTATCAAGCCGAGCAACCTGGGCAGGTTGGCCAACCAGGTTCTTCTGGTCGTGGTGGGTTGCTGATCGTGCTCGCGTTGTTAGGACTCGCCGCAGTTGCCGGCGGCATCTATCTCGTCACCAAGTCTGACGATTCGTCGACAGATGGTTTGGGGACCACGATCGCTGGCGCCACAACCGTGGTCGTCGACGGCTCGACAACTGCAACCGATCCGAGCACGATTCCGATAGATCCGGTGCAGGCAGCGAGCGAGAAGTTGCAGCTGCTTGTCGCTCAGGACCGACCAACCGCCGACACGTTGGTCGGTAGCTGGATTCCCCAGCTCAGCGCCAAACGGGTTGGCCTAGAAGCCGACGGGATTGTGTATGGGCCTGTCGAGATCGTCGCCGATCACCAACCCTTGCGCGACACCTACGGTGCGATCCTCGTTGACGGTGGTGCCTTTCAATTCACGACGGGCGGCAACCCGATGACCGGATGGTTCCTCACAATCGTTCCCGAAACGTTTGCCTCTAAGGCCGAGGCTTTGCAGTGGTGCACCGACCGCAGCCTGGGATCGGACGTTTGCCTCGCACGCGAGTTCAAGCCGCCGACTCCGTAATGCGCCGCGCGGCGGTTGCGGCCGTGGTGCTGTTGACCGCTGCATGTTCAAGCAACTCACCAGCCACCGGCGCGCCCGGTGCGGCCAGCACTGTGAACCTGATAGCCGACACCGTCGTGCCCACAACGACGCCGTCGCAAGACTTGCTCGTCGCGTGTCTTGCAACCTGGCCGCTCCGCGATCGCATCGCACTGCTCGTTTGGCCCGGCGCGTACTCCGATCAGTGGACGTTGGTCGAACAGACTGTTCGCGACCTGCACGTCGGTGGCGTGCTGCTGATGCAGGCGGACGAGACGTTCGTCTTCGACCTCGCGGTTCACCTGGACGCACTCGAGCAAACGAGCGCGCATGGCCTGCTGATCGCAACCGATGAGGAAGGCGGCGATGTGCAGCGACTGCGAGCGCTCGAGGCGCTGCCTTCGCAAGCAGACATGTCGCAAATGGAGATAGCCGAACGAACACTGCTTCTCGATCGTCACGCGCAAGTGGTCGCGGCGGCAGGCATCGACGTTGTACTCGGTCCGATTGTCGATGTGCGACCCGTGGTTGGAAGCGATCCATTGGGGGCTGGTCGGCTGTTCGTTGGCGATCCGCAGCAGGTCACCACGCTTGGCGCGGAGTACGTCGGCGCTTGGCAACGGGCAGGAATGCTGCCGGTGCTGAAACACTTTCCGGGTCACGGCAGCGCGACCGCCGATACCCACGACGAACTAGCCACGACGCCGATTCTCGACGAGATGCGCAGCTACGACTTGCTGCCGTTTGAACAACTCGCCGCGTCTGGCGCCGCTGTCATGGTCGGACACCTCAACGTGCCGGGACTCACTGATGGCCAGCCGGCAAGCATGAGCGCTGCCGCGATCTCGCTCCTGCGCGACTTGGGCTATGCCGACTCGCTGGTACTGAGCGATGCACTTGGGATGGACGCGATTGGAATCGCCGTCGCCGATGCTGCGGTGCTCTCGATTCAAGCAGGAGTCGACGTTGTGATCTTCACCGGTATCGCTGACACGCTGGCCGTGATCGACGCGATCGAGTTGGCCGCTAACGACGGTCGGCTAACGACTGCCAACATTGACGACTCGGCACTGCGTGTTGCTCGTCTGTTGGAAGCAGACGGTCGACCCTGTGTCCGCTCTAGCTAGCGAGTGCTGCCTTAACCATCGCCGCGATCTTGCTGCCATCGGCGGTCGCCCCAGCACGCTCGCGTACAGCCGCAACCACCTTGCCCATCGCCTTCATTCCTTCAAGGCCAGCAGCAGCCGCGGTTGCGATCTCTTCGCTGACGATGCTCGCCAACTCGTCATCACTCAACGACGCTGGCAGGTATACCTCCAGCACGGCGGCCTCGGCTCGGGCGCGATCGACTCGATCCTGCCGACCTGCGGTCACGAACGCATCGGCGGTCTCGTGGTGCTTGCGCACTTCGACTACCAACACCGAGATGATCTGATCGTCAGACAGCAACGCAACTTCGTCGCCAGCGGTGTCGGCGACGGCGATCGCCGTCAGCGCCTGACGTAGCGCAGAAAGCGCCACCTCATTACGCGCCTTCATCGCTGCTGTCAGCGCCGTCTGTAGCTGGTCCCTCAAGGATTGCCCACTCATGCGTGCAAGAGTAGAGCGATGCTGGGCGTAATTGGCGATCTAATTGCAGACGTCGTGGTGCACCTGCGCGAGTCGGTAAACGTTGCCAGCGACACCTCCGCGCTAATCGTGCACCGCCGTGGCGGTAGCGCCGCAAACGTTGTCGCCGCGGCGTGCCTAGCGGGTGGATCGGCGCGGTTCATCGGGCAGGTGGGCGACGACGCTGCTGGCCGCGGCTTGACCGACGCGCTTGCTGCAACGGGCGCGGACGTGGTGGTGCGGCGCGCCGGTCGCTCTGGCACAGTCATCGCGTTGCTCGATATCGCTGGTGAACGGACGATGTTGACCGACCGAGGTGCCTGCACAGAGCTCGCCGACCCAGAGCAAGCGTGGCTCGACGGGCTCGACACGTTGCACATACCGTTCTATTCATTCGTCGGCGAGCCTCTCGCAACGACAGCCACGACGCTCGCCCGTTGGGCGTCGGCTCGCAACATTGCCATCAGCATCGACACGTCGTCGGCGGCCGTGCTCGAACATGTTGGAGTGACAGCCGCGATCGACGTCATTCGCTCGCTGCGACCGACAGTAGTGCTGGCCAACGAGCTAGAGGCGGCGACGCTCGGCGCAGCACTAACCCCCGACAACCTGGCCGGTGCACTGATCGTGGTGAAGCAAGGGGCGCTGCCCGCAATCGTGATGCAGTCTGGCAAGCCGCCTCTCGAAGTCACGGCCAACGCGCTCGCCAATGTCACCGACACGACTGGCGCAGGCGATGCATTCGCCGCCGGCTTCCTACTGGCGCTAGCTACCAATCCAGATCCGGTAGCCGCAGCACAGCGCGGGCACCAGGTTGCGGCGGCGGCGATTCAACGAGCCAGCGCGTAAGTCACAACGCCAGCGACGGCGACGATTGCGAGAAACGCCGACACCAGCGCGGCCGTGTGCGTACGCCGTGCCGGCCGAAGCGGCGGCAGGTCGCGGTTCACTCCGGGCGTCGTTGCGACGCGAGTACCAATCCGGCGGCACCGGCCAGAACCATCCCGACCACGCCGATGATGGTGACGGCATGCGGGGCAAAGTCGAGCGCGCCTGGGTTGCCGCCCGCATAGCTGAGCGGGATGTCTCCCGACTCGGTAGCGGCCGTGATCAATTGCCACGCGCCGACGCTGATTGCACCGAGTGCCATCCCAAGACCCCAACGACGGTTGCGGGTGAACCCCACTACGCCGCCGACGGCGATGAGGATGAGGACAAGCTGTCGCAGCAGCAGCGTTGCCGGCGGCACAAAGTCGTTGCTGAACTGGTCGCCGAACGGAACGTCGTTCAACGGGATCATCGGTCCGATTACGGCCATCGCAGTTGCCAACAAACCAACCGCGCAGACGGCGGCAGGAATCGGCGGATGGCCATCATGACCCGCGCTCTCGAACGACAGAACGAACGCCGCACCACCGAGCAGTGCCGACGCGACGGCTAGCCAGAAGCCAATGTCGCGCGTCGTCGTGAGCGTGAATGAACCGCCGCTACTCAGCAAAGCAAACTCGTTGCTGTCGAACAGTTGCGTGACCTGGCCGAGCACCATGCCCATCATTCCGGCGAGCGCGAGGCCGGCGCCGCCAGCCAGGCCGCTGCCGACGCGCCGGCCGGTGGCGCCCATCGAGGCACCAATGATCAGCACCAGCGCCGCCACGATCGCGCCGACCGTGAGGTTCGAAGCGAAGTCGTTGAGCTTGAACTCTTGCTTGGTCGGCAGCACACCCGTCAGACCACTGATCTCGATGCCCGCAACCGTGACAAAGGCGGAAGCGACCGCGAGCACGCCGGCCAACGACGCAATGGCAACCAATGGCGTGATGCGGAAGGGTTGCACGCCTCCGGTTACACCCGTCATACCGGTGGGTTCCCAGACATCACCGACCGCATCCCACGCAGGGCCGGCATACCCAGGCGCAGAGGTTTGTTCGACGACCGAAAGCGCGGCGGTTGCTGGGTACTGTCCGGTGATGGGTGCCGCGGCGTGACCTGCGCCGGGCATCGTGGGAAGAATTGTCGTGATCGGTGCGGTCACCGGCGGCGGCAACGGTTGCCCCAGCGGAGGCGTCGGTGAAGCGTCGGCCTCGTTCACGGACGTTGCAACAATCGGTGCCGCCCCAGTCAGCGCTGAGCCACACGACGTACAGAACTTTTGACCGGCCTGAATAGTCGCACCACACGACGGACAAAACATGCAGCTACCCCCTGCTTCAACTAGTCGTTCACAGCAACGTCTGGCGCGAGACTAGGTCAAATCGTTGGTCTCCCACGTGGGTTGCTGATCGGCCAATGCGTAACGCTCGGCGAGCCGAGCCAGCAGAAAGTCTTCAAACTCGCCTGCGGGCAATGCCTGCGAGTACAGGTGACCCTGTTGGCGCACGCAGCCAAGGGCAATCAAGGCGTCGGCCTGCGCGCCCGTCTCGACACCGTCGGCCGTGACGGCAAGACCGATCTCGCGCACCAGCGCAATGATCGAGCGCACAATTGCACGATCGTGAGGATGCGCCGTGATCGTGTCGATCGACAATCGGTCGATGCGCACCTCGTCGAGCGGCAATCGCCGTAACAAACTGAGCGACGAAACGCCGCGCGCGAAGTCGTCGAGACACACGCGGCCTCCGCTCGCGCGAAACGCGGCCAGAGTCGCTGCCGCAACACCGGTGTCGCTGTCGACGGCGGCTTCACTGACGTCGACGGTGACCAGCGACGGGTCGATTCCCTTCACGATCTCATGCAACGGATCGTCGCGCCACGTGTGCTCAGTCGCCTCCGGCGCGATGTTCACGCGGAAACGAAAACCCGGCGGAAGACCAAGCATCGCCAATCGACGAATGTGTGGGCGGGCGCTACCGATCACCTTCTCAGTAATGCGGTTGAGCAGCCCAGCCGACATGGCGACTGACATGAACTCATTTGCCGGGATGACGCGCCCGGTGCGAGGAACCCATCGGGCGAGCAGCTCAGCCCCAATGACGTCGCCGTTCGACGCATCAATCTCAGGTTGGAAGAAGGCGATGATCTCGTCGTCGTCGATGGCGCGACGCAATGCTTGTTCGCCTTCGAGTCGATCGACGAGAGCCTGCTGCATAGATCCGTCAAACAGCTCGACGCGATTGCGGCCACTCGACTTGGCGCGATAAAGCGCGGCGTTTGCGTGACGTAGCAGTTCGCTGGCGGCCGTCCCATGTTCCGGAGCGCAGGCAACGCCAATGCTGACAGACGAAGGCATGTCGCGACCTTCGGCGTGCACCGGCTGCGCCAAGACCCCGACAAGACGGCTCGCAATGGCGGCAGCGCCCTCCATATCGTGACCGGGCATCACCACGACAAACTCGTCGCCGCCCATGCGGCCAGCGATCGAGCCCGCATCGAGGCTGCGCAACAGTCGGTCGGCGATGATGCTGATGAAGCGATCGCCACCGCGGTGACCGAGAGCGTCGTTGACGGCCTTGAACCGATCAAGGTCGCAGAACAAGAGTCCGACCGGGCGCGACGCATCCGCGCCGGCGAGAAGTTGATCCAGCACCTCCAACGTGCCGCGACGGTTGTAAAGACCGGTGAGCGGATCGTGAGTGGCCTGGTGCGCCAGCCGCTTGTTGATCGACGCCAACTGATCGTTCACGCCGGTCAACTCACTGCGCTCGTGCGCGAGATCGCGTAGCAGTCGCTGGCTACGCCATTGCAGTCGAATTGCATCGAGCGCGTTGCGACTGACCGCGTGGTGCAGCAGCAACAAACTGAACCCGAAGAAGATCGAGAGAACTCCGAGCGCTCGCAACAGCGCCGAATCGGCCATCAGAAGCGTGGTTGACGAAACAGCAACCAACGGGGTGAGGAACGCGATGTACAGGTCGCGCCTGCCAGCTGCGACGATGCAGCCGATAGTCGCCGCGACGCTCGGGAAGACCGTGAAGGCCAGCACGACTTCGACGTTTTCCTCACCAGCAACCCATGGGCACATACCGAACACAAGCCCGCCGGTGCAGAAGCCAACGCCGATTGTCCACTTCGTTACTTTCGTCACGCCACGTGGCGCGGACCGCATGTAATAGCGGTAGAGCCCGATGAGGCTGATCACAGTGCTGACGACTGTCAGCATCAACCACCAACTCAGTCGCGTCGCTGAGAGGTCCTCTCGCATGAGGGCGGCGATGAGTAATACGAACGGCAATAGAACGAACGGTGTCGGCACCAGGTTCGTCACGACGGCCGCGAGGGCGCGCTCGCGCACGAAAGCGGCAGTCGCCTCGTCTGCCTCAATCGCCTCTTCCGCTGCCACCTGTTCCTCTCGCATCTGTTGATCCAGCGTGTTTTCTTCGGCAAGTGCGCGGCCTTGCTTGACCGAGATAGCGGCCGAAAGCCGGGATAATGGACCGATGCGCGGCCGATTTGCCCCTTCGCCGACGGGTTCGCTGCATCTGGGCAATCTTCGAACGGCATTGGCTTCGTGGTTGCAGACACGCGCAGCGAGTGGTGAATGGTTGGTACGTATGGAGGATCTCGACAGGGTGACCTCGTCGTTGGCGCACGAGGCCAGCCAATTAGCCGACCTCGCCGCCATCGGACTGCACAGCGAGGCGCCAGTTGTTCGCCAATCCGAGCGGTTCCCGCTCTACTACGACGCAATCGCGACCCTCCAGCGACTGGGGCGGGTGTACGAGTGCTATTGCAGTCGACGCGAGATCCGTGAAGCAGCACAGGCGCCACACGGTGACGTCGCCGAAGGCGACGCCTACCCCGGAACGTGCCGCGAACTGACTGCCGCACGCCTGTCGCAGCTTCGCGAGGCCGGTCGGCGGCCGGCACTTCGGTTGCGCAGCGACGGCGAACGATTCGTGGTCGACGACCTGATCGCTGGGCGCTTCGAGGGCGCCGCTGACGACGTTGTGATTCAACGCAACGACGGCGTTCCCGCGTACAACCTGGCTGTCGTTGTTGATGACGCAGCGCAGGGCATCACTCACGTCACCCGCGGCGGCGACCTGCTGGCCAGCACGCCACGGCAGCGTTTGCTACAACAATTGCTCGAGACTCCCGAGCCGCTCTATGCCCACGTGCCGCTGGTTGTCGGCCCCGACGGAAACCGGTTGGCCAAACGCCACGGCGCAGTCACGCTCAGCGATCTCGCCGCAACCGGTTTTTCAGCGCAGCAGGTACTGGACTCCCTGTTAGCAACTCTTGGCGCGGATGCAGAACGTATAGAAACTGCGGCATTCCGCATCGAGGATGTACCGCGCGAGCGGTGCCGCGCCCAAGAAATCGCAGATCTTGGCTAACGTTGCACTCACTAGCGGACGATTTCAGAGGCACGCACTCTTCGATGAACGACCTAAAACGAATAGTTCTTGCGCTCGGCTGCATTGGCGCGCTCGCAACAATGTCGGCCTGTTCAACGACAACCTCCGCGCAGACGAACGACCCGACTACCGCACCGGAAACCACGACCAAGCCGGTCACGACGGTGCCGAAGACGACGGATCCGAGAGACACCATCCCGAAGACGACACAGCCGGCGACCACAGTTCCTGAAACGATTCCTGCAATCACGGTTCCGGTGCTCGCCCCGTTGGCCGTAAGCGTCGAGGTTGTCGGCCCATCTGCCGCGGCAATTGTCGCCGTTGGCAAGGACGACGGCTCCGATACTGCGATCGCAAAGGCGCGGTTGACACAACTCGGCTTCTTTGCGGGCGAAAGCGACGACGACTACGACTTCGCCACCACGCAGGCGGTGATGGCCTTTCAGAAGTACGTCGGCATCGAAGCCAGCGGCAAGCTCGACGAAGAGACAGCTGGTTGGTTGACAGCTTTCCCAGAGAAAGCACATGGCTCGGCGGACGACGGCACGCTGGTGGAAGTCGACAAGGCAAAGCAACTGTTGTTCATCATCGTCGACGGAAAGACGCTGTGGACGTTTAACACGTCGACGGGCAGCGAGATTCCGTATCGATCAACGAACCGAAACACGGGCAAACCCGAAAGCGGCGACTCAGTAACTCCAAACGGCGTGTGGAAGACCAATCGCGAACGCCCAGACGGCTGGTGGGAAGGCGATCTTGGCGACATCTACCGACCGAAGTACTTCCGCGGTGGCGTGGCCATTCACGGAATGACGCGGGTACCGAACACACCTGTGTCACACGGTTGCGTTCGCCTCAGCACGGCCGCCATGGACTTCATCTGGGAAAACAACCTGGTGCCGTTAGGCACTCCAGTCTGGGTTCACGACTAGCGGGTTCACGACTAGGAGTCGCTGCCAGCAATCAACGCGGGCGCGGATCACAGTCCCGTACGCGTCGGGGGCCGTCCTCATAGCAATGGCCTTCGGTAAACACGGCGTTGTACCTGGTAAGCCAGTCGATGGTCGGGTCGGCGATCGCTGGCACAACACATGGGTATGTGCCGTCGAACGGGCACGGATTGTCGAAAAGTGCAGCGATGCTTGCTGAGATCATCCATCCCATCGCGAGTGTCCCGATAATCGACAGGTGCATGCCATCACGTCGGAACCACCCCTCCTGCTCATACGAGAACAGGTTCCAATCAGCAACCGTCACGTCACCTAGCTCGCCGGCCGCAGCCATTTCGCGAACGATGTCGTTGAAATCGGAGTAGATCGACCTGGTGCCGCCCGAACCAGGAGCTCTGTACTTCAGAGTCTCTTTGAACGTAAGGATCACCAGCTTCGCGCGCTTGGCGCTAACGGAAGCGGCGAACTCCTGCAGTTCGGCGCGCAAGCTGTACTTGCTCGAGTGATAGCCGCCAACAAGTACGACGACGCCTAACGGGCCGGCAAAATCCTCCACCACATCAGTCGCGCTATTCGGTATGCGTTCCTCTTTGCCCAAGCAGCCACTGCTAGTAAGTCGTCTGCACGACTCAGCGTCGAGGACGTAATTGAAGCCTTCCATCGAGAGCGAACCCTGTTCGTAATATCGCACGGCCGCTAACACCGAGTCACCGACCAGCAACGCGTTCACCGGATGGACGACCGGAAGCGTCGTCGTGACATCGGCCGGTGCGGTAGTTGTCGGCGCGTTGTTCACCTCCACCGCTTCTTGGCGTGCCTCGTCCAACCCCGCCGGCGCGACGAAGCCGGGGGTGTCGTCGGCTGGCTGTCTCGTCGCCATTAACACGGTGCCACTGGCGAGCAGCAGAGCTAGAACCGAGAAACCGATGGTGAAGGTGCGCATCGGACGCACCGTCAGATATCTGCTCCATTGGATAGGACGCTCAACGAGGGTGTAGCTCACCGCCGATAGCGCCACGCACACAGCAACTGCGACAACGGATTGAACACCCGAGAGCACACCGAACTGCGCCTCTGCAATCACGAGCACAGGCCAGTGCCAGAGGTATATGGAAAAACTCCAACGTCCGATTAGTTGTAACGGTGTCCATCGCAGAATCATGACCGGCCCAAACCTGACCTCGCGGGCGATGAGCACTGCCACTGTGCCAAGAACCGGCACCAGCGCGAGATGGCCAGGGAAGTTGGTCTCGTCGTTAAACAAAGTCGCGGAGTACACAAGTGCACCGAGCCCTGCCCAGCCGACGGCGGCGCAGAACATGTTGGGTAACCGGTGCAACCTCGTCCCCAAAATTGCCAGCAGCGCGCCGGCGAGTATCTCCCAGGCCCTTGCCTGAGGGAGGTAGTAGCCCCCACCGCGATCGATTGGCGTGATCCGCATCGATTCGAACAGTGACCACGCAAACAACACGAGGCACACAACGCCGACCCAGATACGCCAGCGGGCGCGCGCGAGTCGGGCAACAATCAGGACGATGATCGGCCAGAAGACGTAGAACTGTTCCTCTACGCCTAGCGACCAGAAGTGCTGCAGAGGCGACGGCAACTCGACGCCGGACAAATAGTCGCCCGTCGTGTTGAACAGAACAATGTTGGCGCAGAACCCGATAGCCCCAAGCGCTACCGGGATCAGGTCGGGGCCACGGCCAGCCTCCAAGAATAGGTACGACGCGATCACCGTCAACACCACGACGAAACTTGCCATCGGCACGATGCGACGCATCCGTCGTGCCCAGAAGTTTCGGAGCAGGATGGTGTTCGACGTGTTTAGCCCGTCGAGCAGAATGTTCGTGATTAGGAAGCCAGACACGACAAAGAAGACGTCGACACCAACATAACCGCCGGTGAACAGGCCAGCCCTCGCGTGGTAAAGCACGACTAGCGCGACGGCGACCGCTCGCAATCCTTCGATGTCTGTGCGCTTACGCCGACTTGCGATGTGTCCAGCGCTCATGTCCATTCGAATTCCCTAATCTACCGGGGATCAAACGGCGAGGTACCGCGGGTTCGTTGACGGTCTTCCAGTGCGAGCGTGATGTCTTTGCCGTCGTTCGTTAGGACTGCGTAGTCGATAGATTCCACTAGCCACTCTCAAGAATTACAAAAGATGAAGCCCCGCTACCTCAGCACTCGCTCTGCGACCTTCACGGTTGCCCTCTTATTTGTTTCGTTGTGCGCGTCTTCACTACCAGTTGTCACGGCACGTGAGATCGCAGCGCGCGCAGATAGTCGCGAAAAGGACGTGGCGGTGTATCCGAAAGGATTCTGCGACGAGATAACTGAGGGAATGCCCGGCTTGAACGACCGAGAACATTTGCCCGTTCGGGTCAAACAGATCGGCAAGTCAGTTTTGGGTCGGCCAATTTGGGCTGAGTACTGGGGTCCAACCGACCCGTCGAGAAAGGGTCTCGAGACCTACATCATCGTCGCGCAGATTCATGGCAACGAGTGCTCGCCAACGCTGGTCGTCGACGAGATTCGCAAAAACCCTCCAACCGCGTACGGGGTTTGGTTGATTCCCACACTCAACCCCGATGGCTACGCGAACTACACAAGAAACAACGCCGTTGGCCGCGACCTGAACGCCGACGGACACTCCCAAAAGCAGCCCGAAACGGCAGCTTTAAAGGCACTGACGGCCGCCGTGCGGCCCTCGCTCACGATTCACATGCACTCGCCCAACGCGTTTGCCGGAAGGTACGGCGGCAGGACAGCTGATGAAGTCACCGCTCGCATGGCGAAGGCGATGGGGGTCAGGTATGGCAGGGCCGGCTTTCGCTTTGAGAAGGTCGAGTGGTTTCTGTGGCAGGGAATGGAAGCCGATTTCCAGGCGCAATCGATCTTGGTCGAACTGCACGCGGTGTCGCCATTGGAAGTTCCGAACGCGATTCCACGGCCATCCACTCGGACTATCGATGAAGTCCGCATCGAGATCCGAGCCATGTTGGGGGCTCTAGTTGAGCCGGATATTGGGTGCGGACGCGCGCGGTCGCACTGTTAGTTACCGTCATCGCGCGAATACAATCAACGGGCTTGAGGGCAACAGGAACGGCCAACGTGCGACATCGCAGAAGCTGTTTGGGCTTCGTTGTGGTGATCGCCGCACTGTCGGCAGGTTCTAACGCGTCTGCGGTTCGCGCGTCAGAGCTATCGCGGGTAGAACTCGTCGCCGTAGGGGCAACGAGTGGTCCCTCGACTGCAGCGGCTCAGACTCGACTCACCGAACTTGGTTTCTGGACCGGCCCCGCAAACGGCGAGTACGGATTTACCACTGCCCAGGCCGTCATGGCGTTTCAAAAGTACGTTTCGTTGCCGATCTCGGGCCGGCTCGATCAAGCCACCACAGATCAATTGAACGGTCTCACCGAGCGGGCGCGCGGAACAAAGGACACCGGCAGCTGGGTGGAAGTCGACAAGGCACGACAGTTGGTCTTCATTGTCGTCAAGGGCGAGACGCTATGGACCTTTAACACGTCGACAGGAAGCCGCGTAGCCAACTCTGAATTCGGAGACGCCGTCACCCCTGACGGCTTGTGGACAGTGAAGCGCGAACGTCCCATGGGATGGTGGAGAGGCGAATTGGGCGAGCTCTATCGCCCGAAGTACTTCAGCGGAGCGGTGGCCGTTCACGGATCGAACAGTGTGCCGAAGCGTGCCGCGTCGCATGGTTGCGTGCGCGTGAGCGTCGAGGCAATGGACTTCATCTGGGAGCACGACCTGATCTCAATCGGCACCAAGATTTGGGTGCACGAGTAGCGATCGTCGTTAAGTGTCGGCGCGCCGAACGCGTAGGCGATGATCGGCAGCGTTTCGACAAGTTCCGGTGGCGAGATCGAAGCGCCAACCGTGCATCGTGCACACGAACTCGTCACCGTCGATTTCGCCGAATACTTTCAGGTCGGCCTGACGATGCGGACACGTACGTTCGATGATCCATCCGTCGACCTCGAACTCCTGATCGGCAAGACCACCGCGGTCGGGATCGAGCTTGCGCAGCGCTTCCGCCTCGGCGCGACGCATGCGTTCGACCGAAAGCGATTTGAAGAAGTTGTAGAGGTACTCGTTGAACGGCCCATCGCGCCACGCCGAGAATCGGCACGAGAGGAACAGGGCGTTACTCCAGTCGTTGGAATGCTGGGCCGCCACCGTCTCGACCAGTTCGCGCTGAATCGTGAATCGAAACGAGTGCGCTTCGCCGGGCACGGCCGTTCGAACCTTACGATTCGGAAAGTCGATCGCGATGGTTAGCTCTCCCGCGTTCAAAATGCAGACGGCGCCAACCGCGTCGCACAACGTTGGCGCCATCTCCATCAGCGGCTCCCACCACGCCTTCAACGTTCCGAATAGATCGTCAGTCGGCGCGTGCCAATCGGCTTTCATTCGTTGCAACCAAGGCAGCCAATCCGCTTGGTAGCTGCGCAGATAACTCGCCTTGTTCTCGAAGATGTCGTCGACCTCGGCCTGCGGCATCGGGTGAGACACGGTGAAATCGGGACCGATCTCGATCTCGGTACCGGGAATCGCGAGGATGCCCTGATGCCCAGCGTCATCTAGACGCGACAGGAAACTGAGCTGATCGGGGAAGATGCTCAGCTCGTCGCCGTTGATGACGTTGAACTGGAAGAGATCGGGATCGAGAAACGCCGGTGGCCCGGCACTCGGCACAACTGCGCGCGCACCGATCGCTTCCACGTAGCGCATCGCCCGCTGATACTGGCTGGCCACCTTGGCATCCACCAACGTGCGCATCCGTTCGGGAGATTCCTCGTACACCATCGGGTACCAAATCGCACCGCTGTACTGCAGCCAGTGCAGGTCGACGGGTCCATGCTGACGCAGCGCCTCAAGATCGTTGGTTCGGCAATCGTTCTGGTTGACCAAACGACCCGTGCCGTCGCTGATCATCAGCGCCGAATCGCCTCCCGGCCCATCGGTCATGCTGGTTTCGCAGTGAATCGCAATGGTCAGGTTGGGACCGAGCGCAACTTCCTCACCATCGAAAGTGCGCACGATGTTGTGGAAACCGAGTCGCAGCAGAATCCGCTCGAGCTCGCGCGTGGGGTAACCGGGGATGAGGACAGTGGCTTCCTTGTTCATGTTGGTTGTAAGCCACTGCTCGTCGAGGTGATCGGCGTGAATGTGCGAGATGTACAGATATGTCGGGTTGCAAATGCGCTGCATCAACTCGGCGGACAGTTGATCGTTGCGCGGGAAGACGAACCAAGAACCGAAGAACTGCGGTAGAAACCAAGGATCGCAAACGATCGAACCGTCGAGCGTGTCGACGAGGATGCCCGCGTGACCGATCGAAGTCGCACGCATAGGTTCAGGCTAACGGCGCGCGGCTAGCGCGCCGAATTACGCCGGACGAGATCAGGCAGTGGGAGCGTCGGTGTACTGCTGGCCGGCACGCGAAACGTGCTCGGTCCAAGCGCCACCGTCCCAGTAGCGCAGATCGAAGCGACCAGCCGGGTCGGCGTACCAACCGGCGGGAACCGCGGGCGTTGCTGCTGCCGCTGGCTGATATGAGGGCGTCGAGATTGGCGCCATCGACTGCGTTGGCATTGTCGCTGCCGGGGCGGGCTCGGGCGCTACGGCCCAGCCAGCGGGCTCAGCGGCAGGAGAACTCGCCGTAAGCGGCGTGAACCCAGTGGTCGTGGCCGTGGTCGTGGCAGTGGATGCGGCCGACGATGCGGCAGCGGGAGCCGACGTCGCCTCTCTGCTTAGAAAGGCGGTGACTTCGCTAGCAGTCGACACAATGCTGACGACAGCCCAGCCATCGGCCGACTTCGCTGTGAGAGTGGCAGCAAGGGCAGCCGGGTCTTTTGAAGATGAACTGGCGGTGGCGAATTCCAACATAGGTCGCAGAGTATCGCGGACTCAGCCCGCTCGCACCAGCTGATGTACGTCGGTCGCACCAGGCGCTCCGTCGTACACCAATTCGCCGTCACGCAGCGCAAGCAGGCGCTGCACGCGGTCGACGAACGCCAACTCGTGGGTGGCCACGATCAGCGTGCGTCCATCGGCGGCAGCCTCGTCGAGCAGCTCAAGCAGCGACTGCTTTCCGGCCGCGTCGAGCCCGACGAACGGTTCATCGACGAGCAAGACCCGAAACGGCCGCACTAGTGCTAGCGCGATCGCCGCTTTCTGCCGCAAGCCACGGCTGAAGGTGGTGGGAACGTCGTTGCCACGATTCTCGAGTTGCAGGCGAGCGAGCAATTCCTCGGCGCGGCTCGACGAGTCGGTGACTCCATGAAGTTGCGACACGTACTGGAGGTGCTCGCGCAGCGACAGATCGTCGTAGAAGGTTGGCGTGTCCGACAGCCAGCTGAGCGCGGCACGCGCTGGCGCGCTTCCAGACAGATGACCGCCGATGCGCGCGCTACCACCTGTTGGATCGAGTAGCCCCGCGACCATACGCAGCAGCGTGGTCTTGCCGCTTCCGTTATGGCCGACGAGCGCAACGTGCTGGCCGAACGGAATCTGTAAATCGAGCGGCAACACCGCCGGACGATCGCCATAGTCCTTACTCAGCTGAATCGTGCTGAGTGCAAGGTCGCGCAATGAAGTGGTGTCAGTAGTCGCAGTCATGGTTAGCGCGCTCCCAACGCTTGGGCACGGCCTTCATTGAGGAAGGCCTTGATTTTGCGACGCACCCGATCGCGAACTTTGGTCCAGTAGCCGACCAGGAACGCCAGCAACACCGACCCAACTGCTCCGCGCACCGCAGCACCGACGAGTACTCCGGTGCCTCCTCCCGAATCGGCAGCGGCGCGAAGGACGAAGACCATTGAGCACCCGAAAGCGCTCACCACAATCGGCCACAGCAAGCGCAGGGTGGCGCCAAAGCCGGCCATCTCCGGCGGTACAAACGACTGCGTAGCCGAATTGCCGGTTGCGCTGATCGGGTCGGGTGCATCACGCACAATGCTGACCACTCCGCCAGCGGCACCAGCAAGCAAGTTGGGTAACGCGAAGATGGCTACTGGTGCGATCGCATCGACGCTGCCCAGCGTGAGAATGGCCGCGATGCCAGCGATAGCCGCGAAGGGCAACAAGGCGACGGTTGGCGCAAGCAGATGACGCATCAGTAGTTCGCCACGTTCGATCGGGAAACTATCGGTGCGATCTGGTTGATCGATCTCCTGCGACAGCGGCTCCATCACCTCCAGACCAATCACGAAAGCAACGAACGCACTCGCAATGACGGCGGGAGTGGTGCCGCGCACAACGACGGCCTGCAACACCCCAAACGCGATGGAAAGTGCCGCTATGCGCGCCACGCGAGTAATCGGGAAACGCAGAAGACCCTGCCAACCTCGACGACGGACCACACTCGTCAGGCTTTTGCGGGCAACGGGTTGAAGGCGCTTCCACGGTTTGTGCCGAGTGTGCTCTTGATTCAGTTGCCGACGAAGCAGAATCACCGTTCGCAGATCCTGCATCGTGACGGCGAACCGCAGCTGCGCGACCAGCGCACTTCGTCGACCCAAGGCTTCCAGCGAAATGCGGCTGAGCAAGAGCAAGCCCGCGAGAACCGCAACGGCACCGACTGCGACTGCGATCAAGTCGCTCGCGTGCTGACGCCATCCCCAGAGCGCGAGGCTGCCGAACGCGTCTGCGGGTCCGGCAATGGTGACCGAACTACCTCGCACCAAGACATAGATCGCCGCCGATTGCCACGCTACGACGGCGAGTCCGATCGCTGTCGCGAGCCACCGAGGAGCACGACTGTGAGCAAGAACCGTGTGGCCAAGCAGCGCGGCGCCGGCCCACAGCATCGCGATGCTTGCGCCGAACAACGCACCTCCGCCCGCCCATGCCAGCAACGTGCCAGGAAGTCGCCTGCCAGCGAGTTGACCAGCGATAGCACCGGCGGTCGCACTGATGAACACCGCACCGCGTACCCGTTGCAATGCGGGGCGCAACAAGGCTCGGCGGCGATCGACGGGCGCAAGCATGACGTGCATGACGTCGGCTGCCTCCAGCGCGACGGGACCGCCCTGGGCGCCGCCGCGGAGACCGGCGAGCAACGCGAAGGCCGCCACCAAGCCGAGGATCGCGGGTGCATGGCGCGCCACGTCGGCAGCGACTGCGGCGCTCACGGTGGCGTCGTGCACAGAACTACTGATCCACAGGACAGTGCCGCCACCAAAGAGGCCAACCAGATATGCGCGATACGCAGCGTCGAACCATTCGATGTTGCCAAGGCGATGTCGTTGGCGAGTTCGGCGCATCGCACGCAGCGCTGCTTCGTTCACAGGTCGCCAGTCATAGCTTGAACGGCAGGCGATGCGGCTGATGAGTCTCCGAGTTCAACCGGGCGCGACGGATCGGCGGCCCAACCCGACCAGCTACCGACAAACAATCGCGCAGGCGTGAGGCCGGCGTGCTCCATCGCGATCACGTTCAGGCAAGCACTTACACCGGAGCCGCAGTAAGCAACCGCTTCCCCATCGCTATCGGCGCCGAGCCTTTCGAAGTGCTGTCGCAGCGCGGCAGGGTCGAGCAGCCGACCATCCGGACCGTGCAGTACGGCCCACGGCGCACTGCGTGCACCAGGCATGTGACCGGGACGCGGATCGATCAATACCTGTTCGCCCGTGAATCGTTCGTGGGCGCGCGAGTCGAGCACAGCCCCACCGTCAGCAGCATGATCGGCAGCCTCGTCGGCCGATGCCAGTCGTTGCGTCGGCCACTGGGCAGCCGTGAACGTTGCGGGAACGACTTCAATCGATGTAGCGCCAGTTTCAACCGGCCGACCATCGGCGACCCACGCGCCAAGACCGCCATCAAGCAAGGCCGCTGAGCGACCGAGCATGCGCAGCATCACGACCAGTCGTCCGGCGGTTACTCCACCGGTGTCGTCGTAGGCCACCACGACGGTGTCGTCGCCGATGCCCAGCGCACTCATCGCCGCCGCGAACGTTTCCGGGGTTGGCAACGGATGCCGACCCTCGCTTGCAGGCAGGTCGTGGCGACTGAGATCGCGTTCAAGGTCGACCCAGATCGCGCCTGGTAGGTGACCAGCTTCGTAACCGGCGCGGCCGTCGCGACCGTCGAGATACCAGCGAACATCGGCCAGCACGACAGGCCCAAGCTCCGCGAGCGAATCGGCGGTAACAACCGGGGCGATCACGGCATCATCCACGGCAACAGCAACGACAGCATCACGGCTGAATCATGGCAGCGGCCCCGTCCTGCGTCGAATTCGGTCGTTCGTGCGGGAGATGCGCCAGACTGGGGGCATGTCTTACGAGACCGTCCGTTCCGTGCACGACGTCGCGGCCGTCTTGGCCTACATCGCGCTTGGTGGCGCGGTGCTAATGGTGGCAGCGCGCATCATCCCGTCGGTCGCAAGCGTGCGGTTTCTGGCGGCGATCTATCGCGTGCAGCTGCCCCTCGCCGCACTGGTCGCCACCACCGCGATGGCGGGCAGTCTGTGGTTCAGCGAGTCGGGCAATCACTGGCAACCATGCCGGTTCTGCTGGTTCCAGCGCATCTTCATGTACAGCGCAGCGATCATCCTGATCATCGCTGCGATCCGGCGCGACCGCCAAAGCAAGTGGTACGTGGTGCCGTTGGCGATAGTCGGCATGGCCGTGTCGATCTGGCATCACGTAATCCTCGAGCACTACGTCGTCACCGAATCGTCTGCCTGCGCGTCGGCGATTAGTTGTGCAGCCCCCAACTACGTTTCGTTCGGCACGCTCGAATTGGGCGCTGATGGCATCATCAGAAAAGGCTTCCCAATGACCCTTGCCGCGATGGCTTTATGTGGTTTTGCTGCCATCCTTGCGTTGCTACTTACACCACAAGCTTTGGAGACTGACGATGGCGAACCGCAAGCGGGCTGAGGCACGGCGCAAGGCACAGGCAAAGGCGGCCCGACGTGGCCAAAGCGTTGAGGGCGGCGAGGGCGGGAGCGCTGGCGTCACAATCAACATTTGGGTGATTATCGGTGTCGTACTCGCGCTGGTAACGGGCGGCGTCATCTGGGCAGCGAGCAGCGGCGACGACTCGAAGGCCAGCGACGACACATCCGTCGTCGACACAAGCGGTGTCGACATTCCCGATAGTCAGCCGGTCACCGTCACCGGTGAGGTACTTCCCCCGTTTGAGTCTGCAGCTGGCGACCTTGCTGTTGGGATGACCGCTCCACTGCTTAGCGGTCTCGATTTCCAGGGCGATGCAATCACGGTCGACGCGACTACCGACGGGCCGTACATGGTCGTGTTCCTCGCGCATTGGTGCCCGCACTGCAACGCCGAAGTTCCACGCTTGCTCGATTGGAAGGGCAGCGGTGCGGTTCCAGCCGAACTGAACGTGATCGGCGTAGCAACAGCTGTTGCTTCGTCGGCAACGAACTATCCGCCGCACGAGTGGTTCTCGAACAGAGGTTGGAGTTGGCCGGTGCTGGTCGACGAGTCACTCGGTGAAGGCGAGGCAGGCAAGGCGGCCGTGGCTTACGGTGCGACCGGATGGCCGTACTTCGTCATTGTCGGTGCCGATGGTCTGGTGAAGGCCCGCATCTCGGGCGAGATCGAAGTCAGCGAGCTACAAGTAATCGTCGACGACGCTCTTGCTAGCTAACTGTCGGCAGCTAAGCGTTCCGCTTGCGCGATGACCTCGCGTAGCGGCATACCTAGTGCGGCCGCTACAACCGCGGCGTCGTCGTGCTCGACCTTGGCACGACCTGCGGCCATCTTCACTCTGATCGGGTGACCATGCAATTGAACCGTCGATTCGTCGCGGCGCTGCGGCCAACGCATCAGTGTTGTGCCGCGCAGACCAAGTGAACCGGTCTCGCGCAACAACACTTCACCGATCGCGCCAGCTGTGGCTTGATCGCAGAGGGCGTGAACAGTGTGGGCGGGACGACCCTTCTTCATCACGATCGGTGTTGCCCACGCGTCGAACGCGCCAGCAGTCAGCAGCGCGTTGATCGTGTGCGCAATCACTTCGCCCGTGACGTCGTCGACGTTTACTTCCAGCACGATCGCTGGCTGACCCTGCGCGGAGAGTTTCCGATCGGCGATCGGATTACCGAGGACGACTTGCACGACGTTGGGGCGACCTTCGATGTCGCTGGTGCCCGCGCCGTAGCCGACGCTGCCGACAGTCATAGCTGGCATCGGGCCGAACTCGTCGGCCAACGCAGTCATCAACGCGACCCCCGTTGGCGTGGCGAGTTCGCGCGGATCGGCGATCCCGCGGCTCGGCGCCCCGCGGCGGGCAAGCAATGCCATCACGGCCGGAGTCGGGTTTGGTAGTTCGCCGTGCGCGGCATGCACTGTTCCCTGGCCAACGGTGATCGGACTGCACACGATGCGGTCGATGCCCAACACTTCGAGTGCGGCGCAGGTGCCAACGATGTCGACAATGGCGTCGACCGAACCGACCTCGTGGAACTCGACCAGTTCCGGGGCCACGCCGTGCATTTCCCCCTCGATCTCGGCGAGCAGCAGAAAGGCTTTCTGCGCGCGGTCGCGCACGCGGTCGGGAAGATCGGCGCCAGCCAACATGTCGCGTATCGCTGCGTACGCCCTGTGCCCGTGATCGTGATCGTGATGGTGTCCGTGGTGCTCATCGATGGCGACGATGGCGCGAGTAGCGGCGAGACCGCAACGCATCGTCGGCTCGAAGCTGAGCGCGTAGTTGTCGACTGGCAAGCGGCTGACAATCTTCGCCACCTCTGTCGGGTCGGCACCGGCATGCACTAGCGAAGCCAACGTCATGTCGCCAGCCGTACCCGCGAAACAGTGGAACCAAGCTGTCGTGCCAGCACTCTTCATCGGAACATCCTGGCAACTGCGCACGCGGCACCGAAACCATTGTCGATACCGACGACAGTGACGCCGCTCGCACACGCTGCGTGCATCGCCAGCAGCGCGGTGATCCCGTTCAAGCCCGCGCCATGCCCAACGCTTGTAGGGACAGCGATTACAGGTACCGCGGTCAGCCCGCCAACAACGCTGGCCAACGCGCCCTCCATTCCCGCGACAACCACGATCGCATCGGCCGCCGTGATGCGATCAACATGCGCGAGCAACCGATGCAAACCTGCAACCCCCACGTCGGTCAACCGATCGGGCGCGAAACCGTACGCACGCAAGGTCAGCATGCATTCGTCCACCACCGGCACGTCGCTTGTGCCAGCACTGACCACCAACACATCGGCGGTTCGGTGCGGCTCGGTGGGCGCGCGCCACAACACGCAGCCTGCACTCGCGTGACCACCAGGGTGCGCAACGAGCACAGCCGCTTCAGTCGCCGCAGTTGCTCGCGTCAGCAACACAGGTCCGGACCCATGCTGAAGCAGCTCACCGACGATCGCGACGCATTGGTCGGGTGACTTGCCCTCGCCATACACAGCCTCGGGCATGCCCTGTCGAATGGTGCGATGGTGATCGACAAGCGTGTCGCCCACCTGCGCGAACGGCAAGCGCCGCAATTGCGCAACAGCGTCGTCGGGCGAAACCTCGCCCGCGCGCACGCCATCGATCAGATGCTGCAATTCACGCTCGTCCACAAGCCCCATTGTGTCGGCTGGAGTGGTAGTTCGTTTCACGCACACCGTCACGCGGCCCTCCGGCGAGGGGGACCTGTGGTCATTGTGGTTTCGTCGGGTTGCGTGATCGTCAGCATTCGGTCGTCGGCGAGCGCTAGATGCCAGCCGCCGTGGTGCACTGCGGTGTGATGCCTGACGCAAAGCGGAAGCAGGTTTGATAGGTCGGTCAGCCCGCCATGGCGCCACCAATGGACGTGATGGATCTTGCACAGATCGAACCGTGCCGCACAGTCTGGAATCGCGCACGAGGAATACAGAGCACGTAGCGCGCGACGTTGCGCCGCGTTGGCTAGGCGGGTGGTACGGCCAAGGTTCACTTGCCCGGACGCGTGCAGGACGACGCCGTTACGCACGATGACTGGATGAATGTCGGCGCGATCAAAGAGCTCGACGAAAACCCGGTGCGGAATTTCGACCGGTAGTCCCCAATCGACAGTTGGCGCGCCCGTGGTGGAGTCGCGAGCAACGTCGGAGGTGTCGATTACGACCACCACTTCTGGGCGACCAAGGCGAATGCCTTCGCCTTCGAAGAAGCTCAACATCGCGTGTGCACGAAGGAACGCCTGCTTCTCGAATGGATCGCTCGGGCAGCCTTCGGGAGTTTTGTCGTGAAAGAGCGCCTCGGTGGCGGCAGCGATCTTGTTGTGCAACATCAGTCCGGTGACAGGATCGACGGTGAGCGTAAAGATCACCATCCCCGAGTTGATGTCGGTGCGCGACAGCAGCCGCACCGCCGCTCGCTGGCGTTCTAGCCGCGACATGCCATCGTCGGCCTGCAGTCGTCGTTCCTCGGCACGCAGCGTGCGCCCGAACTGATCGGGCGTGCTGGCCTTGGCGATCAGCAACAACCGTGGTGCGTCGGCCAGCAGAGTCGCCTGCTGAGCGCTGTCGAGTCGGCAAAGGCTGACGCCGAGTTGATCGAGATGACCGGCTGCGATCGCTCCCCCGGCCAACGCATCGCCGAAACCAGGCGCGGCCTTGGCTGTGCGCGCACGTTTGACCACTCGCTCGCCATCGCGCTGATTCGCGCGTGAGGCCTCGGCGATTGAAGACTCGGGAACGGCGCCCAACTTCTCGAGCGCCTCGGCGGCAGCCATCTGCTGGGCATCGCACCACGCCACCAACCGACCGGTAGCCGCGACCGCAGCCACAATCACTGCCCGATCGGTGGTGCACGCATCGACAGCACGTGCGCAATCCAACAACCGCACCAATTGATCACGCTGCATGCGCCCTCACCTCCCTCACAGAATCGTCAGCTGTCTTGCGGTCGCCGGCCGATTCGTAAGAAGGTTCGGCGACAATATCCCGGGGAAGGGGTATTACGAACTCTAGTTCGCTAGTCGGGAGAAATCAACTCCAATCCGAAAGAATTTTCGAAACCTATTCAGCGGATCTCACACTGCTGATGCCTGCAGTCGGCGAGCCAAAGCGCTGGCCTACGCTCGCTCGGTGCGCCAAATCTTCACCCTGCGGTTTTGGCTCTCGCTGCTTGCGCTACTGGCGTTGCTCGGCGTCGCGTCGCTAATCGCATCGAGTAACAGTCACGGGACGGCCGAGGTAGAAATTGGCGAGCCAGCCGGACGCTCGGTCGACTTCATCTCACTGGTGGCGACCGCACAACTTCCCGCCGGCTTCGCCATGATCGGCGGGCGTGCCAATGCCGATCTGTTCTTGGTCATCGATGAGACACGCACGATGCTGGTTAAAGCGGGAACTCCGGGTGAAATCGATTGCCCACGACTCGCCGAGCCCTCGCAGTGCATCGTCGCTGCCGACTTGCTAGGTGACGGAGTGTTGTGGTTCTCGATTATCCCCGGCACTTCAGGTGCCGTCGTGCCGTTGCCTGCCGTCGTCGAACTGTTGCCAGGCGGATGGGTGAGACTGGCCAATGACTGGGTGGTGCAGCACGCTCCGAAGGTTCAACGATCGTGCGACGAAGACACGACCTCATTGACCAACTTCATCGAGACGTACGGCGACACCGCTACTTCGTCGTACAACGTCGAGCAGCAGCGCATCGTTCGCGTTACATGTCCGCGCGCATCGACGACGTCTACGACTACATCAACAACAAGCACCGTCCTCACCGGAACCCCAACGACAACGACATTGGCTAACGTGCAACCGTGAGTTCCTTTCCGCCACCCCCATCTCCTCCGCCTCCCCCGCCGTCGCAGCAGCCAAATCAGCAGGCGGCGTGGAGC
>JBEBGL010000013.1:0-57429 GCA_040081465.1 Ilumatobacteraceae bacterium | reverse complement strand
GCATAACCATGTTCACGCAGTCGCCGAGCCAGTTCTTCGACCACGGCAACACTGCGGTGGCGGCCACCGGTGCACCCAATTGCCACCGTCAGATAGCTCTTACCCTCCGCCTCGTACGCCGGCAGCAGAGATTGCATGAGCGCTTCGAAGCGGTCGAGGAAGTCGCTCGCCTGCGAACGCTCGAGCACGAAATCGCGCACCGCTGGATCGTGGCCGGTGAGCGGCCGCAACGTCTCGTCCCAATGCGGGTTTGGCAGGAAGCGAACGTCCATCACGATGTCGGCATCGATTGGAAGGCCGTGCTTGTAGCCGAAGCTCTCGACGGCAATCTGCAGGCGCTGCCCGTCGCCAGCCTCGTCGAACGCGGCGAGCAGCTTCGACTTCAGTTGATGCACGTTGAGGTCGGTTGTGTCGATCACGAGGTCGGCACTGGACCGCACGGGTTGCAACAGCTCGCGCTCGAGCTCGATCGCCTCGACCAACCCTGGCGCCTGGCCATCAAGAGGGTGTTTGCGGCGCGTCGTGTCGTAACGCTTGACCAACATGTTGGTCGACGAATCGAGGAACAGCAGCCGCACTCTGTGGCCAGACGCGCGAAGCGCCGCGACCTTGGGCAGCAACTCGACGTGCTGACGACCGGCGACCAATGCCAGTCGTTCGATGTCGCTACCCGGCTTGCTGACCAGTTCGACAATCGTGTCGACGAGCGACGTGGGCAGGTTGTCGATGACGTACCAGCCGAGGTCTTCCAGTACCGCTGCGGCGCCCGACCTTCCGGCGCCCGACAATCCGGTGATCAAAAGGATGTCGGCCATCACGCGATCTTACGAGTACGTAGATACAGCAACCGGGGAATCGTTGAGGCCGCTGCGTATTCCGCTGCCTTGGCTAGAAACCCCGCGGGTGGTGACGGTTCGACCATGCGTTCCACCAACAGTCCGTTTGCCGCTAGCGCGTTGACATAGCGGCTGAGCGGACGATGGATGAACGGGATGAACACGTCCTTCTCGACTTCTTCCAGAGTCTCGTCTTCCACTAGGTACGAGCCGATGCGCCAGTACTGCTCGGGCGGATCGAGGAACTGATCGTCGATCCATCCGCTGTTCGGTGTTTGCAACAATGGATGGTTGAGAAAGAAACAGAAGCGACCGCCGGGTTGCAGCACGCGGGCGACTTCGGCGATGGCGACGTCGACGTCGCGAATGTGTTCGAACACGAGGCATGCGACAACCGCATCGAAACTCTTGTCGACGAACGGAAGTTGCGCGGCGGCGGCTTGGGCGAACGTCGCCGAGCCACGCGTGTGCGCGACGCTGACGCAGTTCCACGTCGGATCGATTCCGATTACTTCTGCGCCGAGCCGTGTGGCCAGACGGCTGACTTGGCCGTCCCCGCAACCGACATCGAGTACATGCTTTGCGCCTGCGAGCTCTTCGGCTGCGAGCGGAAGGATCTGTTCCTCATACTCGGGGTCAGCGCCGTCGGTGAATCCGTCGATCCACCAGCCCGCGTGCGTCTCCCAGCTCATATGCAGTCAGCGTACGGTCGAACGTAGAGTGCGGCATGGACTTCGCCATGTGGGCTATGTACAACCGGTCGTGGGACGAGGCGCTCGAGCGTGCGCAATGGGCGGAAGCCCACCATTACAACGCGTTTTGGTACGCCGATCACCTGATGCCTTACACGGAGGACGGCTCAACCGACGACGGCGTGGCACACGAGTGCTGGACGGTGCTTGCCGCGATCGGCGCTGCGGTGCCGCGCTTGCGCTTGGTGTCCGTGGTGTCGCCGGTCTCAATTCACCATCCCGTGCTGTTGGCCAAGCGAGCGGTTAGTACCGACCACATCTCTGGCGGGCGAGCGGTACTCGGCATCGGTGCCGGTTGGCAAGTCAGCGAGCACACCGGTTACGGCTTCGAGCTGCTCGAGCCCGGACCGCGAGTCAAGCGGTTTGCCGAGGCGATCGAAATCATTCATCGCCTGCTGCACGGCGAGCGACTGACCTTTGATGGCACGTACTACTCGTTGAAGGATGCGCCGCTCGGTCCGCCGCCGGTGAACGGTTCCTTACCGATTCTCGTTGGCACCGGTAGCCCGCTGATGTTGCGGCTGACGGCTCGTTTTGCAGACGAGTGGAACACGTGGGGTGATCCCGACGAAATTGTGGTTCGAACGAAGCGCTTCCACACTGCATGCGAGAAAGAGGGTCGCGATCCGGCAACGCTTCGCCGTTCCGCGCAGGCGTTTGTGTTCTACGTTCGCAACGCAGGAGAGCGCGCGAAGGCCGAGAAGGAAGCGATGGCCGGCCGATCGATTATCGGCAGCGCCGCAGAGATCGTGGAACAACTCGGTCGCTATAAGGAACTAGGCATCGACGAATTCGCGATCGCAGACAGCGACTTCTTCGGCGAAACGCGCGAAGAACGCACCGACGGCTACGCCAGGTTCCACGCCGACATAGTCACCCAACTCCTCTAATCAGCGGCAGGGTGGAACTTGTTGTGAACTGCTTCGGCCACTGCCGCTGGCAGGAATGACAGCGCTAGTAAGTCGTCGAGGCTTGCCTTCTTCACGGCGTTGACTCCACCCATGACTTGCACAAGCTTCTTCTGACGCGATTCGCCGAGGCCGGCGATGCCGTCGAGCGCGCTCGTGGTCATGCGCTTGCCGCGCAACTCGCGGTGAAACGTGTTGGCGAAGCGGTGAGCTTCATCGCGAATGCGTTGCAGCATGAACAGCGCATCGCTCCCCCGCGGCACTTCCACCGGTGTGCTGCGACCGGGCACATAGACCTCTTCGAAACGTTTAGCCAAAGACGCGATGGGGATCTCGTCGTGCAATCCGAGCGCGCGTACCACCCGATCGGCAACCGCCAACTGCCCCTTGCCACCGTCGACCAGTAGCAGCTGCGGCGGATACGCAAACTTGCGCGGACGTCGACGCTCGCCATCAATCAGGTCTTCATCGAGTGGTTGATCGCGCTCGCGCAGGTATGCCTGCAACCGACGCGTCAGCACTTCTTCCATCGCCGCGTAGTCGTCGTTGCCGGGCACGTCCTTCACTTTGAAACGTCGGTACTCGCGCTTGTTCGGCAATCCGTCTTCGACAACGACCATCGAGCCGACGTAGTCGGTGCCCTGCAAGTGCGCCATGTCGTAGCACTCGATGCGCAGCGGCGCTTCCGGCAAGCCGAGCAGATCTTGCAATTCGGTGAGCGCGCGGCTGCGGGCGTTGTGATCGGTAGCACGGCGCATTCGATGCCGAACAAACTCCTCCTTGGCGTTGCGTGTCACCGTCTCGTGCAGATCGCGCTTGTCGCCGCGTTGCGGCACTCGGATTTGCACGCGGCTGCCACGCAGATGCGTCAGCCACTCTTCGTACGTCGCCATGTCGTCGGCGTCGACGGGCACAAGCACCTGTTTGGGCACGCCCGCCGGTGGATCGTCGCCGTACAGCGCCTCAAGAATGCGATCGACGAGTCCTCCTGGCGAAAGCTCCTCTACTTTGTCGACAACGAAGCCCTTGCGCCCTACGACTCGACCTTTGCGCACGAAGAACACCTGCACGGCCGCTTCCAGCTCGTCGTCGGCGATACCGATCACGTCGATGTCTTCGCTGCGCTCGGCGACCATCTGCTGCTTCTCGATCGCGCGTCGAACCGCTAATAGACGATCACGTACACGTGCTGCGCGCTCGTACTCCAAAGCCTTCGATGCGCCGGCCATCTCGGCCTCGAGACGCTTGACGATCTCGTCGGTGTCGCCGTCGAGAAACTCACACAGCTCTTGCACCAATTGCTGGTACGGCATTTCCTGAATCTCGCCTACGCACGGGCCGCTGCACTTTTCGATGTGAAACAGCAAGCATG
Organism: Ilumatobacteraceae bacterium; assembly: GCA_040081465.1. Lineage (GTDB taxonomy): Bacteria > Actinomycetota > Acidimicrobiia > Acidimicrobiales > Ilumatobacteraceae > UBA668. Next base: position 53,561 of record JBEBGL010000013.1, on the reverse strand, counting down.
GTCGACCCAGCCGGTTGTGCTCGTTGAACTTCCCTGGACTACACGTGCGAATCGGAAAGCTGCGAAGCAACAAGTCGAGAGTGTCACGAATCGCGTACGCATGCGCATACGGCCCGAAGTAGCGAGTGCCTTTGCGTTTGCGACCGCGCATCACCAGCGCACGCGGAAACTGCTCGTCGACCGTCACCGCGAGGAACGGATAGCTCTTGTCGTCACGCAATCGCACGTTGAACCGCGGACGGTGCTGCTTGATCAGGTTGAACTCGAGCATCAGCGCCTCGACGTCGTTGCGTACCTCTATCCACTCAACGGTTGCGGCGGTCGACACCATCTGCGCGGTGCGCACATGCATGTTGCTCGGGTCGGCGAAGTAGTTCGACAAGCGTTGGCGCAGGTTCGAGGCCTTGCCGACATAGATCACGCGGCCTTCCTTGTCCTTGAACTGGTACGACCCTGGGTTCTCAGGAATCGTGCCCGTGGGCGGCCGTGTCACCATCAGCGTCGACTCTACGGTCATCGCTGCGGGGCGGCGGGTAGGGTTGCAGTCGATGTCCGGACGCTTTCAGATCTCGTTCCCGGGTCGCCGCGACCAGGACGACCCGTGGTTCCGCATCGGGACTCTCGACGTCACGACGTCGGTGCTAGTACCCGCGCTGTGCGTGGTGTCGATGTTCATCTGGGCTGCGAACCCAGACTTCCTCGACCCGCTCATTCTGTGGGCAGACGACGTTCGCCGCGGTCAGGTGTGGCGCCTCGTCACATGGCCGTTGGCAAATGCGCCAACCATTTGGACGGCGCTGACAGTTGCGATGTTGTGGTACTTCGGGCGCGAACTCGAGCGCATGATCGGGCGCGTCAAGTTCGCGTGGATGTTGCTGCTGCTGGCAGTGATCCCCGGCCTGGTCGGAACCGCGCTGAACATCGACCAGGCGGGCATTCGCCCAGTCGAGATTGCTGTGTTCTGTGTGTTCTGCATGGCGTTACCCGACGTTCGCTTCTTCGGTGGCATCCCGGCTTGGGTCTTCGCAGTGGTGATCGTCGGCATCGAGGTGCTGCAGTTGCTCGGCTTGCGCGAATCAGAGCGCATCGTTCTGCTCGCCGTCTCACTCGCCACCGCATTGCTCGCCGGACGCGCCTTCGGCGTGCTCACTCAGTACGAGTGGATACCGAACCTTGGGCGAAAGTCCGGCAAGTCAGCTAAGCGAAAGCGTTCGGCGCGTGGCGGCGGTAACACCGTTGTCGCCGGGCCATGGTCGGGCTCAAGCGCATCCGACCCGCGCGATCAACACGAACTCGATGCGTTGCTCGACAAGATCAGCGCCAACGGAATCGACTCGCTAGATCGCGGCGAGAAGTCGCGGCTAAACGAGCTAAGCAAGAAACTCCGCGGTCAGTGAGCTGAGCGCGGTCGACGCAGCGACTGCACGTACGCCGCGACCAGCAACATGCCAGCCATCACGGTCGCCGCGTTGGCGAGCGTGTGGAACTGCCAGGCTTGCTTCACGAAGCCAGAGCTGAATGCTGCGATACCGCCACAGAAGCTCATCGTGAGATCGGCCGTGCCCTGAACTTCGACGCGACTCTCTGCCGGCACTGTGCTGGTTAGCAACGTGCTGCCAGCGATCAGGCCGATGTTCCAGCCGAGGCCGAGCAGGAACAAGCCGACGAAGATCATCACGGGTACGTAACCAGAGACGACCGTCACGACTGTTCCTGCACCGATAACAATCGCGCCCACAATCACGGATCGAATCTCCCCGTAGCGAGCGACACCGCGACCGACAAGCGGTGCCATGCCATACATGCCCACGATGTGCAGCGCTATAACGAACGCGCTGAGGCTGTCGTGATTGTGGTCGGCCATATGCGGCGGCGTCATCGTCATTACGGCAACCATTGCCGTCTGCGACACGACCATCGCAGCAAGTCCGAGCGGCGCCAACGGACTATGTCGAATCACACCAGCGGAGGCACGCACCTGCTTGAGTGGCCGAATGCGTTCGGCGTTCGGATTGAGCTGACCGTTGATCGCCAACGGATCTGGGCGCATGCGAACCGAGATCACCGACATCGCGATCAACGACAACAGCGACGCGACCACGAATGGGCCAACCAACGGATTGAAACCGGCGGCCTTGGCCAGGCTTCGTTCCCACGGCGTCAGGATCGGCCCGAACGCGGCACCCAAGGTTCCTAACCACACCACACTCGCGATCGCCTTCGCGCGATCGTGCTCACGCGCCAGATCTGCAGCAACGTAGCGACCTTGCAGCCCCGCCGCCTGCGCGCCACCAAAGAGAAGCATGCCGACCACGAAGAGCGGGAAGACTCCGATTTCGCCAGACACGGCGGTAATCGCGGCGCCGATAGTGCCCAACCCGAAGGCAAGCATCAACCCGTAGCGCCGTCCACGGCGACGCATTAGGCCAGACAACGGAACGGCTAGCAGCGCTGCGCCCATCGTGAATGCAGCTCCGCCAGTGCCGCCTAAGCGATCGTTACCGTCGAGCAGTTCCTTGGCCAGCAAAGCCGATACCGCAACAACGCCGGCGATCGCGGCCTGGCCGGGAACCTGCGCCATCTGCAGGGTGACCAACGTGCGTCGTTGTTGGAACGAGTAGTCCGGCTCTGCTGGGTCGTTACTTACTTGGTCGATCTTCCCGACGGTACTCACTCGAGGCCGAGCATCGGTTTGAGGAACTTTCCGGTGTAGCTGGCGCCCACCTTGGCGACGTCTTCCGGGGTACCTTCGGCAACGACTGTGCCGCCACCGCTGCCGCCCTCTGGGCCAAGGTCGATGATCCAGTCCGACGTCTTGATCACGTCGAGGTTGTGCTCGATGACCAAGACCGTGTTGCCGGCATCGACGAGGCGCGACAGAACCGTCAGCAAGCGACGAACGTCGTCGAAGTGCAGACCGGTGGTCGGTTCGTCGAGTAGGTAGATGGTGTGGCCAGTGCTGCGCTTGGCAAGCTCGGTCGACAGCTTCACTCGCTGCGCTTCGCCGCCCGACAACGTCGGTGCCGGTTGGCCGAGCCGCACATAGCCAAGGCCGACGTCCATCAGCGTGGCCATGTAGCGCGCGATGGCAGGCTGATTGGCAAAGAAGGTGACGGCCTCAGCCACCGGCATGTCGAGCACTTCCGCGATGTTCTTGCCCTTGAACTGAATATCGAGCGTGTCGCGGTTGTAGCGCGCCCCCTTGCACACTTCGCAGGGCACGTATACATCGGGCAGGAAGTGCATCTCGATTTTGATCGTGCCGTCGCCAGAGCATGCCTCGCAGCGACCGCCCTGCACGTTGAAACTAAAGCGGCCGGGCAAGTAACCGCGCACCTTCGCTTCGGCTGTGGTGGCGAACAACTTGCGCACGTTGTCGAAGACGCCCGTGTATGTCGCCGCGTTGCTACGCGGTGTGCGGCCAATCGGCGATTGATCCATGTCGATCACCTTGTCGAGCAACTGCACGTTGCGAATCGTCTTATGTCGGCCTGCAGCGTCCTTCGACTTGTAGATCTTCTGCATCAAGACGGGCAACAGAATGTCGCGCACGAGCGAGCTCTTGCCGCTGCCGCTGACGCCGGTAACAGTTACAAAGCAGCCGAGCGGAATGCGCACATCGATGTTCTGCAGATTGTGCTCGCGAGCACCGACGATCTCGATCCATTCAAGACCGGGTGAACGTCGGTGCTTCGGCACTGGCACCGACTCGCGCCCACTGAGGTATCGACCAGTAATCGATTCCCTCGACTTCAGAATCCCCTTCACCGGACCGCTGTAGACGACCTCGCCACCGTGCTCGCCAGCACCTGGCCCGATGTCGACGATCCAGTCGCTCGCCTTGATGGTCTCTTCGTCGTGCTCGACTACCAACACAGTGTTGCCGAGGTCGCGCAATCGCATCAGCGTGTCGATCAGGCGTTGGTTATCGCGCTGGTGTAATCCGATCGACGGCTCGTCGAGCACGTACAGGGTGCCAACAAGTCCGCTGCCGATTTGGCTGGCAAGGCGGATGCGCTGCGCTTCCCCACCGGCCAACGTGCCAGCGTTGCGCGACAGCGACAGATAGTCGAGTCCGACGTCGAGCAGAAAGCCGAGGCGAGCGTTGATTTCCTTCGTGACCCGTTCGGCGATCATGCGATCGCGCTCGCCCAGTTCGAGCCCAGCGAGGAACTTCGACGACTCGCCGATCGGCATCTCGCAGATCTCGGAGATGTTCTTGTCGTTCACCGTCACGGCCAGCGTTGCAGGCTTCAAGCGAGCGCCATTACACGCGCCGCACGGCACCTCGCGCATGTAGCCCTCGTACTGCTCGCGCGCCCAATCGCTCTCGGCGCCTTCCCGACGCCGGTTCAACCACGGCACGACACCCTCGTAAGCGGTGCTGTACTCGCGCATGCGTCCGTAGCGGTTCTTGTACTTCACCTTCAAGTTGCCGTCGACACCATGCATGATGACTTTCTGCTGCTTGGCGGTGAGTTTCTTGTACGGCACGTCGAGGTCGATGCCGTAGTTCTCGGCGACGGCTTCCAGCATGCGCGTGAAGTACTGCGTGCTACTGCTGCGCCACGGTGCGATCGCACCCTCGTTGATCGAGAGATCGGTGTCGGGGATCAACAGATCGGGGTCGACCTTGAACGTGGTGCCAAGACCGTCGCACTCGGCACACGCGCCATACGGCGAGTTGAACGAAAAGTTGCGCGGTGCTGGTTCGTCGTAACTGGTTCCGCACTTCGGGCATGCCAGATGCTGACTAAACGTCAGCGTCTCGCCCTCTTGCTCTTCGCCTTCCTTGGCGAACAGCTCGACCTCGGCGACACCGTCGGCCAACTTCAACGCCGTCTCAAGCGAATCGGTGAGTCGACGATCGATGCCATCGCGCCGGACGAGGCGATCGACAATGATCTCGATCCGGTGCTGCTCGTAACGAGCAAGCCGAGCGTCGCGTTTCAGGAACTCGGCGATATCGACAACGTCGCCATCGATGCGAGCACGCACGAAACCTTGTGCGGTCAGATCTTGGAGCAGCGTGTCGTACTCGCCCTTGCGCCCCCGCACCACTGGTGCCAGCACCTGGAACCGCGTGCCATCGGGCAGCAGCAAAATGCGATCAACGATCTGCGACGGCGTCTGGCGTTGAAGGCGTGTGCCATCGAGTGGGCAGTGCTGCACGCCGATGCGCGCGAACAGCAGGCGTAGATAGTCGTATACCTCGGTGATGGTGCCTACCGTCGAACGGGGGTTGCGGCCGGCACTCTTCTGATCGATGGCTATAGCCGGCGACAAACCCTCAATGACATCGACATCGGGCTTGTCCATCTGCCCGAGAAACTGCCGCGCATAGGAACTGAGCGATTCCACATACCTGCGCTGGCCCTCGGCGTAAATCGTGTCGAACGCGAGGCTGCTTTTGCCCGAGCCGGATAGGCCGGTGAACACGACCAAGCGGTCGCGGGGAATCTCGATGCTGACGTTCTTCAGGTTGTGCTCGCGCGCGCCCCGGACGGTGATCTTCGGCACATTCGAATTCGTACCAGAAGCCTGTGACATGGAGGGGGAAGGCTAGCGAGCAAGATCTGCACCGACCGGAATCGTCAAGAATTGCTGAAGTTCTGACAATGCGGTGCCGATACAAGGGTCATGACGGCGGCCAGTGGTTACGAATCGAACTTCTCGCGGGCGGCTGCGCAGGTATTGGAGCACCTCTCGGCACGCTCTGGCCTGGGCAGTTGGGCTGTTTGCCGTCACGACTCTCAAGGCAGCCGAACGCTGGCTGCGGTTGACCCCAAGGGTGAGCTGCGGGCTCATCAGCCCATTCCCGCCTCGCTCGGCGACGACGCCGTGCAGCGGATGGGCGCACCAATCGTCCTTCCCGACGGCACGCCGTTCGGCGAATTGATCGGATACGGCGACTATCTGCCGGAAGCCACCCGCGACCAGCTCTCGGCAGCCGTGCGCCTGTACGCAAGTCTGCTCGGCGGTCTCGCCGCGAGCGAGCGTGCACTTGCCCACGACCGTTTGCGACCAAAAGACGCTGAGGCGGCCACCGACCCGCTGACCGGCCTCGCCGCTCGGCAGGCATGGGAAGAGCGTTTGCACCTCGAAGAGGCTTACTGCCGCGACTTCGGTGAGTCGGCATCAGTGATCGTGATCGAACTGACCGGCTTGCGCGCCAACAACGAAGTCCGCGGTCACGCAGCTGGCGATGAAGAACTACGCGTCGCCGGATCGGTCGTGCGCGAAGTACTCGCTAGCAAACACTTCAGCGCTCGCCTAAGCGGTGATTGCTTCGCTGTGCTGCTAGTCGGCGCCGGCCCGGACGAAGTCGTCAACGCTCTGCGCCAAGGATTCGCCCGCACCAACACCAAGGTTTCGATCGGCGTCGGCGCCCGCCGCGACGACGGCACGTTGGAGGAAGCGCAGACATCGGCGCTTTCGGAAATCGCTGCCGAGATTCGACGCAACACGGCCTTTCAGCCGCCGAGCGCGCAATCGGCTGCTGTTGCTCCGCCGACCGCAGATGCGATGCTCAACAACAGTCAGACGATCGCTGTCGCCCGCGCACTCGCGGAGGGCGAGATCAACGCCTACTTCCAGCCGATCGTCGACTTGCGCACAGGCAAGGTCGTTGCCGTCGAGGCGCTCGCCCGCTGGCAGACAGACGGAGGTGTTCGCGAACCCGATCGCTTCCTGCCACTACTGCAGCAGGCAGGCCTGCTTGGCGCACTATTCGATCACATCCTCGACGACGGACTCGCGAAGCTCGTCGAGTTGCGCCGCAACGCGCCCAATCTGCGACTGGCCGTCAACCTCGAATTCGACAGCAAGGCCGAAAGCACGCTCTTCGATGAAGTGCGCAACACGCTGCAGAAGTACCAGCTGCCGCCCGATTCCCTTTCGCTCGAACTCAGCGAGCGCCAGACGGTCGAGATAACGCCAGGCATGCGTCGCGACCTCACAGCGGTTGCCGACCTTGGCGTGTCCTTGATGCTCGACGATTTTGGCTCTGGTTTCGCATCGCTCGAGACGTTGACCTCGCTGCCGATCAGCGGCGTCAAGCTTGATCGCAAGTTCACCAGCCAGGTGCTGCACGGCGAACGCGAAGGCGTCGTTGTGAAGGCCATGATTGCGCTTGCCGCAGAGGCCGGCCTGTCAGTGATCGCTGAAGGCATCGAGACGCAATTGCAAAGCGACCGTTTGGTGCGCATGGGTTGCATGCTCGGCCAGGGTTACCTGTTCGCGATGCCACAACCGGCGTCCGCAGTGGCTGCCGCCATCGCAGCCCCGCTGGTCACCATCTTCTAGCTAGCCGGCGTCCCGGAGTTCGCGGCGCAGCTCGTTGACCTCGTCACGCAGGCGGGCCGCGTACTCGAACTTCAGCTCAACAGCGGCCTCGTGCATCTCTTCTTCCAGCGTTTGAATCAGCCGCGCTAGTTCCTTCTGCGGCATCGTCTTCAGTTCGCGCTGCACCTTGTCGCGCTCACGATTGCGTCGCTGGCCCTTGCCAGGCACAGGCGATGAGTCGTCAGGGCGCAGCAGCGAAAGAATGTCGCCCACGGCCTTACGGATCGTTTGCGGATTGATGCCGTGCTCGGCGTTGTACGCGATCTGGCGGGCGCGCCGCTCGCGAGTTGTGTCGATCGCCTTCGTCATGCTTGGCGTCATCTTGTCGGCATACATCACCACTTGGCCGTCGACGTTGCGGGCGGCGCGGCCGATCATCTGGATGAGCGACGTGTGACTGCGCAGAAAGCCCTCTTTGTCGGCATCGAGAATGCTGACCAACGAAACCTCGGGAAGGTCGAGACCTTCGCGCAATAGGTTGATGCCGACCAGCACGTCGAACTCGCCCAAGCGCAGGGCACGCAGAATCTCGATCCGCTGAATCGTGTTGACCTCGCTGTGCAGGTAGCGCACGCGCATCCCTTGTTCCAGCAGGTAATCGGTGAGGTCTTCCGCCATCTTCTTAGTCAGCGTCGTCACCAGCACCCGATCGCCCATCGTGACGCGCGTATTGATGTCTTCGATGAGGTTGTCGATCTGGCCCTTCGTCGGCCGAACGATCACTTCCGGGTCGACGAGACCGGTAGGGCGCACGATCTGCTCGACGACCTGCGTGCTGTGCTCAATCTCGTAGGGCGCCGGCGTGGCCGACATGAAGACGCACTGATTGATGCGCTCGATGACCTCTTCGAAACGCAGTGGCCGATTGTCGCGCGCGCTCGGCAAGCGAAAGCCGTGATCGACCAGTTCGTCTTTGCGCCGTAGGTCGCCCAGGTATTGGCCGTGCAACTGCGGAACGGCGACGTGGCTTTCGTCGATGACAAGAAGGAAGTCTTTCGGAAAGTAGTCGAGCAAGGTGAACGGCGGTTCCCCACTACTACGACCGTCGATGTGCATCGAGTAGTTCTCGATGCCGTTGCAATACCCGACCTCTTGAATCATCTCGAGGTCGTACTGCGTGCGCATACGCAGACGCTGCGCTTCTAGCAACTTGCCGTTCGCTTCAAACCATGCCAGCCGCTCCTGCAGCTCGGCTTCGATTCCGATGACCGCCTTGCGCATGCGCTCGTCGCCGGTGACGTAGTGCGTCGCGGGAAAGATCAGCGTTTCGGTCATCTCGGCCAACTGCTCGCCGGTTAACGGATCGACGGTGGTGATGCGGTCGACCGTGTCGCCGAACATCTCGATGCGCAGCACGGTTTCGTCGTAGCTGGGGTGAATCTCGATCGTGTCGCCACGTACACGGAACTTGCCACGCCCAAGCGCTATGTCGTTGCGATCGAACTGCAAGTCGACCAAGCGACGAAGGATGCTGCGCATGTCGTAGTCGACGCCCGTGTGCAGTTCCAGAAGTTGCCCGCGGTACTCGGCCGGATCGCCCATGCCGTAGATGCAACTGACCGACGCGACAACGATCGTGTCGCGGCGAGTGAGCAGCGCGGCCGTGGCGGAATGGCGCAGCCGGTCGATCTCGTCGTTGATCGACGAGTCTTTCTCGATGTACGTATCGCTGGACGCGATGTATGCCTCGGGCTGGTAGTAGTCGTAGTAGCTGACGAAGTACTCGACCCGATTGTTGGGGAAGAACTCGCGCATCTCTTGTGTGAGCTGCGCGGCCAACGACTTGTTCGGCGCAAGGATCAGCGTCGGCTTCTGCGTCGCTTCGATAGTCCACGCGATCGTCGCGCTCTTACCCGAGCCGGTGATGCCGAGCAACGTTTGGAACCGATCACCGCGGTTGATGCCCTCGGCCAACTGTGCGACGGCCGCCGGTTGGTCGCCAGCGGGCTCGAACAGCGACACCACCTTGAACTCGGGCGTCTTCAACGTTTGCGTCACGGCGCGACCCTAGCCCGAACTGGTGTTCGTGTCATCATGTCTTTCATCAACCTGGTCTTTGCCGTCGTCTCGGCCGCCGAACTGGAAGTCGGCGGGCAGATGCGGCAACTCGTGCAACGAGGTCCACAGTTGGTCGATTTGCGGCTGCAACGAATCGACGCTGTCGGTGTTGTGCACCACAAAGTCGGCGGTCGCCAGCCGTTGCTTACGCGTCGCTTGCCGCGCGATGCGGGCGCGTGCATCCGCCTCGTCGAAGCCGCGGAACTGAACGAGGCGGGCAACCTGCGTCTCGATCGGCACATCAACAACGATGATCGCCTGCAGTCCCCCACGCGGGTTCTCGGTGAGCAACGGAATGTCGAGCACTACGACGCGATCGGTCGCGACCTGTTCCATCACTCGCCGATTCATCTCGGCGCCGACCGCTGGGTGGACGATGCCGTTGAGATCCTCCAGCGCGGTGCCGTCGTCGTTCTCCGTGAAGACAATTGCCGCCAACGCACCGCGATCAAGCGAACCGTCGGCGGCGATGATCTGTTGGCCGAAACGCCGCGCCAATTGGCGCAGTACGGGCGACCCGGGTTGTTGTACTTCGCGAACCAGTTCGTCGGCGTCGATGACGATCGCACCGCGCGCGGCGAGCGCGGCGCTAACGGTTGACTTGCCGGAACCGATTCCACCGGTGAGCCCAACCAGAATCATGCGCTCACCGTATACAAATTGTCGGAAGAAGAATCAGCCCTCAGCGGGAGCGACAGTCTCGGTTTCTTCAACAGCGGCATCGGCTTCCGGTGCAGCAGCAGCCGACTCGGCGACCGGTGCATCGGCGCTTGCGTCGGCCGACGGCGCGGCAGCAGCCGGGTCGGTCGTCTTGTTGCCGTGCTCGTCGTAGTACTCGGCCCATGCGGCTTCGCGCTCGGCATCGTCGCCGCCCGCGGCCCAGTTGCCGTGCTCGTCGATCTCGAAGTGACTGCGGTACTCCTCGGCAAGTTCGCCACCCTCGGCTGCTTGCTTGATGGAGAGGCTGATGCGACGACGAGCGAGGTCGAGGTCGATGATCTTGACCCACAACTCTTCGCCCGGCGTAACGACTTGCTCGGGCGCATCGACGTGGTGCGTCGACATCTCGCTGATGTGTACGAGACCTTCGATACCTTCGCCCACCTGCACGAAGCCACCGAACGGCACCAACTTGGTGACACGGCCGTAGACCAACTGGCCAACTTCGTGCGTGCCAGCGAACTCTTGCCACGGATCTTGCTGAGTGGCCTTGAGCGACAGGCTGATGCGCTCGCGCTCGAAGTCGACGTCGAGAACCTGCACGGTGACTTTGTCGCCGATGGTGACAACGGCGCCCGGGTGGTCGACGTGCTTCCACGACAACTCGCTGACGTGGATGAGGCCATCCATGCCGCCGAGGTCGACGAACGCGCCGAACGACACGACACTGCTGACAACGCCGTCGCGAATCTCGCCGGGCTTCAGGTTGGTGAGGAAGCTGTCGCGGCTTTCCTTCTGCGATTCCTCGAGGAATGCACGACGGCTGAGCACGACGTTGTTGCGGTTCTTGTCGAGCTCGATGATCTTGGCCTGAACCGTCTTGCCGACGTACGGCAACAGATCGCGAACGCGGCGCAGTTCGACGAGCGATGCCGGCAAGAAGCCGCGCAGACCGATGTCGACGATGAGACCGCCCTTGACGACTTCGATGACCGGGCCTTCGACGGTGCCGTCGGCCTCTTTGACCTTCTCGATGGTGCCCCACGCACGCTCGTATTGCGCACGCTTCTTGCTGAGGACGAGGCGACCTTCTTTGTCTTCCTTCGTGAGGACGAGCGCTTCGATGGACTCGCCGAGCTTGACGATCTCGTGCGGGTCGACGTCATTGCGAATGCTGAGTTCGCGAGCTGGGATGACACCTTCACTCTTGTAACCGATGTCGAGAAGAACTTCGTCCTTGTCGATCTTGACGACGGTGCCGTGGACTAACTGGCCGTCTTCGACTTCGACCATGGTGCCAGCGATGGCATCGGCGAAGGACATGCCAAGGTCGTCGGAGATGACCTGGCGAGGGCTGTAATTCCCCTCATCATCAAAGGTGCCCATGGCACCCGATTGCGGGGAAAGGGTAGAGGTATCGGACAAGGGAGAGTCGCTTTCAAACACAAACAGTCAGGGCCCGGCGGATTCCGGACCGGATGAGGCTACCAGCGGGCGGCGCCCCTCAACCTTTGGCATCGGCCCAGGTTTGGCCCCAAGCGACGTTGACTTCCAGCGGCACGTCGAGCTCGACGGCGGCTCGCATCAGGTCGACGACCAAAGTTCCAACGCGATCCTTCTCGCTGTCGGGAACCTCGACCAATACCTCGTCGTGCACCTGCAGCACGACATGGCTTGCCAACGCCGCGTCATCGAAGGCTTGGTCGATGCGCACGAGCGCGACCTTGAAGATGTCGGCGGCCAGTCCCTGAATACCCGAGTTCATCGCTTGCCGCTCGCCAGCCTGGCGGATACGAAAGTTGCTGTTCGACAGCTCCGGGATCGGGCGGCGGCGGCCGAACAGCGTCTCGGTGTAGCCGCGCATGCGGGCTTCAATCACCGTGCGATCCATGTAGTCCTTCACGTTCGGGAACGCTTCGAAGTACGCGTTGAGGATGACCGCGGCTTCGTCGACGGGGATCGCCAGTCGCTGAGCGAGGCCGTATGCCTCCATGCCATAGGCCAACCCGTAGCTGACCATCTTCGCCTTCGAGCGCTGCTCGTGAGTGACCTTCGTGGGATCGACGCTGAACACGCGCGCCGCAGTGACGTTGTGAATGTCGACGCCAGTGTTGAACGCTTCGATCAGCCCCGAGTCGTGTGCGAGATGCGCGATGCAGCGCAGTTCGATCTGGTTGTAGTCGGCCACTAGTAGTTGGTGGCCTGGCGCAGGGATGAACGCGCGGCGAAACAGTCGGCCCTCGTCGGTACGCACAGGAATGTTGTGCAGGTTCGGTTGATCGCTCGATAGTCGCCCGGTGCGTGCGACCGTTTGGTTGAAGGTTGCGTGAATGCGACCGTCGCTCGCGACTTCGGCGAGCAGGCCGGTGCCGTAGGTGCCGCGCAACTTCTCGGCTCCGCGATATTCGAGCAGCGGGTCGATGAACTCAGGCCACTGGTCGCGCAGCTTCTCGAGCGTCGCCGCATCGGTCGAGAAGCCCGTCTTGGTCTTCTTCCCCGAGGCAAGGCCGCGCTCGGTGTACAAGATCTCGCGCAGCTGGATCGGTGAGTTGATGTTGAACGGTCGACCGACGACCCGCTGCAGTTCGGCACCTAGTCGCTCGACGTCGGCAGTCAGCTTCTCGTTCAGCTTTGTGAGTTCGGCGACGTCGACAGCGATGCCGACGTGTTCCATTTTGGCGAGCACGCTGACGAGCGGATTCTCGATCGTCGAGTAGAGGTCGGCCATCCCCTGCTTGTCGAGCGACGCTTCCAACGCTGCAGATAGGTGTGCGACCGCCAGCGCTTCGCGCGCTGTGACTTGGCGTTCATCGGGTCCACCACCGAGGTCGAGTTGGCCGGTCGCCGACGGCACATCGTCGGGCAGTTGGAACGACGTGTAGCGCGCCAGTAAGTCACGCAACGCGTAACGCGTGTCGGCGGGGTCGATTAGGTAAGCGGCGATCTGCGTGTCGAGGCGCAGACCCGGAACGTCGCCGCCCTTGTCGAGCAGCCAACGCATCAGCGCCTTCGCGTTGTGGCTGCGCAGTGCGCGGTGTTGTCCGAGCGCTTCGACAACCTCAGGTGCATGCGCGATGCCAGCGCCGATCCATGCAACGTCGGCAGCCGCGGCATCGGTAACGACCGCCAGACCGGTGAGTTCGCTGCGGCCAGGCTCGCCCGCCCACGACGCGATCGCGTCGAGAGTCGGAAGCCCCGCGATGAGGGTGGCCGCGTCGGAGGCAGATTCGATGTTGGTTGCCTCTGCCTCGAGCACGTTCTGGCTCGACGACATTGGCGCCGCGCCACCACCGCCGCCGCCACTGGTTGCGCCGAGCGCTTCGTACATGCGGTCGTAGAGCGCGCGGAACTCGAGGAAGTCGAACAAACGCTTTACCTCAGCGTCGTTGGGGTGCACGGCCAGCGTGGTGTAGTCGACCTGCACGGGAGCGTCTCGGTGCAGCACCATCAGATCGAAGTTCGAACGAGCGCGGGCCTCGTGCTCGATCAGCGAGGCGCTCAGCTTCGGTGTCTGCTCGCTGGCATGGGCGAAGATGCCGTCGAGGCTTCCGTACTGATTAAGCAACTTGGCCGCTGTCTTCTCTCCCACACCTGGGATGCCCTCGAGGTTGTCGCTCGGGTCGCCGCGCAGAGCCGCGTACTGCGGGTACAACTCGGGCGTCACACCCGTCTTCTCTTTGATGCCTGCTTCGTCGTACAGCGCGTAGTCGCTGACTCCGCGCTTGTTGTACAGCACCCTCACGTGCGGGTCGTGCACTAGTTGATAGCTATCGCGGTCGCCCGTGACAATCACAACGTCGTGACCTTCAGCCTTGGCTTGCTCGGCGAGCGTGGCGAGAATGTCGTCGGCTTCCCAGCCCGCTAGGTCGAAGACGGTGACGTTGAGCGCCGCCAGTACTTCACGCACGAGTCCCATCTGTTGGCGCAAGATGTCGGGCGCTGCTTCGCGCTGCGCTTTGTAAAGCGGGTTGGCTTCGTGACGGAACGTTGGCTCGGGCCTGTCGAACGCCACCAAGATTCCGTCAGGCTTCTGATCCTTCACCATGTACACGAACATCGAGGTGAAGCCGAACACGGCGTTGGTGACCTGACCCGATGCCGTCGCCATATCGGTGGGCAACGCGAAGAACGCTCGGTAAGTCAGCGAGTTGCCATCGAGCATGAGGATCTTCATGGGGCGTGCAATTCGCGGAAACGCTCAATTGCCAGTTCGATGGCGGGCAGCAGTTCGCTGCGCTCGTACGGCTTGACCAGATACGCCAAAGCGCCAGCGTCGCGAGCCTCTTCTACGACTTCGCGCTGGCTGAACGCGGTGAGTATGAGCACAGCGCACAGGTCTTCGTTGTTGATGATGCGTGCCGCGGCGATTCCGTCCGTGTGTGGCATCTTGATATCGAGGATGGCTAGGTCGGGCAGCAGCTCGCGCACCAAGTCGACGGCGTGGTCACCACGACCGGTTTCGCCGACGACTTCGTAGCCCTCCTCCTCAAGTGTCTCGCGCAGGTCGAGTCGGATGATGGCTTCGTCTTCGGCAATCACCACTCGGATTGTCATCGCGGTCCGCGATCGAGCAATCGATCGAGCTTGGCTTCGAGTTTCGCGATGTCGGCGACGAGGTGATCACGATGTTGCTGCATCGCCTGCTCGTGTGCGCCCTCTTCGATGTACAGCAACTGCTCGCCGATCACTTCCAACTCGGCGCGCGCATCACGAAGCCGGTCGGCGGTATTCCTGAGTTGTCGGCTCACGAGCAGCGAGGGCACATCCGCAGTCTACGAACGGGCCGTGGAGGCGGCACACTGTCGCGGTGTACGACGAGTGGGGCATCGCCGACGGGTACCACGGCATCGACGGCCGTTGGCGTTACACGCCCGCCGCGACCCGCGACGCGCTGCGGGAAGTCATGGGAGCGCCCGTGCCAAAGTCGCCCCTGCTATTCGTCGGCGCCGGCAGTTCGCACGCGCTGCCTTGGCGCCATCATCTGCTCCTTGAAGGCGGCGTGGACGGCGGCGAAGTTGACGACGTAATGCCGGACACTCCGATGGGGTATCACCAACTGACGCCGATCGATGGCGGGCCATCCACCACGCTGATCGTCGCTCCCGATCGTTGCCGCGCGGCGGCGAGGGGATGGGGAGTCGCAGCGCAGATCTATTCGCTGTGGCGACCCGATGCGTGGGGCATTGGCGATCTTGTCGACATACGCGCGCTGGCAAAGCAGATCGCCGACCGCGGGGGCAACTCGCTGCTGCTCAGTCCCGTACACGCGCCAACGTTGACAGCACCTCACGACGCCAGTCCGTACTACCCCAGTTCGCGCCGCTGGCTGAACCCGATGTTGATCCCGATGGAAGGCGTCGCGCCGGTTTCAAACGTTCCCGGCGCGCTAATCGAACGCGGACGCGCGTGGCCGGCGATGCGCCGTGAGTTGCTCGAACGCTTCCGTCGCGTCGCCGCCGACGCGCCCTGGTGCGCTTGGGCCGATGAACAAGGCACCGATCTGCATTCGTTCTGTACCTGGACCGCTTTGGCAGAGCGGCTCGGTCCACGATGGCGTGCGTGGCCTGAGGAGTTTCGGCGCCCTGGCACGCCACCGCTGGTCGCTCTGCGCGCGACCGACCCCGCGTTTGGGGAGGCATGCAACTTTCACGAGTGGCTGCAGTGGTTGGCGCGTCGCACACTCGACGCGGTCATCAGCGCCAGCCCGGTCGCGATCATCGCCGACCTCGCGGTTGGTAGTTCGCCCGACGGCGCCGACAGTTGGCACTACCAAGACCTGATGGCGCTCGACGTCTCGATCGGCGCGCCACCCGATCCGTTCCAGCCGAACGGACAGGTGTGGGGATTGCCTCCGTTCATTCCCGCGCGTTTGCGCGCGGCGCACTATCGACCGTTCATCGACATCGTGCGTGCGGCAATGCGTGGCGTCGGCGGTTTGCGCATCGACCATGTGATGGGACTCTTCCGCCAGTTCTGGATTCCCGCTACCGGCGAGCCAAGTGACGGCACGTACGTGCAAATGCCGTCCGAAGAACTATTAGCGATTGTGCGACTGGAAGCAGCGCGCGCCGACGCGTTTGTTATCGGAGAAGATCTCGGCAACGTGGAAGATTCAGTTCGCGAATCGCTGCGCGCAAGCGAGATGTTGGGCACCAAAGTCTGGTGGTTCGATCACGACTCCGCGAACTGGCCCACGACGACACTCGCGATGGTCACCACCCACGATCTACCGACCATCGCCGGCGTTTGGAGCCACACCGACGGCACCCCCGAGTTGGCAGCGAGATTGCAGCAAGCGGTGCCGAGCACGACCTTGCGCGCAACTGCGGTCGCGCTGCACAGCGAAATCGCCGCCAGCGATGCAACCCTGTGCTTGGCGACTGTCGAGGACCTCGCGGGCAGCAGCGAGCGGCCGAACTACCCAGGCACGACCAGCAGCACGCACAACAACTGGTGCCATCGAATGAACGCAACAACCGAAACAATCCTCAACCGCGAACCGGCAAGCGCGATAGTCGCCGCCATGGTGTCGGCGCGCGCCTCGAAGCAATAGGTACAAAGCCTCTGCGACCCCGCCCCCGACGGCGCGATGATTCGAGTGCACAACGAGTGCAAGGAGATCGGCATGGACGCGAAGAAGGCTGCAACGCATAAGGCAACCGCAACGGCGGCCGCCAAGACCCTGAAGTCGCACAGAGCGAGCAAAACCGCGAAGAGCGCAGCGGGCAGCACCCTTTCCCAGCGCGGCACAAAAAAAGTGACTGGCGAGAAATCCGCGACCGCGGCCGCCAAGACATTGAAGTCGCACCGAGCAAGCAAGGCGGCCAAGAGTGCGGCGGGAAGCGCCCTCGCGCAAAGGCCACGCAAGAAGAGTTAGCCAGTACGGCTTGAGCTCACTCTTCGTTGTCGAAAATTGTGTAGTTCACGCGGTCGATCGTGCACGCGACATCTGCGGTCGCCTTCGCAAACGAAACCACCGTCCAGGTTCCAGTCTGTCCAACTTCCAACGCGTCGACGTGCGCCGACTCCTCCGCGATCAGCGTGTTGTCGGGTGTCGTAAATCGCACCGTGATCCGGAATCCCTGGCGCTTGTCCGACAGGTTCTCAATCGTGCCGGAAGCCCTCGCGTGCGAAACGGCGTCAGGCGCGCACGAGGTCAAGGCAATGTCGTAGTCACCGATTGCGGCAATTCCGACCGAGTCTTCAACCTTCTCTGCTGCCTTGTCGAGCGCCACTGCAAACAGCAGGAAGAGTCCGATCGCCGCCAGTATCGCCACGCCGACCGCTATCAAGAACGCCGTCAAACACCCACTGCGTTGTTTCACAACGACCACTTGCGGCTGCCACGAACCTGGTGGCGGTGGCGGTGGCATCGAACCGGGTGGGGTGTTGACCACATTCCGACCCTACAACCCTGTGCCCGAGGTGGGAGTCGAACCCACACGCCCTTGCGGACAACGGATTTTGAGTCCGTCGCGTCTGCCATTCCGCCACTCGGGCGAGTGACGCGCATGAGGCTAGCGGGTGCCGTTGAAGGTCTGGCTGGGAAGGTACCCATGAGTAACCGATTACGCTTCTTCGATCATGCTTGCGTTCACGTTTCCCGGCCAGGGCTCGCAACGCCCTGGAATGGGAAGACCATGGGCCGACCACGAAAGCTGGGAACTGGTCGCGGAAGCCTCGGAGGTTGCCGAGCGCGACGTTGCGCGCCTGCTGCTGGATGCCGACGCTGAAGAACTTCGCGACACCCGCAACGCACAGCTGACTACTTATGTTTCGAGCCTGATGGTGCTGGACGCCGTCGAGCGGTTGGGCATCGAGCCAAGCTTCTGCGCCGGGCATAGTCTGGGCGAGTACACCGCGCTCACTGCTACTGGCGCGCTTGGGTTCGACGAAGGCGTGCGACTAGTCGTCGAGCGCGCCGACGCGATGCACCAGGCCGGCACCGACAACCCCGGAACGATGGCAGCCGTCCTCGGACTGGACGACGAGCAGGTCGAAGTGGCGTGCCGTCGCGCCGACGCCGACGTGTGGGTCGCCAACTTCAACGCGCCCGGCCAAGTCGTGATCGCCGGCTCGCCGGAAGGCGTCGCCGCCGCGGGAATTGTCGCCAAAGAGTTGGGCGCGAAGAAAGTGATGCCGCTGCCAGTGTCGGGCGCGTTCCATACGCCGTTCATGGCACCGGCACGAGATCGATTGCGCAAGGCGATCGCCGAAGCCAATCCGCGCGACACGGAAGTACCGGTCGTCTCGAACGTCGACGCACTCGCTCACGACGACGGCGCAAAGTGGAGCAGCCTTCTATCCGCGCAGCTCAGCAGCCCCGTGCGTTGGAAGCACTGCCTGCTAACGCTCGACGAACTCGGCGTGCACGACTTCGTCGAACTCGGACCGGGCGGCGTGCTCACCGGCATGGCGAAGCGCACAGTCGATGGTGCGCGCACGATTTCCGTCGCCACCCCCGATGAGCTCGACAAGCTGCTCGAGTGGGTCAACGCTGGCACTCCCCTTGTCGCAACGCAGCACGAAGGCGAACACCTTTTCGCAGTCGAGCGCTTGGTGGTCAGCCCCGCAGCTGGACCGTTCACGCCGATCGGCACGGTCGCCGACGGCGATCACATCGAGGTCGGCGCGGTGCTTGGCCACATAGGCGACACGGAAGTGCGTTCGCCATTCGCCGGCATCGTGCAGAGTTACATCGCAGTCGACGGCGAGCGAGTCACGCTTCGCCAACCAATCGCATGGCTAAGGACGGTCTGACATGCCTGCAATCCCAGAAAACGTTCGCGGAGCAGTGATCACTGGATGGGGCACGGCCCTGCCGCCCAAGGTACTAACCAATCACGACCTCGAGCAGATGTTTGACACGTCGCACGAATGGATCGTCGAGCGCACTGGCATCCACGAGCGCCACGTCGGCGGCACCACTGTCGGCCTATCCGTCGAGGCTGGCCGCGCCGCGCTCGACATGTCGGGCGTCGACCCGAAATCAATCGATGCACTTGTGCTCGCCACGACGACTCCGGATCGCACCGTGCCAGGGAGCGCGGCTGCAGTTCAGAACGAGCTCGGCCTGCGCTGCGGCGCGTACGACGTCAACGCCGCATGCAGTGGATTTGTTTACGCCCTCGTGCAGGGTCACGGAATGATCGCGATGGGAGCCAAGAAGGTGCTGGTCATCGGCACCGACACTCTCGCTCGCTTTACCGACTGGACCGATCGCAACACCGCAATCCTGTTTGCCGATGGCAGTGGCGCTGTCGTGCTGGAAGCAGTCGATGGTGCTGGCCAATTGCTCGGTTGGGATCTCGATGCCGACGGCTCGGCCGAACGCTTCCTGTATTGCGACATGGGTGGCTTCATCCAGATGGAAGGCAAGGAAGTGTTCCGTCGCGCCGTGCGCATCATGGTCGACTCGGGCACGAAGAGCATGAATCACGCTGGCGTTACCGCCGATGACATCGCGTTGGTCGTGCCCCACCAAGCCAACATCCGCATCATTCAGGCAGCGTGCGAACGCCTCGGCATTCCGATGGAACGCGCAGCAACCGTGCTGCATCGCACCGGCAACACTTCGTCAGCGTCTATACCGCTGGCGCTCGCGGATGCGCTCGACGCAGGCCGCGTAAAGAAGGGCGATCTCGTGCTGCTCGTCGGCTTCGGCGCAGGCATGACGGCGGCCAGCGCCGTCATTCGCTGGGGCGGAACCGGTGACGCGTCGGTGATGCAGTGACTGATGGCGTTAAGGGCGGTCGAGTCGTCCTGATTACTGGTGGTGCGCGAGGTATCGGTCTCGCCTGCGCGCAGCGCTTCGCTGCGGCCGGCGATCGCGTTGCCGTCACCTACAACTCGTCGCCGCCTCCTGCCGGCTTCTTCGGCGTGAAGTGCGACGTCACGTCGGCCGAGTCGGTCGATGCTGCCTTCGCGGCCGTCGAGCAAGAGTTCGGCCCGGTCGAGGTACTCGTCTCGAACGCTGGCATCACCAAGGACGGCCTGTTGCTGCGCATGGGTGAAGACGACTTCACCTCCGTCATCGACGCCAACCTGACCGCGGCGTACCGAGTCACCAAGCGCGCCGCGCAAGGCATGTTGCGCGCACGCAGCGGACGCATCGTGTTGATCTCGTCCGTCGTCGGCCTACTCGGCTCGGCCGGTCAAGCCAACTACGCCGCATCCAAAGCAGGCTTGGTCGGGTTCGCTCGCTCGGTCGCACGCGAACTTGGCAGTCGCAGCATCACGTGCAACGTCGTTGCGCCCGGCCCGGTGGCGACCGACATGACCGCAGCTCTCGGTGAGAAGCGCATGGCCGAACTCACCGCTGCTGTGCCGCTCGGGCGAGTCGCCACGGCGGAGGAAATCGCTGGCGTCGTGGCGTTTCTTGCCTCCGCCGACGCTGCCTACATCACTGGCGCGGTCATTCCCGTCGACGGTGGTTTGGGCATGGGGCACTGACGGGTACGTAGCGACGCTCGCTAGAATCTCTCACCGATCACAACCGATCATCAATCAACCAGGAGTTACATCACGTGGATCAAGAACTGTTCGCCCGCTTCAAGAAGTGCGCCGTCGACGTGTTGTCCGTTTCAGCGGACCAAGTAGTGCCCGAGGCCAAGTTCGCCGACGACCTCGATGCCGACAGCCTCGATCTTGTCGAACTAGTGATGGCTCTTGAAGAAGAGTTCAACGTAGAAGTGCCTGAAGAAGATCTCGAAGGTGTCGAGACCGTCGGTCAGGCTTACGACTTGGTCATCGGCAAGCTCTGATGCAGGGCCGCGGTCGACGCGTTGCCATCACCGGCTTCGGCGTCGTCGCCCCCTGTGGCCTCGGCAAAGACGCGTTCTGGGCCGGGCTAAACGGCCCAGGGCTGAGCAGTGGGCGCAGCGTCGAGATAGCGGACTGGGATCCATCGCCCTATTTCGCTAACGAAAAGGAATCGCGCCGCGCCGACAGGTTCGAGCAGTTTGCGCTGGCGGCCGCGGCCGAGTGCTTCGAGCACGCCGGACGGCCGACTGCTGAGGCAAGTCGCTTCGGCACCATCTTCGGCACCGGCGTCGGTGGCCTGCGCTCGATTCAAGAACAGATTGAAGTTCTGATCGCGAAGGGCGAACGTCGGGTCTCGCCGTTTCTCGTGCCGATGATGATGCCCAATGCCGGCGGTGCAGCGATCAGCATGCGCTACGGATTGAAGGGTCCCAACGAAACGATCACCACCGCGTGCGCCGCATCCACACACGCGATTGGCTATGCCGCGCGCTTGATCGCCTGGGACATGATCGACGCATGCGTAACGGGCGGTAGCGAGAGCGCTGGCTGCAGCATCGGCACTTCGTCGTTCGGCAACATGACAGCGCTCAGCACAACCGGCCACAGTCGGCCGTTCTCTCCAGAGCGCGACGGTTTCGTGCTCGGCGAAGGCTCGGCCGCATTCATGCTTGAGGAATGGTCGGCGGCCGTCGCTCGTGGCGCAACTATCTACGGCGAAGTTGTCGGCGCTGCCAGCAACGCGGATGCGCATCACATCACCGCACCTGCACCCGGCGGCACCGGCGCGATCCTGTGCATGCAACAAGCGTTGCGCGACGCGGGCCTTGCTGCAGCCGACATTCGTCAGATCAACGCGCATGGCACGTCGACACCACTCAACGACGCAGCCGAAGCAGCGGCCATCACAGCGGTGTTCGGCGCTGGTGCAGTGCCCGTCACCTCTACCAAAGGCGTGACCGGGCATGCGCTCGGTGCTGCTGGCGCGTTGGAGGCGGCCGCGATCTTGCTGTCGTTTCAGCACAAGCTGATTCCGCCGACCGCCGGCACTCAGCAACTCGACGAAGGTTTCGAGATCGACCTCGTCATGGGCAAGGCACGTGCGTGGGAACCCGGGCCGGCGATGTCGAACAGCCTCGGCTTCGGCGGACACAACGGCTCGATCATCATCTCCCCGCCTGGCTGACCCAGTCCGGGTGCCGACGCTAGGCGTCGACTAGTACGAACATCAGCGCACACTCGCAGGCCACTTCGCCGCGCAACAACGCTGTGCCGGTTCCCTTGCCAGCGCGTGACGACATGCGGCCGAGTTCGACGTTGAGCTCCAGCGAATCGCCAGGCGAGACCTGACGGCGAAAGCGCGCGCTGTCGAGGCCTCCGAACAGGGGCAACTTGCTGGCGAACCGCTCGTCGGCAAGTAGTGCGATCGCCCCCACCTGAGCGATCGCTTCGCACATCAGAACTCCGGGAAGGGTTGGCCGACCCGGGAAGTGACCAGCGAAGAACCATTCGTCCCCCGTGAGGTGCCACACGCCAGTCGCGCTCTGCCCGGGGACCAGGCCGGTGACCTCATCCACGAATAAAAACGGCGGCCTGTGGGGCAAAATTTCTTCGGGGCGAGGTAGCGCGATTGTCACATTTCATATGCTATCCGATGCCTGCCACCACTCTCTGCGGTTACTTGACTACGAAAATACCTTTCGTCTGGGTTGCGTCAAGAGGATGAGTTGCGTAATGTGACTCTCCGTGTGCAGTCTTAACGACTGCATGAAGGTTTACAGACAGTTGTTGAGACTGTCCAGACACGAAAGGCGGTTGAAATGTTCGTCGTCAAAGGCATCAAGTAACTAACTCGTCAACCCAACAAAATCTCAGGTTCGCCGCGCGCTTTCGGGTGCGCGGCGTTCCTCGTTTTCCTGTTGGTCGTGCGCTATCCAGTTCGCCGCGCGCCATCAAGGGCGCGGCGAACCTCGGTGATGTAGTCCCCGACGGCGTCGGGGCCGCCCTCTAACAGGCGGCGAACCACCGACGCACCCATCACGACACCGTCGGCGACTTGGGTCGCCTCGATTGCTTGCGCTGCGTTCGACACGCCGACACCGACGAGTACCGGAACGTCTGTGATCCGCTTGAGTCGTGCGGCGAGCTCGGTCGCAGTACCGGCCAGCTGAGTGCGCTCACCGGTTACGCCCAGAAGTCCGACCGAGTAGACGAACCCGCGTGACCGCGCAGCGATTCGCGGAAGCCGCGCGTCGGGTGCCGTCGGGGCAGCCAACATCACCGTTTCGATTCCTGCCGCGTCGGCAGCGCTGCACCACGGACCCGATTCCTCCAACGGAAGGTCGGGCACAATCGCAGCCACAACGCCGGCGTCAACCAACTGCGCGGCGAAGCGTTCCATACCCGCGTGATGCACGGTGTTGTAGTACGTCATCACGGCTAACGGGATCGATACGTCGAGCGCGCGAGCGTCCTGCAAAATCGAAACCGGTGTCGCGCCGGCTTCCAACGCAAGCTGCGATGCCTGCTGAATGATCGGCCCGTCCATCACCGGATCACTAAAGGGGATGCCGATCTCGATCGCGTCGGCACCGGCAGCAGCAGCCGCTCGGACAGCGTCTTGCCATCCGGCCAATCCACCGGTGATGTAAGGCACGAGCAACTTGCGACCGGACGCGCGCTTCGCGCGGAACTCGGCTTCCATCACGCCTGGCTTCGTCATATGCCGAGCACGTCCATCATCTGCGCCACGTCTTTGTCGCCGCGGCCGGAGAGATTCATCAGCACGGTCTGCCCCTGCAGCTCGGGCGCCGCGCGCACTATCCATGCGAGGGCGTGCGCACACTCAAGCGCGCTGATGATCCCCTCGCTGCGCGCCAGCAGCTGAAATGCATCCACCACTTCTGCGTCGGTGACGTTGGGGTACTCGGCACGACCAATCGAGGCCAGGTGCGAGTGTTCTGGGCCGACCCCGGGATAGTCGAGGCCTGCCGAGATGCTGTGCGCTTCCTGCACCTGGCCGTATTCGTCTTGCATCAGGTAGCTGCGCATGCCGTGCACAACGCCAGGCACTCCCCGACTAACCGCTGCTCCCCCTGCGGGCTCGACGCCGACGAGTCGCGTTCGATCGTCAACGAAGCCGCTGAACAATCCGATCGCATTGCTCCCGCCACCGACACACGCGACCGCGACGTCGGGCACATCGCCCAGCAACTCGATGCATTGTGCGCGGGCTTCTTCACCGAGCACGCGATGGAACTCGCGCACCATCCATGGGTACGGGTGTGGACCCATCACCGACCCGAGGCAGTAGTGAGTGGTCTCGACGGTGGCCACCCAATCTCGCATCGCTTCGTTGACTGCGTCCTTCAGCGTTCGACTACCGCTCTGCACGGGTTCGACCTCGCTGCCCAACAGCTTCATTCGAAAGACGTTGAGCGCCTGTCGCTCGACATCGACGGCGCCCATGTACACCTTGCATTCCATGCCAAGAAGCGCCGCCGCTGTCGCTGTCGCAACGCCGTGCTGGCCTGCGCCGGTTTCCGCTACTAGTCGCTTCTTGCCCATTCGCTTCGCGAGCAGCGCCTGCCCGAGCACATTGTTGATCTTGTGCGAGCCGGTGTGATTGAGGTCTTCTCGCTTCAACAGCAGACGCAAGCCCAACTGAGTACCCAAGTTGCTGCACTCGGTCATGATCGACGGGCGCCCGGCGTAGGTCTTCAGCAGATGATCGAGTTCGCTGCGAAAGGCGGGATCATCCCACGCCGCTACGAATGCAGCTTCCAGTTCTTCGCACGCCGGAACGAGTGTCTCCGGTACAAAGCGCCCACCGAATTCACCAAACCGGCCAGCGGCCGATGGCCTCTCCATCATTCGTCATCGGCCCAGTCGTAGGGCATCTCGTCTGGCCCGAGGTGTGGCAGCGGCGCGGCGGCGCGAGCGCGTTCAATGAACGCCTTGACCTTTAGTGCGTCTTTCTTGCCCGGCGACCGCTCGACACCCGTGGACACGTCGACTCCCCACGGCCGCGCCAGCTGCACGGCGTCGCCGACATTGTCGGGCGTCAGTCCGCCAGCGAGGATGATGTTCGGGCCAGAGGCCGCAAAGTCGACGAGCGACCAGTCGAATACCTTGCCGCCGCCGGGTGTAGGCGCATCGACGAGGATCATGTCGGTGCCGAACGAGCGCGCATTGCGGGCGTCGTCCGAGCCAGCGACCACCGCTTTGATTACTCGCCGAACACCGGCGAGAACTTCCTGCACGATCTCTGGTGACTCGTGACCGTGCAGTTGCGCAGCTTTGAGACCGGCGCGATTGACCGTGTCGATCACGCGCGACGGATGCTCGTCGCGAAAGACCCCGACGGTCAGGATCTCGGGTGGCAGCCGGCGCGTGATGTCGTAGACCTGCGACGCGGCGACCTGCCTAGATGATGGGGCGAAGATGAACCCGACCGCGTCGGCGCCCATCGCGACCGCGAGAAGGGCATCGTCTTCGTTTGTGATCCCACAAATCTTTACGAACATGCAAAGCCACGGTACTGCTACCGGACAGTTCGCACCGGCATCAGTTCGCCAGCAGTTGCGCCAGCGCGGCCGCCGGGTCGCCGGCAGTCACGAGCGACTCGCCAACAAGTAACGCGTCGTAACCGGCCGAGCGCAGCGCGGTGGCATCGGCCTTTCCGCGTACACCGCTCTCGGCCACACTGACTACCGCTTCCGGTATCAGCGCGGCCATTCGGCGCGCCCGATCGTGATCGACCTGGAACGTGACGAGGTCGCGCTGATTGACGCCGATCAGCGTCGAACCGACGGCCAGGGCTCGGTCGAGCTCGGCTTCGTCGTGCACCTCGACGAGCGCATCAAGACCGACCTCGATTGCGAGCGCATGGAAGTCGGCGAGCTCAGACTCGGTGAGCGCCGCCACGATCAGCAGCACGCAGTCGGCACCCATTAGGCGAGCGTCGAGCACGTCGCGCTCGCTAACAGTGAAGTCTTTGCGCAGCACCGGTAGCGAGCACGCCTGCCGCGCCAGCTGGAGGTCGCTCGCCGATCCGCCGAAGTGTTCCTCGTCAGTCAGTACAGAAAGGCATGTCGCGCCGCCGCGTTCGTAGTCGCGAGCTAGTTGGGCCGGATCAAGGCCAACGTTGAGGTCGCCCTTCGATGGTGAACGCCGCTTGACCTCGGCGATGACTGCCAACTCGGTGCTTACGGCCAACGCCGCGTGGAACCCGCGAGCCGGGGGTAGCCGCTTTGCGCTGTCGAGCAAGGCCTGCAGCGGCCTGGCATCGAGGCTTGCCAACTCTCGATGGTGCGCAACGATGCGGTCTAGATAGGTGGCCACGTCGTTGAACGACTCCGCTCAGAGACCTTTGCCGCTGATCGGGGTAAGGAACCGCATCTCGGCGCGACCGTCGCCGAACTCCTTCAACACGCTGCCCATCACCTTCATACCTGGACCCGAACCGTGCACAGTGAGCGCGTCCGAGTCGGCGTAGAGGTCGTAAAAG
Source organism: Ilumatobacteraceae bacterium (assembly GCA_040081465.1). Taxonomy (GTDB): domain Bacteria; phylum Actinomycetota; class Acidimicrobiia; order Acidimicrobiales; family Ilumatobacteraceae; genus UBA668. The sequence goes on along the minus strand of JBEBGL010000013.1, from coordinate 27,229 downwards.
AACACCGCGTCGGGATCGGCGGGATCTTCGTGAAGGATGTAAAGCAGCGTGCCAGCCTCGGTATGAGCGTTATCGATACACGCTTGCAAGCCCTTCGCAGCTTCCTCACGAGTGCCTGGCTTGAGTGGAATACGTGCCCATATCGCGACTTTGGTCATGAGGCGCAGGGTACCAGCGTGGCAGCATGGCGGACGTGGCCAAGACTGAGCGCACTGTTGTCGTTGTCGAGGACGACGCGCACATCGCCGACCTACTGGATGTGTACTTGCGTGAAGCTGGCTTTCGCGTTTTGCAAGCGACACACGGCGAGCGCGGTCTTGAGTTGATCAGTCAACACCAACCGGAAATGGTGCTGCTCGATATCGGATTACCCGACATTGACGGCTTCGAGGTGTGTCGGCGCCTGCGCGCGAAGAGCAACGTGCCGGTGTTGTTCCTCACTGCCCGCGACGGTGAGATCGACCGCATCCTCGGACTAGAACTCGGCGCCGATGACTACGTCACCAAACCATTCAGCCCGCGCGAGATCGTCGCGCGAGTGAAAGCAATCCTGCGTCGCGGCCAACCCGACGAGCGCAGCGACGCGGACATGATGCACATCGGTGATGATTATCGAATCGACGTCAGGCGTCGCGAGGTCTCGCACGGCGACGAGGTCGTCGCGCTGGCCACTCGCGAGTTCGACTTGCTGGCCTACCTCGCCCGCAACCAGGGAATTGCCCTCTCCCGCCCTCAGTTGATCGACGGAGTGTGGGGGCTGGGATGGAGCGGAGACGATCGAACCATCGATGTTCACGTCCGCCAACTGCGCAAGAAGCTCGGCGACGAGCTTCCGTTGGCGACGGTATGGGGCATCGGTTACCGGCTTGGCTAACACAATGCTCACACCTGCGCAGCAGAGTCGAAGCCGATGACTCGACGACTGGCACTGGTGATTGTGGGCGTCGTAGTCACCACCCTGCTACTCGCTGGCGCTGGCACCATCGCGTTGGCTTCAGTGCGGGCCCGCGCAACGACCGTCAGCGAGTTACGCGATCAAGCAACCGAGATCGCGGCCAACATCGACGACATTCTCGAGATTGACACCGCGACGACGTCCGCGGAAGCAACTCGCCAGATCCGCAACCGGCTACGCGTGTTGAACACTCTGCGAACACTCTTGCCGATCGACCAGATCACCGTGCTGATCGCGATGCCCAATGGCGATCTGCCAACCGACGAGGTTCCCGAGGGATTGACCATCGAGCAATTGCAACCCGCTCTGCTGGCAACTGGCGAGACGGTTGCCGACAACAGCGGCAAGCTGGCGTACGCAGCCGCACCAGCAACTGGGCCGGGCGGACGGCTCTACGTCGTGGTTGTGACGCGCCGCATCGATGCCGGACTTGGCGCAGCAGTGCGACTGTTCTTGTGGTCGGCGGTAGCGACGATTCTGCTCGGCCTGTTGGCGGCGTATCTGTTGGGCAGGCGCCTCACGCGACCGATCCGCGAGGCATCGCTGGCGACGCAGCGCATCGCTGCTGGCGAACTGAGCACCCGATTAAGCGACCCACCCAGCCGCGATCACGACGAACTGGCTGAGTTGTCGCGAAGTATCAACGGCATGGCGTCGTCGTTGGAACGGTCGCGCGCGCTGGAGCAACAGTTCCTGCTTTCCGTCAGTCACGATCTACGCACTCCACTGACTTCGATCAAGGGCTACACCGACGCAATCGACGACGACAAGATCGACCCAAAGCGGGCCGCTGCCGTCATCCGCACCGAGTCGCGCCGACTCGAGCGACTGGTCACCGATCTCCTCGATCTTGCGCGACTGCAATCACGATCGTTCAGCTTGCATCTCGAAACACTCGATCTCTCAGCCGCGGTCCACACGGCAACCGATGCGGCCGCGGCTTCCGAGCCCGACGTCTCGTTTCACCCGGTGACCACAGGTCCGCTTCCGGTCGTTGGCGACCCGGATCGAATCGCGCAGGTGCTCGGCAACCTCGTCGAGAACGCCGCGAAGTACGCACGCACTTCCGTCTTCGTGTCTGCACGTGCCGAAGGTTCGTGGGCCACAGTCACCGTCGACGACGACGGACATGGCATTGCAGCCGGCGATTTGCCTCACGTGTTCGAGCGGCTATACGTCGCTCGCGAACGACCAGAACGCAAAGAGAACTCGAGCGGGCTCGGCCTCGCCATTGTTCGCGAACTCGTGCACGCGATGGGCGGAGAGGTCGAGGCGGGCACCGCGCCTAACGGCGGCGCGCGATTGTCGTTTCGGCTACCGCTTGCGCCGACCTAGAAGGTGAGTCGCGCGGCAACTTCCGCTGTGAGTTGCGCGATTGGGACCCGTTGCTGTTCGGTGCTGTCGCGATCGCGAATTGTCACGGCGCCGTCTTCGAGCGAGTCGAAGTCGACGGTCACACACAACGGAGTTCCGATTTCATCCTGACGCCGGTAACGCTTGCCGATGGCCTGTGTTTCGTCGTAGTCGACCATGTAACGATCGGCGAGCGTGGCGTAGATCGTGCGCGCCAAGGGCGTGAGCGTGTCCTTCTTACTAAGCGGCAGAACCGCGACCTTGTAGGGCGCCAGCCGTGGGTGCAAACGCAACACGGTGCGTGGTTCGTCGTTGACAATGTCTTCGTCGTAAGCGGCGAGCAAGAACGCAGCCATCGCACGGTTCACGCCACCGGCCGGCTCGATAACGTAAGGCACGTAGCGCTCGTTGGTCGCCTGATCGAAGAAGTCGAGCTTTTGGCCGCTGTGCTTCGAGTGCTGCAGCAGGTCGAAGTCGGTGCGTTGCGCGATCCCCTCCAACTCACCCCAGCCCCACGGGTACTTGAACTCGATGTCGCTAGTGCCGCTGCTGTAGTGGCTCAATTCGTCGGCATCGTGCGGACGCAAGATCAGCATGTCGGCAGGTATCCCAAGGTCGATGTACCACTGCATGCGCGCAGCACACCAATACTCGTACCACTGCGCGCTCTCGGCGGGCGGCACAAAGAACTCGAGCTCCATCTGCTCGAACTCGCGGGTACGAAAAATGAAGTTGCCAGGCGTGATCTCGTTGCGGAAGCTCTTGCCGACCTGCGCAATTCCGAACGGCGGCTTCCTACGGCTCGTCTGCAACACATTCACGAAGTTGATGAACATTCCCTGCGCAGTTTCGGGGCGCATGTACACCTCGGCACCGGCGCCCTCCACCGGCCCGGCCTCGGTGCGGAACATCAGGTTGAAAGCTCTGGCAGCGGTGAACGTGCCCACGCCACCGCAGTTCGGGCATAGCTTCGGATCGACGAGGTGGTCTTCGCGGAAGCGTTGCTTGCACTTAGTGCAATCGACCAGCGGGTCGCTGAAGTTGGCGAGATGGCCGCTGGCCTCGAACACCTGCGGCGGCGACAGGATGGCGGCGTCGATCAGCACGACGTCGTCGCGCTGCTGAACCATCGTGCGAATCCATGCCTCGCGCACATTGCGCAGCATTAGCGAACCGAGCGGGCCGTAGTCGTAGCTGCTGCGAAAGCCGCCGTAGATCTCGGCGGACGGGTACACGAAACCGCGACGCTTGCAGAGGTTGACTACCTGGTCGAGTTCAGTTGCGGCCATAGCTCGCAAGGTTACGGGCGCCCATTAGGCAGCCACGAAAACATTCAGGAAATGCGCGAGGATGAGGCGACTCGAAGCTCTTGAAGGACAGATCTGAAGAGCCACGCAAACCAGGAGGCGGCAACATGAAGCGCAAGCGAACTTTCAACACAATCGCCTTTGCAACGGCAACCGTGCTGGGCATGGTGTTGGCCGCAGGCTGCAGCAGCACCAGTAACTCTTCAGCGTCGTCAAGCTCGAGCGCAGAGCCGGGCACGACAACGGCCGGGGATGCAACAACCACTGTTGCACCAACAGTTGCCCCCACAGTGCCCGCTACACCGGCCCCCACCACCGCTGGCGGAGGAGGTGGCGACACTTGTGAAGGTGCCGACGGAATCCCGGCTGGCGCCGAGATTGGCGCGACCATCTTCCTTGATGTCGACGGAGACCTCGCCGACGACACGGTTACCGAATACAGCATTGATGGCGTGCCCCACGTCTTCTCGCAACTGGCCTCTGGTGGACGAAGCACCGCGGCTGTGCCGATCGGCAACGCTGACCATGTCGAGATCAGCGCTTACGACTTCGACTACTCGCTAGGTGCGCCGACCAAACCCGCCGTCGCCGTGCTCGCGATCGGGGCCAGCAGCGCTGGGTCGGCGGTGTTTGCAATCCTCACAAACACGATTCACTACTGCATCCAGCCGTGGCATGTCGATGGCGGCGCAATGTTTGTCGGCCGCATTTCGGCGCAAGGTCCGTTCGAAGGCTTGTGGTGCGACCACGCGGCGGGCAGTGTCTATAACAATCTGACGACCGCCGAGCCAGATGGCGTTGGCGGATGGAACGTCACCACCACACTGCTGCACCACAACTTCACGCTTGTCACCATGGACCCACCGCAGGCATTCAACACCACGGGTTCTGATTTAGAGATCCAAGGCCAATACGGCGACATCAGCGGCTGCGACCACGCACCGCTCTTCGCATAACCCCAACCTCACTCACAAGGACTGAAATCAAATGGACCGCAACAACCTCCGCATCCGCACCGCAGCCATCATCGCCGGACTCTCAATATTGAGCGCGGCGTGTAGCAGCGAGAAAAGCTCATCGGGTGGAACCGGTGCTTCCACTTCTTCGTCGGCAAGCACGGCGACCGTCGCCACAACGCCCGACACTGTCGGCACGACGATTGCCCCGACCACCACCGTGCCAGCGCCACTTGTGTTCACCCTGCGCGGCGACGGCATCGGACCGTTTGACCTCGGCATCGATAACGACGACTTGATCGATGCGCTGACTACTGCATTCGGCGCCCCAAGCTCCGACGATTTTCGGGAGTATCCCGTGGACGACGGATTCGGTGGCTTTCAGACCGTCGACGGCGAATTCGGATTCGTCGTTCCTTTCGGCCGTACCCTGTGCTGGGCGTTTGAGCTCTGCGTGGAGCTCGGCGGAGCCGAGGCAGCGACCGAGTTCCTCGGCTGGTCGTACGGCGAAGGTTCGGGCTCGACTCTCTCCTCGACCTCCGGACTCACCGTCGGAAGTCGCGGGAACGACTATCCGGCAATGAACGTGCACCCTGGGGGCTGCTACTCGATCGGCTACGGCGACATCGACGGCATCACGCTCACCTTGCAGTCCGACGATGTGCAGTTCACCAGCTTCGACGACCTCGGCAATTACGTCGAGGCCGTTCCACCGCCCGAGCAGCTAACCGTCGTGTTCATGCAGGCCGGCGACATCCCAGCCTTCCTGTTCGGCGACTGCTGACCTCAGCGCTGCTCAAACATTGCGACGGTGCGTAGCCGGCGCTCGATGTGATGCTCTAGCGCCTTCGTTGCGTGCGTCGAAACTTCGTGCGTCGCGCTCGACGACGGCGCAGCCAACGCAGCCTTCAACTGGCCGCCGAGAATCATGCGCATGAGCTCGAGCGCCTCTGCGCTCAGCGGTGCACCACTTCGACAGTTGCGGCACAACGCGCCACCCTGCTGCATGTCGAACGACACCAGCGCGTTGTCTTCGCCGCAACGCACGCAGAGATCGAGTTGCGGGCTCACACCTTCTAGCGCGAGCAGCTTCCAGAAGAAGGCCGGCACTACAAGCGTGGCCCCTTGCTCACCGATCGTGCGCAGTGCGCCGACGACCATTCGGTACAGGTTCGGGTTTGGTTCGCGGTCGAGCGACATTTGGTCGGCGGCTTCCAGCACAGCTATGCCTGCGGTTAGGTGATCAAGATCGGCGACCAACGGCGCAAGCGATTCCACGGCTTCGGCTTGGCTGACGATGTCGAGGTCGCGTCCTTGTGCGAGCAGCAAGCGAACGTGACTCATCGGTTCAAGACGCGCTCCGAAACGCGACAAGGTCTTGCGCACTCCTTTCGCGACGGCGCGCACCTTTCCGTGATGCTCAGTTAGCAGCACGACAATACGGTCGGCCTCGCCCAGCTTGTACGTACGCAGTACGACTGCTGTGTCGCGGTAGAGGTGGCTTGCCATCTAGTCGATGCCGCCGAAGCGACGGTGACGACGCGCGTACGACGCGATGGCTTCGTCGAGATGAGCGGCGCCGAAGTCGGACCAACTGGTGTCGACATACACCAACTCGCTGTACGCCAGTTCCCACACCAACGAAGGTGGCATTCGATGGCCTGCGCCGACGATCACGACTAGGTCGGGGTCGACGTCGGCAGGCGCGTTCAGTAACTCGTCGATCGCAGTCTCGGTGATTGGCTTGCCAGCGGATTGAAGCGTCGACGCGGCGCGCACGAAACGCTCGCGACCGTCGCCATCGGGCTGGGCCACGACCAAGCAATTGCCGACCGTGTGCGTACGTACGGACAGTGAGTCGATCGCGGCACCTTCGACGGGACGCACGATCAACCATCGAGCGCCTACGTGATCGGCCACCTTGCCGAGTTCGGTGAGGCGATCGGTCCACTGAGCCTCGGCGAGAGACGCCCACTCGCGCAACGTTCCGCCGACCACGATCACGTGATGCAGCGGCGCTGCCGATTCGAGGGGCGGGGAGCTCACGGGGTTCATTGTCCCACGTAAGTAGGGTGGCCGGGTGCCCACGTCTGAGCAGCCAAACCTCGTGCACGTGGGGTGCATCATGGATGGCAACGGGCGGTGGGCGAAACGGCGCCATCTGCCACGCACCGCGGGACACACGGAGGGCGAAGAGAATCTCGCTCGCCTGGTTCGGGTGGCTGTGAAGCGCAATGTTGGCTGGCTCACCGTGTTCGGCTTCTCGACCGAGAACTGGGTGCGGCCACGCACTGAGGTGCGCCACATCTTGGGGCTGCATAAAAAGCTATTCGGCCGCGTCGCCGAATTGAACGAACTGAACGTTCGCATTCAATGGATCGGTCGACCGTTCAACAGTCGCGGCGCGCGCACGCCCAGGTACGTGCAGCGCGCAATTCGTAAAGCGATCGCCGACACCGCGGGCAATACGGGCATGGTGCTGACAGTTGCCTTCGATTACGGCAGTCACGCCGAGATGGTGTACGCCGCACAAGCCGCAGCTGCGACCGGCGCCATCGACCAAGCAACGATCGATCGCAACCTCTATCTCCCCGAGCTTCCGCACGTCGATGTGATGGTGCGCACTTCCGGCGAGCTGCGCATTTCCAACTTCATGTTGTGGCAGAGCGCAGGCACAGAGGTGTACTTCACGGAACGTCCGTGGCCCGACTTCGACGCAGACGAACTCGACGCCGCGCTGACGCTTGTTCGCAAATGACGGTGCTGCAAGCGCTGGCGAGCGTTACTAGCGCACTGCCCGCCGCCGAAGACAGGCCAGGGCAACAAACCATGGCAACCGCGGTCGCGGCGGCGATCGAGAGTGGCCGTCATCTAGTCGTGCAAGCGGGCACTGGTACCGGCAAGACGATTGGCTATTTAGTGCCCAGCATCATCGCTGGCAAACGAGTCGTGGTCGCGACAGCGACCAAGGCACTGCAGGATCAACTCGCGGCGAAGGACTTGCCGTTCCTGTTGGAACACCTTGGTGTGCCTTTTGATTGGGCCGTGCTCAAAGGACGCAGCAACTACGTATGCATGCAACGAGTGCGCGAGATTCAAGACGCGGCAACCGGCCAGCTCGAGTTGGAAGACTTCGCGCTAACCACGAAGGCCGAGATCGGTCGACTCGTCGAATGGTCTGGCACCACCGACACCGGCGATCAAGCGACGCTGAGTTGGGCACCACAGGACAAGGCGTGGCAAGCGGTCAGCGTTGGCAGCGATGAATGCCCCGGCGCATCGAAGTGTCCGATGGGTGGCGTGTGCTTCGCGGAGGCAGCACGGGCGCGGGCGGAGCTCGCAGATGTGATCGTCGTCAACATGCATCTCTATGGGTTGCATGTCGGGAGTGGAGGCATGATTCTGCCTGAGCACGACGTGGTCGTGATGGACGAGGCGCATCAGCTCGAAGACATCATGAGTGACACGGTTGGCCTACAAGTGGCGGGCGGCCGATTCGCCACTCTCGCCGTCGCGTTGAAGCGCATCCTCGACGATCCGCGCGTGGTTGGCGCGATCGCTGAAGCGTCGGCAACTGTGCGCGACGCACTGGTGCCGTTTCTCGGGCAGCGATTGTCGACACCATTCCCCGACGCGGTGCAGGACATGTTGGTCGACGTGCGTGGCCGCATCCAGAATGCGCAGAACGCTCTACGCGCAATCAAGACCGATGTAGCCGACGCGAAGTCGCGAGTCGAGCGCGGTCAACAGCTTGCGACGCGACTGCAGGAAACCATCGACCTTGCGCTGGCTGCTCGCACCGGTTACGTGTCGTTCGTCAGTGGCGGCCCCGACTATCCACGCCTGGAAATCGCGCCGCTTGAGGTCGGCGGAGTGCTCGAGCGCGGCGTGTGGTCGAAATGCACCGCGGTGTTGTGCAGCGCAACCATCCCGTCATCGCTAGGAGCACGAGTCGGGCTGCCGGCTGACGGCTTCGACGAGATCGACGTCGGTAGCCCGTTCGACTACGCAACGCATGCGCTGCTGTATTGCGCAGTCCACTTGCCGGATCCACGCTCGCCAGCTTTCGGCGCAGCGGTGCACGACGAACTGGTCGCGCTGATTGCGGCCGCCGGCGGTCGCACGCTGGCGCTGTTCACCAGTTGGAAGGCGATGGATGCCGCGGCCGAAGCAGTGCGTGCACGCGTGACCGTGCCCGTGCTGACGCAGCGCGACCTGCCGAAGACCGCGCTGGTAAAGGCGTTCAGCGAAGACGAGCATGCTTGCCTTTTCGCCACCGCCGGATTCTTCCAAGGCGTCGACATTCCTGGTCGCACGCTCAGCCTGGTGGTAATCGACCGCATCCCGTTCCCGCGCCCAGACGACCCGTTGCTGTCAGCCCGCCGCGAGCAGTTGGGCGCTGAGGCTTTCAAGCTGATCGATCTACCGCGCGCCACGATGCTGCTCGCCCAGGCCACTGGTCGACTGATTCGCAACGCCCAAGACCGTGGCGTAGTCGCGGTGATGGATCCGCGACTTGGCAAGGCCAACTATCGGTGGGACATCGTCAAGTCGTTGCCGCCGATGAAGCGCACCCGGGAACGTGCCGTAGCTGAGGCCTTCTTGCGCGAGATAACTGCCTAGCCTGCCCGCGCCAAGCAACTGCCTCGCTACAGTCGGCGACGTGAGTGAACGCACTGGCGAACGACTTGTGCATTGCGCCGTCGTTGGCGGCGTCGCCACCATCACCCTGGATTCGCCAGGCAACCGCAATGCGCTCTCGCGTCAGCTGCTCGCCGATTTACACAGCTCGCTCGACGAAGCCGAGCAGCCTGGCGTGCGCGTGGTCGTGTTGGCACACACCCCACCAGTCTTCTGCGCCGGCGCCGATCTCAAGGAGCGCAGCGGAAGCGACAGTGCGGCGATCGCTTCAAGTAGCGCGTTGATGGTGCGTGCTATCGAGCGCCTTGGTTCGGGCAACGTGCCGACCATCGCTGCTGTCAATGGGCCGGTCCGTGCAGGCGGTGTTGGCCTCATGGCCGCTTGCGACCTGGTCGTGGTGGCACCAAGCGTGACGTTCGCGTTCACCGAGGTGCGCATCGGTGTCGCTCCCGCGATCATCAGCGTGCCGGTCCTCGCTCGCTGCGGCTGGAGCAAACTTGCGGCACCATTCCTCACCGGTGAGACGTTCGATGCCGCCACCGCTCGCGAGATGGGGTTGGTCACGCACGTCACCGACGATGTCGCCGCGACCGTCGCCGCGCTTGCGGCCGGAATAATCGCTGGCGGCCCCAACGCCGTGGCCGCGACTCGCCGCATCCTGCGCGGCCCAACAGCCAACATGCGCGAGATGCAAGCTCTCAGCGAGTCGCTGTTCAACTCGGCAGAAGCCGCCGAAGGAATGCGCGCCTTCGCCGCCAAATCGCCGCCGGCCTGGACGGTCTGACGTGCCTGTACTTCCCGACCGCATCGACGAGTCCAGTGACAGCTATCGCGCCAATCGCGATGCACTCGCAGCGCTAGTTGCGGCGCACGACGCGCAACTTGCGATCGTCAACGCCGGCGGCGGCGAGCAGAAAGTCGCTCGTCAGCGCGCACGCGGCAAGATGCTGGTGCGCGAACGAATCGAGGCACTGCTCGACCCGGATTCGCCGTTCCTCGAACTCTCGCCGCTCACCGCGTTCGGGACGGAATTCCCGGTTGGTGGTGGCAACGTCGCGGGCATCGGCATCGTTGAAGGCGTCGAGTGCATCGTTGGTGGTAACGACTCAACGCAGCGCGGCGGCGCGACCAACCCGTTCACTTTGCGCAAGAGCCAGCGCGCCGCCGAGATCGCTCGCGAAAATCGGATGCCGGTAATCAGCCTCACCGAATCCGGTGGCGCCGATCTGCCAACGCAAAGCGAGATCTTTATTCCCGGTGGGCGTGGCTTCCGCGACATCACCACCGCGTCGGCGCTTGGCAATCCGCAAGTGTCGATCGTGTTCGGTAACTCGACAGCGGGTGGCGCGTACGTACCGGGCATGAGCGATTACGTCGTGATGATCAAGAATCGGTCGAAGGTGTTCCTCGGTGGCCCGCCGCTCGTCAAGATGGCGACCGGCGAGGAAAGCGACGACGAGAGTCTTGGCGGCGCCGAAATGCATGCGCGCGTCAGCGGCCTGGCCGACTACCTCGCGGTCGATGAACTCGATGCGATCCGCCTCGGTCGTCAGATCATTCGCCGGATCAACTATCGCAAACGAGGTGCCGGTCGCCGTGGTGCCGGGCGACCGCCGAAATACGATCCCGAGCAACTGCTGGGCATCCCTAGTGCCGACCCGAAGGTGCCATTCGATCCGCGCGACGTGATCGCGCGCATCGTCGACGACAGCGAGTTCGACGAGTTCAAACCCCTATACGGAAGCTCGCTCGTCACCGGTTACGCCGAACTGCAGGGCTATCCGATCGGCATTCTGGCCAACCACCACGGCGTTCTCTTTAGTGAGGAGGCTGAGAAGGCCGCTCAGTTCATCCAACTCGCCAATCAGATCGACACTCCCCTGCTGTTCTTGCAGAACACCACCGGCTACATGGTGGGCAAAGAGTTCGAGCAGCGCGGCATCATCAAAGACGGCGCGAAGATGATCAACGCCGTCAGCAACAGTCGCGTACCGCACCTCACCATCAACATGGCCGCTAGCTACGGCGCAGGCAACTACGGCATGTGTGGCCGCGGCTTCGCACCACGCTTCCTGTTCGCTTGGCCCAACGCGAAGAGCGCCGTCATGGGCCCTGCCCAGTTGGCGGGCGTGATGAGCATCGTCAGCCGCCAGTCCGCCGAAAGCATGGGCCGTCCGTTCGACGAGGAAGCCGACGCAGTCATGCGGGCGATGATCGAAGATCAGATCGAACGCGAGTCGATCGCGATGTTCATCACCGGCCGCGTGTACGACGACGGCATCATCGACCCGCGCGACACGCGCACGGTGTTGGGCATCTGCCTGAGCGTGCTCGACAACCAACCGATTGAGGGCACCCGTGGCTACGGCGTGTTCCGCATGTGAAACTCTCTTCGGCGGTTCCCATACTTCCGGCGCAAGACATCGCGCTCAGCGCCGCGTGGTATCGAGACATGCTCGGCTTTGAGATCTTCCGTGTGGAGGACGGGTACGGCATCGTTGGCCGCGACGACGTGTACATCCACTTCTGGGGTCCGAGCGGTATCAAACCACCGGACAGCATGACGATGACGCGGCTAGGCGTCGTAGGCATCGACCAGTGGTACGAGCACTGCGTTGCTCTCGACATCGTGCATCCGAACGCTCCGCTCACCTTGCAAGAGTGGGGCGCAACCGAGTTCGCCACCACCGACCTTGACGGCAATCTCGTGACCTTCTTCGAATTCAAGGATCAATCGTGAGCGCGATCCGTTCTGTTCTCGTTGCGAACCGCGGCGAGATCGCGCGTCGCATCATGCGGACGTGTCGTGAACAGTCGATCGCGACAGTCGCTGTCTTCAGCGATGCCGACGCCAGTGCACCATTCGTCCGCGAAGCCGATACTGCAGTGCGATTGCCTGGCACGTCGTCGGCCGACACTTACCTGCGCGGCGAGCTGATCATTGCGGCAGCGCTGCGCGCCGGCGCCGACGCCATTCATCCCGGCTACGGCTTCCTCTCCGAAAATGCCGCGTTCGCGCAGCAAGTTGTCGACGCCGGCCTCGTTTGGATCGGCCCTCCCGCGTCAGCCATCGCGGCGATGGGCAGCAAGATCGAAGCCAAGCAACTGATGCGGGCGAGTGGTGTGCCGGTCGCACCCGATAACACGGTCGAATCGCTCAAGGACGTCGGACTACCAGCGCTGGTCAAGGCCTCAGCCGGTGGCGGCGGCCGCGGCATGCGCATCGTGCGCAACGCCGACGAGCTGACCGAAGCAATCGCCAGTGCCGAGCGGGAAGCGCTGGCCGCGTTCGGCGACGGCACGGTGTTTGTCGAGCGCTACGTCGAGGGCGCTCGTCACGTAGAGATTCAGGTGCTCTGCGACACGCACGGCAACGCGATCGCGCTTCACGAGCGCGATTGCACACTTCAGCGCCGCCACCAGAAGGTGCTCGAAGAAGCGCCGTCGCCCGCGGTCGACGTCGATCTGCGCGTACGCATGGAAGGCGCCGCGGTAGCCGCCGCATGCGCGGTCGGATACGTCGGCGCTGGCACGGTCGAGTTTCTGCTCGACCGCGAAGGCAACTACTGGTTCCTCGAGATGAACACGCGGTTGCAGGTCGAGCACCCCGTCACCGAGTTGATCACCGGTGTCGATCTTGTTGCCCTGCAATTGAGCATCGCCGAAGGCCACTCGATCCCGTCCGATCTGCTGATCGGTGTTCCCATGCACGGTCACGCCATCGAGGTACGACTGTGTGCAGAGGATGCGTTCCACGGTTATCTGCCCAGCTCTGGAACGTTCGATCGCTTCCAGTTCCCCGACACGCCAGGCGTTCGGGTCGATAGCGCGGTCGAGTCAGGGTCGCAGGTGCCGCCCTACTACGACTCGATGATCGCGAAGGTGATCGCGCACGGCGAGACCCGCGAGATCGCAGCGCGCCGACTGATCGCTGCGCTCGATGGCGCAACGCTTCATGGTCCGACGACGAACCGCCCGCTGCTGTTGCAACTGTTACGCCAGCTCACCGACGTCGACGGTCCAAAAGGACCTGGACTCGACACCGGCTGGCTCGACCGGCAAGAACTTGGCGATGGCCCGAAGCCGGAACCCATACACGTCGGTGCTGCGGGGTTGGCGGTAGTCGCCGAACGCACGCGTTCGAGCCGCTCGCCGATCGGGTGGCGCAACAATCCGTCGCAACTGCACTCGCAGGCGTTCACCGGTCGCGACGGTGATAACGTCGTGCAGTATCAGTTCGACCGCTCGAACAGGCTGCAGGCCCTGGTTGTGAATGGCGACACCGTCGAGCTCGACACATTTACGCGCGACACGCTTGCGCGCGTCGACACCTCCATACATGGCGACACCGTTTACGTCGCGGGCGGACGATTCGCCTTTGTGGTGCCGCCGCGTTTCGTATCGCCCGACGAAGCCGGTCGCGCAGGATCGACAGTTGCACCAATGCCCGGTCGTGTCGTGAAGTTGCTAGTCGCGGTTGGCGACGTCGTCGTCGCTGGCCAGCCCCTGATGACGCTGGAAGCAATGAAGATGGAACACCAGGTGCAGGCTCCGCACGCTGGCACAGTCGCCGAAATCTTCGTTCAAGCCGGCCAACAGCTAGACGGCGGCCAACCCCTGTTGAAGGTAGACCCGGCATGACCGAGTCCCAGCCGGACCCGCGACGCCCGGTTCGGATTGCCAACTGCAGTGGGTTCTTTGGTGATCGGCTGAGCGCGGCCAACGAGATGGTCGAAGGCGGCGACATCGATGTCCTCACCGGCGACTGGCTTGCAGAGTTGACGATGTTCATCCTGCACAAGCAACGCAGTCGCAACGCCGAACTCGGTTACGCGCGAACGTTTCTGTTGCAGATGGAACAAGTGCTGGGGACTTGCATCGAGCGCGGCATCAAAGTCGTAACCAACGCGGGCGGTCTGAATCCGAGCGGCTGCGCGGACAAGGTGCGCGAGATCGCATCGCGCCTTGGCATCACGGCCTCTGTTGCGCATCTCGAGGGCGACGACCTGATGGACCGCGTTGACGGCTTGCGTGCGCAGATGGCGCATCTCGACACGGGCGCACCGCTTGTCGCCGAAGCAATCACCGCTAACGCGTACCTCGGCGGCTGGGGAATCGCAGCCGCGCTGCGGAACGGCGCCGATGTCGTCGTCTGTCCGCGGGTCACGGATGCGGCACTCGTCGTCGGACCGGCCGCATGGTGGCACGGATGGGCGCTCGACGACTGGGATCGTCTCGCGGGTGCAGTCGTAGCAGGCCACATCGTCGAATGTGGAACACAGGCAACTGGCGGCAACTACACGTGGTTCGACGAGATACCCGACCTCTCGAAGCCGCTCGGCTTTCCGATCGCAGAAGTCGCGGCCGATGGAAGTTCCGTCATAACGAAACATGAAGGCACGGGCGGCGTCGTCAGCGTCGGAACGGTCACAGCGCAACTGCTGTACGAGATCGGCACATTGAACTACGCGAACCCCGATGTCGTCACCCGCTTCGACACAATCACGTTGGCGCAGCAAGACCCGAACCGTGTGCAGGTCAGTGGTGTTCGCGGGCTGCCTGCGCCGCCAACGGCGAAGGTATGCATCAATCTCGACGGTGGCTACCGCAATCGCATGACGTTCGCACTGACCGGGCAGCATCAGAAGCAGAAGGCCGAGTGGCTCGAGACCGTGCTCTTCAATCGACTCGGCGGCAAAGAGCGCTTCGAGGAAGTGGCTGTCCGCCTCGTCGAAGCACCATCCGATGCACCGACACAAGAGCAGGCGTCGGGGCGGCTGCACATCACCGTTAAGAGTCACGACGAACGACTCGTCGGCCGCACGTTCAGCTCCGCAGCAATCGAGATGGCGCTCGCCAACTATCCCGGCTTCTTCGTCACAAGCGCTCCTGCCGACGCGGAATCGTTCGGCGTCTACTGGCCAGCACTGGTCGATGCAGCCGAGGTTGCAGAAGTTGTGGTCATGCCAGATGGAACCCGTGTTCCTGTCGCGGCTCCACCTCGAACCCACGTGGTGAGTCCCGCGACACAAACGGACGAGGTGCGCGCGAAAGCCGTCGGCCCTGCTGCCGGCGAGACGCTGGGTACGTACTTCGCAGCGCGCAGCGGCGACAAGGGCGGCAACGCCAATGTTGGAATCTGGGCGCGCGACGACGCCGGATACGCATGGCTGCGCGACAACCTCTCAACCGCGACCGTGCGACGGCTGCTTCCCGAGGCGAGCGAGTTGGAAGTGCGGCGCGTCGAACTTCCGAACTTGCACGCGCTCAACTTTGTGATTGTCGGCCTGCTCGGCGAGGGCGTCGCTTCCAACACTGCATTCGACCCGCAAGCGAAGGGTCTCGGCGAGTATCTACTCAGCCGCGTGTGGCGCTAGCAGTTAGACGAGCAGGCGATAGCCGACACCGCGCGCCGTGACGATCAGCTTTGGGTCGTCGGGGTGGTCTTCAATCTTCACGCGCAGTCGACGCACGTGTGCATCCACCAGCCGACTGTCACCTAAGTACTCGTAACCCCACACGCGCTCTAACAGCTGATCACGCGACAACACCATGTTGGCGTGGTCGGCAAATTCGCAGAGCAAGCGGTACTCGGTCTTGGTCAGCGCAAGCTCGTGGCTGCCCTTCAGCACGATGCCCTGTTCGCGCCGTAGCTCGATGTCGCCAAGGCGACTGACCGACGACGTCGCGCTCACTTCGTGCAAGTGCACTCGACGCAGCGCCGCGCGAATCCGCGCAGCCAACTCCTTCGGCACCACGGGCTTCATCACGTAGTCGTCGGCACCGGCTTCCAGCCCGGCCACAAGGTCGTAAGTGTCAGTCTGCGCGGTGACGATGATGATTGGAACGATGCTGTTCGCGCGCAACGCGCGGCACACCTCGAAGCCGGAGATGTCTGGAAGGCGCAAATCGAGCAAGACGAGGTCGGGTTCGTTTTCCGCAAACGCCGCTAGGCCGGACGTGCCGTCGGGAGCTTCGCGAACTTCGTAGCCCTCATCCTCCAACGCCAACTTCAGCGCCAACCGGATGGCATCGTCGTCCTCGATGAACAGCAGTGAGATCACTAACCCATCCTTGCCGACATGTCACCGGCGCCATGAAGTCCAAATCGCCTTACAAATCTGTTACAGAAATCGCACACAGCGAGCGCCTCTTCGTCACAAACGTCGGCCAAAGTAGCAAGTGTTCACGCTGTCCCGGTGGGGTACCTTCCTCCCCCTGGTGCCTCACCGGCAGCGGTGGAACAGTCTGGAGGTTCGGAAGTGCTGGCACCCGCTCTCTCAGCTCACACCGACTTGTTGCGACACCACGTCGCGATTGCGGTGACTGGTCCGCTGACCACTGAAGATCACGCTGCTGCGTTGACAGCTGCGTGCTTGCCGTTGCCGCCCACTTACGGCCTGCTCGTCAATCTCTCCGACGTCACCGATGTAACCGAGGCTGGCATGAATGGCCTGCGTCGACTCGCCGCTGACGCCAGCGCCGCGGGCCATGTCGTCGCCTTCGTGTGCAGCAAATCAATACTGCGCGAGGCACTTCTGCTCTGGGATCTCGACGCCATCGCCCCGGTACTTCAGCACGAGGACGAAGCCGTACCGCTCGTGGGGTACGCGGCCTAACTGGTTCGCCGTCGGCGAGCGCGACGTACGAGCGCGCTCGCCGATGAGCCAGACTGTCGGCGATGCCAGGATTGTCGCTATGACGGAGCCTCCGCGCCGACGCCGCACCCTGCGCCTGCGCACACGGGTGACGCTGTTCTTCTCGCTCACCGCGTTGGTTGCCAGTCTTGCGCTTGCGGTTGTTACGTATGCCGTCGCGCGTTCCGTGCTCATCGAGCAGCGACAGGAGACGGCACGCGCGCAAGCCGCAACCAACGCAAGGACGGTGCTCGACCAGCTCAGCGATAACCAAGAGTTCGACATGGGCATTCTGCGCTTAGAGGGTGAGGGATTCGCGCTGCTTGTTCAGGGAGTCGACGTTCAGAAGTACAGCGACTTCAGCCACACCATCGACGACTTCCCCAGCGAGCTGCTCGCCACAGTCGGTCAGGGCAGCAGTGCACAGCAGCGTTACGACCTCGACGGTGAGCCGTACATCGCGATCGGCATCAACATGCCCGCCGTGAGAGCGAAGTACTACGAATCGATTCCGATGACGAGTACCGAGAGCAACCTGCGTGCGATTGCCACGGCGCTGACGATTGGGGCGATTGTGACGATAGTGCTCGCAGGCGCGCTCGGCTGGTGGACAAGCCGACGACTACTGCGACCGCTATCACGCGTAGCGACAGCGGCCGGAGAGATTGCCAGCGGTGGTCTCGACGCGCGACTCCCAGCCGAGAGCGACCCAGATCTCGATCGATTAGCGAGCTCGTTCAACGAAATGGCCGATGCCGTTCAAACCCGCATCGAGCGCGAAGCGCGCTTCGCGAGCGACGTCAGTCATGAACTGCGCTCGCCCATCACCGCGCTGACTGCTGCCGTAGAGGTGCTCGATGGTCGTCGCGCCGACCTTCCGGAGCGCACACAACAGGCACTCGATGTCGTTGTGAGCCAAGTAAGGCGCTTCGACAGCATGGTGATGGACCTGCTCGAGCTGTCGCGTATCGACGCCGGGTCAACTGAGCTACATCGCGAAGAAGTCGATCCTCGCGACCTCATTCCTCGCATTGCGCAGCGCTACGGCTTTGGTGATGTGCCGTTCGAGATCGACCGCAAGGTGCCTGCGATCGTCAAGCTCGACAAGCTGCGCTTTGAACGCATCCTCGCCAACTTGCTCGACAACGCACGCGAGCACGGCGGCGGGCCTGTTCGCGTCTCGCTCGAGATGCGCGGCCGCCACGCGTTCGTTCTCGGCGTCGACGACGCTGGGCCGGGCGTCGCTCGCGGCGAGCGATCACGCATCTTCGAGCGGTTTGCTCGCGGCAGCGCGGCGCGTCATCGCGTGGGCACAGGCCTGGGACTTTCGCTCGTCGCAGAGCACGCGCAGGCGCACGGCGGCGAAGCCTGGGTAGAAGACCGGTCGGGCGGCGGCGCCCGGTTCCTCGTCAGTATCGAAGGGACGAGCTAATGCGCGCGCGGGTCATCACCCTCGGACTTCTGTTCGCCATCATCCCCGTGGCGTGTGGCGTTGTCGACGAAGGCAAGGTCGAACGTATCGACCCCCCATTCGGACTCGACGACACCTTGCCCTCCTCTACCTTCATCGAAACCACCACAACTCAGCAGGCGACGACCACGATTCCGCTGGAGACGACGACTATTCAGCTGCAGACCGAACCAGTGAGGTTGTACTTCGTTGCAAGCGGCCAACTGACTTACGTGCTGCAGGACATGGCGGCGCCAGTGGCGTTTCCGCAGATCATCGCCGCGCTGCAGCAAGCGCCTGTCGGCGATGTTGGAATTGGCTTGCGCACGATTGTGCCGAACGATGCCGACATTCGCGTCGACACGGACGGAACCGGGGTTGCGTACATCACGCTGCCGGAGAACTTCTTTGAAGGTCTGCTTCCGAGCGATCAACGACTCGTCATCGCGCAACTCGTCCTCACGATCACGAGAACATCTGGCATCGGTCAGGTTGTCTTCAACGTGGATGTGCCGTTGACAACCGGTCAGGTATTCCCCGCTGGTCAGCGGCTGACTTTCAGCGACTACGAGTCCTACACCGATCCGAACACGCCTGTCGGTCCTGACCCAACGCCTGCCCCGACAACCACCGGCGGCTGAACCACTAGTCGACCGATAGCGTTGCTGGTCCGATGCGCAGCGGATTCGTGACACTTGTTGGTCGCCCAAATGTGGGCAAGAGCACGTTGGTCAACGCGATGTGTGGTCGCAAGGTCAGCATCGTCAGCGACAAGCCACAGACGACCCGCCACCGCATCATGGGCGTGCTATCCACCGCCGACACACAACTCGTGTTCGTCGACACGCCCGGATTACACAAGCCGCAAACCGCTCTCGGAGAGCGCGTGAACGCGACTGCACTCGACAGCGTCAGCGACGTCGATGTCGTCTGCTTCGTTATCGATGCCACCAAACCTTTCGGGAGCGGCGACAAGTGGGTAGCGCGCCACCTCGACATGCCGAACGCGATCGTCATCGTCAACAAGATCGACGTTGCCAAATCCAACCAAGTAATCGCACAGCTGACGGCGGTCAGTTCACTCGGCGCTCGCGAGTACTTTCCCGTGTCCGCGACGACCGGCGCGGGTATGCCCGAGCTAGTCGCGTTCCTGACAGCGCAGTTGCCGGAGGGGCCCGAGTACTTCCCCGCCGACACAATCAGCGATCAGCCCGAAGAACGATGGGTAGCCGAACTGGTACGCGAGCAACTGCTTGCCGTGACACATGACGAGCTGCCGTACAGCATCGCAACTCGTGTGACCGAGTGGGAATGGCCGCGCATCCGCGTCGAGATCATCGTCGAGCGCGATAGCCAAAAGGGCATGGTCATCGGGAAGGGCGGGCTGGTGTTGAAGGAAGTCGGCAAGCTCGCACGTGCGCAGCTTCCGGAAGGCGTGTTCCTCGAGTTGTTTGTCAAAGTCGACAAGGACTGGCAACGCAAGCCAGACCGCGTCGAGCGCCTCGGCTACTGATTCGCGATCTGAGACCTGGCAAGCTCGCGCAATGGCACCACGAATCATTGATGGCAGCGCCGGACTGAAAGCAGTCGTCGGCGAACACCTTGGCTACAGCGACTGGATGGACATCACCCAGGAGCGCGTCAACCTCTTCGCGGAAGCGACGGGCGACCATCAGTGGATTCACATCGATGTCGAGCGCGCGAAGAAGGAGAGTCCGTTCGGTGGACCAATCGCGCACGGCTATCTGACGCTTTCGCTGGCACCGGTTCTGTTGCCTCAGGTCGTCACCACCACCGGATTCAAGATGGGCGTCAACTACGGGTGCAACAAAGTGCGCTTCATGTCGCCTGTGCCAGTTGGCGCACGCTTACGGCTCGGCGCGAAGCTGATGTCGGTCGACGACATTGCCGGTGGCGTGCAGAGCGTCTACGAGCTCACCTTCGAGTGCGAAGGCGCCGCCAAGCCAAGTTGCGTCGCCGAAGTGATCTATCGCGCGTACGAGTAGACGTAACAGCTCAAACGTCAGCGGAAGTTAGGCATCACGTCGGCGGCGAAGCGCTCGATCGTCTCTGTGCTCGGATAGTCCGGCGTCCACGGAATGAAGCCGGTGCAGCCCATGTCGATGTAGCGCTGGATCTTCTCGCACACCTGCTCGGCGGTTCCGACCAGGTGGCCCGCCTTCCAATCATCCATCGATTGACCCCAAAGGCTCTTCGTGCCCTCGGCATCGATCTCGGCTTCGGTCGCGCGGATGTGAAGTTCCGGTGTCCACGTCTTACGAATCGTTGATTCGTCGCGGCCGACCGCGGCGCAATGGCCCTTGAGAATCTCACGCTTGTGCGCCCACTCGTCGGGCTTGCCGCCGAAGTTGGCACAGTCGGCGTAACGGGCGACCGCTCGCAGCGTCAACTGCTCGCCACCGCCACCAATCCAGATTGGCGGATGTGGCGACTGCAACGGCTTCGGGTCGCACTGCGCCCGATCGAGCTTGTAGTACTTGCCGTCAAACGAGGTCGAGGGCTCGGTCCACATGCTGCGCACAATCTGCACGGCTTCCGACATCATGCCGATGCGGTCCTTCGGTGACAGAAAATCAAAGCCGTAGCCGTCGTACTCGTTCTCGTACCAACCGGCGCCGATACCCCAGTCCAGGCGACCGCCGCTGATGATGTCGACCGTCGAAGTGATCTTCGCCAACACGCTCGGCTGGCGATAACTGTTGCAACCCACCATCTGGCCGAGCCGAACTCGCGTTGTCTTCTGGCTGATCGCGGCCATCGTCGTCCAGCACTCGAAGACCGCGTCGTTAGCGGGCTTGGGCACGTTGTGGAAATGGTCGTAGACCCAGAGCGAGTCGTAGCCGAGCTCCTCCACCTTGATGGCAATGTCGACGGCCGTTTGCCACTTGGCTTCCGTGCCTTCGATCGACGACAACTCCATCTTCCAGCCCTGCGGCATGAACATGCCAAACAACACCTTCTCTACGTCGCGCGTGTCGACTGGTGGTGAAACCGCTGGATTCGCTGGAGTGCTCATGAGGCGAAGCTAGCGCCTACGGTCGCGACAGTGACACAGCAACAAGACGGCCAATTCCCGGTGGCTCTCGTTCACGAAGCAATCGCCGCATCGCGCCCCGATGAGACATGCCTGGTGTATCGCGACCGGCGACTGACGTGGCGCGAAATCACGGATCGAACGCGACGCCTGGCCAACCATCTGATCGCGCAGGGCCTGGGCTGCCACATCGAGCGCGACAAACTTGCGGGACACGAGAGTGGCCAGGACCATCTCGCGATCTACCTGCACAACGGCAACGAGTACCTCGAATCGATGATTGGTGCTTTCAAGGCCCGCGTCGCTCCATTCAACGTCAACTATCGCTACGTCGCCGCCGAGTTGCAGTACCTGCTCGACGATGCGCAGGCAACCGCGATAGTCGTCCACAGTCGGTTCACTCCGACACTGCTCGAAGTGATGCCGATGCTCCCCGGGCTGCGCGTCATTCTGCAGGTCGCCGACGAATCGGAATTGCCATTGATGCCGGGTGCGACGTGGTACGAGGATGCGCTCGCCGCGAGTCACGCCGACAAGCCAGCCGTCAAGTGGAGTGCCGACGACCTCTACATCCTCTACACCGGTGGCACTACCGGCATGCCCAAGGGTGTTCTGTGGCGCAACGGCGACGCCAACATCGAGTGCTTCGGTGGCAGCCGCGCCAATGAACTTGAGGCCGTGGTGGCGGAAGCGGCAGGCACCATGAAGTCACTGCTCGCGCCGCCGTTCATGCACGGTGCCGGTCATTGGCTGAGCCTGCGCACGTGGAACCAAGGCGGCACGGTGCACATTCAGTCGCAGACCGATCGACTCGACCCCGACGACATCTGGTCAATGATCGAGCGCGAGCGATTGAACTTTCTGCTGATCGTTGGCGACGCGTTCGGCCGACCGTTGCTCGATCAACTGGCCAAGCAGACGTACGACCTGTCGAGCCTGACGGTGTTGATCTCCGGTGGCGCCGCTCTGAGTGCGCCGTTGAAGGACGAGTTCCTTGCACACCTTCCGACAGTGCTGATCGTCGATGGCCTTGGCTCGTCCGAAGCCGGCGGACAACTCACGCATGTTTCTGCCGGTGGCGGCGCAACGACTGGCACCTTTCCGATTGCCGCCAACAACCACGTCCTCAGCGAAGACCTGTCGCGCGAGTTGCCCGCAGGCGACCCCGAGCTTGGTTGGCTCGTGAAGAGCGGCCCGCTCGCGCTCGGTTATCTCGGCGACGCCGCCAAGACTGCGCGCACGTATCCAGTTGTTGATGGTGTGCGCTACGCGGTGCCCGGCGACCGCGCTCGCTTGCGCGGCGATGGCACAGTCGAGCTACTCGGCCGCGACTCGGTGACGATTAACTCGGGCGGCGAAAAGATCTTCGCCGAAGAAGTTGAGGCCGCGATCAAAGCTCACCCGGCTGTCTACGACTGTGTGGTGGCAGGTCGGCCGAGCGAGCGTTGGGGCAACGAGGTGGTCGCCATCGTCCGCTTACGCGAGGGTCACGTGGCCGACGACGAAGCGTTACGCGGCGAAGCCGAGCGACACATCGCGCGATACAAGTTGCCGAAGGTCTTTGTGTTCGTGCCCGAGATTGTTCGCTCGCCAGCGGGCAAGGCCGACTACCGCTGGGCGAAAGAAATCGCTGCCTCCGCTTAACGCACCGGATCGATCGGCGTGATCGTGCCGAACAACTCTTCCAACTGCTCGGCTGCGCGCAAGCAAGTGAGATCCGCGAACTTGCGCCCAACAATCTGAGCGCCGACGGGCGTGCCGTCGGCCATCCCAACAGGAACGACGACCGCAGGCAATCCGAGCAAGTTTGCCGGCAGCACTGGTCGTAGAAGTTCAAGAACACTCTGGGCCGCGGTCAACGACACAACGTCGGCACCGAGTTCGAACGGCGGTTGCGCCCACGTCGGCATCAACAACACGTCGTACTGCGTGAGGAACTGATGCCATTCGCGATCGACAGCGTTGCGTTCGGCGAAGGCCACCATTAGTGCCGACGCATCGAGTGGTGGAAACACATCGTCGGCGTACGACAGGAACTTCTTGCCGTCCTCGCCCAACACCAACTCGAGTAGCGGTCGTTGTGCTCGAATCTCCTCGCTCAGAATCGCGCCCCACAAGTGAGCAGCGTGACCAAATGACGCAGGAATTGCTTCTGTGACCTGAGCACCGGCATTCGACAACGCATCGGCCGCCTTGGAAATCGCGGCGACGATCTCGGTATGTGTCGCGCCTGCCGGTGGATCGGCGCACACGGCAACGCGCAAAGGACGACCGTCTGCTCGCTCGCTCAGCGTCACCGGCAGCGAACGCGGATCGCGATCGTGCGCACCAGCGATCGTGAGAAACCCGGCGCGTACGTCGACCACGTGCCGCGCCATCGAGCCTTCACTCAGCATCAACTGCGCCGACATACCTGGGTCTTGCGGTGGAATCTCCGTCGCCCACGGAACCAACCCGTGCGTCGGCTTGATCGACACAATGCCGCAGCAGTTTGCTGGGTTGCGCAGCGAGCCGCCGATGTCGTTGCCGAAACCGAGCGGTGACATGCCGCTCGCGAGCGCGGACCCTTCGCCGCCGCTGGAACCACCGGCGGTGCGCTTCGGGTGCCACGGATTGTGCGTGATGCCGTGCAGCGAACTCTCGGTCGTCACGCGCAGCCCGAGGTCGGGCATATTTGTGCGACCAATCGGTATCGCACCCGCGGCGCGAACGCGCTCGACCACTGGAGCATCGGTCGGTGAGATGGCGTCGGCCAAGATGACAACGCTCTGCGTAGTCGGTGTGCCAGCAAGGTCGATGTTCTCCTTCACCGTCACCGGCACGCCATGCAGTTGGCCCAACTTGCCGCCGGATGCGACTGCGGCGTCGGCTGCATCGGCCGCGGCCAATGAGTCCTCGTCCCAGCGGCGTACGACCGCATTCAGGTACGGGTTGACCGCATCGATGCGAGCAAGGTGCGCGGTCACTACCTCGCGGCTCGACACTTCCTTGCGGGCGATCATGCCCGCTAGCTCCAATGCACCCTTACGCCACAGTTCGTCGCTCATGACGGCGATGCTGCCACATGTGCCCGGCCGCACGTAACCTCAGGTCGTGAGCGAACGAGCGTGGGACCGCGACACACTGCCGGAGGGCGCCGAGAAGGAACACGCCGTTCGAGAGATGTTCGACGCGATCGCGCCGCGTTACGACCTGGTGAATCGCA
This sequence comes from Ilumatobacteraceae bacterium, assembly GCA_040081465.1. Taxonomy (GTDB): domain Bacteria; phylum Actinomycetota; class Acidimicrobiia; order Acidimicrobiales; family Ilumatobacteraceae; genus UBA668. The sequence goes on along the minus strand of JBEBGL010000013.1, from coordinate 2,670 downwards.
TCATGACCTTCCGGCTCGATGTGCGCTGGCGCCGCAGAGCCGTGCGCGAACTTGCACTGCCAGCAAACAGCACCGTCATCGATCTCGCCGCCGGTACCGGCGATCTGTGCATCGACCTCCGCCGCGCTGGCGCACTTCCGATCGCCTTCGACTTCAGCTTCGGGATGCTCGTCGCCGACCGCAGTGCGAGCCCGCGCGTTCAGGCAGACATCCTTCGGTTGCCACTCCCCGACCATGGCGTCGACGGCGCCACGTGTGGCTTCGCCCTTCGCAACCTTCGCGACCTTCCAACCTTCTTCGCCGAGTTGGCGCGGGTCGTCCGTCCGGGTGGACGGATTGCCTTGCTCGATGTGGGCATTCCGCACAACCGATTTGTGCGATGGGGCAACAACATCTACTTCGGCAAGATCGTTCCCAAGATCGGCGCGTTGCTCAGCGACGGCGCCGCGTATCGCTATCTACCCAAGAGCGTTGCCTACCTGCCTCCGCGGGCCGAGTTGGTCGCGATGCTCGCAAGTGCCGGCTTCTCCGACGCCACCCATCAGCAACTCTCCGGCGGTCTGACGCAACTGATGGTCGGCACCCGCGACTGACATGCGTGCGCATACTCGACCGCTTGAAACGGAAGTAGACCTCAACGACATCGCGGCGGGCGATGGGTACTTATTTGTACGCGATGGTGTTGGTATCGCAGGCCGTGGCGTAGCTGCACGAATTCCGCTCGGCGAGGTCGCCGCCGCACTGTCCGCGATAGATCACGTCGACGACGTCGGCGGTGTGCATCCGCTCGCGATCGGCTGTGTGCCCTTCGAGCCTGGGACTGCGTGCGAGCTGATCATCCCGCAAGTTGTCGTCGGCAAGGCTGCAGATGGACGCCGATGGGTGACAGTGATCGACGACGCACCGGCCGACATCGCACCCACACCGCGGCCACAGCCCCGCGCACAAGAATTCACAGTTGCTCCACTTACCGACGTCGATCGCTACCTCGCGGCTGTCGCCACCGCTCGCGATGCTGTGCGCGATGGCGTGCTGACCAAAGCAGTCATCGCTCGCCAGGTGTTGGTCACCAGCCCCGAAGCAATAGATGTGCATGCGGTCTTACGCCGCTTGAAGGCCAGCTTCGGCAGTAGCTATCGATACTCCGTCGATGGGTTCATCGGCGCATCACCAGAACTTCTCATCGCAGTCGACGGCAACACGGTTCGTTGCCACCCGCTTGCCGGAACAACGCCGCGCACAGGTGATCCCGAAACAGATCGCAAGGCAGCTGCCGAGCTGTTGGCGAGCGAGAAGAACCAGATTGAGCACCGGGTCGTGATCGACATGATCTACGACACCCTGCTTCCGTGGTGCAGTTACCTCGACTGGGAAGCCGAGCCGTCAATCATCAGCGTTGCCAACGTGCAACACCTCGGCACCGCCATGGAAGGCCACCTCAGCGACCCGCGGCCGCATGTGCTTGAACTGGTCCGCACTCTCTCGCCAACGCCCGCGCTCGGCGGATTCCCGCGTGCCGAAGCGTTGGAACTGATCGCAAAGGCCGAGGGCTTCACACGCGGTCGTTACGGCGGCGCCGTGGGATGGGTCGATGCGGCGGGTGACGGAACTTGGGCTGTCGCGATTCGCTGCGCGGAACTCTCTGCGGATCGCCGTCAAGCTCGCTTGGTCGCCGGTGGCGGCATCGTCGCTGAGAGCGAACCGCTAAGCGAGCTCGCTGAAACGCAGGCGAAGCTACAAGCGATGCTGAGTGCGATCGTCCGGCCCTGAGCCGTTGAACTACTAAGCGGAAATCGCCGCAGCTACGGCGGCGTTCACTCGCTCGTGCACGGCAACGTTGTTCGCGCGATCCGACTCGACGCGGACAACTGTGACGGCGTCGTCGGCGAGCGCATCGCGTAGTTCTGCTTCCGTTGTCACCGTCCGCGCTCCGAGACCATGGGCGCGCGCAACAGCAACAATGTCGGTGCCGTGCGGAGTGCCAAACAACTGCTCGAATCGTTCCCGAGGCAGCGTGGTCGCCTGCGGCAGGAACGAGAAGATGCCGCCGCCGTCGTTGTCCACCACCACGATCGTTAGTGGTAGTTGACGCGCCGCGAGCGCGGTCAACGATGACTGATCGTGGCAGAAAGCGACGTCGCCGAGCAGAACCACGGTTGGTCGGCCGGATCCAACGGCGACACCGATTGCTGTGGCAACGACGCCATCGATCCCGTTCGCGCCGCGATTGGAATGAACCTTCGTTGTTGAACCAGCTCGCCCGAACCACTCGACGTCGCGCACAGGCATCGAAGACGACACGACAAGCTGCGCATCGCCGTCGCTCAGTATCCGCGCGACGCCAACTTCGCTGAGCGCGTCGGCCGTAAGTGCTTCGTCGATCGCGCGCTGACCTAGCCGCTCGACGCGCTGCCAGTCAGAAAGCCATGCGCCGTCCGCCGGGCTGACCAGCGCTGCGAGTGCGCGGCACACCTTCGACGGTTGACCGACGATGTGTTGCGTCACCAGTCGCAACGGATCAATCGTGCGCGGCTGCGAATGCACGTGCGCGTGAACCGCGCTACTTGCCTGCAGCCACTGACCGAAAACCTTCGAGGCCGGCGGCTCGCCAAGGTGCAGCGCAACTTCCGGTCGATGATCGGCGGCAAATGCGGTGCCGCGCAAGATGCC
>JBEBGL010000044.1:0-4710 GCA_040081465.1 Ilumatobacteraceae bacterium | reverse complement strand
AAGACCGTCGAAGCATGCACCAGCCGCATCTTCACCAAGCTCGATCTTGCAGGTTCACCTGAGGATCATCGGCGCGTAAAGGCAGTGCTCGCGTTCCTGCAAGCAACACTAAACGGCTGATGGGCCAAGCAATCCGCCGCTCTTGATCAGCCGAGTTACTCCATCCGCCGGCATCGGCCGAGCCAGGTAGAACCCTTGTGCTCGCGGGACTCCGAGCTCGGTAAGGCAGTTCATCTGTTGCTCAGTCTCGACACCCTCGGCCGTGACCGATAGGCCAAGCGCCCGCGCCATCGCGATGATCGCTTGCACAAGTGCTGTGTCGTTCGAATCGGTTTCGAGTCCGTCGACAAACGCGCGGTCGATCTTCACTGCGTCGACTGGAAAGCGGCGCAGGTAGCTGAGCGACGAGTATCCGGTGCCAAAGTCATCGATCGCCAGGCTGACTCCGAGCGCTTTCAGGTCGTTCAAAGTGCGGCCGAAGTAATCGGCATCCTGCATGAAGACGCTCTCGGTCAACTCAAGACATAGGTCGGCCGATTTCATCCCACTCCTGGCCAGCACGCGAGCGATCCGATCCGTGATATCAGGCGACAACATCTGGCGCACCGACAGGTTTACCGCCAGCGACAACGTCGAACCCAGGCCCAACTTCGTTTGCAGCAGTTGCCACTCGACCGTTTGTCGGCTGGACTCTTCAAGCAACCACGCGCCGATGGGAACGATCAGCCCAGTCTCTTCCGCGATGGGAATGAACTCTGCCGGGCTGACTTCGCCCAGCGAGCCGCACTGCCAACGTAGAAGTGCCTCGACGCCGACCATCTCGCTCGTCGCAAGATCAGCAACCGGCTGGTAATGAACACTCAGTTCATCGCGTTCGAGTGCGTGGTGCAGCGCCGACGACATGCTCAACCGCCGACTGGCCTTCCGGCTGAGGGTCTCGTCGAACAGTTCGATGCGGCCGCGGCCCAACTCTTTCGCGCGATACATCGCAATGTCCGAGTCGCGTAACAGACTCTCGGGTGTTGAGTCGTCATTTGAGAGCGCGATGCCCAAGCTGGCAGTGACATGCACTTCTTGTTCGTCGATTAGCCAAGGCCTCACAAACGCTCGCAACACTCGGCGCGCGATGAGTTGGGCCTCAACCCCAGTTACGTCGTCACACACAATCACGAATTCATCGCCGCCAAATCGCGCGACGGTGTCACCCGGGCGGATCGCGCCCTCGATCCGTTTGGCCGCTTCGCTCAGCAGCACGTCGCCGGAGGTGTGACCGAGCGAGTCGTTGACGACCTTGAACTGGTCAAGGTCGAGGAAGATCACACCCAGCCGCGCATCGAGGCGCTTTGCGCGTGCAAGCCCATGGACAAGCCGATCAGTCAGCAATAGTCGGTTGGGCAACCCGGTGAGCGAGTCATGAAGCGCGCGGTGCGAACTCTCCGCTTCCATCTCCTTGCGTTCAGTGATGTCCTTCAACTGCACGTACACGTACTGGGGCACGTCGTGGTCCCGTACAAGCGCGACATGGGTTGATGCCCATGCGATGGAACCATCGGGTCGGATGTAGCGCCGCTCGTCTTGGTAAGTGTCGAGACTCGTAGCAAAGTGCATTCGAACTGCATCCTTGAGCGGCAGCTCATCGGGATGGCTGAAGTCGGTCCACTGACGACCGATCAGATCTTCCGGCGTTCGGTCGAGGATTTCACAGACGACCTTGTTGACGCGCAGCGGAATCCCGTTGAGGTCGGCGATAACTGCACCAATCGCTGACTGTTCGAAGCCGATCTCGAAACGATTTTCGGCATCGCGCCGAATCGCTTCCGCCTCGACCCACTCCGTCTGATCGGCGACCGTGCCGCTCATTTTGAGAACGCGCCCGTCCGCATCGAGATCGGATTCGACACGTGCTCGCACCGATCGCTCGGTACCGTCGGGTCGGACGACGCGGAATAAGTGGTCAAATGATGTGCCTGTCAGCTTGGCGTGCGCCCAGACCTCGGTCAACTGCAAGAGGTCATCAGGGTGAACGCCTGCGAGAAACGCCTCTGGATCGAACGGCTGGCCCAACTCGGCCCCGAATATTCGATACATCTCGTCGGACCAGATCATCTCGTTTGTGCTGGCGCTGATCTCGAAACTGCCAAGGTGCGCGATGCGCTGCGCCTCGGCCAACCGACGACTACTGGCTTCGAGCGCCCGACGAGCTTTGAGTTCCGCGGTGATGTCGCGCGCGATGACCGACGAGCCCATCATGCGACCCTGTTCGTCGTTCGTCCTCGAAGCCGTCAACAGCACGTCGACGAGCGTGCCGTCCTTGCGTCGTCGCGTCGTCTCAAAGACTTCGAAAGGGCTGCCATTTTGAAGTCGCGCGCGTAAGTCCTTTTGTTCGTGGCGCAAGTCGTCGCTGGCCAGCACGCCGATGGATTCGCCCACAATCTCATCGGCGGTGTAGCCGAAGAGTGTCTCGGCAGCGTGATTCCAGCTCGTGATGCGGCCATCAAGAGTGACCCCAAAGATTGCGTCGGCCGAGCTCGCAACGATTGCCGCTAGTTGCTGGCGCGCGGTGTCCTCGGCCTTGCGCTGACTGATGTCGATTGACGAACCAACGATCGCGATCAATCGGCCTTCGGCATCGAGGACCGGTCGGTTTGTAACGAACACCCAGAGTCGAGTTCCGTCGCGGTGCTCAACCTCAATCTCTCCCGACCATTCCTGCCCTCGCGTGACTGCGTCGCGGATCTCCTCGGAACGCCCGGCGGTCTGGCTGCGAACGAGCACATCATTCGAATTTCGTCCGAGCGCTTCCTGCGCCGTCCACCCGAACATCGCCTCCGCTGCCTTGTTCCAGAAGATGATCGTTCGATCGAGATCGACGGCGACGATCGCCTGCCCAACCGACGCGAGGAGGGCCGAGTGAAAACATCCGTCAACACCCACGGTCGGGTCGACAGATTGTTGATGGAGCCGATCTCCATAGAAAATGTCAGTCGTGGCCACGGTTCTCTCGTCCTCGAAACGTTCCATATGTTTCGGCATCCGAATTGACCAGCACGAGCGAATGGCCGGGTCGGACGAGCGAAAAGAAGAAAAACAGACAAAGTGCCTAGACCGCCGAAAGTGGCCGATTTCCGGGGTTTCGAACTGGATATGGAATTGATCCTGCGCGCACCCCCAAACGATGATGGTCGGATGTGCATAAATGACCACTTAGTCACCGCAGCCGTCAGGCATCAGGCATGAGCGCCATAACGGCGGTCGGGCTGAAGAAGACCTTTCCCAGCAAAGACGCCGATGTCGAGGCAGTCCGGGGTGTCGACCTCGATGTCGCCCCAGGTGAGGTCTTCGGTTTCCTGGGGCCAAACGGAGCGGGCAAGTCGACCACGGTCCGCATGCTGACGACGCTGATGACGTTGAGCGCTGGTCAAGCGCATGTCGGTGGTGTCGATGTGGCGGCCGACCCCGATGGTGCGCGCCGCAAGATTGGCGTCGCATTGCAAGAGGCGGGGCTCGATCCACGCCAGACCGGCCGAGAGATCTTGGTGTTGCAAGCGCGGCTGTTCGGCCTATCGACCGCGGCAGCCACCGCGCGGGCACAAGAACTGCTCGAGCTTGTCGACTTGGTCGAAGCAGCTGATCGCCGCGTGAAGGGTTACTCGGGCGGAATGAAGCGTCGGCTCGATCTTGCTTCGGCACTCGTGCACCGGCCAGAGGTGCTGTTCCTCGACGAACCAACTTCGGGTCTCGACCCCGCCAGTCGACTGACAGTGTGGGACGAAGTGCGCCGTATCAACGAGTTGGGCACGACCGTGTTCTTGACCACGCAGTACTTGGAAGAGGCCGACCAACTGTGCAACCGCTTGGCGATCATCGACGGTGGCCTGATCGTGCGTGAAGGCACACCCGCAGCCTTGAAGCAAGAGTTGCGCACACGCAAGGGCCTGACATCCGACCCAACTCTCGACGACGTGTTTCTCGATGCAACCGGCCGCACCCGCGACCGGATTGCTGGCGAAGTAAAGGAAGTCTGACCATGACCACCACCACAACCACCAAAACCGCTCCCACTTTCGAGCCGGTACACGACAACGGAACGATTCGTGACTCGCTGTTGCTTGGCGGGCGCGCGATTCGCGAGTCACTACGCACGCCCGACTCGCTGTTTCCGACCATGTTCATTCCGCTGTTCTTCTTGGTCGTCAACGTCGGCCAAGCGGCGCGAATCTTCCCATCGGAAGGCACTCCATTCCTAGAGGGCCAGAACTACGGCGCGTTTCAGTTGCCAGCCTCGTTGTTGTTGTCGGCATCGTTCGGCGGTGCCGCGTTGTATCTCACCGAGGAAATCGAGGGTGGGTACTTCGACAAGTTGCGGGCCACGCCGATCTCGCGAATGGCGCTAGTGCTCGGCCGCCTCTACGCCGAGTTCGTCAAGACGATGGTCGTCGCAGCGCTGATGGTGATCCTTTCGCTACTGGTGTTCGACATCCACATCGAGTCCGGGATCTTGGGCTTTGTTGTGCTCATCACGATGGTTGCACTGTGGGCGATGGTGTTCAGCGGATTGCTACAACTTGTCTCGCTGAAGACTCGCAGTGCCGCGGCCACCCAGGGAGCAAGCATGATCTTCTTCCCGTTGCTGTTTCTCACGCCGAACTTCGTGCCGCGCGATCAACTCACGCGACCGATGGAGATAGCCGCGACTATCAACCCTGTGAC
>JBEBGL010000030.1:0-17912 GCA_040081465.1 Ilumatobacteraceae bacterium | reverse complement strand
ATTGCTGTCACTCAAGGGTGGTTCGTAGAACGCTGTCTCGTAGTGGCGCAACGTGTGCTGCGAGCCGAAGAAGTGCTTTCCCGGGCCGACCTCGTTAAACGCGTCGAGCGCGAATTGATCTTCGTCCAGCGAGACGCCCTTTAGATAGGTGTGCGCGGCGCCGCAAAGATCGAGGTCCATCATGAACTTCTCGTAGCCCATGGTCAGCCCACCCTCGAGCCAGCCAGCCGAGTGCAGGATGAAGTTTGCGCCGCAAAGCAGTGCCGACATCATGCTGACCGTCGACTCCGCCATCGCCTGGCCATCTGGCACCTTGGAGGAAGTGAACGCGCCCGAGCAACGCAATGGCAAGCCAACGCGGCGCGCCAACTGACCGACGAGCAGCGAGCCGAGTGCCGGCTCTGGCATGCCGAACGTTGGGCTGCCGCTGCGCAGCGCCATCGACGACAGGAAGTTGCCGTACACAGATGGCGAACCTGGGCGGACGAGTTGCGCGAGCGCGATACCAACAAGCGTCTCGGCATGCGACTGAGCGACCGCTCCAGCCGTTGTCACAGGTCCCATCGCGCCACCGAGAATGAACGGCGTGACGACGACACCCTGATTCGCGCGGGCGTACGTCTTGAGTGCGCCGGTCATTGTCGCGTCCCACACGAGCGGCGAGTTGACGTTGACGTTGCCAAGGATCACGCAGTTCTTGTCGACGAAGTCGGCACCGAAGACGATGCGAGCCATCTCGACGCTGTCGGCTGCCCGCTCAGGCGCGGTGACCGAGCCCATGAACCCCTTGTCGCCGTAGCGCAGGTGTGCGTACACCATGTCGAGGTGGCGCTTGTTCACGGCGACGTCGGTCGGTTCGCACACAGTGCCACCCGAATGGTGCAGCCAAGGCGTCGCGTACGACAGCTTCACAAAGTTCTGGAAGTCGGCGATCGTTCCGTAGCGGCGGCCGCCGGGTAGATCGCGCACGAACGGTGAACCGTACGTCGGAGCCAGCACCAGGTTGTTGCCGCCGATCTGCACCGACCGCGAGGGGTTGCGAGCGTGCTGCGTGAACTCGCGCGGTGCGGTTGCGCAAAGTTCGAGAACCTGACCGGGCTCGAATCGAACATTGAGACCGTCGACTTTGGCGCCAGCCGCGCGGAATAGCGCCAGCGCTTCCTCGTCGCCGCGAATCTCCATCCCGACCTCGCCGAGAATCTGGTCTGCCTTCGACTCCACCAGCGAAACGGCGTCGGCATCGAGCAACTCGTACGGCGCAATCGAGCGCTGAATGTAGGGCAGGTCGTGCGCGTGGGCGCTGGCAGCCCGTGTTGCAGCTCGCCCTGCTCGCCCGCCCGTGCGCAGGCGCGGTGGGGCAGGCTCGGCCTGCGTCATGTGTTCGTGGACTGCAGCACCCGCAGCTCGTCGGGCGGAATGTGGCAACGGATCGAGTGGCCAAGCGTTACCTCAACGACAGGCGGTTCGACCTCCGCGCAAAGTCCGGCAATAACTCGCGGGCATCGTGGATGGAACACGCAGCCAGTCGGCGGGTTGGCCGGGCTGGGGATTTCGCCCGCCAAGCGAATGCGTCGGCTCGGCGCACCGTCGAGGGTCGGCACAGCCGAGAGCAAAGCCTCGGTGTACGGATGATTGACGCCGCCGAAGATCTGGTCGGTCGTGCCAACTTCCATGATGCGACCGAGGTACATCACTGCGATGCGGTCGGCGAGGTAACGCACGACGCCGAGGTCGTGACTGATGAACACGTAACTCGTGCGCTGTTCGCTCTGCAGCTCGGCGAGCAAGTTGAGAATCGCGGCCTGCACCGACACATCGAGCGCGGACGTCGGCTCGTCGCACACCACAATGCGCGGGTCGCCAGCGAACGCGCGGGCGATCGCGACGCGCTGCTTAAGGCCGCCAGAAAGCTGGCTCGGCTTCATGTCGAGATGTCGCGGCGACAAGCGCAGATGTTCAGCAAGCACTGCGACGCGTGCGTCGGTGTCGACCTTGTTCTTGCCCGTGAGTTTGCGAACCGAGCGCCGCAAGATGTTGCGCACCGTCCACGATGCGTTTAGCGCCGAGTCGGGGTTCTGGAAAATGATCTGCATCGCCCGCTTGTCGTCGGTCGAACGCTTGCTGATCTTGCCCGCGAGTTCGTGCTGATCGAGCGTGAGGTGGCCGCCGGCATCGGCCGAGTGCACCCCGAGGATGGCTTTAGCGAGCGTTGTCTTGCCAGAGCCCGACTCGCCGACGAGGCCGAGAGTTTCACCGTCGGTAAGCGTCAGGTTCACGCCAACGAGCGCAGGCACATCGTGGCCAGCTTGCCGGAACGTCTTAGAAATGTCTTCGATCTCGAGCACGGTCTGGTCGCCGGCGTCGCGCAGGTTGGCTGGCACGAGTTCGTCAATGGCAGCAACCTGATCGGGGTGGTGGCAACGGGTGAAGTGTCCGCCGCCGATCTGCACGATTGGTGCAACGACTTCGCGACAAATGTCGGTGGCAATCGGGCAGCGGTCGACGTACACGCATGTCGGTAGATCGGCGCCGAGAACTGGCAGCGAACCGGGGATGGTGGCCAGGGCCGCGTGGCGTTTGTGCATGCCACCACGCGGTAGCGAACGAAGAAGGCCAACCGTGTATGGATGCTTCGGAGCGTCGAAGACTTCGTTGGCGTTGCCCTCCTCGACGATCTTGCCGGCGTACATCACGCCGACTCGATCGCACATCGAACGAATAACGCCCAGGTTGTGCGCGATCAGCAAGATGGCGGCGCCAGTCTCGCTGCGCAGGTTGCGGACAAGATCGAGCACTTCCGCTTCGACGGTCGCGTCGAGACCCGTGGTTGGTTCGTCGAGTACCAACAGTTTCGGATCGCAGGCGAGCGCCATGGCGATGACGACGCGCTGCAGCATGCCCCCCGATAGTTGATGCGGGTAACGCCCCATCACCCGGTCGGGGTCCGCGATTTGAACACGCTTCAGCGCAGCGAGAGCGTTCTGTCGCGCTTCTTCCGGTTGTTGGCCGAGAATCGTGAATGCCTCGATCAACTGTCGGCCGATCTTCAGCGTCGGGTTGAGGGCCGTGCCTGGGTCTTGGTACACCATCGACGCCTTGTGCATCCGGAACTCGCGCAACTCGTTGCGGTTCATCGCGGTGATGTTGTCGCCGTCGACGTGGATGGTGCCGCCGGTGATGACGCCGTTGCGCGGCATGTAGCGCAGCGCCGCGTACGCGGTGGTGCTCTTGCCGCATCCGGATTCGCCGACAAGTCCGTACGCCTCGCCAGGCTTGATGCTGAACGAAACGCCGCGCAGCACAGGTCGCTGCACTCCGCGCACTACGTAGGCAAGTTCGAGATCGACCACGTCGAGCGCGAGCGTTTGTGTCGTGCTGGTGCTAGTGGTAGCAGAGGTCATCGTTCGTATACCGCCTGAATCGAGTCGGCAATGAGGTTGACGGCGATGACCAACGTGGCGATCGCAAGTGCCGGGAACGTCACTGGCCACCATTGGTCGGCATTGAGCAGGTCGCGACTCTCCGAGATAGCCAAACCCCAGTCGGGTGACGGGCGTTGAATGCCGACGCCGAGGAAGCTGAGCGTGGCGACAGTGAAGATGGAATAGCCGATACGCACGGTGAGCTCGACGATGATTGGTCCACTGATGTTGGGCAAGATCTCGCGCGTCATGATGAACAAGTTCGACTCACCGCGCAACTTCGCCGACACCACGTAGTCGAGATCGCGTTCGCCGAGCACTGTCGAGCGAACGGTTCGGGCGACGATCGGTGTAAACAGCAGCGCCACGACATAAATGATGAGGATGTTGCGCGAGTCGAACGAGATCGCCTTCAAAAGGCTGCTCTCGCGACTGAGCGTCAACACGAGAATGCCGACCATCACGACCGGTAGTGCCAAGAACGCCTCGACGACGCGGCTGAGAATGTTGTCGACCCAGCCGCGGTAGTAACCCATCACCATGCCGAGAATTGATCCGGTGATGACTGCGAGCACCGCTGCGATTGGCGCGACCAGCAGCAGATCGCGGGCACCCATCATCACGCGCGACAGGATGTCACGACCTATCTGATCGGTGCCGAACCAGTGCGCTCCACTCGGCGGGCATGGTGGACGCAGGCCGCAATCGCTGTCGCGGTCAGTGAACGGATCGTACGGAGTGATCCGGTCGCCGACGATGGCACAGAACACCCAGAACGCCACGATGAAAACACCGACGAGGAAGCCAGGTCGGCGACGTAACAGTCGCCACCGTTCCTGGCGCGCCGTCTTGCGCTCGGTGAGCGAGCGCGCGAGAACGTCTGTTGCTGCGGCGGCGTCGGGGATGTTGCTCATGCGGAGGCCAAGTCGAGTCGCGCACGAGGATTGAGCCAGGCGATCACAAGATCGGCAATCAGGGTTGCGACCATGTAGATCAACGCCGACACGATGACGGCCACCTGCAACACTGGCAAGTCGCCGTCAACCGCGGCGTCGAGCAGCACGCGTGAGAAGCCGGGGTAGTTGAATACCACCTCGACACCAATGATGCCGCTGACGAGATACCCGATCTGTACTGACATGACGGTGATGGTCGGTGCAGCCGCGTTACGCAGGACGTGGCGACGCATGACTTGGCTGGACGACAATCCCTTCATCGTCGCGGTGCGCACATAGTCGGAGTCGAGCGCGCGAATCGTGCCGGCGCGCATCATGCGGGCGATGTATCCGAAGTAGGCGAGCGCCAAGGCGAGCGCGGGCAACATCAGGTAGGGCAGCTGTCCGATAATCGACAACTCTTCGGCCCGCGTGCTGTACACGGGTTCGAACAGGTCGAGCTTCAACCCGAGTCCGACAGCCAGTAGCGCGCCTGTCACGAATTCGGGAATCGACGAGGCGGCAAGGCCGACCAACACGATGCCGCGATCAAGCTTGCGGTCGCGAAACTTTGCGGCGAGGAGGCCTGCGCCGACTGAGATCGGCGCGGTGATGATCATCGCCAGCACTGCCAACTTGGCGGTCTTCTCCAGCGGTTTGGCAAGGTATGGCCAGACCTCCTGTGTTGGGTACTTCCACGACACGCCGAAGTCGAAGGTCACCAGTCCCTTCAGCAATCGACCGTATTGAGCGAAGAAGCCGTCGTTCAGCCCGAACTTGACGCGGAACGCTTCGACCGATGCTTCCGGCGCCTGCGCGCCGAGGATTAGTCGAGCAGAGTCGCTCGGAAGCGCCCACGTCATCACGAAAACGATCGTCGCCAGCAACCACAGGGTCACGATGGAGAGCAACACTCGTTTGACGACGTAGCGCCACATTGTTCGTCCCTTAGGTGGGGTTCGGCTTGTGGAGTCTGGACTTCAGATTTGGCTGATGGTAGCGAAAAGGGGCTGGCTGCCGGAGCAGCCAGCCCCTTCGCGGGTACCTAGGTCAGGCCTGCGAGGCCTTACCGAGCAGTGTGTGTCCGAGTGCGGTGTACTCGACGCCAGCGAACGACTTCGAGAAACCACCGAGGTAGTTGTACCGGTAGGCGATTGCTGCCGGCACGTCGTTCCACATGGTCTGCTGGATCTTGGCGCATGCAACCTTGCGAGCGTCGACTTCACCAGACGACTGGTACTCGAGGATTGCTGCGTCGAGATCGTCGGAGGCGTACTGCGACGAGTTCCAGTCGCCGCCACCCTTGAACGCCTTGAGCAAGTACACGTCGGGCGTCGGCCGGTGACCGTAGTCAACGATGCCGAGCTCGGCGGAGCCTGCGCATGGGTAGGTGACGCACCACTGGGTGCCGTAGAACGTTGCATCCGACTCGACGTTGAGCGTCAGGTCGAAGCCTGCGTCAGCGAGCTGAATCTGGAGCAACTCTGCGAGCTGCGGGATTTCCTGCAGGTCGACAGCGTTGAGCGTGGCGCTGATGCCATCGGGGAAGCCGGCCTCGGCCAGCAACGCCTTAGCGGCATCGGTGTCGCGCGTACGCTGCTCGACCGCGTCGGCATCGTGGAATGCGTAAAGGTCGAAGATGACATGGTCGTTGGCGATGGTTGCCTTGCCAGCGAACAGCGTGTCGACCAGTTCCTGACGATCGATGCCCAGGGCGAACGCCTGACGCACGCGAACGTCGGTGAACTGACCTTCGTCGAGGCCCATCCAGATCTGGCGGTGGGTTGCGGCGTTTACCTCGACGACATTGAAGTTGTCATCGTTGAGGAGGACATCGCCACCAACAACCGAGAACTGCTGGATTGCGTCGACTGAACCACCCGACATTGCCGTGACTTGCGCGGCGAGGTCGGAGAAGAACTGCATGTCGACCGACTCGAGCGGCGGTGCGCCGCCCCAATATGCGTCGTTGCGTGCCCACTTGATGCCGGTGTTCGGGTCGTAGCTCTCGAGCTTCCACGGGCCGGTGCCGTTGGGCGACGCATCGAGCGTAGTGCCCGCTGCGTATGCCGCGGGCGTGATTGCCGACTGCGGGTTCAACATCGACACCAGGTACGGAAGGCTGGCGTTCGGCGAGGCGAGAGTGATCGTGACAGTCAGCGGATCGGTTGCGACAGCGTTGCCCGCGACAATCGAGCCACCGAGACCATCGCCGACTGTGGCGATGCGATCGAGGGTTGCGACTACGTCGTCGGCGGTGAAGTCGGTGCCGTCGTGCCACTTGACGCCTTCGCGGAGGGCGAAGACCCACTCGGTCGAGTCGGCGTTCGGTGTCCACGACGTGGCGAGCATCGGACCGATGTCGTCGCCATCGGGACCTGCGAGGTACTCGAAGCTCTGAGCGATCACGTTGTACGAGCCGAGGTCAACCATCGCGATTGGATCGAGAGGGCTGGCTGGCTTTGTTGAAGCCAAGCGGATGGTGCCGCCGGTGGTGGGTGTTGATGTCTTGTCGTCGTCATCGCCGCATGCAGCGATCATTGCGCCAACAACAGGGATCGCAACGCTTGCACCGATGACCTGGCGACGCGTGAACTGCCCCTGCAGTTTGGTGTGGTCGAGTTGACCCATCGATGAATTCCCCCTGTGTAATGCCGACCAACGGAAAGCGGCCGTCGGGCCGGAAATCTAGTTCCCGGGGCCAGGGTGGTCAACCGATCGGGGCATATTCCTTGTACAAGTGCACCAGGAATCGCGAGCCTCTCACGCACGCATGCGCAGGCCCTCTGGGTCGAGAACTGGCTCGTGTTGCAGCTTCGCTGGTCGCCGTCTGCCGATGATCTCGATCTCGAACCCGGACTCGGCGTTTGCGAGTTCTATAGGGATATAGCCAAGCGCCAGCGACACGCCCGAGTAGTGGGCGTATCCGCCAGACGTGATCCAGCCCACGACCGAACTGTGGCCGTTGGTGTCGGTGTGCCACACCGGTTCATCGCCGAGAACGTCGGCTGGCTGATCGGGGTCGACATCGACCGTGAACATCACCAGCTTGCGCTTCGGTCCGCCACTGGCGATCTCTGCTTCGACCGCTTCGCGGCCGATGAACGGATGATCGAACTTGAGCACACGATCCATGCCCGCTTCCAGCGGCGTATAGATCGGACGGTACTCGCGGAACCAGGTGCCGAAGTTCTTCTCCAGACGCATCGTGATGAGGGCTCGGAAACCAAACAGTCGCATGTCGAACTCGCGCCCGGCTCCCCAGATCTTGTCGAACAGCGAGCGTTGGTACTCGGGCGCCATCCAAATCTCGTAGCCGAGGTCGCCCGAGTAGGTCATGCGCGACAACCACACGGGCGCCATGCCCAGGTCGACCCTGCGGAACGACATGAACGGGAAGTCCTTTGTTGCAAGCGACGTGTTTGTGAGCTTCTGTAGTACGTCGCGCGCTCGCGGCCCGGCAACCGTCAGCCCGACCATCGAGAGCGCCAGCACTTCGAACTTGATTGAGCTGTCGGCCGGCAGGTGCGCGAGGAACCAGCGCGGGTGGTGCACTTCGGCGGCTTGCGACCCGAACAAGAAGAACTCGTCGTCGCCGACGCGAGAAACAGAGAACTCGCCTTCAATGCGACCCTGCGGGTTCAGCATCGCGGTCAGGTTGGTGCGCCCGATCTTGGGCAGCGTGTTGGTGAAGAGTCCTTGCAGCCACGCTGCCGAGCCCTCGCCACTCACCTTGTACTTCGCGAAGTTCGATGCCTCGCTGAAACCAACGCGCTCACGCACAGCGCGCGACTCTTCAGCCACGACGTCGAACGCGTTCGAGCGATAGAAGGTGACGTTTTCCTTCGGCTCCTCGCCTGGGCGTTGGAACCACAACGGGTGCTCAAGTCCGAAGCCCGCGCCCCACACTGCATTGTGATCGGTGAGTCGGTCGTAGATCGGCGTCGTGTGCAGCGGTCGCGCGGCGGCGAGTTCCTCGTTAGGGAATGTGATGCGGAATCGGCGTGAGTAGTTCTCGCGTACTTTCGCATTCGTGTATGCGAGCGTTGCGTAGTCGCCGTAGCGAGCGACATCCATTCCCCAGATGTCGGCGCCCGGGTCGCCATCGACCATCCAACTGGCGAGCGACAATCCGACGCCGCCACCTTGAGAAAGGCCGGCCATGACCGCGCACGCACTCCACATGCCGCGCATGCCTTTGATTGGGCCGATCAACGGGTTGCCGTCGGGACTGAACGTGAACGGACCGTTGACGAACTTCTTGATGCCGGCGCGCCCGACTGCAGGGAAGTGCGCGAAGCCGCGTTCCAGTTCGGGCGCGATGCGATCGAGATCGTGGGGGAGTAGCTGGAACACGAAGTCCCAGGGCGTCTCGTTTGGCGACCACGGGCGGTTGTTCTGCTCGTAGGTGCCGAGCAGGATGCTTTGGCCTTCCTGCCGTGCGTAGATCTCACCGGCGAAGTCGATCATGTGCGGCAACTCGCGACCGCGGGTCTCGTTATATTCGATGACTTCGGGCATTGGCTCGGTCATTAGATAGTGGTGTTCCATCGCCAACACCGGCAGTTCGAGGCCAGCCATCCGGCCAACCTCGCGTGCCCACAATCCGCCAGCGTTGACGACGTGTTCGGCGTGGATCGTGTGGTCCTGATCGGTGATTACGTCCCATGTGCCGTCGGCGCGTTGCGAGAGGCCGGTGACCCACGTGTCGGTGTACACCTCTGCGCCGCGGTTGCGAGCACAGATCGCATACGCATGCGTAACGCCGTATGGGTCGACGCTGCCTTCATCTTCGTCGAACAACGCGCCGACGAAGTACTTCTCTTCAAGCAGCGGGTTGAGTTCCTTGGCTTCCTTCATGGAGATGATGTCCATGTGCATGCCCAGGTAGCGGCCGCGCGCTTGTGCCATGCGCAACCAGTCGAGGCGCTCGGGCGTATCCGCGAGCTGCAATCCACCCGGTAGGTGAATGCCGCAGTTCTGGCCGCTCTCGGCTTCGATCTCCTTGTACAGGTTCACCGTGTACTGCTGCAGGCGCGCAACGTTCGGGTCGCCGTTCAGTGTGTGCATGCCACCGGCCGCATGCCAAGTGCTTCCCGCAGTCAGCTGCTTGCGCTCGAGCAACACGACGTCGGTCCAACCGGCCTTGGTCAGGTGATACAGCACGCTCGCGCCGACAACGCCGCCGCCGATCACCACTGCTTGTGCCGAAGTCTTCATGGGGTCCCTCTACCTAGTAGTCGGTTGCGACGCCGCCCTCGGCTACTCGCCGAGCGACGAAGGCATCGAGTTCTTCACGTATCGCGCTGTCCATCGGGGGCGGCTCGTACGCCTGCAGGAATTGCGTTACCAGCGCGCGGGCCTTGTCGGGCACCTGCGGACTGCCGCCTTCTTGCCACGCCTCGTAGTTGCGCCAGTCGGAAAGCATCGGCTTGTAGAACGCGTTACGGAATCGATCTTGCGTGTGCTGCGTCCCGAAGAAGTGGCCGCCAGGGCCGACGCTTTCGATCGTGTCGATCGCGAACGTCTCGTCGTTGACGACCACGGGCTCGAGGATTGTCGTCACCATCTGCAACAGGTCGGCGTCGAGGATCATCTTCTCCAAACTGGCGTGCAGGCCACCTTCCATCCAGCCGGCGCCGTGCATCATCATGTTGACGCCGCCCATCACGCATCCCCACAAGGCGAACACGCTCTCGTACGCGGCCTGCGCGTCGAGCGCGTTGGCTGCGCACACGTTCGAACTGCGATACGGAACGTTGTAGCGACGGGCAAGCTGTCCGCCGATCATCGCCGTGCGCACGTACTCCGGAGTGCCGAATGCTGGCGCGCCGGACTGCATGTCGACGTTCGATGTGAAGCCTCCGTACACGGCAGGCGTTCCGGGGTTGATGCACTGCAGCATCGTGATGCCAGCGAGTGCCTCGGCGTTCTGCTGTGCTAGCGCGCCGGCCAGCGTGATCGGTGCCATAGCGCCGGAGAGCGTGAACGGCGTTAGAACAATCGGCTGATTGTGACGAGCGAACGCGATCATTCCCTGCGCCATTGGGGTGTCGAGGCGCAGAGGTGAGTTCGTGTTGACCACAGAGAACACTGATGGTTCGCGCAGAAGTGTCGCTTCATCGATACCGCGCGCGATGCGCGTCATTTCAAGCAAGTCGAGGTTGCGTTGCCGTCCGAGGCTGTAGCAGTGAATCTGCTTGTCGGTGAGCGTGAGGATGTCGTGAGCGGCTTCGATGTGGCGCACCGAATGGTGGATGTCGACCGGTTCGACCGGGTATCCGCCAATGAAGTGGATGGTGTTGAGCGATTGCGCCAGCCGCAACAGATCGCGGAAGCCTTCCCGATCGCCGGTACGTCGGACACCTTGGCGATCCATGTAGTGGGGTGCGCTACCAACGGTGCCGTAGGCGACCCAACGGCCGCCGATCCGCAGGTTTCGTTCTGGGTTCCAACTGTGAAGCGTGAACTCCGATGGCACCGACTTCATGCGCTCGAGCACCAGTTCGCGGGGGAAGCGAACGCGCATTGTGGACTCGTCGACGTCGGCACCGGCTTCGCGCATGATGCTGCGCGCTTCGGGACAGAAGAACTCCATGCCGATGCGTTCGAGAATGGTGAGCGACGCTTCGTGGATCGATTCCACTTCGTCGGCCGAGATCACCTCGGTGTGGTTGAGCCGCATCGTCGGCTGCTTGTACGGAAGCTGCTCTGGCAGGCGCGGTCCGCGCTCTGAACGGGCGCGACCGCCGCGTCGTTCACCAGTCCGTTCAGACGGTCGACTGCCCTCCGGGCCCACATCGGTCACGGCCGTCGACACTACACGGCTGGTCGAATTCCTGGTACGGTCGTTCAAGAATGAGTGAGATCACTTCAATCAACGTCACTCACCATCAGTTGCCGCTCGACCCGCCGTTCCCGGCGTCGTGGGACCCGCAACCTCGCACCAAGTTTCCAGCGACGATCGTGCGCGTGCGCGACAGCGAAGGTCGTGAGGGCATCGGGTCCGGCGACGTGATGTACGGATTCAGCGACTACGCCCGTTACTTCATCGGCGAGGATCCGCTCGACCTCGCACAACACGCGGCGCGGCTGGCGAACATCGAGTTTCATGCCGGTCGCCCGTGGCCGCTCGACATCGCGCTGTGGGATCTCGCTGGCAAGATCAAGGGCGAACCGATCTGGCGCACGCTGGGCGGCACATCACCGCGGCTTCGTCTGTACGCCTCGTCGGCCGTGCACCGTCCGGTCGCTGCGATGGTCGAGACGGCGCAGCGGATGATCGATGTTGGCTTCGAGGCGATGAAGGTGCGCTTCGGTCGCCCGTCGCTCGACGACGACCTCGCTGTGATTTCCGCGGTGCGCGACGCCGTGGGAGAACAGCTGACGCTGATGGTCGACTGCAACCAGGGCTGGCGCATGCCGTGGGATGTTGCGCAGCCTTGGGACTTGGAGACGGCGTGGGGAGTTGCGCAACGATTGATCGCCGAAGACGTGTACTGGATGGAAGAGCCGTTGCACCGCGGCGACTACGACGGCATGACGCAGTTGCGCCAACGTGTGCACGCAGCCAGCACTATGCGAATCGCGGGTGGCGAGTTGACGCGTGAGCCGTACGAGTTCCGCGAGTTACTCACGCGCGATTGTCTCGATGTGTTCCAGCCCGACGTCGTGTGCAGCCAAGGGTTCAGCGGTCTAGCGCCACTCGGGCGCGAGGTCGTTGCCGCTGGCAAGCTGTTCACGCCGCACACGTGGGGGAATGGCATCGGTGTTCTCGCCAACCTGCACCTGATCGCGGGGGCGGCGGGGCACGAGGGGTCGCAATGGGTTGAGTGGCCCTACGACCCGCCCGAGTGGACGCTTGAACGTCGCGACTATCCGCTCGCCGCGCCGCTGATAGCGGATCGCGGTTGGGCCACTCTTAGCGAAGAGCCGGGCCTCGGAGCCACGCTCGACGAGGGCGTCCTGCTGGCCACTGCCAGCAGCCAGGCGACCTTTCAATAGCCGACGCGCGCGACGAGGTTGGCCGAATCGGTGGCCGAATTCCGACACGAGCCCCACAGCATTCCTGTAACGTTCGTACCAGGAACGGGCACGCGTTCCTAAGTGGCAGGCAGGCAGGCAGTGATGGGGAGCGGAGCGGCGCCGACGATAGGTCGGTCGAAAATTCAACGGAACACCATCGAGTGGCCGACAGTGTTTCTGTTGGTCGCGTTCTTCGCGGCGCTCGGTTCCGTGATCGCTTGGCAAGATTCAATCCATTGGTCGCTTGAGACGTTGGCGTTCATCTACCTCGGCGGTTTGTGGATGTCGCTCGGACACGAGTTGCTGCACGGCCACCCAACGCCGTGGACCTCTGTCAATACAGCCATCGGGTATCTGCCGCTCTCGTTTTGGGTGCCGTTCCTTCGCTACAAGACGATGCACATCAAGCACCACGGTTCCGATCTCACATTTCCGGAAGACGACCCCGAGTCGTTCTATGTGTCGCCCGATCATTGGAACAACGCGGGCATCGTCCGTCGTACCTACTTTCTCTTTCTGCGCACCATTCCGGGTCGGCTCACGCTCGGCGTACCGCGCGGCATCATTCGTTTCTGGCGTCGAGAGGTAAGGCTGGCGCCGAACGGCGGGGTGGCGAAGCCGTGGCTAGCGCACATCGTCGGCTCGGTCGCGTTGGGTTGGTTGCTGTTCGGTGTGCTGAACGTCTCGCCGTGGACGTACATCGCTGGCTTCTGCCTCGGCGGCGCGGCATGCACACAGTTGCGTTCGTTCTTGGAACACGCAGCCGTCCCTGAGGGCACACGCTCCGCCGTTGTGAAGGCGGGCCCCGTGATGTCGCTGCTGTTCCTCAACAACAATCTGCACCACACTCACCACGGCCAACCCGATGTCGCTTGGTATCGCATTCCGGCGCTGCATCGCGAAATCGACGGCGATGAAGCGGCCGCCCGCGGCGCAGGTTTGTATCGCGGCGGTTATTTGGAAGTGTGTCGCACCTACTTCTTCCGTCCGTTCTGCCAACCGGATCACCCGCTGTCGGCCGGGGCGCGACCAATCGGAGCTCGAGGCCTGCGGTGATTGCATCGCTTGCGATGTATCCGTTCGCGCAAGTCCGCGACGCAACAAACGATCTGTGGGCGGCGATTCGACGGAACCTCGGATGGGGTCCCGACGCGTTGGAATGGAACACGCTGACACCCGACGTGTGGCACGAACCCGACTTGTTGCTCGCGCAGTGCTGCGGATGGCCTCTGGTCTCTGAGTTCGGTGAATCTATGGCTGTTGTCGGAACGTTCGACTACGCGGTGCCCGACTCGATGGACGGCACCTACCGTTCGCTGATTGTTACGGCGAGCTATCGCTCGCTCGACGAGTTGCGCCACGATCCCAAGACTGTCGCGGCCGTGAACGACTACGCCAGCCTGTCGGGCTGGATCAGCTTTCAGCATGTCTGGAAGGCGGAGCTGCCGAGCTTCGTGACCGGCGCTCACCGTGAGAGCGTGCGTGCGGTAGGAGAGGGTCGGGCGCAGGTTGCGTGCATCGACGCGGTGTCGTGGAACCTGTTCGAGGAGTTCGAGCCGGATGCGGTGTCGGGGTTGCAAGTGATCGGGCAGGGTCCGCGGATTCCGTGCCTACCGATCATGGCGCCGCTTCAGCACGAGGACAAGATTCCTGAGTTGCGCGCCGCGATCGCGGGAGCTGTCGCTGATCCCGGAGTGGCCGATGCACGCAAGGCCCTGCGCATTCGGGGATTCGTTCCTCGCGATCGCGCCGACTACACGCCGGTACTCAGCCTGCTGGGCTGATAGCCCTCACCCTGACTGTCGGGGTATGGCAGGCTCATGACCAATATGGATCAGTCGGTGGAGCTTTGTCGCGACGGCGTCACGCTGGAGCAGGTTGTTGCCGTTGCGCGCCGCGGTGTCAATGTGTCGCTCGGCGTGGATGCGCGGGTCGCGATGCAAGCATCGGCGGCGTTGGTCGACGGGTTCGTTGCCGGCGATCAGCCTGTGTACGGCGTCAACACTGGTTTCGGTTCGCTCGCCGACAAAGCAATTCCTCCGCATCGGACTGCCGAACTACAGGTCGCTCTGGTTCGTTCGCACGCCACCGGCATGGGCGACCCTGTTGAACCCGAGGTCGTTCGTGCGATGTTGTTCTTGCGCGCACGTAGCTTGGCGATGGCGTTCTCGGGCGTTCGACCGGAGTTAGTCGACGGGCAAACGGCGCTGTTGAACGCGGGGCTCACACCCGTCGCCTACGAACACGGTTCGCTCGGCGCCAGTGGTGACCTCGCGCCGCTTAGCCATTGCGCGCTGGCGCTAATCGGCGAGGGCGAGGTTTGGGCTCGCGACGGTGCACGGCTGCCGACCGCTCGTGCGCTGACCGATGCGGGGCTGGCACCAGTTGTGTTGCGCGCTAAGGAAGGCCTCGCGCTCATCAACGGCACTGACGGGATTCTCGGCATGTTGTGTTTGGCGTTGCACGACCTGAGCGCGTTGCTTCGGCTTGCCGACGTAACCGCCGCGATGACCGTCGAAGGCTTGTTGGGAACTGATCGCGCCTTCGCTGCCGATCTGCAAGCCTTACGTCCGCAGGTTGGCCAGGCCGTAAGCGCGCGCAACCTCACGCGACTGCTGGCCGACTCGGCGATCGTTGCCAGTCATCGCGAGGGCGATACGCGAGTGCAGGACGCGTACTCGCTGCGGTGCACTCCGCAGGTACACGGCGCCGCGCTCGACACGATTGATTATGCGCGCACGATTGCAGAGCGCGAACTTCGTGCGGCCATCGATAATCCGATGATCTTGCCCGACGGTCGCGTCGAGAGCTGCGGCAACTTTCATGGTGCGCCGGTGGCGATGGTGTGTGACTTCCTTGCGATCGCGGCCAGCGAAGTTTCGGCGATCGCCGAGCGACGCACCGATCGCATGCTCGACGTTGCGCGCTCGTATGGTTTGCCCGCGTTCTTGTCGCCCGACGCCGGTGTTAACAGCGGAATGATGATCGCCCACTACACGCAGGTCGCGATGGCATTAGAGAACCAACGCTTGGCCGTGCCCGCCAGCGTGCAGAGCATGCCCACCAGCGCGATGCAAGAGGATCACGTCTCAAACGGTTGGGCCGCGGCGCGCAAGCTGCGGCGCTCGGTCGACAACCTACGGCGCGTGCTCGCCGTCGAGCTTGTGTGCGCGGCTGCCGCGATTGATCTGCGCGGTCCCTTGTCGCCGGGGCCAGCTACTTCGGCTGCGGTTAGAGCGCTGCGCACGCGAGTTGCCGGTCCGAACGTCGACCGTTGGCTTTCGCCCGACCTGCGTGCGGCCGAGCGTTTGATGGGTGATGGAGTTGTGCTCGACGCTGTGGAAGCGGCGATTGGTCCCTTGGAGGTTCTCTGATGTTGGGTGCTCGCCCTGTTCGTGCCGCACGCGGAACGGATCTCAATTGTCTTGGCTGGCCGCAAGAGGCTGCGTATCGCATGATGCACAACAACCTCGACCCGGAGGTCGCGGAACGTCCCGACGATCTGGTTGTGTACGGCGGCACCGGGCGAGCAGCGCGCAGTTGGGATGCGTTCGACGCGATGGCGCGCACGCTGACCACGTTGAAAGCAGACGAGACAATGTTGGTGCAGTCGGGGAAGCCAGTCGGTGTGTTCCGCACGCACGAGTGGGCGCCGCGAGTGTTGTTGGCCAACAGCAACCTCGTGCCCGAGTGGGGGAACTGGGACGAGTTCCGTCGACTCGAGGCGATGGGCCTGACGATGTACGGCCAGATGACCGCAGGTTCGTGGATCTACATCGGCACACAGGGAATCTTGCAGGGCACCTACGAATGCTTCGCCGAGATCGCGCGTCGCAAGTTCAGCAAGCCCGGTTACAACGGAACGCTCGCTGGCACGATCACACTCACCGCCGGTCTAGGCGGCATGGGCGGCGCGCAGCCGTTGTCGGTGACGATGAACGACGGCGTTGCGTTGTGCATCGATGTCGATGCGTGGCGAGTGCAGCGTCGAGTCGAGACTCGCTACCTCGACGAGGTCGCCGACTCGCTCGAGGACGCTGTCGCGCGCTGCTTGCGTGCACGCGACGAGAAGCGTGCGCTCTCGGTTGGCCTCGTTGGCAATGCGGCGGTGTTGTTCCCGCGATTGCTCGAGATGGACTTTCCTGCCGACATCGTCACCGACCAGACGAGCGCTCACGACCCGCTCAGTTACGTGCCAGCAGACCTCACACCGGAAGCGACCGCGGAGATGGCGAAAGCGAATCCGCAGGAACTAATCCGCCGCAGCCGCGAAAGCATGGCCACACATTGCCGAGCGATGGTGGGCTTCCTCGACAAGGGCAGCGAGGTCTTCGACTACGGCAACAGTCTGCGTACCGAAGCGAAGTTGGGCGGCTTCGAGCGCGCCTTCGACTATCCCGGGTTCCTGCCCGCCTACATCCGTCCGTTGTTCTGCGAGGGCAAGGGCCCGTTCCGGTGGGTGGCGCTCAGTGGCGACCCGGCCGATATCGCCGCCACTGATCAAGCCGTGCTCGAAGAGTTTCCGGACGACGCGCCACTTCACCGCTGGATCAAGATGGCGAGCGAGCGTGTCGCGTTCCAAGGATTACCCGCGCGCATTTGTTGGCTCGGTTACGGCGAACGCCACCGCCTTGGGCTGCGCTTCAACGAGATGGTGCGCCGCGGCCAGTTGAGGGCGCCGATTGTCATCGGTCGCGATCATCTCGACAGTGGCTCGGTCGCGTCCCCGTATCGCGAGACAGAGTCCATGCTCGATGGCTCGGATGCGATTGCCGATTGGCCGCTGCTGAATGCATTGGTTAACACGTCGAGTGGTGCCACATGGGTGAGCATTCACCACGGCGGCGGAGTCGGCATCGGCCGCAGTATCCATGCCGGCATGGTTGCGCTTGCCGACGGAACTGATCTAGCCGCGCAGAAGTTGGAACGAGTGCTCACCACCGACCCGGGGATGGGCGTCATCCGTCACGCAGATGCCGGTTACGAGCGGGCCATCGAAGTCGCCGATGAACGAGGCGTGCGGCTTCCCATGCGCGAGAGTTGAGCTATGGCCGTCCGCGAGATTCTGCACGTCGGCAATCCGCTGTTGCGCGAGCGTTCGCGTGAGATTTCGCGCGACGAGCTCGCCTCCGCGCCTATGCAGCAACTAATCGACGACCTGATCGACACGATGCACCACGCCAACGGTGCTGGCATCGCAGCGCCGCAAGTCGGCGAACTGGTGCGCATCGCCACGATCGAGGTCACGAAGAACCCGCGCTATCCGTACAAGCCACCGATTCCGTTGACAGTTGTCGTCAACCCAGTCATCGAGCCGCTCGATGATGAACTCGTGGAGATAAACGAAGGTTGCCTGTCGGTGCCGAACATGCGCGGCAACGTGATGCGCTTCGTGAACGTGCGTGTGAAGTTCTGGGATCGCGACGGCAACGAGCACGACGAGATCTGGCGCGGCCTGAAGTCGGGAACATTTCAGCACGAGTGCGATCATCTCGATGGTCTGCTATTTCTCGACAAGGTGCACGACACC
>JBEBGL010000012.1:0-65566 GCA_040081465.1 Ilumatobacteraceae bacterium | reverse complement strand
GTGGGGCTAACAAGAATCGAACTTGTGACCTCATCCTTATCAGGGATGCGCTCTAACCAACTGAGCTATAGCCCCAGTAGCGGTAGGCAAGGCTAGCGGGCACGGCTGCAATCCCTCAATCGATTGGCGGCCTGTCGTGCACTACACGGCCTGACTTGGCAACTGGCCGGTCATGAGGCGGTGTTGCAGGCCGCAACAGCCTCGGCCACTTAACAACGTGTTGCTCGCGAGCCGTCACCTCTTCCTCCAGCACCGTCACGCGCACGCCGCCGACCAGATCGGTGATCAGGTTGAACATGGTCGCCGCCAGAACTGCCAAGCCAGTGAGACCGACGACGCCGAACAGGCCCGCAATCCAGGCGTTGTGATAGATCTCGCCGCCCTTCAGTTCGAATGTCTGCCACCCAAAGCTCTCGAAGAAGCGTTCGATGTTCTCGATCGTGCCCGTGTTCAGCGCCACCCGCCACAGCATCACGCCCGCAGTCAGACAGACCGCGTACAGGAAGATGTTGAAGAGAACTGCGATCTTGAAAACGCTCCACGTATCGATGTGGCGCACCACACGCGTGACGCGGCGCACACGAGGGCGATGGCGAGGAAGGACGACAGGCTGCAACGAGCGCGCCAACTTCTTCCTCAGTCGCGCAACGTCGGGTCGGAAGGCGAAGGTTGGCCTCATCCGCTTAGCCGCTGCCGCAAGTGCCGGGTCGATCTCTTCGGTCACCGGGTCGGGTTCGCCCGGAATGATTTTCGGCAAGACGTATGGCTCGGGCGCTTCAACCGGCTGGTCGACCCGCTTTTCAAAGTCGAGATCGTCGAAGAAATCGAGTTCAGCGGAAACTCGTTCCGCGACGGCTGGCTTCTCGGCACCAGCTTTCTCGGGGACTCGATCGTCGAACACCAACAGATCGTCGAACACCTGAACTTCAGCAGTCGGCAGGTCGGTCGCGACAGGTTCTAGAACTTCGATTGCGGCGCTTGGTTGATCGTCAGTGACGGGAAGAACAACTGGCGCACGCTTGCGCGGGGTAGTTGGCCGCCGCGCAGGTTGAGATGGTGCAGCCGATGACGGGGATGCCGCGTGCATCAAAGGATCAATGCGATCAGCAACCGATTCCGTAGACACGGCTTGTGCCTTGCGCGGCTTTGCTGGCGCCTTGCGACGATCACCGGTGCCCGTTGCAGATCCGGTCGCGCCAGCGGGCCGTTGGCGCGGTGTCGAGCGGCGCTCGGTGGCCCTGCGTTCAACGGGGCGTTCCTCGATGGGCGGTACGCCGTTGTCCACGAAGCGAGTGTACGCAAGCCCTTGCGTTCAGGGGGCGCGCGTCGCGCGGGCCTGCGCCACTTCGTCGCCAACCCTGACCTCGACGAGAACGTCGCCAGCTCGGACCTCAAACATTGTCAGGACGCCCTCGTTAGCAGTGGCCAGTTCGTCGGCGGCCACGCGACCGCCGACTACGCCCGCGAGCGCGGCCGCATCGGCAGCGAGCTGTGCCTGCTGTTTGTCGACCAACCGCGCACTGAAGCCCGCCATCGCAACCGTGCAAACCACTGCGACCACCACGACGGCTAACACAAGAACAATCGCCTGACCGCGATCCTGACGTTTGTCGTCGACCATCACAGCTCCATCGAAAACCTGACTAGGGCAGCGGACGAATGGCGCCGATCAGCGCGATGGTTATTCCTCGTCGGTAGCGAGGATCGGCGCGACCGAGGCAACGGTTTGCCCGCTGTCGAGGCTCATAACTCGCACACCAGTCGCGGCGCGACCCTGCGAGCTGATGTCGCGTACTGGCATGCGGATAGTTACGCCACCGCTGGAAACGGCAACGATCTCGTCGTCGAGACCGACCATGAACGCGGCAACGACATGACCCTTCTTGCCGGTGAGCTTGATGCCAATGACACCCATGCCACCGCGGCCCTGCACATTGAAGTGCTCGAGTTGTGTGCGCTTGCCGTAACCCGATTCCGTCACGATGAGAATCGCTGCGTCGGCGCGAGCAACATCGACGGACACGACCTCGTCGCCGGCCTTCAGTTTGATGCCGATCACGCCGGAGGCGTTGCGACCCATCGCGCGCACAGCCTTCTCGTTGAAACGAATGTTCATGCCTTTGCGAGTCACCATGAAGATGTCGTCGGTGCCACTGGTTTCGATCACCTTCACCAGTTCGTCACCCTTGCGCAGGTTGATGGCAATCAGACCGTCGCGTCGGCCATTGTCGTATTCGTCGAACGAGGTCTTCTTCACGATGCCCTTGCGGGTTGCGAAGAACAAGTAGCGCTCGCTGGCAAAGTCGCGCGTGTCGATGATCGCCTGAATCGACTCGCCCGGTTGCAACGGCAACAGGTTGACAATCGGCATGCCCTTGGCTGTGCGCTCGCGCTCTGGCACATCGAGTGCGCGTAAGCGGTAGACCTTGCCGCGGTTGCTGAAGAACAGCAGGTACGCATGCGCAGTGGTGAAGATGACGTGGCGAACTATGTCGTCGCTCTTCAATTTCGCACCGCTGACGCCACGACCGCCACGGCCCTGCACCTTGAACGACCCCGCTGAGACAGACTTGACGTATTGCGCTTCGGTCATCACGATGACCAGTTCCTTGTCGTCGACCAAGTCGGTCATCGACATTTCGCCAGAGTCGTAAACGATTGGGCACACGCGATCGGTGGCAAAGCCATCGCGGATTGCCGTCATCTCGGTCTTGATTACACCGCGCAACTTCTTGGGGTTGTCGAGGATGCTCTGCAACTCGATGATCCGAGCCTTGACATCTTTGAGTTCTGTTTCGAGATCGATGCGCGATAGCCGCGTGAGCTGCGACAGTCGCATCTCGAGAATGTCGATCGCCTGAATCTCGCTGAACTTGAAGGGCGCCTTCATCAGGCCGACCTTCGCGGCGGTGGCGTCGTCGCTGGCGCGAATGAGTGCGATCACCTTGTCGAGAACGTCGAGCGCCTTGATGCGGCCAACGAGCTTGTGCTCGCGCTCCTTGGCGCGCTTCAAGCGGAACTCGCTACGTCGCGTGATGACATCCACCTGATGGCGGATGTAGCCCTCGAGCGCCTGCGTCAGGTTCAGTGTGCGCGGCACACCATCGACCAACGCCACCATGTTGACGGGGAAGCTTGTTTGCAGTTGCGTGAGCTTGAAGAGGTTGTTCAGCACCACGTTCGCGTTGGCGTCGCGCTTGAGCGTGATGACCAGGTTCGTCTTCGCCGCGGCGGATGCATCGTTGACGTCGGCGATGCCATCGAGGTCGCCGGCATCGACCAACTCTTGAATACGACTCGCAATCGCGTTACAGCTGGTCTGGTACGGAAGCTCGGTGACCAGGATGTGCATCTGGCCGCGCTTGCCTTCCTCAATCGTGGCGGTGGCGCGCATCTTGATGCTGCCGCGACCGGTGCGATACGCGTCCATGATGCCTGCGCGACCGAGGATCGTGCCGCCCGTCGGGAAGTCGGGGCCCTTGATGAACTGCATCAGATCGTCGGGTGTTGCGTTCGGATTGTCGATCAGGTGAATCGCTGCATCGATCACTTCGCCGAGGTTGTGCGGCGGAATGCTGGTTGCCATACCCACCGCGATGCCCTGGCTGCCATTGACGAGCAGGTTCGGAAAGCGTGAAGGCAAGACTGCGGGCTCTTCGGTCGTGTTGTCGTAGTTCGGCAACATGTCGACGGTGTCTTCGTCGATGTCGGCCAACATCTGCATCGCCAACGGGTGCAAACGACACTCGGTGTATCTCTCTGCAGCCGCGCCAAAATCTGGGCTTCCATAGTTTCCGTGGAAATCGATCAGTGGGTGCCGAAGACTGAACGGCTGCGCCATACGCACGAGGGCGTCGTAGATCGCGCTGTTGCCATGCGGGTGATACTTGGCCATGGTGTCGCCAGTGACGCGCGCCGACTTGACGTGCGCGCGGTTCGGCCGGAAGCCCTGTTGGTCCATGTCCCAGATGATGCGGCGGTGCACAGGCTTGAGCCCGTCGCGCACGTCGGGAAGCGCGCGCGACATGATGACCGACATCGCGTAGTCGAGGAAGCTGCGCTCCATCTCGTCCTGCAGTTGAATGGGCTCGACTTCGTCGTTACCTGGCCCGCCCGCTGCGGGTGGTTCGTCGGGCGGTGGAGGTGGTGGTGCAGCTTTCTTTGCCATGTCAGAAGTCCAGATTCCGTACGTCGCGGGCGTTGGTGGTGATGAATTGCTTGCGGAGATCGACGTCGTCGCCCATCAGCGTGCTGGTGATGTCGTCGGCCAGCGCCGCGTCGGCGACGGTGATGCGCAACAGGGTGCGGGTGCTGAGATCCATCGTGGTCGGCTTCAGCTCTTGCCAGTCCATTTCGCCGAGACCCTTCAGGCGGTTGAAGTCGTTCTTGTGATTTGGGTTGATCTCGAGGAACACGTTCTTCGCGTGCTCGTCCTTTAGGTAGACCTTCTCTTTGCCAACCAGCGTGGAGAACAACGGCGGCTGTGCGATGTAGACGAAGCCGGCCTTCACGAGCTCGCGCATCTGGCGGAAGAAGAACGTGAGCAGCAAGGTTCGAATGTGGCTGCCATCGACATCGGCGTCGCAAAGGATGATCACCTTGTGATAGCGAGCCTTGCTGGCATCGAATTCTTCGCCGACGCCGCCACCAATCGCTGTAATCAGCGCCTGGATCTCGTTGTTCTTCAGCATCTTGTCGAGGCGAGCGCGCTCGACGTTGAGGATCTTGCCGCGAATGGGCAGCAACGCCTGCGTGCGTGGATCGCGTGCGTTGAGCGCGGAACCGCCAGCCGAGTCGCCTTCGACGATGAACAGTTCGCTCTCGTCCGGGTTGCCGCTACTGCAGTCCTTGAGCTTGTCGGGCATGCCCGCGCCAGCGAGTGCAGTTTTGCGCCGAATCGCGTTGCGTGCGTTCTTGGCAGCAACGCGCGCTTGCGCCGCTGCGAGGCCCTTCTTGACCAATTTGTTGGCCTCGGTTGGGTTCTCTTCCAGCCATTCGGCGAGGCGCTCGTTGGTTGCCTTCTGCACGAAACTGCGCATCGGCACGTTGCCCAACTTGGCTTTCGTCTGACCTTCGAACTGCGGATCGCGCAGCTTCACCGAGATGATCGCGGTGATGCCCTCGCGAATGTCTTCGCCGAGAAGGTTGTCTTCCTTCTCTTTCAGCAGGTTCTTCGAGCGCGCGTACTTGTTGACCACGCTGGTGAGAGCAGTCTTGAAACCCTCGACGTGCATGCCACCTTCGATGGTGGAGATGCCGTTCGCGTAGCCGTGGATGCCTTCGTAGTAACCGGTGTTCCACTGGATCGCGATGTCGAGCGTTTGCCCACCGTCGTCGTCTTCCTCTTCGTAGTGGGCAACCTTGCTGAACAGTGCTTCCTTGGACCCGTTGAGATGCTTGACGAAGTCGACGATGCCACCGCGATATTGGTAGGTGACTTCTTGCTCTTTCTCGGGGCGCAGATCCTTGAAGACGATCTCGAGGCCCTTGTTGAGGAACGCCATCGTCTGCAGGCGTTCGAGCACGGTGCGCGCAACGAACTCGGTGCCTTCGGCTATGAACACCGTCGGGTCTGGCCAGAACGTGACGGTGCTGCCACTCTTGCGGCCGCGCGCCGAGGTGGGACCAACCTTTGCGAGCTTGCCCTGCGGCTTGCCGCCCTTGGCGTATTCCTGCTGATAGCGACTGCCGTTCTTGTCGATCTCGACCAGAAGTCGCTCGCTGAGCGCGTTGACGACGCTGACACCAACGCCGTGCAATCCACCAGAGACCTTGTAGCCGTCGCCGCCGAACTTGCCGCCGGCATGCAACACGGTGAGCACAACCTCGGTCGCGCTCTTGCCCTTGTGTGGACCGGTGGGATACGGATCGACCGGAATACCGCGCCCGTTGTCTTCAACGCGGCAACCGCCATCGGCCAAGAGCGTGACATTGATGCGTGTGCAGAAGCCCGCCATCGCTTCATCGACTGCGTTGTCGACGACCTCCCAAATCAGGTGATGGAGACCCGCCAAACCGGTCGAACCGATGTACATTCCGGGCCGCTTTCGGACCGGATCGAGCCCCTCCAAAACCTGAATATCTTTCGCGCCGTAGTCGGTGCTGGGCTGCTTTTGCTTTGACGGCACTCTTACCTCGTTCGCTCGGAGAAAACAGGCCGTGACCTGCGATTTTATAGGCGACGAAGAGCTGGCACCCTGCCCGGCAGCCACCGTCGCGACGCAGCTACAGCCTAGCTGAGGGGTGTCGTTTAGAGGTGCGTTTTCGAGCGCTTTCGCACTGCTTTCGCGCGTCAGTTGTTCGGATACTTCACACGCGGCAAAGGACCGCCGACCGCCTCCGCGACGAGCTCAAAAATCCAGTTTCCGCTCACGTACACCTGGGCGGAATCGTCGTCATCGGGTGTCGGGTTTCCATCGACCGCGGCCGAACCGTCGTCGCGAACTAGGTACACGCCGAACAGGTCGTTCTGCTTGTCGATCCATGGTCGGAACCCGAACGCGCCATCGCTCGACAGCACCATCGCCGATCCATCGGGGTAGGTCCAGTCGAGCCATTCACCAAGCCCGTACGGGGATTCGTCGGCGATACGAAATGGCGCAGCGGTGCCATAGCGCGCGCTGGCGATTTGGTTTGCCTGCATCTCGGCGATTGTCGCTGACGACAGAAGCTGCGTCCCATCGGGTGCGACACCGTCGTGCATGATCATCTCGAGAAAGCGGCCGTAGTCGCCCAGCGACGAAACGGCACCGCCAGCGGGATTCGTGTGGGTCACGTCGACGTAGACAGCGCTGCCGACCTGCAAGAAGTACGTCTGGTTCATGCCCAATGGTTCGGCGATTCGTTGGCGGAAGAGATCGGCGAACGGAACTCCGGTAACTGTTTCGGCGACCGCCGCGGCCACCAACATGTGCTGGCCTCCATATCGAAACACAGCGCCTGGTGCGTGAACGAGTGGCATCGACGCAAGCTCAATAGCGCAGTCCCGCAACGTAACCGTCGTGTCTGAGGTGCATGGCACCGACTCGTCGGCAACCAGCCCCGAAGTGAACGACAACAATTGTCGCATTGTGATGTCGCCGGCTCGCGTGCCCGCAGCCTCCGCAACATACGTCGAGATCGGTTCATCGAGTTCGATCAGCCCTTCGTCGACAAGCGTCATGATCGTTGCCGCCGTTAGCCACTTGCTTGCCGAGGCAATCATCACGATGGTGTCGAGCGTGTATTCGAGCCACGCTTCTTGTTCGATCACGACGCCGTGCTGCACGACGAGTAACGACGCACCGGGTAACCCGGACTTTCTGATCAAGCCCGTGATCTGTGACTCGAAGTCATCGAAGTCTGGGTTGTCGACGGTCGCGTCGGTGATGACCGACTCATACGCCCCCGCCGCGGGCGCGGTCGTCGACTGATCGGTTTCGACGGACGCTGTCGTAGATACGACCGCGTCGGTGTCAGCCTTGTTCGATGCCCGACCACCACACGCGCCAACCAGAGTGATACCGGCAACGACGCAGTAGAGACCCTGCCGACGGCGGTTCATCTCGACGCTTTCGGCAGGAAATCGAGTAGCAGTGCGTTTAGTTTGTCGGCTGCTTCAAGTTGCATCCAGTGCCCGGCACCCTCGATCCGTTCGTAGCGCCACGACCCGTCGACGAAACGATTTGAACTGGTCATACCCGCTTCAGCGAGCGCGAAGTCGTCAGAACTCCACACGCCCATGGTGTTTGCTTGAACCTGCGGAAACGCCAACGGTGGCTGCACCCACGTACGTGGGTGAACGTTGGCTCGGTACACGTTCAACGCTGCTGTTAGCGCGCCTGGCCGAGCGAGATTTGCCACGACTTGCTCGATGTCGGGGTGCGACGACCAGGCTCGAAAGTTGGCGAAGTCGTCTGCCGACAACCACTGCTCGGCAATCTCTTCGAACTGGAACAGCAGAATGTACCAAGACTTCTCGCGCTGCGCGAAACCCACACTGGAAAACGCCAACGGGTGGCCCACCGACATAGCTACGAGATGGTCGACGCGGTCCGGGGCAAACGCGGCTGTTACCCACGCCAACGCCGAGCCCCAATCGTGGCCGACCACGTGTGCGCGTTGCACACCTGCTGAATCAAGGATGCCAAGTACATCACCCACCAGGTTGAGAATGCCATAGTTCTCGACACCCGTTGGCTTCGACGAGTCGCCAAACCCGCGCAGGTCGGGTGCGATGACGCGGTAACCCGCGGCAACGAGTGCTGGCACTTGGTGACGCCACAGGTTGTGCGAGTCGGGGAAGCCGTGCAACAGCATGACGGCTGGACCGTCGCCTTCATCTTGCACGGCAAACGTGAGATCCCCAAGTACGACTTGCTTGATGGCACTCATGCTTTGTCCTTTTGCTCAGGCGCCGACAAGGGCGAGAAGTTCAGCACGGTCAGGGCCGGGCAGTGGTGTTGCATCGGCGAGAGCAATCGCCTTGTCGGCGAGTCCCGGGCGAGACAGAACGTTCATGCCTCTGTCGAGCACCGAGACCACGTCCAGGAAACCGCGCAGACAGTCGGGGTCGTGCATTACCGAGTTGGCCAATGCATTGCCAAGATTCCAAGCAGGATCGTCGGTGGTGTAGACCTCGCCGGCGATGACTGCTTCGATTTCTGCCAGGCGGTGGCGATCGAAGTTCAGCGTGTCCGCAAACAATGGCTCGACTTGTTGCTCGGTCATCTCACCGAATCGCACCGCGAGCGCACGATGATCGGTAAGCGGAACCTCACGTAAGACCGACCGCAGCGCACCGGCATGCATCATGCCTATCGATATGCCGCGCCCGAGTGATGGATTGGTGCACGCCCAAGAATCGGAGAGCGGCACGAGCCCCGTCGCCACCGGTGTGCCGTTCACTACGTAGGTTCGCTGTCGATCTTCAATCTTGGCCATCACTTGCACGTCGGTCATCGGCTCGGCGTCGATCCAGTGCGCGACGAGTGGAAAGGCGCGCATGACGCGCTCCCAATAGTCGACATCACTTAACGCCCGCAATGCAGCATCCTTCGAACTGGTGGTGAAGCCGATCCCCCAGGTGCCGCTGTCTGCTGGCAGCGCGAGCACCGAGATCGAACCGTAAGGCTGCAGCAGCCCACCGAATAGCGGTGGTATCGAGCCATCGGCCGAACGAAAGTGGCGGCCGTAGTAAACAAACCCCGAGTCCTCGATCACTTCCTCGGGACCAGGTGATCCGGCTTCACGCAACCATCCCGCAACTGGCGAACGGCGGCCACTTGCGTCGACGACGAGATCGGCATTGATGTCGTCGCCACCGTCGGTGCGCACGCCTTCGACATGAACGATGCCGTCAGGCCCGACCTTCGTCAGCAGGCCAGCGACAACGACTCCGCGGCGAATAGTCACTCCAGCGGTACTCGTCGCGAAAGCTGCCACTACAGATTCGCCGACCGGTCGCCGAGCTGTGACCGATTCAAAGCGTTCGTCGCCTTCGCGCCAGCCACCTGTGATCTCGTCGGGGATTCCGACCAGCGGGTTCATTCGCAATGCGCCAGCAGCAACCATCGCGTCGGTCAGACCTGGAAGTTCAACGTCGGCAACCTGCCGAAACTTTGGGAGCAAGAAATGCATCAACCGAAACTGATTGACCCCGCGCCGTTCCCAGTCGCCCCAAGCGGTGTCAGGTGGCGGCGGTGGCGTGGGATCGCGTTCGAGAACCGTGACCTCGTGGCCGTCGTTGGCCAACATCGTCGCCGCGCATAGGCCAACGAATCCGCCACCCACGAAAACAATTCGTCCCACCAGATCCCCTTTCGGCTCGCGCAGAGTACACCGCGCCAGAAGGATCGTCAGCGGGCGACGCGTACGTCGATGCGCTCGATGGTGGCGCCGGCGATTTCGAGTAGTCGTTCTTTGAGCGTCGACTCGAGGAACTTCAACTGCGTTGCCCATGCCGGGTCGTCGACCTGCACGACAAGGGTGGTGCCGTCGAGTTTCACTGGTTGCACATGCGCGGCGAGAGCATCGCCAACCGCTTCGTCCCACCGACCGAAAACACCGCCGAGCGAAATCGCGCTGCTGGACGAGTTGCCGTCGGGGCGCAGCGAACGAACAACATCGTGCAGGCTGTCGCCCAAGCGGATCGGTTCATCGTCGTGCATCACGGAACACTGTGCCAGTTGTCGCGCCCGTTCTGCAGGCGATATGGCGTGACATTGCCGTTACAGATTGACGGTGCGATTACAAAGTCGGAAGCTGTTGGCCGTTCTCAATGCGAATCAAGGCGTTGGGGTGTGCTGCCTCCGGGAGCACCCCGGCGGTCGTCAGAACCACCTGTCCTGGTGGCAGGTGGTGCAACAGCGCCGCACACCGCTGCGGGTCGAGTTCGCTGAGCACGTCGTCGAGCACAAGCACCGGTGCACTGTCGGCGATCTGAGCAACGAGTCGATGGGCAGCGAGCCGCAGGGCCAGCGCGAGAGTGCGTTGCTCGCCTTGCGATGCGTGAGTACGCGCCGGCAATCCCCCGATGAACAGATCGACGTCGTCGCGGTGGGGCCCGACGGTGCTGACGCCGCGGCGCACATCGGCATCGCGAGCGGCCGCCAAAGCACCTGCCAAACCAAGTTCGCGCCACGAAGGCGCGTACATCAACTCGATAGCACTTGGTCGATCAGCAAGCTGTTCATACGCCTCTGCGACAGTTGACCGCAGGCGCCCCACAAGTTCAAAGCGAGCATTACCGAACTGGTCGCCGGTCTCAGCAAACTTCGTGTCCCACACATCCAGCGTGGTCGCGGCATCGGCGTTGAGTCGGCCACCGGCTTGCTTCAGCAGTGTGTTGCGCTGTTTGACGATGCGGTCGAGTTCGAGGCGTAACGCGTCGTACTTGAGCGCGGTCGCGACGAGAGTGTCGTCCATGAATCGGCGGCGGTCGCCGGGCGAGCCCTTCACCAGCTGCAAATCGTCGGGAGAGAAAACGGTGACGCGCATCACGCCAAGCAACTCACGGGCGCGACCAAGTTTGTTGCCGTTCACTTGCACACGATTGCGACCGTGACGATTGATCTCGAGCTCGATCAACACATCGCGACCATCAGGGTGCGCCACGTTCGCGCGCACGATGGCGGTGTCGCTGCCGACACGGATCAGCGCGTCGACAGGTGCGCCGCGAAAGCTATCGAGCGACGCCAGATACGCAAGTGCTTCGGCGAGGTTCGTCTTTCCCTGACCGTTCAAACCGACGACGGCGGTCGTACCCGGATGAAACTCGAACGCGATGTTCGCGTAATTGCGAAAGTCGGTCAGCTCGAGCCGCGAGACAATCACGGCGAATCCCCTACGGGACGCGGACGGGCATCAGCAGATAGAGGTAATCGTCGTTGCCGACGCCGCGCACGACTGCCGGCTTCAGCGCGTCGAGCGTAAACAGCGTGACGGAAGTTCCGTTGCACGCTTCAACACCCGATGCCAGATAGTCGGGGTTGAAGGCGACCGTCAGCTCGCTTCCCTTGTACTGCGCGTCGAGTTCTTCGGTCGCGTTGCCAACGTCTTGCGTGATCGCGGTAAGACGCAATGTGTCGCCGCCCATTTGCAGACGAACAGGGGTTGCATCCTTCGCAAGAATCTTCACGCGACGAATGGCTTCCAGCAATGGCTCGCGCTCGACCGTGAGGGTGTTGGGATGCGATGCAGGAATCAACTGGCGATAGTTGGGGAACTCGCCTTCGATCAGGCGGGTCGTCAACCGCGTCGAGCCAACCTCGAACGTTGCATCGCGATCGCCGAGGCGCATCGTGACGTCGTCGCCACCGCTGACAAGGCGTTGCAACTCGGTGAGCGCACGGCCAGGTACAAGCACTTTCTGATCGGCCGACAGCACTTGCTGGCCAACGAGATCGCGAACTGCGAGCCGATACGAGTCGGTGGCCACCATGCGCAACCCGTCGCCCTCGGCGGTCATCATCACGCCGGTGAGAATCGGACGAGCTTCATCGGTGCTGGCTGCGCGAACTACTTGGCGAAGTGCGTCGCCGAACTGAGCAGCGGGCAAGGTGACAGAACTGCTGGCTGGCGACGGGAGTTTCGGGTAGTCATCGAAGTTCAGTGGGCGCACCATGAAGTTCGAGCGACCGTTGCTGATGCTTACTTCTTCGCCGTCCGCCGAGACTTCCACCTTGCCCTGCCCGAGCGAACGCACAATGTCGGCGGTAAGTCGCGCCGGCAGCACAACGCCACCATCGCGATCGCCACCAACCTCGATCGATAGCTGGATCGTAAGATCGAGATCGGTACCAGTGATGGTGAGCTTGTTACCCTTTTGCTCGAGGCGCAGGCCTGACAAGACCGGGAGTGCACCGGTGCGACCAGTGGCCGCGCGGCCAGCAGTGGTGAGCGCCTCGGCGAGTACTTCACGTTCACAGCGGAACTTCACAGCGTTCCCTTTCGGAGATTTGTTGTCGTGCGGAGCACAGTTGTTGTTGAGGTCATGTGTGCGTAGAAAACCTAATAGGACTAATAAGGGCTGTGGATTGTGGACAAAGCACTGTTTGCCCAGCGTAGGTGGCGAAAGTCTGTGCACACGGGTTTCCACACGCGCGCACAGGCGAGAAATGCCATCTGTGTGATTCGGTGGACAAGCCGACGTTGTCCCCCGCGCGCCGGGTGTGATCCCCAGGTCGTGCACAAGATAAACGACATGCTTAGGCAGCCTTCTTCAGCCGCTGCACAAGGTCGGTTACTTGGTCGTAGATCTGCTTGCGTTCCTTCATCAGTCGCTGGATCTTGTCGACGGCGTGGATGACGGTGGTGTGATCGCGGCCACCGAACAGACGAGCGATCGCCGGATAGCTGAGGTCGGTGAGTTCGCGAAAGACATACATGGCCATCTGGCGGGCCGTGACAAGTGGGCGCTGGCGACTCTTGCCTCGTAGGGCGTCGACGCTGTGGCCGAGGATGATCGCGATCTCGCTGAGCATCTCGTCGTCGGTGCGCGGCTTTACGTAGGAATCGGTCATCAGGTCGCCGAGCAAACCCTCGGCCATGTGCATGCTGATCGGCACGTGGTTCAGGCTGGCGTAGGCGGTCACCCGAATGAGCGCGCCCTCGAGCTCGCGGATGTTGGTGGTGATGCGCGAGGCGATGAATTCCAGAGTGTCGGCCGGCACCGGGCTGTGGTCGCGCTCGGCTTTGTTGCGCAGAATCGCGAGGCGAGTCTCGAGGTCTGGGGGCTGAATGTCGGTGATCAGGCCCCACTTGAATCGACCGCGCAGTCGCTCCTCGAGGGTCGGGATCGCGTCGGGCATCCGGTCGCTAGAAATGACGACCTGCTTGTTGGATCCGTGAAGCGCGTTGAACGTGTGGAAGAACTCTTCCTGGAGACCTTCCTTGCCTTCCATGAACTGGATGTCGTCTATCAGCAGCACATCGATGTCGCGGTAGCGGCGCTTGAAGTTGGCGGTCGTGTTGGTTCGGATGGCGTCGACGTACTCGTTGAGGAAGGTCTCGGTCGTGACATAACGAACGACGTCGTGTTGGTAGTGGTTGTGCACGTAGTGGCCAATGGCGTGCAACAGGTGCGTCTTGCCGAGACCCGCCGAGCCGTAGATGAACAGCGGGTTGTAGCTGCGCCCGGGAGTTTCAGCCACCCGGAGGGCCGCCGCCAGCGCGAACTGGTTACTGGCTCCTTTGACGAAGGTCTCGAACGTGTAGCGAGGGTTCATTCCCCCGGTCTCGAGCCGGCTGCTGCTGGAACCCGCGGGTGGTTCGGTCGCAGCTACGGCGTCGCGCTCGGGTGGCTCGGCCACCCACTCTTGGGGCTCACCCTGCTCGGCGAGTTGCACCTCGACGACGAACTGCACGTGGGCCGCACCGATCTCTTCGAGGGCGTCGCGGACCAACGGCAAGTAGCGCGACAGGATTCGGTCGCGGGCGTGGGCGTTGGGAGCGCTGACGCGCACCATCGATGAGTCGCTGTCGAGGGCTACGACGTCTTGAAAGGTTGAGAACCACACCGCTTCGGAGACCTGCGCGCGCAGCAATTGGGCAACTGCTGTCCACAGCTGTTCATGGTCGCTCACCAGCGGCTCCTTCCCAAACGGCACGCATTGTCCACATGCTTGTCCACACGATGTGGACAAGTCACGTTGGTGCGAGAAGGGCGCACGCTAGCAGGTGTTTGGCGGACCCAAAAACGTGAGAGCTCGGAATGGGATTCGACGGTCCGCGCCCGTAGTCTGGTCTCTTCGTGTAACGAAGTGGCCAATCTGTGTGGCGCTGCGTTTGCGATACTTCGATACCTGGAGATCTGCTTAACCGCCACCGAGGTGGCCTGAGGAGGGTTGCGTGAAGCGCACCTACCAACCGAACAACCGACGTCGTGCCAAGAAGCACGGCTTCCGCAACCGCATGAGCACCCGTGCCGGCCGGGCAGTGTTGAAGGCCCGCCGCGCCAAGGGTCGCCACAGTCTGTCCGCTTGATCTGGCGTATCCGAGAGCGCAGCGTTTTCACGCGCTTCGCGTCCAACGGACGGCGCGCTCGGGCCGGAGTGCTGTGGTGCACCTACTTCCTCGATCCTCCAGACAGCGAAACGCCGCCGCGGGTGGCGTTCGCGTTCGGTCGCGCGTTCGGTTCCGCGGTAGTGCGCAACCGTGTGCGACGGCAGTTACGGGCCATGTTGCGCTCGGCGGCCTCAAACGGACAGCTAGCGCCCGGCGACTATCTGTTCGGCGGACAACCGTCTGCCGCCGCACGATCGACGATCGAACTGCAGTTCGACTTCAATCTTCTACTGAAAAACCTTCGCGCCTGATTCGCCTGATCAACGCCTATCAACGGGCGTTCGAGGGCAAGCCGTCGCCGTGCCGGTTCACGCCGTCTTGTAGTGCCTATGCCAAAGAGGCGCTGGAACTGCACGGCAGGCGCCGCGGACTTTGGCTGGCACTGCGCCGCATCTTGCGCTGCCGACCCTTCGGGCCATCGGGCTGGGATCCGGTGCCGGCCCCGCGCAAAGATCTCTCACTCAATCCAACGACACCGCCAACCTCAACGACCAATAAGGGCTGCCAATCATGATCGCCATCAAGTTCTTCGAGTATCCCGCACGGCTGCTGGCCTGGTTCTACAGCTTCACCCACAACTACATCGTCGCCATCTCGATGATCGCCTTGGTCGTCATGCTGGTCACTTCCCCACTGGTGCTGAAGAGCACCAAGGGAATGCTCGAGATGCAGAAGCTGCAGCCAGAGATGCGGAAGCTGCAGAACATGTACCGCGGCGATCGGCAGAAGCTGAACGAAGAAATGATGAAGCTGTACCAAGCGCACAAGGTGAACCCGCTTGCCTCGTGCCTGCCTCTGCTGCTGCAGATGCCGGTGTTCATCATCATGTTCCAGGTCCTGTACGGCCTAACGGCCAGAGACAGCGCCGGCAACTTCGTACCGAAGTACCTCGATAAGGGCAGCGAGCTCTATCGCTCGCTCGTCGGCAAGAGCGAGATGATGTCGTGGGGCCTCGATCTGTCGGTGCGCCCAATCAACGTCGTCGGCGATTCGTTCGTGAAAGGCCTTGTTTATACGGGTTTGGTGGCCACTCTGTGCCTGCTCTACTTCGCTCAGCAGCGCATGATTGCCAGCCGCAACCAGGCTTCCCCGTCGATGTCACCGACGATGCAGAAGGTCATGCAGTACTTGCCGGTCGTGTTCGGCATCTTCTCGTTCTTCTACCTCACCGGCCTTGCGATCTATTACATGGCGCAGGCTGTGTTCCGCATCGGCCTGAACTACTACATCACCTTCCGCTTCTATAAGGGCGAACACTCGCTCGGCCGC
This sequence comes from Ilumatobacteraceae bacterium, assembly GCA_040081465.1. Taxonomy (GTDB): domain Bacteria; phylum Actinomycetota; class Acidimicrobiia; order Acidimicrobiales; family Ilumatobacteraceae; genus UBA668. The sequence goes on along the minus strand of JBEBGL010000012.1, from coordinate 49,753 downwards.
ACCGCACAACGCGCCGGTGAAGAAGCCCGCGAGTTGGCAGCCAAAGACGGCGGCGGCGGTGGCATGTTTGCCCAAGTCAAGCGCGATGCGATTGCCGCCAGGCAGCAGGGCCAGAAGCCCGGCGCCAGCACGACTACCAGTGGGCGCTTCACACCGCCCAAGAACAGACCAACCCCCAGCGCCGGCCTGAAGGGCCGTCCACCATCGAGCGGCAGGTTCGCTCGTCCGGATGATTCGGGCCGCGCTCCAAAGAAGAAATAGCAGGTCAGACAGTATGGAATGGGTAGAGACAACCGGAAAGACGCTGGCTGAAGCCAAGGATGCCGCGCTCGATCGTCTGGGTGTGCACGAGGAAGACGCCGAGTTCGACGTTCTCGAGGAACCGCAGGCTGGCCTATTTGGCCGTGTCCGCGGTGAGGCGCGGGTTCGGGCTCGTGTACGGCCGGCGCAGGCCCGCCAAAAGGTCGACCGTCGCGATCGCAAACGGGCCGAACGAGCCGACAAGGGTGACAAGGGCGAGACCACAAAGGTCGCCTCGGATCAGGAACCCAGCAAATCCGCCAGCAAACCCGCTAGCAAGCAGGCCGCGCGACCGGCAAAGAGCCAGCCGAAGCCGGCACGTAGTTCAGCAGACACTGCAACCAGAACGACACCCAGTCCGAAGAAGAAACCAGAAGGGGAGCACACCGTGGATCCAGGACAAGTGGGCGAGGAAGCCCGTCGATTTGTCGATGAATTGGTCACCGCATTCCGATTGACGGGAACGACCGAGTTGATCTCTGACGGCGAAGACCTCGAGATTCGCGTGCACGGACAGGAACTCGGCTTGTTGGTCGGCCCTCGGGGCACAACCTTGCAGGCAGTGCAAGATCTGACTCGCGTTGCTTCACAACGTCGTCTTGGCGATCACGACACGCGCTTGCGCGTGGATGTTGGGGGCTATCGCGAGCGCCGCCGCGCCGCGCTTGGCACCTTTGCGACCCAGATGGCAGACGAAGTCAAGGCTTCCGGCGTGGCGCGGGTGCTGGAGCCGATGTCGTCGGCCGACCGCAAGGTCATCCACGACACCTTGGCGACGATCGAGGACATCTCGACCCGTTCGGAAGGCGATGACCCGTACCGACGGGTGGTCATTGCCCCGGCGAATGCCTGACAAAACGCCTCAGCAACCGACCGACGACGCTGCCTTGCTGGCCGCGCTCGCCAATATTCAACAACGAGGTGCGATCGGCGATGTCTCGCTGGTCGAAGCCGTGGCGCACGCCGAACAGTTCGTCGCGGCGCTTCCTCCGACGGTGCAACGGCTTGCCGATCTTGGATCAGGCGGCGGACTCCCCGGCTTAGTAATCGCCGTCAGACGACCAGAACTTGCGATCACACTTGTGGAACGCCGGCGCAGTCGGGCAGATTTGCTGCAAAGGGCTGTTCGCTCCCTGCGTCTCGATCACACCGATGTCTTCAGCGGCGATGTGCGAGAACTGGCCGAAACACAACCACGTAGCTTCGATGTCGTGACAGCCCGCAGCTTTGCAGCGCCGGAGATCACGGCTCGGTGGGCAGGAATTCTGCTGGTTTCAGGCGGAATGCTGGTTGTCAGCGAACCACCACAACCCACTGCCGAGCGGTGGCCGGAGCCAGTGCTGGGTGCCGCCGGGCTCACAGATCTGGGTCCGATGGGCGGAATTCGGCGGTTTCGTAGGGCTGCTTGCGCTGACTAGATCGAAATGTTCCACGTGGAACAATCGGCGGCCCTTTCGCGCATGGCCGGAATGTTCCACGTGGAACCGCTATCCTTCGCCGCATCCACCCCCGCCGATTCGCCGATTTGATCAGCGAGCAGGAGTCGTAAATCGATGGCCGTAAGTTCCTCTCGCCGTGCTTTGCCACGAGTGATCGCAATCGCCAACCAGAAGGGTGGCGTCGGCAAGACAACTACCACCGTCAACCTGGGTGCCTGCCTGGCCGAGCTCGGTTACCGCACTTTGATTGTCGACCTCGATCCGCAGGGAAACGCCTCGACTGGCCTAGGAATCGACAACCGCGGCCTGGAAACTTCGATGTACAACGTGATCATGAACGAGCTTCCGCTCGAGAACTGCGTCGAGCCGGCGGCGGTTAAGAACCTGTTTGTTGCCCCCGCCAGCCTCGACCTGGCCGGCGCCGAGATTGAGTTAGTTCCAGCGTTTGGCCGTGAAAGCCGCTTGAAGCGGGCAATTGAGGGCGTCGTGGCGGACTACGACTACGTGCTGATCGATTGCCCTCCATCGCTCGGCTTGCTGACAGTTAACGGTCTCAACGCCGCTTCCGAGGTACTAGTTCCCATCCAGTGCGAGTACTACGCACTAGAGGGACTTGGCCAACTGCTGCGTAACGTCGACCTGGTCAAGCGCAACCTCAATCCGCAACTGGAGGTCAGCACCATCGTGTGTGTGATGTACGACGGCCGCACGAAACTTGCGGATCAGGTGGTAAGTGAGGTGCGCGAGCACTTCGGCGACAAGGTTTGCAAGACGGTCGTGCCCCGCACGGTCCGCCTCTCCGAGGCTCCGTCTTTTGGCCAGTCGATCATTACGTTCGACCCCTCGTCGCGTGGAGCGGTTTCGTACCGCGCGGTTGCCAAGGAGGTGAGCGGTGGCCCGTCTAAGCGGACTCGGTAAGGGCCTCGGGGCGCTGATCCCCAACGACCCGACTTCAGTGGCGGCGGCTGGCGATCGGCCGCGCCTGGAAGACGTTGCCGTATCGGCGATCGTCCCCAATCCCCTACAACCTCGTCTGCACTTCGACGAGGACTCCCTGTCAGACCTTTCCGACTCTGTGCGTGAAGTCGGCGTGCTGCAACCGGTGCTGGTTCGGCCTCTTGGCGACGGCAGCTACCAACTAATCGCCGGCGAGCGGCGCTGGCGAGCAGCCACCCGGGCCGGCTTAGCCGTTATTCCAGCGATCATTCGAGACACCGACGACCTTGGGTCGATCGAGCAGGCGCTGATCGAGAACCTGCATCGCCAAGACCTGACTCCGCTCGAGGAAGCCGCCGCCTACCAGCAACTGATCGAAGACTTCACGCTCACCCACGACCAGGTGGCAACCCGTGTCGGTAAGAGTCGTTCAGCTGTCAGCAACACCCTGCGCCTGATGTCGTTGCCGGGCTCGATCCAGGCGTTGTTGGCTGATGGTCGGCTGACCGCGGGTCATGCCAAGGCGCTACTCGGAACTCCTGATCGAGCATTCCAAGAGCAATTGGCGCGGCGGGCAGTTGGCGAGCAATGGTCGGTGCGCATGCTCGAAGATGCAGTGCGCGATCGTGGGGGAGCGGATACCAAGAAGGGCAAGGGTGGTACCGACGCAGCCGGAAAGGTTGTTGACGGTGCCGGGCTAACCGGCGCAACTCGCCTACGGGCCCCCGGACTGCTCGAACTGGAAGGGCTGCTCGCCGAACACTTGTCCACACGCGTCAGCATCACGATGGGAGCGGGCAAAGGCAAGGTCGTAATCAACTTCGCCGATCTTGAGGATCTCGAGAGAATCTATCGTCAAATGACTACACCGGGTAGTCAATAAGAGCTAATTACGACGCAGAGTGGTTTTCCTCGCGGAACCTGCGCTAGAGCCTTACGCACATCGGTGGACAACGTTGTGGAAAAAGACTCAACCTGTGCGTAATGTCCACAGCTCGACAGCTTGCGCTACGGCGGCCGCCAAGTAGGGCGCTGCGTCCGTGGCCGAACGCACTGGCCCAATGTGCAAGAGCACGGCAGGCATTCGCGTCTCGCGTAGCACGGGTAACCGCCGGCCGCAGGCGGTCGGCTGAACTCCGGGAGCACCGGAGAACACGGGAGTCTGCGAGAGTTGATCGACGACCAACTCAGCGAGAGCGCGCCCGCCGGCGGACTCGTAAGTCGGTACTTGGTAGAAGTAAGCGGTCGCCGACGGGTCGGCCCTTGCTTCAAACCCGAAGTAAGCGTGCGCACTGAAGTGATTCGCCACGACGGCCTGCGCCACAGCATCGGGTTCGTCGAGCGACATAACCGTCGCACCGCGCCGACGCAACTCGCTGGCCAACGAGCGGGTGAGGCCGCTCAATCCACCGAATTGACCCACCACCACCCGGCAATGCGCTACCGATGCCAACCCGACCCGTAGCCGCTCGCGGTCGCGCACGGCCGAGACGCCTGGGCCGTCGCCGGTTTGGCTGCTGACCACCATTATCGCTCGGACGGTCTTTGGGCCGCAGACACCGTCGGCGCGAATCCCACAGTTGGACTGGAAATCGAACAGTGCCCGACCGGTGCGCGGCCCAAAGATGCCGTCGACCCGACCACAGTCGAACCCCAGGCGGGCCAGCCGAGATTGCAGCTCGGCGACATCGTCGCCGCGCATGTTCGGGGCCGTCAGGATCAGCTGGCGGTCGCCGAACTTCCACGAGGCCTCGACGAGGGCAGCCCAAGTCGCTTGGCCGCAGATTCCGTCGTCGGCCAGGCCCCGGGCGTGTTGAAACGCGCGCACGGCAGCCTCGGTGGCGGCACAGTACGTGCCCGCCTCGGCCAAGCCAGCAGGGGGAAACCCGGCGGCTCCGAGGCGGCGTTGAAGATCGCGGATGGCCTCGCCGCGCTGACCGGGTGTCAGCGGGAGGTAGGCAGGAATTCGTTCAGCTCCTCGAGGAGTTGGCCCTTGCCCTTCGCGCCGACAATTCGCTTACGCACCTCGCCCTTGTCGAAGATCAGCAGGGTGGGGATGCTCATGACGTTGAAACGCATGGCGATGTCGGGGTTCTCGTCGACGTTGAGCTTGGCGATTGTGACGCCCGGCTGCTCGACGGCTATCTCGGCCAGGATGGGGGCGATCATCTTGCAGGGCCCACACCATTCGGCCCAGAAGTCGACCACTACGGGCTTGTCGGTGCCGGCGACTTGTTCGTCGAAATTGGAAGTTGTGAGGGTGACGATGCCATCGGCCATCGTGGGGGTCCTTTCGGTCGGGATCGTGATGCTATCTCTGTGCAACCAGCACAGCGGAGCAACCATTCCAGACCGGTGTCACGCGATTGCCAGTGTGACGGGTGACCATTTGTCAACGACCTCAGTGGTGTTGGGCTTCCAACCAACGCTCAGCATCGATGGCCGCCATGCACCCCGAACCGGCGGCGGTGACCGCCTGGCGGTAGGTGTGGTCTTGCACGTCGCCGCAGGCGAAGACGCCCTCGACGTCGGTGTACGTACTGCCCGCCTGAGTGACCAGGTAGCCGTTGTCTTCCATCTGCAGAACACCCTTGAACAGGTCGGTGTTCGGGCGATGGCCGATGGCGACAAACAGACCCGTCACCGGCAAGGTCTCGACGGCTCCGGTAACAACGTTGCGCACGACCGCACCTTGCAACTTGTCGGTACCGAGTAGGTCGTCGACAACCGTGTTCCAGACGATCTCGATTTTCGGGTTGTCGAGTGCGCGCTGCTGCATGATTTTGCTGGCGCGCAGTTCGTCGCGACGCACGAGTAGCGAGACCTTGGTAGCGAATTTGGTGAGAAAGGTTGCTTCCTCGATTGCACTGTCACCGCCGCCAACAACGGCGATTTCCTGACCGCGGAAGAAGAACCCGTCGCAGGTTGCGCACGTGGAAACACCATGACCCAGTAGGCGGCTCTCGTTCTCTAGGCCGAGCATCAGGCTTTGCGCACCGGTACTGACGATGATGGCGTCGGCCGTGTAAATGTCGTCGCGCACCCAGACTTTGAAGGGGCGCTCACTGAAGTCGACGGCGGTGACTTTGGCGGTGAGGAACTGCGTGCCGAAGCGAGCCGCCTGTTCGCGGAACTGAATCATCAGCTCGGGACCCATGATGCCGCCCGCGAAACCAGGGAAGTTCTCGACCTCGGTGGTGAGCATCAACTGGCCGCCGGGCTGGTCACTGGTGCTGGAAGGCTCGCCCTCGATGACAAGCGGCTCGAGGTTGGCGCGAGCGGTGTAGATCGCCGCGGTCAGTCCAGCCGGACCGGAGCCGATGATGATGACTTGGTGGTGGCTCACTTACTTTCTTCTTCTGCCTTCTTCGGGTGTCGCTTGGCTAGGGCGATGAAGCCCAACAGCATCAGTAGTCCGCCAGTGATCAAGTACGACAGCCAGACGGTGGTCGCATGGTCGGTGCGGGTCATGCGGCTGAGCACGATTTGGGCGAAGCGGGTGAACACGATTATTCCGAGCGGCGCCGCGACGAGCAATGCGATCAGCCCGAGCACGCCGAAGACGATGCCGCGCGAAGCCTTGACGGCGTTATCGGTGGCGACGCTGCGAACCTTCCCAACCGCACGCTCGACGGTGTCGGCGAGGTTGGGAGCCCAGTTCGAATCGGTGAGCGGGTTACCCGGCATGTGGGCGAGCCTATCTACCAAAGACTGAGGGCGAGGGCGGCGATTGCGCCGTGATAGGTCACCATCACAGCCGTCGAATGCCACGCCAAATTGGTGTCCTTGTCAGACGCGTCATCACGAGCGAATCTTCCCCAGCCGAGCAACGTGTCGCTAATCACGAACAGCGTTGTGCCAGCGATTACCCAACCACGCCCAGTTGCCCATCCGCAGACAGTCATCGCGCAGATCACGACTAGGTAGGCGACGACGGGTATGCGCAACGCAGGGTCTTTGCGCGCCGCACCGCGCACGATGGCACGGCCGGCAGTCGCGGCGAGAACAACAGCGCCGCCAATCGCGATCGCACCCAGTCCGCGATTCGGCATGCCATAGCGAACGAAGAGCACGATGAAGACGAGATGCCCGAGCAGAAACGATGCGAGGCCGACGATGAACTTGTCCATCGCGGGCAACAGGGCAATGTCGCCTTCGAGGCAGAGGACGAGCGCGAGAACTGCGATTCCCGAGTACTTGATCTCGGCGTCGTTGGCGATCGCGAGACCGATGACCAGCATCGTCGTGAGCGGCTTCACCCATGTCTCGATCGCCTGATTGTTGCGCCAACGGACGATCCAGTTGGTCAGCGCCGCGAGAGCAGTTGCAATCAGCAGGGTCTCCTGCATGGCGGCCTCTAGGGGGCGACGCTGGCGAGAACTGTGCAGGTGCTGTCGATCGCCTCGGTCACGCCGGTGACCGTATCGCGTACTGCGATCGCGAGCATGCCCTGGTAATAGATGTCGGCGAGGAACTCCTGGGTCTCGGACATGCACGCGATGGCCTCAACGTTGAACGACTCGAGGCGCTGCGTGTCGACATCGTTTCCGGCGGCCGTGGTATCGGCGGGCGATGAACCGGCTTCGGGCGGCTGAGGGAGCGTGAGTGCTGCGAGTTGATCGCGGTTTTCGATGTCGATTGGAGCGGCTAGCGACACCATCACTTCGCCATCACCAGTGCTCTGGTCGGCGGTGCCAGCCGCATCTTCGGCGGCAGCGGGATCTGCCACTTTGGTGTTCGTCTCCAGCGACACGGAGTCGGCCTTTTCGTTGCTGCTGTTGTTGCTCAACACGCTGATCGCGACGACGCCTAGCAGCACAACGGCGGCGGCCGCCGATAACACAGCGTTCGAGAAACGACGGCGGCTGGCAAGCGAGACGACGTTGCTGCCGGCTGCGACAGCGTCGAACTCGGCCAGCGCGGCGGCGACTCCGCGCTCACGCATGGAAGCCGCCGGTGCAGGAACGGTGGCGACCAGGGTCGCAACGTGACGCATCGATGCCACCATCGCCAACAGTTCCGGTGCCGCATCAACCCGTGCGCGCTCGCCCGGGGTCACGTCGCCGTCCAGGTAGGCGCTGGCGAGTGCTTGCTCGGGGGTGATGTCGTCGGGTGTCATAGGTCGTTGTGGGTCACGTTTGAGTACCAGGAGTTGGACGATCTGAGTCGGGGTGCTGGTTCCCGTTGCCCCTTGAAATTGAGGCCGCCACCTGGGCACGGCCGCGGGCGATTCGGCTCTTGACCGTGCCAACCGGAACATCGAGAATCTCGGCAATCTCCGAGTAATCGAGGTCGGCCACGTCGCGGAGCACCACGGGCACGCGGAAGTCTTCCGGAAGATCGGCGAGCGCTGCACTGATCTCGAAACGATCAGCGATGTGATCGATGCGCAACTCGCTGTCTTGGTCGGCCTGCTCGGACCAATCGTTGCCATCGTCAGAGTCGCGGTCGCGACCTGCCAACTGTGGCCGCCGGCGGCGTCGACGCAACTCGTCGAGGCTGGCGTTGGTGGCGATGCGGTAAACCCAGGTGCCGAACGCGGAACGGCCGTCGAAGCGAGCGAGTCCACGGACGACGGCGATCATCGCTTCCTGCGCAGCGTCGGCAGCGTCGGCTTCATTGCCGGTTATCCGGCGACAAACCGCGTGCATGCGGTCGTAGTGGCGGCGCAGCAACTGGTCGAGCGCGCCGCGATCCCCGGCTTGCGCTGCGGTCACCAGCGATTGGTCGTCGAGTGGTGCAGCGATGTGCCGAGATTAGCGGTAGATGCCTACGCCAACCCCGTGCCTACTAGACGCGCGACCTACGCGACGTACATCTCTTGGATGCTGCCGCGGTAGTCGTTGTCGCTGGTGCAGCCGGAATCGTCGCCGAGTTCGTTGAACGCCACCAGCACATAGCGAGCAGCAGTGGTCAGCTGCACGGAGATTGTCTCGGCTTCCTGGCCATCAAACTCGCCGATGGGCGCACCCCATGCAGCGAACGATGTCGGCGCTGTTCCCTCGCCGGCCGCGTAAATCTTCACCTGGTAGGGGGCGCTGCCGAGCACGGCGGTGAACACTCCGCTGCGTGGGCTACCGAGGTCGGCGACCAGGCCAACACCGGGCTTACCGCCGAGGAAACGATCGGCGTAGCACAGCGTCGTCCATGCAGTAGCGACGTTGCCGTCGGTCGCATTGGGAATCAGGTCGTCGCGTTCTTCGGTGTCGGTTCCGTTCGGGTCGAACGTCGTCACGCCGACAATCTTCGCCTCGCCTGGCTCGGGAACCGCTGCGGCATCGGCACCTAGCGATGTCTGTGACCCGGGGATTCCTCCCGGATCCTCGTCGCGACCAAGGGTCGCCCAAAGCACCGCCGCGACGATGAACGCGGTGACCAGCAACAGGCCGACGACCACCGACGAGGGGCCGGCGCGATGCTCGAACTTGCGGTTCGGCCGCTGATGCGGGCGCTTGGTCGCTGTAGGCGTGCGGTCGGCGCGCATCGCCGCGCCCGCTGGTCGACCTGCGCGCGCTGGCTGGTAGCCGCCGACCGGGGTTGGTGTGCGAGAACCCTGCATTGGCGTGCCGCGTCGTTGCGCGTTCGGGCCGGTTGAACTTGGGATTGTTGTCGCGCCGCTGAGAGCTGGGCCGGCTGGTCGCCCACGCGCGGGTGTGCCGTTGCCACGCCCAACGTCGCGGCTGATGTCTTTGCTGTAATCAGGCTTTGGCAGGGCCATGATCCGCTGCAATTCGGTGCGCAACTCGGCACCGGTCGCGAAGCGATCGGACGGGCGCATGGCGAGCAGCCGATGGATGAGGTCGGACAAGCCATGGGGGAGTGTCGGTCGCAGCCTGGTGATAGGTGTGGGGTCGCGGTTCAACCTGGCCAGCGCCGTATCTGTGTCGCTCTCGCCGAGGAATGGAACGCGGCCTGCGAGGCACTCGTACAACACGAGGCCAAGCGAGTACAGGTCGGCGCGACCATCTAGCTTGCGGCCTCGAACTTGCTCGGGCGAGAGGTACTTCGCCGTGCCCATCATCACGTTGGGGCTGGTCAGGTCGTCTTCGCCGCCGTCGAGACCCTTGGCGATGCCGAAGTCGGTCAGCAGCACTCGCCCATCCGCAGTGAGCAAGATGTTGCCCGGCTTGATGTCGCGGTGCACCAGGTTTGCCCGATGCGCGCAGTCGAGCGCAGCACTGATGCCCGAGCCGATGTGCATCGTCATTTCGGGGCTCAGCTTGTGCTGCTCGTCGAGTAGTTGGCGCAAGCTCTTGCCGTTGACCAATTGCATGACGACGGCCTGGCGTCGTTCGCCACCGATTACGTCTTCAATCGCGTCGTAGACGGCGACGATGTTCGGATGCGTGAGCTTTGCGACTGCGATCGCTTCGCGACGGAAGCGCTCGGTGACGACTGGGTCGGCCGCGAGGTTCGACTTCAGCAGTTTCACCGCCACTTGGCGCGTGAGTGATAGGTCGGTACCGAGCCAAACTTCGGCCATGCCACCTTGCGCGAGTTTACGTTCCAGCCGATAGCGCTGGACGAGAATTGCAGGGGGTAACGACGCTTGATTCGCGCCGGGAAGGGTGGCAGACATGTCCGCCACTCGACGATAGTGGCGAGGGCGTACTGATATCGGGCAATCGCTCGCGACAGTTAGCGCCGCGACTTCCCCGTTAGCTACACAGTTGAGTAGGCGATGCCGATCGTGCCGCGCCCTGCGTGCGTGCCGACGACAGGCCCGATGTCGCCGACGACGATGTTGCCCTTGTAGTGCGGACGCAACATGTCGACAAACGCATCGACGTCGCTGCAGTCAGCGTGCATCACCATCAGGTTTTCCACCGGACCGGCGTTGATGAGGGTCTCGACCAGGAAAGCGAGCGCCTTGCTGCGCGTGCGTTGCTTGCCGCCTTGCTCTACCTTGCCGTCGCGAACCTCGATGATCGGCTTGATTGCCAACGCGGAGGCCAGCATCGCCTTGGCGCCGCCGATGCGGCCGCCCTTCTTCAGGTTCTCGAGCGTGTCGAGCGCGCCCCAAACCTTTGTGCGCGTCGCCAAATCGGCAGCGCGTACAACGACTTCATCGTGGCTGGCGCCGCTGCGTGCCAGTCGGGCGCAGTCGAGAACGATGGCGCCGAGTCCGAGCGTTGCCGAGCAACTGTCGACGACGCTGACCTTGATCGTGTTGGCCGCATCGGCATTGAAGTCGCGAGCCGCCAGCTCGGCCGACTGCATCGTCGCCGAGAGTCCGGCGCTGAGATTGATCACCACGACACTGCTTGCACCCTCTGCTGCCAGTTTGCGATACGTGGTTTCGAACTGACCGGGTGACGGCGCGGCCGTCTCGGGGAGCGCGGCCGAGGTTGCGCACTTCGCCCAGAACTCTTCGGGCGTCAGGTCTGCGCGATCGACGTACTCGTGACCATCGATGCGAATGGTCAATGGAACGATGGAGATTCCCAACTCGTCGGCGACGGACTGAGGCAAGTCGCAGGCGGAGTCGGTGACGATGCGGACGCTGTTGGTGCTCACAAGTCGGGCAGGTTAGTCCTCGCGCTAAGGTCGCCACTCATGAACCTCGCCAAGCGTCGTAAGCCACATAACTCGGTCGCATTAACGGTGGTGCTGACACTGATCGGCTCGCTGGCGGCCTGCACCGATTCCAGTTCGTCGTCGGAAACCACCATTGCCGCGGCACCGACAACGACCGAGGTGGCCCCGACAACGGTGAGCGTCGCGCCGGAAACCACCGCGCCGGAAACGACCGCGCCGGAGACGACCGCTGCGCCAGCGGTGGTGACGATTGATCCCGACGGCATCGGCGAAGCAAAGCTTGGCGACGAGGTCGAGGGCGTGATCGCCTACTTCACCACGTTGTTCGGACCACCAACCAGCGACAGCGGCTGGATTGAACCCCCCTCCACGTGCGACCCACCGAGCTTCCGGGCTCTAAATTGGCCCGAACTGTATGCAGTGTTTGCACCGTGGGACGCGTTGGGTGCCAACGTTGCCGCCGATCCGCAGTTCGTGTACTTCGCTTATGGCTGGGTGGCCCCCGAAGACCTGACCGTTCCGCTCGCTACTGACCGCGGACTTCTCATCGGCGACACGGTCGACCGACTACTCGAGTTGTACCCAGAAGCCACCACCTACGACGGCTCGCTCGGCGGTGGCCGTTTCTACTTAGTTAGCGACGACATTGTTGGTCCCTATGGCATCCTCAACGAGGTAGTTCCCGAGAACGTGGCAACGATCGAAGCCGGAGATTGGCCGTGCGCTGACGTGCGCTAGTGGTCGCCACCACGAAGCGGGTGATGAAGCGATGCCTTCAGTGCGGCTCTGCGTCGCCAGTTCTGTCGAACATGGCGCGCCCACCACGTCATCACGACGAGTAGCAACGCTCCCGTCACTAGGTTGCCCAGCCCACTGATGGCGTTGACTCTCGCCGTCAATTTCACGGGCGGTGCGAGATGAAGGTCGCCTGTCGGCGTAAACACCTCGAGCGTTACCGGGAAGCGACCGTTGGTGCGTACTTCAATCGGAATCTCAACATCGAAGAACGCTTGCGGTGGAAGTGTCACCGTTTGATCGCCGCCCGGAAAGAGCAGCTTCGACGAAGTCAGACGCACGCGCACCGTCAGCGGAGTCTCGCTGGAGTTATGCATCTTGATCGGCACGGTTGTGCGTCGGCCCGTGAGGGTGAATGAAAACCCAGGTGGGATCTCTACCGATTCTCGTATTGCTAGAAACTGCTTTTGGAGGTCAGTCACGATCAACGTCACTTGCGCGTCGGTGAGTGCGCTGGTGGGCAACTGATCGATCGATCGCGTCCACTCCGACATGCGGGCGTCGTCAGTTGGAAGCATGCTTGCGGTCGCTATCGACTCGAGTTCGAGATTCGCTACTGGCGCGAGACGCGCTGTTAGTGAGCCGGGGACTGTTGTCGGTAGTCCGACAATCACCAAGTCGCCTTCGTCCGTAAGTTGATCAGTTCGAACCGCAATATCTTCAAGCGTCGTCGCGTTCAGTCCCGGGGTGGCGGCGAGTAGTTCGGCGATTGCGGCCAATGTGATTGTCGGGGGCAACGCGAGGTCGGGCGTGGCAAGAGTTACGCCTCGGTGACTTGGAATTTCATCGTCGTCAATCATCTCCTGCCGCGCGGCCAAGAGGTCGGCAACGACTGAAATCGCGGTAAGCGCGGGCTGATCAGTGTCGGTTGCCAGCAAGTCCGACGCATTCTGATCGGGAACGGTCGCGTCCATTCGCACACCATCGGTCACTTCAATGGTCACCAACTGGCTCGTGTCGGTGCTCGCACCGAGTGAACCGGGCAGCTGATCGTAGAGATCGCGCGGGATGACGAGTAGTCGACTGCCCAGGTCGCGATGCAGCGACGCACCACCTTGATCGATTGCCGACTCAACAAACGTGACCGTTCGCACGGATGGGCTCGCGCTAACCGCGGTAAGGATGTCGTCGCCGTCTCGCAGCCATTCGGTGTACAGCGCTTGCTCACCGGCATCGGCGGCTTGCGATGCGTCGAGCGGTAATCGTGGTGCCGACAGCAGTTCGTGACGAGCAAGGGCTGCTGATAAGCGATCTGCGAGTTCAACCTGATCATTGGTGGTCAGTGCCGCCAACAGAGCCGGCGGCACGCTGATCGTCGCGGGCACATTCGTCGGCGCGATCGCGTCTAGCGCGTCGGCGAGATGAGTCAACTCGTTGACGACGTCGTCATCGATGATCACTTCGCCCTCGCCGTCGAGGCGCACTGGAGCCGTCGTGTGCATCGCGAGCGCGACGCGTAGGTCGTCTGAGCTACTCGAAGAACTGTCCGCTGAGGGCAAGAGGTTCACAAGAGTGATTAACTCCGCGACTACTTCGTTGCCGTCGCGCACCTCCAGTGTCAGTGGATACAAGCCCGGTTGTGACAGTTGCAGGCTCTCCGGCGTGCGTGTGACCGACTCGAGTTGCACGACTCCTTGCACCGAGTTGGCGGCGGTGCGCGCCAATTGGCTAAGTGGCAGATCGACACTGTCAGCGCTGCGCGGCAAGGTGCCGTCGAGCGCGTCAGCAACAGCTTCGCGAGTCGAGACTGCGCGGTACGCCGTGACAACCATCGTTGCATTTGGAATTGAGGTCACTTGAACGTCGTCCGGAAACTCGACAACGAATCGCAACAAGCCGTCGGTGGCGAGATTGAAATCCTGTGAAACCAGTGTGAGTTGTCCCGCCGCGAGAGCGCGATGAGCGGGAGCGAGTCCGACAATCCCCGCCGCTAACAGCACGCCGGCCAGCACGGCGCGCAATACCTTCACGCGAATGTCCGCTCGTAGACTCGTAAGCGGTCGCCGATGCGGCGGAACCCCAATCCTTGATAGAGCGCGAGAGCTGCGTGATTGTCGAAGGCTGTGTTGACCAAGACACGTTGTACGCGCCAACGCGTCATCCACTCCAAGGAATCAACTACAAGTGCCCGGCCAAGTCCTTGGCGTTGTTGGCTAGGCGACACTGACAAGCGTTGCAAGAAGCCCTGACGACCGTCGCGACCGCTAATAGCGAAGGCCGCCAGTGGTTCGCCGGCACCGCGAAGTCGATGACGAGGTGTCGCGGCACAGACGTCGGTGATCGCTGTCTCGCATAGTGCCCACTCGATTCCGAAAGCCGCGACGTCGATGTCGCTGATGTCGGGGAGTTGATGGCTGTCGAGGTGTCGCGTCGCCGTTCGGGCGTGTTGACCCTCCGAGCCAGAGGTTGATAGCGAATTGAGTGCGCGACGCGGTGAGTTCAGCTCTAGCAACACCAACTCCTGCAACACCGTGAATCCGGCGCACTCCATCTGTCGGCCTGCGCCGCGACCGAGTGCGTTGGTGCGTACGGAGCTGTAACCGAGGTCTGGAAGACGGTCTGTCCACCGGCGAACATCTTCAAGCGACGGCACGCGCTGCTGATTATTCACAACGAGATGTGCGATGTGGGGCCGAAACGACCACGGTTGCACGCGATAGCTGTTCGCGTCCCTTCCGGTGATGTCGATTCCAACGGCTGCGCGGTGGCGATCGGCCGTTCGCTCGCTGCTCATTGGCGCGACGGTAGCGTCTCGTTTCGTGACTGTCTTGTTCGCCACCCACGCCGCGTACCTCGACCATTTGGCGGGGCCGCGCCACCCTGAACGCCCCGAGCGGTTGCAGGCCGTTCTCGAAGGTGTGCAATTGGCTGGGCTTGGCGACGCGATGGTGCCGTTGGTGCCGGTCGCTGCGGCGCGCGCCGACCTTGAGCGTGTGCACCCGGTGGCCTATCTCGATCGAATTGAGGGGATCTGTGCAGCTGGCGGAGGTCGCCTCGACCCGGACACGTATGCGAGTCCGGGTTCTTGGCACGCGGCGACCCTGGCTGCCGGTGCGGGATTGGCCGCCGTGCAGGCGCTTCAGGAAGGCCGCGCCGACGCCGCGTTCTGTGCTGTACGGCCACCTGGCCATCACGCAACTACGGACGAGTCGATGGGTTTCTGCTTCGTGAACAACGTCGCCGTTGCGGCGGCCTCTCTTGCCGCGCAAGGTGAGCGAGTACTGATCTTCGATTACGACGCCCATCACGGCAACGGCACGCAAGCGGTGTTCTACGACGACCCGCGCGTGCTGTTCGTCAGTCTTCATCAGTGGCCGCTGTACCCGGGAACAGGGCACTACACGGAAGTTGGCGAGGGCAGGGGGCGCGGGCACACGATCAACATTCCGTTGCCGCCCGGCGCGACGGGCGACATCTACTTGCACGCGTTCGACGAAATTGTCGCGCCGGTCGCGGCGACATTTCAGCCAACCTGGGTGATCATCTCGGCCGGCTTCGACGCGCACCGCAACGATCCGATTACTGAGTTGGGCCTCGCCGCTGGCGACTATGCGCCGCTGACGCGTCGAGTGTTGTCACTCGTGCCCGCTGGTCGTCGACTGATCATGCTCGAGGGCGGCTACGACCTAGAAGCGTTGACGTTTTCATCGGCGACTGTGTTGCGCGAATTGGCCGACGTTTCGGGCGCGCCGATCGAGCACGCAACGTCGGGTGGGCCTGGCATGGCCGCGGTGCAGCAGGTCGTCGACCATTGGGTACGCGACGGCTTGTTGTGATTCCTGCTCGTTTCCAGCCTGTACTAGCGGAGTTGGCGCCGCTCAGTGATCGCTTCCGCGCGGCTGGCCATCGCTTGTACCTCGTCGGGGGAACGGTTCGCAATCTCCTCGCCGCCGAATCCACCTCCGACGAGCTTGACGACTTCGATGCCACGACCGACGCGAAGCCAGAACAGATCAAAGCGTTACTGAGTGGCTGGGCCGATGCGATATGGACGCCTGGCGAACGCTTCGGAACGATCGGCGCGAAGAAGAAGGGTCCGCACGGCGATCGCACTTACGAAATCACCACTCATCGTGCTGAGGCATATAACGACGATTCACGCAAGCCGGTGGTCGAGTTCAGCGACGACATCAACCTCGATCTGTCGCGTCGCGACTTCACGATCAACGCGATGGCGTTGGAGCTGACCAGCGATTCGCCGACTCTCGTCGATCCGTTCAGCGGTGCTGTCGACTTGGCGACGCGCACGCTGCGTACACCGCTTGCGCCGGAAGTCAGTTTTGGCGACGACCCTTTGCGCATGCTGCGCGCGGCGCGCTTCATCGCGCGGCTTGGTGTTGTACCTGTGCCCGAGTTGGTGGAGGCCGTGCGCGCGATGGCGGGCAGGCTGGAAATCGTTTCGGCCGAGCGTGTTCGCGACGAGCTCGACAAGCTGATCACGCTTCCCAGTCCATCGGCGGGATTGTGGTTCACGATCGAGACCGGATTGTGCGACCACTTCTTGCCCGAACTTCCGGCCATGCGGCTTGAGCAAGATCCGATCCATCGTCATAAGGACGTGCTGACGCACACGCTCGCCGTCGTCGAGAACGTGAAGCCGGATGCACAGGCCGAGTTCGATTTTCGTCGCACGCGCCTGGCGGCTCTGTTTCACGATGTTGGCAAGCCGCGCACCCGTGGGTACTTGAAGGGCAAGGGCGTCACTTTCCATCATCACGACGCTGTTGGCGCGCGCATGACACGCAAGCGGCTGGAAGCGCTGCGCTATAGCAACGACGACGTAGAAGCGATCACCGAGTTGGTCGCGCTGCACCTTCGCTTCCACACGTATGCGATGGGATGGACCGATTCGGCCGTGCGTCGTTATGTGCGCGACGCCGGACCGCTGTTGCAAGAGCTGAACGTGCTGACGCGGTGTGACTGCACGACGCGCAACGAGAAGAAGGCGGCGATGTTGTCGGGTCGGATGGACGACCTGGAAGCACGCATTGCGGTGTTGGCCGAGAAGGAAGAGTTGGCGGCGATTCGGCCAGAGCTCGACGGCAGCCAGGTAATGGAACAACTCGGCATCAAGCCAGGACCGATGGTCGGCAAAGCGCTGTCGTTTCTGCTGGAGATCCGTTTAGACGAAGGAATGCTTGGCGAAACAGAGATTCGCCGACGACTCGACGAGTGGGCCAAAGCCCGCTAGACGCCTTGTTTGCGGGTTCGCATGACGAGCACGGTTGGCGACAATGGGTCGCGGGCGCGGCTGTCTTTTAGCTCGTGCACCGTGTCGAGATGAAAGTTGCTGCGCTCGATCGCCATGTACAACTCGCTGAACGTCTGACCAGCTGCGCCATAGGCAGCGGTAGCGGTGGTCGGCTGTTGGCGATCGCCGAACATTGCGTAGACGGGGTGCAGCGCCGCGATCACAAAGACTGCGTTGGGCTTAAGCACACGGTGCACTTGGCGCAAGACGCGGGGCAGGTCGTCGACCGCGCCGAGCGAGTTCACCGCGACGACCAGGTCGACCGATGCGCTCGTGGCAAAGCCGAGATCGGCGAGATCGGCCTGATGACACTGCACTACCACCTCAGCCTGTTCGGCGGCGGCGCGCACGGCAGCGATCTTTTGCGCATCTGGGTCGATGGCCATTGCCTTGGCGCCATTGACGGCGAGCACGACCGAATTCGGAACTTTGGCGATGCCGAGCTCGATGACTCGCTTTCCAGCCACGTCACCGCACAAACGCAACTCGTCGTCGTCGGCCACATTTTGGCCGTACCAAATGCGCACATTCCCAGTCTGTCGCGCTTTGGCCGTCCTGTGATGGATGTCGACGGGGTATATCCTCTGCGGCCATGACGTTCGCGATCAACGCGCTGCGTGGAGCCGGTGGGGTTGTCGACCACCGCTTGGCGCGGCGGCACATGATCAACGAGTTCCGTCGCGGTCGCTTGCGCCAAGACCAAGTGTGCGATGCGCACCCAGAGTTGATTCGCGCGGCGAAGAACATCGGCACTGAGGCAACAAGTGCCTGCCCGATTTGCGCTGAGTCGGGTTTGCGATTGGTGACTTACGTGTTTGGCCCGCGCCTGCCCGCGCACGGTCGTTGCGTAAGTACGGCGAAGGAACTCAACACACTGAACGGTCGCACCGAAGAACTGACGGCTTACGTCGTCGAGGCGTGCATCGATTGCAAGTGGCACCATCTGTTGCGGGTGCTTCCCGTGGGTCGCGGTCGACCGCGGCGCATAGCCGCGAGCTCGTGACGCAGTCGCCCGACGTCGTTCGGCACTTGTTCGTATACGGCACGTTGCAACCGGGTGAATCGCGTTGGCACGAACTCGCTGCTTTCGTCAACGGCGAGGGTGTTCGCACGACGGTGCCAGGAATGGTGTACGACACAGGCCTCGACTATCCGGCCGCGAGATTTTCGCCCGACACGGCCGCCGACGTGATTCGTGGGCGCGTCTACGAGTTCGACGACTCGCGGCGTGATGCGGCACTATCCCGCCTCGACGCGGTCGAAGGGGCCGAACGCGGCCTGTATCAGCGAGTCGTGGTCCGTACGGCCGCGGGACCGCTGGCGTGGGCATACGAGTGCAACGACGAAGAGTTGCTAGTGCGTCGCCTGCCCGACGGCGACTGGCTGACGAGATCCGCTCACTAGAAGGGGCTGAGGCCCATTCGATTTCGGATGCTGATGGCTTCGCCAGCGTGCGCGTGAGCGTGGCCAATTACAGGCCATTGCACGAACCACCAGAGCGCCTTGCCGTTCCACATGCCGTAGAGCCAGGGGAAGTCGGATTCGGCGAGACCACCCTTGTGGGTCAACCGGTAGTCGCAGTTGGGTTCGATGTCGAGCGCGAGTGTGCCCAGTGCGTCGAGCCACTGCTGCGTGCCGTCGAAAACGGCGGTGACGTAGGCGAGTAACGCCTGATCGCTCACTCGGCTGGTGACGGCGAGGTCTTCCTTCTCGGGAAGCGCGACGCCTGGACCCGCGTCGGCAAGTCCGAGCGCGTCGGCGTGTGCGGCGAAGAGTGGATCGTGGTTGCGGATAACGGTGTTTACGGCCAGGTCTTGGTGGCGAGCGACGTGCAATAGCAAGCCGGCGATCGTGCTGCCACCGCCGTCGGCCTGCTCGTGCCAACGGCTGGCGGGCACCAAGCGAACCACCGTGTCGAACAGCTTTGAGCGCACCGCGGCGAGGTCGGCAACCATCCAGTCGTGCAGGTCCATTGGCCCGACGGTAGTCGTCAACGCTTGGGTAACGACCGTGTCAGACCCCTCTGCGATGGTTCAGGAATGGTGCCGCTACACTCACCCGGTCATATTGGCCCTGCCCCAATTGGGGCCCCCGGTCCTCCGGGGTCCGAAGGGAGTTCACACGCATGATGCGTGCTTACGAGTTCATGGTCATCCTCGAAGGTGACCTCGATGAAGTTGCTGCCCAGGCGTGGGTGAAGTCGATCACCGACACCATCGCCAAGGCCGGCGGCAGCGTTCACGGCAAGCCCGATTGGTGGGGTCGGCGCCAGTTCGCCTTTCCGATCAACAAGAAGCATTACGGCTATTACGCCGTCATGAACGTCTTGGCTCCTGGTGGAGCCCTCGACGAACTCGAGCGCTCGCTCCGTATCGCCGACGATGTCGTCCGTCACAAGTTGCTGCGCCTACCCGTCGACGAGGCAAATCGTCGCGGCATGGCCGTCACAGCCTCCGTCTAAGTCACCTCAAAGGAGCACCAACATGGCCGACAGCGTTGTCACCATCGTAGGAAATCTCACCCGCGACCCCGAACTGCGCTTTACCGCCGGTGGCAAAGGCATCGCCAGTTTCGGCGTAGCCGTCAACCGTCGTTGGCAGCAGAACGGCGAATGGCAAGAGAAAGTTTCGTTCTTCAATGTCAGCGCTTGGGACACTCTTGGCGAGAACGCAGCGGCGTCACTCACCAAGGGCACCCGCATCATCGTGACGGGTCGTCTCGAGCAGCGTGAGTACGAAACGAAGGAAGGCGAGAAGCGCAACGTGGTCGAAATCGTCGCCGACGAGATCGGTCCGTCATTGCGTTGGGCTCGCGCCGAAGTCGAGCGCATCTCCCGCGACAGCAGTGGCGGCGGTTCAAGCTCGGGCGGCGGTGGCAGCAATGCCGGCGCTTCCAGCAACGCAGGCGCAAGCCGCGCACCAGATCCCGTGTACGGCGACGAAGAGCCGTTCTGACCCTGTTTCTCTCTTGAAGGACAACCACTGATATGGCAAGCAACAACAACAGCAACAAGAAGACCAAGCCGAGGGCGCCCAAAGAAGGGGCCAACCCGAAGAAGTTCAAGAAGAAGACGAGCGTTCTACTCACCGACAAGGTCGAGTACGTCGACTACAAGGACGTCAACTTGCTGACACGTTTCGTCAGCGATCGGTCGAAGATTCGCAACCGCCGCGTCACCGGTAACACGGTGCAGCAGCAGCGCGACATCGCGTTGGCAATCAAGAACTCGCGTGAGATGGCCTTGCTGCCGTACACAAAGCGGGTCGCCCAAACGCGTACGTCACGTCCTCCGCGCGATGGCGACAGCCGGCGTGGTCGCGACGATGCACCACAGCGTGAGAGCCAAGTGGCGATCCCCGACCTCGAGACACTCGATACAGACATCGAGGCCATCGACGACGAATTGATCACCGTGCAGACCGCCGACACCGAGACGGAAGAGGGCTGACCGATGAAGCTGATACTTCGTTCTGACCGCAAGGGTGTTGGCAAGCGCGGCGACATCGTCGATGTCGCCGATGGTTTTGCGCGCAACTTCTTGCTGCCGAAGGGCCACGCCATGAAGGCGTCCGATGGCGCGGTGTCGCAGGCAGGCGCCATGCGTCGTGCTCGCGACCTACGCGATTCGCAAGATCGTGAAAGTGCGCAGACCATTGCTTCGGCACTCGTCGCCAAGACGATCACTATCGCGGTGAAGGCTGGTGCCGAGGGTCGACTGTTCGGCTCGGTCACCGCTGCCGATGTAGCTGCCGCGGTCGAGGCACAAACCAAGATTGCGCTCGATCGTCGCAAGTTGCATGTAGATCACATCAAGAGCACGGGTACCTACAACGTGATCGCCAAACTGCATCACGATGTCGAGTTCCCGATCTCGATTGAGGTCGTCGCTAAGTAAGCGAGTCCGTTCATCGGGGCCCCAGGCCCTCTTGTCCACATAGTTATCCACAGTCTCGACCGCGCTTTTGGCGCGCCTCGTGGTCGGCTCGGTATCCCTGTCCGACCCCCAGAGCACTGTGTTTTCCACAGTGCCCCACAGGTTGGGTCACAGCTAATACCCAAGTTGCTCCCCTTACTGCTCACAGGGATTGTCTGAGAAGGTGATCAGCCCATGACCGACACACGACGCGAATTCAGTTCAAGAAACGGTGGCAACTCGCGCGACTCCGGTCGGTCGGCTGCAGGCCGCGTTCCACCGCACAACCTGAACGCGGAAGAGAGTCTGCTAGGCGCGTTGTTGCTGTCGCGCGAAGTCGTTGGCCAAGTGTCGGAACTCGGCTTGCAGGTCGAGCACTTCTATAAGCCGTCGCATCAACACATCTACTCGGCCATTCGCGGGTTGATGGCGACTGGTCAACCGGTCGATGTCGTCACCGTCGCCGACGAACTGCGCCGCAACGGCCTGCTGGATGAAGTCGGTGGCGGGCAGGCGCTGCTGGAACTGCAGAACGCAACGCCGGCGATCTCGAATGCCTCGCGCTACGCCAAAATCGTGCAAGACACCGCGGTGTTGCGTCGGCTGATCAGCGTCGCTGGCGAGATCACCGAGATCGCGTACCTTGAGCCCGACGACGTCACGAAAGCGCTCGACGAGGCAGAGACCAAGGTCTTCGAGGTCGCTGAGGATCGTGTTATCGACTCGACGCGACCGTTGTCCGACTTGCTGCCGATCGCAATGGACAAGCTGCAAGAAACGTTCGAGCGCGGCGACATCATCACGGGTGTTGCTACCGGCTTGAATGACCTCGACGAACTGCTCTCGGGTTTGCAGCCCAGTTCGCTCAATATCGTCGGCGCCCGCCCGTCGGTTGGTAAGACCGCGCTTGGCCTCGGCATCGCGACTCACGTCGCGAAGACCACGCACAAACCAGTGTTGGTGTTCTCGCTCGAAATGGGCCACGCCGAGCTAACGCAGCGAATCCTTTCGAGCGAGGCGGAGGTCGAATCGCAGAAGTTGCGCTCGGGTCGCTTGGCGGAGGCCGACTGGACCAAGATCGGCCGAGCGATCAACCGCATCGACAGCGTGCCCTTGTATCTCGACGACAACCCGCGCGTGACTGTGATGGAGATTCGCGCCAAAGCGCGTCGGTTGAAGTCGCGACACGGTGGCTTGGCGCTGATCATGATCGACTACTTGCAACTGATGAGCAGTGGCGCCAGCGTCGAGAACCGCCAACTCGAAGTCAGCGAGATCAGTCGCGGCTTGAAGATTCTCGCTCGCGAACTCGACGTGCCGATCCTGGCCCTCAGTCAGCTCAGCCGAAACCTAGAAACCCGCGCCGACAAACGCCCAATGCTCGCCGACCTTCGCGAAAGTGGATCGCTAGAACAAGACGCGGATGTCGTTATGTTCCTTTACCGCGACGAGGTTTACAACCGTGAGTCGCCTGACAAGGCGAGCGCCGAACTGATCGTGGCTAAGCACCGTTCCGGCCCGACCGGTCTTGCACGGCTGGTCTTCCGCAGTCAGTACGCGAAGTTCGGTAACGCCGCTCGCGGCGTGTAGAACTGGTTGCATGTTCCTCGGCAAAGACCTCATCGTCTGGCTATTGCTGGCGCTTGGTGGTGCTCTGTTCGTCGGCAACGTGATGGCGGTTGTGCGCCCGCCCGAAGGTGCTCGTACCGAGGGGGATCTTGATCGGGCGCCTCGAATCCGTAGCCTGACAATGGCTGCGATCGGATTCGTCGTGGCTCTAGCCGCACTTGCGGCGCTTATCAGCCGCTGATACGCAGGGGGCGAGATGTCATCGACAATCACCGTTGCGCAGATCACTGACAGCCACCTGAAACGCGAGCCGGTTGCCGGTGACAAGTCGCCTGACGAGATGCTGCGCCGCGCCGTTGCGTTGGTGGCCGATGCGCAGCCTGACGTCTTGCTGCTCACCGGCGACATCGCCGACGACGGATCGCTCGAAGCACTCGAGCGCGTCGCGCAAGCGGTGAAGCCGCTCGGTGTCCCGGTTCTCGCTGTTGCGGGTAATCACGACGACCCCGCCGCTGTTGCAACGATTCTCGGTGCTGTCGACGAGATGTCGATCGGTGGCTGGCGCTTGCTGTTGGCCGACACGACGATTCCGAAGACCGAGTGGGGTCGCATCGATGTCCCCGACCTGTTGCGCCGACTCGGGCCTGACGTCGGCGTCCCGACACTGCTGGCGCTGCATCACCCACCGATCTCCACCAGCACGCACCCATGGATGCGACTCGAAGGCGGCGCTGAGTTGGCGACTGCGCTGGCCGCGCGCGGCGACGTGCGAGTTGTGCTGTCTGGCCACCTACACGAAGCGTTCAACGTGGTGTTCGGTGGCGTGTCCTACATCGGCTGCTCGTCGAGCTTCTACTCAATCAAGCATCGCAACGCGCAGTTCATCCTCGATAACGGACACGTCGGCGCCTTGGTACTGTCGCTTGCAGACGACGGCGACTTCAGTTGGCGACGCCTGCCCGACCCCAACGAAACGAACACTGTGTTAGGACCTTTCTAGTGAAACGGCTCGCTGAATCGATCGTCACCGCCGCCGCCGGCACTGCGCTCGGTTGGTTTGTCGGTGGCCTGATACATCCGGTCGTCGGGCTCGTGATGGCGATCATCGCCGGCCTCAACGGCGCACTCAGCGGATGGCGACAGATCTATGCGTGGCGTTCGCTCGGCGGTTGGATCGCGTTCGTTCTCGACTCCACATGGGGCACCCTCTCGATCGGGTTTGGTCTGCTTGTGCACCTCATCGGAACGCTGAAGGGCTCACCCGGATTCGAGCCGAAGCTCAGTCACCGCCAGAACAGTCACGTGTACCGCCGCGGTTTCACCTTCAAGCCCGGCTTCGCGCTGACCGTTGGCAACGTCATCTCCGGTGCCGGCGACGTCGACGTTGCGCGACGCTGCAAACTGATCACCGATCACGAAGCCGTGCACGTGTGGCAAGCACGTTGGTTTGGTCCGCTGTACTTACCGCTCTACGGACTGTGGTCGCTATTCGGCATCATTGGCGGAGTCTTTGTGTGGTTGCGCGGCGGCCGCAAAGAGAGGGTCGGCAAGGCTATTGAGACGTGCTCGTATTACCTCAACCCGTACGAGTGGTGGGCGTACAGCCGCGACGACCTTTGGCCGCCATCAGGAAAACTGCATGGCGTCGGTTGGCGTAAGGCTGCAGTTCGTCCGCTGGCCGCGGTGCGCGCCGAACGCGCGCAAAAGGCAGTCGTCACTCCGAAGGCGTGAAACCGAGCCACCAGGCTTGATTCGCGGCGCTTGGCTCGTCGTGTTCAAACGTCCACACGCCATTTGCCCGTTCGTCCCACAACAGCGTCATCGCCGGGACGCCGCGGGCCTCACCACCGGCTACCAATCCGCCGGACCCTGTGGTGAACACTCCGCGCATCGCGTTGTCCTCTGTCCACGCGACACCGGCCTCCACCGCTCGCATTACGCCCACGCCGCCTTGCACCATCAAGTTGAGATCGCGCGTCGGTCCGTCGAGTAGTCGACAATCGGGAGCGTCAGCACCATCGAATCGGAGAGGATCGTCGCCCAAGCGAAGTCGTCGGTCTCCGTCGCTGAAACTCAGATCAATACCGACACCGGAAATCACCACGATCCAACGCTCGACACCGTCGTAAATCGAGAACGGCCCATCGACGTCGATGTCAGCGAGAGCGATGCGCAGCATGCAGTTGTCAGCGGATGGCCACGCGAGCAACTCACGCGTTTGTCCGCCACCGTTGCGCCACAGTTGTGGCGCGACCGCGTCAGCCCGAATCAGTTCCCCCACGGGGTTCGTCCCGCTTCACAGAACGACTCGCTAAACGGATCGTTCTCTTGGGCGGTCCAATCCTCAAGCGTGCCGAAGTACGAGAGCACAATCTTCCAGTCGTCGAGGAACAAGGATTCGAAGCTACCAACGACCTCCGTCGCGACATCGCCGTCGACGTGCTTCGCGGTCCACGAAAGGTGATACGTGCGTCGCCCAGGCACATCGGGCCCACAGGTTCCGACTCCGAATATCTCGACGCTTGTCGGGTCGATCGGTTGCGTCATGTCTCGCAGCGCGGCAAGGTAGTCAGCTTCGTTGGCGGCCTCAACGACCAGGGTGGGGCCGCTCAACCCGTAGCCCGTGAGCGTGTCCTGTCCCACGCAACCTGGGAAGTATTCGATGTTCATCTCGGCGCAGACGATCGTGTCTTGTCGACTAAGGAGCACGAGTTGTTGTGCGTCTCGCCCTGCGAGAGCATTTGCAACCTCGGTAGCCATTGCGCAAAACACTTCGTCGGTCACTGGGCAATCAGCGGCGTCAAACAACACCGGTGGCGTAGTCGAAGATGGCACCGTAGAAGTTGGCTTGTTGTCGTCGGCGCACGACATCAGTAACAGCAACGTGACCAGCCCGCTCAGTGTGCGCATGGGCGAAATCGTAGGAGACCCAGGGAATCCGCTGGGGCAAGTGACGCCGACGAGCGGGTGACGGGAATCGAACCCGCGTTCTCAGCTTGGGAAGCTGATGTTCTGCCTCTGAACTACACCCGCGAACAGGTGAGCAGGATACTCGTGTGGCAGTACTCTCGCCGCTGTGATCCTCTCCGACGGAACCCTGCGCAAACACTTCTCGTCGGGCTACATCGTGCTCGATCCATACGATCCCGAGCTAGTGCAGCCAGCGTCGGTCGACGTGCGGTTGGGCACTGAGTTCCGGGTGATGCGCAACAGTCGGCAGACCCACATCGATCCGTTCGAGCAGCACAAACTGATGGAGACGGTGACGATTCCTGAAGGCGAAATCTTCGTGCTGCACCCCGGCGAGTTCGCGCTAGGTCATACAGCGGAGACCGTTGGCTGCCCCGACGACATCGTTGGCGTCGTCAACGGCAAGTCATCGCTTGGTCGACTTGGCTTGCAAGTGCACGCAACCGCGGGCTTCATCGACCCGGGCTTTAGGGGCACCGTTGTCCTTGAACTGTCGAACGTTTCGAATCTGCCGATCCTTCTGCGTCCCGGCATGAAGGTCGCGCAACTCGTGTTTCAACTTCTCGACCAACCGGCGGAGCGTCCGTATGGGCACCCCGACTTAAAGAGCAAGTATCAGAACCAGCAGGGCGCCGTTGCGTCGAAGTACGACCTCAACAAGCTCTGACTAGCTGAACGATTGCGCGATTGGCGCGATCGGGTTTGCAAGCTTTCGTTCGCCTGCCTCAATCGCGTCGAGCAGGTGAATCGAGATGTCGGCCACCTTCACCTCGGTCTCTTCGACCCCAGCGGCCTTCACGCCGTCGTCCAGCATGATGTAACAGAACGGGCACGCGGTGGCGACGCGGGTCGCACCGGTTTCGATCGCTTCTCTCGCCCGCTCGTCGTTCACCTTGGTGCCGATGTTCTCTTCCATCCACATGCGCGCACCGCCGGCGCCACAGCACATGCCTTTGGTCCCGTTGCGCGGCATCTCGACGACCTCAATGCCCTTGATGCTCCCGACCACCTTGCGCGGTGCGAGATA
The DNA here is from genome assembly GCA_040081465.1 of Ilumatobacteraceae bacterium. Taxonomy (GTDB): domain Bacteria; phylum Actinomycetota; class Acidimicrobiia; order Acidimicrobiales; family Ilumatobacteraceae; genus UBA668. The sequence goes on along the minus strand of JBEBGL010000012.1, from coordinate 23,015 downwards.
CACATCGTTGTGGCGACCGAGATAGCAACTGTCGTGATAGGTGAGGCGCTCTTCGAGCGTTGCCTGGCTGACGTCGAGCTTGCCGCTGGCGATCAGGCTCTCGAGCAATTGCGTGTGATGAACGAGTTCGTAGTTGCCGCCCAATTGTGGGTACTCGTTCTTCAACGTGTTGAAGCAATGCGGGCACTGCGTGATGATCTTCTTCACGCCCATGCCGTTCAGCATTTCGATGTTCGGCATTGCCAACATCTGGAACAAGTACTCGTTTCCGCTGCGGCGCGCTGAGTCGCCCGTGCACATTTCGCTTGGCCCCAGAATTGCCACCGTGATGCCCGCGCGGCGCAGCAGGTTGGCCATCGCTTGTGTGACCTTCTTGTTCTTGTCGTCGAAGCTGCCAGCGCAACCGACCCAGTAGAGGTACTCGGCTTCGAGTGGCTGACCCGGATCGAGCACCTCGACATCAAGGCCCTTCGCCCAGTCGGCGCGCTCGCCCTGGTTCATTCCCCATGGGTTGCCCTGGTTTTCCATCGCGCGATAGGCGTTGCCGAGTTCGGTTGGGAAGTTGCTCTCCATCAGCGACAGGTAGCGCCGCATGTCGAGGATCTTGTCGAGGATCTCGATGTTCACCGGGCAGATTTCGTCGCACGCCCGACACGTTGTGCACGCCCAAACTTCTTCAGCAGTGATGCGCTCGAACACTGAGTTCGATGAGATCGTGATCTCTTTCGGAGTGCCGAGTGGTGGCCGAACGTAACCGTGCGGCGCGCTAGCGGCCATCACTTCGCCCACCTTCAACACGATCTCGCGCGGATCGAGTGGCTTGCCCGTTGCCTTGGCCGGGCACACGCTGGTACAGCGGCCGCACATCGTGCACGAGTCAGTGTCGAGCAACTGCTTCCATGTGAAGTCTTCAACGACGCTGGCACCGAAACTCTCCAACGAAGTCTCGGCCAGGTTCGGCATCGCGCGCATTGCACCCTTGGGGCGGTCGCGATCCTTTAGGTACATGTTCAGCGGACTGGTGAACATGTGGCGCAACATCGTGATCGGCAGCATCACTAGGAACGCGGCGAACGCGGCAACGTGCAAGATCCATGTCCACTGGTGCCACTGCGTGAGGGTGTGCTCGCTGAGCCCGTCGAAGAGCTGACTGATCGGGTAGCCGACAAAGCTCCACTTCTCGTAACTCGGCGAGTCGATCTCGGCGATGCGCAAACCCTCAGCGACAAAACCGCTGATACCGATCAGCGCAAACGTTCCGAGAATGAGAGCGTGCTCTGGCCGCGTCTTGATTCGGATGCGCCACGGACGTTGCACGTAACGGCGAACGAGCGCCCACACGATGCCGACCATGAACACCACGCCTGCGAGATCACCGAAGAAGCTGTAGGCCATGTATGTGCGGCCGTGCAGAAACTTCAAGTCTTCGGGCAACTGGTGATCGATCTCGAGCACGGTTGTAACGCCAAGCAGCGCCATGAAGCCGAAATAGATCATCGAGTGCATCAGGCCGGCGCCGAAGTCGCGCAGCAGTGTGCGCATGTACACGCCCGCACGGAAGTCGCGAAGGCGACGCGTCACGTTTTTCGGCGTTGTGCGACGACGGTCTGGCGCGCCGCGTTCCCAGTTCCTAACGCGATCCGCGAACTTGAACGCACCCCATACCAACAGCACGGGGATCAGCGTGTAGAACGCCACCTGGATCGGACCAGGGATTCCTTCGAACACTTCCCTCGAGGGCGTCTTGGTCGTGTGCCACTTGGTGAACTGCGGAATGATGCCCGACGCGACGGTAAACACCGCCATGCCGATGCCGAGTCCGATGGCCAGTTGATGCGGCTTGAAGCGCTTGAACATATTGCGCTTGACCCTAGTTAGTTTGGGTTAGATCAGCCGAAGTACTGGCGATCGAGATCGCGGATGCGACCGGCCAATGTGGCCAGCACTTTGTGAGCAAGCGCGGGGACTTCGTCGAGCACGCCGACGAAGTGGCGCTGATCCAGCAACAGCAGGGTGCAGTCGGTCTCGCAACTGACGGTCGCGGTGCGCGGCCCGTGGTCGAGCAGTGATAGCTCGCCAACTACGGTGCCCGGCCCGAACGAGCCCACTTTCTTACCGTTTCGCTTGACGAGCACCGTGCCCGTCAGTACGACGAATGCCTCGCGGCCAGTTTGGCCTTGATCGACAATTAGCGAGCCTGCCGGCATGCTGATTTCGTCGCTTGCCTTCGCGATCTTCTCGAGGTCTTTGGTCGAGCAGCCCTGGAACAGACTCACATTGCGCAGGTGCTCGAGCTGTGCTTTCTTCGTCGCCATGGGGCGCACTATAGACCTACTGACAATGGCCTGGTGACGAAGAAAGCACACACCCCGAAGGCGTGACTTCACACGTAGCTGTTAGGCGACGTGGTTGCTGCGGTCAGCCTCATGATGGGTCGAGACCCGACTGCTCTGGCGCTCGATTGTTGGCAGTGCTGCGGCGGCGATCAGCGTCACGGCACCGAGGATCAGTAGCGCGACGGCGTGGCTGCCTTCGATTTCGAGGCTGCCGCCAAGAATGCCCGGCTCGATCAATGCAACGACGGCACCGATCACTGTGAGTGCGCCAAGCACACGCATGCCTGACAACGAGCTGGTCATACCGGCAACCAGAAGCATGATGCCGAGGAATACCTCAATGAAGGCCAAGCTCTGCGTATGGTCCCAGCCAGCGACCTGGAATACGGGGTCGTTGAACGAGCCGTCGAGGTCGGCACGTGCGAGCGCTACAAGTCCCATGATGAGAATCGCGGCACCTGCGATGGCGCACACGACACCAGCGGTGTTGAAGCGTTGGCGATGACTGATCACCGTTGTCTGATCAGCAGCATTGGTGCCAACGGCGACAACTTGCGGTGCGGGGGCTAGCGGGGTGACAACTTGCGTTGCGGGCGGTGGAGCAAATCCGCCATCGGATTGATTAGTCACGGTATCCATGTAGATGCCTTCCTTCGATAAGGAGGACAGGTTTGTCCCTCTCACCGTGTTCCCCGCGGCCAGTGGAGGTAAACCTCATGACAACGGCAAGCCAACGTCAGTCGGCGAACACGTCGCGGCTGTGTTGCAGGAAGAACCGGTGATCATGACCCGTGTTCGGATCGGTCTTGTTGTACTTGATCGTCGCTGTTCCATCTGGCAACGCATCGTCTGAGTAGATGGCTCCAACTGGGCAAACATCGGGGGCGTAGCACGCTGTGCACGATGTGCACTCATCCAGGTTCACGTACAAGATCGTGTCGCCGAAAATTTGGATCGCGTCTGGATTCGGTGCGTGTTCGTTCTCGGTCACTCCGCTGCCGGCTTGCTGTTCAGAGAACAGCCGATTCGTCGCAGGGTTGAATTCGTATATGCATTGCACCGGGCACACATCAACGCAAGCACGGTCCTTCACGTTGATGCATGCCTCGGTGATAATCGCCACACCGCTCACGCGGCACCGTCCTTTTGGTTACGTCTCATTGCTGACTGGCTAACGGGTCACTTCTCGGTGCGAACCTTGTCCGCGATCCAGTCGCGAGCCTCGTCGACCTTTTCCTTAACAGTTCCGGCGATGCGATCTGCCTTGCCTTCACGCTCGAGCTTCTTGTCGCCCGTGAGGACACCAGCTGCTTGCTTCGCGCGACCCTTGACTTCATCCTTGTTTGACATGTCGTCTCCTTGTCTCGGTTGAACTGACAGCGTCTGATTACCCGTTCTCGACTAGGTCGAAACGGGGCTTTCGTCGGCCGGACTCGTGTCGGGAGCCAATGACCCTGGATCCTGCGCCGTGGCTTCGCCGCTCGTCAGGTTTGAAATCGGGCAATTCGGGAACCTAAAAGTCATGGCTGATGTGCGAAGCGCCGACCGTGAGGAAGCGCTGTTCGGGATCTCGTTTAGCGACGTGTTTCGGGCTGAGGAGTTCTTGGTGGTTCTACAAGGCTTGACCAGCCGCGGGCATCTCACGTTGCGAGACGCCGTCGTCGTGATCAAGGACGAGAACGATGCGGTGCGCGTGCGGGAGACGACTGACATACAGCCAGCCGGTGCGGCAGTGACAGGAGCGCTCTGGACCGGACTGCTCGGCCTTCTGATCGGCGGTCCTGTCGGATGGCTTGCAGGGCTGGGTGTCGGCGCTGGCGTTGGCGCGTTGACGGCCAAGGTCGTTGACACCGGCATTCCCGATGAGTGGGTCGACTGGTTCAAGAACGCCGTGCGCAGCAACACAGTCACAGTGGTCGCGTTGGCGACCGAAGTCGATGTCACTGCGTTGAGAGCAGAAGCCCGCCGTTTCGCTGGCGCCGAGCTCGTGCACACAACCCTGCGAGCAGGCGCTTCGGAAGAACTGGCAGCGGCGCTGGTCCTTTAGAATGAGCCTCATCATGCCTACAACCGGCGCGGATAATCGGTTGAGCGTTGAGCCGCGTGCGCGGTGAACACGACCTCGCCCACACTTAACCGCCAGTACGCCGGTGATCCGACGAGTTTGCGCGCGACGCGGCGTGACGTGGTCGATTTTCTGACGGAATGCGGTGCTGACAAACATACGGTCGAGGGAGCATCGCTTATTGCAAGCGAACTCGCTTCCAATGCTGTACAGGCTGGCCCAGGGCATCCGTACGAGTTGCGCATTCGCTTGGTCGATCCCAATGCGGCATCGTTGTCGATTAGAAATCACACGACGGGAACCGTCCCGCCACCTCCGGCGAACTGGCGACCAGTCGACGATCTAGCTGTGAGAGGCCGCGGACTTTCGATTGTCGAATCGCTCGCGGATGAAGTATCGGTCGAGGTCGACGGAGACGATGTCACCGTCACCGCCTGGTTTCGATTGATCAGTTCGTGACCGCTCAAAGCCCCAACGACGAACTGGACATGTTCCGGGCGTATGTGCGGACGAGAGACCGCGCGCAACGAAACGTGCTCGTTGAGCGCTACATGGGGTTGGCTGGTCATATTGCTAAGCGCTACAAGCGTGCCGGCAATGACGACGACGTTCGTCAGGCGGCAATGATCGGCCTGGTCAAAGCCGTCGACCGATTCGACCCCGAGTTCGGCGTCTCGTTCGCCTCGTTCGCCGGAACAACCATCGAAGGCGAGCTGAAGCGCTACCTACGTGATCACACCTGGGTTGTCCGAGTTCCGCGCTCCGCGAAGGAACTACACCTCTTGGTGCGCCGTACCAGCGATGAACTGTCGCAGAAGAACGGTCGGTCACCATCAGTCGAAGAGATCGCCAGCCACGCCATGCTCGAGCGCGACGACGTGTTGCGTGGTTTGGCCGCCACAGCCGCTTACGACGTTGGCTCGTTGGACAACGCAACCGACGATGGCTTTGTGTCGAACGATCGATCAGCCGCGATTGCAACGGAGGACGCTGGCTTTGGTCAGGCGATCGATAGTCAGGCAGTGCAGCGATTGCTCGTGCGACTTCCCGAACGTGAACGCCAGATTGTCCGGCTCAGCTTCTTTGAAGATCGTTCTCAGGCTGAGATCGCTGATGAGATGGGTATCTCGCAAATGCACGTATCGCGGTTGCTTCGTCGATCACTTGAGCTGATGCGCGAGGGCGCGTCGTCTATCGACGCCTGACTTTTCACGCGCTAGGAATCAACGCTCGCAATACCGAGGCGCGTGTCCAGCAGCACTCGACCGTGCCATGTCTCGACTGCGTCCACTGTGATGCCGACATCGTCAATTGCTAGTCGTCGCAACTCCGGAGCGTTTGCCAACTCACTATCGGTTGAAACGCGCCATAGCGACTTGAGCAGCTTCTTCGAGCGCGACAGGTCTGGTCGTCCAAGCGCGAACTGCTCGCGAGCCTCGGTACTGATCGATCGAACCCACAATGCGACCGTGTGTCGATGAGTCCACGCGAGCATGAGAGCTGCAGGGCGGCTTACTGGACTTACTAGCCGCCGCGCTGTGCGAGCGAGAGTGCGAACCATGCTTCTGCTGTACCCGACGCGACCACAAGCGAAACGTGGTTTGAGCCGCGCCGGAATCGGGGAATCCGAGTCTGTCTATCCCCACTCTTACTGACATGGAGACACTCATGAAGAGCACCAGCAATCGCCGTCGGGTCGCCGTCGTGGCATCAGCAGTACTTCTCTTTGGTACAGCAGCCGCGGCATGTGGTGAGGACGTCGTCGATGACGAGGTTGAAGAGGAAATCAACGAGATCGATAACTCGATTGAAGACTTCGTCGACACCATCTTCACTGACGACAGCACCGACACGACCGGCGGCTGATCACGCCGATCACTGTCCACGGGCTGCAGGCTCTCGCTGGACCATTTCGCACGTAGTTGCTTCCGGAGCGCCCAGCTAGATTGTCCTCATGTCAGATCAGGGGGCCACGCTCCATGTTGTCCGCAACAGCGACGGATGGACAGTTACAGGCGAGATCGATGCCCACTCCGCACCTGCACTGGCCACCGCGTTCGGTGACCTGCCCGATGTGACGCAACTCGTCGCCGACTTCGCCGGCGTGACGTTCATGGACTCGAGCGGACTGCGCGTATTGCTCGACGCCGCGATGAAGGCGGCCGCGGCAGGCAAGACCTTCGCGATCGCCCACCCGCAACCAGCCATCAGGCGTGTCGTCGAGATCAGCGGGCTGACCGAGCACCTTCATTTCTTGGACTGACCGAAATTGCGCGACCGGCGAATGTTTCGTCGCTAGGTGCAACGGGTAATTCTTCGGCGATGACCCTCGGCGACGGATTAATAGGAGGAGGTAGGGTTTCACTGATGAACGGCACGTCGACCAACGACGACACAGTCGATGTGATCGTTCCCCTCTCGCCTCGCCACGCCTCGACATTGCGAACGATGGCTGCGACTCTCGGAGCTGATACTGGTTTCTCGATCGACGAGATCGACGACTTCAAGCTCGCCATCACTGAAGCTTTCAGCATGTTGGTTTCTGGTTATTCCGCACAACGAGCTCGAGTCAGTTTCACTGGGTTGGCATCAGCGGTCGATGTGCGAATGTCGCTTGAGACCGGAGACGCCATTTCGATCGAGCCAGACGAACTAGCACTGGCAATCATGAAGGCGGTGGTCGACTCGTACCAAATAGGCAGGAACGCAATCTCGCTGAGGAAAGTTGCCGTCGAAGCCTTTACGCCAGGTGCAGGTACTTCGTAAGCCCCGAGATCTCGAACAGTCGCACAACTACTGCCGACGGTTCGGTCATCAGAACTCGCCTGCCAGTTCGCTCCGCGCGCTGATGCGCATCGATGAGTTCGCGAAGTCCACTCGAGTCGATGAAGGCCACACCACCAAGGTGGATCGTGATGTCGCCGCTGCCTTCGGGTAACGGGTTCAGAATGCTCGCGAGAGCTTCAATGCAGGATGCATCGATTTCTCCGGAAAGACGGAACCCGCCGTCGATCGCCTCGATGTCGAGCAAGCCCGGGGATTTTTCCGCCATGTGGACAGGTTATCCCTGATGCTCGTGCCATGAACGTGGCGAGTCGTTAACGCATTAGTACGACTACAGCGACATCGTCGGCAGCGGGCCGACCGAGCGCCTCGTAGACCTCGCGCAGTGCCGCATCGCCGTCGATCGTGACCAATTGTTCGATTGCGGTACGCAACCGACTGAAGCCGACATCAACCGACTCCCCGCGTCGTTCGACGAGGCCATCGGTGTACAACCACAACGATTCGCCATCTGCGAGAGATGTCTTGATTGTTGATCGCTGGATGTCTTCTCCAAGGCCGAGTGGAGGACCACCGCTCGGAAGCTGAGTGACGATGCCGTCGGCGCGGCGAACCATCGGAGGCATGTGCCCTGCCGAAATCAACTCGAGGTTGCCGGTTGATGGTTCGTAGGAAGCAGCGACCAGTGTGCTGAGCCGCGCGCCCTCAACGTTTTGCGCGAAGTGATCAAGGTTCTCAACGATGGCTGCGAGTGAATCGGTTCGTGAGATGAGAGCCGCGAAGGCATGACGTAGTTCTCCCATCGTCACCGCCGCGTGCAGACCACGCCCGACGACATCGCCAATACCGATGACGTACCGATCTGGGCCAGCCGCGACTATGTCGTACCAGTCGCCGCCGACTTCCATGTGCGCGGCGCCGGCCTCGTACATGGCCGCTGTTTGCGCGCCGGGCACGAACGGCAAAACGCCGGGCAACAGACTGCGCTGCAAACGCTGCGCGACGGCGCGGTCGCGATCACTTACTGATGCCCGCTCAAGACCTAACCCGAACAATTCGGCGACAGTGGCCAACGTGCGACTCAACGCATCGGTGAAGGCCACGGGTTGCGTCCACGCAAAGCCAATCGCGGCATGACCCTTCCGTGTTGGGTAGGCGGCGAGGGCTCGCAAGCCGGCGCGTTCGGCGTCGACCGCCTCGCGCGGGAACTCATTCGCGATCTCGTCCGGGCTCGCCAGGTTTATGGGAATACCGGTCAGCACGGCGCGACCGAGCGGACTTGTGGCATCCAGAGGCAGTCGCGTCGAGCGGTTCTCGTCGTCGATTCCGATCGACTTTCCGTAGAGCAACTTGAGGTCACCCGCCTCCGGATCAATGATCGCGGCATTCGCTAGCGATGCGCCCAGGAGGTCGCCCGCAATCCGGCTCGTGCGCTGCATGATCTCTTCAATGCCGGCCGCTGCGGTGAGGGCCTTTGCCAAGTGGAGGAGCTGCTCCGTTGAGTGGTCTTGTGCGAACTTCAGGCGTATCGCGTGCCGCCGCTCGATCTCTGCGACGGCAAATCCGCTGAGGTCAACCAGCGTGGATCGGTCTTGGTCAGTCCAGTTGCGTCGGCGGCGGTCGATAACACCAAAGACTCCGCATACCGTTGTCGCTATATCGACTAAGCGTTGCGCGAGAAAAGCGCACGTCTCCGAGTTGCGAGTTAGAGCGGCCAATGTCGGATCGTCACGGCCGTCACTCATCTCCAGCACGCCTTCGTGAGCGAGCGTCAACTCCGCGATCGCGACGCTGAGCGCGCTCCAGTCGTTCTCGTTGTCGCTCTCATCAAGATTCAGCAGGTATGTGGCTGGTTTGCCCAAAGCGTCGATGACGGTGACGAAGCTGATCGGTGCGGCCAGCAACTGGCGGGCCAACCGGGCCACAGGCGCGAACGACTCCCGATCCGGTTGATCGAGTGTCTGCACCCAGAAAGAGTACCTACCGCTTCGGGCCAGCGTTTCGGCCGCGATTCGAGTGGGTAAAACCTAACCATGCCAACCACTTCGACATCAACGACAACTGACCTGTATGTGCTTCCTGAGCTTCCGTACTCTTACGACGCCTTGGCTCCGTGGTGCCCAGCTGAAACGCTGAAGTTGCATCACGGAAAGCATCACGCCACGTACGTCAAAGAGGCGAACGCAGCTGCCGAGCTACTGGGCAAGATCGATCCGAGCGACGAAGCGAAACTCGGTGCGGCTCAGTCCACGCTTGCGTTCAACCTTTCTGGCCACCTCATGCACTCGCTGTTCTGGACGAGCATCTCCCCCGAGTCCGGTCGACCGTCCGCAGATCTTGCCTCCCGCATCAAGGCCGACTTTGGCTCGGTCGAGCGCTTCACCGCCATGCTCACCTCGGCGGCCGTGAAAGTTCAGGGCTCAGGCTGGGGCGCGATCGCTATCGACCCTTCGACGGGCAAGTTGCGAGATGGCTCGATTCTCAATCACAACAATGGGTTCGTCCCGTGCTCGCGGTTAGTCGCAGTCATTGACGTGTGGGAGCACGCCTACTACCTGACTCACAAGAACGAACGCGCCGCATGGGTCGAGGCCGCGATCGCCCATCTCAACTGGGATGCGATCGAGTTGCGCTGCGACGAAGCTACGCGCGCAACCCAGAACGCTTAGCCGGTTCGCCACCTGCGACTAGTTCGCTGTAGACGAGCGCGCTGGCGTGCGCGACGACGGTCAAGCATTTGCATCACCGGAGTTGCGGTGACACCGTGTACTACGACGGAAACGATGACTGTGAACGCAACTGTCGACCACACCGCGTCGATCTGCGCAAACTCGGCACGTCGGCTTGCATACGCGAGGTAGTACAACGATCCGATTCCGCGAATGCCGAAAAAGCCGATCGCTCGTCGCTCGACGCGGCTCGTGGTTGTACCAATGAGGGCTAGTCGGGCAGCAACGGGTCGAATCACGAAGATCGCTAGCAGGCCCACGACCACGCCCTCCCACCGCAGGTCGCCAAGCAATCCAGTAGAGATCGCCGCGCCAAACAACACAAGCAACCCCAGCGCGAGTAGTTGCTCAAGCTGGCCCGCAAATTCGTGAAGCACTCGGTGGAATGAGTGGTCGCGTCGGCTGTCGCGCAACGTGACGGCGGCAATGAATACCGCGAGGAAGCCGTATCCGTGCGCCACTTCGGTTAGGCCGTACGTCAACAGAATCGCGCCGAGCGCTACGAAGCCCTCCGTCGTTTCTGCGAGCGCGGTGAGTGGACCTGGCGGATCGAACACGACGCGACTGAGGAGCTTGCCGGCTAGCCAACCCACCGCGATGCCGATGGCGATGCGAGCCAGAAGATCTGAGAGCACCCATTCAAGAATCCAGCCGCCAGGGCGCGCACCGTGCGTCGCCATCGCGACCGCAGCTAGAACAAATGGAAACGCGAGTCCGTCGTTGAGACCCGCCTCGCTGGTCAGAGAGAATCGAACCTCGTCCTCGCGGTTCATCGGTGCTCCGTCGACTGCAGGGGCACCGACCTGCACGTCGGAGGCGAGTACCGGATCTGTTGGCGCAATGACTGCGCCGAGCAACAGAGCGCTTGCAGGAACAAGGCCGATGATCCACCAACCCGCCACTGCCAACCCGGCGATGGTCAGCACCATTGCGATCGTCAGCAGCTTCCAAGTGGTCGCCCACTGCCGCCACCCCGGCCGTCGATCAATGCTCAGTCCTGCGGCGAGCAACGAGACGAGGACGCCGATTTCTGCTGCGTGCTCGGTCAACTGCATGTGCTCGCCACTGGGCCTCACCTCGAAACCAGGCAGCGCGCGACCCAACAACGCACCAGCAATCACTAACAAGATCGGCAACGACAGCGGGCGCTTGCTGAGATAGATCGGAGCCCATGCAGCCGCCACGATCAGCACGCCGAGCGCGATGAAGGCAAGCCTGTAATCGATGCTGGTCCTCCCAATCCGACGAGATCGGGATACGGATACCCATCGAGCGAGTGATGTAAACGAGCGACACCCGCGCGGCGTTTGAGATTCACCGAAATGGGGAACGCCACGTACATGACCAGAGTTCTGATTGCCGTCGACGACTCCGATACATCTATCTCCGCCGCGAAGACGGCGCATCGACTATTCGGCGACGATGCCGACTACATCGTGTTGAATGTGTCGGCCAATCCGATGATCTGGGGCGACGATGCGTTTCAGTACGGCCAGGTGTATCCCGTCGCGATGCCTGGCGCCGGCGCGACCGGTGGTTTTCCATTTGCGATGAAAGGGCCGATCGGGCCGAATGGTGATGGATCGACCGTCGATGGAGTAGCCAACGCCGTACACACCGCAGAGGATGTCGCATCAGCTGCCGGCCTCGAAGGCGCGAAGTCGATTGGCGACACCGGCGATGCTGCGCACGCGATTGTGACCGCTGCAATCAATCATGATGCGGATGTCATCGTGATCGGGTCGCACGAGCGCAGTTGGTTTAGTCGGCTTGTGATGCCTTCGGTGTCGGGGTTCGTGCTGCGCGAATCCGACGTTCCGGTTCTCGTCGCGCGCTAACCCGTTGCACGTCCGCTCTAGTGGCCCGACGGAAAATGCACAACGGCCCCGGAAGCGGGGGCTACCGGGGCCGTTGAGGACTTAGTCAGTCAGTGGGTTGTCAGCTCTTTCGAAAGATGCTGTGTCCTCCGGGACCGACGAGGGCGGCAGCAATCAACAGCACGATGCCGAAGATGATCTGTCCCTGGATCAGTTGGACGACGCCGACGACAGCCAAGATGACTGCGAGAATCATCAGAACGGTTGAATTCATGTTGAGCTCTCCTTGTAGTCCGCCGTAGCGGGGGTTCACCGAAATGACTACCCACCTGCGCGAGACTCAAACCAACGTCTGGTCGGGTTCCTCCGGTGAGGCGTCTCGAAGCACACCTAGACAAGGAGTCATGAAAATGGACGACAAGATCAGGTTCTTCTTCTATCTTGCAGCGGTAATCGTGTGGGTCATCGCGGCCCTGGGAAGCGGCTTCAAGCTCGGCGGCAAAGCGCTGGCGCTCGTGCCGCTGGGCCTCGCACTTTGGGTGATCCCCACGCTGTGGGACGTGGGCGAAGTCGCCTTCTAAAGAGCGTTGTTTGACTGACTGACTCCTTGGGTAGGACATCCCAGCAATTTCACCTACCCAAGGAGTGTCAGTGGATCCGAAGATTCGTTTTTTCTTTTATCTCGCAGCGTTCATCGTTTTTGTGTTTTCGTTCTTGGGCAGAGGCGTGAAGTTGGGGCGTCGGAGCATCACCGAGGTGCCACTTGGCCTCGCCCTCTGGTTGTTCCCGACTTTGTGGGACACCGCCGAAGCGGCCTGGTAAGCGTCGGCTGTCTAAGCCTTTGACTGTGCAGCGACCTGGGCGGCGGCGGCGGCAATCGCTTGCTGATCGCCCAGGTACGCAGCATTGGTTACGCGGAGCGCCGCATCGAAGCGATAGCGGCGTGGTGCACCAGTAGGAATGTTCAACTCCGCGATGTCGTCGCGTGAGACTCCTTCAAGATGCATCAACAGTGCGCGTAGAGAGTTTCCGTGCGCCACGATCAGCACGTTCTGGTCGGCCAACAACTGCGGTGCCACAACGTCGTGCCAGTAAGGCAGGACGCGCGCAACGACATCAGCTAGGCACTCGGTTGCTGGTAATACGTCTGGCGGCAAGAGTCGGTAACGCGGATCGTTGATCGGGTGCTCGGGACTGTCGGTACCTACCGGCGGTGGCGGAACGTCGTAACTGCGTCGCCATAGATGAGTTTGCTCAGCGCCATGAAGCGCTGTGGTCGCCTTCTTATCCAAGCCTTGCAACGCGCCGTAGTGCCGCTCGTTCAATCGCCAGTTGCGCTGCACTGGCAACGACACCTGCTTCATCGCCTCCAATGCCAGTTGGCACGTCACCACCGCGCGATCGAGCAGCGATGTGTGGGCGACATCGAATCGCAGGCCCTCGGCAGCCATGGTGTGGCCAGCAGCAGCGGCTTCCGCTGCACCCTTCGCGGTCAATGGCACGTCGTGCCAACCGGTGAAGAGGTTTTGCTGATTCCACGTGCTCTCGCCGTGGCGCAATATGACGAGGGTGCCGGTCACGCCCACATGCTACGAGCTAGCGCCGACGAGGCCTTCGATCAAGGTCGCTGCCTTCGCTGTGCCATTACGGCCGCGGATGGTCGTCGCGTTGGTGGCCATGCGAGCATGCAGTTCGGTGTCGGCCAGTAGCCGATCGACTGCGCTGGTTAGCTCGTCGTCCGCAAACGAGTAAGTGGACAAACGAACGCCGTAACCCAGTTCGTGCACCCGTTGCGCGTTGTCATACTGATCCCAGAACAGCGGTAGCAGAATCATCGGCTTGCCGAAGTGGAACGCCTCGACAGTCGTGTTGTTGCCGCCATGCGTTATGACCAGGTCGACGTGCGGCAGCACGTTGGTTTGCGGAACTTGCGCAGCGCCCCACATGTTGGAGGGCAGCTCGTATTCGTCGGCGAGTGGACCTTTCGAGACGATGAAGCGATGGCGCGTCTTGCCAAGGATGGCGACCAGCCTTCGCATCAGGTCGACGTCGGCAGACCCGAGTGAACCAAGTGAGAGGTACACAAGCTTGCTGGCCGGGTCGGTGCTCGTGAGTTGCTCCGGCACCGTCCATGGTTCGTCGGTTGCGCGAACCGACGAATCGAGCCGATGCCAAGCGCTGCCCAGCGGTCGTCGGTCGGTGTAGTCGGCGACCTCGGGATAGAGGTAGAGGTTCGCCGCGCCTTCGTGAATGAACTCCAAGTCGGCGAGCGGTTGTGCGCCACACGACTGCACCCACTCGTTGTACCCACGCCACATGTCGCGATGTGTGCGGTCGTACTCCGCGCGGAATTCGGCCCATTGGCTGCGATCGTCGCTGGCGTAGCCACTGAACACGGGTGGGATATCAGCACCCTTCATCTCCAGCGGTTGACAACTCACTGAACGCACGAATGGCACACCCGCGGTTACAAGGGCAGGGAAGCAGTTGACGTTGTCTTCGATGATCACATCGGGCCGTTGACGCTCGACTATTTCGCGAAGTTGCGGTTGGCAAAACATGGCACCGTCAATCAATGCCTGCCACGTCGGCTGAATGAACTGCGTGAGTTGCTCGATGGTCGGTAACCGGAACACAGGTGAAGTGTCTCGGATGAAGTCGATCCAGAATTGGCCAGCAGCGGCTTCTGGCGCACCCGGTTCACTAACCGCCGGTGGCGCTAAGTCAACGAGGTCTTCGACGAATCCGAGCGGTTGCAATCTGCCCTGCCAACTTGCTTCGGCGGCGAAGATCACAGTGTGACCGCGCTCACGCAGAATGTTGCCGATACCGATGCAGTTATTGGTCGGCCCGTACGCGCTTTCGGGCATGAAGAGAAATCTGGCCATCACCATTTTCTAGCCGACTGCGCTGGCTAACGTCGCCGTCGATGGTTGCGTTGGGTGAGTCTGCACGGGTCGCGTCGCACTTACTCGGCCGCGAGCTTGCCGGTGAGCGACCAATCACCGTCGACCAGACCAATTGCAGCGTGGTTGTTGCTGAAGAGGTAGTGGTGAAGTGGCTGCAGCCACCGGTGCTTGCGCCACATCCTGGCGTGCAATTGCTGCGCCACTTGGCCAGTCGTGGGTTCTCAGAGATGCCCGCGTTCATCGGCTGCGAGGAACGCGACGAACTTGTGCTGGCGACGGTTAGCGAATTCGTTCCGGGCGCACTGGATGGCTGGGACTGGTTCGTCGATGATGTCGATGCTTACCTCCGCGGTGATGCGGACCTCCATGAGTTGCTTACGTGGGCCAGTCGGATGGGCGAGCTCACCGGTCGACTGCACACAGCACTCGCCGATCTGCAGCCAACCACCGTTGCGGCCCGCACCTATCACGCATCAGCGATCGAGCGACTGGACGACGCGTTGCGCGTGTTGCGTGGCGAAGAAGCGGCCAGGCTGCGAGAGCTTGTGCCAAAGGTTAAAGCCGCGCTCTCTCCGCTGGACACCGGAGCGCTACTCGCGGCTCATCGCATCCATGGCGATCTGCATGCTGGTCAGTTTCTGCGCGCTGGCGATCGGCTGTTGGTGACCGACTTCGACGGCAACCCGCTTGCGAAAGGCGAAGACCGTCTGCTCCCGAACTCACCGCTCGTCGATGTTGCGTCGATGTTGCAATCGATCGACCACGTGGGGCGCATTGTCGTGAAGCGTCGTCATCCCGACCGGACCGACGACGTGGAACGCTTCATAACGGTCGCAGTCGCCGCTGCCCTCGATGCGTATCGCAGTCTTCGCCCTGGCGCAGGTGAATTGTTGACCGCCTTTCGGGTTGCGCAAGAACTACACGAGTACTGCTATGCGGCCATCCACTTACCTCGCTGGCTTTATGTACCCGACACTGCACTCCCCGCGCTTCTGCGAGGCTCGAGCAAATGAAAGCCGACCTGTTTCTCGCCGATCTTGAGGCGAAGCCGCCTGCGTTGCGGGCGCTTGCAGGCGTGATCGCAGACGAGAAGTGGCCGGTCGATCGCGGCGATCGCCTACTCCTGACTGGCATGGGTTCGTCTTGGTTCGCCGCCGAAACGATGGCTCGTCGTCTGCGACGCGCTGGCGTTCAGGCGGTCGCGGAACTGGCGTCTGTGGAGGCGTCGTTTCCAGCTGGTTCATCGCTGACCGTCATCGGCGTCACCGCATCAGGCACCAGTAAGGAGACGTTGCAACTTCTCTCCGCACATCACGGCACCAGTCGCACCATTGCGCTCACCAACACTGCCAGCAGTTCGGTGCCTGCTGACCACACAATGCTGATGCATGCGGGTGAAGAGCGTGGCGGCGTTGCGTGTCGTAGCTACACGCACACGTTGGCGGCGCTGCTGCAGTTGGAACATCAACTCGCTGCGACCGTGCCCGATCTTCCAAAGAAGCTCGAGTTGGCTGCTGAAGCGGCGACGGCGTTGCTCGACAGGCGCGCCATATGGATGCCCGCCGCGCGCGAAGCACTCATGGGTCCACAAGGGTGCTGGCTGTTGGCGCCGGCAGAACGGATGGCTAACTCATTGCAAGGCGCTCTGATGTTTCGCGAAGGCCCGCGTCACGCGGCCGACGGGTGTGAAACCGGAGATTGGAACCACGTCGACGTCTACCTCACAAAGTCGCTCGACTATCGAGCATTGTTGTTCGCAGGCAGTCGGTTCGATACTGATGCGGTGACTTGGATGCGTGAACGACGTAGCAACTTCGTCGCGGTCGGCGGCCACCTTCCAGGTGCAGCCCTCGAGATCCGTTACCCGAGCGACGACGACGGGATCGTGTCGCTGCTGACAGAGGTATTGATAGCCGAACTGATTGCTGCAGACTTGTGGCTGCATCCAGAGAGGAGCAGTTGATGACTCAACTTCCGAACGGCAATCCGCAGCCACTCGGCGGCAACGCGATGCCACGATTTGGTGGCATCGCGACCTTCATGCGGCTTCCCGGCACGCACGTGCCGGCCGACCTCGACGTCGCGGTCGTCGGCGTGCCGTTCGACATCGGTACCTCGAATCGACCGGGCGCGCGTTTCGGGCCTCGCGGTATCCGCGCCGAGTCCGTGTTGCTGCGCCCCTACAACATGGCGACCCGTGCCGCGCCGTTCGACAGCCTTCGTATCGACGACTGCGGTGACGTCGCGATCAATCCGTACAACGTGCTTGATTCCGTCGCGCGAATCGAGGCGCACTTCGACGCGCTGCTAACGGACGGTCTGATTACCGTGTCCATGGGTGGCGATCACACCATCGTGCTGCCGATCTTGCGCGCGATGGCCCGCAAGCACGGTCCGATCGGTTTGGTGCATGTCGACGCGCACACCGACATCAACGACACGATGTTCGGTGAGCGCATTGCGCATGGCACTCCGTTCCGACGCGCGATGGAAGAGGGTTTGCTCGATGCTTCGCGAGTTGTCCAAATCGGAGTGCGCGGGACTGGATATGCGGCAGATGACTTCGATTGGTCGCGCGAACAGGGTTTCCGCGTCGTCCAGGCGGAGGAGTGTTGGCATAAGTCGCTAACACCGTTGATGGAAGAGGTGCGCGCGCAGGTTGCGGGTGGGCCTGTGTACCTCACCTTCGACATTGACGGACTCGACCCGAGTGCGGCCCCGGGTACTGGGACACCGGAAGTCGGTGGACTGAGCGTGATTCAGGGTCTCGAGATCATCCGCGGCTGTCGTGGCTTGCCGATTGTCGGCTGCGACCTGGTGGAAGTTGCGCCGATCTACGACGCGTCCGGCAACACGTCATTGGTGGCCGCGAACCTGCTGTACGAAATGCTCTGCATTCTGCCGGGAGTGAAATACCGGGAATAGGCATGTCGTCGAGCTGTGAGAGGCTGTCAAGCATGCTCAACAGATCGTTAAATCGCGGCCTGCTGCCGATTTGTGCGTTGGTTGTGGCACTCGGTCTTGCTGGTTGCAGTAGTGGTGCCGCGACCTCTGCCGGGTCAACGACATCCACGACGACCTCAACGACAGTCGCGACCGATGATTCGTCGACTACATCGGTAACGACTTCCACGGTGCCGGCAACCACGACGGCAGGGGCGCCGACAGTGCCGAGCACGACGGTCGCTCCGGAACCGTTGGTGCTACGCGCCGACGGGCTTGGGCCGTTCGGCTTTGACGACTTCCCCGCTGCGATCATCGATGCCATCACGGCTCAACTCGGCGCGCCCACGCGCAACGACCTACTGCTGTACGAGGATCTCTCCGACTTCGCGAGCCTGGGTGTGTATACGTCGTTCGATGGCCCTTACTACTACTCACTGGCTTACCCAGTTGGCCGCACGACGTGCTGGACGGGTGACTTCTGCGTCGAGTTCGGCGGTCCCAGCGCGGCAAACCTCAGCTTTATCGGGTGGTGGTACACCGGGCCACCAACGATGATGGCTTCGTCGTCCAACCTCACGATTGGCGCGCGGTGGAGTTCCTTCCCGAGCATGATCGTGTTCGCCACCTGTTACACGACTGGCGGTGGCACACACCACGACATAGAGCTCGATCTGCAAGGTCCGGCTGGTTGGGAGTGGTTGGTGTCGGACGGGGTTGGCGGCTTCGTGGAGAACCTGCCCGATCCGGCGTTGACGCGAGTCAGTTACATGTCGGCCGGTCAGCAACCATTCCAGGCGTTTGCGGACTGCTAACTCGCCCGAGTAGTTACGGGTAGCGTCAGCGGCCGTGACTGCTACCAGTAAGCCCTACGAGTTCGATCGGTTCCTGCGCTACGACGAAATGACCGCGTGGTTGCACGCAACCGCGGCTGCGCACCCGAACCTGATGACGGTCGAGTCGTATGGCCACTCGCACGCGGGGCGCGATCTGTGGGTGGCGACGATCACCGACGCGACAACGGGCACCCATGATTCGAAGCCGGCGCACTGGGTCGATGCCAACATCCACGCGATCGAAGTCACCGGTGGTGTGGCGGCGCTCCATCTCATCCACTATCTCGTCACGGGGTTCGGCAACGACCCAACGATCACCGAGGCCGTGCGTACTCGCACGTTCTACGTTGTGCCGCGCGTAAACCCCGATGGCGTCGAGTGGACGTTGTCTGATCCGCCCCAGTTTCGCCGCAGCAGCGTGCGGCCGTGGCCGTGGGCCGACGCACACACCGCGCCAGGCCTGCACCATCGCGACATCAACGGTGACGGCCGCGTGCTCAGCATGCGCATCCCCGATCCCAACGGGAACTGGATTGCATCGACGGACGAGCCTCGCCTGCTTGTGCGCGTTCCAGCGAACGGAGTCGCCGCCGGAACAACTCGCTATCGATTGTTGGACGAGGGCGACATCATCGATCACGACGGTTTCACGGTGCCGCAACCGCCGCCGCCGCAAAGTCTCGATCTCAATCGCAACTTCCCATCCGGATGGGGTACGACGGTTACAGGTAGCGGCGAGCACCCGATGAGCGAGCCAGAGATCGACGGGCTCGTGCGCGCGATTGTCGCGCGTCCGAACATCTGTGGCTATAACGCGTACCACACATCCGGCGGCGTACTGCTGCGACCGAGTAGCACGCAGAGCGACAGCACGTTGCCGCCCGTCGATGTCTGGGTCTACAAGCAACTCGGCGAGAAGGGCGCGGCGCTAACTGGCTATCCAGTGCACTCTGTGTTCGAAGATTTCACTTGGGATAAGAGCGACACGATGGGCGGCGCTGCCGACGATTGGGTGTACGAGCATCTCGGCGTCTACGGATGGACAACCGAGTTCTGGGATGTCATCCACCAAGCGACCGGCAAGAAGCCGAGCACCTTCATTTGGTACACCGGCCCAACTGCTGAGGAAGAGTTGGCCGTGTACCGCTGGGCGATGGCGAATCATCCCGAGATGTACGTCGATTGGACACCATTCGATCATCCGCAACTCGGCGCGGTCGAGATCGGTGGCTGGGACGACATCTTCTTCTGGGGCAATGCACCGGGTTCTAGCTTGCTGGCTGAAGTGCGTCCGCACGCCGAGTTCGCCGTCTATCAGGCGATGTGCTCACCAAAGTTAGAAGTGCTGAGCACGCGTGTCGTTCATCTCGATGGCGATACCCATCGCGTCGAGGTTGGTATCGCGAACACTGGGTGGCTGCCAACCGAAATCTCGCGCAAGGCGCGCAAAGATCAACTGGTGCTGCCGTTGGTTGCTGAACTGAGCGGGGCGACGGTGATGACTCCTGGCGGCGCACGACAGGAACTCGGTCAACTCGGTGGCCGCATGGGTATGAACTTCAGCGGCAAGAGCGATGGCACACCCGAGCGAGTTTTGGCCACTTGGATTGTCAGCGGTAAGAAGGGCACGGAAGTGACTGTCAACGTGTCGCACGAGCGCGCCGGACGCTGCACCACGACGGTCACGCTGTAGAGGGCAATTCGACGGTGGCGATCAGGCCACTGCGATCTGCACGATTGTGCAACCCCACTGAACCGCCACTGAGTTCAGCGAGGTGATGCGCGACGGCCAATCCGATTCCTGATCCGCCGTGCGCAGCATCGGGTGCTCGCCAAAAGCGGTCGAACGCGCGGGCTAGATGTTCTGGCGCCATGCCCGGCCCCTCGTCCACCACGCGCACGCTGACCGAGTGAGGGTGCGGTGTCGCGGACAGCGTGATCGTGTCGCCGGCGCTTGCAAAGTTCATCGCGTTGTCGATGTAGTTGTCGATGATCTGTTCCAGCGCATCGGGTACGGCCATCGCCGATAGCCCGGCGGTGCACTCAACGGCCAGCCGAATGTTGCGCTCGTCTGCGAATGGTCCCCACACTTCTGCGCGCTCTCCGACGAGTGCGCTGACGTCGACGCGTTCTAGTTTCGGGCGACTGCCGTCCGAGCGAGCGATCATCAACAGGCCCTCAACCAATCGCTGTAGGCGTTCGGTCTCTTCGCTTGCCGCCTCTAGGCGTTCGCGTGCACCGTCGGGATCCGTGTTCACCATTGCTGCCGCGCGTTCTAGTTGCAGTCGAAGTGCGGTCAGCGGCGTCCGAAGCTGATGCGATGCGTCACCAACGAACGCGCGTTGGGTTCCGACCAGTGTGGCTATCCGTTGCGTCATCGTGTTGAACGAGCGCGCAAGGCTGCGTACCTCTCGTGGGCCCTCATTGTCCACAGCGCGTTGCGTGAAGTCGCCGGCCGCAAGGTGCTCGGTGCTGCGCTGCAGTCGACGTAGGGGCGACGAGATCGTGTTGGCGATGAGGATCGCCGCGAAGGCGGCCGCAATCATTGAGATCACACCAACCACGAACAGCCCGCGCACCTTCTCGTCGGCACGTTGGTCGATTACGTCTGCAGGAAAAGTGATGCGAACAGCCCCGACAACATCTGGCCCAGAACGAACGGGTACCGCGACGTACACGATGTCGCCACCAGCGTCTACCGACGATCGGTCGCCGCTGTTCGGCTCGCCATCGAGAGCGAGTTTGAACTCGGGCCGGTTGGGGTTAGCGAATTGTTGGCCAATCACGTCGTCGGCATCGGATGACTCGACTAGCAGCCCGTTCACATCGACCACGACGACATAGGCGCCTTCGCGGGCCGCATAGACCTGAACCGTCGAACGCAGGTCTGCTGCGTTGCCCGAGTCCTCGCCGGATAGCACGTCCTCGGCCGCACCGGCCAGCAAGAACGCGTGGCTCTGCAGATCTGCTAGCAGCCGCTCACTTTCAACGCCTCGCAAGTAGCCCGCGAGCGGAACATCCTGCGCGATCAGAACCATTGCAATCAAGCCTGCGAAAGCAATCATCAGTCGCCACTTCACTCGCGCTACTCCGTCGGCTCGAGCCGGAAGCCGACGCCGCGTACGGCTTGGATCCAGTCGTGGTGTGCGAGCTTCTTACGCAGGGATGCGACGTGTGCATCGACGGTCTTGGTGGGGCCATACCAATGGGCGTCCCACACGTTCTCAAGTATCTCCGTGCGCGTCCGTACCGCGCCGATGTCAAGTGCCAAGTAGGCGAGAAGGTCGAACTCTTTCGCGGTCAGAATCACTTCCTCGTTGTTCACGTGAACGCGTCGTGTGCGCCGATCGATTGACAGTGAGAGGATCGTCTGAATCTCGGTAGTGCTTGAATCTCCTTGTGACTCGAGCGTTCGACGACTGACGGCGCGGATGCGCGCCACCAACTCGCGAAAACTGAACGGCTTGGTGACGTAGTCGTCGGCGCCCAACTCGAGGCCGAGCACGCGATCAAACTCCTCGGCGCGGGCGGTGAGCATGATGATTGGCAAGGCGCCACGAGCGCGTAGTTGGCGAAAGACATCGCGTCCGTCCATGTCGGGAAGACCGAGGTCAAGTAGCACCATGTCGTAGCCAGTGGCGGCCAACGCCAGCGCGCCGGAGTGCGCGTGCTCGACCGTGTAACCCTCAGCGGTGAGTCCTTCAATCAGCGAGTCGGCGATTGAGCGATCGTCTTCCACCAACAGGATCTTCACATTGCCATTCTTACGGGCGTAGTAGTTACTTGCGCTGTGGCGTGACCGGCCGGGACCGATTTGGCTGAATTTTGGATATTGGCGGGCACTGCCTTGGACGACAACTTCGTACGGTGTGCAACACATCAGCGGCTACCGCCCCCCGGTAGCCGACAACGGAAGGAACCACACAATGAAGGGTCGAATCACTACAGTCCTCTCGCTCACCGGAGTGCTCGTTGCTGGCTCTGCCGCTGCGATGGTCAACACTCAGGTGCTGCAGAGCACCGAGACAAAGTCCAGCGAGCAGATCACCGTCGGATCAACCGATTCATCGGACCCCACCACCCCGGTGACGATTACAACTGACAACACCGCCGGCACGGCTACCAAGATTCAGTCGAACCTTCTGACTCCGACGCAGGCGCTTTACCAAATCGGTGACGCTGGTTTGGTCACGCTGGACACTGCTGGCGACGTCCTCACGGTCGTTTCCGTGGAACCGGCATCGGGTTGGACCCTCGTCAAGGCTGAGAACTACGGACCGGCAGACATCGAAGTGAAGCTGACGAACGGCACGATGATCGTCGAGTTCAAGGCGAATCTTCAGCTCGGCGTGATCACCACGTCGGTCGAATCCAAGCTTGTCGGCTCTGACGGCACCGGCGGCTACACCCCCGGTTCCGGCACCATCGACGACGACGATGACGATGACCACACCTCGGTCACGACCGACGACGACGACGATGACCACGGCGACGACGACAGCGACGACGACAGCGGTCACGGTGACGACGATGATTGATCCAATCATCTCGGCCCAGCGTTCCGAGCGGCTTCCAGCCGCTCGGGCGCTGCCCGCC
>JBEBGL010000029.1:0-18792 GCA_040081465.1 Ilumatobacteraceae bacterium | reverse complement strand
TTCGAGTGGTCGCTGCTGTAGCGCGAGGGCATCGAGACACCGTGCACATGGTCGGCACCAAGCGCGTCGACGGCGATGCACGCAACGAGCGTCGAGTCGATGCCACCAGAGAGACCGATAACGACGTCAGTGAAACCGTTTTTGCGAACGTAGTCGCCCGTTCCCAGCACAATCGCGTCGTACAACTCGGCGTCGAGTTCGGGCATTGCGGCGATCGGTCCAACGAGGACGCCGTCGTGCGCAATGGGTGCATCACTAATCGCAACCAGCTTCATCGGTTCGTCGGTGCGGTGGCCACGCGGATCGAGCAACCGCTTGCGATACACCGGATCGATCTCGACGTCGGTAATCAGCAGTTCCTCACTCAGCAGCGCGGCGCGGGCAATCAGCGTGCCTTCCGCGTCGAACACCATGCTGCCACCGTCGAAGACCAGCTCGTCCTGCCCGCAGATCTGGTTCACATAAACCAACGCGCAGCTCGCATCGGCTGCGCGCGTCGCAAGCATTCGCTCGCGCTCGCTCACTTTCCCTGCGTGATACGGCGAGCCGTTGATGTTGATGTTGATCTCCGCGCCACCGGCAGCTTGCTCGGCCAATGGTCCGGTAGGACTCCACACGTCCTCACAAATGCTGATACCGACCTTCACACCGCCGATCACGTAAAGCTCGTAAGGGTCACTCGCGTCGCCGGGCGTGAAGTAGCGCGCCTCGTCGAACACGGCGTAGTTGGGCAACACGCGCTTGCGATAGGTGCCAACAATCTCGCCGCCGACACAAACGGCTGCGGCGTTGTACAGATCGCGGTCGCTGGCCACATAGCCAACAACCGCAACGCAACGGCCCGTGCGCGCCGCCACTTTGCCGAGCGCCGTCAGGTTGTCGGCAACGAACCCCGACTTAAGCACGAGATCTTCCGGCGGGTAACCGGTGATCGCCAACTCACCAAACGCGACTATGTCGCACCCGGCGGATTCAGCTTGGTCATACGCCGCAAGAATCTGGGCGACGTTGCCGTCGAGGTCGCCGACGATCGGATTCAGCTGTGCAAGTGCGATGCGCAGCCGTGTCACGCCATCAAGGTTAGCGAGGACCCGGATTCATGGCCCATTGAAGTAGCCGGTGATATCGACGACTACGTCGGTGGCAACGGACGTGTAGTAGCTAACCGACGTCGTTCCCATGCGCGTAATCGAGAGAGTGCTTCGCGTCCGATTTGGGCCAAGAACGTTGCCGTTGCTGACAACCGGCACCTCAGCCAGGCCGGCCGGGAACGCTGTAATGAACCCGCGATCCGCCGCATTCGTCATCAAGATGTTCTGCGAGATTCCTAGGGCGCCGCTTGGCACCACGGATGGATCGATGGTTTGAGTAGTTCCGGCGCCGAAACGCGGAAGTCCGAAACTGAGCCGTGTGTCGACCACTCGCGTCGGCCCCACTGGCACATAAGTGCCCTCGTTCGACGATGGTGCAGAGCCGTCGGTGAACGAACCGACCACATCGACTACCAAGTCGGCGACATCCTTCAGACGCAGATCGATGCTGCCATCGGCGCCCACCGCGACGACTACCAGGTTCGGGCGAACGTCGCCCGCCCCATTGACGTTCAGATTCGAGATCGTCGGCACCGTCGTACCATGACCGTGCGCTACGACGAACCCGCTGGGCACACTTGGTGGAGCGATGGCCGTCACCATCACGCACACGACAGGAGTGCCCGCTGGCAAGTCGTAAAGACCGGCAAGCGGCACGTTGACTACCGGAGTCGCGCCGTCGAGTGACTCGCTATAGATGTTGCTTACCGAAGCTGCGTTGCGGGTGTCAACTGCTCGCATCGGAGTCACCGGAACAAACCGACCAGATGTCGCGACATCGCCCGGTGCGACATCAAAAAAGCCAAGCAAGTCGACGATCAAATGAGTTCGTGAAAGCGAGTACACCAAGATGTTGCCATCCTCATCGATTGGCACAATCGAGGTATTCGCGTTGATCAGCCCGGACTGGCTGTTGAGGTTCGATGTTGTCGGCGGCAAAGTGCGCGGCTGCCACACCGTTACGTAACCATTCCACGACGGCCGGACTGCCGTCAGGTTCACCACTGCGGCGCGGTGTGCGCCTTGAACAGCAACAACATTGATCAGTCGGCTTGTGCCACCGCGCAGTGTGCCGGTGTCGGCACCGAGGTCGCGACTGTCGAATACTCGGTCTGGCGCCGTTGCCGCGAACGCCAGTGTCCCGACCGATGGGGCGGCAGCAAGCGTGTAGGAAATGCGGCGCACTTCGTTGGTGGCTGGGTTGACGTAGAACAAAGCCCAGCCGGTCGGCTCGAACACAAACTCGATGTCGGAAACCCCGCCCAACCCGGTCGCGAACGTCTCGAGTGGCAGGCCGGCAGGTTTGAAGAAGATCTTTCCCGGGTTGCCATCTGAGAATAGGTACCCGCCGTCGAAGGATTCCGGCCACGCACCATTGGGCACAAATGCTCCACCTGTGATGTATTCCCCGCCCGTAGTCGGGTTGTGTGGGTAGTCAGCGATGGGATCCGTGTAGCCCAAGCCCGGATTCGGAGGAGCGCAGGACGGTGTGGCGTTCGTTGAGTCCTCGCCGTTCGCGCACAACCCTTCGCGCGCCGGCCATCCGTAGTTCGCACCCAGCACACCGAGGTTGACTTCCTCGCGAGCCCCCTGGCCAACGTCGTTGATATGAAAGCGCGTGGCACCGGTGTTCGGGTCGAACGCGAAGCGCCACGGGTTGCGCACTCCGTACGCGAAGATCTCGCGGCACGTACTCGTCGGTGTGGCAGAAGTATTGCCTCGCGTGCGGCAAGTCGCGGTTGAGCCGCCTGAGAACGGGTTGCCAGGCGCAGGCGCCGCCGTGAATCGATCAATGCGCAGGATCTTGCCGTTCAACAAGCTCAGGTCTTGAGCAGCGTCATTGCTTCCGGCACATCCGCTATTGCCACGCGGGTCACATCCGGCATCGCCGACGGCCACATACAAGAACCCATCGTTGCCAACTTCGAGATCCCCACCGTTGTGGTTACTTGCGTTCGAGCTGATGTTGTCGAGCAAGATCACCTCACTTGCGCGTGCGATGGTGCTACCGGTCATCACAAACCGGCTTACCCGGTTGACGCAACCCCCAGGTGCGCTGGCGTTGCTGCGGGTGTAATAGATGTACACGAAGCCGTTCGCGCCGAAGTCGGGGTCGACGGCGAATCCGAGCAAGCCGCGCTCACCACCGGTGCAGCCCGACATCAAGTTCGGACCCGTCGATAGATCAATCGCGTTGGCGGCGACTAGCACTCCGTTTTGAATCAGGCGAGCGCGACCGGACTTCTGTAGGACGATTGCCCTGCCGTCCGGCAAAGCAGTAACCGAGATCGGTGTTGACGTTGCAGCCGTAACCAGAGTGTCGGTAAACCCGGGCACCAACAGCGTCGAGGCCGCTTCCGCGTACGGCGGGGCCGCAGGCAGACGTTCCGCGCTGGCAGTGGCTAAACCTGTGGTGAACAGGCCGACGAGCGCCAGTGGCACCACGATCGTGGGTAGCAGACGACGCACGTGTACCTCCGACTCAACGCGCCCGCGTAGACGCATGATAGTTAATCGGCCAAGCCGGGGGGCGACTTGACCGACGAGAACGACTACCCCTGACTCGCCAGCGCTAAACCACGTCGAACCTCACAGCAGAACGTCAGCAAGTGGCGTCGCCTGGCAGAACGCCGACGGCGTACAACTGGTAGGTGAACTCGCCTTCCTCGAAGAAGGTCAGCTGATTGGCACTCGTGAACAGTTCCTCAACGGCGTCGGCGGGAACGGTTGCACACTCGAGCGACTCGGCCAGAACTGCACCGGTGCTGTCCGGCCATGGAACGATCGTCGGCGACGGATCGGTCCACTGGGTCGGATCGACTGCCAGAGCCTGGAAGCGGTACTGATCGGGGACAAACATTTGCTCGTCGCCGACGTTGCCGCTGCCCGCCACCTTGGCGATGTCGCTGATGATCGTCACGAAGGTCTGCAGATTGTCGCGCGCTGGAGTACTGGCTCCGTCGGGCATCTCGAAGCCGAGCGCATTGGCGCGGTGCTCGTAAGTCTTGCCGTTGACATTGATCACCACCACAGTGTCGGATGCATCCGCGATACCGATTCCGTCGGGTAGTGAATAGTCGAGCGGTGCGCCAAGCAGGCCGGCGTCGTCAGCCAGTTGCAGCACCTTCTGGATTCCCGCGTCAGTAATCGAGCGCTCGGTGATCGCGGGCAGCAGCGGCCCTGGATAGATCTCGATCATTGCGCCTGGCGCGAACACGCGCCCATCACCACTGATCAACAGGTTCGGAAGGTTGACGAAGAAGAAGCCAGCAGGGACAAAGCCGCCCTCGTTGGTGATCTTGATGATCACGTCCTGCGGACCGTCAGGGATCGAGTCGAAGGCAACCTTCTTGTCGTCGCCGCAAGCGGCGAGGAGAGCAGCGAGGGCAGGGGTGCCGGCAACGGCGGCGAGGAAAGTACGTCGGTTCATGCCAGTTTCGACGTGCGCGGTGGTGACTTGGTTCCCAACTTCACAGAGCGTTCACATTCGGGCAACGGAGCCGAAATGGCCCATCGCCAAACTAGGTGCCTGACGTGAACCGCAAAGTCAACCCCCAAAGTCGTAACCCCGCAAAGTCAACCCGCAAACGAGAGGACAACCATCGTGGCCCGCCAAGCTGAATACATCTGGATCGACGGAACTGAGCCGACACCAATGCTGCGCTCGAAGACCAAGATCATCCGCGACGGCGGCGAGCCACCGGTGTGGGGTTTCGACGGTTCGTCGACCAACCAGGCAACGGGCGAGTCAAGCGACTGCGAACTGAAGCCGGTCTTCACTTGTCCCGACCCGATTCGCGGCGGAGACAACATCTTGGTGATGTGCGAGGTGAACCTGGCCATCAATGACAGCCCGCACCCCACCAATACGCGCGATGCGTGTGCGACGATCGCCAAGAAGTACGCCAGTCACGAAATGATCTTCGGCATCGAGCAGGAATACACGATGTTCCGCACCGACGGCGAGCCGCTCGGGTTCCCGGCTCGTGGCTTCCCGGCTCCGCAGGGGCCCTACTACTGCGGCGTAGGCGCTGGCCGAGTAAGCGCACGCGAGATCGTCGAAGAGCACACACAAGCGTGCCTCGACGCCGATCTGATGATCGAAGGCACCAACGCTGAAGTGATGCCCGGTCAGTGGGAGTTCCAAATCGGCGCCGCCGATGCGCTCACCGTCAGCGATCACCTCTACGTAGCTCGCTGGTTGCTGCATCGCGTTGCTGAGGACTACGACGTGGTCATCAGCCTCGACGCCAAGCCGCAGAAGGGCGACTGGAATGGCGCCGGTGCACACACCAACTTCTCGACGAAGGCGATGCGCGAAGACACCGACATGAAGGCCATCGAGGCTGCGTGTCAGGCGATCGGCAAGAAGATCGACCTGCACATCGCTGGTTATGGCCACGACATTGAGAGCCGTCTGACTGGTGCTCACGAGACTGCGCCGTACTACGAGTTCAGTTACGGGGTGTCGAACCGTGCCGCCAGCATCCGCATTCCGTGGCAAGTACAGCGTGTTGGCAAGGGTTACGCCGAAGATCGTCGGCCGAACGCCAACTGCGATCCGTACACCGTGACTCGTCTGATCACCGAAACGGTGTGCAGCGCCGTCTGAGGGTACTTATCCGAGTCGTGGCAGAATGACTGCCTCAGGAGGCCGTCATGCTCGATCAACAACGGGACTACGTATTACGAACCGTTGAAGAGCGCGGCGTGCGTTTGGTGCGCCTGTGGTTCACCGACGTACTCGGCAACCTAAAAAGCTTCGCGATCAGCCCGGCTGAACTTGAGAACGCGCTATCGGACGGCATGACGTTCGATGGCTCGGCAATCGATGGGTTCAGCCGGGTGCAAGAGGCCGACGTGTTGGCGATGCCCGACGCAAACACTTTCGAGGTGTTGCCGTGGGGCGACAGCAAGTCGGTCGAGGCACGCGTCTTCTGCGACATCCACAACCTCGATGGCACGCCGTTCGAGGGCGACCCACGGCAAGTGTTGCGGCGCAATCTTGGTGCCGCACGCGACCAGGGCTACTCGTTCTATGTGGCGCCCGACATCGAGTTCTTCTACTTTGCTCCGCCCGAGAAGGGCCAGGCACCGGTGCCTCTAGACGAGGGCGGATTCTTCGACCTCACCACCACCGACGTCTCTGGCACGCTACGCAAGGAAACAATCCGCACGCTGGAAACGATGAGCATTCCAGTCGAATACAGCTTTCACGAAGATGCGCCGAGCCAACACGAGATCGATCTACGCCATACCGACGCGTTGACAATGGCCGACAGCGTGATGACCTTCCGGTTGGTCGTTAAGGAGGTCGCAGCCAAGCACGGCGTGCACGCCACCTTTATGCCCAAGCCGCTAGAGGGTGTGCAAGGCAGCGGCATGCACATGCACTTCAGTCTGTTCAAGGGCGACACCAACGCGTTCTACAGCGAGGACGACGCATACAGCCTGTCGCCGATTGCCAAGCAATTCATGGCCGGCTTGCTGCACCACGCCGCGGAACTCACGGCTGTCACGAACCAAACGGTGAACAGCTACAAGCGGTTGGTGCCGGGCTTCGAAGCCCCAGTGCACATCAGTTGGGCGCGCAACAATCGCAGCGGCTTGATTCGCGTGCCCGTCGCCAAGCGCGGTAACCCCAGCGCGACTCGAATCGAGTATCGCTCGCCCGATCCGGCGTGCAATCCGTACTTGGCGATGAGCGTGATTCTCGCCGCCGGTCTGCGTGGCATCGCTGAGGGCTACGAGCTACCGCCAGAGGCCGACGCCAACCTGTTCGAGATGGACGACTCGGCGCTGATCAAGTTGGGTATCGATACGTTGCCGCAGTCGCTCAGCGATTCGCTGAAGGTGATGGAGCGCTCGGCTCTCGTTCAAGAAGCGCTTGGTGAGCACATCTTCGAGTGGTTCCTGCGCAACAAGCGCAACGAGTGGCGCTCGTACAAGACGCACGTGTCGCAATTCGAGTTCGATCGCTATCTGCGGGCGTTGTGAGCACGGGTCCGACGCACGACATGCTGGCGGTCTATCCAGAATCGCCACCGATCGACCTAGCGCGCACGCTCGACCTGGCGGGCCATCGTTGGAAGGCCGTCGCGTCGGCGGCAGAAGCGGCGGGCCACGAACCTGCTCAAGGATGGGCGGGGGCCGTTGTCGCGTGTGATGGCGACCCCGAGGGTGCCTGGGCGTTTTGTGGTGCGCTACGGCGACGCGAGAACGCCGTGCAACCGTTGTTGGTGTTGATCAGCGGCGCACAGATGGCCGACCTGGAACTGCGCCACGATCTGTTCGACGACTTTTGCATTACGCCCTGTCATCCGGTCGAGATCGAAACGCGGTTGCGGCATTTGCTCGCTCGTGGTGGCGGCAACGTTCGGCCGGATGTCGTTTCGTACAACAGCTTGGTCCTAAACCTCGAGACCTATCAGGCCACGATTGGCGGAACCCCACTCGACCTCACGTACATGGAATACGAGCTGTTGAAGTTCCTGGCGCAGAACCCGGGCAAGGTGTTCACCCGCGAAACGTTGCTCAGTCGAGTGTGGGGTTACGAGTACTACGGCGGCGCACGCACAGTCGACGTACACGTGCGGCGCTTACGCGCGAAGTTGGGCGAGGAACACGCCAACTTCATCGAGACTGTGCGCTCAGTCGGGTATCGCTTCGGTCAGAGTCGCTGGAGCGCCTGAACAACCAGTTCAGCAAACGCGACTTGCCCCGAGTCGTTCGGGTGTATCTCGTCGTCGCGAAGAACATCGTGCTCTGGATCGGTTGCGATCGCGTACCAGTCGGCTACGACCGCCGCTCCCCGAGCTTCGATCACGCTCTCGAGCACCTCGTTGAAGACCTTCGTCTGGCGCAGTTCCAGCGGTCGGTACACGTTGACCCAAATCAAATGAGCGGGCGGCGGCAGCAGCGTCGTGATCTCTTCAATCAGGTCCGCGCACTCCTGCGGCGTGCCGAAGCTGCCCACATCGTTTGTACCTAGCGCGATGACCCACACGGTGGGATCGGCGCCGCTGTCGAGGAGAGCTTTTACGGCGTTCACTCCGCTCATGCCCGGTCCATCGCTGCTGCTGTTGCTGATCTTGATCCGGCGGCTCGACTCGCCATCAATCACGACGTCGTCGATTCCCTCGTCGGCGAAAGCGGCTTCCAGTTCGTCCGCGCTGCCTTCTGTGATCGAGTCACCGACCATCGCGATCGACGTGACCTCAGTAAGGGGCAAACCGGATACACCGTCGGGGCCGAGTATGGAACCGGGATTCGTGCCGCCCGGGTCTCCCGGCCCTTCGGCGCCTTCCGGGCCGGCGTAGGTCTTCGTCGTCGAACATCCGGCCACAAGCCCCAGTCCTGCGGTGATCAGCGAGCGACGCGACAACATGTTCATTCGATCCAATGTAGGTGAAGGCTCTCGGCGTGTGCCTTCAGGCGGTCATGTCGCAGCGGCGACGGCCGTAACTACCCCGAAAGCTATGAACACGAAACCTGCAACGCGTTGCACCATGCGCAATGGAACGTGTTGCACGATCCAGCGACCGACGGTGACCGCGAGAGTGGCGACCGTCACAAGCCCGCACCAGGCACCCAGCGCGACCGCAATCGGTGCGGAATAGCGAGCTGCGATTCCGGCGGTGGCGAGTTGCGTGAGATCACCGAACTCGGCGAGCCCAACCACGGAGGCGGAAGTGAGCGCGACTCGAAGGAATGGTGCAGGTGCGGACTCGTCAGCGCCGGCTTCCGTTTCGGATTTGGCGCGCAACATGACAACACCCCCGATCAGGAACAGCGCCGCGACGGCAAGTTGCACCGGCGTTGTTGGAAGCCGTCGCAGAGTGGCGCCAATTGCCACCGCCAATGTGACGTGCAGCGCGAAGGCACCGACGACGCCGACCCACACAGCCAGTGGTCGACGGAAGCGAGTCGTGAGAACGAGCGTGGCGAACATTGTCTTGTCGGGCAACTCGGCCAGAAACACTGTGCCGAATGCAACTAAGAACGCGATGAGCACGAGAGGCGTTTAGCCCAACCGCTGAATGCGCGCCGCGTGCTGCGCGTGACTGTGCAACACGTGCGGCAGATCGGGGTGAACGACTTCGCCATCACGCACGACGAAGCGGCCATTCACGATCGTGTGCCACGCGCCGGTCGGGCCGCAGCGCATCCACGCTTCGATCGGATCGGCAAGAGCGCCGGCATACATCGGGCCGGTAAGTCGCCAAATCGCGACATCGGCGACGGCGCCCGGAGTTAGGACGCCGATTTCACCTTCACGTCCGAGACAGCCGGCGCCCCCGAGTGTCGCCATCTCGAGCGCAATTCGAGCAGTGCTGGCCTGCGCGCCGTCGCGCAGTTTGGCAAGCAACATCGCTGTACGCGCCTCAAGCCACACCGACGCGCTGTCGGCCGACGAAGAACCGTCGACACCGAGGCCTACCTTGACGCCGGCGGCGCGCATCGGCACCACGGGTGAAATCCCCGACGACAGGATCAGGTTGCTGCTCGGACAATGCGCCACGCCTATGCCCGCGGCACCAAGTCGCGCGATCTCGGCGTCGTTCGGCATCACGCAGTGCGCCACCCACGTGCGGTCGCTGCACCAACCGGTCCGTTCTAGATACTCCATCGGGCGGCAGCCGAAAGTGGCGAGTGAGAACTCGTCGTCTTCAGCGTTCTCTGCGAAGTGCGTGTGCAGCCGCACGTCGAGTCGTTGCGCAAGCTCTGCACTACGCACCATCAACTGCTCGGTCACGCTGAAGGGACTGCAGGGCGCCAACGCGATACGAACCATCGCGCCGTGGCTGCGGTCGTGATGCGTCGCCACCGCCGTCTCGCTCGCCGCGAGAATGTCGTCGTCGTCGGCAACGACGTCGTCCGGTGGCAGCCCGCCGTCCTTCTCGCTCAGGCTCATCGAGCCGCGTGTGGGGTGAAAGCGCATGCCGATCTCGCGCGCCGCCGCAATCTCCGCACTCAGCAGATCGCCCGCGCCTTTCGGATGGACGTAGAGGTGATCGGCGCTCGTTGTGCAACCGCTAAGTGCGAGTTCGGCAAGACCAACGAACGTGCTGGCGTAAACGGACTCTTCGTCTATCGACCGCCACAACGGATACAACGACTGAAGCCAACCGAACAGCGGCTTGTCGGTCATCGGAGGAAACGCGCGGGTCAAGTTCTGAAAGATGTGATGGTGTGCATTGATCAATCCGGGCGTCACTAGGCAGTCGCTTGCGTCGATGATGCGAGTCGCCGACGGCGGCGGATCGGTACTGGCACCGACCGCTTCAATCAGGTTGTCGGTGATCGCCAACCAACCACCGGCAAGCTCGCGGCGTTGAGGGTCGACGGTGGCAACCAATCTCGCGTTGCGGATCAGTAGATCGGTCATCGCTCTCAGCGCAATGAGTCGATGATCAGGTGAATGTCGTCGAGCGTCGTCAACGGGTTGACGATGCAAATGCGCAGCACCATCTCGCCCGCCCACGCGGTGGGCACGATAAACCCGATGCCGTCGGCAAGCAGCTTGTCGCTCCATGCCTTGTATTGCGTCGGCCCCCACCCAGTGCGTCGGAACAACAGAACACTGAGTTCTGGCTCCATGATTAGCTCAAGGTGCTCAGCCTCGTCGATAAGGCGAGCACCGGCGTGGGTAACCGACAACGTCAACTCGATGGCATCGCGATAAGCGACGGTGCCGTGCGTTGCCAGGCTGAACCAGAACGGCAGGCCGCGGGCGCGACGTGTGAGGTGATGCGCGAAGTCGCTGGGGTTCCAATCTTCGTCAACCTCGTGTAGCACGTCGAGGTACTCGGCGTGCTGTGTGTGCGCTGTGCGCGCTTGCATCGGATCTCGGTAGATCAACGCACAGCAGTCGTAGGGGGCGAAGAGCCACTTGTGCGGGTCGATGATCAGACTGTCGGCGCGCTCGATTCCGTCGTAGAGCGCACGAACACTCGGCGCGGCCAAGCCTGCGCCCCCGTACGCCGCATCGACGTGGAACCAAGCGCCCAACTCGTCCGCTACGTCAGCAGCGCCCGCCAACGGATCGATCACGCCCGCGTTGGTCGTACCGCTCGTGGCGACCACAGCGAAGACACGTTCGCGGTCGGACTTAGAAAGTCCCTTCACGAGTCTCTGCAGTGCATCGAGGCGCAGACGACCCTGATCGTCCGCGTCGGCGCTAACGATGTCGATGTCCATCGCCCGCCCCGCGGAGGCGACGCTGCTGTGCGCTCCCTTGCTGACAATGATCAGCCCGCGGGTTCGATCGTGACGACCTTCAGCGCGCTGGCGCCAACGGTGACGAGCAGCGATGAGCGCGCTGAGGTTGCCCGCCGTGCCCCCCGACACGAACACACCGCCTGCACTAGCTGGCAGTCCAGCGAGGTCGGATAGGTAGCGCAGCGCCTCGTTTTCTGCGTAGACCGCACCGCCGCCTTCCATCCACGAACCGCCGAAGATGCTGGACGCCCCAACAACGAGGTCGAACAAGATCGATGCCTCTGTTGGCGCGCCTGGCACGAACGAAAGGAACCGCGGATGGTCCGTGGAAATACATGCCTGCGCCAACACATCGCCGAACACGCGTAACGCCTCTAAGCCGCCGATGCCGCGTTCGGTGATTGTGTTTCCGGCCATCGCTTGCAACTCGGCCAGCGTGCGTGGCCCATCGAGCGGCACCGGATCAAGTCGCACACGGTCGACGGCGTAGCGCACGATCGCCTCAGTTAGCACCTCGGTTGCGGCGTCGTGTTTGTGCATCGCGGTGGCGGTTCGAACCGGTTGCTTAGTAGTTCGTGTCGAGTAACTCGCTACCGGCATTGCGCTGCTCGCCGTCGCGGTTCAGCAGGGAGCCGAGCAAGACCGCAACTGTTGCGGAACCCATAATCGCCATGATCGGGAAGAGCAGAAGGAGGGCGATGATTGCGATTGCGCCGGGCACGAGGTTCAGCCTACTTGCTGGCCGCGAGCGGCTTGAATGCCCACGCTTCGATCTCGACGGCGGCGCCGACCGGCAGCGCGGCGACGCCGACGGTGCTGCGCGCTGGACGATGATCGCCAAAGCCCGCCACGTAGTTCTCGTTGAACACGGCGAACGTGCCCATGTCGGTGAGAAAGCAGAGCGTCTTGGCCACATCGTCGACAGTTGCATCCATCGTCGCCAGCTGCGCCTTCAGGTTCAAGATCGCTTGCGCAGTCTGTGCTGCAACGCCACCGTCGACAAGCGTCCCGTCCTTCGTGCCCACCTGACCGCTGACAATGATCCAATCGCCGGCTCGCACGACGGGTGTATATGGTCCAAGAGGTTTTGTCATGCCCGCAGCGTAGGCAGCGGAGAGGTGCCAGCACTAGCGTTGGCCCAATGACTTCGCCCCTCCTGATCAAGATGTCGCGCCGCCACTTCCTCGCTGCAAGCGGTGGTGCGTTGGCGCTCGCCGCTTGCGCCGACAGCAATGTGCCCGACGGGTTCCTGGTTGTACAGCGATTCCCGAACCATCCGTTGTACACGCCTGGCGATGTGCGCCTGCCGATCTCGCTCGCCGATCCGCGAGGGAACCTGATCGATGGCGACGACTCGATCGAGGGATGGATTGAAGACGTCGGCGGCGAGCGCTTCGCCGAGTTCACGGCGAAGCGGCGAGGCAACGGAATCGAGGTGCCGTATTGGGAGGTACGGGCAAACCTGCCGCTGGCGTTGGTGTACCGGATGCGCTTGGAAGGTGACGACGGGGAAGGTGCGTTGTTCGAGTTGTACAACGAGATCGAGATCAATTCGCCGGTTACCGGGGCGAAGATGGGTCTGTTCAAGACGCCTACCGTCGACAACCACCGCGGTGTCGAGCCGTATTGCTCGCTGACACCAGATCCGTGCCCGTTGCACGAAGTCACCCTTGAGGACGCTCTACTCGGCGCTGCGACCAGCGGAACCCCGGTGATCTACATGATTGGCACGCCAGCGCATTGCGTCACTGGCACGTGCGCACCGGGTCTCGAGCTTCTGGTCGCAGAGCACGAGCGCCTGGGCGACCAGATCACGATGATCCACGCCGACGTGTACGCCGACGACGCAGCCACAACGGTTGCGCCAGCAGTTACAGCGCTGAAGGTGGAGTACGAACCGATCGTCTACTTCTGCACCAGCGACGCCGTCATCGTCGATCGCTTAGACGTCATCTGGGACGCGGACGAACTGAGAGAACGCATCGACTTGCTGCTGGCCCGCTGATTAACGGGGCGCGAGTTAGCTGAAGCTTTGGCCGCAGCCGCAGCTGCGCTGTGCATTCGGGTTCGTGATCGCGAAGCCAGCCTGGTTGAGGCCGTCCTTGTAATCGAGCGTTGCGCCCTCGAGCAGCTGCGCTGAGGCGCTGTCGACCACGACGCTGATCGGATCGGTGCCGAACTGTGCCTTCTCGTCGTCGGCGGCAACGTCGCCGTCGAAGAACATCTCGTACGAGTAACCGCTGCAGCCACCTGGGCGCACTGCGACGCGCAGGGCCAGATCGGTGGCACCTTCTGCCTCGAGCAGTTCTTTTACTTTGCGGGCGGCGGGTTCGGTAAGCGTGATCACGGTGACTCCTATCGGGCTAGCGGCGGTCAGTGTACCCGGCAATTACCGTAGCATTGACTTCATGATTGCGGCCCCGCCCAGTGAAGAGCAGGTACTCGACCTGCTGCGTGCGGTGATCGACCCCGAGCTTGGCGCCGACATTGTCTCGCTGGGCATGGTGCCTGGCGTGTCGGTTTCGCCCGAGGGCGACGTAGTCGTTGGCGTGAAGCTGACTATCGGCGGGTGCCCGCTGCGGGCGCAGATCAAGAAGGACATCGAGAGCCGGGTGGCGGTGCACTCGGGCGTGCGCGACGTGCGCATCGAGTGGGGCGAGATGAATAGCGAAGAGCGCACCGACGTGATGCTGAAGGCGCGGTGGAACGCTCGCGAAACCGCTCCGGCGACTGCCGTGCCGTTGACGACTCGCGTGTTGGCGATCGCCAGTGGCAAGGGCGGCGTTGGCAAGAGCGCAGTCACGGTGAACCTCGCGGCCGCGGTCGCCGCGCAGGGTTTCACGGTCGGCGTGCTTGACGCTGACATCTGGGGATTCTCGGTGCCGCGCTTGCTGGGCATCGACGAGCCGCTGGAAGCGCAGCGCGTCGAAGGCAGCGATAAGCCGAAGATCATCCCGAACGAATTGCCCGTCGGGCCGAAGAGTCGCGGTGGACTGCTGAAGGTTGTCAGCACCGGCTTCCTCGTCGAAGAGGGCACCGCGCTGATGTGGCGTGGGTTGATGCTCACCAAGGCGGTCGAGCAATTCCTGCACGACGTCGAGTGGGGCGAGCTCGACTACCTGTTCATCGACATGCCGCCAGGCACCGGCGATGTGCAGATGGGCTTGGCGCGCATGTTGCCGCGCACCGACCTGCTGATCGTCACGACTCCGGCGCTCGCTGCACAGAAAGTGGCGGCGCGCGCGGCCGACATGGCGCGGCGAAGTTTCTTGCGCGTGTGTGGCGTGATCGAGAACATGAGCGCGTTCACCTGCGAACACGGTGAGACATACACGCTGTTCGGCGAAGGCGGCGGTCAGGCGTTGGCCGACGAGATCGGCGTTCCGCTGCTCGGTCGCGTTCCGATCGAGGCCGCTGTAACCGTCGGCGGCGATGCCGGCACACCCGTCTCGCTCGCAGGTACCGGCGCCGCGGCGAAAGAGTTTCGAGCGATCGCGCAACGCATCGTCGAAGAGGTCGCCCCGCCAACAAACATGGCCGGCTGCAGCGCCCGCATGCTGAACCTCGCAGCCGCAGCCCTAGACGCCCACGACACCGCCGCCAAGTAGTCGAGTGTTTGGTGCAGTTCGGCGGTGCGTCGAGTGTTTCGTGCCTGCGTGCAGGCAGGAAACACTCGACTGCAGCAAACACTCGACAGGAAAGCGTTAGTTGTCGAAGGTGTCGTAGCCCTCGTCGCCGGGCATAACGAACGCAGTCACGCGGCCGGTCTCGTCGACTCTGACCTTCGGCAGTACACACGGCGGGGTTCCGACTGCCCAGCCGGCCTTCATCGCGTCGGCGACTGTCGCGTGCTGCTCTAGAAAGCGCATTTGCGAGATTGTCGGCGGCATCAATCGCAACTCGTGGGCATCGTTTCGCGCTAACGCATCTGCCGGTCGCACCCACATGCTCGCCACGGTTTCGTTGTCGTCGTGGTGCGAGGTTTGTCCCGCCGGGTGCGCGGCCATGAAGAAACGCGTGTCGAACCGACGCGCCGCTTCGCCCTTGGGAGTGATCCAGTGGCTCACCCACGGCAGGGAGTCGGTTGCTAGTCGCAACCCGTGTTCGGCGGCCAGGGCACGCACGTCGACACTGCCGTCGTACACCGCTTCGCGATGTGCGAGCGCGGGATGGCCGTCGTGCACCATGTCGCCATTGGCATCGACAGCTAACAGCACGCCGGCTTCCTCGTAGCACTCACGGATAGCGGCAACGCGATATCCCTCGTCGCCCTCACCGTCGGACGCATCGACCTTGCCTCCGGGAAACACCGTCATGCCACTGGCGAAGACCGCCGCCTTCGTACGGCGCAAGACGAACACCTCGAGACCGTCGTCGCCATCGCGCAACAGCATCACGGTTGCTGCGGGTCGGATGGGCACCTCGGTCTCGGCCATACGCGGCACGGTAGCCTGCGAACCGTGCTGGTATGGATGGATCTTGAGATGACCGGGCTCGAACCCGCGCACAATGTGATCGTCGAGATCGCCACCATCGTGACTGACGACGAGCTGAACGTCATCGCCGAAGGTCCCGATCTGGTCATTCATCAACCCGAAGATGCGTTGGCGGCGATGGATCCGGTGGTCGTCGAGATGCACACCAAGAGCGGACTGCTCAAAGCGATCCGCGCATCGACGGTGTCGCTCGAAGATGCCGGCGCGCAGACGCTCGAGTTCATCAAGGCGCATGTTCCCGAGGGCACGAAGGTACCGCTGTGCGGGAACTCGATCGGCATGGACCGTCGTTTCCTCGCTGCCTACCTCCCCGAGATCGAGAACTTCCTGCACTACCGCAGCGTCGATGTCAGCAGCGTCAAAGAGCTGGTGCGCCGGTGGTATCCGCACCTGGGCAACGGTCACAACAACAAGACCGGGTCGCATCGGGCGCTTGACGACATCCGCGAGAGCATCGCCGAGCTTCGGTATTATCGCGAACGAGTATTTGTGCCGCCACCGCCGACACCCGGTTCAACGAGTGTCGACGATGTCGATTAAAGCAATGTCGATTAAATGATTTGACGCAAGGCCAAGAACATGGTTTCCTTGGCCCCTCAAGACTTTCCGAACGACCCAGCACCAGCCCAACAAGGGACACCACCGATGAAGCAGCACACCGTCGCACCGAAGCAGCCATACGTGGCATGCGCGCGCGCCCGTAGTGCGTTCGGCATGGTCATTGATGGTGCATTTGCTGGTGGTTCGACGACCGCTACCAATCTCACCACCCGACGCCTCGGGACGCGAACGACGTAAACACGTCGCAAGCAGCCTCCGAGGCCGTCGGGATCGCAAGATCCCGGCGGCCTTTCTGGTTTTTCCAGTATCCGTAATCAGCGCAAGTGCAAAGAAATGGAATCAGGTCATGTACACCCTGAACACCGAGAACCTAGACACCGACAATCTCAACGACTTACAAATCCAGACCACCTTCGACGAGCTCGTCGAGCCAATGGCAGTGCGCGTCGCACGGCCGCGATGCTCGGACGGTCACGGCACGCTGACCCACTTGTTCTTCTCGGAGAACCATGTGGACACTGCTCGCGCGAAGGCGATCTGCAGCAAGTGCAAGCTCGCTGAAGATTGCCTGGCGGGTGCGGTCGAGCGCGCCGAACCGTGGGGTGTGTGGGGTGGCGAGTTGATCGAGAACGGTCGCGTCGTCGCCAGCAAGCGCCCACGCGGTCGTCCGCCCAAGCACCCGCGGCCGGCGGTGGTCATCGACGAGGTACCAATCCCCCCGCACCTCGTCGCGTGATGCGATTCCGGGTAGTCGTGAAAGCGCCTACCCGGAGTCGCCTGTACACCTACGGATCAAAGGCCAACATAACTATCGGCCGGGATCGAAGCGGTTCGGTCCCAGTGTCTTCATAGCGAGCTGAGTTAGTCGCTCCGCTCTGGGTGCCGACAGAAGACTAAGCGGAAGCTCACATCGCTTTCCTGACGTACTTCGAAACGCGAGAATTGTCACGGTACCTAGCGGGCTAATTACCCGGCTGCCGTCGTATGACCACTCCCCCCGTCTAAGGGTGAGAACTCGCGCAAGTCGGCGAACCTGGATTTCATCCGTGCTGATACATACGCGAAATCGAACCGCGAGAACGAGCCACATCGTGCACATCACCGCACCGATGCCACCCACAACGCGTGGCAAAGCCCACGAGCCTGGCAGCAGAAACGGTCCGGAACAAAGAAGCGCAAACAAGCCAACACTCAGAATCGAGCGCTTGAGGTTTGACCGAAAGCACGTCATTCGTTCGGTGATCGGTTCGGGAACGTGTGTCAGGCGGGGAGGAGGTTGGCGTGGCGCAGTTCTTCGATGACTTGGTCGGGCACGCCGATGACTTCGAGGTGGACGATGCTGCGGCCTGAGATGCCCTCGACGATGTCGATGACGCGTGCGAGGAATGGGTCTTCACTGTCACCCGCAACGATCACGCCGCCGATGACAATTCGAGCCTGATCGTCGGCCTCATCCAGAAACGTCCACACGTAACCCGTGGCGTCGATCTGGTGCACGTCGGCTGGCAATGTGACTCGTGTAGTCATCGAAGTGTCCTCATGTAGTACGGGTTCAGCTGCTCGGCTCCGAAGATCTGAATCAATGCACGAACGTGCGCTTCATTGTACTCGGGCAGCACAATGCTGACGTGTGGTGCGGCGAACGTCGCGAGCACCGAGAATCCGCCATTGATCAACTC
The DNA here is from genome assembly GCA_040081465.1 of Ilumatobacteraceae bacterium. Lineage (GTDB taxonomy): Bacteria > Actinomycetota > Acidimicrobiia > Acidimicrobiales > Ilumatobacteraceae > UBA668. The sequence continues at coordinate 744 of JBEBGL010000029.1, read as the reverse complement.
CCCAGCTGGCGCGGTCGAGTATGTCCGCCTCGTCCTCATGCGCGGTCCAGCGAGCACCGCGTCCGTACTCCGGTTCGGGCCGGTGACCTCCGCTGAAACCGCGGCCAGTGGACTACCGCGCCAACTGAACTCAGCGAGAGTCCGACACGCCGCTAAGAGCAGACCGTCGACAGTCAGCGGTTGTCCACGGATAACGAGAATCCAATGGCTGGGATCGTCCGGCCGCAGATGGGACTCAATTGGCTCGAGCACTCGCCGAGTCTTTCAGCGAGGTGTCACACAGATGCCTGGCCGGATTGGCCGGGCATTGCCAAACTCCAATCAGTCGCAGGGCGCCTCAAGGAATGCGCCGTTGACGAACTGGCCACAGAACTCGCGTTCAGACGGTGTGCAGCCGTCGTTGACCGCAACGATGTCACCTGGATTCATCCCGCGTGACGCAGCCGACGCTTCCGAGACCTCGCAGTATTTCGTCGGTTCCAGGGAAGGATCGCCACCTATCGAACAAGCGGCGAGCAGTTGGGTGGCCGCGGCTGCCTCCAGAAGTTGGCGAAGTCGCATCTAGAGCGCACCGTAGCCCTGACTCCCTCGCCTGGGGACTCGCCGACCTCACAGCTAGCTTGTCCTTGTGAAGGCGCGCACGCGGAATCAGCTCTTGGTGATTGCTGGGGTCGCGGTGTTCTTGGTTGGCGGGAATTGGCTCTACGCCAGCCTGAACGACACCAGTGATGACACCACCGTCAC
>JBEBGL010000043.1:0-5347 GCA_040081465.1 Ilumatobacteraceae bacterium | reverse complement strand
GGGTGGGGAATCAGCCCAACCCGACGAACAGAGGCTCGTCGAGTGCGGGCACGCGGTGAACAGTGGTCGCCGACAAGCCTGCCTTTGAGGCCTGGTCCAGCAATATTCCGAGTTCCGCGGCGTCCGCGACGACTTCACCGGTCTGGTCTACGGCCACCCATCGGCCGCGATACCTCTCAATGACGTCTTGCCTCATGAGGCGCAACATACCGTGTGCAGCCACAACGCGTCGGCGTTTTGGGAAGGTCGCAGCCGTGAGTTCCGTCGCACCGCGTAACGTCGACGTCTGAACTCTGCGAGAGGATTAGACGATGTCGCAACTACTGCGTGTACAGAACTTCATGTTGTCGAGCGACGGGTTTGGCTCGGGCGAGGGCCAAAGCCTCGAGCGTCCGTTCGGACATGCGAACCCGGCCGACTTGGGTGCGTGGGCCTTCGCCACCGCGAACTGGCCGAACCGCACCGACGGGGGTGGGAGCCGCGGCCTCGACGACTACTTCACACGCGACTATGCGCGCAACATCGGCGCCGAGATCATGGGTCGCAACAAGTTCGGATGGCAGCGCGGTCCGTGGGAGAACCTCGACTGGCAGGGATGGTGGGGCGACAATCCTCCGTTCCACACTCCGGTGTTCGTGCTCACCCACCACCTACGACCGAGCTTCACGCTCGCCGACACCACGTTCCACTTCATCAGCGCCACACCGGCCGAAGCACTTGAGCAAGCCAAGGCAGCGGCCGACGGGAAAGACGTGCGGCTCGGCGGCGGAGTCAACGTCGTTCGCCAGTTTCTCGAGGCCGACCTCGTCGACGCGATGCACGTCGCCGTCGCTCCGATCGAACTCGGCCGCGGTGAACGACTATGGACCTCGCCCGACGAATTGCTCGACCGCTTCCACCTCGAGCGCGTGCCGAGCTCCAGTGGCGTAACGCACCTCGTCTTCTGGCGGCGCTGATGTCGGGCGACGAATTTATGCGCGAGTACTCGGCAGCATTGCCTGCGCCGCAGTTCTCCAATCCCGCTTGGGTGACGCCGAAGCCACTCGCGGAGTCGACCGTTGCGATCGTGACCTCCGCGGCGCTGTACGGCGTCGGCGATGAGGCGTTCTCGACCGCTGACACGAGTTACCGATTCATCGAACGCGACCGGCGCGATCTGGTGCTGGGCCACTGGAGCCCGAACTTCGATCGCACCGGCGTGCAGATCGACCTCAACGTGGTCTACCCCATCGATCGCTTGGAAGAGCTCGCACAACGCGGCGTGATTGGCAAGGTTGCCGACAGACACATCTCGTTCGCCGGCAACCAACCCGACGATGTCGCGACCATTCGAATGGACACCGGGCCAGCCGCGGCCGCAGCGCTGCGCAAGGACGGCGTAGATGTCGTGATACTCACGCCCGTTTGACCACTTTGTACGCGCACCGTGTGTGTGCTCGCCCATGTGTTCGAAGCTGCAGGCATCGCGACAATCGTGTTGTCGTCGGTGCGTGAAATGACCGAGAAGGTCGCTCCCCCGCGCGCTCTTTATTGCGAGTTTCCACTAGGGCGTCCGCTCGGCAGACCGAGCGATCCGGCGTTCCAGCACGACGTGCTTGCGCGCGCGTTTGCGTTGCTCGACGCGCCGCAGGGGCCAGTGCTGGTCGACTACCCCGAGGTGATCACCGCCGACGAGCAACCCGTCGCGTGCGCATTGCCACCTCGCTTCGACCCAAGCTTGCCGCCAGCAGTTGACGAGGCGCGCGGCTTGCGCAAGGCGTACGACCGAGCGCTTGGCCGCCGCGGCATGACGGCGGTCGGTCGCGCAGTGAACGCCGACGGCATCCCCGAAGCGTTGGGCATGCTGCACGCCATCGCCAACGGCGCGGACTGGACAACCGCTGGCATACCCGGTGGCAACACGACCGCTCTCTGCCACGACATCCGCACGTACTACGAAGAGGCCGCGCTCGAACTTGTTGACGGCCCACCGCCGGGCGGGCGCGCAATCGAGGATTGGTTCTTCACCAAGACCGAAGCTGGCGCAACAGTCCTCGCCGCACGCACGGCCATTCGCGAAGCCGGCGCCAAGTTCCCGATCTGGTTCTACATGACACCCGGACATCTCTGACGCCTCGGCTCGGTTTCGGCGATGATGATCCTGTGCAGATCGAGATTGCTCCGCTGCGCGGGCTGCACTACCTGGGTACAACTCTCGCGGCTTGGCACGTTGCTGAGTGGGGCCACCTCTACGACCCTGCGGTGTGGAACTACGAAATCGCATGCGCCGAATTCGACGCGATGGCAAGCGGTTCGACCACCGACCAGACGTGGGTCGCGTTCGACGGTTCGGGTCGCGGTGCGACCGACGTGCTGGGTTCAGTGTCGTTGCTCGCTTCCGACGACCTGCCCGGCTTCGACCATCTCACGCCGTGGCTGGCCAGCCTGTTCGTCGCGCCTGGCGCTCGCGGACGTGGCATCGGTTCGACGCTCGTCGATCACGTGCTCGCTGACGCCGCCGCGAACGGGATCGCACGCGTGCACCTGTTCACGGCTGGCCAAGAGCAGTACTACCTCGATCATGGCTGGCGCACCATCAAACAAATCGAACACCGCGGCGAGAATGCTGCTGTGATGGTTCGCGCAACTTCGCCACACGCCGCGCGCCGCGCGGTTACGTCGAAGTGGTGTGGCTCACCCGACACGAACGGTGCGTACTCGTATCTGCGGCCCGGCGCCACGCCCGAACATCGCGACGTACTGGCTGGGCCGATCATGCCCGGCCTGTGGTTGGCCGGCGAGGCCACATCGCGTGCGTACCCCGCCACGATGCACGGCGCATGGTTCTCGGGTGAACGCGCCGCGAACGCAGTGCTCGCTGATGCGCGCGCTGGCGATGCATGCATCATCATCGGCGCCGGGTTGGCTGGCTTAGCGGCGGCGCGAACTCTGACCGACGCCGGAATGACGGTCACGGTGTTAGAAGCGTCGGATCACCTCGGCGGTCGCGCGTCGGTCGATTCGAGTCTCGGCATCGACCTCCCGTTGGGCGGCGCATGGATGCACGGCGATATCGGGCACCCACTGGCACCGCACGTCACCTCAATTCACGAGGACTGGACCGACGCGCTCACCTACGTCGTCGGTCACGGCCGAGTTGAGGTTGACGATGTTGAGGCAGCGATGGCGGCGCGACCGATCGTCGAAGCAGCGTTCGAAAAGGCCGCACAAGGCGACACCGGACGCGACGTCTTGCGCGCGGCGCTCGACTCGATCGAATCGCTCACACCACTGCAACGAACCGTGCTCGATGGTTGGTTCACGCGCGAGATCGAAAACCTGTACGCGGCGCCGATCGGCGACTTCGCCGCCGACACCGGGTTCGAGGAGTACGAACTGCCCGGTCACGACAGCTTCATCACGAGCAGCCTCACACCCGCCCTCGATCACTTCGCCAACGGGCTCGACATCCGGTTCGAACACCGCGTCACAACGCTCACCGCGCAATCCGGCTGGTCGACCGACACCGGACTGCGCGCCGAGCATGTGATCGTGACCGTGGCGATCGGTGCGTTGCGCGGCGATCGAATCCGCTTCGAACCACCACTACCTCAGTCGGTTCGCGACGCGATCGACCTCATCAGCGCCGGGCCGGTTACCAAACTGTTTGCCACCTACGACTCGGCATGGTGGCCGAAGCAACGCCCGATCAGAACGATCGGCACCGACCTACAAATCGCCGTCGACATGACGCCGCTCACCGGCACACCGGTGTTGTGTTGGTTCGCTACGGGTGAAGCAGCACGCAGGATCGAGCAGCTGACGGAACACGAGTGTTGCGAACTCGTCGACCGTGTTGCCCGCGAATGCGGACTGCTCGAAAGCGCCGAAGCGCCCCCGATCACACGCGCTTGATCTTCCCCACGACCCAGCGCCAACCCCGCACGAGAAATCCGATCCCGTGCATCACGGCGTTCCCCGCATCATCGGGACCGACTGGGTAATCCATCGTCGGGTCTGCGTTCCAGCCAGACCGTTTCTTCGTGCGCTCCTCGGCTTGCTCGTTCACGGCAGTAGTTCTAGCGCTTTCGCTAGTTGCCGACGTGTACGTCGTACAGCTCGCGCGGCCAGTAGCGCACGGGTGTGATGTCATCCGGTTCGATGAGCTCGGTTCGTACTCGTTGATAGTCGTAGCAGTTGAGTTCGTACTGATTGCCCCACGGGTCGGCGAGGTTGAACGCCCAGCACATGTCGAAGTCGACCATGTCGTTCGCGACAAGGGCCTGCCCAGAGGGACTGTTGATCGCGCCAGGGAGCGACCGCGTGAACGCTGCATATGTGTCGAAGTCGACGCTGAAGGCCACGCCCGTCTCTTGCGCGATCATCGGATGACCGTCGCTTGCTTCAAAGAGCGCCAGCATCGTCTTGCCACCGTCGGCGGAAATCTGTAGCGGCCCGCCATCGAAACCGGTCGCCCAGAAGTCGTAGTCGGCGACCGGCTCGAACCCGAGGTGTTGCCGATACCAGTCGGCAGCTTCGGCTCGGTTCGGCACACGAACGTGCACGTGGTCAAGCCTGCCCATACGGAACTTGCGTGCTTCAGCCATGGCGCGAACTTTAAGCGCGCTCGTGGACCATTTGTTCTTCGTTGTTCGAGGTGCCGGGGATTGCGCTGACTTACTTGCGACCCCTGAAGCCGCCAAGCTCACGGAGCGAGCACCGGCGATCAACGAGCGCGGTTGACTTCGTCGCGCCACGCCAGCCATTGCTCGCCCGCCGAGACATTCCAGTCGGGTCCGTTGAACCCAAGTGTGAACTGCGTGAAACCCATTTCCAGTAGTGCCGGTGCATCCTTCGCCAGGAACCCATCGACGTCTTCTGGTTCGACACCAAGACCCATCTCGATCTCGTCGATCGATCGCCCGACATCAGCGCAATGACGCTGCAGCGCGGCGAGTGGCTCGCGCAGGTCGTCCGCGCTACCTGGAAACAGGGCATGCCAACCGTCGGCGTACTCGGCGACCAAGCGCAACGTGCGCCGCAGTCCGGTGCCGCCGATCAGCACGGGTATTTTGCGCGTCGGCGGTGGTTGCAGGCGCGACATGCGCGACGTGATTCGTTGCAGCGCGACTTCCATCGCGTCGATTCGACCACCGCTGGTGCCGAATGGGTATTGGTACTCGTTGAAGTCTTTCTCGAACCACCCGGAACCGACCCCCAACAACACTCGCCCGGGCGCAATGTGATCGATCGTGCGGATCATGTCGGCGAGTAAGTCGGGGTTGCGGTACGCCGTGCACGTAACCAACGTGCCGAGCTCGATGCGGGTCGTGCGCGCCGCCCACGCCGCCAGCATCGTCATCGCCTC
>JBEBGL010000011.1:0-66404 GCA_040081465.1 Ilumatobacteraceae bacterium | reverse complement strand
CAAAGTCGCTGCATTCGTTGTCGGTCTTGCCCTTGTAGCCGCAGCTTGCGGCGACGACAAGGACAGCACCGGCGATACGACTGCCGACACAACCGCAGACACAACTGCGGATACGACCGGCGACACAACGCCGGCCACCGACCCGCCAGTTGAGCCGGCCATGCGCGTTACTTACTCGCTGTCCGACGTGGCTGTGTGGGATGACGGTACGCCGTTCAGTCTCGCCGACTTCCAGTGCACACTCGACGCGACCATGCTTACGCCTGGCTCGCTCAGCACGACTGGTTACGACCAGATCCTCTCAATCGCCAATGGTGCGAGCGAGTCGGAAATCGTCGTTGAGTTCAGCTCGCTGTACGCCCCGTGGCGCCTCCTGTTCGGTGGCCTGTTGAAGGCTGCTGAGACCCCGGATTGCACCGACGTTTCGGCTGCATTCGACGGTGGCATCCCGTACTCGGGTACCGAGTGGCAGATCGACTCGTGGAGTGCCGAGCAGCTCGTGCTCGTTCCGAACGAGGGCTACAACGGTGCACGCAAGCAGACCAACGGCGTGAGCCGCGTCGTGTTCGTGCCCGCCGAAGATGGTCCGACCCTGCTGAAGTCCGGCGCGGTTGACTACATCGCCCCGCAGGCTTACACCGGCATCGATGCCGAGCTGGCCGACCCGAACGTCGACTTTGTGTCGGGTCTCGGTGCGTCCTTCGAAGGCTTCTACTTCCAGAGCTACGACGGCCCGTTCGCTAACGCGGACTACCGCAAGGCGTTCGTTAAGTCGATCGACCGCGATGCCGTCTATGCCCAGATCTACGCTCCATTCGCGCAAGGTACCCCGCTGCTGCAGTGTGGTCCGATCGCTCCTGGCCCGTACTGCACCGATCCGTACGTCAACCACTACGACCCAGAGGGTGCTGCTGCAGACCTCGAGGCCGCTGGTTGGACCAAGGACGGCGAAGGCTTCTGGGTGAACCCTGAGACCGGTGAGGTCCCCGAGGTTCGCTGGATGATCAACACCGGCAACACCCGCCGCGAGAGCACACAAGAGTTCCTGATTCCTCTGATGGCAGCTGCCGGCTTCAAGGTAAATGCCGACAACTGCGAGGCGCTGCCTTGCGTGTTCGAAACCCGTCTCCCGTCCTTGGACTACGACATGGGTATGTACATCAACACTGTTGCTCCGGACCCGGCCTATCTGCGCACCTACGGTTGCGACCAGATCCCGACCGAAGAGAACCAGTTCCAGGGCCAGAACAGCCTTGGCTGGTGCAACGAGGAAGCCACTGCGCTTCTGATCGCGGCTGACGCCGAACTCGACGCGGCTGCTCGTACCGAGCAGGTGCAGCAGGCACTGCAGTTGATGGCTGACGACTACGTCATGCTGCCGACGCTGCAGTTCCCGAACATCGGTGCACGTCGCACCGACCGCGTGGACAACGCTTACGCCGAGCTCAACAACTACCGCGGTATCAACGACTGGTACCGTTGGACAGACGTCGATGGCGATGGCACGATCATCGTCGGTGCCGAGCAGTTCCCGACAGTGGACTGCCCGAACCCGATCACAGAGTGCGCCAACTCGACCTGGTTCGTGTGGCTCGTTTCATTCCCGGTGCTGCCGGGCATGTACGACACCACAGGTGGTGGGGAAGTGCTGCCGAGTGAGTACCTCACCGGCGAAGCAGTCGTCGAAGCGCTCTAAGCAACTTCGGTAACTGACAAGCAATTGTGAAAGGATGAGGGGTCGGCCCGAAAGGGTCGGCCCCGATTCCTTTTTGTAGACGACAAGACCTGGGGGGTTCAGTGCTTCGATTTATCGTGCGGCGCATGCTGTGGTTGCCGCTCACGATCGTGCTGGTGACCTTCATCGTTTATTGCGCCGTGCGTACTGGCTGGCATCCGGAAGAGACCTACAAGCGTGCGAACCCGCGTGCCACGCGCGCGAAGGTCGAGGAGTATCTCGCAGTCAACGGCCTGTACGAAGGCTTCACGGGATTCGTCAAGGGCTACTTCGAGTGGTTGTGGCGTTTCGTGCGTGGCCCAGATCACTGGCCGCGCAGCATCAAGGGTCGGGCGTTGGTGTACCCGCCGCTGCGTTACTCCATCTTCAACACGCTTCGCCTTGCTGGCATCGCTTCGATTCTTGGCTGGGGTATCGGCCTCACCATCGGAACGCTGGCTGCGCGCAAACCAGGTAGCTGGTTCGACAGCATCGCCAACACCACAGCCTTCTTCCTGGGTGCAATTCCGCCGTTCGTTTCGGGTGTCGCGCTGCAGCTCATTTTCGCCGTCGAGCTCGGCTGGTTCCCCGTTGCTGGCGTGTACCCACCTGGGCATCAAGGCTTCGACCTTGGGCTGATGGCAAAGCACCTGATTCTTCCTGTCACGGTGGTGACCATTCAGGTGGTCTCCGCGTACAGCCGCTTCATGCGCGCTTCCTTGCTAGAGGTGCGCTCGTCCGACTTTGTTCGAACGGCGCGCGCAAAGGGGCTTTCCGAACGTGCAGTGCTGCTCAAGCACGGTGTGCGCAACGCGATGATTCCAATCGTGACCGTCCTCGCGATCGATATCGGTGGCTTGCTCGGCGGGCTCATCATCACGGAAGCGATCTTCAACTACCCCGGCATGGGTGTGTACTTCTTGAAGGCCATCACCAACGGCGACATTCCGCAGTTGATGCCTTACTTGGTGATCATCATCATCTCGGTTCTGATCTTCAACCTGATCGCCGACGTTTCCTACGCCTATCTCGATCCGAGGATTCGCCTTGACTGACGCAACCGCTCCCGGCACCTCGCGCGAAGTTGACACGGAGGTTTTTGTCGACGACCTTGAGGCCCTCAACGTAAAGACGATGACGCCGTTGCAGATGGCATGGCGTCGTTACTGGCGGCACAAGGCCGCTGCGCTTTCAACCGTCATCATGGGGATCCTGCTGCTCGTCGTGATATTCGCGCCGTTCACTGCTCGCTATGGCATCAACGAGCAGGTGTTGAAGATTTCAGAGGGCAACAACGTTTACCTGTCGCCTCGCAAACTCGCCTGGATGGGCACCGACGACATCGGCCGCGACATATTCAGTCGATTGATCTGGGGGATTCGCACCTCTCTGTTCATCGGCGTTGTATCCGCGATTCTCTCGGTCGTCATCGGTACTGCTGCCGGAGCTGTTGCAGGGCTCTACGGCGGCGTGTTCGACGATCTGATGATGCGAGTAACCGACATCTTTCTCGCCTTCCCGTTCTTCGTGGCCGTGGTTGTCGCCCGTGCGTCGCTGGGCAATATCTCGTGGATCACGAACATCATCGGCGAAATCAGTTCGATCAAGTTCATCATCTTCCTGTTTGCGATTTTCGGTTGGATGGGTGTCGCGCGCCTTGTGCGCGGTCAGGTGCTGGCGCTCAAGGAACGAGAATTCATCGAAGCAGCGCGAGCTGTTGGTGCTTCCAACAAGCGCATCATCGTGTCGCATTTGTTGCCCAACTCGATCGGGCCAATTCTGGTTGCGCTGACGCTGTCGGTGATCGGCGCAATTGTCGCCGAGTCGACCTTGGCGTTCTTCGGGCTTGGCCCGCAACCCGGCTCGGACTCGACATCGCTCGGCAAGCTCGTCGAACTCTCTCGAGAAGGTGCCAAGCAAGGCAACTGGTGGCTGGTGGTTTTCCCCTGTGGGGCGCTCGTGTTGTTAGCCGTCTGCATCAACTTCATCGGTGATGGACTGCGCGACGCAGTCGACGCCAAACTGGACACGGTGAAGTAGTGGACGCTTCTGTTCTCAGCTTGCGAGATCTAACGGTCTCATTCAAGACACCCAACGGCACAGTGCAGGCTGTGCGCGGTGTCGACATCGACGTGGCTGCTGGCGAGATGGTCGGGGTAGTCGGCGAGAGCGGCTCCGGTAAGTCGGTGACGTTCCTCGGCATTCTCGGCTTGCTGCCGAACTCAGCTCGCATTTCAGGATCGGCGACCGTTGAAGGCGTCGAACTAGTGGGCGCGACCAACAAGGTGATGCGCGGTGTGCGTGGCAAGAAGATCGCGATGATCTTCCAAGACCCCCTGTCGTCCTTGAACCCGGTCTACCGAGTTGGTGACCAGGTCGCCGAGATGATTCGGGCACACCAAGAGGTGTCTAAATCTGAGGCCACGGCTCGCGCCGTCGAACTGCTCGACATTGTTGGCATTCCGCAACCGAAGGTGCGCTCGCGTCAGTACCCGCACGAGTTCTCGGGCGGCATGCGCCAACGAGTGATGATTGCGATGGCGATCGCTAACGATCCCGAGGTGTTGATCGCCGACGAGCCGACGACTGCGCTCGACGTCACCGTGCAGGCACAGATCCTGGAAGTGATCCAACGAATTCAACGCGACATGAAAAAGGCGATCGTGATGATCACTCACGACTTGGGCGTTATCGCGCGAGTCGCCGATCGGGTGCAGGTGATGTACGCCGGCCGCGTGGTCGAGCGGGCAGCCGTGAACGATCTGTTCGCGACGCCCACGCACCCGTACACGGTCGGTTTGCTGAACTCGCTGCCACGTGTCGGTCAGGAACGTCTGCTGCCGATTCCTGGTCGCCCACCCAACATGTTGCAACCGCCCGCGGGTTGTGCATTCCGCGCGCGTTGCCCGCACTCGGCGCCTGTGTGTGCAGAGAAGCTGCCGGAACTGCAGCCGTATGCGCACTCGATGACTGCTTGCGTGCGCATTAAAGAAATCGATCTTGCTGAGACGAGCGGAGTAACGGCATGAGCCCCAAGACCGGCCCAGATTCATCGGCGCCCGTTCTCGAGGTCACCGACCTCGTCAAGCACTTCAGCGTCAGCGGCTCGAAGGGGCTGCGCAAGACCCGTGCGACGGTGCATGCCGTGTCGGGTGTTTCGTTCACCGTGGGTGCGGGGCAGACCGTGGGCTTGGTGGGCGAGAGCGGCAGCGGCAAGACGACTGTTGGCCGCACGGTGTTGCGCCTAACCGAACCGACCTCTGGTTCCGTGAAGTTCAAAGGACAAGAAATTGTCGGCATGGGGCGCGGCGACTTGCGCAAGATGCGGCGCGAGATGCAGATCGTGTTCCAAGATCCGCAAGCGTCGCTCGACCCGCGGCTCACCGTTGGGTCTGCAATCTCCGAGCCGCTTCGCATTCAGCGGGTGCCTGGCAAGCACAGCGAGAGAGTCGCCGAGTTGCTCGAGCTGGTGGGCCTTGCTCCCGACCACGCGCGGCGTTTCCCACACGAATTCTCGGGTGGCCAGCGCCAGCGCATTGGTATTGCCCGTGCGCTCGCGCTGAACCCGTCGCTCATTGTTCTCGACGAGCCTGTGTCCGCGCTCGACGTCAGCATTCAGGGTGCCGTCGTCAACCTGCTCGACGATCTACAGGATCGCCTTGGGCTCAGCTATCTCTTCATCGCTCACGACCTGTCGGTGGTGCGCCACATCAGCGACATCATGGCCGTGATGTACCTCGGCAAGCTGATGGAGATCGGTCCGTCCGAGACGATCTACACGTCGCCTGCACATCCGTATACGCAGGCCTTGTTGTCCGCGGTGCCGGAACCCGATCCGACCGTCGAGCGCAGCCGTCAGCGCATTTTGCTGCAGGGCGATGTGCCGAGCCCGATCAATCCGCCCAGCGGTTGCCGTTTCCGCACCCGCTGCCCGATCGCCAAGGAACTGTGCGCGATCGAGGAGCCAGCGCTGATCGATCGTGGCCAGGGCCATCCGGTGGCGTGCCACTTCCCGACAACGCACCTCGCCGAGCTGGTCGGAACAGCCGCCATCTAGCGGCGCGCTTTCAACCAGTCCCGATAGGATTTCAAGCCGTGCGCGACACCATCATGTACATCTCGCTTGTCGTCAACATCGTGTGCCTATTCGGCATGGTGGCTGGCGTGCTCATGCACAGCGGTCGCGGCGGCGGTCTTAGCGACATGTTCGGTGGGGCCGGTTCGACTGCGTTGGGCAGCACCGCCGCCGAGCGCAACCTCACCCGCATCACTACCGTGTTCGGCATCTTGTGGATCGGCACCGTCGTTGCGTTGAGTTTCTTACTGCAGCGATAACCTCGTTATCCCACGTCGGAGTGGCGAAATGGCAGACGCGCTAGCTTGAGGGGCTAGTACGGGTAACCGTGTGGGGGTTCAAGTCCCCCCTCCGACACGTCAGGTCTCATACCATCTGGTTCGCGGAGGCCAACCTCGCTTAGCGCAACGGTTAGCGGCGGTGCGCCGTTGATGGTGACTTGCAGCCGGTCGGCGTGGACGATCACTGTTTCGATGATTTCGTTGACCAGCAGCTTGCGCTCGCGGTCGTTGGCTTCGTTCCAGATGGCGTCGATGTCGACGGTTTGCAGGAGCGCAGCGACCTGCTCGAAGTGGTCAGCGAGAACGCTCTTTCGTTTGACTTCGTTCAGTCGTTGCTCGGCCTCGCCCTCGATGGCCTCAATCTGCCGAGTGAGTCGCGTCTCTTCTTCGTTGAACATCGTGCCTGTGATCTGGTCGGCGTAGTACAGGTCGAGTAGCTTCTTGCGCTTCTGCCGCAGCTTGGCGACGGCCCCGGAGCGCGACGGCTTTGCCGCCTGCGCTCCCGTGGCCCTTCCGCATAGCTCCTGCCGGATTGCTGCTTGTAGCTCTTCGTCCTCGGACAGGACTCGCATTGCCAGTTTGGCGGCAAGTGCTAGTCCCTTCGCTGATCGACCCGGCATGCCACAGCCTTTGCCGCGATGTTTGCAGCGGTAGATGCCATTGCCGCGGCCGTTGTACTCGATGGCGATACGACGACCACATGCACTACAAACGACGCGACCCGACAGCAAGTCGGTTCCGATGCGGCGACCAGTCGAGTTGCCACGCTGTGCCGCCTCGAACGACTCAGGTGACACGAGCGGCTCATGGATGCCGGGATACCACTTGTCACGCAGGCGCGTTTCTCCGAGGTAAACGCGATTGCCGCATATCTGTCGCACTGTTGAGTACTTCAGGCCGGTGGCCGCGTCGATCTCGGGATACGACTTGCCTTGTGCCCGCAATTCGAACACGCGACGAACGAGCAGCGCTTGCTCGTTACTGCGCAGCTCGCCGTTGATCATGTCGTAGCCCGTTGGCGCACGGTTGAGCCATCGCCCTTTCTCGACGATGGCCTCATGGTTACCCATCAGTACGTTCTCGACCAGTCCTTCGCGGTAGTACTGATCAATGACGCCGTGGATACCCGCTTGCATTCGTCCCGACGCAGAGTTGATGTCGACGCGTCCGCCGATCACGGAATGGAGTGCGACAGCGTGTTGCTTGAACAACTTGATAAGTCGGCTTTGGTCGGCGACATCGCGCGTCAGCCGATCGAGCTTCCACACGATCACGTTTGAGACTTCGCCGGATTCGACCAATCTCATTAGCTCGGCCATTGCCGGTCGATCGAGGTCTTTGCCCGATCGTCCTTCGTCACTCAGGAATGTCACCGGCCCGAGGTTGTGGCTGATCGCGTGTTGCACGCATCGGTTGCGTTGCGCGTCGGGGGAGTAGTCGACTTGATCTTCCGTCGATACTCGGATGTACGCGATCGTCAGCATCTTGCTCTTCGTCCTCTGCTTGTTGAGTGAGAACAATACGCAGTCCGATCGTCACCAGCGTTGCCGCCAGGGTCGACCAGCCGTCGGAACGCTTCATGGTCGTGCACGCCGCCGCTTTTCGTCGACCCGATCGGCAAAGAAGCGTTGACTGACCAGTTCGTAGTTAAGCAGTTCCGCTTCAGCGGCCTGCAGTGTGTCTCTGATGTCGTCTGTATCCAGGGGTACAGCCATGCTCGACAGCACACCCGTCGCAAGCTTGCGGAGCGTTCGTAGTTCGCCTTCGCGTTGACCGGCTCGAATACGATCAGCCGGCGCACAGCCTCCTGCGAGCGACGAACCCTGAATCGCCTTCCACCGATCATCGACCGGCCACCGCGAACGAGTTTCGTCTTCGGTGGGAGTACGAAGCGACAGCCACGAGCATGTTGCATACGCCCACAACTCGGGAGCCTTCGCCAACGCCTGCGGTGGTGTGTCAACGCCGAACTCCATGAGGCCCGCTCGACTGAACTCGAACTCGACGCGCATCACTTTACGTTCCGCGTCGTAGGCCGCTCCCCAGACGTCGGGCCACCAATCGTCGCCCTTCTCGTTTGCTTGACGCGTCTTGTCATATATGCGAGCGAGCAATGCCCCACCGCGCTTACCGAACACCAAACCAGACAGTTCCTCATCGACCTCGTACAACGCAACACGGTTCGAGTACGACACGAAGTTCTGGCGCTCGTTCGCTCGAATCTCGATGCCCTGCCAATCGCTATGCAGATCGAGCCGCGCCATATGCAACGACGCCTCAATGCCGCACGCGTCGAGAAAATTCTCCGCCCACAAGATCGTGCTCTGCGGCCCCAGCGCGTGCAACGCCATCGCCGTCGGCTGAAAGCGAACCACCGGGAGCTTCTCGCTCCAGGTGAAACCAATCCGCGCCAGCTCGTGCAATGCGCAGTAGCGGTACTTGCCCCACGCCCACGGCTGCACCTTGACCGGGTATCCGCCCACCGTCGTATCGACTGGGAGTGAGTCGGCTTCGGCCGCGGCTCGCGCACTCTCAAGATCGGCGAACAGCGACGGCGGGGCAGTTCCTTGCGCCGACAAATACAGCGCGTCGATCCCGGACGTTAGCTCTACTTGCGAATTTGCGAGTAGCCCTCGACTGGCGTGCGCTGTGAGGTCCGACATCGGTTGCTACTTCTTTGCCCGCGTTGACGCGGCGCGCTCTGCCGCCATCGCATCCCACAGCTTCGGTGGGTCGATAGTGATCCCGACAAACTTGTACTCGTCAGGGTGCTGACCGAGAATCATTCGGAACTTCTTCACCTTCCGCCAGATCGTTGCCTTGTGCATTCCAAATCGCTCTAGTCCCTCGAACCCTCCGAGCGAGTGCCAAAGGACCCAGAACCCGATCAGTTCCTCCGTAAGTTTCCGCGCCCACGCAGTCTTAACCGGGTCGAGTGGCTTAGTCGCCCGATCCACGCCGCGGGCATAGGCGTCCCATGCGCGCCGAGCGATGCCCTTGCCCTCAACGCTCTCACTGGGATCGGACCTGAAATCAACCATACCTCTCGGATGATACTCGCAAATCTGCGAGTGGTCCACGCGCGCGGCACCCGAGTTTCACCGATAGCAACGACCTCCAGGTTCCCGCCATTGGCGACCGAGCAGAAGCCGGTATCCGCCGCTGTGCCCTCACACGCCGGATGGTCTAGCCGAGTGAGAAAACCGCTTGCCACGTCTCCATGCAGTTTGGGGGTGCTGTATTACAGGGGACGCACCCGGGTCGACGCTACGACGATGTTGGATCGTTAGTGACCCGCGGCCCGCCGAGGGACGTCGAATCGGTCGACGTCGAAGACGATCCGACTGGAACCACCATCGAGATTGCGACGGTCACGTATCCAACAACCGCGATCCAGAAGCCAGCGCCGGTGCTATTCAGCCCGCCGCCTACCAAGGACATGAGGGTCGCGATCGCCGAAAAGACTGCAACCGTCACCGCCAGTAAACGCACAGGACGCTGCGCACGCGACGGGATACACGCGCCAACCAACAAGACGGTGGAGGCGCCCAGGCAGACCCATGGCAGTTCGCTTGTCAGATAGAGCTCCGACCATCGGCTGTCGATTCTGAATCCCGGATACGTCTCGCTGGCGATGGCGATGTACTTTCTGAACCCTCGTAGGGTGAGGCCTTCGGCATCGGAACCGACCCATGGCAGCCACATCACCGCGACGAAAGTCGCAACCAGGGCGGTACCGCCGGTCAAGAGGCGTTTCCAAGAACGACTACCGCTCGACGGTGACAGCAGGGTGCGCACACAGGGGAGAGTACAGCTGTCACCACCGCTGTTCCGTCGAACACGATTCGAAGTGCTTGCTGAGCCGCCAGTGGCTCACGCCAGATTCAGTCGTTCGGTCCTCCGACACTAGAGCGGGTTGCTTGATCGTTCGCGTCGAGGTCGTCGGCGAAGACGAGGAGTTGGTCGATGAGGGATTCGAGGTCGTCGTGTTGATCGATGGTTGCGTTGGGGAGGCCGGCTAGTTTGAGTTTGGCTGCGAAGCCGTAGGGCTCCATGATTCCGATGGTGTCGCGCATGGCCCAGGTGGCGAAGCGATCGGCCAGTAGGTCGTTCCCTAGCCGTTGCAAGGCCAGTGCAGTGGCGGTGGCACCGTGCCACCTGAACCCTTCGAAGTGTTGTTCGCGGTAGAACCGCCAGGGGTCGCGCAGTTCGAAGCCGCTCAGCCGGAATGGTTTCGAGTCGAGTGCGCGAGCGGCCAGATAGTGCCACGTTGATGCCAGGTCATTCATTGTCCGGAGTTGGCCGCGTCGAGCTGTTTTGTACTGGCCGAGCCATTTCGCGGCAGTGGCCCAGTCCTTGTGTTGCATGGCGATGTAGCCCTTGAGGTGGGCGACACGATGTGAGGCACGGTCGCTTTGGAGAGTGCGCACGAAGTTTTCGAAGTCCTGCAAGAGTTGATCGACTACGGCGTCTGCCTCGACGCAGAGCGACAGACTTCGAATCGCGGAATACTCCGCCCAGAAACGAGTGATGGTGGGAGCTGATCTCCAATGATCAAGGCTGGCGACGAATTCTGCGACGTGGTCGGCGTCAACGGTGATCTCGTCGTGAGGAGAAAATACGAATCGGTTGGACGGAATCGGAAGCTTCGCCCGGAGTGTTCCCCAGGCGCGCCGGCTTTGGTCGGGGATCGAGACGATCAGAAACTCGCGATAGTCCAGTTGTCCTAATTCGTCGAGGAGATGTGCCGGTGCATGGTCGGCGCGGGCAGCATCGTAGAGACGCGACTGCATCTCGTCTCTTTCTCGTGAGGCGGACTCGCCGCCTGCCCACATGACGCTGAGCCCTAACTCCCATTCGCGGTTATCAATGCACCAGTCGAGTGCGACGAGGCCATCGGGCATGATCTCGTCGAGTCGGTCGAGGGCATGTAGTTCGTCGGGACCTAGCGAACGCTGCTGGAGAGACCAAACCTCGCGCGCTACGTAACGGGCATGACAGCCGCGGACATTGTCGGCGGCCCCTTGTGCTTGCAGGTGCTCGCGTCCGTAGGCGCGCATTGTCTCCAGCATGCGATAGCGGGTGGTGCCGTCGGCGGCAGTTGTGCGTTGGAGCAGCGATCGATCGAGCAATTGGGGCACGATGTCGCTGACATCGAGTTCGCTGACATCGTCGTCACTGGCAACAGCCCGGGCGGCGGCTAAGTCGAATCCGGCGGGAAACACGGATAGCCGGTCGAACACCGCCTGCTCTGCTGGCGAACACAGGTCATAGGACCAATCGAGGGTGCCACGCATCGTCTGATGGCGTTCCATCCGCGAACGCCTTCCTCCGACCAGCATTCGGAAACGTTCTTCGAGCGCGCTGACGAGTTCGACGGGGGAAAGCGATCGCACACGTGAAGCGGCAAGTTCGAGTGCCAACGGCAGACCATCAAGCCGCTTGCACAGCTCAATAATCGCGCGATGCTGGACATCGTCAAGCTGCAGGTCTGGTGCTTCATCGCGAGCGCGTTCCACGAACAACCGTCCGGCGTCATCGGGTGACAGCGATGGCACGGGTGCTAGGCGCTCGCCACGAATCATCAACGGTTCTCGGCTGGTTGCCAACACCGCAACCGTTGGGCACTTGGCGATGATCCGTTCGATGGCTGCGGCCGCATCGGCAAGGACGTGTTCGCAGTTGTCGACGACAATCAATACCCGCTTGCCGCGCAGGCGGGCGACAAGGTGATCGATCACGTCGCCCTCAGGCGGAGCGGTGATGTCGAGACCATCGGCGAACGCCAGCGGGATCGCTTCTGGCACCATCACCTTCGCCAATTCAACAATCCAACAGCCATCCGGGAACGTTGCAGAAACTGATATGCCGGTCTCGATCGCTAGACGCGTCTTGCCGGTTCCACCAACCCCGATCAAGGTGATCATTCGATGGTGGGCGAGTTCCTCGGTGAGTGCGGCGACCTCGGCGGCGCGGCCGATGAAGGTGGTCAACTCGATCGGTAGATTGCCAGGGACTTCTGGCGGTACGCGCAGCGGCGGGAAATCGCGTGGAAGCCCGGCGGCAGCCAGCTGAAAGATCGGTACGGTGCCGACATCGCGCACTCGGTACGAACCGAGTTCGATCACCGCCGCGCCAGTGGGCAAACTGCCGGCAGCAGTACGCACATTGTCGCTGAGCACGATCTGCGCTCCGTGCCCTGCCGTCGCGATCCGCGCCGCGTGATGGATTGCCAACCCCACTGGGCCCTCGTCAGTGTCGTCAACTTCGCCAAGATGAAGGCCCATGCGCACGCGCACCGCCAGCCCATTCGGCCATGGCTCGGCGACGAGCTCCCGTTGGGCCTGCGTCGCTGCCGCGATTGCGGCTGAGGGGTTGGAGAACGTAACGAAGAACGAATCACCCTCGGTCCCGCGTTCAGTGCCGGAGTGTTCGTTGATCGCCGCACGGATAATCGCGCGGTGCCGATCAAGTAGGTCGGGCCAACGGGGTCCGGCGGCCTGCACTAGTCCCGTCGAGCCCTCAATGTCGGTGAACAGGAACGTCATTACGCTGGTCGAACGCTTACCCAGACGCCCTTCGCTCACGTGACAGTTTGGCACATGAAATGTCTAGTGATCCCGCCGCTAAAGCCGCCAATGACCGGAACCAGAATCGGTTGCTCGGTCCTCCGACACGAGCGGTCTCAACTGTTTCGCGTAGCCCTACCTCGTGCGGGGAGACGGTCAGGTTCGGAGCTCCTCTGACCTGCGACTAGTTTCATTTGATGCTGCAGGCGTGCCGCGTTCTCGTGCTGGCTTTCGCTTATTGCGGGCTGATTGCGCTGCCGGGCGTGAGTGCTTCGCTGGTCGCGGTTCGTCGAGGGCTGCGCTCTGTGACGCTGACCTCAGCGATCGGGCTTTCCGCGAGCGCGGCCTCAGCCATATTGACGTTCTGGGCTTACTTTGTTTGGCACCCGCTCGGCGTTGTCATCTCGTTCGGTATCCCCGCAGTGACCGGCGGGACGATCGTCTGGATCGTGATACGTGGTCGCGATGTGAGCTTTTTTCTGTCGGCGCTGGTTTGTGCGCCTTGGTTTCTATGGATGTTGGGCACGGTATTTGTTTTGTCGTCGGGGTTCTTGTATGGGGGCGAGGCCAACCCAATTGGCCTTGCCCAGACGCGATACTCACATCCGTTACCCCCAGACAACTACATACCGCTGTATTTCGCGGAAGGCTTGTTCCGGTCGCCTAGCTTCCATGCGGCACCAGCCTTTGCGGAATGGCTGTCGAGTGACCGACCCCCGCTGCAAGTCGGATATGTCGTCGCGGCGATGCCGTTCGGATGGTCGGCGAGCGGGATCAGATACCAGGTGCTGGCAGTCGCGCTCCAGCAGTTGTGGATTGTGGGCGCATGGTCGTTGCTCGCAGCCTTCGCTGTGCGACCGCGCACGCGGGCGTTGGTATTGGTTTCTGTGTTAGTCGGTGACATCGCGATCGTGCACGGTTTCTTCGTCTGGCCAAAGCTTCTGCCGGTCGGATTTCTTCTGGCGGCATGCGGCATCGTGTTCGGGGCCGATTGGCCGACCTCAGCGAGACGCACGCCCACTTGTGCGCTTCTCGGGATGTTGCTCGGTGCTGCGTTGCTTTGTCATGGAGCAAGCGTCTATGCGGTGATTCCACTTGTGATTGCCGCCGTGTGGCGGGCGAGGCCGAGCCGACGCTCGGTAGTTGCGTTTGTGCTTGTCGTCGGTTTGTTTCAGATTCCATGGATGGCGTATCAACAGTTCGTCGATCCGCCCGGCAACCGGTTGCAGAAGTGGATGCTTGCAGGGCAAGTGGACGTGAGTGACGAGTCCCTACCGAGTGCAGTCGCAAACGCTTATCTCCACACAGACTTTGGCGACATCGTTCAGCTCAAGCTTGACAACCTAGAGATGGTGACCGGCGGCATCCGAGGAGTGCGAGCCATGTGGCACGCGGCGCGTCTTGTGCTCACCGGCGACTTCCAGCAGGGAATCGAGCAGGCCCGCCACCGGCGGTTTCTTCACTTGTTACCCAACATCGGGATGCTGCTTCTTGGGCTGGTTGTGATGGCCATAGCGTCGGTGCGACGGATACCCCGCGATGATGCCGAGTGGACCTTCGCGTTGCGCGCTCTCACCTATGTCGCGCCAGCGATTGTCTTATGGACGATTCTCCAATACGGCAATTGGCCCTCGGCCACGGTTGTCCACACAGCATCGTTTCTTTTTCCAGTACTGGCCGTCATTGGACTCGTGGCCGGTACTGCAGCGGTCAGCCAACGACTCGCCACCGTGCTCGTCGCGGCCAACTGTGCGCTTGTTCTCACGCTCTATGTGCCGATGTTCGACCCGCTTCGGCCATCAACCGTTTCGCCATTGTTTGCGATCGCAGGGGTAGCGGCCGTCGTGCTCTTTGGCCTTGGTGCGTTTGCCTTGCCGATGGGTGGCATTTCACGAGAGTCCCTTGACGCGGACGACGCATCCCACGACCTCGAGGCCACCTAGCCGAATTCCTCGCTGACTATCACCATTTCGTTTCCTTCGGGGTCGGCGATGCGCCAGCGATCTTCCGACTCGTTGAGCACTCGGCCTCCGGCTGCGACCATCGTCGTGACGCGCCTTTGTGCGACGTCGGACGGCACCGCGAGTTCGAAGTGGATGCGGTTGCGCTGCTCACGTCGCTCCGTCTCTGAAGCATCGATCGCTTGGAACACCAGTACCGGGTTCAGCCGCCGCGGGTCGTAAATGTCGGTGCACCCGGCTCGCCGGTCGAGGGCGAATCCGAGTGCGGCGACCCAGAACGCGCGGACCGCGGCGACGTCGGCAGCATCGAGGAAGACCTGAGTGAAGCGCGGCAGCGCCCCATCCGGTGTGGCGCCGAGGTCGCGCGCAGCGGTCTGGATGCTCGCGGCTAGCTCGGTGAAGTCGAGCGCCAGGCCGTGGGCATCGGCTTCCCACTGATCCTTGCTGCTGTCGATGATGACCAGCCCGGGGCGTAGGTCGATCAGGAGCGGGAAGCCCGCGTCGTCGGCCAGCGCCGATGCCACTGCGGCGAGCTCACCCTGTTGCGTAGGAGAGGTGGTGCGGTAGCACGCCATCGCGCTGAAGACCGCGTGCCAGTCAGCCGTCTCGATCTTCTCGCCGAGCGCGTCGCCCGGTACCAAGTCGACCTCGTTGCCATCGGGGTCGGCGTGGCGGACCCCGTATGGTCCGGATGCCTCACCAAGATTCAGCTGTCCGACTACAGGTCCCGGTCGCACTACGTCGAGGTGGACGCGGTTTCGAAGCGGCCGCGGCTCGGTCGACTGCCGAATCCGCAGCGCGGGATCGCGATGCAACGGATCAGTCAAACCTCCGTCCTCTCCAGGCGCGTAATCAAACACGCGCTGCCAGAACCGCATCACGCCAGTCGGGTTCGCCGACTCGATCACGACGCTCAACTGCTGCAGCACCGCAGGGTTCGCGGCAAGTCCAAGATCGCGCGCCGCCGCCGATACCTCCTCAGCGTGCTCATTTGAGTCGAGGCGCACCCGTGTGCCGGTCGCGCGCACGTCGACCACGATCTCGCCCGACAACTCCACAATGCACCGAGCCAACGCAGCACCCTCGCTCAGTGACCGCGCGTCGAACCATGCCGTCGCAATTCCATCGATCAACCGCCAATCCGGTCCCATCTGAGCCATGTCGGGCACCGTAGTGCCCGTGAGCTCACGCACGGACCAGACTGCCCGTTAGTGGGATTCGATAAGTCAACTCCGTCAGCCTCCGTCGTCGGTGGCGGGCCCGCTGGGTTGATGGCGGCCGAGGTGCTTGCCACGGCCGGCGTCGCGGTGACGGTGTACGAGCACCAACGCTCGGTCGGTCGCAAGCTTCTTCTCGCCGGGCGCGGCGGGCTGAACATCACACATAGCGAACCGGTCGAAACCTTTCAAGGCCGCTACATCGCTTCGTCACCTTCAATTGTCGCTGCGCTGTGCGCTTATACACCGCAGCAGTTGCGCGCGTGGTGCGCTTCACTCGGCGAGCCGACGTTCGTCGGGTCGAGCGGCCGCGTGTTTCCTGAATCGTTTCGCGCAACGCCCCTATTGCGCGCATGGCTTGGTCGCCTCAACGATCTGAACGTCGCGATCAAGGTCGGTCATCGCTGGCAGGGGTGGGCGCGCCGACCCGACGGGGAAGTCGACACTCGGCGTCTCGTGTTTGAACGCGGCGATGGAACGATCGTCGAAGCCGCGAGAGACACGACGATCCTTGCACTCGGCGGCGCCAGTTGGCCACGAGTCGGTTCCGATGGCCGATGGGTCGACACTCTCAATCAACTCGGCGTGCAGATTGCGCCGCTGCGCCCGGCGAACTGCGGTGTGTTGGTGGACTGGTCTGCGGACTTTGTCGGTCAGTTCGGCGGTGTCCCGTTGAAAAACATCGCGCTCACTGTCGACGCTGCCTCAGTGCGCGGCGACGCAATGATCACAACCGCGGGATTGGAGGGCGGCCCTGTCTACGCGCAATCCTCCACGATCAGAGACACGATTGATCGCCTCGGCACTTGCACCTTGCACTTCGATCTGCATCCCGATCTCACCCTCGAACAGCTTGTGGATCGGCTTGCTCGCTCGCGACCGAAGGACTCATTGACCGCAGTGCTCCGCCGAGTCGGGCTGAGCAAGGTGTCGGTCGCCTTGCTGCGCGAGGTCACAGGCAATCGTGTTCCGCGTGAGCCGGATGCGTTGGCGTCAATGATCAAGTCGTTGGCCATCGACGTGCGATCGACAATGTCGATCGATCGAGCCATCTCGACGGCAGGCGGCGTGGCCTTCAGCGAACTCGATCATGCATTGATGATCAACCGACTCCCCGGCGTTTTCGTTGCCGGTGAAATGGTCGACTGGGACGCGCCAACCGGCGGCTACCTGCTGCAGGCGTCATTCAGCACTGCGGTAATGGCAGCGCGCGGAGCGATCGACTTCCTCAATCGCGCCTGAGCGGTCCGCGACTTGGAACCGGGAGGCTTCGGCGGTCGTCTGAAAGCCTGACATGGAAGCTGATGTTGATCGAAGGAAACGGTTCGAGTCTGCCGTCGCGGAGGTGTACGAGCCACTGCAGCGATACCTCGGCCGACGTGCGCAGGCTGAGGATGTGTCCGAGCTATTGAACGACGCTCTATTGGTCCTTTGGCGACGACTCGACGATGTGCCGATCGATGATCTGCGGCCTTGGTCGTACGGGGTGGCCAAACTGTGCTTGGCGAACAGCCGCCGTGGAAACAACCGTCGCCTTCGCCTCGTCGGCCGCCTCACCGCCGACCCATTGACTCACTTAAGCCATGGTCAGCATGCGCCGTCTGATGATGGACATGACGAGCTGACGACCGCACTCAACCAGTTGGACGATTCGGAACGAGAACTCGTGCGGTTGTGGGCATGGGAGCAGCTGGAACCCCGCGAGATCGCAATCGCGCTTGATACGACCGCGAACGCGGTCAGCCTGCGACTTACTCGAGCGAAGAAGAAGATTGCTTCGTCGATGCGACAGAGTGGCGCTAGTGGCGGACATGAAGCGTTCGGACACAGAGAAGAGGCACGGCCGTGAAAGACGAGATGCGAGAACAACTCGGACGACTCGACCCAATGCACTCCGGTGTGTCTGTCGAATCATTGGCGACACCGTCGTCACGAACCCGTCTGGAGCAGATCATGAACACCCCACTTATCGACCAAGAGGCCGTGAACACCCCGTCCGTCACGAACACATCGGCAGCCGCGCGTCGTCCGGCATGGAAGATCGTCGCTGGCGTTGCCGCTGCCGCGGTTGTGGCGCTCGGAAGCGCTGCGATCATCAACAGCTCGAGAGGCGACGGTGGCAGCGAGGTCGCCGCCGGAACACCACTTGAATTGTCCCTTGGGGAAAGCAACTCCATGTCGTCGTGCATCGTGTTCGACGTGGCGCTTCTGGCCGACATGGCGCCGGCCTTTGCCGCAACCGCTACCGCGGTTGAGGGCGAGTCGGTAACACTCAACGTCGACCGCTGGTACGCAGGCGGCGATGCCGCCACCGTCGTGCTGCATGGAGCCGTGGGCTCACCGGCGTTGATCGACGGTTTTGAGTTTCAGGTCGGCGAGAAGTACCTGATCACGGCCGCCGAAGGCAACGTCAACTTCTGCGGCTACAGCGGCCTCGCCACCCCGGAGTTGACCGCTGCATTCGAGGCAGCCTTCGGCGGCTGAGCCTCGTAGCAAACAGAGTTCGTCTCACGTGGGTCTCGGGGAGCGCTGGAAGCGGCGCTCCCCGAGATGCTTTTATGTCCGAGTGGTACGGTTCGCGCGAGTGGTCGAGCGATCCGGTGCACTTGCGGCGATTGGTAACACGCCTGTTGTCCGACTCTCTGTGCTGCCCGGCGCCGACGCCGCAGAAGTGTGGGTGAAGCTCGAAGGAGCGAACCCGACTGGCTCTTACAAAGATCGCATGGCGCTGGCGATGATCGAGGGCGCGGAGGCGCGCGGCGAGTTGCGTGCCGGCCAAACGGTGGTCGAGTACACGGGCGGATCAACCGGCAGTTCGCTTGCGATGGTGTGCAGCGTTAAGGGCTACCCACTGAGGATCGTGTCGTCCAACGTGTTCGCCGAAGAGAAGATCAAGACGATGCGCGCATTCGGTGCTGAGGTTGAACTAGTTCACAGCGACCAAGGAATTCACCCCGAACTCATTCCGCAGATGCGTGCACGCGTCGCCGAGATCGTGGAACAGGAAGGCGCGTTTCCAACCGACCAGTTCAACAATCTCGACACGCTCAACTTGTACAGCGATATTGGCCGCGAACTCGTGGCGCAGATTGCTGGTGAGATCCATGGCGTGGTCGCCTACGTGGGTGTCGGAGGTGCATACACGGGTATGTCGCGGCCGGTGCGCGAGCGATGGCCGAACGTGATCCGCACGGTTGTCGAGCCCGCCGAGTCGGCAGTCATCTCAGGCAAGCCCGCAGGCACTCACATGATTGAGGGTGGTGGCGTCGGATTCGTGCCGCCGCTCATCACGCCCGACAGCTACGACCGCGTCGAGATGGTCAGCACGGCCGATGCCCGGGCGATGGCTCGTGACCTAGCGCGGACTGAAGGTGTGTGGACTGGGCCAAGTGGTGGCGCCAGCGTCGTTGCCGCAATCCGATTGGCACGCGACCTCGGCCCAGGCCATCGAGTCGTGACGCTGCAACCCGACTCGGGTCTCAAGTACCTCAATGGTGACCTGTATCTGTAGTCGGCTGAGTGCTCCTACTGTTGCCTTGTGGCGAAGGATTGGATCGAGTGGCACTCGGAGTACGACGATCCCGATAGCGCGCTTTCAGAGAGGCGTCGACAGGTAACGACGCTGATACGCAAGTCACTCGACGGCGCGGCCCGTGGCCCCGTCCGAATTCTGTCGCTGTGCGCTGGCAACGCTCGCGACTTGGCGGACGCCTTGCGCGATCATCCTCGCCGAACCGACGTGACCGGCGGCGTTGTCGAGCTAGACCGTCAGCTCGCCGACGAGTCGAGAACGAATCTCGAAGCCGCCGGCGGGGACATTGACGTGATAGTCGGCGACGCGGGCAACGTTGACACGTTTGGCCATCTACTGCCCGTCGACCTGTTGTTGCTCGTCGGGATCTTCGGCAACGTTCCTGATGGCGAGGTCGAGACCATCACTCGCGCAGTGCCAGCGATGTGTCACGACGGCGCCAATGTCATTTGGACGCGCCACCGTCGCCTACCAGACCTCACCCCCTCGGTGCGCCGATGGTTCGACGCGGCTGGGTGCACCGCGCTTGACTTCATCTCTCCCGGGACGGGAAAGTTCTCGGTCGGCCGCGAGAGAGTCAAGGCACGTACCGCAGCGAGTCGTCTACCCAATCAACTGTTCCGGTTCCAAGACCGATAGGAGTTTCGATGCCTAAGAAGTCGCCCGCGGTGAAGCTCCTCTCAGGGGGCAACCCGCAGATTCCAAAGGGTGACGGCGATGCGCCAGTCCAGGCGTTCATTGCTGCGATGCCCGGATGGAAACGCAAAGTCGGTCGCCAGCTCGACGCGCTAATCGTCAGCAGCGTGCCGAAGGTGAAGAAGGCGGTGAAGTGGAACTCGCCTTTCTACGGCATCGAAGACCGCGGCTGGTTCATGAGCTACCACTGTTTCAACAAATACGTGAAGGTGACGTTCTTCTACGGCGCACAGTTGAAGCCGCTACCGCCCGGCGAGTCGAAGGAC
This sequence comes from Ilumatobacteraceae bacterium, assembly GCA_040081465.1. GTDB lineage: Bacteria > Actinomycetota > Acidimicrobiia > Acidimicrobiales > Ilumatobacteraceae > UBA668. Next base: position 46,093 of record JBEBGL010000011.1, on the reverse strand, counting down.
AAGAACGTTCGTTACCTCGACATCTACGAGGACGGCCTGCTTGACGAGAAGCTTGTCGCACGTTGGATCAAGCAGGCGTCGAAGCTGCCCGGATGGGTCCCGTAAAGTGTCGGCATGACGACCACTGCATCGAAGACAAAATTGCCGTCGCAACTGATCGACGGAAGAATCAAAGAGCTGGGCGACTGGCGCGGCAAGATGCTCGCCGAGGTGCGAGCCCTCATCAAGGCTGCCGACCCCGATGTTGTCGAGGAGTGGAAGTGGCGCGGCGTTCCGGTGTGGGAGGACAACGGAATCATCTGCACCGGCGAGTCCTACAAGGCCGTTGTGAAGTTGACGTTCTTCAGCGGCGCGGCACTGCCCGACCCTTCGAAGCTCTTCAACTCAAGTCTTGACGGCAACGCTCGCCGCGCCATCGACTTCAGCGAGGGCGACAAGGTGAATGCAAAGGCACTGACGGCACTCATTCGCGCGGCCGTTGCGTTGAACAAGTCGAAGGTGAAGGCCAAGCCGGCGAAAGCCGCGGCGAAGCCAGCGAAGGTAAAAGCTAAGCCCGTCAAGCGGGCTAAGTAAGCGCTTCTACTTCGCTGCTTCCAGCAGCGCTAGGTCGCGCAGCGCGTAGCGGTTGTGCCAGAACGTCTCTTCGATGACTGTGTGTAGGCACGGCAATAGCGGGTGCGGGCCGTTTTCAAGAATGTCGGTGTTTCGCGTCAGGTCGGCAGGGGTAACCGTCGCAATGAAGTCGCGATATCGAGCGCACCGATCGGCATGAACGGCGAGAGCTTCGGCCGCCGACGGCTTCAGGTTGTAGTCGAGACCGGGAAAGCCGAAGTCGAGTGAGCCCTTGTTCGGCAGCCCAATTGGGTGGAACGTGTCGCCGAGGACAGGCACGGTGAACCACTTGTCCATCGCCAGCACCAGATGCCGAACCGTCTCGACGAAAGAGAACTCGCCGTTGACCGACTCGTGCATCTTGGCCTCGCCAAGAGCCTGCGCGCGTGCGACGGTCTTAGCCCATGCTGGCTCGAGAAGCGCCCATGACGCGCGGATCTCGTCGGGATTCTCTGGGAACTTCAACACAGTGCGCAGCGGATACCACTCGTCTCGCTCGTTCACGTACGACGTGACGTCGACCCCGTTGATCACCATCTTGTCGACCAGTGCGTCGATTTTGACGTTGGTCAACCACGCGTGAGTGATCGTGGCGTCGTTGAGTCTGACGTCGCGGAACATCGCTCCGGTGAGGTCGGCGCCCCAGAAAACGGATCCTGCAAGGTCACCTTCAAATTCTTCGGGCATTTATCGACTTCCTTACTCGTCAGGGCTTGCCGCCAGGTTCCCACATGGTTGTCGCATAGTTAGTTTCGAGCATGACCTCAATGTCAGCCGCTGGCATCTCGAAGATTTCGGCGTACTGATCGCGAGCGATGCACCCTGCTGACGGCAGCGTGGCGAGATCTGGCCATGCCTGCGGATTCCATAGCTCGCTGCGCCGAAAGGCTTTCGCGCAGTGCATGTACTGCTGAGTCACCGTCACCCCGATGGCCGCCTTCGGCCGCCGGTCCTTGACAGCACAGCGATCGAGTACCGCCGGGTCGGTCGTGAGGCAGGCACGCCCGTTGACACGCAGCGTCTCGTCGACGCCAGGTATGAGGAAGATCAGCCCGATGCCCGATCCGGCGACGATGTTGCTGATTGAGTCGAGCAGATTGTTTCCCGACAGATCGGGGATCGCGATCCGGTTGTCGTCGAGTACGACGACGAACCCGGCCGGGCCGCCCTTCGGCGAAACATCACCCGTTCCGTCTGGTGATGCAGTACCGATCAGCATGAACGGCGAGGACTCGATGAACGCCCGCGCATGCACGTCGAGTGTCGTCAGCTTCTTCCTCAGGGTCGTCGCGGCCGGCATTTTGTACAGCTCGCGCAATTCGGCCTCAGTCGCGACAACATCCTGAAATTCCTTGGTCATTTCTTGATTCTACGACAGGCCGGGCCGCCGCCCTAGCGGACGACTCGACCGGTACGATCACGCTCATGGCTGTGACGCGGGGGCCAATGTGTGCGTTAGCAATTTTGGCGATGCTCGCCTTGACAGGGCCGGGTAGTCCGCAGTCGGCGGCCGCCGAGGAACCCGTGGACGAGTGGGTGAAGACCAGTCCTGATTCGGTTATGGATGCAGAGACGTTCGAGGAACTTGAGGCACTTGCAGACGAGCAACCGGCCGAGCAGAGCACAGGCGACGGGTTTTTCGCATCGGTCACGCTCGGCGACGGATTCAACACCTTCGTCACCGTCGCGGGCGCACTACGCCACTATGGCGATTACAACATCCGCTTGATCACTAGCGGTGAAGGCAACATCGAGATCTATCGCGACGAGCTCCAGCAAGTTGCCAACGAGGTAAACGCCCACAACGGTCTCAGCATTCAGGTTGCAGCTTCGACCTTCGCGCCGCCGGCAGATTGGAACAACTTCAGCATTCCCGCAGGCCAGATTTGGGTGGTGATCAAGCTTGATTCGCCGTGCGGAAGTCTCTCCGGTGGAAAGTTGGGCTGTGGGGGAGTGCGAGGTTCGACAGTCATTGAAGGCGTGAACCGCTGGGCTGGGGGCATCGTGTGGCTCAGCCCCACACTGTCTGCTGCGTGCGACCAGCCAGTCATCGGTCACGAAATCGGTCACGCGCTAGGACTCAACCATTTCGACAGCAACTACGCGGGCGTCGCGCAGCTGATGAAGAGCAGCACTAACTGCAGCAACCCCGTTGCGTTCCAGGCAGGCGATCTCAACGGTGTCCGCTGGGGTGCGGAACCGACGCCCGGCAACGACTCCAAAGCGGCGTCGACCGCCGCGGCAGTGTGCCCTGGTGATTCGACCGTGTCGGCGAGCACGTGGTTTGCGACGAAAGAGTCCGGCGAGTTGGCACATGCGGGCCATGGCCCTCGCCGCTCGGTGTGGTTCCGCTACGACCCGCGCCCCGAACAGGACAACGCTGATGCGACGATCCGAACGACTCCCGATGGCACCGACGACTTCGACACGGTGCTGGCGGTTTATCAGGGGGCGACCGGTCCTTCCACAGCCGTGACTAGTGACGACAACTCCGGCACCGGCGCGCACAGTGAGGTGACGTTCCAGATCAACGACTCGTACACGTATTGGATCGCCGTCGATGGGAATGGTTTTGCGCGCGGAGAGACGGATGTCGTGTTCGACCTCCCACCGTTGAACGATGATTTGATACCGCTGTGCGCACCTGCGCGCCTGCTTGACACGCGCGCTGGCCAGCTGACTGTTGACGGGGCACATCAAGGCGTTGGGAAGATTTCGGCAAACACCACCTATCAACTGCCGGTAGCTGGCCGCGCTGGTATACCGACGGATGCGGACACGGTGGTGCTGAACGTCACGGCAGTACTCCCTGGTGCAAACGGTTTCATAACCGTGTTTCCGTGCGGTGAGGCTCGTCCGCTGACGTCAAACTTGAATTTCGCTGTGGGTGATGTATTCCCCAATGCCGTGTTGGCCCGCGTGGGCAGTGCACAGAGTGTCTGCATCTACAGCACGGCAACAACCGACGTCCTGGTCGATGTCAGCGCCTATTTTCCAACGAGCGATGCGTTGGTGCCGCTCACCGCACCGGCACGGCTGTTAGAGACGCGCGAGGGTGATGGTCCTGGCGGTCCTGCCACGATCGACCACCAGCATGAAGGCGTTGGTCTAATCGAGGCCGGAGAGACATACGCGTTGGATGTTTACGGCCGCGACCTTGACGGTGCCGGTAGTAGTGGTGGTGTTCTCGACAACGCTGCGACAGTGGTGTTGAACGTGACGGCGATCCTGCCGCTTGCTCAGGGATATCTGACTGTGTTTCCGTGCGATGAAGACCGGCCGCTCGCGTCGAATCTGAACTTTGTTGCTGGCGATGTAGTTCCGAACTCCGTTTTGGCTCGCGTCAGTGCCGCGGGCACTGTCTGTTTCTTTGCATTGAGGACCACGGATCTGGTCGTCGACGTCAGTGGTTACTTCCCCAACACCGACTCGCTGACGTCTTTGCTGGTTCCGGAGCGGATGTTGGAGACCCGGGCGGGTCTGTCGACAGTCGACGGGCAGCACCAAAGCGTGGGTCGCCTAGCGGCGGGAACGACTTACCAGTTACCGATCGCCGGTCGCGGTGGGGTGCCTGCAAGTGCAGTGTCGGTTGTCCTGAATGTGACAGCGATCGGCCCCGCGGCCCAGGGATTTTTGACGGTGTTTGCGTGCGGGCAAGACCGGCCCAACGCGTCAAACCTGAACTTCAAGGCCGGTGACGTGATTCCAAACTTTGTGTTGGCTCGCATTGGCACCGGTGGAAAGGTATGCCTCTACACCAAGGAGGAACTCGACGTCGTCGTCGACGTCAGTGGCTACTTCCTCTAGGTCGGGCTGCCCAGACACGCGACAGATGGACGTATAACGTCGCTGCGTGCTTCGCCCGTTCCACGTCGCTTTGGCAGCGGCAGCCTTGCTCGCGAGCGGGTGCAGTTCCGATGGGCCATGGGTTCACGCGGTAGAACGCTCTGACACGGTTCCTCAGGACTCAGCAACTCCTACGAGTACTCCCACCACGACGGGCGCGTCGGTTGAAGGCGAAGGTCTGAGTGCGCGCGAGCTCGTAGAGGCTCTGGCATCCGACGAACTGACCGGCCGCAACAATCAATCGCCTGGGTCGACGGCCGCCCAGGAACTGATCGTCGAGCAGATTTCGCAGTTTGCGCAACCGCTGTTACCCGACGGGTACCTGCAGCCATTCACCTACGGCACCAACATTCTCGGACTGATTCCGGGCGGCGACCTCGCCGACGAGTACATCGTCATTGGCGCTCATTACGACCACGTGGGTTCCGAGTGTCCGTCCGACGATCCCGTCGATCACATTTGTAACGGCGCAACCGACAACGCAACTGGTGTGGCGACGGTTATCAGCATCGCCCGTGCGATCGCCGCCGAGGGCACTCCGCGCCGCTCGGTCGTTATTGCGCTGTGGGACGCGGAGGAGGACGGCCTGCTCGGTTCTGCCGCCTACGTTGCTTCTCCGGTAGTCCCGCTGGCGCAGACTGTGGCGTACCTGAACTTCGACATTCAGGGCGCGACGCTTTTGCGATCGTCAGCCAACGCGACGTTTGCGATCGGTGCCGAGACCGGCGGCGACACACTGGTGCAGGCAACCGCGAGCGCAATGGCCGCGTCGAAACTGCAACCCGTCATGCTCAGCTCATTCCTGTTTCAGGGCCGCAGCGATCACGCCAACTTTGCGCAGGCAGGCGTTCCCGCGATCTTGTTCTCTGATGCGACGGGTGGCTGCTATCACACGGCCCAGGATGAAGCAGACATAGTGGACTTCGCCAAACTCGATCAGCAGGCGGGAGTTGGCGCGGCGATCGTGCGCGAACTGGCCGCGACCGACACTCCGCCCGAATTCACAGTCGCGCCAAACATTGTCTTTGCCGATGCCGTCTCGCTGCTCGCTCTTGCTGAGCTAATCGAACTGGACTTCGGAATGCTCAGTCCCGGAGCTACCGCGCAGGTGACCGAGTTTGCAGAACTCTTGCGCTCGATCGTCGGCGCCGGCGCTGCTGCGTTTGACGATGCTGCTGCCGCGAGCGTGATCGATGGTGTCGATCAGTTTGTGCACTCGCTTACTGAAGGCCCTTGTCAGAGCTTCACTCCCTAGTCGCGTGCCAGTAGTTTGATGCAAATGTTGCCGGCAACAAGCGGGCTTGACTCGACGGCGCGCTTTCGGCCGGAAGTCGAAGGTTTGCGCGCCGTCGCGGTTGTGCTCGTGCTGCTGTACCACGCCAAGCTCGGCGGCTTGTCGGGCGGATACATCGGTGTCGACGTATTCTTCGTTCTCTCCGGGTTCCTCATCACCTCGCTGCTCATGCGCGAACTGGCGACTACCGGCACTGTCTCACTAGTCGGCTTCTGGGCGCGACGAGCGCGTCGATTGCTGCCCGCGTCGGGTTTGGTGGTCGTGGCGACGCTGATCGCCAGCCGGTTCATGCTCGATGGGCTCTCGCAGGGCGACCTCGCTCGCGACGCGATTGCCGCCTGCGCGTTTGTCGCCAACTTCCGCTTCTTCAACGTTGGGACCGACTACCTCGCCGAGGGCCAAGCAGTTTCGCCACTACTGCACTTCTGGTCGTTGGCGGTGGAGGAGCAGTACTACCTGGTCTGGCCCGGCTTGATGTTGGTGTTGGTTCGATATGCCCGCCTTGCCCGCCGTTCGCTGATCGCGGTGCTGGGTCTGATGTGGGTGGCATCGCTCATCCTCTGCGTGAGGTCCACCCGCAGCGAACCCATGTGGGCGTTCTTCATGCTTCCCGCGCGCGCATGGGAGTTGCTGAGTGGCGCGCTGATCGCGGTCGTCGGTGGCACTTTGTGGAAGCGCGCGGAACGGCTGCGCTCAATTGTTGGCTACGTCGGGCTGGCGGTCATCGTTGGTGTCGCGTTTGCGTACGACGACGCGACAACGTTTCCCGGATTTGCCGCAGTTGCACCAGTCCTTGCGACTGTTGCCGTAATCAACGCTGGCGCGCTGCCGGGCGGTCCAGGGCTGTTCCTTTCTGCTAGTCCGATGCTGTGGCTCGGCGCACGCTCGTACGCTATTTATCTGTGGCACTTTCCAGTGCTGCTACTCGCGGAAGCGAAGTACGGCCCTCTCAACGCGCTGACGCGCGGTGGCTTGCTGCTCGGTGCCGTTGGGCTCGCCGCGCTCAGTTACATGGTGCTCGAGAACCCGGTGCGCTTCTTGCCCGCCCTAGTCAGAAGCCCGCTGCGGAGTTTGGCGGTGGGTGCATCGGTGGCCTTGGCGGGCATTGTGGCCGCGTCGCTGGTGCTGCATAATCCGCCGCGACTGTCGACCGATGAGGTAGCCGCTGTGCCCACGTTTGCAACGGTTGCACCTTCATCGACGGCGGCCGCGACCAGTACGCCGGTTACTTCGACCATCCCGCCACCGCCAACAACGGCCATGCGTCCGGTGGTGGCCGACGCATCGCACGACAATCCTCCTGAACTAACTCCGCTGATCGCGGCGAACCTTGCGTTGCTTGAGGAGTCCGTGCTCAACAGGAACGTGCCGGCCAACCTCAACCCGAGCCTCCGCGATGCGAAGAACGACTTGCCGCGCGTGTACCCCGACGACTGCATTCTCGAGATCGGCGAGATTGAACTGAAGCAGTGCGTGTACGGCGACTCTGCCGGCGCCGTAACGATTGTGTTGTTCGGCGACTCGCACGCCGCGCAGTGGATGCCAGCAATCGACCTGGTGGCGAAACAGAACGCGTGGAAGCTGGTCGTGCATACCAAGAAAGCGTGCCCGAGCGCGGAGATTCCTACCGTCAGCGATCCCGACTACACCGACTGTGCTGTGTGGCGAGCAAGCGTGATCGCCGAGATCGAGTTGTCGAACCCCGATCTGGTCATCCTCTCCGGGTACCGGTACCGGGCCACACCCAGCGTCGAGGGACGCAACCCCGATCAGGTGTGGCGCGAGGGACTCGACCTGACGGTCTCGAAGCTGAAGCCGCATGCACAGCATGTTTTGCTTCTCGGTGACTCGTCGACTCCGGCGTATACGGTTCCTTACTGCCTCGCGAGCAACCTCACGTTGGCGGAGAACTGCATGGCAACGCGGGAGGAAGCGATTCGGCCGAGTCGGTTGGCGGTCGAGCGAGATGTGGCAGCGAAGTACGACATTGACTTCATTCCCACCAGCGACTGGACGTGTACCGAAACGCTGTGCCCGGTGATCGTTGGCAACGTGTTGATGTACCGCGACGACAGCCACCTGACGGCCACGGCTTCCGAGTTCCTCGCGCCCTACATCGAACTGGCGCTGCTACACGCCATGACGTAAGGGCGAGTACGGTGGCAATCAGCGGCCCGTGCCGTGCAAAGAATTGGAGCAGGCGATGATTCGTAACTCAGTAGTGGCAAAAGTCGGTGTCGTCATGAGTCTCGTGCTAATCAGTGCGACAGTGTTCGCCGGAACCGCGCTCGCCTTTGGGGGCGACGATGGCAGGCCAGGCCCTGGGCCGCGCGGCTTCGGGCGCGGTCGTGGCGATCATCATCGCGCCGGCGGATTGTTGGTGGTCGTTCTGTTGGTCATCGCAACCGCATTGATTACTTGGTTCATCGCCCGCCGGCGTACGGCAGCGGTTGCGCCGCGATCGGGCAATGCCGAGGCAATTCTCGCCGAGCGGCTGGCTCGCAGCGAGGTCTCTGTCGAGGACTACCGCACGACGCTTGCTGCGCTGCGCGAAACCTCGTCGCGGTAACTCAACACTCGCAATCGCATGACACGCACGTTCAAGATCGGTGTGCAACTGCCCGAGGTCGAGCGGTTCGTGCCTTGGTCAGAGCTGATTCCGATGGCGCGGGCGGCCGAGGCCGTCGGTTTTGATTCAATCTGGCTCGGCGATCATCTGCTTTACGACCTGCCTAACGGGTCGGTGCGCGGCCCCTGGGAAGTGTGGACGTCTTTGGCGGCGATTGCTGCAGTAACGACTCGTGTGGAGATTGGTCCGCTCGTCGCATCGATCGGTTTCCACGAACCAGCGATGCTTGCGAAGCAGGCAGCGACGGTCGATGCAATCTCGGGGGGTCGCTTGATCCTCGGTCTCGGCGCCGGGTGGAACGAGCGCGAGTACCGCGCGTTCGGTTTTGCTTTCGACAATCGTGTGAGTCGCTTCGAGGAAGCCTTCGGGATTATTCGGCGGTTGTTGGTCGGCGAGGTGGTGGATCACGATGGTCGCTTCTACAACGTTGTGCGAGGTCAGGTCGATCCGATCTCGCGGCCCGGTGGGCCACCGCTGCTGATCGGTTCGACGGCGCCTCGAATGCTTTCTATTGCGTTGCCGCACGTGCACGCCTGGAATGTGTGGTGGAGTCGCTTCGGCAACACCGTCGAAGGTTTTCAGCGTGAGGCCGAGCAGGTTGCGGAACACTGCGAGTTGGCCGGCCGCGTAGCAAGCGAGGTTGAGTCGACGGCAGCTGTGTACGTACAGGTGCCCGGTGGCATCGGACGCACGATGGGTTCCGATGCCGTCGTCGCCGAGCCATTGCGCGGCACGCAGCAGGAACTCGCGGAACAACTCGCCGCATTCGGTGCAGCCGGTTGCGCTCACCTGCAGCTAGTTGTCGATCCGATCACGCTCGAAAGCATCGAGTGGCTCGGCGGCGTGCTCGAACTGTTGTGAGCGCGACCAAGCGGGCAGCGTGACGTCGAGCAGCTGAGCGTCGTCGGTCGGGTCGCTCAGGGTGTACGCAACCTTCGCTGGTACGACGAAGCTGTCGCCTTCGTTCAGCCGCATGAACTCGCCGCCATCGCACTGCAACGTGATGGCACCGTCGAGAACGAAGTGAAACTGAAACTCGCCGGTGTGCGAAGTGGTCGCGGGCTGGGGCTGGTGGACAGGTCGGATCACGCGCACGCCCGCCACACCGTCGGTTGCAACGCCGATGCCTGTGTCTCGCGTCTCGTAGCCAGCGAAGCGAGACGGTGTCCATGCCGCACCCGCTGCTTGGTGGAACACGAACCGGTGGCCGTCGGCGCCGAAGCCACGAGTGTGGTCGACGACGCTTGTGGGAAGAGTGGTGTCGGGGTCGGCCCAAGTCTCGTGCTCGGCCGGGCAGCCGATCTCGATCACCTTCATGCGATCCGAGGCCTCGAGCACACGATGTCGAATGGTCGACGGCTGAAGGAAGCAATCGCCCTCGACCATAAGCATCGGCTCGCCTTGGTCTTCGTAGGCGACATTCACCCAGCCTCGATGGCAGTAGATCATTTGAAAGCGGACATTGTGGAAGTGCACGTAATCGTGCACCGGCCCGCCATCCTCGATGAGGATGTGCGATGCGATGAATCGACCGCCGAGGCGGCTTGGAATCAGATCGCGATAGCGCAGGCCGGCGCGGCCCTCGCCGAAACCAGCGTCGTCGGCTGGCGCACGCGTGACAACGAACTCTTCAACGAGCGGCGGTAGTTCCAACGGCGTGTGCGCCGGTGCGAACTCGACGACGGTTCCATTTGGCGCGGTGGTTTCGTGCGCGTCGACAGCGTCGTCGGTTTGCAGGCGCAGTCTTCCTGGCGGGCCTGCCGCGCCGACTTCCAACCGAATCGCCAGCCCGTGGCCTTGTAAGACCGCCATGCGAGGGTGATCGGCGGGCATGATCGTGCGAACCGCAAACCCGAGCGCGGTAAAGAAGTCGATCGTCGCGGAGATCGGATCGTTGCACGGCAGGACAACCTGGGCGGATTCGATGTTCGGCGTGTTCATTCTGCTTCGAGCCTACGCGGGCGTGGCGCGTGTCATGGAAGCAGCTCGGCGGCCAACTCGCCCTCCTGCACGACAGTGCGGTCGTCGAGACGCACAGTGCAATTGCGCATCGGCAAGTCGAAGTGACCGGCTGTGAAACGGCCGGCTACTTCGTTGGCGCCGGTGGAATACAGGAAGTTGCCCGAGTAGGCGCGTGCTTCGGTTCCCCAGGTTTCGCGACGGTCGTAGAGCTGCGATGCGTCCCAGCGCGCGAACTGGTTCATGCCCCAGCCGACGTGGCTCGTGGCGTAGCTCTCGCGGTCTCCAAACGCGCTGAGGTAGCTGCGAAACAGGATCGCGTCGGCACCGTCGCCCTCAATGCGCTCGATGTGATCGTCGACGATGTGCAGAACGACCGGTGTCTCAAGAACGCGATTGAACGTCAGGTTCATGTCGCCGACATCGAGTGCGATCGTGCCGTTAACCGAGTGTGCAGCGGGAAAGGCGAGAACCAATCCACCGGGCCAGTGCGCGATCGAGCCGGGGCCGGCGGTGAGGCCGGTTGATCCGGCGGTTACCGCGCCTTCCAACTGAATCGTGAGGTCGGTACCAGCCGCGCTGGTGACGCGCATCGTGGCAGCGGTGCTGAGCCAATCGTGTCCGAGTTCGACCCGGCGGGGGAGGTCGGCGTCCCACTGCAGTCTCTCGAAGACTTCGGGGTGCTCGTTCGAGATCATCAGCACGCGTGCCCCACCGCCGAGAATCTGGCCCAGGTCTGGCGAATGCAGCAGTCCCTCCACCGTGCAATCGATCACCAAGTCGCTAGCAGCGAGAGCCCAGATGACGGCTGGGTTGCCAGCGATCGCCTGCGAAGCACCGGTGGATCGGATGGGTACTGCATGAGCGGATGGCGGTGTCGGCACCACGACGTCGAACACGCGCCCGCCAAGTGACTGAGCTGCGAGGCGCGCTGTCTCGACCAGCGCGGGCCGACTTTGCGCCTCGCTGAGAATCGCGACCGTTTCGCCCGCGTGTAGTTCGCAGCGCTTGAAGTGTGCAGCGAATGCAGAAATGAAGCGCCACTCAGTTGTCATCAGTCCTCCACATGGCGTATGTGTCGCGTGATCGCCGCGTTTACAACTTCGGGTGCCTCGACGTTCAACAGATGCCCGGCGTGTGGCACCGTTTGCAGCCACGCCTTTGGAATGCCGTCGGCGAGTGCTTGTGAGTATGAAGTTGGCGTTTCTTCATCGAGTTCGCCGACCATTACCAGCGTTGGCGCGGCGATACTGGCGAGCAGAGGGCGCGAATCGTGGGTGATCAAGCACTCGATGCTGCTCTGCAGACCGTCGGAACTGATGCGTGCCATCGCTTGGCATTGGCTAGCGAGCGCCGCCTCGTCGATGTGTGGCCCGGCGAGTGAGCGCAGCACACGATCGGCGAAGTCGGCCGGGTGCTGGCCGGCAATCAGCGGTGCCAAACGGGCGGCCTGCCACTTCTGCGGCGATGTCCCATCGAGACCGAACGCGGGGCTGGTTGCCAGCAGTGTGAGTGAGCGCACTGACTGCGGATGCCACGCCGCGAGGTACTGAGCGATCATCGCACCCATCGAGATGCCGACAACGTGTGCCGGTGCGCCTTGTAGCGCCGCGATCCAATCTGCCGCTGCGTGGGCCAACGCTGGAAACGTGACGCCTTTGCCAGGCAGGGGAGCGGAAGCGCCGTAGCCAGGAAGATCCCAAGCAGCTACCCGATGATTGGCGCCGAGGCTGGCGAGTTGTGGCTCCCACGAGATGCGACTGCCCCCTAAGCCGTGCAACAACACGACCAAGTCGCCATGCCCGGCCTCGCGCCACGCGAACCTCTCGCCGTCGACGTCGGTTGCCATAGCGCGAGTATGCCAGAGCTGGTTAGTTTGTCAACGGCGTTGACAAACGTTGCCTCGTTTGATCGAATGCGTCTATGACGCGCGACGAGATGGTCGGTTTAGTTCGAGCAATGGCACCGGCGATGCGCGAACGAGCGGTGACTTCCGACTTGCAGGCCAGTTTCCCTCACGACAATTTCGCTGACTTTCGGCGAAACGGCCTCATGGGTGTTTCAGTGCCTACGCGCTACGGCGGCCTAGGTGCCACCTACTCGGACTATGTGCGGGTGAGTGAGGAGGTTGGTCGCTCGTGTGGCGCCACAGGACTGACGTTCAACATGCACAACGCGACGATGCTGTGGTGTGGAGCGGTCGCCGACCTACTCGACATGACGCCAGCGCAACGCGAGAGCCATGAAGCGATTCGCGCCGAGATGTATCGCGGCGTCATCGAGCGCGGCGATATTCACAGCCAGCCGTTCTCGGAAGGACTGTCGCCCGGCGCGACAAGTGGGGTCGCCACCAAAGCCGTTCCGGTTGACGGCGGTTGGTTGGTCACCGGTCGCAAGATCTTCGCGTCGCTCGCTGGCGCGGCGACGTTCTACAACGTGACGTGCCAGGTGCCCGGCGAGGACGAGATTCGTTTGCTCGGTGTTCCGTCGAACGGCAACGGCGTGCAGATTCTTGATGACTGGGATCCGCTCGGCATGCGCGGCACCGTGTCGCGCACGTTGCTGATGACCGATGTGTTCGTGCCGCACTCCAACGAGTGGATGCCGTGTGGCATGTACAACCAAGCTGCGCTGCGCTACCCATGGCTGTTTCTCTCGCTGTGCCCGAGCTATCTCGGTCTAACTGGTGGGGTTATCGACGCGACTCGCCTCTACTTGCGCGGCGAGCTACCTGGTCAATCGGCCGGAGCGCGGCGCGATCACCCGATCAAGCAGGTCGGCTGGGCGCAGATGCAGCTGAAGCATCAACAGTCGCGAGCGCTGCTGTATCGCGCGATCGACGAGGCGACGATCGATCCGACAGAAGCGCAGCTGGTTTTGGGTTGGGCAGCGGCGATCACGGTGATGGAACATGCCGCCGAGGTCGCCAGCCTCGCGATTCGGGTGTGCGGTGGTCAATCGATGATGAAGTCGCTGCCACTCGAGCGCATGTATCGCGACTCGCGATTGGGTAGCACGATGCTGCCGTGGAGCGCGGAGGTGTGCCTCGAACGTCTCGGCACAGCCGGGTTGTATGACTGAGCGCCGATAGTGGGTCGACCAGCGACTCTCAGTCGCGGCAGCATCATCGCGGCCGCTGCGCTGTTGGTGCGTGAACACGGCGTCGAAGCGCTGACCGTACGCCGACTGGGCGAAGCGGTGGGCTGCGACCCGACCGCGCTCTATCGACACTTCGAAACGATGGCCGATCTCGAGCGTGAGGTCGGCGACAGGTTTCTGCGCGCCGTCGACGTACGCGCGCGTGAGGGCGACGATTGGCGAGCGACCGTGCGGCGCATCTGCGTGAGACTTCGACGCGTGCAACTGCGCCAGCCGCGGCTGGCAGCGTTGGTGAGCGCCGCGCCGACACGGTTGGCCAATGAAATGCGCATCACCGAGGCGCTGTTGCGCGAGCTCGACCGGGCAGGTTTTGCGGGCGATCAGGCGGCAACCGCGTATCACGCGCTGATCGAGCTGACTGTCGGGTCGGCGGCGATCGATGCGCCACTAGCGTCGCAACCGGCGGGAACTCGGCGGCGCACGTACAACGACTGGCGCCGCGAGTATGCCGAGCTGTCGCCAACCGAGTCGCCGGCTTCGGTTGCGGCCGCCGATCACCTCTACCTTGGCTCGGCCGATAGCCGCTTCGAGGCCGCGCTCGACCTGCTGCTGGACGGCATCTCGGCGCAGCAGCGAATTCACTAGTCTCGCCTCAGGCTCATCAACTAGGGGAGAGACCAATGCCGCAGAACGTTCGTGGAGTGGTGGCGCGTAGTAAAGGCGCGCCGGTGACGATCGAGACGATCGTGATTCCCGACCCTGGGCCGGGCGAAGCCGTCGTCAAGGTGCAGGCATGCGGCGTGTGCCACACCGACCTGCACTACCGCGAGGGCGGCATCAACGACGAGTTCCCGTTCCTGCTCGGTCACGAAGCGGCTGGTGTAGTTGAGTCGGTGGGAGACGGCGTCACCAACGTGAAGCCCGGTGACTTCGTGATCCTTAACTGGCGAGCGGTGTGCGGTAACTGTCGCAGTTGTCTGCGCGGTCGTCCCTGGTACTGCTTCAGCACGTTCAACGCGAAACAGAAGATGACGCTTACAGATGGGACTGTGTTGTCGCCCGCGCTCGGCATCGGCGCGTTCGCTGAGAAGACGCTGGTCGCTGCAGGGCAATGCACCAAGGTCGACGCGGCCGTGCCCGCGACCACGGCAGGCTTGCTCGGCTGCGGTGTGATGGCAGGAATCGGTGCGGCGATAAACACCGGCAACGTCGGTCGCGGCGACTCGGTTGCGGTGTTTGGTTGTGGTGGGGTCGGCGACGCGGCAATTGCGGGCGCACGGCTTGCTGGCGCGCACACGATCATCGGGGTCGATATCGACGATCGGAAGCTGGCTTGGGCCAAGGAGTTCGGCGCCACGCACACTTGCAACTCAAGCAAGACCGATCCGGTCGAGTTCATCAAGTCGGTCACGGGTGGCAATGGCGCGGATGTGTGCATCGAGGCGATCGGCAATCCGGCGGTTTATCGCCAAGCCTTCGACGCGCGCGATCTCGCAGGCACCGTCGTGCTTGTTGGCGTGCCCCGACCCGACATGACGATCGAGCTGCCGTTCATCGAGCTATTCGGTCGCGGCGGTCAGCTGAAAAGCAGTTGGTACGGCGATTGCTTGCCGTCGCGCGACTTCCCCATGCTCGTCGCTCTGCACCAGCAAGGCCGCTTGCCGCTCGAGAAGTTCGTCAGCGAGACGATCGCGCTCGATGCTGTCGAGGACGCATTCCACAAGATGGAGCGCGGCGAAGTCCTACGCAGCGTCGTCGTCCTGTAACCGTTGCCCTACTCGGGTTCGGGCTTCGGCTTCTTAGCGCGACTTGGCGCGACCCTTGGCGGTTCGCCGGCCATCTTGGGGTACACCGGTGGCCACGGAGCATCGACGAGACCGGCGGCTTGATCGGCGCGCACCATGTCGAGGAACGGTTCTATTGATTGCGGGCTGTCGTTCATCGTTGCCCACGCATCACCGTGTTCTTTGACCCATGCGGGGACGGTTGCGATCGTCATGTCGTGTGGCGCCAGCGTCGGCAGCAACTCCCAAGGGAATGGGAAGGACACCGGAGCGTGATCGAGTGCGCGAACCGACCACGGCGCGAACACGGTCTTGTGCGGCGCGTTCTGATTGAAGTCGATGAAGATGCGTGCGCCGCGTTCTTCCTTCCACCACGAGGCGGTGATCAGGTCGGGTCGCCGACGTTCCATTTCGCGGGCGACGGCCACTGCGGCACTGCGCACGGCCACGCTGTCGTGGGTCGGTTGTAGTCGCACGTACACGTGCAGTCCGCGATTGCCCGATGACTTGATGAAGCCGGTAACGCCGATGTCGTCGAGCAGCTGTTTGCAGACGGTCGCGGTTTCCTGTGCCATCGCGTAGTTCGTGCCAGGTCCTGGATCGAGGTCGATGCGCAACTCGTCGCAGTGCTCGAGATCGCTTGCACGCACTGGCCACGAATGAAAGCCAAGGCAGCCCTGGTTGACTGCCCACAACAAGTGCGCGAGGTCTTCGATCACGAGAGCTCGGGAAGGCGTGCCGTTTGGCGTTTGCACCACGGTGGTGTGTAGCCATTCGGGCGCGCCGTCTGGGATGCGCTTCTGGAAGAAGTTCGAGCCATGCGCTCCGTTCGGGAACCGTTGCAGCAGCACTGGTCGGTCGTACATCTGGCGCATGACCGCTTCCTCGATCGACATGTAGTAGCGGATCAGGTCGAGCTTGGTGTCGCCCCGCGCCTGAAAGAACACCTTGTCGGGGCTTGTGACAACGACGGTGCGACCAGCAACCTGCACCTCGACGGGTTCGCTCATCGCCAGCGACGCTAGCCGGGCATATTCGCAGACCCCCGCACGCACGCGTGCGGGCGGTTACCGTCTGGCCTATGAAGATCGACGAAGTCGAGCTACGTCTCGTCCGCCTGCCATATCGCGCTCCGTTCCGCACGTCGTTCGGTGAGGAGAGCGAAAAGCACGCCCTCATCGTCACCGTGCGTTCCGACGGTGTCGAGGGCTACGGCGAAGGCGTGATGGACCCGCTGCCGCACTACCGCGAAGAATGCATTCCGGGCGCAATGCATTTGCTGCGCAACGCGTTTGCGCCTGAGTTGCTCTCCCGCGAAGTCGGTCATCCGTCGGAGGTCGTGGCGCGGTGGGTCGAGTGGCGCGGTAACCCGATGGCGAAGACCGCCCTCGAGTTGGCGGTATGGGACTGCTACGCCCGCCAGCAAGGCGTGCCGCTGCGCACGCTGCTTGGCGGCGAGCGCACCGAGATTCCTGTGGGTGCAAGCCTGGGTATGAATCCGATTCCACAAACCGTCGACAGCGTCGCATGGCATGTCGAGCAGGGCTATAAGCGAGTGAAGCTGAAGATCGAGCCCGGCTGGGACGTCGAGATGCTGGCCGCCGTGCGGGCCAAGTTCCCGGACATCGAGCTGACGGTCGACGCCAACTCGGCGTACACGCTGGAGATGATTGACCTACTGCGCAAGATCGACGAGTTCGGCCTGCACTACATCGAGCAACCGCTGCACTGGGACGACATGCTCGACCACGCAACGCTCGCTACAAAGTTGCGCACTGAGTTGTGCCTCGACGAGTCACTCACGTCGCCTGCCAGGGTACGCATGGCGCTCGACCTCAAGGCGTGCACAGTCGTCAACGTCAAGGTCGGCCGCGTCGGTGGCTTGCAAGCAGTGCGCGAGATTCACGACCTGTGCGTGTCACGCAACGTACCGATGTGGTGCGGTGGCATGTTGGAGACCGGCATCGGCCGCTCGCACAACATCCATCTCGCGACGATGCCTGGCTTCGTGTTCCCTGGCGACACCGCGTCGTCAAGCCGGACATACGCGCGCGACATCACCGAGCAGAAGCTCGAAGCTTTGAATGGTGTGATGCCCGTGCCGAGCGGCCCGGGAATCGGCGTCACGCTCGACCGCGACTTCCTGAAGGAGGTCACCGAAACTGTCGAGGTGATTAAGCGGTGATGGTCGAGTTTCGCGTGTTACGCGCTGCCGACGAGCTGGCGGTGATGCCCGAGTTCGAGGCACGGATATGGGGCGGCAACGACGACCGCGTCTCGGTAAACATGCTCGTCGCGTGCATCGAAGAAGGTGGCGTTGCTATTGGCGCGTTCGATGATGGGCGCATGATCGGGTCGGTATTCGGCTTTCGTACGCACGAGGCCGATGTCTTGCACTCGCATTACATGGCGGTCGACCCGCAATATCGGCGGGGTGGATTCGGTGAACAGCTGAAGCGACGGCAGGCCGAGTGGTGCCTTGCTAACGGAGTGACATCGATGCGGTGGACTTTCGATCCATTGCAGCTCACCAATGCGCACCTCAACCTCAACAAACTCGGTGCGCTCGGCATCACGTATCACATCAATCACTATGGAGCGCTTGGCGGTATCAACGGCTCGTTGCCGAGCGACCGGCTGACTGTGCAATGGAAGCTCGTCGGCGACCGCCCGACGTTCACCGAGTACTTCGGTCTCGATGTTCCTGCCGTGTCGCCAGAACAGATTGCATCATCGGCGGCTGAGGCGATTCATGCACGGATGGCGGTGCGCGAAGCGATGGCACCGCACCTCGCGGATGGTTGGCGCGTTTCCGCGGTCGACCGCGAAGCACGCACGTACACGCTTGCTCGCTAGCTGAGTACTTCGCTCGCAAGCTCGGGAAAGACCTTGCCCACCTTTGCGCTCAACCAGGTTCCGTAGCTACCGCTGATCTCGCCGAGGTTGGCTTTGTCCCACCGAGCTTGGTGCGCGGCGGACACATCGAACTCGTCGTCGAATTCGAGCGGGTCGACGACGGCATCCCAACCAGGGTCGAGAAAGAACGGCAGCGAATAGCGATCGTGGCCAGCATGGTTGCGCACGCGATGTGGTGTGCTGCGATAGCGGCCACCAGTAAGACGATCGAGCATGTCGCCAAGGTTGCAGATCACGAGATCAGCATCGGCAGGTGCAGGAATCCACTCGCCGTGCGAGTTGACCTCTAAACCGGGCGTTCCGTCAGTAGCGAGCATCGTGAGCAATCCGTAGTCGGTGTGCTCGGCGACTCCCCACGTGTTTGTGTCGCCGTCGGGGTGCGGGGGATAGCGAAAGATTCGAAACAATTCGGTCGGCTGCGCAGTGAGGCCGCGCTCGAACAAGTCGGCGGGCTGCTGGAGACCTTCCGCCATCAACCGCAGCAATCGTTGACCGAGCTCTTCCATCGCCACCATCCAGGCGGTGACGGCTTGCTGAAGGCCACCGGGGTGTGACGGCCAGATGTTTGGTCCGTGCATCGGCCGCGGATCGGGCGGCAGTTGCGCGCCGAAGTAGTAGCCCTCCTTGCGGTCGGGGACCCCTGACGTCAGCTCGCCGCCGAGTGGAAACCAGCCGCGCCAAGCTGTGCCGCCGACGGCCATCGAGACCTTCGCCTTCTCGGCTTCGGGTAGCGCGAAGAACTCAGCGGCTAGTGCAATGACCTCGTCGCGCAGCGGTCGCAACGAGGCGTCGAGCGGGACTGCGAAGAACCCGACTTCGCGACAAGCCGCATCGATACGTGCCGAAGCGTCGCTGTCGGCGGGATCGACGATCGGGAGCGTTCTCACTGTGGGCAAGCGTAGGTGGCAGACTCGACCGATGACCACCGGGCAGCTGATTGTGGTTGCCGTCGCAATCTTTGCCGCAGCGTTCGTTCAGGTCATCGCCGGCTTTGGGTTTGCGTTGTTGTGCATGCCGATCATGGTTATCGCCGTTCCCGTTGAACAGGCGGTCGTGGTCAGCGCGTTGATCAGCGTGTTGTCGACCACGTGGCAGGCGGTGTACTTACGTGAGCACGCCCAAGTTTGGTTGCTGAAGCGATTGATACCCGCGGCGTTTCTTGGGATGCCAGTCGGGTTGGTGATTCTGAATGTCGTCAGCGACTTCGCGCTGACGCTCGCGCTCGGAATCTCGGTTTTGGTGGCCGTTGCTCTGCTAGCGCGCAACACGAACCTGACGCACGTCGGGCCGCGCATGGATTTTGGCCTGGGTTTCCTATCGGGAGTGCTGAACACGTCGTTGAGCACCAACGGGCCGCCGCTGGTCTTCGACTTGCAAGCGCGGCGATTGCCCGCGGAACAATTCAGGGCGACCATGTCGGCCACATTCGCGTTGTGCAACATCGGTGGCATCGCGCTGTTCATCGCCGACGGCAAGGTCAATCGCACGGGTGTCAACGCGTCGTTGATCGCACTGCCCGCATGGGCGCTAGGTCAGGGACTGGGATGGCCAATCCGCAAACACTTCCACGGCGAACGCTTCCGCAAGATGGTGTTGTTACTGCTGCTGGCGGCAGGAGTAAGCACGATCCTCTTCGCCGTCCTCTAGTCGAGTGTTTGATGCAGGTTCCGGTTCAGTCGAGTGTTTCCTGCCCGCAGGCGGGCAGGAAACACTCGTCAGGCAGCAAACACTCGACTCAACTACCGAACATGGTTAGCCACTGGGCCTTGCTCGATGGGCGGTAGACGTAGTTGCTCGCGCGGATTTCGTCGATGGTGGCGCTGTTCGGCGGCGAGTAGTGATGCCCCGGATAAACGACGGTGCCAGCTGGCATCGCGGCCAACGTCTGCAAGCTGTCGTACATCGCTGCTGGGTCGCTACCCGGAAAATCGGTGCGGCCACAGCCATCGAGGAACAAGGTGTCGCCGCTGATCAGGCGGCCGTCAACGTGGAAGCACTGGCTGCCAGGCGTGTGACCGGGAGTGTGCACGAGTGTGACAGTGATGTCGCCAACTTGCACCGTGTCGCCGCCCGAATGCTCGACTAGCTGGTCGGCGGTCAACCCGCTCGTGCGAACGATCCAAGGCACTTCGTCGCGCTGCACGTGCACCGGACAACTGCAACGCTCGAGCAGAGTAGCGACGCCTTCGAGTTGATGCCCCATCAGGTTGCCGCCGATGTGGTCGGCGTGAAAATGCGTGGCGAGCACGCCGGTAACCCGCATGCCGTCGGCCTCTACAATGTCGAGCAATTCGTTGACGGCGTACGCCGGGTCGATCAGTACGCACTCGTTTGTCTCGCGATCGCCGACCGCGTAGACGAAGTTCACCATCTGTTGTGCAATGGGGTCTGAGGCCGCGAAATCGCGGCCAGAAAGCAACTGGCGCAGGTAGAGACGATCCGAGCTCATGCGCGCCGTACGCTACCTGTGATGACAAGCGGTAGCAGCAGCAGGTTGGAGTCGCTAGCACCCGGCCAGGCGATCGTGTTTGGCGGCGATCGAGTCACCACAGTCTCCGCCGCTCTGGCCGCAGCATTCCGTGCTGGCGATCGACTGGTCGTCGTCCAGGAAACCGGCGACCTGTTGCACATTCCGCAGGCCGAGCATGCATTGGTCGCCGAGGCGGTGGACGACGCGGTCGGCGCATTCGCTTCGCTCGCAACCGTGACCGACGATCAGATCACCTCGTTCTACGACGAGTTCGCACGACTCTTGCAGGACGATGTCAGCTATGCGCCGATAGCTGCTGCCAACGCGACGGATGTGACTTCGGCGTCAGACCGCGGGCGCCACATCGGTCGGCTGCGGCTGACTACCTCGATGCGGGCCGACATGATCGCCGGGTTGCAGGCGTGGCGCGACATCGAAACCCGCCGATCGCAACAGCTTGCGGAGGTGCGTCACGCGCAGTGGACGGTGCAGCAGTGGCGCGACCCGCTCGGCGTCGTCGGGTTTGTGTTTGAGGGCAGGCCGAACGTGTTTGCCGACGCGACTGGTGTGCTTCGTACTGGCAACACGGTCGTGTTTCGCATCGGTAGCGATGCGCTTGGAACCGCGCGAGCGATCATGGAGTCAGCTGTGCGGCCTGCGCTCGCACACGCTGGGCTTCCTGCAGGCGCGGTGCAGCTTGTCGACAGCGTCGCCCACGCAGCGGGTTGGGCATTGTTTAGCGATCAGCGCTTGTCGCTTGCCGTCGCCCGTGGCTCGGGAGCGACGGTCGCGCAACTCGGTGCCGTTGCGCGTCAACATGGCGTGCCGGTCAGTCTGCATGGAACCGGGGGAGCGTGGCTGGTTGCCGCCGGCTCGGCCGACGCCGACCGATTCGCGCTCGCTGTTCGCCACTCGCTCGATCGCAAGGTGTGCAACACGTTGAACGTGTGCTGCATCGTTCGGTCGCGCGCGGACGAGTTGGTGCCGCGCTTTCACGCCGCGGCCCGCGAAGCCGCTGCCGACGGTGGCGTTTTACCGGTCGTGCATGACCTCACGCCGGATCATGCGTGCCTTGCGCATGAGTGGGAGTGGGACACGATTCCCGAAGTGTCGTTGCTGGTTGTCGACGATGTGGCCCATGCCATCGACCAGTTCAACCGGTTCAGCGCGCACTTAGTTGCGTCGCTAATCAGCGAAGATCAGGGTGAACACGAGAGGTTCTACCGCGGTATCGATGCGCCGTTCGTAGGCGATGGCTTTACGCGCTGGGTCGATGGACAATTCGCGCTCGACCAACCCGAGCTTGGACTTTCGAACTGGCAGGCAGGTCGCCTGTTGGGTCGCGGTGGCGTTTTGTCGGGCGACTCGGTGCACACGATCCGACTGCGCGCAAAGATCACCGACCCGAATTTGCATCGCTGAGGACCGGCTAGGTTGCGGTCTCAACCGAGGAGGGGCTGGCAACCATGCTGCTAGCAGCACTACGAGATTTGCAGTGGCGGCGGCGGCGATTCGTCATCACCGTCCTCGGTACCGCCTTGGTGTTCGCGATGAGCCTGCTGATGAGCGGTCTCAGCAACGCATTCACTGTCGAAATCGAACAGACCCTCGATGATCAGCGGGCAAGCGCGTGGATCAGTCGCGACAACGTCGCAGGTGCGTTCAGTCCTGGAAGCTTCCTTGGCCCCGACGACGTCGCGGCGATCGAGGCAGCCCTCGCGCCAGAGAACCAAGCCTCACCGCTGCTGTTCGCCGCCGCAACCGCCCGTATCGATGGCGCCGTCCGCAACGTCAACGTGATGGGACTCAACTCGGGTGGACTCGGCACGTTCACCCATGTGTCGTCGGGTGTGACGGAACTGAGCACGGGTTCTGTGATCGTCCCCAAGTCGCTCGACCTCGATGTTGGCGACGCCTTCGACATTTCGGGGACGTCGTTCACGGTCTCGGGTGTTGTCGACAACGCCTCACTCATTGCTGGCACGCCAACTGTCCTGATGCCACTCGCCGACGCGCAACAGCTGCTCTTCGCCGGGCAACCGCGAGTCTCGATGATGCTGGCGACTGGCGACCTTGAGGTGCCAGGCGGCTACCGCGCGTTCACCCGCGCCGAGGTCGAGGCCGATCTCATTCGCCCTTTGAAGAACCCGATCGCATCAATCGACTTCATCAAGGTGCTGTTGTGGATGGTGGCGGCGCTGATCGTCGCGTCCGTCGTCTATCTGACTGTTCTCGAACGAACGCGAGACATCGCCGTCTTCAAAGCGACTGGCTCGAGCACTTGGTCGATCGGACTGGGTATCTGTTTGCAGGCCGTGATCCTCGCCGTGCTGGCGTCGATACTCGGAATCATCTTGGCGACGTTGCTCGCGCCGAGGTTCCCGATGGAAGTCGCCGTGTCGACACGCTCAATGATTCTGCTACCAGTCCTCGCCGTTGGTGTCGGTGTGCTCGCTGGCCTGATTGGCGTCAGACGAACTGTGCGCGTCGAACCAGCCACCGCGTTCGGAGGTCCCTGATGAGCGAGGTCGTGATCGACAACCTTGTCGTCGAGTATCGGCGTGGCGGCTACCCGATTCGGCCGCTCGACGGATTCAACGCACGCGTTCCTGCGGGTCAGCTCACTGTTCTGCTTGGGCCGTCGGGGTGCGGCAAGACGACTCTGCTCTCGTGTCTTTCGGGTATTCAACGCCCGACTTCGGGGGAGATCACGGTCGGCGACACCGTTGTCACTGCACTTGATGCGCATGGCATGACGGCTTACCGGCGAGCAACGGTCGGCGTCGTGTTCCAGGCTTTCAACTTGATCCCCAGCCTGACGGCGCAGGAGAACATCATGGTGCCGCTGCGTTCGGCCGGAAAGCGCGGCTCTGAAGCTCGAGCTCGCGCCAACGAACTGCTCGAGATGGTCGGACTCGGCGAGCGAGGCAACCATCGCCCTGGGTCGCTGAGCGGAGGACAGATGCAGCGCGTTGCGATTGCGCGCGCGCTCGCACTCGACCCGCCGCTGATCGTCGCCGACGAACCGACCGCCAACCTCGACCACGTGCAAGTGGAGGTCGTGCTTCGCATCTTGCGCAGCCTGACCAAACGCGGCAGCACAGTTCTGATCAGCACACACGACCAGCGCTTGCTGCCGCTGGCCGATCAGGTGATCGATATGGCGCCACACCAGCCGAGCGGGCTGACACCGATCGTGAAGGTCGAGCTAGCCGCCGGCGAGCAACTGTTCAGCGAGGGCGATGTCGGCGATCGTTTGTACCGCGTCGAGTCGGGACAAATCGCCCTCACGCGTGATGGGGCAGCAGTAGCCACGGCTAGCCCAGGCGAAGTGTTCGGTGAGATGGCGCCGGTCTTCTCACTCACCCGCTCGGCGACAGCAGTCGCGACGGAGGCAACATCGCTCACGGGCTACACCGTCGACGCTTTCCGTGGTGAATTCGGCGGCGACGCGCTACGACAGCTGGTTGGTCGCTGGGGTTAACTCCGCGCGGCAGCGGGGGGAGCGTCGAGAACCCGTAGTACGTCGCTCAATCCAAATTCCTCGGCGAGCGCGCGAGCTTCGGCCTCAGCGGCTTTACCGGCCGGGGTTGCGCCGAGCCATCGCGACTGATGGGCGAGTGCCCGCGCTTGCAGGCTGACGTAGCCAATGCGCTTCGCACTCTCGACAGCGCGCTCGTACCAGAGCGTTGCGTCGTCGCCGTTGCCCAGCAGTTCGTCGAGTCTTGCCCGAGCAACGTCGAGTGAGCGCAGCGTGCACAAACCGTTGCAAGCGATCGGAGCTTCGATTGCCGCGAGCTCGGCGCGCACACGTTGGGCGACATCGGTGCGATTGGCGACCACGACCGCTTCAGCTAGGAAAGCAAGGCTTGTGCTGCGCACTTGGTTTCGGACGAGCGCGTCGACTCCGGCATCCATGCATCGGTCGAGACGAACGTCGATCTCGTCGAAGCGACGGTCGCGTTGCAACATCGGCACGTCGAGCAAACCGAACTCGGGCATCGTCGGATAGGCAGCGGCGCTGCTGACGATGAGGTCGGCAAGTTCATCGAGATTGTTCTGCTCGGTTCGGATGCCGACCAGTTGAATGCCGTAGTAGAAGAACGCATCCGGCTCGCCCGCCTCGGAGCCAAGAGCGAATGCCTCCGAAGCGAGTCGCTCGGCGTCTTCCAACCGTCCCGTTGCCAGGGCATCGCCAGCCTCGACAAACCTCTCGCACCAACGATGGACCAGCGAACCACTGCCGTTCACCGCGTTACCCATCAGGGCGCGGCCCAGTCGCATACGCGCTGGGTCGGCGGCTTCGGTGCCGGTTGCCCACGTAATGAAACCCGACCAGAACGTGAGGTTTGTGTCGCCGAGTTTGTCGGCCATCATGCGCAATTCTTCGCCGAGCGCCACCCGATCGGCCAACGTTGCGACGTCGTAGATGGCACTGTGTCGTTGCGCCAGCACGTAAGCGATAGTCGCCGCATCGCCGAGACGGCGCGCGATGTCGAGTGCTTCGTCGCTGAGCGCGCGACGAGCATCCATCGTGTCGCTGAACGTCAACTCGTTGGCGAGACTGGAGAGCAGTCTTGAACGTGCGATCGTGTCCGATTCGCCGACAGCGGCGAGCGCCTGACGCAGTCCAGCAATTCGGTCAGTGTCAGTTAGTCCGAACTCGCCGAACCAGCCGCGGCTCAGCGCAAGGATGGCTTCAACCTGCTCCTCAACAGCGCCGATGGCGACGGCCTGAGCAAAAGCATCGAACAGGGTCGTGCGCGAATCCTTGTGCCCGGTCCAACGCCTGGCCAGCCCGAGCCCGAGCGTGGCTTCGAGTCGGCGCTCGGCGCCGAGATCGTTGCGCTCGAACATGTCGAGTGCGGTTTCGAAACGAGCCAATGCCTCGTCGTGCGCCAGAGACTGCAACGCGGTTCGCCCGGCCAGGCATGCATACTCCGCAGCCTTTCGCGAGCCTGCGCCCGCCGAACCGCGCTCGTAGTGGAATGCCAACTCGCCATAACGGCTGGTCAGTTTGTCGGCGTGGAGGCGCTCGATCGCTTCGGCGACGCGTTCGTGCAAGCGCGCCCGCCGGGTGACACGAAGATCGTCGTACAGCGTCGACCTAACGAGTGCGTGTGTGAAGCGGTACTGCCCGACAGCAGTTTCCTCGATGATCCGCGCATCCAGACAACTGTCGAGTAGTTCGAGTACTTCGCCCTCATTCCGTTCGAGAACGTCGACGAGGACTGGCAAATCGAAGTCACGACCGATCACGGAAGCCGCGGTCAGCACCTCGCTCGAAGCCTCTGGCAGAACATCGATGCGACGGGCGACGACTTCGCGAACACCTTCTGGAATTGGGAGAGTGTCGAGCGACTCGCTCAGCGACCATCGGCCGTCGGCGTCGACGGCTATCGCTCCCGATTCACGAAGGTGGCGCAACAGTTCGCCAACGAAGAACGGATTGCCCTCCGATTCTTCGTGAACGCGTGCGGCAAGCGCGCGTGCATCGCTATCCATCTCGTGGCCGGCGATCAACTCCATGATCATCAATACACCTTCGATGTCGATGCCACTCACGGGAACGCGCCGCACATTAGGTAGGCGACGAAGATCCGCGAGTATCTCGGTCAGTTGGCGATCGATGTCGGTGTCGCGGTATGTGCCCAACAGCATCACCCGCGACTCGCCGCCGTGTTGTGCGAGGTGCTTTACAAGCAGCAACGTGGGCCGCGTCGCCCAGTGAAGATCGTCCAGCACCAACAGCACGGGGGAGACCCTGCCGAGCGCGTCGAGCCAACCCGAGATCGCGTCGAACAGTCGGTAGCGCTCGGTTTCAGGATCGGCCGCGAGCGGCGCTGGTACTTCCGGAAAGCGCTCGCGGATCGACGGAACCAAACGACTGAGTTCGCCCGGGAATGGCCCGAGCTGTTCCAGCAGCGTCGCCGCTGGCCAATGCTCGACGAAGAACGCGAGAGCCTCGACGAATGGTTGGTAGGGAACACCCATCTCGTCATCGCACTTCCCGTACAGCAACAGTCCATTCTCGTGATGAACCGCTCGGCCCATCTCGGCGCACAGTCGACTCTTGCCAATGCCGGGTTCGCCAGCAAGCATCACTACTTCGCGCGCTCCACCAGATGCTGTCGCCCATGCCGACTGCATCTCGGCCATCTCGGCGTCGCGACCGGCGAAGGCAATCCGGTGTGCGCCGACCAATAGGTGAGGAAGTGGAAAGCCTTTCGCGGTCGGTGCCTCGACTGCGGCAAGCGGCTCCCATGGGACGCGGCACGTCGGAACCGGCTCGGGAAGTCCCTTCAGAGTCAGCGCGCCGACCGACTCGGTTGCTTGATGCAGCCGGCTGCCGGCGATCAAGCGTGTGAGGTCGGTCGCGTAGATCTCGCTGGTGCCGCACACGGAACAAAGCCGCGCGGCTTCTACAACAGGCGTGCCGAAGAGGTCGTCGTCTTCGAAGCGTGCATCGCCGATCGCGAGCCCGACCCGCACCAACACCTTCTCGTCAACGCCGCGAAACTCGAGCTCGAGAGCTTGTTGGATCGCAACCGCCGCGTCGAACCCGTCGTTAGCGGCCTCGAACGCGACCATGATGCCGTCGCCGAGACCTTTGATCACTTGCCCGCGGCTCGCCGCAACGGCCCGACGCTGCAAGAAATCGACTCGATCGTGCAGCGCGTCGGCCCTTTCGTCGCCGAGGCGCGAGCGTTGCTCGGTCGAGCCGACGATGTCGGAGAACAAGACCGTCCAGGTGCCACTGCGCCTCTCGGTAGTGTCCATCGCGATCGCCAGAGTAGCTGTCAGCCGCTCGGCCTTGAATCAGTGACCGGTGAGCTTGCGGAGGATGGCCTCGCGCCAGCGCGACCGCTTGCCTTTGCGCTCTTCGTGGCGATCGGCGCCAATCGGTAGCCGCACGATCGAGTTGATGCCGATGAAGCGCAGCGGCTCGGGCTCCCACTTTCGCGATTGGTGGCCGACCCACGGCAGCGTCGTCAGGTCGCTGTCGGTGTTGGTGATCAGGTCGGCAAGCGTGCGACCCGCCAGGTTGGTGGTGCTCACGCCGTCGCCCAGGTAGGCGCCAGCGGAAGCGATGCCAGTAGTGCGATCGAACGATGCTTGGCACCACCAGTCGCGTGCGGCCGCAACCGCGCCGCCCCAGCGATGCGTGATCTTGGCGTCACCCATATACGGAAACAGCTCGCGCAACGTCTCGTGGATCAAGTTGTGCACGCCTTCGTTGCGGTCGTACTGCGGGCTGACCTTGCTACCCCAGTGATACCGCGCGCCGCGGCCACCGAAAGCCAGTCGGTCGTCAGCCGTGCGCTGGCCGTAGATGATCATGTGCCGACCATCGTTGAACGTGCTGCGCTCGTGCAGCCGGGCTTCATCCCAGAAACTCTTTGGCAATGGTTCAGTCGCGACCATCAACGAGTAGATCGGGGCCACCGTGCGGCGCATCCCACGCAGTTGTGGAGTAAACGCTTCCGTCGCGCGCACCACGACATCCGCGGAGACAGTGCCAGCAGCTGTACGTACTGCATGGGGCTTGATGGAGGTGACGGGCGTGCGCTCGTAGATCGTCGCGCCAGAGCGTTCGACGACACGTGCGAGGCCGCGGGCCAGTCGCGCGGGATGGATCACCGCGCAGTGCGGAGTGAACGATGCACCCACCACACCAGTTGCCCCACACTTTTCGAGCGCTTCCGAGCGCGAGAACATCCTGTAGTCGGCGTCGGTGAAGCCGTATGACTGCAGATGTGCGATGTAGTCGCTTTCGCGCTGCAGTTGCATGTCGCTGCGACACAGGCTGAGGTAGCCGCCCTGCGTGAAGTCGCAATCGATGTCTTCAAACTTCACGACGCGACCAACCTCGCGCACAGTGTCGTGCATTTCAGTTTGCAGCCGGATGGCGTCGGCGCGGGAACTCTTGGATGCCATCTGGTCGAGACCCATCGGAAGAATCGGCGAGCACCATCCGCCGTTGCGACCACTAGCACCGAACCCGACGGCAGTGGCCTCGAGAATTGCAATGCGCAGCTTCGGGTCGCGCTGCAGCAGGTAATAGGCGGTCCATAGTCCCGTGTACCCAGCGCCAACAATCGCAACATCGACCTGCTGATCGCCCGGCAAAGCACCCCGCGCCGGCCCCCATTCGTCGTCGGACATAGTGGAATGCCAAAGCGATAGGTCGGATAACTCGCGCATTCCGTCAGCCTAGAAGTCGGTTGTCGATCAGGCGAACCTCGCCGAACCACACTGCGATGACTGCTAGTGCTGGGCCGTCGATTGTTGACAGCGCCGCCAGCGTGTTTGGGTCGACGATCTCTAGCTGTTCCAACCGGGCAAGCGGTTGCGCCTCAATCACGGCTCGTCCGATTGCGTGGAGTTGCATGCAGTTCAGGTTGTCGCGACTTGCCTCTGCGACTGCAGCGAGCGCCTGCGGTACGCATACAGCCGCAGTGCGTTGTTCGGGGGAGAGGCGGCGGTTGCGGCTAGACAGCGCAAGACCGTCGTGCTCGCGCACAGTCGGAAGGCCCACTATCTCGATTCCCATGTCGAGGTCGCTAACCATGCGCCTGATGATGGCGAGCTGCTGGAAGTCTTTCTGGCCGAACACGGCGATGTGCGGACGAGCCGCGCCGAACAGCTTTGCGACAACGGTCGTGACTCCGCGGAAGTGGCCAGGGCGCGACGGCCCGTCCAACACATCGGCGAGCGCGCCGGGCTCGACGTGCGTCTCAAACCCGTCGGGATACATCGTCGAGGCGAGCGGTGCGTACACCACGTCGACTCCAACGCGACGGCATGTCTCTACGTCGTCATCCAATGGCCGCGGGTACGCATCGAAGTCGTCGCGGCGATTGAACTGCAGCTGGTTAACGAAGATGCTGACTATGACGACATCGGCAAGTTTGCGGGCTTCGCTGATCAGCGCGAGGTGGCCGTCGTGCAACGCGCCCATCGTCGGCACTAATGCGACTCGCTTGCCAGCACTTCGCTGAGCGTTGCTCCAAGCTGCAAGCGCGGTCGGTTGATCGATGACCGTCAGGCCAGAACCGCTCATCGCGCTCAGTGAAAGCTGTGTGCGTCGTCGGGCCACAAGCCATCGCGTACCTCGGCAATGAATGCCTCGGTGGCCGCGATCGCCGCGGTGCGTAAATCCGCGAAGTGCTTGGTGAACTTCATGTCGCGCTCGCTGAGGCCGACAACGTCGTGCAACACCAAGACCTGGCCATCGCAGTCGGGGCCAGCTCCGATTCCGATTGTCGGAATCGACAGCTTGTTGGTGATCTCCTTCGCCAAGTCGCGGGGCACACCCTCGATCACGACTGCGATCGCTCCGGCTTGCTCAACCGCATGCGCATCCTCGAGTAACCGCTCGCGGCCGCCTGCTTCCCATCCACTCTTCTTGCCCTGCACCTTGTGGCCACCCATGCGGTGCACGCTCTGCGGCGTGAGGCCGATATGACCCATCACCGGAATGTCGACACGTGTGATCGTCTGAATCGTTTCAGCCATCACCACGCCGCCTTCGAGCTTCACGCATTCGGCGCCTTCCTTCATCAACCGAATCGAGCTCTCCACGGCTTGTTGCGGGCTGACCTGGTAACTGCCGAAGGGCAAGTCGCCAACGATTAGCGCCTTTGGCTGTGCGCGGGCAACTAATCGCACGTGGTACGCCATCTCGTCGAGTTCGACAGTGATGGTGTTGTCGCCGCCTTGCACCACCATGCCGACGCTGTCGCCGACCAAAATCATGTCGACCCCCGCAAGGTCGACCAGACGGCCGAACGTGGCGTCGTAGGCCGTGATCATCGTGATCCGTTCTTCGAGCGCCTTCATGCGCGCCAAGTCGGGAACGGTGATCTTTGGGCGGTCGTTCGTGGAGCTAGCCATATTGCGGAGACCTCGCTTGGAACGCTACACGCCGTCAGGCGGAGAAGGCACTCGGACACAGGTCGCGGTAGGCAACCCCAGTGCCGCTGGACTCCGCAGAAACGACGGCGTTGGTACACGCGACTGCGAAACAGTCGGCGGCGGCGACCAATATCGCATTCAACATGGCGTTGCGTGCCCTGTCGTGGGGGAGTTCGTCGCGACCGGTCGCGACTGCGAAAATCGTGTCGCCATCAAGCATTGAATGCACCGGCCGGATCGCACGGGCAAGACCATCGTGGGCAACCGTGGCCACTCGCGAGCATTCCGCCTTGGTGAGGTGTGCGGTCGTCGCCACGACGCCGATGGTTGTGTTCAGTGCAGGCGTCGCGGTAGCGAGGTGCGCTTGCAACACAGCGCGGTCGGCGTTGCTCGGCCTGCGCAGGTGTAGGTCGCCGGGCATCCACGGCAGTCCGGTCTCGGTGTCGATCACGGAACCCGACGAGTTCACGACCGCCAGCGCTGAAACAACGACACCGTCCGCCCATGCGTCGTGCGCGACCAACTTGCTGGCCGAGCCCACTCCACCCTGCATGCCGTGTGCTCTCGCTCCGGTGCCCGCGCCGACGGCACCCTGTAGAGCAGCCTGTGCGCGAGCAGCAGTTGCGGCACGGCGTCCGAAACTTGCATCGGGCCGGTTGTCGAAGCGTCCGCCGCGCCCGAGATCGAAGATCACTGCCGCCGGAACGATCGGCACGACCTCGTGCTTCTCCTGTCCGACGCGAAAGCCGACGCCGCGGCTCTCGAGGTACTCCATCACGCCAGTTGCGGCGGCCAGTCCATATGCGCTCCCGCCCGTGAGGCAGACGGCGTGCACTTCGCTGACGGTTGCGCTCGGGTTCAAGAGGTCGGTCTCGCGCGTACCGGGACCGCCACCGCGAACGTCGACACCGCCGACAGTTCCGGGTGGCAATAACACGACTGTCGTGCCGGTAGACCAACCGCGGGCTACGCGTGACGCGTGGCCAACCCGAATTCCGGGAACGTCGGTGAGGCAACCCGCCAGTTGCATCAGCCAGTGACAGCAGGCAGCGCGTCGAGATCGTCGTCGTCGAGCGTCGAGCCGTGCAGCGTTCGCCACACACCGAGCCCGACGATGTACAGCGGGCACGCCAGCAGGATGTAGTCGCCCGCTTCTTCGTGGCCGGGTAGATCGGCAGTCATCAACAACACGATTGCCAGCCACGAGATGGTCACAGTGATGTTGATCGGCCGCCAATGGCGCACCTGCATCGGGTGCATGAACTTCCAGTTCGTCAGCTGCGTCAACGCAAGTAGAACGCAGGCCACCGTGGTGAACCATTGCGGCGACTCGAGCAGATACAACGTTGGAACGATCATGTTCCACTCGCACGGGAAGCCGTTGAAGAAGTGATCGTCTGTCATCTGATCTGTGCGCGACATCCACAACGCCGACATGAACAGCACGAACGCTCCGATGTAGAGCGACCAACCCTCAGGCAACATGTTGAACCTGTGCAAGAACAACACGGGGATGACGACGCAGGTAACGAAGTCGACGATTAGATCGAGCGTGTTGCCGTCGATGCGGGGCACATTCTCGCTGACCTTCCAGCGCCGAGCACCAAGGCCGTCGACGCCGTCGAGAAACATCGCGACCACGAGCCACACGATTGCTTCTTTGGGTTCGCCGTCTGCGACTGCAATGAGGCCGAACATGCCGCACACGGCTCCGAAAGCCGTGATGCCGTGCACAAAGTAACCCTTCGCGACGGGGTGTCGCAGCGAGCTTGGGTCTGACTTGTGGGTGGTGCGCGTAACGATTTGTTCATGCTAACGCCATCCGGAGGTAGCGTCGCCGACATGGTTCGAAGGGTGCGGGCCGCCGTCTCGCGTATGACCGGCAAGCGAGTAAGACGTGTTTGGGCGTGGGTGTGCCGGGTTGGTGCAATCGGTCCGCACGACGAAGCCGGTCGAAAGTTTGGTCGTTTCGGCGAGGGCAGCATCATCTGCTTTCCGCCTAACACGATCTTCAACGAGCACTACATCCACATCGGTTCCGGAACAATGATCGGTCCGCAGGTAACGCTCTCGGCCGGAATGATGCCCGGCCAGGTGTGCCTAACCGATCCGGTAGTTCGCATCGGCGATCGTTGTCTGATTGGTAAAGGGTGCGGCATCGTGGGGCACTTCTCGATCGACATCGGCGACGATGTCTGGACCGGCCACAACGTCTACATCACCGATCAGAACCACGGCTATGACGACATCACGCGCCCGATCTCGCAACAGACGCAACCTGAACGCGCCGTCAGCATTGGGGCGGGCTCGTGGCTCGGTTACGGCACAGTGGTGCTACCTGGCGCCCGCATCGGCGCCCACGTCACGATCGGCGCCAACTCGGTAGTCGCCGGCGAGATCCCTGATCGCAGCGTCGCAGTAGGTGTGCCCGCGAGAGTCATCCGCCGCTACCAAGAAGGCAAGGGGTGGGTGGCGGTCGACTAGTCGTTCGCGAACGGAATCAACATCGGCAGTTGATCGGCGCGGGTCACGGTGACTGTGCGGTGATCCGATTGACCATCGGTCCGAACGTCTGACTTCCAGACCATTTGGTTTTCGTCGATCCACAACTGCAGTCGAACCGTTCCTGACACGTCGATGAGCAGCGCACTTGCCCACTCGGCGTACGCGTTTGGATCCAGCTTCTCGAATTGAATGCCATCGATCTGAATGTCATACCGACTGCGGGTAACTCCGTTTAGTGCTTCTTCGCCGGCGAAAGTTGCGACTGCGAAAGGACGTGCATTCGCCGGTACGAACGTGACGAGAGGTGAAACCGTACTCATCGATAGGTACGGCTCGAGAAAGACTGGCAGCTGCACCGCAGGGTCGCAGATGAAGTCGACGGTGCCGGTGGGTCTCGAGCAGAAAGGTTGTCCGGATCCGGCGTTCATTAGATCTCGTCCGGCAAGCATTGACGGCCCGAGCTGGAACTGTGCGTACCACGCGCTGGCCGGACCTGACCCCATCGTGCCTAGCAACCGTCGTCCGTCGATCGTGTTGTCGATGGAGACCTCGGTCGAGACGAACGTTGTGGTGAAACCTATGAACTCGGGGATCGGGTAGCTGACGGCTCCAACAATCGGATTGCCGTCTGTGTCCCTAATTGTGATCGGCTGCGGCTGGACGGGCGGCGCGGCACTATCGGATGGTCCGCTGATTAGTTGGGTGAACATGAAGTAGCCGCCACCGATGACGGCCACAAACAAAATGAACGAGACCGCCCGGCGGCCGATGCGACGAACTGCCGACTGTGGTGGTCGCTTTGGCGCCCTTGCGATGACCGGTCGTGTGATGGATTGTGTTGGTGGCCGATGTAGCAATAGCTCGAGCGGCGCAGCCGACTTTGCCCGGAGGCGCGGCGACTCGTTGAGCACCTTGTCTAACGCATTGGACGCGGCCTCAAACTGAGTGAGCGGCGACTCGCGTAGGCCAAGCGCCTCCAAGAGGTCGTCTTCGCCGCGTCGGTGCGGAGTGGTTTCATCAAGGGCAGGAATACACGTTTATCGGTAGAAGGTTCTACGCGCCTGAAACGTCATGAGCGAATCTTGAAGTACGGCTGCCAATCACTAGACGTTTTGTCACTTGTGCGCTGGCGTAGAACGCCGACTCGCGTGACTAGGGCTTGATGTTGCCGCCGAGTTCACCCGGCGGTGAACACTCGGGGACATCATTGCCTTTCACTCCTGCAGTGAAGTCGAGCACGACGTTTGATACTGGGCCGCCACCGACGATGGTCTCGTTGTACGGCTCGAGCTTCAGCTCTCGCAGAGTTGCGATATAGCGGCGGCGATCGGCGATGACGATGCGGTAGTTCTCCTCGAACGTTTCGAGGCGGAGTCGGTCGTCGTCGTTGTCGACGGGGATCGCGAGAATGTCGTTCAGCATTTGCTCGACGATGTCGGTTGCTTGCTCGACAATGTCAGCGCGCTGCAACATTTGCTCGTCCGTCGGATTGCTGATGAAGCCCTCTTCGGTGTCAACGAGTGCTGTGCGCTCAGCTTGCGCGGCGACGCAGATGGTCGATGCCTTCTCGCGCCAACTCTTGTCTTGTAGCTGGTACACGCCTGTGTCGGAGGCAAACAGGAAGTAATACACCCACATCGCCGCGAGGACCGCGCAGATGGCAATCAACAGAATTCGCACGAACCATCCGTGGCGCGGCGCCATCTTTTCGTCGACCGTCTCGAAACGCGAGTCAGTCATCATGACTTGACCGGCCGGTAACAGATCGCGAGTTGCACGAGGGCGCCGCCGATGCCGAGTGCCGCAGCAACGGCCGCGCCCCACCAACCGTCGAACTGAATCTCGAGCGCGTTGTCGAGCGACCACCGGCCAGCACCGGTTGTCGCAACTGCGAGCGCGAGGACGGCGATTGACGCGCAGTACTCCCAGCCGCCACCCTCCTTGAAGATGAAGAAGCCCACTTTGCCGTGGGCGACAACGATGGCCACGGTCATGATGCCGATCATTCCGGCCGCCGCTATCGGAGTGATTAGCCCGGCGGCGAAGAGCAGACCGGCGCCGATCTCGGTTGTGGCCGCGATGCGGGCCTGCCACTTCGGCCACCTCATGCCGATACCGCCGAACCAACTGGCCGTGCCAGTCAGACCATTCCCGCCGAACACCTTGTTGTATCCGTGGTAGGCGAAGAAGAGTCCGAACACGACCCGCAAGACGAGAAGAGCAGCGTCAATCTGTTGCACGAAGCGCAGGCTACGGGGTGGCCCGTATTCTCGGCATATTCGTGGCGTGGACGGCGGTTCGCACTGATATAACGAAGCAATGCCCGGGAACACCATTGAGCTGTCGCGCGGCCATTTGCGCGTCGCCTTTCGGTTGGTGCGCGCCCTGGTCAAGCATCACAAGCGACTCTTTTTCACGGCGGTTGGCGGCGCGGCAGTCTTCGCCGCTTGCACCGTGCTGTCGGCCGCAATCGTCAGGTTGATCACCGACGATCTGATCGCGCCTCGGTTCAACGACGGCTCGGTGTCCAAGAAGCGCGCATTGGTCGTGCTCGGCGCACTAATTCTCGTCGGCTTCGTTCGCGCCGCAGGTGTTGTCGTCCGCCGCACGTGGGCCGGGCGAACGGCGTGGCGTGTGACCGAGCGACTGACGTCGCAAGTCGTACAGCGGCTAGCACACCAACCTGCACCGTGGCATCGTCAGCAGTCAACGGGTGAACTGATCACACGCGCCGGCGTGGACGCCGAAGCAGCCACTGCAATTCTCGGGCCGTTGCCGTTCGCGACCGGAGTCGTTGTGCTGGTCGGATTGTCCAGCGGCTGGTTGGTGTACAACGACTTGCCGCTCGGCTTGGCAGCGGTAGCCGTGTTCCCGGGCTTGATCCTGCTCAACGTTCGGTACCAGCGACGCGTCGAGCAGTACTACAAGATCTCGCAGGATGAACTAGGAAATCTCAGCGCGGCAGTGCACGAAAGTTTCGACGGGGTTGCTGTCGTGAAATCGTTCGGCGCTGAAGAACGCGAAACCGAACGCCTTGCGCTTATCGCCCGCCGACTACGCGAGTCACGCCTCGGCATCGTGCGGCTGCGCAGCACGTTCGAGTCGTTGCTTGACGGCATACCGACGGTGGTCAATGCTGGCTTGCTCGTTGGTGGTGCCTACCGTGTTCGTAGCGGCGACATGACGATCGGCGAACTCACCAGCTTCATCTACTTGTTCACGTTGCTCGTGTTCCCGTTGCGACTCATCGGATTCGCGCTTTCTGAGGTGCCGCACTCGCTCGCTGGTTGGAACCGAATCCAGAAGCTGCTTGATGAACCCGTGGTGGCCGACCCGGCTCGATTGCTTCAACACAACGACGACGGCCTCGTGCAGATCACCGATCTGCACTTCAGTCATGATGGCGAACGGCAGGTCTTACGCGGTGTGAGCGCGACCATCGAACCAGGTCGAACGGTCGCGGTCGTAGGTGCCACCGGTGCCGGTAAGACAACGCTGTTGCACTTGATCGCCGGGCTGATCGAGGCAGATTCGGGGACGATCAGCGTTCCAGTGGCAGGCACGCGGTTGGTGTTTCAGGAGCCATTCCTGCTTGCAGGCTCGATTCGCGACAACATCACGCTCGGCGCAGCCGTCGAGCAGTCGACGATCGAGACGGCGCTCACTGTCGCCGAGGCCGATTTCCTTCACGACCTACCGAATGGGCTCGAGACCGAAACCGGCGAGCGCGGTGTCGGGCTTTCCGGCGGCCAGCGTCAGCGACTCGCACTGGCCAGAGCGTTGGTGTGCAAGCCGGGAGTTTTGCTGCTCGACGACACCACCTCGTCGCTCGATCCGACCACCGAGGCAAAGGTTCTCGCCAACCTTCGAGCTTCGCTGACCGATACCACGGTGATCGCCGTTGCCAGCAGGCCGTCCACCATCACACTTGCCGACGATGTTCTGTTCCTTGAAGACGGCCTAGTCGTCGCACACGGCCGCCATGAAGAGTTGATGCGCGACGTGGTTGCCTATCGGAAGCTGATCGAAGCATTCGAACATGATCGTGCTGAATTGGAAGCGGAGTTGCAGTCATGAGCGAACCAATCGGCCGCTGGACCGCCGTCGAGACCATCAGTCGCGGCGTGCGCGCCGCCCCAGCGCTGCGCACAGGTTTCGGGTTAACGCTGGCATTAGCAATGGTCGGCGCTGGCGGGCGCGTCACGATTCCGATCCTCATCCAGCAGGCGATCGACCGCGGCTTTAAGGAGAACGACGTACAGGTCGATGTCGTTGCCGTACTTGCGGGTATCGCAGTAGTCGTCATCGTGATCGCAGCGCTCGCGCAGCGAACTGCTGTCGCGCGTCTTGGCCGCCGAAGCGAGGAGGCGTTGTACGGGCTGCGTGTTCGACTCTTCGAGCACATCCACAGGCTCAGCATCGCCGACCACACAGAAGAACGGAAAGGCGCGCTGGTTGCACGCGTAACCAGCGATGTTGAAACATTGGCGCAGTTCTTTCAATGGAGCGCGCTTGCATGGCTGCTTGACGGCGCGTTGATGCTGACGGTTGCCGGCGTGATGTTGGCCTACGACTGGGTGCTGGCTGTTGTGGCGTTCGTAGTTGCCGCCCCGCTCGGATACGTACTGCGGCGAGTGCAAACGCACTTGGCGAAGGCCTACGACAAGACACGAGTCACTAACGCCGAAGTCATGACGCAGATCAGCGAGACGATCGAAGGCGCGGAAACCTTGCGCGCGTACGACGCATCGCAGGAGTACGCAGGGCGCGTGGAAGAAGCCAGCCACGAGCGCTCGAACGCGTACATCCGCGCCGGCACGATCGGCGCCTTCCTATTCCCGTCGGGCGAGGTGTTCAGCGTTTTCACTGTCGGCGCGGTCGTGACGGTCGGCTTGTTGCGCGGAGAAGCCAGCGGCCTCACTGCCGGCGCAATGGTCGGGTTTCTGTTCCTCACGTATCGGTTCTTGGAACCGATCGCCGAATTCACCGAAGTGCTCGACCAAACGCAGACCGCAGTTGCTGGTATGCGGCGCGTACTCGGCGTGCTCGAGATACCGATCGGCCCACCCGAACCCGATCAGCCGCAGAAGCTTCCCGCCGGCCCGCTGGCCGTCACGCTCGATCGAGTCGACTTTAGCTATCGCGCCCGCGGCGACGTCGACGAACCCCCGGTGCTGATCGGTGTCAGCGCGCACATTCCCGCTGGCCAGCAGGTTGCCATCGTTGGCGAAACCGGTTCCGGCAAGACAACGCTCGGTCGCTTGATTGCGCGTTTGGCCGACCCCACAGCTGGCACCGTGTCGGTGGGTGGCATCTCGCTGACTCGCGTCGCCAACGCCGATCTGCGCGATCGCCTCACCGTCGTGCCGCAAGAGCCTTTCCTTTTCGACGGGACGATCGCGGCCAACTTGTCGTTCGCGCATCCCGACCTTTCGCTGGAAGATCTCGAGCGTTCCATCGATGTCCTCGACCTGCGCGACTGGCTCGAGACGTTGCCCGACGGAATCAACACCGAAGTTGGGCCGCGCGGGTCGCAACTGTCGGCTGGCGAACGACAGCTCGTTGCCCTCATTCGCGCATCGCTCGTCGACCCAGCCGTGCTGGTGCTCGACGAAGCGACCTCGTCGGTCGACGCGCTTACCGAGGTGCGTCTGGCGCGCGCTCTTGAGCGTCTCGCCTCTGGTCGCACGACGATCGCAATCGCTCACCGTCTCTCGACCGCCGCGCGCGCCGATCGGGTTCTGGTGCTGCACCACGGCCACCTCGTCGACGACGGTCCGCACAGCGAACTGATCCAGCGCGGTGGCGTCTACGCCCGCATGTACGAAGCATGGGTCGCATCAACCTCAGTCATGTGACGCTCATTCGCTAAAATGAGCCGTTCAATCGCTAAACGGTGTGGGGCCGTACACGTTGTCGATTGTGCACGTCACCTCCGCCGACGAGAAGTCGACCGAGCTGCTTGCCGTTGCGAAGTCGGCTTCGTCTCCGGCCGCGACATCGTTCACGCGGACCGTGTCCGTCTCCCAACGCGTGCCATCTAGCCGGTAGGCGATCGTGACGGTGTATGTGTGAGTTTCGATGTCACTGTTGCGGATCGAGCCCTCCGCAATGACGTGCCCGTCTTCGCGCTCGCAGCGATCGATCTGCACTTCGTGAGGCCCAGGGTTGACAAGCTTGTCGACCTCGCGCAAGACGACGCGCGTTAGGTGGAAGCCAACGACGCACAATCCCAGTGCTGCGACCGCGACGCAGATTGCGCTGATTGCCATTCCCTGCCCGATTGGCACCGGTTGACCTGAACTCTTGTTGCGCGCCGATCGGCGCATGACGACGATTCCGAGAATCAAAGCGGTGATTGCTCCCGCACCACCGATTACAAACAGAAACGGCAACCACGCGATCGCGACCGAGCACAACGAGAAGACGAGTGCTGTGACCGCCAAAGCCCGCGACGGTGGCGCGCTGAACGTCGCGGGTGCAGTGCCGATCGGGTCGATGTAGCGAACGCTCTGACGAGCAACGTCTGCCGTCCAACGCTCGCCGTTGTAGTACCGGAACTCGAAGCGGTGCGTCGGGTCGGGGTACCACCCGCCGGTGTGACTCGCGGCCGGAGTCGGGCGTGGTGGCTCCGTCCCGAATGGCTCCGGCGCGTTGAACGACATACGGCTGCGACGTTACCGCCGCTACCATCAGCGTGCTTATGGACATCGTGCTCATCCGCCACGGTCAACCGGAGTGGGTTCGCGATGGCCTCAACGTCGTCGACCCTCCGCTCACCGAACTAGGTCTGCTTCAGGCCGAGCGCGTCGGCGAGGTGTTGCGCGACGAGGTGTTCGACGAGATCATCGTTTCTCCGTTGCGCCGTGCTCGTCAGACAGCAGCGCCACTCCTTGCTGCGCATGGTCGTGTGGAAGCGGTGGAACCGTTTCTGGCCGAGATTCGCGAGCCCGACTGGCATGGCACGCCTGCCGAACTTGCCCGCACCGCGTACGAGGAAGATCGACAGCGACCCGCGGAAGAACGGTGGAACGGTCTAAGTGGTGGGGGAGAACCGCCGCGCGACTTCGTCGAGCGCGTGCGTGCTGGCGCCGAGCTGCATTGGTCGGCGCGCGGTATGTACCGGTCGCGCCAAACGCTGCCGATGTGGCACCTCGACAACCCCGACTTCCGTGTGGCGATCGTCGCTCACGCCGGCACCAACGGAGTGCTGCTCTGCCACCTACTTGGGCTCGACCCTGTTCCGTGGGAGTGGGATCGCTTCGTCACGCAACACGCATCGATTACTCGGCTCTCAACAATGCAGATGAGCGACGGTCACACCTTCTCGCTGCATCGCCTTAGCGATGTCGAGCATCTACCGACCGACGCCCGCACGCACTAGGCCGACTTCTCAGTAAACGACTACCAGGCGCAGCGAAGACGCTTGATGCCGTTGATGAAGTTGCTCTGCAAGTACTCGGGCTCGCCGACCGTGTGCAACGTTGGCATCCGTCGGCGTAGCTCGTCGAACATGACCGTGATTTCGCGCCGCGCCAGGTTGGCGCCGAGGCAGAAGTGCGGACCGCCAGCACCGAAGCCGACCTGCGCCGGGTTCATAGGTCGCAGCACGTCGAACTTGTGCGGATCGGCGTACACCGTCTCGTCGCGATTCGCCGAGCAATACCACAGCACTAGCTTCTGACCTTCCTTGATCGACTGACCGCCGACCTCCGTATCTTCCGTAGCCGTCCGACGGAAGTGAACAACCGGCGTCGAGTAACGAACGATCTCGTCGACGGCGGTTCGCGAGTTGGTCTCGAAGTCGTCGAACCAAGCGGCTCGTTGATCTGGGTGCTGCGTCAGCAAGTGCATGCCGT
The DNA here is from genome assembly GCA_040081465.1 of Ilumatobacteraceae bacterium. GTDB lineage: Bacteria > Actinomycetota > Acidimicrobiia > Acidimicrobiales > Ilumatobacteraceae > UBA668. The sequence goes on along the minus strand of JBEBGL010000011.1, from coordinate 5,202 downwards.
GGCTGATGGCGGTGCGTGTCGTTTCGTTGCCGGCGACAACCAGCAGAATGAAGAACGAGCCGAACTCTTGAGCCGTCATGTGTTCGCCATCGACGTCGGCGTTCATCATCAACGACGTCAAGTCGTCGCGCGGGTTGGCCATACGGTCTTCGCCGAGAGCTTGCGCGTACTGGAACATGCCAAGGCCAGCCGCGATCAGTTCTTCATAGCTCGAGATGAATTCGGGGTCACCAACGCCGAGGATGATGTTCGTCCAGCTCAAGATCTGGTCGTGGTCTTCGGCGGGAATACCCATCATCTCGCAGATGATCTGCAATGGAAGTAGGGCGGCAACTTCACGCACAAAATCACACTCGCGCTCGGGGAACCGTTCCAGCAACGAGTCGAGGACACCGGCCGCCTTGACTCGCACGTACTCCTCAACGCGATTTATCTCGCGCGGCGTGAAACCCTTCGACACGATCGATCGCAGTCGGAAGTGCCGCGGGTCGTCCATCGCGATCATGGAACCGAAGAACTCGGCGATCTCGATTGGCATATCGCCGATGTTCACGCCACGTCCGCTCGCGAAGATCTGCGGGTTGCGGCTCACGTGCCAAACATCGTCGTGATTGGCGAGCGACCAGTAACCGGGTCCTTTCGGAAAGGGCACACCTTCGAACTCGCGCTCGTCAAACCAGCTGACAGGCTGCTCGCGCCGCAGAGTTGCAAAAGCACCTTCGCGGTATTCGCGCGATTGGAGCCAAAACTCGGGATCGGAGAGGTCGAACGAACCGAGGGCAACATCGGCGGGAACCATCCTCCCGAGCGTACGTCGTAGGCTGTCGCAATGCTGCAACCGGCGGAAGTTGAGTCCTTGCTTGCGATTGTCGCCCACCCCGACGACGTCGACTTTGGTTCCGCAGGAACAATTGCCACGCTCACGGCCAACGGAGTGCATGTCACCTACTGCCTCGTCACTGATGGCGACGCGGGTGGCAGCGACCGCGCAATGAGCCGCGCCGAGATGGCGTCGCTGCGACGTAAGGAACAGACCGCCGCAGCAGCAGTAATCGGTGTCGATGACTTGATCTTTCTTGGCTATCCGGACGGTCGCGTGGAGGCGACGCTTGCGCTGCGCTGCGATATCAGCCGCGTCATCCGCCAGGTACGTCCGAAAGTCGTGATGCTGCAATCACCCGATCGCAACTACGACCGCATCTTCGCGAGCCACCCTGATCACCTGGCGACAGGCGAGGCGACGATGTGCGCGATCTACCCCGACGCACGAAACCCGTTCGCATTCCCCGAGCTGCTGGAAGAGGGTCTCGAACCGTGGACGGTCGAAGAGGCGTGGATTTCAGGGCATCCGACGATGACCGACGTCGTCGACGTCAGCGACAACGTCGACCGCAAGTTCGAGGCGTTGCGCTGCCATGCAAGCCAGCTTCCAGACCCGGCAGGTATGGAGGTTCGGGTGCGGCAATGGATGGCGGGAGTAGCGACGGCGCACGGCCTGGCCGAGGGCCGTTTCGCCGAGGGCTTCCGGGTCATGCGACTCGTCTGAGACTACGCTGACCACTCGCAATGCCTGCCCTCAAACGAATCCTGATTGGTAAGCCGATCTCGTCGGAAGATGAGGGGCATCAACGACTCCGCAAGGTTGTCGCTTTACCCGTTTTCGCGTCAGATGCAATTTCATCGACCGCATATGCGACCGACGAAATCCTCGTGGTGTTGCTGTTGCAAGCCAGCGTCGGTGCTCTCGCGTTCACCAAACTGATCCCGCTCGCAATTGTCGTCTGCGTGCTGATGTTCATCGTCGTGCTCAGCTATCGCCAGACGATCCACGCGTATCCATCGGGCGGCGGCGCTTACATCGTGAGTCGCGAAAACCTCGGGACAGTTCCGGCGCTGGTGGCGGGCTCGTCGCTGCTGGTCGATTACATCCTGACCGTCGCCGTCAGCGTTTCTGGCGGTGTTCTCGCGATTCGTACGGCAACTGGTTTCGACACCCAGTGGACGGTTCCGCTGTGTTTGTTGTGCGTGCTGATCATGACTGTGATGAATCTTCGCGGTGTGAAAGAGAGCGGGGCAGCATTTGCAGGCCCGACTTACTTCTACATTCTGATGCTGCTGATTCTTCTGGGCACGGGCCTCTATCGCATTTTCGTACAGCATCTCGGCCCGATTCCCGAAGAGCTCTTGTCCGAAGAAGCGATCGAACACTCGAAAGAAGTGAAGAGTCTCGGGTTGTACATGTTGTTGCGGGCCTTCTCGTCCGGTGCGGTTGCCCTTTCCGGAATTGAGGCTGTCTCGAACGGTGTGCCTGCCTTCAAGAAGCCGGAGAGTAAGAACGCGTCGATCACGTTGGTGTGGATGGGGGTCATCCTCGGCACGTGCTTCTTGGGTGTGTCGATACTCGCCGCGAAGCTGAAGCCCTTCCGCGGAGAACACGACGGCAACGGGCTTGGACTGATGGCCGAGCACATCTTCGGCGGAAAGGGGATGCTGTTCTGGATGCTTTTGATTGGCACGTTCCTGATCCTCATCCTTGCCGCCAACACTGCATACGCAGACTTCCCCCGACTCGCTTCGATCATCGCTAAAGACGGGTTCCTGCCGCGGCAGTTCTTCAACCGCGGCGCTCGGTTGGTCTTCTCGAACGGAGTCATCTTTCTTGCGGCGGTCGCAGGCGCACTGATCGTCATCTTCGAAGGGAACATCTCGGCGCTTATCCCGTTGTACGCGTTTGGCGTTTTCACGGGGTTCACCCTGAGCCAGACGGGAATGGTGCGTCATCACATCAAGGAAAAGGAGCCGAACTGGCGAGCCAGCATGGTCATCAATGCCGTCGGCGCGTTTGCCACCGGTGTCATCGCCATCGTTGTCGTCGTGTCGAAGTTCACCGAGGGCGCATGGATTCCAGCAGTTCTCATTCCGCTCATGGTCCTCATGTTCCGCTCGATCGGCAAGCACTACAAGCGAAGTCGCGGCGCAATTATTGCGCCAAAGGGTTACCGGGCGCCGCGCGAGACGCACACGATGGTCGTGCTTGTCGGTGGCGTCAACAAGGGTGTGCTGCGCGCCGTGCAGTACGCGCGCTCTTTGAACCCGGACCGCATTCTGGCTGTCACTGTGGCGAGTAACGACGAAGAGCGCAAGGAGATCGAAAAGCATTGGAAGGAGTTCGAGGTTCCTATCGAGCTTCACACCGTGTTCTCGCCGTATCGCGAGCTCACTCGGCCAGTAATGCAATTCATCGACGAGCTCGACGAGCGGCACCAGGGAGACATCATCACGGTCGTCATTCCTGAAAACGTCACGTCATGGAAGACCCAGTGGCTGCATAACGGCAGCGCATTTGCCCTGAAGGCGAAGCTGCTCTACCGTCCCCATACAGCGGTTGTTTCAGTGCCGATCCATACTCACGGCGACGACACCGAAGAGGACTAGGAGCCAGTACTTATGCACGTCATCGTCGTCGGTTGCGGACGGGTTGGTTCCGATGTCGCCCGCAATTTGGTCGCGACCGGTCACGACGTTGTAGTGATCGATCGCAAGGCCGAGGCATTCCGTCGGCTGGGCGACGACTTCTCGGGTAAGACGGTCGTTGGCGTCGGCTTCGATCGCGATCTGCTTGCCGCTGCTGGCATCACCGAACAGTCTGCAGTCGCGGCAGTGACCAGCGGCGACAACTCGAACATCCTGATCGCACGCGTCGCCAAGGAGACCTTTGGTGCCAGTCACGTGGTGGCCCGCATTTACGACCCGCGTCGGGCCTCGATCTACGAACGCCTCGGCATCGCGACCGTGGCGACGGTCGCGTGGACGAGTGAGCGAGTGTTGCGCCACCTTCTTTCCGCAAGCACAACACCCAACTGGATCGACCCGAGCGCCAAGTTCACGATGGTCGAGCGTCGCGTGCCTGCTGACGTGGCTGGAACTTCGATCGCCAGCTTCGAGGCCGCAACGTCGGGCCGAGTGGCGTTGTTACATCGCTTCGGCGAGACGTCTATACCAGCGCCAGCGACGCTGTTGCAGGAAGACGATCAACTTCACGTAGTCATCGCCGCCGGCAATACCGAGAAGCTCGATCAACATCTACAAAACCCGGAAGAGAGCCACTGAGATGAAGGTGATCATCGCGGGTGCTGGCAGTGTCGGTCGCTACATGGCCGAGCAATTGCAGAACTCGGGTCATGAAGTCACGCTTGTCGACAACCAGGTCAGCGTCATCAACAATCGGCCAAAGGATGCGAAGGGGGGCGTCACCTGGCATCTCGGCGACGCGTGTGAGGTCGCGACGCTCGAGGCGGTTGGGGTAGCCGATGCCGACATCGTCGCGGCAGTCACAGGTGATGACGAAGATAACTTGGTCGTCTCTCTGCTCTCAAAGCAAGAGTTCGCGGTTCCGCGCGTTCTAGCGCGCGTCAACAACCCGAAGAACGAGTGGATGTTTAATGACATGTGGGGAGTCGATGTCTCCGTATCGACCCCGCACCTGCTGACCGCTTTGGTGGAAGAAGCAGTGACGGTCGGGTCCTTCGTTCGACTGCTCAGCCTGGAAGGGGGCAAGGCGCGGCTCGCCGAAGTCACGCTTGCCGCGAATTCGCCGGCGATTGGAAAAGAACTCTCCGACCTAGGTTTGCCGCGCGAGTCGACTGTTGTTGCCGTCCTTCGCGACGGCCACGTCGTCGTGCCGCGGGGCGACACAGTGCTGAATGGTGGCGACGAGGTGCTCGTTCTTGTGACCGGCGGTGTCGAAGACGACGTTCGAAAAGCGTTGGTTGGTTAGTCATGGCGTTGCGCCGTAAGAGCAAGAACCAATCGGACCACGATGCGAGCGAGCCGGTTGCGGTAAGCATCGCCGACATGCAGGCACGGCAATACGTATGCGTGAGCGGCAAAGTCACTCGCATGACCGCCCGTCCGACGTCCGGGCAGCCGGCACTTGCGGTGATGATCTCCGACGACAGCGGAACGGTCACTGCAGTGTGGACTGGCCGCCGATCGATCGGCGGCATCACGCTTGGTAGGCGGATCGCGATCAAAGGAATTGCAGTCGCGCGGGGTACAAAGCTTGAGTTCACCAATCCCAGCTACACGCTGTTGCCCCGCTAGTTACTCCCAGTCGACCAGCTTCCAGGGCTCGAGGTCGCCGCTGTCGAGCAGATCGAGCCGACGCAACCAACCTGTCATTCCAACCTCGGTCATCATGCG
>JBEBGL010000010.1:0-67507 GCA_040081465.1 Ilumatobacteraceae bacterium | reverse complement strand
TTGTGAGCGAACGGACCGGCCCGATGAACTACGACAAACTGCTTGAAAGACTTACTTCATGCCGCTCGAAGCTTCGAGCTCGCGCTCGATCGCCAGCAACTCCTCGCGGGTGCCCTGCACCTTCGGGCCGGTGAACCACTTCTTACCGCTGAAGCGCCAGTACAACCCGAACGCGATCGCGGAGCCGATGATGAGCGGCGCGGTGAAGTTGAAGTTGTTCTGCCGGAAGTACTGGTTGACCACGCCGTCGTCGCGCGTGAACCCGATCTCCTTGATCTCGTTGCTGTCTGTCCAGAATTCCCAGAACGGCCAGAACAGCGGGGCGAAGAAGAGGAAGGTGATGAATCCAATCCAGCCGAGGGCGGTCCATCCGACAAGCTTGTGCTTGCCTTTCAGGTTCCACGGGCCAGTCTTGAAGTCAGGGTTCGTCAAACGCAGGAAGATCGGAATCGCGTAAGAGATGTAGAGACCAATTACGCAGATACCTGTCATGGCGAAGAACGCCGTCGAGTACCGGCCAGCACCCTCACCTCGTACATACAGCGACGACGCTCCCAAGATCGCCGACAACGTGACACCCAGCCACACAGAGTTGGTTGGTGTGCGCGTCTTCTTGTTGATCTTGTGCCAGTGCTTCGACCCCGGAAGTGCGCCGTCTCGACTGAACGCGTAAATCATGCGACTGTTCGCGGTCACAGCTGCCATTCCGCAGAAGAACTGCGCAACGATGCAAATGAACACGAGCAGTTTGGCTGTACCGCTGCCGACGGCGCTGGAGATCAACCGGTTGGCGGCGTTCACTAGGAACGGATCCTCAGCGGGGCCGAACGCGATATCGACGTACAACGTGTCGCCCTTCTTCGGAAGAGCGGCGATCATAGACAGGTTGAGCACAACTGCGGCGATCGCCGAGATGTAGATCGATCGCACAATCGCTTTCGGTGCCTCGGTACGGGCGCCGACGGTTTCCTCGCTGACGTGAGCCGAAGCATCGAAACCGGTGATCGTGTATTGCGCCAGCAGCAAGCCGAGCGCGAACAAGTAGATCGTGACGATGACTCCACCACTCCACCCACTCATGCTTCCATTGGCGATGGCGATGTAATCCGGAAACTGCTCTGCTGCGTCGAAGGCCCCGCCGATGCCACGCTTGTTGGTCGGTGCAATGAACAACACACCGGCAATCACAACTACGCCAACGACGTGCCACCAGACGCTAACGGTCCCGAGGACCTTGACGATGTTGATGCTGAACGTATTCAGCAAGCCGTGAGCAATCAGCACCGCCAAGAAGATGAGGAACACGTTCCCGACACCAAGGTGGAAACTGTCGTCGAACATTCGTATGAAGTACCCGATGAATATCGCGAGCGCGTAATCAACGCTGGCAATAACGCCGATCTGGCCGAGCAGGTTGAACCAGCCCGTGAACCACGACCAACGCGGACCATTCTTCTTGGCCAGCTTCGCCGACCAGTAATACAAACCGCCAGCCGTCGGATACGCGGAACAGATCTCGCCCATCGCCATGCCGACGAGCAGCGCGAAGAAACCAACGATGATCCAGCCGAGCGTGATCACTCGCGGTCCGCCGGTCACCATGCCCAGCCAGAAGGCTGTCATGCCACCAGCCAAGATCGAGATGATCGAGAAGCTGATTGCAAAGTTGCTGAATGTTGACATGCCGCGATGCAGCTCTTGGGCGTAGCCCATTGAGTGCAGATGGTCGCGGTCGTCATCCACGGTGTTTGCCATGGATCCCCCTCTTGTCATAAGGCCCTAGTTCTCCTAAGGCGTGAGGCTCGACCGACCGGCATTGCCCCAATTCACGGAGGTCGAGCTAGCGCGTGTTTAGCACGTTCAAATAAGTGCTCTGCGCAACAGACTCGCAGAACCAATCCACCAGGCGTTCGGCGTTCGGCCGGCTTTCAATCACGGCCTCGCGGGTGGTGGCGAGCAGTTCTTCAGCGCTTGAGCCGATTCGCAACAGCTCCTCGCCACCGAAGCCTGTCGTCCACCGACGCAACATCGTCTCGGTTGCCTCGGGATGGAACTGCGTGCTGAACATGCGGCCAAGTCGCCATGCCTGCGGGCCGACTGCGCTGCGCGCCATTTCCGTTGCGTGGCCGGGAACGGTTACGACGTCGTAGTGCCATTGCATCCACGGACCCTCTGCTACGACCATCGGTTCGTCGCTGACAACATCCATCCAGCCGATCTCGGCCTCGCGCGCCTTCTCCACCGTGCCACCGAGCGCGTGCGCCATCACCTGATTGCCGAAACAGATTCCGTAAACAGGCGTACCGCGACGCGCCGCTTCGTGAATGACGGCTGTCTCGGCCTTCACGCTGTCGGCGACTTGTGGCCAATACACGCTCCACTCACTGCCGAGCAGCAGAACCAAATCGTGTCCGTCGAGGCTCGGCCATTCGCCTGGTGCCTCGCGGTGGCACTCGGTGAACGCGTAGCCGTGAGAACGGAATCGTTCGCCGACAAATCCGGGGTCGGCATCGTTCGCATTAGCGATCAGTAGTGCACGCACGAGCAGGTACGGTAGTCGCCGTGAAACCGGTAGTGCTGATCGTCGGCCGTAGAGCGACTGAGGCGAAAGGCGTGCGCGGCGAGCCGTTCGCGGCCGGTCGCCGCTACTTCGAAGCCATCGCTACGGCCGGAGGCGTGCCGCTGATGTTGCCGCCAATTACGTCACTCGTCGACGCTCTACCAGCCCTGCTCGACAAAGTTGACGGGGTGGTGCTGCACGGCGGCGGCGACGTCGATCCTCGCCGCTACGGCCAGGAACCTACGGCCGAGCAGCTATACGGCATCGTGCCGGAACACGACGAAGTCGAGCTGGCAGTCGTACGCGCCGCGATCGATACCGATACGCCGATGCTCGCGATTTGCCGCGGATTGCAGGTGCTGAACGTTGCGCTCGGCGGAACGCTGCAACAAGACATCGGCGCTGAGTCGCACTGGCTAGCGCATCATCCCGTAACTCTGGATGCTGGCTCACGACTAGCCAAGGCCATCGGCCACGAAACACCAACGAAGTGTCACTGCGTGCACCATCAAGCACTCGACCGAGTTGCCGACGGGCTAACTGTCGTTGGCCGTACTGCGGACGGCATCATCCACGCCTGCGAACTCGACAGCACCAATTGGGTAGTAGCAACCCAGTGGCACCCCGAAGACACAGCAGCAATCGACCCAGACCAGCAAGCAATCTTCCAAGGCCTAATCGACAACTGCTAACCGCACCCGACAGCAGCGCTAGGGCGTGATGTTGATTAGCCAGCCTGGGAAGAGGCCTACTACCAGGGTGAAGCCGACTGACGCTGCGATTGCAACCGTTAAAAGGGCTGGGACGCGGACTGGTTCGCGGGCGACGTCGCCAGCTTCCTCGTCGGTGATCCACATGCTCACCATGATGCGCAGGTAGATGAAGGCCGCGATGACCGCCGACACCATCGCCGCAATCGCTATTGCGTAGCTGTGCACGTCGACCGCGGCGCTGATCACGCCGAACTTGGCGACGAAGCCACTCGTTAGCGGAACACCTGCCTGCGCGAGCAGCAGCAACGTCATCGCTAGTGCGAGCGCCGGCTTCTGCTTCGCAAGCCCGCGGAAACCGGCGAGGTCGGTTGCCGAATCGCCGGTGCGGCCGACCGCTGTGACGACTCCGAACGTTCCGATCACCAGCACCGAGTAGATCAGTAGATACATCAGCACCGACGACACACCGTCGCCACCCATTGGTGCGCCGGGTCGATGCGCGGCCGCCTCGACACCTACGAGGATGAAGCCTGCGTGACTGACGCTCGAGAACGCGAGCATGCGCTTGACGTTGGTCTGCACAACGGCCATCACGGAACCGCCCACAAGCGTGAGCAACGCAATCATCCAGACAGCTGGGCGATAGTCGTCGCTCCAATTCGGCAACGCCTCAAGTAACACGCGCAACATTGCGCCGAATGCCGCCGCTTTACCGGCCGATGCCATGAACGCCGTGACTGGCGTTGGCGCTCCCTGGTACACGTCGGGGGTCCAGAAGTGGAATGGCACCGCAGCCACCTTGAATGCAAGGCCAACAAGCAGCAGCGCGATGCCGGCAAGAACGAGAGCGTCGTTCGTTCGATCGGAACCGACAGTCGGCTCCATCGCGGCAACGATCTTGTTGAAGTTGGTGCTACCAGCGCCGCCGTAGATCAGTGCAACTCCGTAGAGGAAGAACGCGGACGAGAAGCCACCGAGTACGAAGTACTTGATGCCACTCTCCTGGCTCTCCGCTCGCTTTCGATGGCTGGCGGCCATCACGTACAGCGCGATCGACAGGATCTCGAGCCCGAGGAACAACACGATCAAGTCGTTGGCCGCGGCCATCACGATGCCGCCGAGCGCCGCCAACAGGTAAAGCGCGTACAACTCGGGGCCATCGATGCCCTCGCGTCGCAAGTAGTCGTCGGTCACCAGTGCGCATAAGAACACCGCTAAGCAGATCGTGATCGCAATCCACACCGCGGGCTTGTCGAGAACAAGCGTGTCGCCAACAAGCGTCGTGGAGCCCTCGCTATCGATCTGACGCCATAGCAATACGGAGAGCACGCCGGCAGCGACGGCACACTTCGCCGCGAAGACCGCGTACCACCGCTTCGGCCACGGAGGCGTGAGCGCAGCGACGGTCAGCAGCACGAGCGCGCCGCCCAGCAACACCAATAATGGACTGATTGAGAACCAGTCGACCGCTGGGCCTTGCAGAGTGTCCGCGAGAACGCCCATCAGTCTTCTCCGTGCTCTTCTTCGACGATGACGGGCTCACCGGGCGACGGTTCGTTGTATTCAGAGTGCTGCTCGACGTGCTCGATGAACGCCTTCACCGATGGTTCAATGCGCTCGAGCATCGGCTTCGGGTAAACGCCGGTGAACACAATCAGCCCAACGATCGGAAACAGCAGCGACGCTTCCTTCCACTTCAGTTCTTCGAAGCCTTGATTCGCCTCGTCGGGCTCGCCGTGGAATACGCGCTGGTAAGCCCACAGCAGATAAAGCGCCGCCAGAATCACACCGGCAGCAGCAACCGTCACCCACCAACGCGCCGTCGCGAACGAGCCGACGAGCACCATGAACTCGCCGACGAACCCGTTCAACCCGGGCACACCGATGCTGGACAACATGACGATCATGAACACGCCGGCGAAGACGGGAGCGACCTTCTGCAGACCCTTCAGCTCCGCGATCTGTCGAGTGTGGCGGCGCTCATAAATCATGCCGACGAGGATGAAGAGTGCGCCGGTAGAGAGACCGTGGTTGATGTTCTGCATCACGCCACCGCTAACCGCCGTCGTCGTCAGCGCGAAGGTGCCGAGCACAATGAAGCCGAGGTGCGCGACCGACGAGTAAGCGACAATTCGCTTCAGGTCTGTCTGCATCGTTGCGGCAATCGCGCCCCAGACGATTCCGATCGTCGCCAGCGTGAAGAACAACGGTCGCGACCACACGGCGGCCTCTGGGAAAAGGTAGATCCCAAACCGCAACAGTCCGTAGGTGCCCATCTTCAACAGGACGGCTGCAAGGATGACCGAGCCGCCGGTAGGTGCCTGTGTATGCGCGTCGGGAAGCCACGTATGCAACGGGAATAGCGGGACCTTCACGGCGAAGGCGATCGCAAACGCAAAGAACAGCCAGCGCCCGGTGCTCGCTGCGAAGTCGGCGTTCTCCGCGATCTTGATCAGATCGAACGTGACGCGACCGTCGTCGGCCTTCGCCAGCAGTGCGGTCGCGATGATGCCGACCAGCATGAACGCCGAGCCGACCATCGTGAACAAGAAGAACTTTGTGGCCGCGTACACCCGCTTCTCGTAACCCCAGCCACCGATGAGGAAGTACATCGGCACGAGCACGATTTCGAAGAACACGAAGAACAAGAAGAGGTCGAGGCTGATGAAGCTGCCCATCACGCCCGCCTCTATCAAGAGCATCCACGACAGGTAGCGCTTCTGATCCGACATTGACTTCGAGTGCGAGTCGATGCCTGCTATCACCAAGGGGAACAACACGCCGGTGAGGACGATGAGGAATAGCGAGATGCCGTCGACGCCGAGGTGCCACGAGATTCCCCACGGCCTGATCCACGCATGTTGCGAAGTGAATTGAAAGCCTGCCTCGCCCTTCTCGAAGGCGAACAACACCCAGAGCGAGAAGCCACCGGTGAGCACGCTCGATCCCAGCGCCGTGATCTTCACTAGGTCGGGGTGTCGCTTCGACGCCAACGCGACGAGCACGGCACCGATCGCCGGCATGAGCACCAGCATCGTCAGAATTGGAAAGTCGATCACAGGATTCCTCGCGCAATCACGAACCACAACAGCAACAACACAACGCCGCCGCCGATCGCGGCTGCGTAGTTGCGAACGTTGCCACTTTGCACCTTGCGGATTTGCCCGGCAGTGCCTCGCACAAGCGATCCCGAACCGTTGACCGCTCCATCGATGACGTGCGCATCGGCCCAGGCGACGCCGTCGAATGCCTTACGGCCCGGCTTCCCCATTACCCAACTAACCGCACGGTCGTAACCCCAACCGTCGGCAAGAATCTGTGGCTCGAACGGCTTGACCTTGTGCTTCGAATAAACAAGGAACGCAGCGGCGATGCCGGCGAGCGCGATGGTAATGGCAACAAGCGCCAACATGCCACTGAGATCGTGAGCACTAGTAGACAGCTCGTGTTCGTTCCCGTGAACGATCGGGCCGAGCCAGTTCTCCAACCGATGCGCGAGATCTTTAGGAATCCATGACCACGACGGCAACTGGATGATGCCGCCGACAATCGACAGGCCGGCCAGCACCACGAGTGGCAGCACCATCGTCGTCGGGCTTTCGTGCGGCGTGAGGTCGCCGTGCGCACCGTGTTCTTCGTGCGCGTCGTGCCAGCGAGCCTTACCGAAGAAGACCATGATCACTTGGCGGGTCATGTAGAACGCGGTGAGCAAGGCCGTCACGAGACCGACTACGTAGAGGATCGGACTCTTGTCGTACGCAAACAACAGGATCTCGTCTTTGCTCCAGAACCCTGCGAACGGCGGAACGCCTGCGATCGCCAGCCAGCCGATGATGAACGTGAACGCGGTAACCGGCATCAGCTTGCGCAACGCGCCCATGTAACGCATGTCTTGCTGATGATGCATGCCGTGGATGACCGAGCCAGCGCCGAGGAACAGCAGCGCTTTGAAGAAGGCATGCGTGACCATGTGGAAAATCGCCGCGACGTACGCGCCGGAACCCACCGCCAAGAACATGTAGCCAAGTTGGCTGATGGTCGAATATGCCAGAACCTTCTTGATGTCGTTCTGCGCGACCGCGATCGTCGCCGCGAAGAGTGCCGTAGCGGCTCCAACAATCGCGATGACGGTCGGTGCGTATGAGTCGGCCACGCCGAGCAACGGATTGATGCGCACCATCAGGTACACGCCTGCGGTCACCATCGTTGCCGCGTGAATCAATGCGGAAACTGGGGTCGGACCCTCCATGGCATCGGGAAGCCAGAGATACAGCGGTAGCTGTGCACTCTTGCCACAAGCACCGACAAAGCAGAACAGCGCGATCGCGGTAGAAGTCGACGATGCCATGCCGGCCCCACCACCATTGACGATCGAGTAGTCAAGCGACCCAACGGCCCAGAACGCGATGAACATCGCCATCATGAAGCCCCAGTCGCCGACACGGTTGGTGATGAAGGCTTTCTTGCCTGCAGTCGCAGCGCTCTCCTTCTCGTGCCAGAACGCGATCAGGAAGTAACTGCACGTGCCGACACCCTCCCAGCCGAGGAAGGTGACCAGCATGTTCGAACCAAGGACGAGCATCAGCATGCTGAAGGCGAACAGGTTCAGGTAAAGGAAGAACTTGCTGAACCGCGCGTCGCCGTGCATGTAGCCAACGGCGTACAGATGAATGAGCGAACCGATGCCGGTGACGAACAGACACATCGTGAGGCTGAGCGGGTCGGCGAGGAACGCGAGATCGACGTGCAGAGAACCCGAGGGAATCCACGAGAACAGTGTTTGCACGTGCCCACTGCGCTCTTCGGAAGTCAACGACATCAGGTCGATGAAGACGCCCACGGTGACTGCGAACGAAGCAGCGACCATCAGCGTTGCGAAGTATCCCGAACGCGGGTCGCCCAACTTGCGACCGAACAGCAGGATGACCAAGAAGCCGGTCAGCGGTAACGCGGGGATCAGCCAGATGAGGTCAAGCATCCGGGTCAGCCCCTCAACTCAGCAAGATCGTCGGTGGTGGCATTTGGCTTGCGTCGCAGAATCGCGACGATGATGCCAAGGCCGACGACCACTTCAGCTGCGGCAACGACCATCACAAAGAACACGATGCTCTGGCCGCCGATGTCGCCAAACCGTCGCGCCAAGGCGACGAACGTGAGGTTCACTGCGTTGAGCATCAACTCTATGCACATGAACAGGATCAACGGATTGCGGCGAACCATCACGCCGACAACTCCGAGGGCGAAAAGAGCAGCAGCAAGCAACAGGTACCAAGTCGTGGTGACAGTGACGGCGGCGGCGGTCATGTCGACTCACCCTTGCGTGGCTTGCGCGCCAGCATGACCGTGGCCACAACGGCGATGACCAGCAACACCGAAGTCAATTCAAACGCCAGCACATGATCGCTGAACACATCGCGCGCGATGGCACGAATGTTGCTGTCGTGCGAGCCATCGAGGGCAGCTTGCACCGCCTCGCTCTGTGTGACCGTCGGCGGCTTCGCGTCGCGAGAAACGATGATTGCTAACGCGATCATCGACAACAATCCCGCACCCACAGCGACTGCTGCCGGGCGTTGAATCTTGAAAGGTTCGATCCGCAGGTCTTCAACCTTGTCGACCCCGAGCAGCATGATCACGAACAGGAACAGCACGACGATCGCGCCGGCGTAGACGATGACCTGCACTGCTGCCAGAAAGTTCGCTTCCTGCGCAACGAACAGCACGGCCACGCCAAAGAGCGTGAGCACAAGGCTGAGTGCCGCATGCACAGGATGGCTGCGCACGATCACACCGACCGCGCCGCCAAGCACCATGCCGGCGGCGACAACGAAGACGAATAGCTCCATCAGTCGGACGGCCTCTCAGCCCCGCGTACGCCGTAGCCAAGCTCGCCGGTCCAGCCGACTTCGCCGACGAACTCGGCGTCGCCACTCGACGCGGTGGCCCGCATCCAACCACTGGTGAGAAGGTCTTCGCCTTCGCGCCAGTCTTCCCACGGCAGATGCTTGGGTTTGCCTTCGTCGTCGACAACCAACTCGGCTTTGGTGTACACGGCATCTCGGCGATTGGTGAAGCTGAACTCGAACAACTTGCTTTCTGTGATCGCCTCTGTCGGGCAGGCCTCGACACACAAATCGCAGTGGATGCAACGCAGGTAGTTGATCTCGTACACGAATCCAAAACGCTCGCCCGGCGACGTGGGGTTCTGCGGATCGTTGTCGGCACCCCGCACGTGAATGCACTTGGCCGGGCATACGCCTGCGCACAGTTCGCAGCCGATGCACTTCTCCATGCCGTCCTCATAGCGATTCAGGACGTGGCGACCATGCAGGCGTTCGGGCTTGTCGATCTTCTCGTCGCGACCTTCGGTTTTCTTGCGCTTCTTGAAGACGCGACCACCTGAGTACGAGGTCGTGACTTTCTCGCCGCCGAGAAACCGATGCTGGCGCAGCGTGACAAGGAACCCGTCGAGGTAGCCCACTAGAACATCGCCCCTTCACGCTCGCGATTACGCGCGCTCACCTTGCCAGCACGTTGCAGCAACGACGACCCGATGCCGAGGACACCGATGCCACCGGCGAGAACCCACCAACGACTCCAGCCTTCGTCTCTCCCGATTCGGAACGCGGCGAGCAGCATGAACCAGCCCAGCGAAAGCGGAATCATCAGACGCCAACCCAAGTTCATCAGTTGGTCGTAACGCAGGCGCGGAAGCGTTGCGCGGAACCAGACATAGATATAGAGGAAGACCAGCACCTTCAGCAGCAGCCATACGGTGCCGCTGAGCGGACCGAGGAACGACAACACGTTCTCAAAGCGTCCGATTGGCAATGGTTGCGGTCCGCCAAAGAAGAGGGTGACGATGACACCGCTCATCGTGATCGTGTTCATGAACTCGGCGAGGAAGAACAGCGCAAACCGAATGCTGGAATACTCGGTGTTGAACCCACCCACTAGCTCTTGTTCGGCCTCGACGAGGTCGAACGGTGGTCGATTCAATTCGGCGGTGGCTGCCACTAGGAAGATGATGAACGGCAGCACTCCGGTAGCCACTAGGTGCCAGCGCGTGAAGCTCGTCTGCGAAGCAACGATGCCGCTCGTGCTGAGCGTTCCCGCGATCAGCACCACCGACGCAAGGCTGAGGCCAAGCGCCGCTTCGTAGCTGACCATCTGCGCCGATGCGCGCACCGAGCCCAGTAGCGGATACTTCGAGCCCGAGCTCCACCCGGCCAGCATGATGCCGTACACCGCGACGCTGCTAAGCGCCAGCAGCAAGAGCACGCCGACGGGTGGATCGGCAAGCTGCAACTTCGTTGCGCGGCCCAGAATCTGCACGGTGCCGTCTTTGCCGTTGGAAAAGTCGCCGCCCAACGGAATCACTGACCAGACCAAGAAGGCGGGTACGAATGCGAGGTATGGAGCGAGTTTGAAGACGAAGCGATCACTCTTGTCGGGGACCGAGTCTTCCTTGAAGAAGAGCTTGATGCCGTCAGCGAGTGTCTGTAGCAAACCCTTCGGACCTGCCTTGTCGGGGCCGACGCGGTTCTGCATGAACGCGATTACCTTGCGCTCGAACCACACCATCAGCATCGTGCCGACCAACCCGATGACGAAAATCACCACCACCTTGATGGCGATGATCAGAACCGCGCGAAACGAAATGTCGTCGAGGAGAACGTCGAGCGCGAGCACTACAGATTCTCGATTCGTACGTCGTTGACTGGTGCGAAGCAATCAATCAACTCGCCGACGTTGGGGCCGGGGTTGTTCCACGGTAGCCAGGCTGTGCCTCGCAAGACAGAAGCATCGGCTCTCACCGGCAGCACAACGGTCGCACGCGCGCTGCGAACCTTCACTTCGACACCATCGGCGGTGCCGACGCGTGCGAGATCGAGCGGATGCAGATGAATCGCAGACCCGCGCGGCAAGTGCGCCAGCGATGGCGAGTTAGCGGTACCAACCGCCTCGTCGTACAACGTGCGGCTGATGACCAGGCGCAGGTCGTACGAGTTGCGTTCTGGTGCGGTTCCCTCCAGCAAGGTGACCGGCGGAATCGCCGTCGGTGCACCCGACAGCACGCCGTCGGCACTGGCAGCAACGGCGGCGGCAGTCACCAATTCGAATCCCGGAACGTTGATTGCGATGTCGAGCGTGATCTCGTCGACGCTCGCGTAACCGAGGTCGGTGCCCAGCGCCATCGCCAACCCCGACGCGATCATCCAGTCCGGGCGAGTGTTCCCGGCCGGTGATACCTGACGCGCGACATTGCTAACGCGGCCCTCGAGGTTGGTGGTCGTGCCGTCCTTCTCGCCGAACGCGCACGCGGGTAGCACCACATCGGCTTTCGCTGTCGAGCTGGTGAGGAACGTGTCGACGGCAATGGTGCGTCGCGCCCCGGCAAGTCCGCGACGCGCAAGGTCGGTGTCGGGGAAGTCGGCGAGCGGATCAGCGCCGACTAGCACCAAGCAATCGATCTTGCCGTCAGCCGCAGCCTGCAACACGCCCCGAGTGTCAAGCCCGCCGGCGCCAGTGCGCATACCCATCTGCAGAGCGCCAACAGAGTTACCACGTCGAAACGCGGGAAGCACTTTCGCCCCCGGTGAAGCGGCAAGGAGAAGGTGCAATGCCATCACGCTGGCGGTGATTGTTTCAGCCAAGTTCATTCGACCGAAGACCACCACCACATTGCCCTTGGCCAGCTGTGAAGCGATGTCGGAATCGGCCAGCGCCTCGTTTACGGCTGCGACCTGCGCGCCTGGCTCGTAGCTAATCGAGCGCCATGCGTTGGGCGTTAGACCCGTCTGCTTCGGCGTGAACTCGAGAATGCGGCTGCGCTTCTTTTCCGCTGCTTCGCGCAAACGCAGATACAAAACTGGCAGCTCTTCCTTTAGGTCCGGCGCGAGCAGCACAATCGTTGTTGCGTGCGCCGCCTCGTCGATCGTTGCCCGGTCGAGCAACAGCAGATCGGCGGGAATCCCGTCGCCCATTTGTGAGTACACATTCGGAGTCCCGATCACGTCGTGCGCGAGGCGGCTCCACGCATACGCGTCTTCGTTCGTGCCGCGCGCTCCGCCAAACACGGCGACGCCTTCGGCTCCGCGCGTTTCAAGTGCCTCTTGGATGAGTTCAGCCGCAGCGGCGAGAGCTTCATTCCACGAGACCGGACGAAGGTCGTCGCGCTCGCGGACTAGCGGTTGCAGCAAGCGCTCGGGGCTCTTCACCGACTCGAAGTTGAAGCGACCACGATCGCACAGCCATCCGTGATTGACCGGTTCGCTATCGACACCCATGTAACGAAGTAACTCGTCGCGGCTGCTGTCAATGACGATGCGGCAGCCAACCGCACATGAGGTGCACGTACTCTCCTGTTGTGCAAGGTCCCATGGCCGAGCCTTGAAGCGGTACGGCTTGGCAGTGAGCGCCCCGACCGGACAGATCTGCACGGTGTTACCACTGAAGTAGCTGCTGAACGGTTCGTCGGGGAACGTCGTGATTCGAGTGTCGTTCCCACGATGAGAAAACGTAATCAGCGCATCGCCCGCAACTTCGTCGGCGAAGCGAGTGCACCGATCGCACAAAATGCAACGCTCGCGGTCGAGAAACACAAGGTCGCTGATCGGGATCGGCTTTTCGAAGTGGCGCTTCTCTTCGATGTAACGACTCTCGCCTGGACCGTGACTGAACGCCTGGTCTTGCAACGGACACTCGCCACCCTTGTCGCAAACAGGGCAATCGAGCGGATGGTTCGCCAACAACAACTCGAGAACGCCCTCTTGCACGTTCTTGGTCATCTCGCTCTCGGTGTCGATCACCATGTTCGGCGCGACCGCGACCATGCACGTCGGCGTCAACTGGGGTCCGCGACCGGTGTCGACTTCGCAGATACACATGCGGCACATACCCACCGAACTCATTCGCTCGTGGTAGCAGAAGCGCGGAATGTAAACACCGTGGCGCTCGGCGGCCGCGATCACTAGCTCGCCCTTGCGCGCCTCGACGACGCGGCCGTTGAGCGTGACCGACACCGCGTTCGGATCGACCGGCACCTCCGGTGCCTCTACGGCTGGAGTTGGCTCAGTGCCAGGTTTAATGTCCGTCATCGATCACCCCCGCGGTCACTGGGATCAATTTGCGCTTCACGATCCGGGCTTCGAACTCGCTGCGGAACAGCGTGATTGCCGAGTGCACCGACGTATACGCCGACGGACCGACGAAACAGATCGTCGTCATCTTGAATGGAAACGGCGCGGCTTCCAAGCCAAGACGTTCGCTAGCAGCATGCGGAAATGGGCCAGGGCAGATCGTTTGTCCGATCGCTAACAATTGATCGAGATCGCTCTCGGTTCCGTGACCGTCAGCAAGTCGTTCCATGATGCGCTCGAGCCACGTGCCGCCTTCGCGACACGGCACGCACTTACCGCATGACTCGTGCGCGTAGAAGCGTGTCAGCGTGAATGCCGCAAAAGGTATGTCGGTGGTTTCGTCCATGACCATGACGGCACCCGAGCCGAGCATGCTGCCGGCGGCGCCTACCAACTTGGCTTCGAACGGAAGGTCGAGTTGATCGGGCAAGAACCATGGTGCGGAACCGCCGCCGGGAACGAACGCCTTCAACTCGTTGCCGTCGCGAATTCCCTGACAGAACTCGTCGCCGTAGATCAGGTCGCGGAACGTCGTCGTGCCGTTGACTATCTCGAAGACGCCTGGTCGCTTCACGTGACCGGAGACGGCGATCATGCGCGTACCTGGCGATGTCGCCGTACCGATCGCGGTGTACTCGGCGGCACTGTGCGTCAGCAACCACGGCAGATTGGCCAGCGTCTCAACGTTGTTGACGATCGTCGGCTTGCCGTACAGACCGATAGCCGCCGGAAAGAACGGAGGCTTCAACCGCGGCATACCGCGGTTGCCTTCCAGTGACTCGATCAGCGCGGTTTCCTCGCCGACCACATACGCACCCGCACCCCAATGCAACACGATGTCGACGCTGAAGTTGCTTCCGAGGATGTTGCGCCCGATGTAGCCGGCGGCATAACCCTCGTTCAGCGCTGCGGCCACCCGCTCTTGCGCCAGCGCCATCTCGCCACGGATATAGAGGAAGCACTGCGAAAGGCCGACGGCGTAACACGCGATGAGGCAACCCTCGATCAGTTGGTGCGGATCGCGTTCCATCAGCAGCCGGTCCTTGTAGGTACCTGGCTCGCTCTCGTCGCCGTTCACCACTAAGTACCGCGGCCACTTCCCTTCGGGGCACAGGCCCCACTTCGTGCCCGCGGGGAAGCCGGCGCCACCGCGACCAAGCACGGTCGCCGCCTTCACTTCCTCATGCACCTGCACCGGGGTGCGCGCGAGAGCGGCCTTCAAGCCCGCGTAGCCGCCAGTCGCCAGGTAGCGCTCGAGCGTGTACCCGTCTTCGTACTGAAAGCGCGACGTAACGATCTGCGGACGATCGCCATCGTCGATGTAACCCGGTGCCCAGCCGTAACTGCTCACGCCGAATCTCCTGCTGGGATCCAGACTGGCGCTTCGGTCACGGTGTCCGGCGGAACTGCACCGACGGCGCGATCGATCGGAATGCTTTGACGCACGCGCGCGACGACTCCGTGCGGAGGAATCTCGTTATCGAGCTGACCCTCAGCCAGGTCGTCGAGCAACTGGTCGAGTTGCGCAGGACTGACTCGGTAGCGATAGCGATAGTTCGCTTGCAAGCACGGTGCCTCGGTACATGCGGCTTGGCACTCGGCACGTTCAAGCGTGAACAATCCGTCGGGAGTCGTGCCGCCGGCCTTGATTCCAAGGCGTTCCTCGGCGTGCTGCACCAACTGCTCGGCACCCATCAGCGCGCAACTCATCGTTGTGCAGATGTTGATGAGGTACTTGCCCACTGGCTGCATCTTGAACATCTCGTAGAAGGTGCACGTGCCCAGTATTTCGGCCGGGGTTGCTCCAACAAGTTCGGCGATGTGCGCGATGGCTTCCTGCGTGACGTAGCCGTTCTGTTGTTGCGCAACGTGCAACAACGGGATGGTGGCCGAGCGAGCCTTGGGATAGCGCCCAATGATCTCCTTGGCCAGCACTTGGTTCGCATCATTCAAGCGACTCATCGATCGACCTCGCCGAGCACAGGGTCGATTGAGGAGATGATTGCCACCGCGTCGGCGATGAGCCCGCCGCGCATCATGTGCGGCATGCACTGGATGTTCACGAAGGATGGCGCACGCACATGAATGCGATACGGCGTCGCCGACCCATCGCTCGCTATGTAACAGCCGATCTCGCCGCGCGGGCTTTCGATCGCGACGTACACCTCGCCCTCGGGCACCTTGAAGCCTTCGGTGAACAACTTGAAGTGGTGAATGAGCGCTTCCATGCTCTCGTTGATACGAGCACGCGGCGGCGGTGTGACCTTCTTGTTCTGAATGCGGTAATCGCCGCCAGGCATGCGATCCAGAATCTGCTGAACGATGCGCATGCTTTCTCGAACTTCGTTCAGTCGAATGCTGTAACGATCGAAGCAGTCGCCGTACTGGCCGACGACCACGTCGAACTCGACTTCGTCGTAGTGCAAGTACGGCTGATCGCGGCGTAGATCCCACGCAACACCGGTGCTGCGCAGGATTGGACCAGTTGCGCCAAGCGCAAGCGCCTCTTGCGCCGTAATGACACCAACACCCTGCAACCGCTCGCGCCAGATCGGCTGGCCGGTCATCAGCGTGTCGTACTCCTCGAGGCGCGGCGGAATCAGTTCCAGCAAGCGCAGCACGTCGTCGCGCCACCCCTCCGGAAGGTCGGCCGCTACACCACCAGGGCGAATGAAGTTGTGGTTCATCCGCAGTCCGGTGACCTTCTGGAAGAAGCGCAGCACCTCTTCGCGCTCACGCCAGCCGTAGATCATCATGCTCACTGCACCAAGATCCATGCCGTTCGTCGCCAAGAACAGAAGATGCGACGACATGCGATTCAGCTCGCTGAGCAGCATCCGCATCCAGACCGCGCGCTCGGGAATCTCGCCGTCGATGCCCAACAACTTCTCGGTTGCCATCGAGAACACGAGCTCGTTGTTCAAGGGGCTCGCGTAATCCATGCGCGTGACGTTGGTGCCGCCCTGCATGTAGGTGAGCGCTTCACCCGTCTTCTCCATGCCGGTGTGCAGATAGCCGATGATCGGCTTGCAGCGCAGAACTGTTTCGCCTTGCAGTTCGAGCATCAGACGCAGCACGCCGTGGGTGCTGGGGTGCTGCGGCCCCATGTTGATGATCATTGTCTGATCGTCGGAGGGATCATCGGGTATGTCGCCGAGCTTGGCGACTTCCGCCTCGCTCATGCGCAGCACGGCGCCGACCTCGCGCATCAACTCGCGTGCCGTCAGCTCGCTGCGCGGCTTCAGGCCCTGCTCGGCCTCGTTGCCATCTTCGATCGTCGCCAGGATGTCTGTCCTCATCGCGACTCCGAAGCAAAGTCGCCGCTGAACTGCACGGGAATTCTGCCCTCGTCGTAGTCCTTGCGCAGCGGGAAGCCATCCCAGTCTTCGGGCATGAGAATGCGCGTGAGGTCGGGGTGGTTCGTGAACGTGATGCCGAACATGTCGTACACCTCGCGTTCCATCGCCTCTGTGCCCGGGTACATGTCGAACAGCGACGCGACGGCTGCGTCGTCGGCCTGTACTTGCACGCGCACTCGCACCCGTTCGCGCTTTTCAATCGACAACAGATTGACGACAACCTCAAACCGCTCGGCCACGACATCGGTCGGCAGCGAGCGCGCGCCGCTGTATGTCAGGTAGTCGACGGCCGTGACATCGACGCACACTGAAAAGGTGTCGGCCAACAACCCGCGCACAGTGGCGATGTAGTCGGCGCGCGTGCAGTGCACGACTCGTTGCTCACGACTGAAGTCAGGCACGACTAGCGCCGCCCAAGGATGACGGGCATCGGGCGGGCACCCTGCGCTATCTCGGTGACGTGCATGTTTGCACCGCGACCCGTCGCACCGCGGCGCTTCAGCAACTCGCCGTCTTCGATCTTTTGGTGAAGCGTCTCGATTGCGTGGATCAGGGTCTCTGGCGTTGGCGGGCAACCCGGTGCATAGACATCGACCGGTACCACCTGGTCGACGCCCTGCACAATCGCGTAGTTGTTGAACATGCCGCCGCTGCTCGCGCACACGCCCATGCTGATGACCCACTTCGGTTCCATCATCTGGTCGTAGACCTGACGCAGCACCGGTGCCATTTTCTGACTCACGCGGCCAGCGACGATCATGATGTCGGCCTGCCGCGGCGAGGCGCGGAATACCTCCATGCCGAAGCGGCTGATGTCGTAGTGCGCTGCACCGGTCGCCATCATTTCGATCGCGCAACACGCGAGCCCGAACGAAGCGGGCCACGAGCTACGGCTACGCGCCCACCCGACAAGATCTTCCAGCTTGGCGGTGATCGCGTTGTGGGGGATGCCACCGAAGCCGTCGGCTTGGATGTCCTTGATCAGGCTCATGCTGCCGTTTCGTCAACGTCAGAGCGACCCTCAAGACCGACTACGCGCACCGAGCCGGTTGCAGTGTGCCGATCTGATGCCACCTGCTGCAGTTGACGATGCTGGGCAACCGGGCCCCAATCGAGCGCGCCGCGGGCGACGACATACACGAACGCAGCGAAGAACACGGCGCTAAACGCGACCATCTCCCACAACGCATACGAGCCGAGAAACTGACGATCGACAGCGAAGGGGTAGATGAAGATGAGTTCGATGTCGAACATGATGAACAACATCGCCACGACGTAGAAGGTGACCGGAAAGCGATCGGGTGGTTCGCGACTGGGCACGATGCCGCACTCGTACGGCGCGGACTTCGCAGCCGATGGCCGTCGCGGTGCGAGTAGCCCGGACGCGAAGAAACTCAGCGCACCGAAAAGCGCTGCCAGCACGAGCAGGCAAACGATGGGCAGATACTGGCCCATCGAGTCACGACCCCGCCGGGAGCGCCTTGGCCGACCGGTTCTCGCGCACGCGCTCGTCGCGTGTGTGTAACAGCCAGCACAGCAGCAACAAGATCACCAGTGATGAGATCGTGATGATCGCGGCGGGCACTCGCTTCGAGCCAAGGTCGCGGATCATGTACACGTACTCGTGCGGGCGACTGGTGTCGATCACCGCGCGCGCGGGCGCGCGCCCCGGTTCAGTGCGCTGCGGTACCAGGGGTGCGATCTCTACCAGCACGTAGTGCGGCTTATGGAAGAAGGCCAGGAAGTCGACCTTGCCATCGAACAAGATCGGACTGCGCTCGCCGCCAATGTCGAAAACGTTGACGACCTGAAACTCACCAGCCGCGAAGACCTTGGCCTCTTCGATCACAACCGTGCCCGCTGACGCTGCCTGCTGGAACGACGGCAACGCGGAGTCAAGCTTCGCCCAATCCTGTTCGATGAGCAGGGACTCAATGCTGTCGGCATCGGCGGTGACATCGTCAGTGGGAGTGAACGGCGCCTCTAACAGCCCAAGTTCAGAAAGAGATTCGTACTCGCGAATAATCGTCTTGCCCGCCACCGGCTGCCAAGTCGGTTCTTCGCCGAGCAAACCCTTGCTGTAGGTCCACCATGTTGCACCAAGAATGAACATCCAGCCGGCCAGGCCTGCCAACGCGACGAGGAAGCCCAGGCGAGCACCAAGGTTGGTACCAAGGAGCAGATACACACTGCCGCACAGGGTGGCGACCGCGATGATGGTGATGAGGATGCCGCGAAGTTCCGGTTCCCAGTTGATTGCTAAGAACGCGCTCATCACAGCCCCCGCACATATTCGACGATTGCTTTGATCTGTTCGTCTGTCAGCACGTGACCGAAGCCGGGCATGCGACCAGTTCCCTGGCTCTGCAGGCCGTAGCGCGCGCCGTTGCGCGAGCCCGCCTTCACAAACGCGATCATGTCTTGCTCGCTCGCGAAGTGTGAGTTCGTCGCGCCGCCGGTGAGGTTCCAACCAAACGCGCCCTGCGCATCAACGCCAGGTTGGCCGTAGCTGAAACCGGGCGTGTGGCAGCGAGCGCAGCTATACGCACCGCTCGCGATCGGGAGGTTGAACAGTGCTTCACCCTCGCTGGCACCGGGGTTGTCGGCTTGATAACGCGCGACCGCACTTTCGATGTCGAGGCGCGTCGCTTCTGGCACGACACCTCCATCGCACACTGCAGGATCGCCCTTATCGGTAAACGCTTCATCGCCAATGCAACCTTCCGGTTGCAGCTGAATACTTTCGAGGTAGACGATCAACGTTTCGATGTTTTGCTCGGTCATCGGACCACCGCCAGCCGCGCCCCACGCAGGCATCGGAGAGAACGGGCGACCGTAGACGAGGATGAATCGAACCTCTTCTTTGCTGTACCTATAGAAGATGGTGTCGAGCGCAGGCGCATTCCACGAAACAACCGTGGTCTTGCCGGTGCTGTCGGTGATTGGATAAGGAGCGGCGCCGCCACCAGCCGACATGCCGCCATGGCAACCAGCGCAGTTGAAGCCACCATCGGCGGTGGTCGCGAAAAGTCCTTCACCCCAGCCGCGGAAGGTCAACGTCTTCTGGGCATCGGCACCGGCTTGGCGACCAGGCTCGAGCACCCAATAGAGAGGCAACCCGATCACCATCGTGATCAACAGGAGTACACCGAGAAACTGCAAACGCTCGAGCCGTGGGCCTTCCAGCGTCTCGTCGTCGTAGTACTCCTTTCGGTTCGGCGCAACCTCGGCCTCGGAGCCCAACTCGCGGCGAGCTGCGGCCTTGCTCAGAAAGAAGTAAACGATCCAGCCGATCGTGATGAATGCGAAGAGAACCCAGCCGACCGAGACGGTGGTGAGCGCGATGAAACCAGTCATCAGTGGCTACCGCCAGCGCCGCTGAGGCAGTGCGGACCCTCTGCCTCTTGGCCAGTCGTGTTCGTACCGATGGGTGCGCCGGCATACACGATCGACGTATCCACGACAACATCGCCGCTCGCAGAGACAGTCACAGCGAAGTGATCCATGCCGCGCGGCGCCGGGCCGCCCTTCTTCTCGCCGACACGGTTGTACTGCGAACCGTGGCACGGGCATTCGAACCACCCACTGGTCTTGCACTCCGGAACGCGACAACCGAGGTGCGGGCACTTCTGGTACATCGCTATGACGCCGCTTTCCATGCCACCGATAAGGTCCGCGTACTCCTTGACACCCTTCGCCTTTGGCAAAGCTTCCGACGGATACACGGTGATGTACGAGCGAGCGTTGGACGCGTAGAAGAAGCCACCGCTGCTACGGATGCCAGACAGGATGTCGTCGAGCTTTCCGAGGTTGACCTTGCCACCGAACACCGGAGCAGCAGTCGGCCACAGAAACGCGATGCACGCCAAACCGAAAGTCGCCAGGCTGGTGCTCATCAGCGTGACGCTGGCGCGGTTGAGGAACTGACGACGGTTGACGCCGACTTGCTCGGCATCTGGTGCAATCCAGATTGTCGGCGGGCCGACCGATGCAGCAACGAGTGCAGAACTGCGCGCTTCGACCGCAGCGCGCTCGACGGCGCGGCCGGTGGGAGCAACGGGAAGATCGATGTCGGCGTCTTTGTCGCGGCGAACTGTTTCGCGACTGAGCGCGCCAGCACCACGCACATCGCTGCGACGCGCAGCGGTGAGCATCACGACCGCGGCAAGCACGGTGATTGCCCCGACTGCGATAGCGATGATGACTGCAGAACTCATGACAGCAGATGCCTCACAATTCGAAGAAGAGTCCGTCACGCCAGGGGAGCGTGAAGTTGAAGCCGGGGCCTCGGAAGAACGAGCCGATGATGACCAATACAGCCCAGAACATCAGGTGCACCGTCATCAGTGAGATCGCGAACTTGCGATCCTCCGGCTTGTTGGAAGGGTTCTTGTCGATGTACGGCGCGAAAATCAGCGCGACGATGCCCACGCCGGGAATCGTCACGCCGGCGATCATCGGGTGAAACATCGTCAGCAGTTCTTGCAGCCCGAGGAAGTACCACGGCGCCTTCGACGGGTTCGGCGTCTTGTTGATGTCGGCGCCCTGCAGCAGAGGCGCATTGACAAAGACCGAGAAGAAGAAGGTGAACGACATGCACGCGAGCGCCGCCACGAACTCGGCCGCCAGCAGGTGCGGCCAGGTGTGCACCTTGTCGACCGGAGACGCCTTGACGTCTTGAATGCTGCCGCTCTTAACGACCGTCAGCAGACGCTGAGTGTTACCGCCAGGACCTGTGCCAACCGGACCGGTGCGCGCTGGTGTCGCCGAAACAACGCTGGCCACCTTCTCTTGCACGGCAACACCGCCACCCGCTGGCGCGTCGGCGTCGGCTGGCGCGCCAGCGGCGGTTTGCGCGCGGGCGGCCTGTGCCCTCTTGAGAAGGTGTTCGGGAATTTCAGTCATCAGAGCGGTCCTGAGATTCCGCCGTCTTTGCGGACACGCCAGAAGTGCACAGCCATGAAGATCACGGTCACGAACGGAAACATCAAGACGTGCAGCACGTACCACCGCAACAAGGTGTCGCCACTGATCTCTTTGCCACCGAGCAGAACAAAGCGCACCTGCTCGCCGATGACGGGGCTGTACCCAATCATGTTGGTACCGACGGTGACGGCCCACAGTGCCAACTGGTCCCATGGCAGCAGGTAGCCGGTGAAGGAAAGCATCAGCGTTAGCACCAGAAGCACCACACCAATAACCCAGTTGAACTCGCGCGGCGGCTTATAGGCACCGTGATAGAAGACGCGTGCCATGTGTAAGAACACGGTTAGCACCATTAAGTGCGCGCCCCATCGATGCATGTTGCGCACTAGAAGACCGAACGCGACCGATGTATGCAGGTTGGAGATGTCGTTCCAGGCCTGCACGTCGGTTGGTCGATAGAAGAACATCAGGAAGATGCCGGTGACGGTGAGCAATATGAACAAGAAGAAGCTGAGGCCGCCGAGACAAAGCGTGTAGCTGACCTTTACTGCGTGTCGCTTCACCTTCACTGGGTGCAAGTGATAAAGCACCGAGTTCATGACGACGTAGCTGCGGTTACGCGGGCTATCGGTGTAGCCCTTGCGGAAGATGCTGCCCGGGCGGAAAATGCTTGCCCACGCTTGGCTGCCCTGAAGACCGTCGACCATTTTGGTCATGCGTTCTTTCATCGTCGGGCGAGGTGTCTCGTCAAGAATCTTGGCCATTAGTCGTTCCTCATAACAGTTCCTCAGAACCTCAGGCCGTAGGCGTAGCCGTGGCTGTTCGTACGCACGTGCGAGTCGCCAGAAATTGTTGGCGCTCCGACCTTGCCCATGATGATGACACCGGTCGGACAACGATCGACGCACAGCTGGCAGCGTGTGCAGATGTCGTCGTCGATGATGAACAAAACGCTGTCGCTTGGGTCGAGCCCTGGCCGTTCGGTTCCGGTGGCCTCGACGATCGCATCGGGCGACACCATATGAATGCACTTCCACGGGCAAATGTCGACGCAGCCCTCACACAGGATGCACTCGGTCTGATCGATATGGATGAACTGCTTCGGCTTGACGGCCTTCGACAGATACTCGGCATCGACCTCGACGAGTGAGTACTCGTCGGTGTACGGCATCATCGGAGGATTGGCGTCGGTCTTGGCCATGTCAGTTCTTCTTCACCAATGGGCGACCGAACGTGCTCGTTGCCAACTCGGTGCTCGGCTTCTCGTCGCCGCGTCGCTGCCAGCGACCCCACAACGAGATCATCAGCGCGAAGTACCAAACATGAATCGTGACGACGACGATGTCGCGCACTGCTTCGTACGACATCGTGAAGGGGAACGGACCGCCGAGCGCTTTTGGCTTCAGCAAGTCGAACGGGCCATAGATGACGAGGCTCTTGTTCCAACCCAACTCTTTGTCGGCGTGGTCAATGAACTGGTGAGGTACGACACCGAACGCAAGGAACAACACACCGAACGCGAACACAGCAGCGAGCATCGCTTCGCCCCACGACGTAGGCGTTCCTTTCGGTCGGCGCTTCGCGTACGGAATCGCTAACAGTGCGAGACCAGTCGAGAGGAAGAAGGAAAAGAGGAATGCGACGTTGACGCCAGGCCAGTGCAATACGTTGGTATCGAATGCAATCAACAACGCGCCTGTCCCTTCCTTTTCTCGTGAACTGCTGCACAAACTGTAGCCACCAGAGCACCCGTCCATGCCAGTTCGTAGGTTGTGAACTCGTGCATTGCGCGGGACTCGTCGTGGATTAAGGCACGAGGATTTACCTCTGTCGCCGCTTGGCCGTCTATCGTTCAACGCTGTGACTGAGATCCCAGAGCACCTGCTCAAGCGCAGCCAACAAGCGCGCGGTGCCGCCGCCGATGCACCGGGTGCTGCCGTCACTCCAGTCGCATCCACAGCCGCCGCGTCCAGTAGTTCAACGACGGCCCCCGCCGAACCTGCTGGCAAGGTCGCACGGACGGAAGTCGCACCCGTTGGTCCGCCGCCACCCAAGCCAGATTCGCCGGTAGTCGCTGCCTATAAGGCGCGCAAGAAGATTCCGGTGTGGGCGATGATGACGCTCAGCATTTTGCCGGTATGGGCGTTCATGTATGTGCGTGCGCTCGAGCCGCCGACGGTCGAGGCGACCGGTCCGCTGGGCGAAGGCGCCACCGTGTACAACCAGTGCGCAAGTTGCCACGGCGGCGGCGGCGAAGGCGGCGTTGGTTACTCGTTCCTCGATGGTGCAGTAATCACGACGTTCCCTCATATTGAGGATCACCTGAACTGGGTCAAGTTCGGCTCCGAGGCGTACGTCGCCGCGGGTGTCGAAATCTACGGCGACCCGAATCGCGCAGGCGGTGCGCGCATCGCTGGCGCCACAGGTGTGATGCCCGCGGCGGGCGAAGCACTCGGACTCACCGATGTCGAGATCCTCGCTGTCGTATGCCACGAACGGTACGAACTCTCTGGCGCCGCGCACGAGGGACTCGAGTACGAGAAGTGGTGCAGCGAGAAGAGCGAGATTTTCCTCGCACTCGAAGCAGGCACTGCGACATTCGCGAACGTCCACGAGCAATTCGAAGGTGTGTTGCAGATCGGCGAGGCTCCACGGGCCGGCACATCTGCCAATGGCTGACACCGACGTACTCGTCATCGGCGGCGGGCCTGCGGGCGCAGCAGCTGGTTATTGGTTGGCACGCCACGGGCACGCAGTCACAATCGTCGAACGCAAGACATTCCCGCGTGAGAAAACCTGCGGCGACGGACTGACGCCGCGCGCGGTGCACCAACTCGACGAGATGGGACTGACCGAGCAGTTGAAGCGCTACCACCGCTACAACGGGTTGCGTGCGACTGGCATGGGGCGCGAGTTGGAGCTGCAGTGGCCGAGCCATCCGGTGTATCCGCAACATGGGTATGTGGTGCGCCGTCGTGAACTCGATCAGATGGTCGCGGAGAACGCGCAAAACGCGGGCGCGACTTTGTTGCTGGGTCATGAAGCCGTGCAACCGATTGTCGAACGCGGCTTCGTGCGCGGCGCAACTGTGCAGACATACAACGGAGACACTCGCGACATTCACGCGAAGTACGTCGTGGTTGCCGATGGTGCCAACAGTCGATTCGGTCGCGCGCTCGGCACGTTCCGTACGCGCGAGTGGCCATACGGCACCGCCATCCGCACTTACTGGGCAACGCCGCGACATGCCGAGCCGTGGATCGAGTCCGCGCTCGACGTGAAAGATCGCAATGGCAACCCGATGCCGGGTTACGGCTGGATCTTTCCGGTCGGTGACGGCACCGTCAACATCGGCGTCGGCTTGCTCAGCACGTTCCGCGACTTCAAGAGTGTCAACACCACTCACCTACTGGACGCGTACGCGCACCAAGTCGCCGAGCGCTGGGAGATCGACCCGGGCAACCCCGAGTGCAAGGCGACGAGTGGACGGATCCCGATGGGTGGCTCGGTTGGGCCGAAGGCGGGGCCGAGCTACTTAGTAGTTGGTGACGCGTCGGGGGCAGTTAACCCGTTCAACGGTGAAGGCATCGACTACGCCTACGAGACCGCACGCATGGCGGCGCAGGTGTTGCACGAGGCGTTGGTGACGGGTGATCCGACACTGCTGCTGGACTACACGAAAATGCTCGACGACGAATACGGCGACTACTTCAAGGTCGCGAGGCTATTCGCGCGTGTGATCGGTAAGCCGGTGCTGATGCGAGAACTGACACGAGCCGGAATGCACAGTCGCACGTTGATGGAGTGGGTGCTGCGCATCATGGCGAACCTGCTGCGCCCCGACGAACTAGGTCCGGCTGAGCTGGCATACAAAGCCGCAGCAAAAATCGTAAAGCTGGCACCGAACGCGTAAGTCGTTGCTAGATCGATGCGAGTAGCGCTGATGGCGCGGCTTGCAGTGCCTCAGTTGCGGCCGACCTTGGTAGCCGCTCGCACGCTGCTTCGGCACGGTCGGCCCATTCGCGAGCGGAAGCGATCGCGGCCGCCACGCCGCCGTTGGAGCGCACGATGCCAAGCGCCTTGTCCTTCTCGGCGGCGTCGAGCGGGCGACCGAAGAGCGACAGCAGTTCGGCTGCCGCGACACCGCCGGCCTGCAGCGTGCGCAGGACCGGCAATGTGTAGACACCTTCAACCATGTCGTGACCAGCAGGTTTGCCGAGTTGCTCGTCTGTCGCGGTGACGTCGAGCACGTCGTCGACGATCTGGAAAACCATTCCGAATGCCTCGCCGAACTCGGTGAGCGCATCGATGTGCGGGCGGTCGAGCTCGGCGACCAGTCCCCCGATCCGGGCAGCGGTCGAGTACAGCGAAGCCGTCTTGCCGCTGATACTGGAGATATAGCTGGCTTCGGGCCTGGCCGCGTTGTAGGTGTGGCGCAGTTCTTCGATTTGTCCTTCGCACAACCGTCCGATGGTGCGCGCGAGGAGTCCGGCTACTTCCATTCCCAACGATGCCGCGATCCCCGATGCTCTCGACAGCAGGAAATCGCCAGCGAGAATCGCTTGCAGATTTCCCCACTTCGCATTGACGGTGTCGACACCGCGACGCGTAGCCGCTTCATCCATCACGTCGTCGTGGTACAGCGATCCGGTCTGCACGAGCTCGCACGAGATCCCGCCTTGCACTGCTTTCTCTCGTAGCTCGTCGCTCGCAGTGCCGGCTACCTGCGATGCGACGACCGTGAGGAGCGGTCGCAGTCGCTTGCCACCAGCGACGATCAGGTGCAACGCGATGTCGTGAAGGTACGGATCGGGCGTGTGCACCGATTCCTTCAACGCTTCTTCGATCCGCGCCGCGGTGGCAGCGTGGCCGGGAAGTGCAAACAGTGGCGCGGACGGCACGGCGTCAGGCTACGTCACATCCCGGACGCCACCTAGCGAAACGTTTCGGGTAGCAAAGGACACATGTTGCGGTTCGCAGCCACCGATACACTTTCACCATGTTTGAACGCTTCACCGATCGGGCCCGGCGGGTCGTGGTGTTGGCGCAGGAGGAAGCTCGCCTGCTTAACCACAGCTACATCGGCACCGAGCACATTTTGCTTGGTCTCATTCACGAGGGCGAAGGCGTCGCTGCCAAGGCGATGGAGTCGCTGGGTATCTCGCTAGAGGCTGTTCGCAGCCAGGTCGAGGAGATCATTGGTCAGGGCGGATCGTCACCGTCTGGCCACATTCCTTTCACCCCGCGCGCCAAGAAAGTTCTCGAGCTTTCGCTGCGCGAAGCGCTGCAGCTTGGCCACAACTACATCGGCACAGAGCACATCTTGCTCGGCCTCATCCGCGAAGGCGAGGGCGTCGCCGCACAAGTGCTCGTGAAGCTTGGGGCCGACCTCAGTCGCGTCCGACAACAGGTGATTCAACTGCTGTCGGGTTACCAAGGCAGCCAGGGCAAGGGCGAGCCGCAGGCTGCACCTTCCTCCGGTGCCGCTTCCAAGGAAGAGCCGTCTGACAAGGGCAATAGCCAGATCCTCGATCAGTTCGGCCGCAACCTCACGCAGCTCGCCCGCGAGAACAAGCTCGATCCGGTTATCGGCCGCAGCCGCGAGATGGAACGCGTCATGCAGATCCTCAGCCGCCGCACCAAGAACAACCCGGTGCTGATTGGCGAGCCTGGCGTCGGCAAGACCGCGATCGTCGAAGGTCTCGCACAGAAGATCACGAACAACGACGTGCCCGACACGCTGCGTAACAAGCAGCTGTACACACTCGACCTCGGCGCCTTGGTCGCCGGTAGCCGTTACCGCGGCGACTTCGAAGAGCGTCTCAAGAAGGTGCTGAAGGAAATCCGTTCACGCGGCGACATCATCCTGTTCATCGACGAGATCCACACGCTCGTCGGTGCCGGCGCTGCCGAAGGCGCGATCGACGCGGCAAGCATCCTCAAGCCGATGCTCGCCCGCGGCGAGTTGCAGACCATTGGTGCCACCACGCTCGACGAATACCGCAAGCACCTCGAGAAGGACGCTGCACTCGAGCGCCGCTTCCAGCCAGTGCGCGTGGAAGAGCCGACGCTCGCACACACAATCGAGATTCTCCGCGGCGTGCGCGACAAGTACGAAGCCCACCACCGCGTCACGATCACCGACCAAGCCATCGTCGCTGCCGCGAACTTGGCCGACCGCTACATCAGCGATCGTCATCTTCCCGACAAGGCCATCGACCTCATCGACGAAGCCGGTAGCCGCTTGCGCATCAAGCGCATGGCTACGCCGCCAGATTTGCGCGAGATCGAGCAGAAGCTCACCGACGTACAGGAAGCCAAGAAGCGCGCCGTTGAAGAGCAGCGCTTCGAGGAAGCCGGCCGCCTTCGCGATCAAGAGAAGGCATTGCTGGAAGAGAAGGCAACCAAGGAATCAGAAGTGAAGGCCAGCGGTGTCGACCTGTTCGACGAAGTCGACGAGGAGGCCATCGCCGAGGTGCTCAGCATCTGGACCGGTATCCCCGTGTTCAAGCTCACCGAAGAAGAGACCGCGAAGTTGCTGAACATGGAGGCCGAACTTCACAAGCGCATGATCGGTCAAGAGAACGCACTCAAGGCGGTCAGCCAGAGCGTCCGTCGTACACGCGCCGGTCTTAAGGATCCAAAGCGCCCGAGCGGTTCGTTCATCTTCCTCGGCCCAACCGGCGTCGGTAAGACCGAGTTGGCCAAGACGCTCGCCGAGTTCTTGTTCGGCGACGAGAACAGCCTGATCGCGCTCGACATGAGCGAGTACATGGAGAAGCACACGGTCAGCCGCCTCGTCGGTTCGCCCCCTGGGTACGTCGGTTACGAAGAGGGTGGCCAGCTCACCGAGGCTGTGCGCCGCAAGCCGTTCAGCGTGGTGCTGTTCGACGAAATCGAAAAGGCACACCCGGATGTGTTCAACACGTTGTTGCAGATCTTGGAAGAAGGTCGCCTGACCGACAGCCAGGGTCGCACCGTCGACTTCCGTAACACCGTGCTGATCATGACCAGCAACTTGGGCACACAAGATCTGCGAAAGGCGAACGTTGGCTTCACCAAGGCCGACTCGGCGCTGAGCTACGAGCGCATGCGCGACAAGGTCACCGAGGCGCTGAAGGGTCACTTCCGGCCCGAGTTCCTCAACCGCATCGACGAGATCATCGTGTTCCACGAGTTGGCACGCGACGAAGTGATGCAGATGGTCGACCTCATGACCAAGCGTCTCGTCGGTCAGCTTGAGGGCCAAGGCCTCGGCATCGAACTCACGCAGGGCGCGAAGGAATTGCTGGCCGAGAAGGGCTACGACCCGCAGTTGGGTGCACGTCCGTTGCGCCGCGCGATCCAGCGCATGATCGAAGACGTGCTCAGCGAGAAGATTCTCTACAAGGAATTCCACGCTGGCGAGATCATCGTGGTCGAAACCGAGGACGACCCAGAGCGTCCGGGCGAGAAGAAGCTGACGTTCCGAGCTGTCGAAGGTTTCCAGCCGCCCGCCGTCGTCGATCTTGCGGCAACGGGTGCGCCAGAAATCGCAGAGCCGCCGGTCGCTACCGAGTGAGCAGGTTCGGGCGTGCCGCTCTTGCGGTGTGCGCGTTACTCGCGCTCGGCGCGTGCAAAGTCGATGTAACGGTTCACGTCGAGGTTGCCTCCGACGGCTCGGGCACGGTGACAATCACCGCCGTCGCCGATGCCGAGGTTGTTGCTCAGGCGCCCGGACTCGCCGAAGACCTTCGCTTCGAAGATGCAGTTGCCAATGGCTGGATTGTCGACGAGCCGACTGCAACCGGTGACGGTGGTTTGCGCGTCGAGCTCAAGCACGACTTTGCGACGGTGGCGGAAGCAACCGCGTTGTTGCAATCGATCAATGGCGTCGGTGGCCCGTTGCACGCAATGACCATCACGCGTGTGGCAAGTGATTCGCAGGTCACCACTTTTCTCACCGGCACGCTGCGCGTCGATGGCGACCTGCAGGCGTTTGCGGACTCAGAACTCCTTGCCGCGATCGGCGGCACGCCTTACGTCGATGCGATCCGCGATGGCGGACTAGCGCCGATGGATGCGGTGTCGTTCACCCTCACCGCTGATCTGCCCGGCGAGGCAACCACCGCTGGGCAGCCAACACAGTGGTCTGCTCCCGTCGACGGAACAACGCTGGATGTCGCCGCGACCACAGCAGTCGCACGCGGCGGCAGCAGTTTGTGGAGCACAGTGTCGACGGTCGCGCTAGTCGCCCTGGTCGGGTGGTGTCTCGCCGCGATCGCGTTCATCGTGTTCGTTGCCAAGACTCGTCGCCGGCGTAAGCGCGCCGCGGCCAGTAACGCGTTTCGTCCGCGTCCGCTGACGCGCCGCTAGCCCTGTCACACCCCCTCCGTAGGGTGCGAACATGGCCAGTAGTTCGAAAGTCAGGGTTCGTCTCGTCTATCGCTGCACCGACTGTGGCACCGCCACCCCGAAGTGGGCGGGACGTTGCACCACATGCGAGGCATGGAACTCGCTCGTGGAAGAGGCAGAGACGCGCGAGTCGCCGCCGCTGTCTTTGTCGCCGTCCGCGCAGGCGACACGCGTCGGCGATGTCGATGTCTCGTTCGCGCAACCGCATCGCACCGGCATCGACGAACTCGATCGCGTCCTCGGTGGCGGCCTCGTGCCCGGTTCAGTCACGTTGCTCGGCGGCGAGCCAGGTATCGGTAAGAGCACGCTGCTGCTGCAATTGCTTGCCAAGTGGCCACAGCGCACGTTGTACGTGAGCGCCGAGGAGAGCGCGCAGCAGGTTCGATTGCGTGCCGAACGGTTGGCGGCTGTTCAGCCCGAGCTGTGGCTGCTGCCCGAGACCTCGTTGCCACACATCCTCACCGCAATTGAAACGGTGAGGCCCGAGTTGGTTGTCGTCGACAGCATCCAGGCAATCGCCGATCCGGCGCTGCCTTCCGCACCAGGCAGTGTCGTGCAAGTTCGCGGATGCGCTCACCGACTTGTGGTCGAGGCCAAGCGGCGCGGTTTACCGGTGGTGATGGTGGGCCACGTCACCAAGGAAGGCGGGCTCGCGGGGCCACGCGTGTTGGAACATGTCGTCGACACCGTGCTCAGCTTCGAAGGCGATCGGCATCACGCGTTGCGCCTGCTACGCGCGGCGAAGCACCGATTCGGGCCGACGAACGAGCTCGGCGTGTTCGAAATGACGGCCGACGGTCTGATCGGCGTGCCGGATGCCAGCACGTTGTTCCTCACCGATCGTCGCGCTGGCGTAGCGGGTTCCGCGATCACACCAACGCTTGAAGGCCAGCGACCGCTACTCGTCGAGGTGCAGGCGCTCACCAATGCGACAACTAGTGGTGTCCCCCCACGGCGCAGCGCGCAGGGTCTCGATGCGGGTCGGCTGGCACTTCTATTGGCCGTTCTCGAACGTCGCTGCAACCTGCCGCTCAGCGCGCACGAGGTGTTCACGTCGGCCGTCGGTGGCGTCAAGCTGACGGAACCTGGTGCCGACCTTGCGGTGTGTCTGGCGTTGGTCAGCGCCCTCGTCGATCAGCCCCTTCCGGCCGATGTTGTTGTCTTCGGTGAGGTCGGACTCGGCGGCGAGTTACGCCAGGTCGCTCACGCACCACGCCGTCTGGCCGAGGCAGCGCGCATGGGATTCACACGCGCCATCGTCCCAGCGAACTCCGCAAACGGCGTCGACGGAATCTCGCTCACTCGTGTGGCAACGGTTGCCGACGCCCTGTTGGCGGTCGGCATCGGCATCGGCGCAATAGCGCGACGACCTACGTCGGTCGGTAGGGCGTCGTGACGCCTGGCTGCGCGCCTTCGTAGGCAACCAAGCCATCGTCGACCAGTTTGATGAGGTGCGCTAACACGCTGCGCCCGGCGGCCTTGTAGAGCTTTTCGTTGACTCCCACATAAAGAATTCGCACCATGTCCGGAATCAGCGTCACGCCGTCGCGCACGGCCTGCAGAACGCCCGCCTCGCGATCAAGTCGGTGCTGCACGAAAGCCTCAACGAACGGTCGGGCATCGGTCACTGGAGCACCGTGTGTCGGCCACAGCGTCGCAGGGTCGAGATCTTTCACGCGCTGCAGCGAAGCGAGGTAGTCGCGCATGTCGCCATCGGGTGGCGTAATGACAGTCGTGCTCCAACCCATGATGTGGTCACCCGTGAACAGCGCACGCTGTTCGTCGAGCAGGTAACACATGTGGTTACTCGTGTGCCCTGGGGTGTGGATGGCACGCAAGGTCCAGCCTTCGCCTCTCGCTGCCACCGCTCCGTGCTCGACGCGAACATCGGGAGTGAAGTCGAAGTCGAGCGACTCTTCCACCTTGGCTTCACCCGCAGCTTCGGCTGCAGCAGACGCCTTCTTCTCTTCGTCGTCGAGTTCCTCGGGTGTGTCGTCCTCTACCCAGCCGCGGCTCAACGCGTGTGGGCCGAACGCAACCGTCGGTGCGCCGGTAGTTTCCTTGAGCCACGCCGCCAGCGGCGAGTGATCGCTGTGGCAGTGCGTGACCAGGATTGCGGATACGCGTTGGCCAGTCAGGGCTGCTGTCAACGCATCACGATGTGAGTCGCTAATCGGTCCGGGATCGATCACGGCGACTTCGCTACCCGGCTCGTAGGAACCAACGATGTAAGTGCCAGTTCCGTGATACGTGAACTTGGAAGGGTTACGCGCGATCACGCGCCGAATGAACGGCGCCACCGGCACTGCGTCGCCGTAGCGCGGATCGTCGAGCGTGACGTAAGGAATCGTCACGGTGCTGACTTTCCACCGACCGCCCGCACGATTCCGACTTGGTGACCGTGACCCATGATGGGCTCCTGCACCAGACCCTCCACGGTAGACACGTCGATACCCAGTGCGCGCAGCGCGGCGACCATCACTGGCGGTCTGGCACGATCGCCGCCATCGGAAATCTTCAGTGCCACCGCCCGGCCATCGGGGAAGGCCGCCGCGAAGACTCCGTCGGCGCCGTCCTTCGCCATCATCCCCGGCACATGTTGCATGAACACCGTGACGTCGCGCGTGCGACCGCCGACCATAATCGGATGACCGGTCATCGCCGCATACACCTGCTCGCCGGCCGCACCGGCAGATCCGTTTGCAATCGAGCGAAAGGCGCGAGCAAGTCCGACTAGCGACATGGCATGTGCTGGCGCACCACAACCGTCGACACCGATGTGCGCGTGTGGTTCAGCGCACAGGTCGTCAATGGTCGCAGTAATTGCGGTTTGCAACGGATGATCGGCTGAAAGGTAGCTGGCGTCGTGCGACCAGTTGTTGTGCACGCATGTTGCGAGCATCGCCGCGTGCTTGCCGCTGCAATTCATCACCAGCGGCGTTGCCGACTGTTGTGCCCGAATCAGTGCGTGCTCCGCTTCTTCATCTAGCGGCATGTAGGCGGTATTGGCCAGCGAGTCGGTACCTAGGCCGCAGCCAGCGAGAATGCGCTGCACGGCGTCGGTGTGCAGCGTCGTGCCGTCGTGACTAGCGCAGGCAATCGCCAACAGATCCGGTGGCAATTGCAGCCCAGCGCGCAGCATTGCGACGGCTTGCATCGGCTTGTTCGAACTGCGCGGATAGATGTGCGTGGTGGGGTCGCCAATTGCGTACTCAATCGCGCCCGAAGGGCCTAGGCCAACGACGGCACCGAAGTGAATTGACTCGTCAAAGCCGCTGCGATTGGTGATGGCCACCGGCGCAAACGCGTCAGCCGAAACCATCAGTGTCCGCGGTCGGGTTATTGCGCGCCTCTCGACGCTGTCGTCGTCGAATCCGCTGGCGGATGGTCGTTAGGTCACTTTCGACTACCTCGTGCCGCTCGCCGGTTTGGCTGATCAGTGCTTGGATCATCGCGGCCGCCGGTATCGCCAAAACGGCACCGACCGCGCCAAGAACGGCCGCACCTCCGATGGCCGAACCAAAGGCCACAGCCGGATGCAAATTCATGGTGCGCGCGGTGATGCGCGGCAGGAACAAGTAGTTCTCCAACTGCTGATAGATCAGCACGAACACCAGAACGGCAAGCGCGCGCGGCGGCGAGTCGACGAAGGTAATGAGAACGGGCAACGCGCCGGCGAGGTAGGTGCCGACGACGGGCAGGAACTGACTGATCACGCCAACCCACAACGCCATTGCGACCGGGGCTTTGGTTCCCAACGCCTGCAGCACCACCCAGTGGAAGAGACCGCTGATACCAGCCAGCAGCGCTCGTGAGTACAGGTAACCACCCGTCTTTTCGATCGCCAGTTCCCACGTGCTCAAGACTGAACGCTGGCGATCGGGACTCAACCTGCTGCAGATCACGCGCCGCAACTTCGGTCCGTCGGCGACTAGGTAGAAGGTGAACAACATCACCGAAAGGCCCTGCACCAAAATGCCCAACGCGGTGACCGATAAGTCGACGACTTTGCCGGATTGACTGCGAATGAACCTCTGTACCGCACCGTCTTCGCGATTGATCTCGTCGACCACGTTTTGTGCGTTTATGTGCGCACCGAACGTGTCGTTGATGAAGTTGACCGTTCGATTGACGTATTTCTCGGAGTTGCCAAGCAGTTCGGCGATTTGCTGACCGACCAGCGCGCTGATCGCAACAACGAAGACGAGGAACGCCACGACGACGCCGACCAAGATCACCGAGGTCGCGGTACCCCGTCGCCACCCTCGACGGGCCAAACGATTCACGCCGGGCTCGATTGCGAGCGAGAGAAACAGCGAAACGAGTAGCAGCACGAACAGCCCGTACAAGCGGTCGACTAGCGAATCGACTCGAACGGCGACGAGGTAGCCGATCCAGAAAACTCCGATCGCTTTCCACACCCAACGCGGCATACGCCGCCAACTCGATGCGGAACCGGCGTCAGTCATTACACCGCAGCGTAACGACCCGCCACCCGTCGCAGGGTGGAGGCCAAATCGCCGCGATCACCGAAGCTCACGCCATCGAGATCGAGCCAACCAGCCATTGCACGCAATTCGCGAACGACGTCGGGTGCCACTTCCTTGGCGGGCACACCCGGTTCTACGAACGCTCCCTGCACTAACAGTTTGCGGCTCGCTCGATCAGCTTTGAGATCGAGGCGGCCGACCAACGAATCGCCCCACAGAATCGGCAACACGTAGTACCCGAAAATCCGCTTTGGTGCCGGGGTGTAGATCTCGATGCGGTAATGGAATCCGAAGAGACGTTCGGTGCGTTCGCGGTTCCAGCACACGGGGTCGAACGGGCTCAGAAACGCGCACGCGTCGATGCTTCGCGGCAGCTTCGCCTTCGGATGCAAGTACGCAGGCTTGGTCCAGCCTTCAACCTCCACCACTCGCAGAGCGCCGTCCTCAACCAACTCGTCGAGCAGTGGCTTGCATGGCGCGTTCTTCTGGCGGTGATAGTCGGTTAGATCGGTGAGCGTGGCGACGCCATGGTGTTGCGCAGCAAGCAATAGCAGTTGCTTGCGGGCCTCGTTCTCGTCTGGCGTCGGGCGAGCGAGCACGTGCGCCGGCACCACGCGTTCGGTCAGGTCGTAGAGGCGTGCGAAGTCGGCGGTGCGCCTAGTCGCTGTTACCTGACCACCCCAGA
The DNA here is from genome assembly GCA_040081465.1 of Ilumatobacteraceae bacterium. Classification (GTDB taxonomy): domain Bacteria; phylum Actinomycetota; class Acidimicrobiia; order Acidimicrobiales; family Ilumatobacteraceae; genus UBA668. The sequence continues at coordinate 32,238 of JBEBGL010000010.1, read as the reverse complement.
AGAGATGTTCCAGGGCGACCTTGCCGTCGTCCCAATCCCACCACTGGCCCTTCTTGCCAACTCGTTCGCCAAGCTCGCCGCTCGCGATCGGACCATCCGCCTCGATGCGGCGCAGCACTTCCTCGAAGAGACCCGGACGCCGCTTCTCGAGATCCCAGTAACGCCCCCACTTGTGATCTCGCGCCATCTTCCAGCGCAGAAGATGATGAATTTCAGTCGACACATGGCTGGCTTCGTGCACCCAATACTCGAACAACTCACCGGCAGCCGTCGCCTGCGCTATCAGGTTGCGCGGATGGGGACCGAGTCGCGCGAACAACGGCAACTCTTGACTACGTACCAGCACGTTTACCGCGTCGATCTGAATGAGACCCATGCGATCGAGCACACGACGAAAGTGCCGACGATCGACGCGGCCAGTCGGACGCGGTTCGCCAAACCCCTGCGCCGCGAGCGCGATGCGACGCGCTTGCGCGAGCGATAGCCGCTGCATTGGTGGGTCAGTCGGCGACGGCGATGGTGACCGACTTGATCACCACGGGCGTGCGCGGACGATCACTGCTATCGGTCGCGACCTTCTGCATCGCGTCGACAATCTCGAGGCCCTTCACTACATGACCGAAGTGGTTGTACTGCGGAGGCAGACCGACACCGCTGGGACCGCTGATCAGGAAGAACTGACTGCCGTTCGTGTTCGGGCCGGCGTTCGCCATCGCCAACGAGCCCAGTTGATACTTCTGCTTCACCGGCTCGTCGTTGAACTTGTAACCCGGGCCGCCGCGGCCGGTTCCGGTGGGGTCGCCACCCTGACACATGAAACCGTTGATGATGCGGTGAAAGATGATGCCGTCGTAGTAGTGGTAGCCAGCGAGAAACACGAAGTTGTTGACCGTGTTTGGCGCGTTGATCGCGTCGAGCGCAATCACCAACGTGCCCATCGGCGTGTCGCCTTCGACGACTTCGACCGTCGCGGTGTATCGCTTCGACGGGTCGATGCCGAACTCGGGCGCCTGATCGAACTTCTGGGTTGCGGGCGCGGAACCATCAAGGGCAGGAAACGGATGAGGCATCCCGTCACGCTACCGCCGGTAGCTTGTTGCCCATGGACCCCCAGCCCGACGCAACAGACTCGGCGACCCTCGACCTCGACGCGATCGAGCGCGATCTTGCCGATGTGGAAGTGGCACTGGCTCGGCTGGACGCGGGCACTTACTGGACCGACGAAGTCACAGGGGCCGAGCTATCGGCCGACCTGTTGGACGCGCAGCCCACAACCCGCCGCGCACAAGCTCGCACCGACGGGTGAGCCGCCGCCTGCTGCGCGTGCGCCGCACCGCTCGCGTTTGGCGGTTGATGGCTCGCAACGGAGTGCGCTTTGTAGTGCACCGCATCCGTCGACCGTTCTCTCGCGGTAATCGACGCGTAGAACTGGACGACCGGTTCACGATTCGCACCGCGGAAGATGTTGCTCGCGAGCTGGGCAACATGAAGGGCGCGCTGATGAAGTTTGGGCAGCTGCTCGGCTTCATCATGGAGGCGCTGCCGATAGAGGCGCAGCGAGCACTCGCGACCTTGCAATCGGATGCTCCGCCGATGGCGCCCGAGGCCGCTGAGGCAGTTGTTCTTTCTGAACTGGGCTTGCCTGCGCACAAAGTCTTCCTCGACTGGAACGCCAATCCGGTCGCGGCGGCAAGTGTTGGCCAAGTCCACCGCGCTATCACTCGCGATGGCCGCGACGTGGCGGTGAAGGTGCAGTACCCCGGCGTCGGCGATGCCATCGAAGCCGACCTGGACAACACCGAGGGCCTTTACCGATTGATGGGCGCGTTCGCACTGAAGGGACTCGACACCAAGGGGCTTGTCAACGAGTTGCGGGCGCGCATGCTCGAAGAGCTCGATTACCGACTCGAGGCCGCCAACCAGCGCGAGTTTGCCGATCACTTCGCCGGCCATCCCTTCGTTCGCATCCCTGCGGTCGACTCGGCGAGCAGCACTGGCCGTGTGCTGACAACGGAATGGATCGACGGCTTGTCGTTCGGCGACTTCTTGGCGAGCGCAACAACGGCGGCGAAACAACGCGCCGGTGAATCGATCTGGCGTTTCGCGCAGTACGCCGTCAACGACCTACGCGCGTTCAACGGCGACCCGCACCCCGGTAACTACAAGTTCAGTAAAGACGGTGACGTTACGTTCCTCGACTTCGGTTTGGTCAAGCGTTGGACCGTCGACGAGTGGGAACACTTGCAGCCGAGTCTGGAAGCGATCGTGCTACATCGCGATCCGGATCGCTTGCTAGCTGCGATGGAGACCGTTGGGTTCCTGAAGCCAAACCATGGGCTCGCGGCGGAGACTGTTTATGAATACGTCAGCACGCCGTACACGCCGTACCTCACCGAGCGCTTCCAATTCACCCGCGACTTCGTGAAAGACGCGATGGCCACCATCATCGATGTCAAGGGGCCGCACGCCCACGTGATCGAGCGGCTGAACATGCCACCGAGCTTCGTAATCCTCGACCGGGTGGTGTGGGGCGTCAGCGCGATCCTCGGCAAGTTAGAAGTCGAAGCTCCGTGGCGAGCGATGATGCACGAGTACCTCGTCGGTGCCCCACCAGCGACACCCATGGGTGAGGCGGCGGTCAAGTGGCGCCGCCCACTGCATTAGCATTTCGCCAACTGCTCTAGATCGGGGATCGGTTATGAGAGTGCGCACCGTCGGCCTAAGGGCGCTCGCAGCGTTGGCATGTGTGACCGTCGGTTTATCCGGGCGGGTACCGACCGCAGCCGCAATAGCGCTGCCCGACGCTGGCCTCGGCGACCTCATCCAGATGGCCATGGATTGCACGGGCGAGCCCTTCGCCCACGTGCACGTGTTCGATGAGTTCAGCGTGGAGATCGATGAGTTCGACCTCCCTGACCCCTCGGTCCTCGCTTACGTGCATGACACAGCCACGTATGGAGCTGGCGCGTTCACGGTCACCATTCACTGCGAACCACAGGCCGACCATCACGACCCGACCACCACCGTTGAGATCACATACACGTTCACCGTGATCGCTCCTGCCACCACCACTATCGCCATAATTCCCGCGACTGGCAGTAGCAGCACGTCGTCTATGACTCTGATCGCTACGTTCGCCGTGGTTGCCGGAGCAGGCTTACTGCTGGTTCGTCGACGCAGTCTCGGCTGATCGCACCCAATCGTCGGCGGCAAGACGCCGCTTGGTACTGTCGAGCCCGTGGCCGACCCGTACAAACCGAGAGAACCTTTCGCGCCGTGGGATCGGCGGCAGTTGCCCGGCCTGTTCGATGTGGAAGAGAGTGCTCGCCGCGTCGGCAACTACAAGTGGGCAGAGATGAAGTTGTTCGAGACCCTTGGCGGTTGGGTTGCGACCGTGCCGGAACTCGATGTGAAGATGCGCCTCGGAGCGCACTGCTATCACCACGCATGGCACGCCGAGTTGTGGCACAAGCGGCTACCCGAGTTGCGCGAGATGAACCCCGACCGACTCACGCAGCCTGCCAACGACGCACTCGTTCGTTTCGTGGCCGCGCTCGCCGAACCGGAAGGGCCTGAGCAGACAATCGAGAAGCTGGTCGGCGCGTATCGGGTGTTCATTCCGCACTTCATTGCCGCCTACACATTTCATCGCAACAACACGAGCGAGATCACCGACGCACCGACGATCCGGTCACTCGACTTCGCGTTGCGCGACGAGTTCGACGATTGGCGCGACGGCGAGATGCTGCTGCAGTCGCTGATCGAAACACCCGAAGAGGTAGATAGAGCTGCCGCGCACCAGTCGCGGCTTGAGAAGATCATGCTGGAAGCGGGCGGCATTGCTGGCCCCGGAACGATTGGAGGCGTGTAATGCGCAAGTTCTTCCCCGTCGAAGAGTTGGCTCGCGACTCGCGATTTACGCAGATCAATATGCGCCAGAGCCAAGCCGATCCGCGCACGGCTTTGGTCGGACCAAACGCGGCCAAGCGCCTCAAGAACAACCGGCTGACACCCAGTCGACCCGACGCATCCGAGGCCGCGCGCAATCTGATGCATGGCATCTTCGTGGGCGAGATTCAGGCTCTCGAAGGTGCAGGTCGCACTTGCCACGACTTCGAGTTACCGGATCCCAGTAGTCGAACGGCTGATAAGGCAGCGACCGACACTGTGCCGTTCGCATTGAAGCTCGACATGGCACGGCAGGCGTGGGACGAGTCGCGCCACGTCGAGATCAGCGTCAAACTTGGCGAGTGGATGGGCGCCGAGATCGGCCAGTTCGCGGAGAACACGGTGCTGTTCGAGGCCGCGTGCAGCACCGACCCCGTGATGCGTCTCGCTGGCGTGAACCGCGCCTTAGAGGGACTGGCGATCGACGTGTTCACCACGATGAAGGAGTTCGGCGAGGTTGCCGGCGATCCGTACCTTGAGTTTTGCGAAGACTGGATGTTGGCCGACGAGGTTACGCACGTGAAGATGGGTAGCGACTGGTTGCGCAAGGTAACCGAGAACGACCCCGAGCGGCGAGCGAAGGCACTCGAGTTCCAGAGCATTGTGGATCGGCTGTTCTCATTCGGCGGAACGCGTTCGGAATCCGAAGACTCGCCGATCGGTCTTGCCCGTCGATTTCGTGAGCTCGCTGGCTTTACAACCGACGAAGTCGACGACATCGCGGACGTGTCGCTCGCCGCGTTGGAAGAGCGCAAAGCGTTCGCCGCGGCCGCTATGTCGACAAGCTCGTCGAGCAACTCGCCCGCGTCATGACAGTCAGCGTCGAGCCGGAGGAGTTTCGGTTCGTCGCGTTCGACAGTGCGCTGATTCGCAAGGTCGGCGAGTCGTTGGTGGCAACGCTCGGAATCGACAAGCCAGTTCATGTATGCGTCGACGAAACCACGCCGCTCGGTCGCGTTCGGGCCGAGGTCGGCGACAAAATTGTTGTAACGGTGGAGAGCGGGGCGTTCGAGGACTCGAAGCGACCGCGTAACCAGAGCGAAGTAGCCACCAAGATCAACCTCGGGCGCATTCTGTTGCGAGTCAATGATCGCCTGCGCGGCGGTTTCGCCGAGACACCGCCCGACGACGAGCTGAGCCTGCCGCAGATGGCGGCCTGGGAAACGTATTGCGCTGGACGATTGTCGCGGCTGGGACTGCGAATCAATCGTCAACGTTGGCTCTACAACTTTCGCAACCGACACGGCTTCACCGATGCAGCCGACGCCGCGTTTGATCAGTTGTGGGCAGCCGAAAACCTGACGTGGAGCGAACTGCAGTCGATCTGCAACAACGGTTAGTTCCGTCTAATGCGCGCGAGTAACTGACTCATACCCTTCGAATCGGCAACTAAGCCCAGGTTCAAAGGAGAGATTGTGGATCAGTTCGAATTCGCATCACTAAGGGCCGAACAAAAGCGTGCGCAGAATCGCACCGACGAGTCGGAGACGAAGCGTGAAGAACCGGTGAATCGTCGCAATCTCTTGCGCGGCATCGGGGTCGCCGCTGTCGGAGCCGCCGCCGGCGGTCTCGCACTCTCTCGCCCAGCTGCCGCTATCGACGACGACACTCTCACGATCGGCAATGAAATCCGCACGGCCCAAACGCCGACCCGCGTCGTCATCGACACGTTCTGGTCTACGCCGGGCGACGAGGTCGCTGCGTTCACGATCAGTACCGGCATGGTCCGTGAGGGCGGCCTGTTCGCGGAAGCCGCGGTCGGTGCGTACGCCGACCCAGCGTACGGAGATGGCAGTCATGGCATTGGGCTGTGGGCCGGCTCGACCGCAACTGGGCGTGCCGCGGTGTTGGATGCGGGGACTCCGCTGATGTTGATGGACAGTTCGCTTTCCGGCCCTCCCGGACCCGGTGGAATCACCGGTGAGTTCAAGGTGGACGGCGGCGACCTGTGGTTCAACACCTTCGATGACGCCGGCGACAACGCTAGGTGGCGCAAGCTCGCTGGCCCGGCCACTGCTGGCACCTTCCACGCGATCACCCCATTCCGCGCATACGACTCGCGGACAACTGCTCCGGCCCCGGGTGTGCTCGCGACTGGGTCGAACCGCACCGTGTCGATCAAGGATGCGCGCGACGGGTCGGGCACGGTCATTCAGACCAATGTCGTGCCTGCTGGGGCGACGGCGATCGCGGCCAATGTCACGGTCACAGACACCGTTGCCATAGCCGGAGGCGGTGGGTTTCTGACGGTCAACACCGGTGGTGATACGACGGCGGTGACATCAACGATCAACTGGTCCGCGAGTGATCAGAAAATTGCTAACGGAGTCTCGCTGACACTTAACGCCTCACGACAGGTCACAGTCATCTGCGGCGGACCCACAGGCGCAAGTACTAACTTCATCATCGATGTCTCCGGCTACTACCTCTAACAACTCCAGCCTGCACGAATCACTCGTCACCACCAGTCTCATCGCCGTCAACGGCGTCGAGCTGGCGGTGCATGAGGCCGGTGACGCAGCGAACCCCGCGGTCATTCTCTGTCACGGCTTCCCCGACTTGGCGCACTGTTGGCGGCATCAGATGGCGCCGCTCGCCGCCGCTGGCTTTCATGTCATCGCGCCAGATCAGCGCGGCTACGGACATTCCTCAGCGCCCAAAGACATCGCGGCGTACAGCCTCGACAATCTCAGCGGCGATTTGCTTGGCCTACTCGATCACTTCGGACACGACGACGCAGTGTTCGTTGGGCACGACTGGGGTGCCATGCTCACGTGGGACACCGCTCGTATCGCGCCCGAGCGCGTGCGCGCAGTTGTCGCGACGAGCGTGCCCTATCTGGAATGGCCAGCACCTCCGACCGATCTGTTCAAGATGCTCTACGGTGATCGCTTCTTCTACATCCTCTATTTCCAGCAGGTCGGACCGCCCGAGGCAGAACTCGACGCCGACGCGCGGCGCACGATGTCGCACATCCTTTATGGTGCCTCTGGTGCCGGAATGGCCAGCAGATCGCGAACCACCGAGCAGCCGCCGATGGAAGGCACTGGCTTTCTGACGCACACGGTTGAGCCGCCAGCACTTCCGTTCACTGGACCTGAGGGACCATGGCTGACGGACGCCGATCTCGATTTGTACGGCCGCGAGTTTGCACACAGCGGCTTCTTCGGACCCGTGAGTTGGTATCGCAACATGGACGACAACGCACTTCGCATGAAAGGCCTCGGCGCCGACCGACTGACGATGCCGTGCTTCTTCATCTGGAGCGAGTACGACGTGGTGAAGCTGATGGACCCGAATGGTCCCGATCGGATGAAGATGCAACTTCCAACGTTGCGCGGTGTTACCGAGATTCCAGGCGCGGGCCACTGGGTGCAGCAAGAAACGCCGAAGGCATTTAATGACGCGCTGCTGGGATACCTCGCCTCGCTCTAGCGGCGATTGAGCTTTGCGAGTAGGCGCAAGATCTCGAGGTACAGCCACACCAGCGTGGCCAGCAACCCAAACGCGCAGTACCACTCCATGCCCTTCGGCCAACCGGCCGCGACGCCGCGATCGATCATGTCGAAGTCGACGGCGAGCATCATGGCCGCCAGGCCTGCCGCAACCACGCTGAACAGGATTCCCATCGGTGTGGCTTCGTTGATAAACGGCACGTTGCCGCCGAACAGGTTGATGCCGAACGAGACGAGGTAGAACGCCATCAGACCCATCGACGCCATGATCACGTTGCGACGAAAGCGATCGGTGACCTTGATGATCTTGGCCTTGTAGAGGAACAGCATCACGGCAAAGACAGCGAGGGTTGCACCGACGGCTTGCACGACGATGCCGTCGTACGCGTCGTTGTAGACCTTCGAGATGGCACCAAGGAAGAAACCTTCGGCGATCGCGTAGATAGGCCCGAGCACCTTGGCGAAGGTTGGCTTGAAGTGCAGAAAAATGGCGCACGCAAACCCGACCAGCACGCCACCGATAGCAAGCGCTGGGAACTTGGCTTCCGACCCGGGAGTTGCCTCTGTCATCGACCAACCGGCGACTGCCGAACCAAACAGAAGTACCAGCAGCACCCCCGTCGCCGATGCGGTGCCACCAGCTGTCATCGTGCGACCTGACTGCCAGCCGCTGATCGGCCCGTCGGTGATCGGTGTGTTGCGAGTACTCGGGTCTGGAGCGGCCCAACCGGCGCGAGCCGCTTCGGTGACGGCCTTCTCGGACATCATCGGATTAGACATTGCGACCTCCTAGGTCGTTAACAAAATGGTCGTCGAACAAATTGGTCAATTGGCGAAACGCTAACACCGGGTTAGCGAAGATCGTGGGCGCTGACGCCGTCCCAAAGTTCGATCTTGGGCGGCGATTGCAGCAGGCCGGTACAACTCGTCGCCATCTCAACCATCCCGGGACTGTCGAAGTGTGTCCGTTGCGCGGCGCCGGATTCCCACTTCTGTATCAGCAGGTAGCGGCCCGGATTCGCGACCGATGCGCACAGGTCGACATTGCGACAACCGGCCTCCATGCGAGTCAACACCACATACTTGGAAAGCACTGCCAGCAAGGTCTCGGCGTCGGCCGCTTGAAACTCCATGGTGACTACCGTCAGCTCAACATCACCCGATTCGCCGGTAGTCACAGACAAAAACCATAGCTAGTGAATTCGTGCATGGAGGGTTGTGGGGCTTGACGCAGTCGGTATCGTGACCAAATCACCGGGTGTTCATCTGCCCTGGTTAGTCGTTAAGTCTCAGTCTTCAGTCCAGGCCTTTTCCTAGGGAGCAAATTGTGGCGAAAGATCGCGTGGAACGGGACGAAGAAGACCTGGTCCGCCTGTATCTGACCGATATTGGCCAATACACACTGCTCACCAAGGACGACGAGGTTCGCCTCGCCAAGCAGATCGAGGCCGGCAAGTTGGCCAACGACGAGCTTTCCAACGCCAAGGGCATAACTGCGGCGCGCAAGCGCGAACTGCGGCGTGCAGCGCGTGAGGGTGAAGATGCCGAGCGCGGATTCGTGCAGAGCAACCTGCGACTGGTCGTGTCGATAGCCAAGAAGTACCAAGCGTCCGGTCTGCCGCTGCTCGACCTGATCCAGGAGGGCAACCTCGGCCTGATGCACGCCGTAGAGAAGTTCGACTGGCGCAAGGGCTTCAAGTTCTCGACCTACGCAACGTGGTGGATCCGCCAAGCGATCACCCGCGGCATCGCCAACACCGGGCGCACCATTCGCCTACCAGTCCATGCTGGCGACACGCTTGCCCGGCTGCAAAAGGCGCGCAGCCGACTGGAACTGAAGATGGGCCGGCCGGCGACGCTCAGCGAGCTCGCCAAAGAAGTCGAGATGCCAGAAGACAAGGTCACCGAAGCGCTGCGCTTCGCGGCCGAGCCGCTGTCGCTCAGCGAACCGCTTCGCGAAGATGGCGATGCCGAACTGGGCGACGTCGTGGAAGATCGTTCGGCCGAGAGTCCCTTCGAGGTCGCGGCCACCGCGCTGTTGCCCGAGGAAATCTCACGACTGCTGGCGCCGCTCGACGAGCGCGAGCGCGAGATCTTGAAGTTGCGCTTTGGCCTCGACCGCGGCGAGCCGCGCACGCTGGAAGAGGTGGGCGAGCACTTCAATCTCACCCGCGAGCGCATTCGCCAAATCGAAGCACGCGCGATGAGCAAGCTGCGCCATCCGTCCTCCGACACCGGTGCGCGCGACCTTCTTGCCGTGTGATGCCAGTTCGGGTGCGGGTTGCGCAACCTGAAGACGCCGATGCCATCGCGGCGGCGCACATCGAGGGTTGGCGCTCTGGTTATCGCCACGTCTTCCCGACCGAGTTTCTAGACGCCCCCGAGTTCGCGTCGTCGCGTCTTGAGCGGTGGCGGGCATGGACCTGGGGCGAATTCGCCAACTCGCAACTGTTTGTGGTGCTGCTTCGCGAACGGGTAGTCGGGTTCGGGCACATCGGCCCCGAGCGCGTCGAACCCATCTGCGACCAAAGCGGCACCGACGCCAATCCTGAGACTCTTGAGGCGCCGACGGGGCTCGCCCGCGGCGAGATTTACGGGTTCTACTTGCACCCCGACGCATGGGGCTCGGGTGCCGCTTCCGCCCTGATCGCAAGGTGTCACGAGTACTTACGCGACGAGGGGTTCGCTGAGGCCGTGCTGTGGGTGCTGCGTGATAACCCCAGGGCCCGCGTGTTCTACGAGAAGTCGGGCTGGTTCGCGACCGGCCTCGAGATGATGTTCGAGCCACAAAACGCGACTCCGGTGCCCGAAGTGCAGTACTTCGTTCGCCTGTAGTTCGTTCAAGATCAGCCACTGGTGTGGCGATATCTCTTGTAATGGAGTTCGTCGACCTAGTTCCCAATTCGCTGACCTTTCGCGTTATCAACACAATCGAGGTTGATGACGAGGCAAAGATCCCGGCCAACTACACCGGTCGCGTCAGGCGCTTCGCGGGCGGGTCGATGGTGTACGTGGCCTGGTACCGCGACGGCGTATTGCATAACCCCGGCCGAACGAGCCCTGCCTACCGGCGGCTGCGCGGCGACGGCACAGTGAAGTACGAGCTCTTCTACTCGCATGGTGCGCTTGACGATCCGGCAGGTGGTGGGCCAGCAGTACGTGGTTTCTATGCCGACGGCTCGCTGCACTACGAAGAGCACTACCGCGACGGAAAGCGCAACGACTCGGCGAATGGGGAACCTGCGATTCGCAAGTGGCGCCACGATGGAACCCTCCGCCATGAGTTGCGATACATCGACGGACGCCGCTCAGCACGCCATCGTTCTCGCCGCGTGCAATGCTCAATGAATGACTGAACGCACGCCACGTCCATCACTTCGCCGTCGGTTTTCGTTTTGGTTCGAACGCATGATGGCTCGCGGTGCCGGGCCGCTGATCGCACTGCTCGCCCTGGTCACGCTGCTTCTCATACTCCTCTGCGCGACTGTCGTCATCATTGGCGGGATCACCAACCCCAACGGTGAGCGCGGTTTCATCGAGGCTGGGTGGTCGTCGCTCATGCGCACTTTCGACCCAGGCACGATGGGCGGCGATAGCGGATGGTCGTTGCGCGGCGTCAGCCTTCTCGCAACCTTGGGCGGTCTGTTTATTGTCAGTGCATTGATCGGTGTGATCACCACTGGTCTCGATGGGCGGTTGCAGGCGTTGCGGCGAGGTCGTGGCGCAGTGGTGTTGAACAACCACACATTGATCCTCGGTTGGTCGTCTGCTGTCGAGGCGATGATCACTGAGTTGGCTGAAGCCAACAGCAATCAGCGCAAATCGGCAGTCGTCGTTCTCGCCGATTTCCCCAAGGAAGCGATGGACGATGCCCTGTCGACCGCTTCCAAGATCAATCGGCGAATGATCACGATCACACGCACCGGCGAAACGGCCAATGTCGAGAACCTGCGCACCGTCGGCGTCGAGACCGCTAAGTCGGTCGTCGTCGTCTCCAGCGAGCAGTCAGCCGACGCCGACCCCGACGCAGTGCGCACGACGCTTGCGGTCTTGAATGCGACCGCCTACAAGGGCCACGTGGTTGTTGAGCTGAAGCGACGCACGTTGGCAGACACGCTGCACACCGTGTCGCGTGGCCGTGCCCTCACCGTCACCGGGCCGCACGTAATCGCGCAGGTCACTGCCGAGGTATGTCGCTATCACGGCATGAGCGATGTGTACCAAGACCTGTTCGACTTTGAAGGCGACGAGATCTATTTCCACAGCGAACCGGCACTAGTCGGTCGCTCGTTTGGTGAAGCTGTGCAGTCGTTCGAAACGTCGTCGATTCTTGGATTGCGCACAGCCGACGGCTCGATTCGGCTGGCGCCACCAGTCGACACGGTCATTGCCGAAGGCGACATGTTGATTGCGATTAGTGAGGACGACGACACGATTGTCCTCGTATCCGGCATGCAGCCGAAGGCAATCGTGAGCCAGGCGTGGCGTGAGGCAACAGCACCGACGCCGATCCTGTTGCTCGGCTGGAACCACCTAGCGATGCCGTTGCTCGCTCAACTCGACCGCCGCCTGCCAGAGGGTTCACAGATTATGGTCTGCGACCCCGAGCCGCCCGACACCAACCTGCAGATGAAGCGTTGCACGCTGCATGCTCATTCGGGCGACCCGCAAGACCACGCGACACTGCAGCGGTTAGTGCACGAGCGCCCGTATCACACGATCGCAATACTCAGCGGTCGAGCGCGTTCCGTCGCCGACGACGACAGTCGCAACCTGCTGACTCTGCTCAGCCTGCGCCAGATTCTTGCCGAGCCGAATTGCCCAAGCGCCGACGCGTTCATCCTCACCGAGTTGCGCAACGCGGCCAACGTGCAAATCGCTGGCGGCTCGGCCACCGACAACTTCATCGTCAGCGATCGACTGGTGGCACAGTTGATGTCGCAGCTGTCGGAGAACCACGAACTGAATTCGGTGTTCAACAGCCTGTTCGATGCCAGCCAAGTCGAACTCTCTGTCGTGCCACTCGATCGCCTCGGCATCGCCAGTGCCTGCACCGTGCGCGATGTGGTGGTGGCCGGCCTTGAGCGAGCGATGCTTGTACTCGGAACCGTGGTGGACTCACAGGTGAACGTGAACGCCGCAAAGTCGGACGTAATCGCCGACACGGCCGGCGCCGCCGCGATCGTGCTGCGTCGCCCCGCCAGCGACTAGCTGCGCGTCTCCCCGAAGTCACCGCCGACGTGGTCGTCGGAGGCGATGCCTATCGCCCACGCATATCCGTTGACGAGCAGTTTGAGGTATTGCTGTACGGCATCTTCAACTGGCATCGGGTCGTCGGCTTCCAGCCACGCCTGCAGCATGGCGGCGTGGGAGCCTGCGATGAAATGTCCCACCACTTCAGCGGCGACCCTTGGCTGGAAGCGATCCGTCTTGCCGCGCTCGATGTAGAGACGGCTCGCTGCCTCGGCCACGGTGTTTTGATAGCTCGCCCGGGCGCGGCCGTTGCCGGCGCCACTGAGGCAGATTCGGTATAGGTCTCGTGACGCTGCTGCCTCTTCGTACAACGTGCGAATGATGAAGTGCCGGATCTCGCCGGAATAGTCGATGCCGGTCATCTTGGCTGTCAGTTCGTCGGACAACCCAGCGAACAGTTGGGCGAAGAGATCGTCCTTGTCCGAGTAGTGGGCATAGAACGTTGCACGACCAATGTCTGCGCGCTGAGCGATCTCCTCAATCAGCACGTGGTCGTACCCACGCTCGAGCACCAGCGAGATGAAGGCGTCTCGGATGGCCTTCTGGGTGCGACGCACTCGGCGGTCGACAGGGCGGGCTTCGGTGTCGACAACGTATGGGTCTGCGACGGATGTCATAAGGAAACGATGCTACTAAACGTTGCGACACACAACGATCATCTTGTATGATTTCATACACTATGTCTGGTAACTTCCCCCAAGTCGACGCTACAGAGGTCCTCCTCGACGGGCTGCACTTGGCGTTGGCCGCCAATCAGTTCCGGCTCGAATACCAGCCAAAGGTGTCATTGACGACGAACCGCGTTGTCGGTGTCGAGGCGTTGCTGCGGTGGGACCACCCGCGACTCGGCTCGCTGCCGGCTCGCGATTTCATCGCTATGGCCCAACTTGGTGGCTCGATCCTGCCGATCGGCGAGTGGGTGCTGCGCGAGTCGTGTGGCCAGCTGAGCGCATGGCGACAAGCCTTTCCGGACACACACCTTCAGCTCGCGATCAACGTTTCGACCAGCCAACTACACGCCGGGCTCGCAGAGTCCATTCGCTCGATCATGTCGCAAGAGATGATCGACGCGAACTCGCTTTCGCTCGAGATGACCGAAACGACGGTCATGGACGACCGGATGATGCGGACCGTTGAGACCCTCAACGAGCTAAAGCGGCTCGGGTTTGGTATCTCCATCGATGACTTCGGCACCGGATACTCGAGCCTCGAACACCTGCACCATCTTCCGATTGACGAGGTCAAGATCGACAGCTCGTTCGTCGCTGGCCTCGGCATCGATCGTCGGGCTACCGCGATCGTCGCGTCGATCATCAGCATGGCGCATGCCATGGAGGTTGACGTCGTGGCTGAGGGCGTCGAGACCCTCGACCAGCTGGACGCGATTCGCACACTCGGGTGTGACTACGCGCAGGGCTACTTCATTGCACCACCGATGTCGGCGAGCGACATCTCCAAACTGCTTGCCAACGACGCGGCCGGTCTTCGACTAGTCGGCTCGAATACGGTGCAAGGCAGTACGCGCAGCACCGGCGATGCGGAAGCAATGTTGGTCGAGCTGCTCGAGATGGCGCAACAGCCAACCGGGGGTGCGCTACCGGAAGCTGCGCAGCTCACGCCCCGTCAGATAGAGATTCTTAAGCGCCTGCTCGCTGGCAACCGGGTTCCGCGTATCGCACGCGACCTCTTCATCAGCCAAAGCACCGTCAGAAACCACCTCAGCCTGATCTACCGCCGCTTCGCGGTGCACTCGCAGGACGACTTGCTGCACCTGTTGCGCGTGCGCACAAGCCAGCGCCAAGCCAGGCACACCCCAACCGCCTGCTGACCGGCGAAGTCGCAGGTGCTACCTCAGCGCTCGTCGCCGAGCAACTGATCGACTCCTTGAAAGTACTGCTTGCTGAACTTCAGGATTTGCCCGGAGGAGGGATGGTCGACGGTTTCGACTCCAACAATGTGCGCGGCAAGCGCCGGGTGATGCGTTACCGCGTACCGTTGGAATGCAGTCTTCGCAAGACCGGGGCCGACGACGAGCACTTCGGGCACATTGCCAACTAAGAGGGCGATCTCGTCGAAGAACTCGAAGTCGTCGCGAACGTGACCCGAGCCCGATTGGTCGCGATCAGAGTGCGCCCGGGAGTGCGAGAGTTGACTTCGCACGGTCTGCTCTTGACTCGCTTCCTCTGTGAAGTTGATGATCGTCGCCTTCACATGGTCGAGCCACACGACCACATGTCGTGCGCCAGACACGCCATGAGCTTTCCCCTGGTCTCCAACAACGGCACGCATATGCGACCTCCCTGTTCACGACTCATCATCGCTAGACCGCTCGAACGTGGCTAGGGGCGAAGGGCACGACGTGGTGACGGATGGCCCTACCGCCCCTCTCCCTCGCGGCAGATCATGAACTCATGACAAAGGAAATCATCGTCGGATACGACGGCTCCGCGCCGTCTACGGAGGCGGTCTTCTGGGCTGCCGATGAAGCCAAGGTGCGAGGCAGCGTTCTCAGAATCGTTTCGTGTTTCGGCGTGCCGATCGCCGCTGACCCAATGTCCGGATGGGCACCGACCGCATACAGCTCCGTGATTGACGCTGGCCAAACCGAGCTAGCAAGAATCAAGGAAGTAGTGGCAGAGCAGACACCCGGCGTCGAGATCATCAACGAAGTCTTGGCCGAAAGCCCCGCCTACGCATTGGTCGATAGTGCCGATGCCGAGGATCTGATGGTCGTCGGTGCCAGCAGTCATCATGGCGCCGCCGCTTTTTGGCTCGGCAGCACTGCCCGCCATGTCGTTCGCCACAGCCCGTGCCCCGTGGTGGTCGTGCGCGGCGCGGCGAGCCGTGGTTGCCCCGACAGAGTGGTCGTGGGAATCGATGGTTCGGCGATTTCGAATCGCGCGCTCGCGTGGGCGGGAGAAGAGGCCGATCGTCACCACGTTGGCCTACTCATCGTCCACACGTGGCTGTACCCCTACCTCCCCGTGGACACCAGCGCAGCGCAGGCGCGCGACCTCGTCAGCGTCGACGCGGCGTGCGTCCTCAATCGAGCAATCGAGTCAGCACGCGAACAATTCGCGGCCGAGATACACGGGCAGCTAGTTGAGGGCAGCCCCGCTGTCTCTCTGCTTGAGGTGGTTCGAGACGGCGACCTTCTTGTAGTGGGTTCACACGGGCGCGGGGCACTGGCGGCAAACGTGTTCGGATCGACCGTGAACCATGTGCTGGACGGAAGCGCCGTTCCAGTAGTGGTGGTCCGCGGAACGAACGACGACGACTGACCAGCGAAGTGATGGCGGAGGTGGACGGGAATCGAACCCGATACTGCACATGACGGGCAGTTCCGTCGCGTGTCGCCTCATACTCATTTGACCTGCTCAGGCACCACGTCGCCGCTTTGAATGGTGGCGTTCATGACGTCCCGTGTCGTCCTGTAATAGTCGGTTTGTGAGCACGGCGTGACCACGAATGGGCGGCACGTAGGTAACGGACGGGCTGGCCCGCGTCACTCGAGCGGATGGATCAAACTCCCGACTCGCGTGACGGATACTTGACGCTGAACGAGCGTTGGTCGCTCGGCAACGGGTGTATGACGGTCGAGTTAGCGTGACCCATGCGCTTGATTTCTGACGTTAGTGAGAGCGATGTCGTTCGGGCCTTTTTGTCAGCAGATCTCGGCTCGCCGCGTACCAGCGGCCAACTTGTAGCGAATGAGCTTCGCAAAAAGAGACTCCACGAATCTGATTTGGCGCGTACTTCCATATCTGAAAAGGAGGTTCTGGAATTACGTTCGATCTTTCAGACGTGCCATGGCGGGACTGTCCGAGACCTGCCCTTCGCCGATACGACCTGGCACCGCGCTCAACTCGTCGATGGAGACTGCCTTCACCTCATGGACTACCGCGAGTTTCGCGATTGGACTGGGGGCACGCTGAGGCCGCAGGATGCGGCCGCCGGCTTCCGCGAGCACCGGGGCTTGGACGACCTCGTTGCGAAGATTGACGCGGGCCGCGCTGTCCCGGCACTGATCTGCGTTGCACGCAGCGAGGCATCGCCTCCAGTCGTCCTGGATGGCAGCGCGCGTGCAGTCGCGCTTGAGGCGTTGTCGATTTTACACGAGCGAGAAATTCTGCTCGGGATCTCACAGCGCATGAACGAGTGGTACTTCTTTCCAAACCGCCTGATGTGACCGCTACGAATACGCGGCCACTCTGGTGACGTCGAGGGATGTGTTACTGCGGCTGTAGTTGCACGCGGCGCACAGGTTCGCCATGTTGTCCGCGGACGTCCGACCACCACTACTCCAAGGACTGACGTGGTCGGCGACGCCCTTCGATGCGATCAACAAGCGGGACGACCACAGGGGTGCCACGGTGCCAGATTTCTGAGGATATGAGGGTGTCAGATCAAACAGGGTTGGGTGAGTTCGCAGGACCTTGCGTAGCCGATCGTGTTGGCCTTGCGAAATGGTCACAACTCCACAACTGCGGCATCGTCCGCCGAGGGACGCGTTCCAAGCCGCTTGGTTGTCCAAAGGACTCAGCTTGCGATCTCGTTCTTCCATCGAGATCGACGGTGCGGGGCCGAGTCCGAAGTGGCGCAACGCGACAGTTGCCAGGTTCCAGGTGGGATACGGCTCTCGTTCGCACTGCATGGCGGTGACGGCGTCGTTGGCTGCGACCTGATCGATCGAATTCCATTGCGCGGCCGCAACTCGGATGTCCTCATCGGCTTGAGCGCTGATCCGTCGAATCTCCTCGAGGAGGTGGACGTAGGTGTCCCACGCGTGAAGGTAACGAGCTGTTGCTGCTGCCACCTCTTCGGGCGGAAGGTGGGCGACATCCGCGAGATACACCAGTCGCAATGCAATCCACGCATGCGTTGTCGAGCGGAACACTGGTGGGGCCCCGGAAGGAGTGCGGGCGCCGTCAACCGCCCGTGTCCACGAGGGAATCGCGGTCGAGTCCCAAGGAATGCTGAATCGGCCATCTCCCAGGGGCACTGTCATCGCGCGCAGTATTGCAGCCCCGACCGTAGCGGCGACCCTCTACACGTCCTCGGGGTCCACGTCGGCGTCGTTGTCCGCGTCGACCCACGTGAGGATGTCCAAAAGGCGAACGTCGCTCATGCTTGCGACTGCTTCTGTGATGAGCGGGTCGCCTACAGATCTAAGCGTCTCTCGGATTGAGGCAAGGGCGACTGAGTTCGCGAGCAGGTCCTCGCGGATTGCTGCCCAGTAAGCGCGTTTGGTTTTCTGCAGATCGCTTCGACATGCGTTAACCACGGGTGCCAATTTCGCGGCGCTGTCGTCGAACTTGCGAGCGAGGCGGCTATCCAAGATCGGAAACATCGCCGGCCGCATCAGGTGAAGCGCCTTGTAAATCTTGGCCGCCTTGATGCCCTTCGGAGCCGTTGCTCTGAAGTGTGCGTACAGCGTCGAGGCCGCGTCGTAAAGGCCACCGACGAGGCATGGATCAGCGTCCGCGAGTTTGGAGCCGTGAGGCACGAGTTCCCATGGCGCTGACGTACCACGTTCGATCAACCAATTGGCTTGCTCTTCCGAGATCCTCGAGCTCAATACTCGGGTTGCAGCGATCAGCTCTGGCGTTACGGCCTGGTGTGTGCCGGCAGTGAGGTCGTAGCGCCGAACCGTGCGGGCGTGCTCCAAGATATAGCGCATGACGTGAGCGGCGGGTTTTGCGATCGTGCTGCCCGCGACGATGATCGGTTCACGCTCGACAACTTCCGGTTCGACCGCGTCGTCCACCAACTCGAGCTCGGGCGCGTCGGCCGCTGGATCGGTGTTCACGACAATTGCCTCGTCGAAGCCGCTGAACAACATCGGATCGGGCAGGTACTCGCTGGGACCTGTCAGAACTAGTACCTGCGACTTGCGCCCTATTGCTCGAAGTATCGCTGCCCTGCTTGAGAACATTCCAAAGATCTCGGCACCGATCACCCGGTCACACGTGACTCGATGAACAATGATTTTTGATGCGGGTCGAGCGCTAAGGATCAAGTCGGCTTGTTCAACGTCGGAAAAGAGCACGCTGCATTCGACGTTGCCGGCATCGAGTACCGAAACGCCTTCCACTGCGGCCGAGGTCACAAACAGGCAGTGTTCTGGCCGCACATGCTCCCAGATCTTCAGTACTTGGTCGCCGTCGCCGGCAATGACGTCCAACACAACACCCAGTTGCTCAGTTTTCTCCATGGCCGCAGGTGTCGTGATATGTGGTCCCGAGGCCGAGAGTTCTGATTCGTTCCCCGGCCAACTCAGCCAGCGAATTGAAAATCCGGCCGACAATGCTGCGACCATCACCTGCTCTACAGGCGTCGAAACAAAGCACCCGATCGGAAGACTCAAGGTCTGCTTGACCTCGGGCGCTGAGCTAAGTACACCCGGCGGAGGTGGAGCCGAATTGGAGTCGGACCTGCCCTGTCCGATAGCGCGCACCCTCTCGTCAACCTCAATGCCTTCGGGTGTAGCCGGCGGGCCCGACAGAACGTCCTTGAGCGCACGCGTTAGATCTGCGACTCGCGAAGCGCCAGCACCGTCGAACAGTTTCAGCGCAAGGTCCACGTCGAATCGCACCTGTTCGGTCCCACCCGGGTGAAACGTGATCACTAGGGGCTTTTGGCGTCCGCTTGACCGAAACGTCATTGAACCTCGGCCTGTCTGGGGGTTGTCTGCCAGCGTCCTCCACCGGAGTTCGCGATTGTGTCTACTGCCTAGGAACTGCACTCGCCGGTCAGTAATTACAACCGTTCCGTTGTCAATTACTTGAAGTTCGTCGTGACTAGTCGATTGTGCGCGGCCTGCGCGCACCCGGTTGCCGCTATGTGTCGTATGGGAGAAGGAGCCGTAGTCGGTCACCCTTACCCGACGGGTCTCGGACAGGCTTGCCTCGAATTCCGAGCAAAGTCGCTCCCCTGCCTCAAGCCGTGCTCGACGCGACGTATACACGCCCTCGTAGGCGTTCAGCGACTTCTCGAGCTGCTTGGCAGCGAGCGCCACTTCTTCGCACCATTCTGCGACACGCTTGCGATAACGACTCTCGATCCATAGTTGCTTCAAACCCATTCCAGCCCCCAGGCCGTGCTTCGCGGCCGATCCACGTGAAGTTGTGCGAAGGTTACGCCACTGTCGACCACCCGCCTGCTGACGCGAGCGACCCTCGCCACGCGCCTTGCTATATGAGCGACGTCGCCATTCGACGCGGGCAAGAAACGCCGGCAGCCCGGCTGGAGCCTGAACGAGTTCTTCGCCATCTTCAGGGCGGCTGGTATACGCCTGCAGAACATCGGCCATAACGGGCGCAGCCATTGGCAGTTGAAGTACTTGCATTTCGACAGTGTCGAATCGTTTGCAGTGGAGTGGGATGAGAGCATTACCGCTGACGACGGCCACCGTTCCGTCGCGTCGGGGACAGCGCCGACGAGCGTGACATGAGCGCTACCTATCACCACAGCAATTCGCTTTTCAGGAGAGGTCAGATTGGACGATCACAAGTGTCGACCGTGACAGTGCTTGTTCTTCCGGCCGCTGCCGCACGGACACGGATCGTTCCTGCCAGTCCGTTGCACCGTATCGCCGTCGACGACGATGAAGAGCGGGCGAGAGTCGCTGAGGATTCGATTGAGCTCGCTCGTGGCCGTTGGCTGCGTCACGAGTCGGCCCAGGATCGAGAGTGATAGGTATCCAATGGTCAAAGCGTCATGAACGAACAGCCTGCTCGGACGCCGGCTCAGTGTTGTTTCCGGTACCCCATCACTGCGCACGCTCGTCGAACGCATCGCTGTTCCCATCGACACAGGACTGTTGTGCACCATCAGGTTGGAGAGCAGGTAGGCGACGTCAAAAAGTAGTCGCATGATGGGGACGTCTTGCTCATCGAGGTGAGGTTCGATCTCGTTGACCATGGACGCAATTGTCTTTCCCGTCCAAAGGGCGCGCGCGCGTCGGGCATCGATGCCATGCTCATCAATGAACCGCTGAAGATGTTCATCTTCAAGTGGCTGCCTTTTCGCGAGGGCCTCGAAGTACTCGCGGCCGGGCCGCTCGCGGTGGAGGGCAAGCGAGACGCTCTTGTCGTGCGACAGCATTAGCTCGAGAAGTTCCTCGGTGGGGCGAGAGGAGCACCACCACGCACTCACGGTGTCTTCGAACAGGGTCCGTGAGAGCATGGTGGCTTGTACGCCATATCCGCGATCGGCGAGGACGAGCAGTGCATCAAACGTCTTGATCCCCCGCATCACGATCGTCCACGTCAAGAAGCGACTGTCGTGTGCTTCTGTCGCTATTCCCTGGCGGGGGAACTGATTCAAGATGAATTGAGTGAGTCGTTCACACGCCGCGAATAGATACGAAAACTCGCTGTCGGTTCGGAGGTCGGCCCTCTCGACGTCGAAAGCATTCTGAATTTCGGCAGCGCCATCACCGTTCGACATGATGACTCATCTCTTCAGCGAGACCTTACGACTCTTCGTCGATGGAATCGGCTCGAAGCAGTTCGTACATTCGGGAGAGATACCAGTCGAGAACACGGTCGCGGAATTTCTCGTCGTGAGCGAGGCGCTCGTAGAGGTCCCCATTCGCTTCCTCGTTGTCGAGGATGGTTGTCTTGAACTTCTTCTCGAACTCCAGGCGGAAGCCGCTTAGGTCATTGGCATGGGCGACGGTGCGCAGTTCGTCGTCGGCGAGCCAAGACACCTCAAACTGCTCAAAGGCAAGGCGGTCGCGTTCTTGGAGGTTTAGGCCGAAGACCTTGTTGAGTTCTTCCGTGATGTTGCCCAGCGTGTCGAGGCGCGGGTCGTGTTGTCGGCCGCGCCCATGTCCCGGAAATGCTTGACCAGGTTCGCTGCCTCCAGGTTGAAGTGTGGCGTGCTCCGTCCCGAGGTCCTCGAGACGAAGGTGAGTGAGGACCACATCGGAGCCGAGACTGAGTCTGCCATCCGGTGCCGCCGGCAAAAGCTGCGCGAGCGCGCGTCCGTAGATGTACAGCCTTTCGTAGTCCGCGTCTGTCCAGGTCATCACCTGCGACAGAAATGCGTAGAGATGGAGGTAAGAGGCGAGCGCTGCGCGAAATGCTTCCTGCTTCTCTCCGTCCAAGTCACTGAAGCGCGCCAGTGCGGGGTTAAAGGCAGCGTAGACATTGCCGAGTGCTGGGCCCTTCGCCGTACTTGTGAAGCATTTCGCGACGGTGTCGGTCACCTCGGCCACGTCGATCACGCCAAGGTCGATTGCTTTGTCGTACGCATCGGTGAGAACGTTGACGTCTGTCGGGATAACTGTTGCAGTCTCGTAAAAGTGCTGGAACTCCTTGGCGATGAGGTCAGGGTCGTTGCAGAAGTCGAGGATGAACGTGTCGTCCTTGCCCTTCATCGTTCGGTTGAGTCTCGAAAGCGTCTGCACGATCGCCAGGCCGGTGAGCGTCCGGTCAACAAACATTGTGTGTAGGCGAGGTTCGTCGAATCCTGTCTGGAATTTTTCTGCGACGATTAGGACCTGGTAGTCGCCAGGCTTATAAGGGTCCCGCCGTCCCTTGAACGCGTCTCCCGTCTGGCTCTCCTTGAGGTTGTTCATGGAACTCTCGGTCACTTCGCCGGCAACATCGTCCAGCACTTTTCCGGAGAAAGCCACGAGCGATGCGATGTCGTAGCCCTTCTCGGCGATGTACGCGTCGATCGCCAACTTGTACTTCACGGCTGCCGCGCGAGAATCGGTAACCACCATCGCCTTTGCAAGTCCTCCGAGCTTCTGCGCCGTGTGCGCGCGAAAGTGTTCGATGATTACGCGCGCCTTCTGGGAGATCACTTCAGGATGCCGGACCAGGATCTTTCGTAGGGCCGAACCCGCCTTGGACGCGTCCACCTCTTTGTTCGCGGCCTCGAGTGAGACCGTCGCCAACCGAAAGTAGCTCTTCCACGTCGCATAGAAACGGAGTACATCGAGTATGAAGCCCTCCTCGATGGCTTGTCGCATCGAGTACAAGTGGAACGGTCCCTTGTTGCCGTCAGCTAGCACGGAGCCAAAGATTTCGACGGTCTTGTTCTTGGGGGTCGCAGTGAACGCGAAAAAGGACATGTTGGGCTGCTGGCCTCGGGCCGCCAATACCGTCGCCAGCATCGTCTCCTCATCGACGTCGTCGGGCAGCAACGTGCCAGCTCCCAGCGCCTGTCGAAGTGCCGCGGCAGCGTCGCCCGTCTGCGACGAATGGGCCTCGTCGATAACGATTGCCCATGTCCTTTCCGCGAGAGCTGGCGAGTCAATTTGGTTGAGAACGAATGGGAATGTCTGCAGCGTTGTGACAATGATTCGGCATGTCGCCGAAGCAAGCGCCTCAGCGAGCTTGCTCGACTTGGAGCCTTCGTCGTCCTTGATGGCGACGACAACGCCTTTGGTGCGCTCGAACTGTTCGACGGTCGCGCGCAGTTGCTCGTCAAGGTTGCGGCGATCGGTGATTACCACGACCTTGTGGAACCGCTTGACGTCCGACGCGCAGTGCAGGGTCGAGAGACGATGCGCCAGCCACGAGATGGAGTTTGACTTGCCGGATCCCGCTGAGTGCTGGAGCAGGTAGCTGTGGCCAGCCCCGCGTTCCCGGGCGTCAGCCTCAAGCTTGACGACAACGTCCCACTGGTGGAACCTGGGGAACAAGGTTTCGCCGTCTTCGGTCTGGTGCACGAAGCGGGCCAGGATGTCCAAGATCGTGTGACGCGCCCAGATCGACTCCCAGAGGTAAGCGGTCGCATACCCGTCTGGATTGTCCGGGTTGCCTTTCGCATTGTCGCGCCCGCGGTTGAATGGCAGAAAGGTCGTTTCGTTCTGCTCCAACTTCGTTGTCATATAGACGAGGTACGGATCGACCGCGAAGTGCACTAGCGCTCGCCCGAGGAACGGATCCTTCACCGCGTCCCGGTCCAACCGATATTGGTCCATCGCGTCGTCGACCGACTGTCCGGTGAGCGGGTTCTTCAGTTCCACAGTGGCGAACAACAGCCCGTTCAAGAAGAGCGCCACGTCGAGTGTGTTGTTGTGTCGCGCCGAGTACCGCAGCTGGCGCGTCATCGTGAGACGGTTTGCGGCGTAGCCTGCGGCGAGCATGTCGTTCATCGACGTCGCCGGCTTGAAGAACGCGAGTCGAATCTGAACCATCTGGTCCTTCATGCCATCGCGCAACACGGCGATCGTGCCGCGGTTGTCGATCTCCGCCGCGAGTCGAGCGATGAAGCCCTTCTGCGCTTTGTCGGGATCTCCGCCGTAGCGATGCACGATCTGCTCCCAAGCCTTCGCCTGTGTTGCACCGACGAATGCGAAAAGCTCCGCTGTGTCGATTCCGTAGGTCAGGTCGAAGTGAGAAGGCAACGACTTTGTGTAGCCGCCCACATCGAGCAGCGTTAACTCGACCTCGTGTTCGAAGTCGATCTCCTTCATTCCAGCTTTAGCCATTAGGCAAACTCCAAGTGTCCGGTCACCGCGGCAGTGATGAGCGCCTGGCGATGTTCGCGAAGCAAGACGACCTGATTCTCGATTTCTGTCATCAATCCTGTAAGTGCCAATGATTCCTCACGCACGAAGGCAACTATCTCATGCTGCCGTTCGATGAGCGGCAGCGGAATAGGTAGCCGCCCAACCTTCGATCTGTTCGTGGACGCGAGGTTCGTGGTCTGGTGCGCTGTCGCTGTGAAGTATGCGCGGCCCCACGAACTGGTGAGAAGAGCGGAGAGATATTCAGCGAGAAGTTCGCTCCCAGGACGCACTGCGAAGATGTGATTCTGATGCAAGCACGGCTCGATTCGACCGTCCCAGACTGCGCCGCGGCCGAGTTTGTCGTTGTCGCCACCCTCAGTCATCAATACATCTCCGGCCCGCAGCGTGTGGCGCGCGGCCACTGCGATCGGTACGGCAACGGTCGAGACGTCCTCAGTGTTGATCTCTCCGTCGCGGACATTTGCCACGCGCAAGTACGGCAATTCACTCACGGGTTCGGAATAGACCTTGCCGAGGGTCAGGCCGCTCTGGATGCGGGCGACCTGCCTGAGCTGCGCCAGCCTCCATGGAGCTGGGCACGGTAAGAGTCCGGATTCGAGCAAATCAGCCTCTCCGCCAACGCGGGCTCCGAGCACCTTTGAGATGCTCACCCACAGCCGTTCCTGCGCGAGGGCCGCAAGGTGCAGTTGCTCAGCGATAAGAACATCTATCTGACCAATGACAGAATCTAGTAACCCGACAACCTCACGCTGCCGTGGGACAGATGGTGGGGAAACGTCAAAGTTGCCGAGCGCCGACCATGACGTGCGCGGCATCTTCACCCCGTACGAAGTCGCGATGGCCCATTCGATGAAGGGTCGGCTGAGGGTCAAATACCAAAGGAAGCGGGAGTCGAGAGAGCGCTTGGGGCGCAGGACGATGAGTTCACTCGAGCCCACTCCATCGCTGCTTGCCAGATACGACTTTGACAGGTAGGGCCGGAGCTTGCCGAAGCGGACATCTCCAGCGCGATGACCAATCGAGTCCGTGGTCGACCATCCTTCCAACAGGGCACCTTCGACGAGGCGACCGGTACCGGGTTCGATGTGCTCAAGAGCCACGTAGGGCAGAGAAACGTCGTTTACCTTCGTGGTGATGTTTGATACAAAAGCCTTCAGCCTGGTCATCCAGTGACCTCGGCAAGAAGAGCGAGGATGCGTTGTTGGCTTGATTTGATCTCCGCGTCGATCTCCTCAAGCGCGCGCGGGGGTTGGTACTTGTAAAACAGGCGCGTGAACGGCACGTCGTAGCCGACCTTGTCGTTGCCTCTATCACTCCACGCGTCTGGCCAGATCGCGAGCACCTCGCGTTCGATGAAATCCTCGATGTCGGCAGTAAGCGGAACGTACTCGGCATCGCGAAGAGTGCCGTCGGCGATTACTCCACCTTTAGCGCTCGGCACGGGAAGTCCATCCGGATCTGCAATTGTGATAGCTGAGAGGATGCAGTCTCGTATCGCCTTGGCCGTCTTCCCAGCCTGGGCCAGCCATCGCGTTACGGTCGCCTCTGCCTCGGCGTAAGAGCGGGCGGACCACGGCACGTCGGATTCGATCGCATTGATGATCGCAACGCGATCGGCTTCCTTTGCTTTCGCGAAAGCCTTGTCGCTTCGTATTGCCGCGATGGTTTCGTCGGTCAGCTCGTACCGTGCGAGAAGCGGTCGGTCGACCACGATCTTCGTGTACCCGAACTCCTCATTGGGCATGATTTTGCAGCGACTGGACTCGATGAACGCCTCGTAGGTCCGGACAATCTCGGAGATGTGCGTTTCCCCGAGGTCATGCCGCTTGTAGCCCAGGCTGACTGGCCGCTTCTCGTACAGGTCCCTGGCGTCGATGAGCTGGACCAAGCCTTGCCGCTCGGGCCGCTTCGCTGTGGACAGCACCCACACGTATGTGTTTATGCCTGTGTTGTAAAAGAGCTGTGGTGGAAGCCCGATGATTGCCTCGACCAGGTCGTTTTCAAAGAGCCACTTGCGGATGTTGTTCTCGCCCCTGCCGGCGTCGCCGGAGAACAACGGGGCGCCATCGAGCACGACCGCTACGCGGCCACCACCTTCGTCGGCCGTCTTAGCCTTGGCCACCATGTGCTGCAGAAATAGCATCTGCCCGTCCCCTATACCTGGCAGACCTGCACCGAACCGACCAGCGAACCCGCGCTCGTGCTCTCGCTTTACGGCGTCCATCGACTCGCTCCAGTCGACCCCATATGGCGGGTTCGCGATTACGTAGTCGAAACGTCGGTCAGGGAACCCGTCGAACGCGAGTGTGTCTTTGCGAACGATGTTGGTTGCATCCTGGCCCTTGATGAGCATGTCTGAAGTACAAACGGCATGCGAACGAAGGTTGATCTCCTGCCCGAACAAATACACCTTTGCCTTCTCATTGATTGCCAGTAGCTGCTTCTCGGTCTCGGTCAGCATGCCACCCGTACCACACGCTGGGTCATAGACGGTAATGACTTTGCCCGCCGTGTGCAGGTCGAGTGAATCGGTGACGAGCAGATGCACCATCATTGAGATCACCTCGCGCGGCGTGAAGTGATCTCCTGCTTCCTTGTTCGACAGATCCGACACGAGCCGAAGGAGTTCTTCATAGAGGTACCCCATGTCAAGGTTCGACACGTGCTGTGGTGAGAGGTCAATCTCTGAGCTGGCGAACTTACCCAGCACTCTGAGGAGGATGCCGACCTCGTTCATGTGCTCCACCTCTTTGACGAAAGCGAATTTAGCGATGATGTCGCGAACGTTCGGGGAGAAGCCGTTTAGGTAATCCATGACATTGTCGAGGATGTTGTCGGGGTCCTGCGTCACGAGTGTCGGAAAGTCGAACTTGCTCGTGTTGTAGAACGATTGACCAGCGACGTGCGCAAGTAGGTCGGCAGAGCTGTCGGGACCGCCCTGTACCTTCGCTGCCTTTGCAAGAACCTTCGACTTGGTTGGTGCAAGTACGAAGTCGAGTCGGCGTAGAACGACGAGCGGCAAGATTACGTTGCCGACCTCGGATCGCTCGTAGTAGAAGCGGAGATCCTTGTCCCGCACCGCCCAGACGAGTCCAAGCATCTCCGACCACTTACCAGGTGCCGTCACTCGCCGTCCTCCGTATGAGCAGTTCAACGGCCGCCGGTCGCTGCCTCCCGTACAGCGTACGCGAGGGAAAATTCACAGGCTTCATGGAGCAGGGTCTGAGATTCATGGCTACCCTGGAGCGCAACATCAAGAGTGGCTCCGCGAGGAGTCCAGCAACCTGGCCGGACGGCCAAGGTGCTTTGCCGATAGGCGATGCGGCTCCTTCGGGAGCAACTAAGCGTCCGTCATCTGCACAGTGTCTTGTCGTATTGCCTCTTAGACACAAGGACACGCATGAGCAAACAAGATGATCTCGTAGCCGCGACCGCTGAAGAAATCGTCGCTGCAACCGCGACTGACGCTGAACGACTGGCGGTGTTCCGGCGAAGGTTCTGCCGAGCACTGCACTACGTTGGTTGGCGAGATGTCGTCGGTGACGACTGGGTCCGTATTGGCGATGACGGCCTTGAGTTCACGCCGTTGGCATTCAAGCAGGCCGATGCAATCCTGCGCGACCTTGAAGACCTCGGTCGAGGGGGAGTGAGGCGCGGGCTGATCAGATGCGAGGGTCAGTTGGCTGCCTTTTGATGCCGGGGAACGGCACAACGAGCAGTTGCATCTGCGCGGCCACGACATCGTCGTTCAGGCTGGTTGTATCGAAGGTGTTCCCGTTGGCACTCTGGTCCGGGTTGGCGAGTTACTCGTTTCCGCTACACCGTCGCTCTATGACTACCGACGGTGCGAGGGCATCCTGTAGCGAAGTGACCTGGCCCGCCTCGCAAGTCGCGATCGATCTAGTTGCTATCTCGAATTGCTATCTCACCGGTAGCAACTGCACACACGTCGAAATGCGCGATCCCAAACAAGCACATAGTTGCTATCGAGGCTCCGAAGAACGATGCGGCGTACAGCAAAGGGCAATAACTCAGATGGGAGCTTGCCTCGCGATGTCTGCAAGCCAACTCTGTCGGACCTCGCGGCGCGCCTTCTCTGCAATGCGATCTTCATCGGTGCGGTTCGCTACGTTCCTCGTACCACGTATGCGTCCTGACTCCTTTCTCGCGGCCTGCCCGAGAATCGCGTCAACTTCGCCTGGCGTATTTAGCGCCCACTCTGGATAGCGCAGAATGGCTTCCTTAGCGAACCAATAGCACCCCGCTGCGTTGGTCGACGCCATCGGAACGTGGAGCGCGGCGACATCCTCCATCGAACACGCTGACAGCGTGCAACGAATCGCGTCAGCGAGCATCGAGCGGATCGGGTCACCTTTCACCCACCAGTCGAAAGACGTACGGTCGCGCATCACCTTCTCGTTGACATCGGGCATCGGCGACAATCGGCTCGCGGCATCGGGCTGCGATTCCCCCAAGATTCCAGCCGAGGTGACAAGGGCCACACCTAGGTGAGTCCGCACCGACTCTTCAAGCGCCATCGCCATATGGGAAGGAGTGCCTTGAATCGATAGGCGTCTCAACGCGTCAATCAGCAGATCAGACGAGGTCTCCCAATCCAGTTCGCCCTTAGCGACGTTGTCTCGAAATTCCAGAACCCAACGACCGAAGTATTGATGGAAGAAGGCATTCAAATAGAAGGGGCCAGGTGGCGGAACCAACCCATGTGATACCGCCGTCTCAAACACCCTCCCGAGACTTACGGCCGCAATCGAGATCACTCCGCGGAGGTCTCTGACCAACGTCGACGACGATGTCGACCACGTCGGAACGGTCAGCGGCGTGGGCGCCATCGATTGACCACGTGCTTGGGAGTTCTTTCTGAAAGGTCCCATAAGTCAAACCTAATCGGACTTCTGAGATACTCCGAGAGTGCCAGACCCTGACGACACCATCCGCGAGGAGTTGATCCGCACACGCGAGATCATGACCGGCCTTGAGGTGCAACTGGGTGTCTTTTCGCAATCGTTGATCCTGCCCCGCGATGACGTCCCCTACGTATCGGGAACTCTGGTTCCGATCATCGGAGGTCCAAGGGCGGACCGTTCCGACCCCGGCGGCCTCCGAATTCCTGGCTCAGAACCGGCTGAGGATGATTTCATCGGGACCTACGTCACCCTGTCCGAGTACGTCCCGATGAAGGGGCCGTATGACCTGCAGTCCATAGCAGATGTGCATCGTCGGAGTGCACTTCTCCTCGCCCTGGTGGCCGTGAACCGAAGCTCGCAACACAGCGACACATACAGCGAGTTGTTGCAGAGCTTCGAGGCCTCACTGTTACCCCCACTGCGTGCGCGATTCCAGTCGGCTATGCGGATCCCGACTGGCGGTCTTGGGCGACGTGTCGTCGCTCCGCATCCACTTCTGTTCGCGATGCGTTGGGTCCTTGGGATCTCTCCACAATCAGAACCCGTCGAAGAAGGCATGAACGTTCTACAGGCTGTTCCATTTGTTCACGCGGTCGCGGACAACCTTCGCGATCACCCGATCGAGGGCAGCGGCGACTACACCGAGGAACAGAAAAACAGCCTCATGCTCGTCATGATGAATCTCGGCACGATAGGAGGAACCGACGACATCAAGGCATCTATCGACAGAACAGTTCGTCTCTGGAATCACTACGGCGAACGTGCACGGTCACGCACGGGCAGTTCAGCGACAGAGCTGCTGGTTCAAGCCACCGGTCTTGAGCCCGAGGACTTTCTCGCGGTTGGCTTCGCGCTGTATGCATACGCCGAGAACTGGAAGCCTGGACAATCGGTTGCGATCAACAGGGGAATCCATCCCGATATGCCGATGGAGCTCTTAGAGAAGTGCCTTTCACTTCTAGCTATATCACTGGACGAATCG
Source organism: Ilumatobacteraceae bacterium (assembly GCA_040081465.1). Classification (GTDB taxonomy): domain Bacteria; phylum Actinomycetota; class Acidimicrobiia; order Acidimicrobiales; family Ilumatobacteraceae; genus UBA668. The sequence goes on along the minus strand of JBEBGL010000010.1, from coordinate 2,181 downwards.
CTCCGGACGGCCGGTCCGCCGGCATCTGATTTCGACTTCCTTGCCCTTGAGTCACGTCCAGTGGTCGAGCTCGAATGCGGCCTAGTCGTCCTTGACGCCAACCTGCTTTGGCGCCGCTGCACCTCCGGCCTCTTCTGGATGGTGCACGACTGGCTTCGAGATCAGTCCGCGCGTTCCGCTTCGGACTTTCGCCATGCGTATGCCGACATGTTGGAGGCACTGGTTGAGGACGGTCTTAGGGCGCTTGCACCGCCGGCGCTGGGTGGAGCTCAGTTGTTCTTCACGGAGGAGGATCTCGAGGTCGCCTACGGGCAAGTCTCCCGGTGCGACGCAGTGGTCGACTTCGGCGAAGAAGTGCTCCTCGTTGAGGTGGTTAGCGGTCAGCTCACTGTTCCTGCTCGAGTAAAGGGTGACTTGGACAAGCTGGAGGAGGACTTTAAGAAGCTTGTCCTCGACAAGTGCGTCCAACTCGACGCAACGGCTCGACTCCTATTTGCAGACGAGGAACCACTGACAGGAATCGTCAAGGGCGTACGGTTCCCAAAGTTCATCCCCGTGCTTGTTGTCGGTGGTGGATTCCCACTCAATCAGTTGAGCACCCGATACGTCGTCGATCGCCTCGCCAAACTCGAGCTGCTTAACGATCCGCGGATTGCGCCCCTGTGCATCCTTGATCCCGAGGACGTAGATCATCTCGAAGGCCTGGCCGAACGTGGGCACTCGATCGGACGGGTTCTCATCGGGTGGAAGCTCTCGGACCTAGCTCTACTACCTCTGAACAATCACCTGCTTCGAGAATTTCACGGCATCGACCGGAGGCCGTCGCGAATGGTGTCAGTGGATCTCACGTTCGACACGGTCAAGAGACGTCTCGGCTTTAAACATTGACGCCACCCGTCGGCGACACCTCTCGCAATGAGCGAAGGAGGCTGTCACACCCGCGGCGACGAGATAGCTCAGACCTCACCTTGCGGACCCTCTGGGAGCGCAAGCCGTAAGACTTCCGCTTGCACTTCCAGATACTCGAGCGCCACAAGCAAGACCATCGAAGGCTGGGTGAGCATGTTCGTGTCGCCGTCGCGGGCCATTTCAAACAGCCCGTAGTCAAGCGGGCGAAAAAGTCGACGAAGCTCCTCAGCTACTGCGACCTGCCCCAAATGCATATCGGGGAACCATCGATCCTCGATGTCACCGCGCCAGAGCTCATCAACCAACGCGCCGTTGGCGTCTGTGAGTCGCTTCGAAAGATCCAACGCTGCCTCAGTCAGCAGAATTGTGACGATCCGCTCTGTCGCTACAGCCTCCGTCAGCCCGCCCTCGTTCAACGAAAGGAGCCGACGAGTCAGGTCTTGCACATCGGTCGACACGCCGCGGTCGTAGTAGGCCTTTGTCTCATCAATCCACTCGCGGGGATGACCGCATGCGAAGCGGTTGATCCAGAAGTGCGCCGGCGGCATTTGCCCGAGATCAATAAATCGCTCAAATGCATCTCCGAACGCCATTGCGAACATCAAGGCCTCGAAGTCGCCGTACTGATTGTTCTTTCGAGCCTTTCTGCCGAGCCGGCGAGGAGAACCGGCGCCCGCAGGCGGAGACGCCTTCTGATTGGCTACCGCACTCTCCGGCGGATACCAATTCCCATCAGACGCTTTCCACCAGCCAGGGCCGGGTTGGAACCGTCCGCGAGGTGATCGCACTACTTCGTCGTCATGCATGTCCACGTCCTTCGGCTGCCGCGCCCGAAGGTACCATGCGTTGACGGCCCGGATCGTTGAAGTGTCATCCACCGTGCTGATGGGAGTGGGGGAGCTTGGTGACGTCAGTGACACCACCTTTGCTTCGCGCTGACCACAACGTTCCTAGTCCTGTCGCAACGACTGGGTCACGCCGACGTCGGCATCACTCTGAAGATTTACGCACACGTCATGCCAGGTGATGACGAGGACGCAGCACGTCGTGCCGACGCCGTGCTCGGTATCGGTTGAATCGCGCGCTCGCGACGCGCGCAACGAGATTCTGTGACCATTCTGCGACCACAGCGTCTAAATCATTCAATGAAACAGCCCCTGAACTGCAGTGCAATGGCGGAGGTGGACGGGAATCGAACCCGCCGGACGAGGATCGCTCGTCCCAACCGCTTTGAAGGCGGCGGAGTCCACCAGGTACCCGGACACCTCCGCG
>JBEBGL010000042.1:0-5561 GCA_040081465.1 Ilumatobacteraceae bacterium | reverse complement strand
GCCGACTACGCACGAATCGTCAACGAGCCACACTTTCATCGCCTCGAGAAACTGCTCGACAGCGGCAAGGTCGCGTTCGGTGGCACCACCGATGTCGACACGCGCTACATCGCGCCAACCGTATTGACGGGCGTAACAGCGGGCGACCCTGTGATGGGCGAGGAGGTGTTCGGGCCGATCTTGCCGATCATCGCCGTCGACTCGATGAAGGAAGCGATCGGGTTCGTGCAACAGCGCGCGGGCGAAGGCGACAAGCCACTGGCGCTGTACACGTTCAGCGAGAGCGACGACGAGAACGATCAGGTAATCGAAGGTACGACAAGCGGCGGCGTATGCGTCAATGGCACGCTGCTGCACTTCAGCAACCCCAACCTGCCATTTGGTGGCGTCGGCGAGAGCGGTATGGGTTCGTACCACGGCAAGTTCGGCTTCGACACGTTCAGCCATCTGCGTGGGGTTCACGCACGCAGCACTCGCATCGACCCTTCGCTGATGTACCCGCCTTACTCCGCCAAGAAACAGAAGCTGGTGCGCCGCGGGATGGCGATGGCCGACCCACGCGACGTCGGCGCCAAGTTGCGCGGAGCGTTACGGGGTAAGTAGTGCGAGTAAGTGGCGCTGCATCGCTTCGATGCCAGTGCCTTTCGCAGCACTCGCCCACATGATGTCGCCCTGTTCAAGCGAGCAACCGGCCGCGAGCTCCTTGCGGCGCGTGGCCAACTTCGAAGGACGCACCTTGTCGAGTTTGGTAGCCACGACTGTGTGCGGCACATCGTTAGCGCGCAGCCAGTCGAGCATCTGCACGTCGAGCTTGGTTGGGCCGATCTCGCCATCCACAAGCACGAGCACAAGATCGAGGCCTTCGCGTTCCAGCAGGTAACCCTCGATCATCTCCCGCCAACCCGCGCGCTCGCGGCCGGGAACTTTTGCGAAGCCGTAACCGGGCAGATCGACGACGGTGCCACCGGTTGAGAGTCGAAAGAGATTCAACAGTTGCGTGCGACCGGGCGTGTTCGAAACCTTCGCCAGTTGCCGTTGATTAGCCAACGCATTGATCAGCGATGACTTGCCGACGTTGCTGCGACCAACGAACGCGACTTCGCACGGCGTATCGGGCAGATCAGCATGACGCTTCGCCGATGTCACGAACGTCAGATGCAGCGGCACCCCAGCAACGGTAACGCGCTCATTGACGACTAAGGCCTAACGCCTCAGCAGGCGTTCGGCCGCAGCTTCGATTTCGCTTTCACTGAGCAAGACCAACTTCGCCGCGTCGCCCAGCGGAATGAAGCTGTCTTTGCTGGCGACACGCGCCATGCGTCCGTTGAAGCCGAGATCGATGAGCGCGGCGAGCACGCCTTCCGCAACGCCTCCCGACGCACGGGTCTCGTCGACAACCAAGACCTTTCCAGTGGCCTTGGCTTCGCGCAGCATGTCGTCGAGCGGCAGCGGACTGATCCAGCGCAGGTCGACGACTCGCACCTTCTTACCGTGCTTGCGTAGGCGCTTCGCGACGCGCAGCGACATGTACAGCCCGTTACCGAAGGTGAGGATCGTCAGGTCTTTGCCATCGCCGTACGTACGCGCAACACCAATCGGGATGTGCACGTTGCGATCGGGGGTCGCCGACCACTCGCGGTCGCCAGGCTCGTGCAGGTCGGCCGTGTGATAACGGGCGATCGGCTCGACGTAGACACCAACTGTCCCGTCGAGTTGTGCGCTGACCGCAAGCGTTCGCAACATCGCGGCCGCGTCGTCGGGTCGGGCGGGCACCGCAACCACCACACCGGGAAGGTCGCGCAGCACGGTCAACGAATCGTCGTTGTGAAAGTGGCCGCCAAAACCTTCCTGGTAACCGAGTCCGGCGATACGCACAACCATCCCGTTGCGATATTGCCCGTTCGAGAAGAACTGCAACGTTGCTGCTTCGCCGCGCAACTGGTCTTCCGCGTTGTGCAGGTACGCCAAGTATTGGATTTCCGCAATCGGCACGAACCCGCTGAGCGCAGTGCCCAACGCCAAACCAAGGATGCTGGTTTCGTCGAGCAGCGTGTCGAAGACACGCGCGGCACCCGCTTGCGCGAGCAGTCCTTTGGTGACGCCGTACACGCCGCCTTTCGCGGCAACGTCTTCTCCGAAGAGGATGACTTCCGGGTGGTCGCGCAGCAACTCCGCCAGCGTCGCGTTGATCGACTGCGCGAGCGTCATCGCTGTTGCGGGCGTTTCTGAGGTTGATGTCGTTTCCGGCGTAGCAGGCGACGACTTTGCCGAAGGCACAAGGATCGCGCGAGCGACTTCTTGCGGATTCCGTGGAGCAAGAGGTGCCATCACCACGTCGGCGGTCTTCAGCTGCGCCGACTCAGCAACCGAAGCCGCTGTTTCGTACACGTTCGCGCGCAGTTGATCGTGGCGGGCAGCGAGGCTCGCACCCGTGTGTGTTCCCGAGGCGACCAGCGCTCGCGCCGTCGCAAGGATTGGGTCGCGCTCGCTATCGGCGCGCAATTCGGCTGGTGTGCGATACGCGGCCTCGACGTCGGTGCCGGCGTGACCGCCAAAGCGGACCGTACGCAGATGCAGGAAGGCGGGCTTGCGCCGCGCGCGTACCCACTCGCCCAACTCGGCGGTGAGTGTCAGCACGGCTTGCGGGTCGGTTCCGTCGACCGCTTCGTAATGCAGATGCGGGCGATGCGCGTACGCGGTTTCGATCCAATCAGCTGGTGTGCGCACGCTGATGCCAAGTCCATTGTCTTCGCACACGAACAGCAACGGCAGCGGCAGCCGTTGGTGCGCGCAATGCAGAGCGGTGTTGATCGAGCCCGTAGCGACTGAGTGATTAGCCGACGCATCGCCGAACGAACACACCGCCAACGCATCGGACGGCCACGGTGACGTCAGCCCAAGGCGACTCGCGCGACCAATCGCGAACGCAACACCCACTGCGCGCGGCAAGTGCGATGCGATTGTCGACGTCTGCGGAATGATCGCGAGGTCGTGGCGTCCGATCACTTTGTGGCGACCGCCTGAAATGGGTTCGTCGACGGAGGCAACGACGCCAGCAAGGATGTCGCGCACGCCAGCGAGGCCAGCGCGGGCGAGGTAGAAACCGCCGCTGCGATAATGCAACAGCGCGGGGTCGGTGGGGCGTAACCCCATTGCGACGGCCGCGTTGCTCTCGTGGCCCGCCGAGCTAATCGTGTAGTAGCCCTTGCCCTTACTGCGCAGCCATCGCGCCGCTAAGTCGCAGTGGCGGCTTGCCACCTGCACGTCGAACAGTTGCTCAAGTTCGCCGACCGACGCTGCTGTTGGGCCAACGCCTACCGAAGGCGCGTGCTCGTCGAGAGCAAGCAACGCTGCGTGCAACGTCGCTTCCAGCGCGCCGCGTGCGGGATCAATCATGGTCACAAGCTTGCCAGGCGTCAGACGTCGAGCCGATAGCGCACGACAACCGGATCGCCGCTCGGTTGCACGACCGCTCGATAGCGGTTAATTAGTGCGCGCATCGCCACGTTCTCGCGCAACACGTCGGCGTAGATTCGGCGCAGTCCACGTTGACGCGCGAGCGCGAGCAAACTATCCATCAATCGCGTGCCCACGCCCATGCCGTGATACTCGTCGATCACAGTCACGGACAGCTCGGGTGGCCCGGCGGGTTGAACGCCGGCGGGGCTCGACATCCAGCGCGCAACACCTATCGCCTTGCCCTCCGGGTGGTCGGGTTGGCGGCGGGCCGCATCGAATGCCAATACGGCTGCGTTAACAACGCCGTCGACATCGCTCAGGCGTTCCTTCACCGCCGCAGGCAGTTCGCGCACCGGCGTGAAGAACCGCAGGTGGCGCGATTCGGGGCTGAGTTCCTGAAACGCTTCGTCGAAGTAGCGGTCGAAGTCGACTCGGGCGGCCTCGCGAACTGTGATCAGGGGCGGTTGGTCGATACCGCCATTGTGCCGTATTAGCGCGGCTCCGTCGGTGCGACGGTTGACACATTTGCCGTCGACATTCGCCGAAGCCGCGCCATTACGGGGACTTCACTTCTTGATCTTGGCGACGACTTTCTTGGCCTCCTTGGCCGCTGCTTCCACCTTGTCGTCGACCGAGTCCGGAGTCTTGCTCTGGATTGCGTCGGAGACCTTGTCGATCACGTCGTTGGCCTTGCTCTTGTTACCGCCGACCAAACCCTTGATCTTGTCGAACAAACTCATTCTGCTTCCTCCCCGTAAGCGCGCGATTTCGCGTCGGGCAATTTCGCACACCGCCGGGCGAGGCTCCAAACACGAGCCGCCTACGAAGTCAGTTGCACTCTGTGCAGTGAACGTCTTCGACGGGCGTCCCGGCTACAAGCGCCGCTACCCAATCGCGCAGCGAAATGCCATTGAGCGTCTCGGTATAGAACTGCGGCTTACTGAGAACGGTGTGCGAGTCGCCCGGCGAGATGTAACTGAACAGCGTGACACCGCCAGCCTCGATCTGCGCTTCGTTGAGGTCGATCAAGTCCACCAGATGAGCGGAGTCGAAGCCGGCGAGGGTTCCGTAAAGCACCTGAGTCTCATCGAACGCATAGTCGTGACGAGCGAAAGTGATACCCGGTGCGTGCGCACCGGCAACCACGAACAAGCCTGGAAGGCTCAAGGTCGCGCCGTCAGCAATCTCCGGCCAATCGGGAAGCGACCCCTGCGTACCCCAGAGCGTCGTGCCAATGGAGTTGATGATTTCTAGGTCCGGATACGCACCTGAGCCGTCAGCTAGGACGGTGATGCGCGCATCGGGAAGTTCGTCGGAAAGCAAACCCGCATAGAGAGGGGTCGGCGCGGACCCACCACTGATGCCAGTCACGACGACCTCGCTCGCATCGGGAAACAGTTCAACCAACTTCGCGAGCGCTGCGGAACCGTTTACGAATCCCTTGTGATTCACGACGATGTTGGTACCACTTGCATTTGGCCCGTAATCGTGAACTGCGGTGCCGAGATGGAGGTCGCCTGTGCAGTAGGGCACGTACACAACCGAGAAGTCAGCGAACGGATTGTCGGCGTTGTCGAAGTCGAAGACGCCCGCGCCATCGCCAAGCGCGCCTGGAGCGCGAAGTGTGGTGGTGTACGACGGGTCGGCCGGATCGCACGTCTCAACACTGAAGCACGCGCCGCCACCCTCGAAGTAGAGCATCACCTTGTCGGGGTTTGCCTTGCGCACGAAGAACGAGAACTCGCTCCCGTCGCTGCACATGCAGTCAGCTGGCGCTACGACTTCTTCCCACCCCTCGGGCGCTTCCGTGGTGGTCGGCGCTGGTGCCTCGGTGGTGGTCGCAGCCTCGGTCGTGATAGGTGCGTCCGTACGGGCGACCGTGTCGCCGGCTGAGTCTTTGTCGTCGCCACAGGCCAACGGCAGGATCAACATGAACGCAACAAGGACAACGCGTGAGCGCTTCGAAACGGACATGGGCGTCACCATAACGTGCGCCTTCTAACGGTGGTCGAGACCGGCGTCGATCCGGTGACCCTACGCTTTTCAGGCGTATGCTCTGCCGACTGAGCTACTCGACCGTTGGGCATTTCGTTGCTGTATTG
>JBEBGL010000028.1:0-20373 GCA_040081465.1 Ilumatobacteraceae bacterium | reverse complement strand
ACAGTGCGATTGTTGCGCTCTACCAACTGAGCTACACCCCCGTGGAACGACCGAGTGTAGCGGTGAGCTTTAGGCGGCGTTGAACCAGTTCTGCTGGCTGTACGCGCTGTTCGAACCTTCGTTGCGGTACTGAACGAGCCTGTAGCAGAACCCGCAGAGCGAAATGAACGACAAAGCGAAGACGAAGAGCATGAAGCCGTTCTTCGTTGTAGCGGCGAGGAAGGCACTGATGCCGACCGTCAGCACCAAGACGAACAGAGTGTTCGAGCGACGACGACGAAGAAGTTCGCGCTTGCTGACCTTGTGCATGTGCATCTGGCGATGACCGCGAGTGGAATCGCCAGCGTGGCGGCTCAGTGAGCCTTCGTGCATACGCGGGCGGGCGTGGCCGGCCGTTTCATCGCGGTAGTGCTGCTCAAGGACGGCTGAACGGCGAACATCGCCCGGGCTTCCGTGCATCGTGTGCGAACGCTGCTGCGGCGAGCGCTGTTGCTGCTGCGGCGACTGTGCCAAACCGCGAGCCATTCCACGCATCGGCACCATTGTGCGGGTGGGCACGGCGCGCTGCAGGGTGGACAACTGACGGCGGAAGTCGGTGACCGATGAGTTCGGCCGATTCTCGACGCGTGACCGCAACAACGGAGGAACAATGACGGCCAGCCATACGGCTGCGACTGCGAGAAGCACGAAGGATTGCATCAGTTGCTATTCCAGTCCTGTGGGTTGACTCGTTACGTGAACGACTTATCCAGATGAAATGTTGAAACTTGTGGAGACGATCACCGGAACTGCTGGTGAACGACCCGTATTCGAATTGTTACGATTCTACTACATTCGTAACGACGGACGCAACGTTACCTGTTCTTCGGTAGGTCCCTGAACGACCTCCAGTTTTCTCCCAAAGTGCGACTTCGCCGATCACCATGCCCCGATCAGCCGATTTACACATGTCGTATATGGTCAGAGCCGCTATTGAGCAGGCGTGGAGCGCCTCCATCTCGACGCCGGTGCGGTCGACTGTGTCAACCGTCACCTCGATCTCGATGAAATCGTCGCCAATCTCGAAATTGACGTTCACAGCCCCCACTAGCAAGGGGTGACACAGCGGAATCATGTCGCTTGTGCGCTTCGCGGCCTGGATTGCGGCCACCCGGGCAACGGCCAGCACGTCGCCCTTACTGACTTCTCGGCTGGCCACGGCAACCGTTGTGGCGGGCAACATGAACACCTTGCCCCGCGCGGTGGCCCGCCGGTGGGTGGGCTCTTTAGGGGTCACATCGACCATTCGTGCCCGCCCCAGGGGGTCGAGGTGCGTGAAGGTCAGGTCACTCATTCGTCACGGGACTGTAGTCGAAACGCTCCGGATCGCCATCCAGCGGGTCAGCCGCCGATTTGACTCATTGTGCGGTTTGGGCGCACGAACGTGACCTGGTTGATCTGGTGGCCGGCCCATTTCAGGCCGACAGCACGCTGGATCTCGGCTGCCAGTTGCTCGTCGTCGGCACCGGCACGCATCATCGCCCGCAAGTCGAACTCGTCGTTGGCGAACAGGCAGGTGCGGAACTGGCCCTCGGCGGTCAGGCGCACTCGATCGCAGTCGCCGCAGAAGGGCTTGGTGACGGACGGGATGACACCCACGGTGCCCCCGCCATCGACGTAGCGCCAGCGGTCGGCTGGGGCCGCACCGCGGCCAACCACGGGTTCAAGCGGAAACGCCGCGGCCAGCTTGGCCACGATCTCGTCCTGACCGACCACCTTGTCGTTCAGCCACTTGCCAGAAGCGTCGAGCGGCATGAACTCGATGAACCGCACCTCGGCACCAATCTCGCGACCGAAACGGGCGAGATCGACGATCTCGTCGTCGTTCACCCCGCGCTCGACGACCACGTTGATCTTCACCGGCGAAAAACCCGCCTCTTGCGCGGCCGCGATGCCGTCGAGCACCCGAGACAGGTCGTCGCGGCGCGTGATCTGCAGGAACTTGTCGGCCTGCAGCGTGTCGAGGCTGATGTTCACCCGATCGAGGCCGGCATCGCGGAACTCGTGAGCCAGCAGGCGGAACGTGGCACCGTTGGTGGTGATCGAAAGGTCGGGCTTCTGACCGGCAAGTGGCGATGCCGAATCGGCGGGCACACGTAGCTGCGCCAACTTGCGTACCAGCACGGGGAGGTGAGCACGCACTGTTGGCTCGCCACCTGTTAGCCGCAGGCCATCGACGCCGAAGCGCTCGACGAAGATGCGTGCGAGCCGCTCGAACTCTTCGAAGGTGAGGACTTCGCTGCGTGGCAGCCACTGCATTCCCTCTTCCGGCATGCAATACGTGCAGCGGAAGTTGCAGCGATCGGTGACCGACAGCCGCAGGTCGCGAATGGTGCGCCCGAATGAGTCGATCAAGTCCATCCCGTCACCCTACCGAGAGCAACATCGTGGCCACTGAGCCACCCGGCACCACGCCGTCGCCGTCGTCGACCACGGCGATCGCGTTCGCCAATGACGTCGCGGCAAGTTGATGACTGCCTTGCGAGCCGACAGATGCGACGTGCACGCGACCATCGGTGCCGAATACCGCGAACACGCGGACGTAATGCGTCTTGCCGTCGGGACGCCGCGGCAAACCTTCGTCGGCGATTGCCTGCACCAGTGGGCGATCGATCGCGGTATAGCCCATCATCTGTAGCAACGCTGGCCTCGCGAGCAACTCGAAGCTGACCAGCGAACTCACTGGATTCCCCGGGAGCCCGAACACAGGGACCTTGCGCGTGCCGGAGTCCAGAAGTCCGAATGCAAACGGCTTGGCCGGCCTGATGGCGATTTGCATCCAACGCATATCGGCGATGCGCGACAGCACCGCCTTCACCACGTCGTAGTCCCCCATGCTGACGCCGCCGCTGGTCACGATCGCGTCGCATGTCGACGCCGCGTCGCGCAACACTGCCTCGAGCGTCGCCTCGTCGTCGCGCACTACGCCGAAATCGACGGCATCGCAGCCAGCGGCGCGTACAAGACCGAGCAGCATCGTGCGGTTGCTCTCGCGAATCTGGCCGGGCTGCAACGGCGAACCGTCGTCGATCAATTCGTCGCCGGTCGAGAGCACGGCAACGCGCACCCGCGGCACTACCTGGACCATGGCAGCGTTGACGCTGGCCAAAACGCCAGCCACCGCGGGCGACACGACGGTGCCAGCGGAGTACAACGTGGTGCCTTCGCGGATGTCGTCGCCACGCGGCCGGACAGCGGAGCCTGCAGGAACGGTGCGACGAATCGCGACTCGCTTGCCGTCGTCGAGGCGTTCGGTGTCTTCCACCATGACGATCGCATCAGCACCCTCAGGCACCGGTGCGCCAGTCATGATGCGGATCGCCTCGCCCGGCTTCAGCACACGGTCCGTGAATGCTCCGGCGGCAACCTCCGCCACGACGGGCAACTCGACCGGCGTCGCTTCGGATGCGTGGTCGACCGACGCGGCAGCAACTGCATAACCGTCGACCGCGCTGTTCGCGAACGGCGGTACGTCCTCGGCAGCAACCACCGGCGCCGCGAGGACAAGGCCCATCGATTCACGGCAAGGCACTGCGATCGGCGCTGCCGAATGGCAACGTTCAAGCACATACGAGCGCGCCTCGCCGATGTCGATCACCGCGTTCACGGTACCGTGAACCGGTGATCTCGTACGCCCCGCTGACCGCCGCGCACGGCGCCGAGGGCCACCAGGTGCAGTGGACAACGTGGGCTGGCGATGGTTTGGAAACGGCCACGATCCGGTGGGAAAACGAGGGCTTCACCGTCAGCGGCGCCGTCGGCGATGCGCCAGGGCGGGAACACATCCAGTACGTGCTGCGCCTGACGGCGTCGTGGCAGGTTCGACAGTTCCTGTTGTTCCGTGACCTAGATGAACCCGACCTGTGGCTGGCGACCGACGGCAGTGGTCGGTGGGGCGAGATGAACGGTGCGCATCGAACGGAACTCGATGGCTGCTACGACATCGACATGGTGTGCACGCCACTGACGCAAACGCTGCCAATTCGCCGGTTGCCCCTTCTAGAAGGCGATACGGCGGAGCTACCGGTTGTGATCGTCGATCCCGACACGTTGGAGGTCCGATCGGATGTACATCGCTACACGCGCGTTGGCCCAAATCGGTGGCGACACGAACGAGCGGATGACGGCGACGCGATCGAGTTCGAGGTCGACGAGTTCGGTCTCGTCGTCGACTACCCCGACTTGTTTCGACGCGCGTCATAGAGCGCGCGCAGTTCCGCCGCGTCGGGAAGCTTGCGGAGCGGTTCGCGCAGTGTCGTCAGGTTCATTGCAGCCATGTTCTCGCGCAGCCATTGCGACACGCGATCGGGATGACGCGCCGCGACCTCGCGAGCGACCCAGCCGATCACTTTGCGAATGAAGAACTCCTTCTCGGGCAGCAAATGTGTGGCATACGCGAAGAAGCGATCGAGTTGCTGATCTCCTCGCAGCAGAGTCCGTAGTCCGAGCACCGCCGACCGACGAATCCAGAAATCCGGGTCGTGTACCCACCGATCAAGATGCGTCAGAACATCGTCTGGCTCTCGCGCCGCAAGGTCGGCAACGACCGAGCCAGCAATAGTGTCGAGCAACGCCCATGTACGGCAATCGCGCAACGTGTTGTAGAGCCATGGAATGTCGGCGAGCCCGATCAACTTCGGTTTGGCGACCAACAACTCGACGGCCGCCATCCGACGCTCGTGAATCGGTTGTGCCCAGAGCGCGTCGGCGAGCGAGAAGAGTTCGTCGTGAGTCAGCTTGCCGTTCGCCGCTTCGTGAGATCGCAACCAGCTCTTCACGATGGCGCGCATCGCGGGTACGGTCGTACCGAGATGCTGCAACTCGCTCTTTAGGTAAGCCCGCTCCCCCTCAGCGCGCTCTGGCGTTGCGACGGCGGCGAGCTGCTTTTGCAGTAAGTCGGCGGCAGCCGCAGCGTTCACACGCGGCGATCCCGCAACCACGCTCGGAACTGCGCACCAATCTGCTCGTCGTCGAGCGCGAGATCGACGACGGCCGTCAACCACCCGAACGGATTGCCGGTGTCGTAACGACTGATCTTGCTAACCACGCCGTGGCACGGCGCAGCCGCCGCGAGAATCCTCAACGCGTCAGTCAACTGAATCTCGCCGTCGGCAGCGGGAACGACACGATCGATTGCGTCGAACGCGTCGGCCGCAAGCACGTAGCGACCGATCAAGATCAGGTCGCTCGGTGCTTCGTTCATCGGCGGCTTCTCGACCATGGTGCGTACTCGCACGACACCGTCGGCGTCGACTTCTCCATCGGTTTCGACAACGCCGTAAGCGCTGACTTCGGAGGGAGCGACCTGCTTCAAACCCACTGCACTGCCACCAGACGCAGCCGCTACATCGGCCATCTGCGCGAGCAGCGAGCTATCGCCCATGATTTCGTCGGGTAGGAGGACCGCGAATGGTTCATCGCCAACCGCCTCGCGCGCGCATCCGACCGCGTGGCCGAGACCGTGCGGGTCGTCTTGGTAGGCGAAGCTGATGCGAGCGCTGTCAGCGGTGCGTTCCAACCGATCGGCCATCGCTCCGCGTCCGGAGCTACGCAGCTTGGCCATCACCTCCGGCGCCGGTTGGAAGTACGCCTCGATCGCTGGCTTGGCATGGCTGGTCACAACCACCACGTGGTTGAACCCGGCGCCGACCGCTTCGTCGATGATCAACTGCAGCGCAGGAGTATCGATGATGGGCAACAGTTCCTTGGGAACCGCTTTGGTTGCCGGAAGAAAGCGGGTACCCATCCCTGCCGCGGGGATGACTGCCGTTCGAGCCCGCATGCTCTCCACTCTACGCAGCTAGCCTTCAGACCTCGATGCCGACATACGTCTACAGATTCACCGACACGGGCGAGACCATCGAGGTCCAACAAGCCTTCACCGACGACGCGCTCACGGAAGCCGTGCATCCGACCACCGGCGCCACGATGCAAGTGAAGAAGGTCTTCCTCCCCGTCGGCGTCACCTTCCGCGGTGGCGGCTTCTACAAGAACGACAGCCGCGGCCCCGGCGCCAAGAACAAGTCGGGCGGCGATTCGTCTGGCGACAAGTCGACAGGTGATAAGTCCGGCGAAAAGTCGACGAGCGACAGCTCGAGCAGCGACAAGTCTTCCTCGACGACGCCGACCAACTCGGAGAGCGCCAAGCCGGCGAAGGCTCCCGCACCCGCGACGACCAGCTCGACCAGCAAGGACTGAATTCACCCGGCACCGATATGGTGCCGGCAGCGGCTTCCCCCGAGCTTGGTTCCAACGCTGGGAGATTCGAATGCTGCTCTTGCCACGCCTTCGCCTTGCGCTCGCGCGCCGACCATGGATCTACTGGCTGTTCGTTGCGGGCTGCGTCGCGATCGTGTGGTCGACGCTCACGGCCAGCCAAGCCGAACTGGCGGACCAACGACGGCGGTGGGGCGAGACTGGTCGCGTGTGGGTCGCTGCAGTTGACATTGCCCCCGGCGACTTAGTGCGAGGCGTTGCGCGCGACTACCCGCTCGCGATGTTGCCTGCGCGCGCGATTGACGACGAACCGATGGGCGTCATCGCTACGACAGCTATTGCCGAGGGCGAGGTGTTGGTCGAGTCCGACGTCGACGGCACCGACGACAATCTGTTGCCGCCCGACTGGGTGGTGTTCGCCCTAGATCGTGACGACACGCCGGCCTTGCACCCGGGAAGCGCCGTCGTCGTGTTCGGTAGCGGCCAACGCTGGTGTGACGGAGTTGTCGTCGCAGTCAACGACGAGTTTCTTGAGATTGGTGTGCCGCCGACATGCGCAGACGCCGTGAGCGTGCAGGTTGCAGGCGGGATGATCGTGTTAGCCGCGGGCGGTTAGCGAAGCCGACAAATCGGCCCAAATGTCGTCGATGTGTTCGATGCCAACACTCAGTCGGATTAGGCCGGGGGGAACGTGCGCATCGCCCGCGTACTTCTGTCGCCGCTCCATCGTTGTCTCGACGCCACCAAGGCTGGTGGCGGGAACAATCAACTGCACCGCACGACATGCAGCATCGGCCGCCGATGCACCGCCGACTAGTTCGAACGCCACCATCGCACCGAAGCCCGGGTACCGCACCTTCGATACCGCCGCGTGCGTACGCAAGCGAGTAACCAACTCGACGGCGTTCGCCTGCGCTCGTTCCATGCGCAACGCCAAGGTGCGCAAACCACGCAATGCGAGAAACGCTTCCAACGCACCAGGCGTGCTGCCATTGACTAAGCGCGTGTGATGTAGTCGGTCGTAAACGGCGTCGTCGCTTGCGATCGCCAAGCCTATGAGTAGGTCGCTGTGGCCGCCGATGAACTTCGTGCCGCTGTGGATGACGATGGTCGCGCCATCGGCCAAGGGTTGCGCACAAATCGGCGTCGCGAAAGTGCTGTCCACCACGACGCGCACGCCGCGCTCGGTTGCTGCCGCGCAGATCGCCGAAACATCCGCGACCTCAAGCGTTGGGTTAGTCGGCGTCTCAATCCACACGACATCTGCACCATCGAGTGCCGCGATGACGGCCGCTGTGTCGGCGATGTTGACTGCGCGAATCTCGACGTGGCCCTGCGCCACATGGTCGTCGACGAGTGCGCGCACGCCGAGATACGAATCGGTAGGCAGCACCAACACCTTCGGTGCCAGCGCGAACAGCGCAGCTGCCGCGGCGGCCATGCCCGACGAGAACGCCAGCGCACGTCCGCCTTCCAACGCGCCGACGGCATCCTCTAACCCCATCCACGTAGCGGTGCCGTGCGTGCGCGTGTACTCGCCCGCTTCACCGCGAAGGTTGCTTGCCAACACGATCGGATGATTCAGCGGTTCGCCGACTCCCTTTGGCCGACCGGCGCTGACGGCAATGGTGTCTTGGTGCATGCCCCAGCCTCTCACCCCGCGGCGGTTCACTTAAGGGTGCGGCTAGCACTACCCCCAACCGGTGGGTGACTCCCTGTTCAGCCCCGCCCAATCAGGCCACAATTCAAGCGTGGGAGCTGTCGCGACTCAGGTCAACAACGAGCTGCGCCGGCACTGGAAGGCGTCGCTTGGCTTTGCTTTGCTGATCGGTCTCGTTGCCGGGACTGTCTTTGCGACTATCGCCGGAGCGCGCCGTACCGAAACGGCGTACGACCGCTATCTATCCGAAGCTGACGCCGAGGACGTCATGATCTCGTTCTTGGGGTCCAACGATCCCGCGTTTGCAGAGAGCCTCCGGGCCATCCAGGCACTTCCGCAAGTAGGCAGCATTGCGGCGACGGCACCAATGTTCGCTGCACCTCCCGACATCGAGATCCGGTTTCAGGATTTTCAAGCCGGACTTGACCGCCAGTATCTGTACGGGACCAACAAGCCCAAACTGATCGCCGGTCGCCTTCCGAACCCAGAACGCGTTGAGGAAGTATTCATCAATCGTGCGGCCGCCGCCGCCCTGCATCTCGAAGTCGGCGACACCATCGACCTGGTCACGCAAACTGCAGTCGAGTATTACGCGGCACCGACCGAGTTCTTCGAGCGTGGCGACACGCGCACCTTCACCGTCACGGGAATTGGTGTGCTGCCCGGAGAAGTAGTGCCGATGGCTCCATTCGACGGTGCTGCCGCGGTCGTTTTCACACCTGCCTACTTCGAAGCCCACAGCGACCAAGCTGCCGACTACAGCTACCTGCACATTCGACTGACTGGCGGCGCAGCGGACGTCGCAGCGTTTCGAGCTGAGTTCGGTGCACTCCTTCGGGAACTTGGGGCTAACACCGTGCCGTTCATTGACGCCGGGGCGCGACAGGCAAAGGTGAACCGCTCAATCGCCCCCCAAGCGCAGGCCCTGCTGATCTTTGGTGCGATGCTCGCCCTTGTCGGCTTGTTGGTCCTTGGGCGACTGCTATCGCGCCATCTGCTGTTGGGCGAAGGCGACCGCCGACAGCTCTGGAGTCTCGGATTTAGCCGCGCACAACTCCTTGCGGTCGCGGTGTTACGCGTGCTGGTGATGCTTGTCATTGCCGTGTCAATCGCGGTGGTCGTGGCGGTGCTCGCATCCAGGTACTTCCCAATCGGTCCCGCGCGCGTCGCCGAACGTCACCCAGGTATCGCGATCAACGTGGCAGTGATCTCGATTGGTGCAGTGGCAACAATCGTTCTCTTCATTGTTGGTGCCATCATTTCTGTAGCCCGCTCGCTGCCCCGCTTCGGAACGGCGGCCGTTGGGCCAGCACCGACGGCGGCTTCGCGGCCGAGCCGAGTGGCCGCCGTTCTCGCTGATGCCGGCGCTCCGGCGACCTCCGTCGTCGGCGTGCGCATGGCGCTCGAGCGCGGGCGTGGGCGCACCGCTGTGCCAGTCGTCGGCGCGTTGGTCGCGACAGCTCTCGCACTTGGCGCACTGACGGCGGCAATCACCTTCGGTACCAACCTCGACCGGTTGGTCACAACCCCCTCGCTGTACGGACTGGAGTGGGACGTTGCGGTTGGCAATGGGTTCCTCAACATTCCAATAGAAAGTGCGCGACCGATACTCGATGAAAGTTCCGACGTCGCGGCGTGGAGCGCTGGCAGCATCAGCGAACTCCGCCTTGCAGCTGACACCACAGCCGAACAGATCTCGGTACCCGCGATCGGTATCGACACATTCGGTAGCGATGTCTACCCGCGGATGATCGAAGGCCGCGCTGTGCGCGAGGAAGACGAGATTGTGCTCGGTCAGCGCACTGCCAAACGCCTGGGCGTCGATGTCGGTGACTTCGTCGTCACTTCGGATCAAACGGGTGCTCCGCTGACGCTTGAGATCGTCGGGCTGGCCGTGTTCCCGGGTGTTGGGCGGGCGATCTTCGACAGTACCGATCTCGATGACGGCGCGACCGTGATGGCAGAGGTGCTGGAGGACCCAGTTGTTACGGCGGCCAAGTACACCACGTATTTCGTGCGCTACCACGACGGCGTCGACGAAACCGCCGCCAACGAACGCCTTCGCCTCGCCTTCAGCGAGATCGAATCGGATTGTCAATTCGCCGCCCTCTGCATAGTCACAGACCAAAAGCCGGGCGGCATTCGCAACTACGAGGAAGTGCGCTCGACACCGCTGGTGCTCGCTGGCGTTCTCGCAGTCCTGGCATTGGCAACGCTCGCGACAACACTCGCTACTTCCGTGCGTCGACGCCGCCGCGACTTCGCGGTGTTGCAATCGCTCGGCTTCGCGCGACGACAAGTCGCAGTCACCACCGCGTGGCAAGCAACCACCGTAGCGATCGTCGCCTTGTTATTCGGTGTGCCGCTCGGCGTAATCGGTGGCCGCGCACTGTGGACACGGTTCAGCGAGAGCATCGGTGTCTCGGTGCCAGCCATCGTGCCGACGCCGGCGATCGTCGTACTCATCCCGAGCACAATTCTCCTGGCGATCGCGATCGCGTTCGTGCCCGGCCGTTTCGCGGCCCGCACTAATCCCGCGCAAGCGTTACGGGCGGGCTAACGCTTCGGGTTGCTCGACGCGACCGTCGGAGTGACGCGCGAAACGTTCCGCATTACCTCCGTGCACCGGATCCGGCGTATCCCACGGCCAGCCACCGAAGCCTGTGCGGCGATAGTCGGCGAATGCCTGATCGATTTCCGCGCGGGTGTTCATCACGAATGGTCCGTACTGCGCGACCGGTTCGGCAATCGGTCGGCCCTGCAGCAACAGAATCTCAGCGCCGTTCTCGCCAGCGCGCAACGGTGCCGTGCGATCGGCGACAACCACAACGCCCGTCTCGCCGGCAACTTCTTCGCCATCCACAGCCACTGAGCCTTCGAACACGTACAGGACGCGATTCGTTTCTGCGCTCGCGGCCGGCGGCAACGTAATCGTTCCGTTCGGAGAGATCACCACATGCCACATCGCAACGTCGGCTTCCGGGCGTGCAGCCCACGACGACGGAGGTGGAGCAACGGGCGTGAGGTCGGCGTAAGAACCTGCGATCACGGTCACATCAGTGGCGACACCTGCGTCGTCGACGTGGTGGTGAACAGGAATGTCACCGCTCCACATCATCGTGAAGTACGGCTCGACCATCTTGTCGGCGGCTGGCAGGTTCATCCAGATCTGAAACAACTCGACGGTGTTTGGCCCCTCAGTGTCGAGCAGCGGAAACATTTCGCTGTGCACGACGCCACGACCAGCGGTCATCCATTGCACATCGCCACGCCCGAAGCGCGCAGCGGCACCCATCGAGTCGCTGTGATCGATGAAGCCTTTGCGCGCAAATGTCACGGTCTCGAAACCGCGGTGCGGGTGCTCGGGAAAGCCGGGCACTGTGCTGCCGTGGTACATGCGCCAGCCGTCGAGCGGTTGAAAGTCGTTGCCGATCGAGCGACCGGCGAGCGATGCCTGCGGACCGAACGAACCGTTGCCGCTCGGGTAACGGTCGAGATGGTGCACGCAGAAGAGGAACGGATCGGATGTCGGCCACTGAAAACCCAGCGGCACGCGCTGCAAGATAATGGGGTCTTTAGTCACGCAATCAGCGTACGCCCGTTGCCAAGAGGCTCAACACGACGACGCCGAGCGCAATTCGGTAGACGACGAACGGTGTGAACGTGCGAGTGCGCACGAGCCGCAGCGTCCCCCACACCGCCACCCAACCCGATATGCCCGACGTCACAATGCCAACGATCATCGGCACGCCAAGTCCATCGGGAATGCCGTCGCCGATCAGCTTGAACATCTTCAGCGCAACCGCGCCGGCCGTGACGGGAATCGCCATCAAGAAACTCGCTCGTGCGGCCGCGTCGCGAGTGAAGCCCAAGTAGCGAGCCGCTGTCATCGTGATGCCGCTGCGCGAGGTCCCCGGGTTTAGCGCGAGCACCTGGGCAGCACCCACCTTGAGCGCATCGCCGGTCGTGTAATCGCCGAGCGTGCGCTGCCCCGCGCGACGATCGGCCCAACCGAGCAATACACCAAAGACGATCAGCGAGATTGCGATCAAGAAAGGAGTGCCCAGCTTTTCGTCGATGTAGTTCTCGGCGAGTGCACCGACCGCGGCCGCCGGAATCGCCGACAGCACCAACAGCCACGCGAGGCGACCATCGGGCGTGGACGGGCGTTGCCGGTGCACCACCATCGAGACGCCGTCGCGCACGTACACGAACAGGTCGCGACGAAAGTAGGCGACGACCGCGATCAGCGTGCCCAGGTGCAACGCAACGTCGAACGCTTTCTCGATCGAGGGCGTATCGAAATCGTTCCAGCCGAAGAGCCACGGCACCAGTAGTAGGTGACCGCTCGACGAGATGGGCAGAAACTCGGCGAGCCCCTGAACAAGGCCGAGCACAATCGCGTGAAGGATGGGCACGGCGTGCAACGGTACTGCCCTACCCTGGCTGCCGTGAGCTTGCTGCCCGCATCGATGAGGGTTCGTTGGAGACCACGACGCAAACGCCTGATGCTGGTGACCGGCATGTCCGGTTTTCTCGGCCAGCACCTGCTCGAAGCCAGCGAGATCGGCGACTGGGAATTGCTGTCACCCTCGAGGTCAAGCCTCGATGTTCGCCACCGGCCGCGGGTGCTGGACGAGATCACGACGTGGAAACCAAACGTGGTGGTGCATCTCGCCAGTCGTATGAACGATCGCGAAACCATTGTCGACGGGACACGCCATGTAGCCGAAGCTGCCGCTGCTGCTGGTTCGCGCCTGATCCACCTCTCGACCGACGTCGTGTTCGCAGGTCGCGAGCAGGCATACACAGAGAGCGACGTGCCCGACGCGCGCTTGCCATACGGACAGTGGAAGGCAACATCCGAGCAAATGGTTGCGCGCGCTGGCGGCAACTCATTGATCATTCGTACGTCACTGCTCTACGGAACCGACCGCCAAGCACCGATTCAGCGCGATGTGGCTGCGGTCGTGTCGGGACGCAGCGACATGCGGTTCTTCACTGACGAGTTTCGTTGCCCGGCGCACGCTGACGATGTCGCCACCGCAATCGTCGCGTTGGCCGATCGCCCTGAAGTCACAGGTGTGCTGCACGTCGCCGGTCCCCGGCCGATGAGTCGCGCGGAACTCGCGGGCATGTTCGCGGAACGAATGGGATCCACCCGAGCGCAGTTGCCGACAAGCACATTGCGCGACAGTGGACTCGATAGACCCGGAAACGTTGTGCTCAATACATCCGCAGCTGCGTCGATCGGCATCCATTGTCGTCCAATCGAAGAAGGCCTCCTCCGATGAGCGAGACCTACTACCACGGCACGCGCGCCGATCTGCGTGCTGGTGATCTGATCGAACCGGGCTACACGTCCAATTTCGGCAGCAATCGGAAAGCGAATCACGTTTACTTCGCAGCGACGCTTGATGCTGCGGTGTGGGGAGCGGAACTGGCTATTGGTGAGGGTGACGGCAGGATCTACGTCGTTGAGCCGACCGGTTCCTTCGAGGACGATCCCAATCTGACCGACAAGAAGTTTCCTGGCAACCCGACAAAGTCGTATCGCTCACGGCAACCGTTGCGTGTCACCGGCGAGATCACCGAGTGGCAAGGTCACGCGCCGGAAGTGCTGCAAGCCATGAAGGGCACCGTCGAACGACTTCGCCAAGAAGGCGTAGAAGCAATCGACGATTGACGTCAACTGATTGCGTCAGCGAGCGAATACGTCGGTCTGCTTGACGGGCTCGAAACCGACGCTGAGGTACAGCCCACTCGATGCGGCGTTGTCCGGTTCAAAGCAGATTTTGATGCGTTGTGCGCCAGCCGTAGCGAGCAGATCGACTCCAGTCGTGAGTATGTGGCGCGCGAGTCCGCGCCGTTGGTGATCGTCCTCGGTGCGCATGGGTTCGACGAGACCTGTCGCCGTCGCGGGGTCGTACCAGAACAGTCCGTATGAAGCGACGTTGTCGTCGCGGTCGAGAATCACCAAATCGAGCTCTGGGCGATAGAGCGACGTCTGCAAAAGACGTTGCTCGACATCGGGCCCGTTCCGCTCGATCATGTGATGCGGACGCTGCATCGTGTCGCGACGACTGGCCAACCGATACTCGTCATGCAGTGGGCTGATCTCTGGTCGAGCATCTGACGCCAGCCACGACTCGACCATGCCGTCTTCCTTAATCGCGAAGCCGTGACCGAGCAGCACCTCACGCAGCACATCATCGGCGCGGTCGACTTCCATTTGGACGGTTTGAAATCCCAACTCACTCGCGTGCGCCAGTCCGCGCTCGATGACATGAGCAATCCAGTCGGACGTCGCATCGGGCAACACGATTGGATCGAAGTGAATTCCATCGCTCCATCCCGTGGCGATCACGGCTGCCTGCGGACGACCGCCGTCGTCGAACCAGAACAGTTGACTCACGTCATCCGTTGCGCGCGGGTTCCGCCACCACCACTGCAGATCGGCGGCCTCGTACAGCCCCTTCGTCGGATGGAGGCTGCGTGCTCGCTGCAACAGCGCGGTCACTGATGCCAAATAGGCAAGACCAACCCGATGCTGTTCTCGCGGCGCTCGCATGTGTCGAAGTTACGGCGGCCCGCCGCAGAGTTACGACTACATTTCCGACGTACCGCGGCTGACCGAGACCCGACTGCCTAGGAGGTCGTCCACTCGGCGCTCGCGCAACAGTGACCGAAGTACGCCGGAAGGTCGGTTGGCATCGTCGCTGTACGGAGCGTGCCGCCATCGACATCGAGGAAGTCGAGGGTTACTACTTCCACTCCAAGCGGAATCGGTAGTGCGAAGTACGTCTCGCCGGGGTTGCGCAGAACTGGAACTTGAATTGTGCTGCCGTCGGCAAGGTTGGCGCGCAGTCCCGCTGTCGCCGGTTCGGTGTAGCCGAACACGATGACTCCGTATCCGGCCACGCCTGCAATGTTCACGCTGCCCGCGGTTTGAGGATCGTCGGTCGGTTGGCTCAGCCGGTCCTCTGCGACACCGGCACCAGCCTGATCACCCGCGTAGACCCAGATTCCGCGGAGCGGCCCTGTGCGTGCCTGGACCGCGTATCGAATGCCGTTCAGCGTGCCCGCGAATTGTGCGACCTTGGTAGGCGGAACTGCGTTGGGATCGATGGCGACGATCGGTAACTCCGTCACCGATGCAAAGCTAAGACTGCGAGCGGCAAGCGTGAGTTCCGTCTCGTCGGGTGCGACAGTTCGTTCACGAGTCACAGCCACGAGAACATCCGGTTCCTGTTCCCACCACACATGGTTGTTTTCCTGCCAGCCCGAGTGGCCGTTGATATCTACCGTCTCACCGCTCTCCGGCATAGGAGGCAGACCAGCGGTCACGTTCACCGAGTACGAGATTCCTGTCGGACTGACGAGTGAGTAGTACGAGACGTACCGGCCGGGTGGCTGCATGATGCCGAATGCCGAATCCAACGTGGCCGTCCACCCGTCGGGTAGCTCCGCAAGGTCGGGCACAACGTAGTCAGACTCCGAGACTGCCGGTTCGCCAGTGCGAGGTAGATCATCGAGCGACAGCGAGAGCAGGTCGGTCAACACGACGTCGGCAGGTCTCGGGCTGGCAGCAGGTGATGGATCGGCGCTTCGGCCGACTGCGTAGAGACCGGCGATCAGCACCGCTAGAACAGCACTCGCCGCGACGTACCAGCGGACGCGCCACGGCGAGCGAACCAAGGCGTGCACCGTTGCCATTGGTCGATCCGACGGCGACATCACGACTCTGACTTCGTCGCCGTCCGACTCGCGAAGAAGGTCCGCACGCACACGATTCCAGAACGCTTCATCGACTTTCGGCGCGTCGAGATCGCTCAGCGCCGATGCAATTCGTTCTTGTGTCCAAGTCATTGTTCTTCGTTCCCTTCTAGTGCTGTTCGTATCGCTGTCCGAGCTCGGTGAAGTCGCGATGCGATCGTGCCGTTCGCTATCCCGAGGACTATCGCCGCGTCGTCGTAAGACATGTCTTGTCCGTCAATCAGCAGCAGAATGACGCGCTGATCAACTGGCAGGCTTGCGAGTGCAGTGGTCACTGCCATGCGATCCGCCACCGCCTCGGCACGATCGGCGACAACCGTCAATGTTGCTGCGCGATGCGCACCAGCAACACGACGACGCCGAGACCTCAGATGGTCGAGCGCAGTTCGGTACGCGATCGTGTAGAGCCATGTGCGCGGTGAGGCCTCGCCGCGAAAGGATCCTCGCTGCTCAAACGCCTTGAGATACGCCACCTGCAACACGTCGTCCACATCGTCGCCAACCAGGCGACACGCCATACTGCGCACGGCGCGATCGTGGACGCGTAAGAACGCTTCAAACTCAACGGCATTCGCGAGGCCCACTGACGGCTGATGCAGCACAGATGAAGAAACGTCTTGTTGTTCGATAACAGGTTTGACGCTCACCAACCCGCGATCCTTCCATCAGCAGTCCGCCAAATCGGTTTCGCGAGCCAACGCAGTGGCTATCGGCCCTTGCGGGGACGCACCAATGCTCGAAGACGCGCCGTGATCTCGGCGAAGGCAGGGTTGGTCGACGCCACCCAGATGACGAGTTCGTAGAGGTCGTCGTTTGCGACTCGTGAGGCTTTGACGCCGTTGAGTTCCAGGAAGACGGCGGTGGCAAGCCATCCGAGTCGCTTGTTGCCGTCGACGAGCGCGTGATTGTTCACGATCGACTGCAAGAGCGCAGCGGCCTTGGTGATCAGGTCGGGGTACGCGTCCTCACCGAATGCGGTGGTTTGAGGTCGTGCGGCGGCGGAGCCGAGAAGGCCGATGTCGCGTATCGGTGGCGGATCACCGAGAAGAGTGCGGACCAAATCGACGAGGTCGTCGAGTTCGAGGTACTCGGTCGGGTCGCTCACTCGCCAAGGCGTCGCAGCGCGTCGGCGTGCTTGTCCATGATTAGCGCTGCCGCGTCACCAACGCGATCGCGGTGCTGCCCCCGGGTGACGAACTCTCGCACGGCTCGCCGGGCGGCATCTTGCATCGAGATCCCCTCGGCTTCGGCGCGCTCGCGGAGTGCCTCTTGCTCGGTGTCGGTAAGGCGAAGTGTCATGGCCATAACGCCATGGTATCAGTTTGATACCGTCGGAGCGATCGGATAGCTACCAGACTTGTGCGACGATGATCACGAACCGGACAAGGGATGGACACCATGGAATACGAGTTCACGACGGGCGAGCCGATCACTGAACAGGATGCGCTTGCGCAGGTCGCGGCTATGGGGTTTCATGGATTCGCGTTCGATGACGTCCATGAGAAGGACGAGACACTCCACTGGCACGAGTTCGAGTCAGTTGCTTGGGTGATTTCCGGCACCGGATCGTTCGCGGACGAAAGCGGCAAGGTGACTCAGTTGCAGCCAGGTTGTCGGGCGAAAGCGCCCGCCGGATGGCTGCATCGCAGCCTTGCGGGAACGAACACTCGGGTCGTCGTCGGCACAAGCCTCAAGTACGAAGACTGGACGAAACCACTTAACAAGGATCCAGTGCAACGCCCGGCGGCACTGTCGAACTGAGCCAACCCAGAATGCGACGAATGCTGCTGACTTCGGCGGGTGTGAGGAATGCGACGATCCACGCCGCGTTGCTTGATCTTCTCGGCCGACCGATCGAGGATTGCACCGCGTTGTGCATACCGACCGCGATGTACGGCCACCCGCATGCCGGTCCGGGAACGAACGTGTGGGAGTTCGTTGCTGGGCGCTCCGAACAGCCGATGGTCGAACTCGGGTGGAAGTCGGTGGGTTTGATCGAGCTGACCGCTTTACCCAGCATCGACGCCGAGCGCTGGGTGCCGCTCGTGCGCGAGGCCGAGGTGCTGCTCGCGTCGGGCGGCGATGCCCTTTACCTGTGTCACTGGATGCGCGAGTGCGGGCTGACCGATCTACTGCCGTCGCTCGAAGACACCGTGTGGATCGGCATGAGTGGCGGGAGCATGGTGATGACTCCGCGCATAGGCAACGAGTTCGTCGGGTGGAAGTCGCCAGCCGGTGACGACTGCGCGCTCGGCTTGGTCGACTTCTCGATCTTCCCGCACCTCGACCACGAGCAGTTACCTGAGAACACGCTGGCTCACGCGAAGGCGTGGGCTGCCGGCCTCGACTGCCCCGCGTACGCGATCGACGACGAGACCGCTATCCGCGTTGTCGACGGAGTCGTCGACGTCGTGTCGGAAGGCCAGTGGCACCGCTTCAACACATAGCGCGGAAGCAGTCGTCCAGCTAGGCGCCTGAGAGGGTTACGTCTCGGATTGCGATTGTTACACCCGCTGCGCTCATTGGTAGCCAGTCGACGTCGTTGCCGATCTCTGACACGTCTAGCAACATGCGCTGCAATGTCGAAGCGATTGTGAACTCGCGGATCGGGGCGCCGACCGTTCCGTTCGTGATCGTCAGACCCGATGCACCAACTGAGAAGTCGCCACTGATCGGATTGACGCCGCTGTGCAAACCCTGCACCGACTGCACCAGCACGCCGTCATCGATGTCGGCGATCATCGCGGCCTGATCACGATTGCCGGGCTTCAATTGCAGTGCGAGGCAGCCAACACCGGGCGTTCCTTTGAATCCGCCGCGCACCGCATTGCCGGTGCTGCGGGTTGCGGCACGGCGAGCGCTGTAGCTGTTGTGCACGAACGCTTTCAACACGCCGGCATCGATTAGCGAGTTGCGTCGCGCGGCCAGACCTTCGCCGTCGAGATCGGTTGCGGTGTACGCGAGCGGGTTGGTCGGATCGTCGATCAGCGTGACGATCGGATTGGCGACTTGATCGCCCATGCGATCCTTGAACAGGCTTCGTCCCTTCGCCACCGCCTCGCCGTTAAGCGTGCTGGAGATGACGCCGAGGAACATCGCCGTCACGTACGGATCGAAAACAACCGTGACGCGTCGACTGGCGGGTTGCGTTGCCCCCAACAAGCGAGTGGCGCGATCGGATGCTTCGCGCGCAGCCTTGGCGATGTCGAACTCGTCTGGGGAACGACCGACACTGAACCCAAAACCGCTCTGTGTCTCCTGCCCTTCGGTGGCCAACGTGCTGACCGAGACGTAGCACCCATTCTCGCGACCGCTACGGCGGATACCCGTCGTCGTCGCCACCGCCATCTCCATCGCAACGTCGGCGTAGTTCGACTCGTCGGTACGCACGCGCGGATCGACGGCCAACGTTTGGCGTTCCAACTCTTTGGCGAACTCGATCTTGCGGTCAGTGGGGAAGTTGGCGAGGGTCTCGTTCCACAACTCCTGCGCGACGACGTCGACGCCATCGGGTTCGGCGAGGCCCGCCCACTCGTCGGGCGTGCCGAAAGTGAGGTTGTCGCGCGCGTCGGCAAGCACATCTGCGATCGCCGAAGGATCGAGCGTGCCGGCATAGGCGAAGCCGGTGCGGCCGTCGCGAATTACGCGAATGCCAATGCCCTCGCTCTGCGCGCTAACGAAGTGCTCGACTTCGCCTTCGTAAACACGAACATCAGTCTCGACATCGCGACTGACGAACGCTTCCACCTGCTCGCCCGGTTTCGCTTGCGCGACGACACGATCGGCCAGCGCCAACAAGTCTTGACTCGTCACCGCGACGCTCACGCGGCAGTTCCACCGATAGTCAGCGACTTCACGCGCAGCGTCGGCTGGCCATCACCCACCGGAACGCCCTGGCCATCTTTGCCACACGTTCCGGGCATGCCCATCGCAAAGTCGTTGCCGAGCAAATCGATGTCGTTAAGCACCTGTGGACCGTTGCCCATCAGGTTGCCCTCACGCAGCGGCTCGGTGATCTCGCCGTTCTCAATGAGATACGCCTCGGTCATGCCAAACACGAAGTCGCCTGACGCTGGGTTGACGCTGCCGCCACCGAGCTGCGCCACATACACGCCGTAGTCCGTCGCACGCACGATGTCGTCGGGGTCTTCGTTGCCGTTGAGCACGTAGGTATTGGTCATGCGCACCATCGGAATGTGCTGGTAGCTCTGGCGACGACCGTTGCCACTTGGCACCCGACCCTCGTTGCGCGCCCGCAGGTAGTCCCACATGTAGTCGGTGAGCACACCGTTCTCGATCAACACGTTGTACTGGCTGGCATGTCCCTCGTCGTCGAACGCAATCGCACCCCACTCGCCAGTCATCGTGCCGTCGTCAACCAGTGTCACCAACGGCGAAGCAACAAGTTCGCCGCGCTTGCCCTGATAGACGCTCGCGCTCTTGGCGATCGCGTCGGCCTCTAAGCCATGGCCACAGGCCTCGTGGAACAACACGCCACCACTGCCCCGCTTGATGACTACCGGCAGTGCGCCGCTTGGCGCCGGACGAGCCTTCAACTTTGTCAACGCTTGGCGAGCGGCGTCGCGTGCCATTTCGTCGACATCGATCTGGTTGAACATCTCGAAGCCCATCGTGTGCCCGTTGCTCACGTAACCGGTTTGCATGCCGGAGTCGCCGTCGGC
>JBEBGL010000005.1:0-206359 GCA_040081465.1 Ilumatobacteraceae bacterium | reverse complement strand
CAGCCACTGACCGAAAACCTTCGAGGCCGGCGGCTCGCCAAGGTGCAGCGCAACTTCCGGTCGATGATCGGCGGCAAATGCGGTGCCGCGCAAGATGCCGTCGAAGCAACTCACCGCCATCGGGAGGTGGCGACAGCCCGACCGAGCATCGGCGAGCACCGGCCATTGAAGGGCGTTCGCCAAAAACTCCACCGCGGCCGGGTCGTCGATGCCCGCGCCCGCGACGATGAGACCGCGCCGGCGGTCAAGCACGGAGGCAAGTGCCGCGATATCGGGCATTAACTCATCGGCCGCAGCGTCGGTGCCGATCAACGGCGGCAATTCGCCAGACACGCCTACCAACGGCTCGCGGAATGCCAAGTTGACATGCACCGGACCGGCGTTGCCGCTGGCCGCAGTCCGCCACCACTCCGCGGCCATGGCGCGCCAGGTATCAAACCCAGCGGGTTCGGCGACACCGGGATCCGCGTAACAGCGCACCACGTCGCCATAAAGCCGTACTTGGTTGATTGTCTGCGGAGCTCCGATGCCCTGCAGTTCGGGAGGGCGATCAGCCGTCAGTACAAGCATGGGCACACCCGACAAATCGGCCTCAACAACCGCCGCGTGAAAGTGAGTTGCCGCCGTGCCACTCGTGCAAAGCAGCGCTGCGGGCACGCGCGTCGCCAAGCCGATGCCGAGGGCGATGAATGCGGCCGACCGTTCGTCGTGCGCGATCTGCAATGAGAGATCGGTGCGCG
Organism: Ilumatobacteraceae bacterium; assembly: GCA_040081465.1. Lineage (GTDB taxonomy): Bacteria > Actinomycetota > Acidimicrobiia > Acidimicrobiales > Ilumatobacteraceae > UBA668. The sequence goes on along the minus strand of JBEBGL010000005.1, from coordinate 205,619 downwards.
CCGCCAAGGCCAACGCCATCGGCGTGCTGCGCGAACCGGGTGCGACGACGGCGTGTCGCAACCCCATCTGCATCCACTGGTCGACCAAAGTGGCGCAGAACGTTGCTTGCACATCCTGCGGCGCCTGCGTCATGGTCGCAACGATAGGGGCGTATCGTGAAGCCGTGCGTCCATCGCTCACAGTCGAGATCTGGTCCGACGTCATCTGCCCCTGGTGCTACATCGGCAAACGTCGTTGGGAAGCCGCCGCGGCCACACTGCGCGATGAGGTCGACCTGCACGTGGTGTTCCGTCCGTATCAACTCGACCCCACCGCGGCGCCAGACACCTCGAACCCGGTGATTAAGGCGTATGCAAAGAAGTTCGGCGGCGAAGAGCGCGCGGCGCAGATCATCGAGCACGTCACGTCGGTAGCCGCGGAGAGTGGGTTGGAGTTCCGCATGGATCGCGCCCTGCGCGCCAACACTCTGCGCGCTCACAGGCTGCTCTGGTTGGCGGAAGCGACTGGCCACCAGTACGCGTTGAAGGAACGCTTGATGAAGGCGTACTTCTGCGACGGTCTCAACGTCGGCGACATCGAAACGCTTGCCGACTGCGCGCAAGATGTCGGCATGGCGCGCGACGGCGTGCGCGACTTCCTTCTAAGCGACGATGGAACGCAGGAAGTGCAGGCACTCCTGCAGGTAGCTGCGGAGGCGGACATCACCGCTGTACCCACATTCGTGTTCGACGGTCGCTGGATGGTGCCGGGCGCACAGGACCCCGAGACCTTCGTCAGCGTTGTCCGTCGCGTCCTTACACAGAATCTCGCACAGACTGGGGTCACGAATGACTGACGTTCAACACTCGCAATGGTCGCCGATTACTGGCCCACTGGCTGCGCAGCAATTCGGCAGCCCACACGCGCCCAAGGTCGTGTTCCTACACGGGTTCACGCAAACCAGCACGTCGTGGAAGCCGATCGCCGAACAGATCGCGATCCTCGGATTTCACGCAGTGGTCATCGACCTTCCCGGACACGGTGATTCAGCGGGCGTGCGTGCCGATTTGCGCCGTACTGCCGACATGGTCGCAACGATTGGTGGAGAAGCGACATACGTCGGTTACAGCCTTGGCGGCCGCGTGACGTTGCACCTCGCGCTCATGTACCCGCACCTGACGAAGTCAGTTGTTCTGATCGGTGCGACCGCTGGCATCGCCGATGCCGACGAGCGCGCACGGCGCCGGGAAGCCGACGACCGTATTGAGGCGCGGCTCAACGAGCTCGGAGTCGAGCCGTTCCTGCGCGAGTGGATTGCTCAACCACTGTTCAGCGACTTAGTTAGCACCGACGCAGATCTCGCCGATCGCGCGCGCAATACGGCCGAAGGGCTGGCGAGCAGCTTGCGTCTGGCCGGAACAGGAGCACAGACATCGTTATGGCCGCGTCTGCGCGAGATCACCGCGCCGGTCTTGGCGATGGCCGGAGAGCGCGACGAGAAGTTCGCTGCGATCGCCGAGCAGATCGCGGCAGCGGTTGGTCACGGAACGGCACTCGTGGTGCCCGACGCAGGTCACGCCGCACACCTACAACACCCAGACTTTGTGATCCAGGGGATTTTGGCTGCGATTCCGCGAGTCTGAAAGACTCTTGACACCTAGCCTGCCTAGGCATAGGCTGTCGTGGTATGGGACAGATTGATGAAGTACGTGGACACTTGGAGATGTTGCTGCTGGCGATTGTGGCCGACGGGCCAGCACACGGATATGCCTTGGTCGAGGCGCTCCGCGAACGTTCAGGCGGGCGTTTCGACTTGCCGGAGGGCACGGTCTATCCCGCGCTCCACCGCTTGGAAGCGGCCGGCTTACTCGCGAGTCGTTGGGCGGAAGGTGCCGGACGTCAGCGCCGCGTTTACGAACTGACAAAACGGGGGCACAGCGTGTTGGCCGCACGCCGCGAAGAGTGGGCAGGATTCGTCGCTTCCGTACAAGCGATCTTGAGAGGCGCTCCGTGGCCATCGATCGCGTAATCACGGAGTACCTCCATGAAGTCGACGTGCTACTCGCCACTTACCGCCATCGCGAACGCGTGGTGAACGAAATCGCCGACCACCTGCGCGAGCGCGTCGAGTCTCTCGTAGCCGCTGGTAACAGCGAGGTCGAGGCAGCTGAAGTCGCTGTGTGTGCATTCGGCGATCCGACCACCTATGTCGAGTCGTTCAAGGTCATCAGTGCGATGCCGAATTCGTTCACTCGATGGAGCGGACTAGCAGGGTTGTTCGGACCATTCGTGCTGTTCGCCATCGCCGCCACTCAGCCCCAGAATGGAAACAAAGTTCCGTGGCCGCTACTCGCGCCGTTCTTCTTGACGCTCACTGGCCTCGTCGGTGTAGTCGTCCGCACGAGAGGATCGTTCGGACGACTCCGCGGATGGTCCGCGTCCGCGCTTGTCGTCGTCGGAGCGTCGGTGGGCGCGACAGGCGGATACGGAATCGTGGGAGTTGTGTGCGTGGTCGCGGTTATCGCTGGACTCGTGCTGACACTGCACACCACGTTTCGCGTTGGTGCACTTCCACGGCCAGCCACGCTCACGATCGCTGTTGCCGGTGTGACGCTTGTGGCGATGATCGGAAGTGACATGAAAGAAGCGTCCGCTCCGGTCTACGCAGCGGGGACGACGTTGCTGATCGGTTGGTGCTGGCTGCAGTACACGCTTTGGTCCGAGAGCGCGAAACGGAGACCAGCGGCATGAAGCACATCGGTGTCCTGAATGGCACCCTGTTCGCAGTGTCACTTGTCGGCAGCGGCTGCGGCACTGGAACATCGACGAGTTCGGCCTCCGTCGCCCCTGCCGTCTCGTCAACTTCGAGTGCGCCTGTCACCATGGACGAATTCGTTGCCGCCGCCGACGCAGCCTGTGTTCTGACGTGGACGAAGGTTGCGGCGCTGGACGATCCTGACGGGGTCGGTGGTCAAAAGCAGTTAGGACTCGGCACCATTGTGCGCGAGTGGGCCGAAACTCTCGCCGCCATCACCGCGCCGCTCGACATCGCAGCCGACTGGGCCGAAGCAATGGAATTGCTGAGATTGTCGGGCGTCAAGTTGGAGGAATCGGAGCGCCTGGAAGCAGCGGGCGACCCGGCTGCCGGAGAAGCGCAAAGCGAAGCTCTGTGGTCGTTGCAAGCCGAGGCGTCGGAGTTGATAGTTGCGCTGGACATTCCGTTCCAGGCTTGCTCGTTTGAGTAGCTCAGCCGCCAAGCGCTATGCCGGCGGCGGCGAGTAGCCCGGTCGCAAGCTGCACCTTGCCCGTTGCGCCAAGCACGGGGATGAGCGCACCGCCCTGCGCGCCACTAGCGAGCGTGCGCATCGGCACAATTGCGACGAGTGCGCCAGCGAGGCCGAGCGCGGTCCACGGCCTGCCGTCGATGGCGATCGCGATGACGATCGCGAACGCGACTACGAGTAGCACGACGTACAGCGCACGGGTACGTCGATCGCCGATTCGAACGGCCAATGTGCGCTTGCCTGCCACACGATCCGTGGGAATGTCGCGCAGATTGTTGATCACCAACAACGCACACGCGAGACAACCGGCAATGCAACCGGCAAGCCACGACGTTGCAGTGATGCGCTCGCAGACAACGAATGTGGTGCCAGCGGTGGCGACAAGACCGAAGAACACGAACACGAAGAGCTCACCAAGACCGAAGTAGCCGTACGGCTTAGGTCCACCGGTGTAGCCCCATCCCGCGAGAAGCGCGGCGGCGCCAACCGCGAGCAGCCACCAACTTGTGACCGCAGCCAGCACCAATCCGCTGAGTGCCGCGATCGCGAACGCAGCGAGAGCCGCACGCTTCACGGCGGATGCTGTGGCCAAGCCGCTAGCAAGCAATCGCGTTGGTCCGACGCGTACAGCGTCAGTACCGCGCACGCCGTCGCTGTAGTCGTTGGCGTAGTTAACACCCACCTGCAACGCAAGGCTTACGACCAGCGCGCCACCGACGCGCCACCACACCGGGTCGTTCTCGCCCACCGCCGCAGCCGCGCCGAGCGCGACGGGAACGACAGCTGCCGGCAACGTTCGCAATCGAGCACCTATCAGCCAACGGTTCATCCGCACCATTGTCGCCTATTGTCGCCGTCGTGCCGCACTTGGTCGCGATCGATCTTCCGGGCGGCCCCGAGTTTGTTGAAGCGCTGAAACGCACGTGGGACGCGGGAAACGCTGCGTTGCCCATCGATCGGCGACTGCCAGCACCAGCACGCGCTGCTCTGCTTGAGTCGTTGGCACCCGACCGCCTACTCACCAGCGAGGGAATACACGAGTTGCCGGGTCGGGGTGTCGAGACTGGCGATGCTTTGGTCATTGCCACCAGTGGTGCAACCGGCGTTCCGAAGGGCGTGGTGTTGACGCACGACGCGGTTCGGGCGTCCGCAGTTGCGACGAGCGAGCGCCTCGGAATCTCTTCGGCCGACACCTGGCTGGCGTGCCTTCCGCTCTCGCACGTGGGCGGTCTGTCGGTTGTAACGCGCGCGTTGCTGACCAGCGTGGGCCTGATCGTGCACGACGGCTTCGATGCTGCTCGCGTAGAACTCGCCGCCCGTGAAGGCGCAACGGCGGTCTCGTTGGTGGCCACGGCACTCCAGCGAATCGACCCTGCACTGTTCCGCGTGATTGTGCTCGGCGGCTCGCGACCACCGGCCGAGCGACCGGCCAATGTGCGCACGACTTATGGCCTGACCGAGACGGGCAGCGGCGTGGTGTACGACGGTCGGCCGCTTGACGGTGTGGAGCTGATGATCGGTGCGGGTGGCGAAATCCTCGTGCGCTGCAACATGCTTCTTCGCTGCTACCGCGACGGCTCAACGCCGGTCGATGGCGATGGATGGCTGCACACAGGCGATCTCGGCGAGTTTCTGCCCGATGGTCGCCTGCACGTCGACGGGCGGGCCGACGACCTGATCATCACAGGCGGTGAAAACGTATGGCCAGAAACTGTCGAGGGCGTGATCCGCACGCATCCAGCAGTTCGCGACGTTGCGGTGGTCGGTGTACCTGACCGCGAGTGGGGGCAACGGCTCGTGGTGTGGATCGTGCCGCAGAACACGCCGCCACTACTTGCCGAAGTTCGCGCGCATGTTCTCGAGTCGTTGCCAGCCTTCTGCGTTCCTAAGGAATTGCACCTCACAGACGCGCTCCCCCGCACGACGCTCGGGAAGCTGCAGCGGCATGTCCTCTTGACGGGGACCGCCGACAACTAGGGTGCCCCCCGATGACTGCACTGCCGGGGCGGTACTGGCGACTGTGGGCGGCAGCGGGAATCTCCAATGCTGGCGACGGTGTCTTCGTAATCGCGTTACCTCTTCTCGCGTCAGAGATCACTGACCAGCCTTCGTCAATCGCGCTTGTCGCCACGTTCTTCACGATTCCGTGGCTGTTGTTCTCAGTGCCGATCGGCGCGCTGATCGACCGGGCCGATCGCCGCCGGGTGCTGGTCACCGCCGATCTGTGCCGCGGCGCGCTGGTCGGTGGCTTGGCGTTGGTGGCGGCGTTCTCCGATGTGCAGCTATGGATGTTGTGGGTGTTGGCGTTCGGTCTCGGTCTCGGCGAGGTGTTCTTCGACAACGGCTCGCAGGCGATCCTGCCGTCGGTAGTCGACGACCATCAGCTGGAACGAGCTAACGGCCTGCTGTACTCGAGCGAGATCACGGGCAGCACCTTCGTCGGAATGCCGCTCGGCAGCGCCTTGTTCGGCTTCGCGGTGTGGCTTCCTTTCGGCATCGATGCCGCGACGTTTGTAGTCGCTGCGATTCTTGCTGCCAGTTTGCGCGGATCGTTTCGCCCCGCTGCGCGCGCGAACGCAACCGCCGCTTCAACGAGTCTGATCACCGAGATGCGTGAAGGGCTGAATTGGCTCGCACGTCATCACGTTCTGCGCAATCTCACGCTTGGGGTCGCGTTGATGAACATGGCGTTAGCCGCGACACAGGCAACGTTCGTGCTCTTCGCGATCGAAGAACTCGACATCTCAAAGCGTTGGTTCGGTCCCCTCGTAGCGATTATTGGTGCCGGCAGTCTCTTGGCGGGCATCGTCGGCGGCCGCGTCGTCAGCAAGGTCGGTCGTCGATTCGCAATGCTGGTTGCTGGCCTCGCGCCAGTGCTGACAAGTCTTGCGATCGGGCTGCTGCCCGTGGCTTGGTGGGTGATCCTGATGACCACAGTGCAAGCCCTCACCATCACGATCTGGAGCATTGTCGCCGTGACATTGCGCCAACAGTTGGTGCCCGACCATTTGTTCGGCCGTGTGAACAGCGTCTATCGCTGGATCAGCACCGGTGTCATGCCCATCGGGGCAATCATCGGCGGACTGACTGCTGATTGGTTTGGGCTACGCGCGCCGTACTTTGCTGCGGCTGCGTTGTTGATGATGGCGTACGCCGTTGTGGCTCTGCGACTTTCTGCGGCCGAGCTGACTTCGGCCGAGCAGGTCGCGTTCAACGAGCGTGCCGCTCGCCGCACTGACGGCTAGTCATCGTCTTCGTCGTGCACGGCGTCGGGCTCGAGGGTCACCTTCACCCTGCGCACACGCCGACCCTCGACCTCGGCGGCATTGAAGCGCCAGCCGTCGTGCACGATCGATTCGCCGACGGCGGGCACATGTTCCAAGGTGCCGAACAGGAATCCACCAACGGTGTCCCAGTCGTCGTCGGGAATCGAGAGGCCGAGTAGATCGTTGAGATCGCTGATCCCCATGCCTCCGTCGACGAGGTAGTCGCCGTCGGCGAAGCGCTGCACTTCCGATTCTTCGTCGTCGTGTTCGTCGACAATTTCGCCGACCAACTCCTCGAGACAGTCCTCGAGAGTTACAAGCCCGCACAGCGCGCCGTACTCGTCGGCCACAAGAGCAAGGTGGAACTTCTTTGCCTGCATCTCGCGCATCAACCGGTTAACAGGCTTGTTCTCGGGTACGAAGATGACCTCACGAATGAGGTGATCGAGCACTGGCTGCTTGCCTCCCCCGTCGCGCTCGATACGCATGAGGTCTTTGGTGTACGCAAGCCCAACCACATCGTCGTCGTCGTCGTTGACGACTGGGAGTCGGCTGTATCCGTGCTCGAGGGCAATGTTGAGCGCTTCCGTGACGGTCACCGTATGTTCGACGACAACCATGTCGGGGCGCGGCACCATGATTTCGCGCGCGACGGTATCGCCGAACTCGATGATGCTTTCGATGAGCTCGCGCTCTTCGTGTTCCACGACGCCATCCTCGGCAGCGGTCTCGACGATTCCAAGAAGCTCTTGCTCGGACACGAAGGGCCCTTGCTCTAGCCCCTTACCTCGAACGATGACGTTGGTGAGTTTGATCAGACCCCGTGAAATCCACTGCAGCAACGGAAAGCCGACAAGCAGTGCCGTCGGTCGCGCTGACAGAAGCGCAGCGCGCTGCGGATACAACACCGCGTACGTCTTGGGCACGGCCTCGGCGAGCACGAAGAAGACAAGAACGTTGAGAACCACACCGACGACCACGCCGATCGTTCCGAACAAGCGCCCTGCCACCAGCGCGGTAAGCGTTGTTTGCACCGTCTGACAGATGTTGACGGTCAGCAGCAGTGGGTTCACCCAACGCTCGGGATGCTCGACCAATCGCTTCAACGCCTTGCCCGACTTCAGTCCCTTGTCCGCGAGCGAGCCAGCGCGCGGCTTCGTCATCCGCGAAAGACTCATCTCCGCAACCGCGGCGAAGATGAGAATGATCAACATCAGAACAATGACGAAGACCATCAGCAGGTCGAGGTTGGTGAACTCTCCTGCGATCACGATGCCTGCTCCTGGCGGAAGTTGGCTGGAGTCGGCCCATGCCAATGATGTTTCTGCAGCAACTCGACTTCTCTCTGGCGCATAGCGTCGCGCGCAACTGGTTCGTGGTGATCGTGGCCAAGGACGTGCAAGATGCCGTGAACGACAAGCAGTGCAAGTTCGTCGTCGATCGTGCCCGCATGTTCTGGCGCTTGCCGCTTGGCGACCGCCGGACACAGCACCACATCGCCGAGTAACAGCGGCATGTCACCGGGGTCGGGAGGTGCCCGATCGGGACCGCGACTCGGGGGCATACCGTTCAGCACGATCTCGGCCTCGAACGCGTCGATGGGGAATGCAAGCACATCGGTGGGGCCGCTCGCGCCCATATGTTCTTCGTTCAACTCGGCCATCTCTCGCTCAGTCACAAAGAGCAGCGAAAGCTCGGCGAGTCCGCGAACGCCTTCGGCGCGCAACACGTCGGTCGCGAGGGCCTGCCATCGTTCGAGATCGATAGCGACGTCGCTTTGCTCATCGGCGCAGAATACCTCTGGCTCGCCCTCGCCACCGACTCGTCGCGGTGCATCGAGTCGCGGTCGTGACGGATCAACCACGTTTGCCCTTGGCCTGAGGTGACGTTGTCGTGCCGGCGCGCTCGTACGCCGCGACGATGTCGGCGACAATCCGATGACGAACGACATCGCCAGCACCGAGGTGCACGAACGCGAGACCTTCGATACCGGTGAGCGTGCGCTCGAGGCCGATCAGACCGCTGCGTCCATCGGGAACGTCGACCTGACTGGTATCGCCGGTGACCACAACCTTCGAACCGAAGCCGATGCGTGTGAGGAACATCTTCATTTGCTCGGGCGTCGAGTTCTGCGCTTCGTCGAGAATAATGAAGCTGTCGTTCAGCGTGCGCCCACGCATGAATGCCAACGGCGCCACCTCGACTGCCTGGCGCTCGAGCAACTTCTGCGCACCTTCGGGTTCGACCATGTCGTACAACGCATCGTAAAGCGGTCGCAGGTACGGATCGATCTTCGCCATTAGATCGCCTGGCAAGAAACCCAGACGCTCGCCGGCCTCGACCGCCGGTCTCGTGAGGATGATGCGCTGCACTTGCTTGGTCTGCAGGGCGTGCACGGCCATTGCGACAGCTAGCCAACTCTTGCCGGTACCGGCAGGACCAAGACCAAACGTGATCACGTTGCTGCGAATCGCGTCGACGTAACGCTTTTGGCCAGCGGTCTTAGGTCGGATCGGCTTGCCCTTCGATCCGCGCAAAATGTCGTCGGTGAGGACTCGACTCGGGCTCTCGTTGTCGCGCATCATGTCGATGCTGCGCCGCACAGTGTGCTCGTCGAGGTGTTGCCCCTGTTGCAGAAGCACCACCAACTCTTCGCAGAGCCGGCCGACTGTTTGCGCACCCGGACCATCGATGTGGATCTCGTTGCCACGGGCCACGATGATCGCATCGGGGAACGCCGCTTCAATGAGTCGCAGGTGCGCGTCGCGTTGGCCGACGAACGCTGCCATGAGATGGGCGCCGGGCACGATGACGGAATACGGCTTAGCTAGCGAGGTCATCGACAGCCGCCCAAGCGTGGACTCATTCGGCAATACCGTATCCAACAGTTGCTCGTTCCATGGAGGGGGTTTACCCGCCAAACGTTGTTAAGGAACCGTCTGGTTCGCCGTCACTCAGAGTGGGAGAATAACAACCCCTTGCGTTAATGGGGGGTCGCGGGAGTATCATTGCCTGCCCGGTTCGGTGGGCGATGGATATTGTCGGCGATGCAAGGAGGCTTGTGAAGCGGGAGCCTGTTCTTCTGAGGTGGATTTACGCCGGTGTCGGCGTGGCTCTTACCGCGCTCGCTTTCACGATGCCCGCCGAAGATACGCGCAACACGATCTTTATTGCGGCCGCGCTACAGATCATCCCCGTTGTTCTTCTCGCTCGCTGGCTCAATCGTCTGTCGTGGTATCCCGTTGGACTCGTTGCAGGCATCGGCGCGCTGTACGCACTGCAACATCTCGCCGCTGGCGACGGCCCGACTTACGACTCGCCCGTGGCCGTCGGTTTCGCGCTCGCTGCCGTCGGGTTGCTGCTCGGCTGTCTCGGCGCGCTGCTGCGAACGAACACAACCGGGTTCGGCCAAGGGTTGTGGGCAGACCCCGCCATCATCGCCCTCGGTACCTGGATCGTGACGTGGGCGCTCTTCGTCCGCCCACTTCGTGAGGTTGCCGGCAACAGCGTAGGCATCGTCGTACACGGGCTGTACCACCCCGCCATGTTCGTGGTCGTATTCCTCGCCACTGTGATCGTGCTCAGCCGCACGCAACGCCCGCCCGCGCTTTGGCTGGCCGCCGCCGCGCTGACGCTCAATATGGCCGGAGGCGTCATTCGCTCGTTGATCGACGCTGGCCGCATCGATGCTGCTGCCGAGCGCTACGCACTACCGCTCTTTGTCGCCGCGTTTTTCTGCGCAGGCGCAATGTTCCTTCACCCAACGATCTCGTTGGTCGGCCGGCCACAACCTGGCCCCGCGCCTACTTCGCTGGCGCGCCTAGCGGTCACGTTCGCATCGCTCGCCGGGCCGGCGATCATCCTCGCGGCGATGGCGCCCGCCGACATGACGGACAGCATCGTGCGTTCAGTGTCAGCAGCAGTCACGGTTGCGGCCATCACGTTGCGCGTCGTCGTCACCGTGCGCGCCAACGCCCGCGCGCAGGCCGAGTTATTGCACGGCGTGCAAACCGATCCGCTCACTGGTCTGCCCAACCGCACTGTGCTTCTGCAGAACATCAACGACTTGCTCCGCGACTCGTGGCACCCCGACGAACACCCAACGTTGTTTTTCGTCGACCTCGACCGCTTCAAGAACATCAACGACTCACTCGGCCACGCTGCCGGCGACGAAGTGCTCGTCACTGTTGCTCGCCGGTTGACCAATGCAGTACCCGAGGGCGCGACCGTCGCTCGCTTCTCAGGCGATGAGTACGTCGTGCTCGACACAACCGCCAAGTCCACTGGCGGAGCGATGGCCGTCGCTGAGCGCTTGCTAGCGGTGTTCCGCGAGCCGCTGGCACTCAGCCAAGGCGACGTGTTCGTCACGGCCAGCATCGGCGTCGCCGCGATCAGCGCAACATCCAGCACATCGCCGGAAGACTTGGTGCGTCACGCCGACACCGCGATGTATCGCGCAAAGGACGCGGGCCGTAACTGCGTCGCCGTTTACGACGAGAGCATGCACGAGCGCGTCGCTCACCGCCTCGCCGTCGAGACCGCTCTCTACCGTGCGCTCGATCGTCGCGAACTGCGCCTGTTCCATCAGCCGATTCTCGATCTGCAGTCAGGCGACGTCGTCGGCTTCGAAGCGCTCATGCGTTGGCAGCAGGCCGATGGCACCATCGTCTCCCCTGCCGAGTTCATCCCGATCGCCGAAGACACGGGCACGATCGTGCCGATCGGTTCTTGGGCGTTGCTCGAAGCACTCACGCAGTTGCGTAACTGGATCGACGATGGCGTGTGCAGCCCGTCGGCAACGATGTCGGTCAACGTGTCGCCGCGGCAGCTCAGCGACAGCAACTTCCCGTCGATCGTCAGCGAGGCACTGACCCGCTCGAACGTGCCGCCGCAACTGCTCTGGCTGGAGGTCACCGAGAGCGTCATGATCACCGAGCCAGAACTAGCGCTGGCAACGCTGCGTCGCTTGCGTTCGCTCGGCGTGCGCGTCGCGCTCGATGACTTCGGCACCGGCTACTCGTCGCTGTCGTTGCTGCAGAAGTTCCCGTTGCAACGAATCAAGATCGACCGCGCATTCGTGCAAGGTGTTGCCGACAACCCCAACGACCGCAGTCTCGTGCGCACGATCGTCGCCATGGGCCGCTCGCTCGGACTCGACATCGTTGCCGAAGGTGTGGAGAGCGTGCATCAGTTGCAAGTGCTCAGCGATCTGGGTTGCAACAAGGCGCAGGGCTACCTGATCAGCCACCCGGTGCCAGCCGACGCAATGCGCAGCACGGTCGCCGCGCTCGAGCGGCTCGGCCACTTCCCCGGCCTGCGCCTGAACACAGCCGAAGTCGTCACCTGACCGGCCAGCCGCGCCGGACAGTACGGTGAGCGGATGAAATTCGGAATCGTCTTCGCCAACACCGGGCCCTTCACGCAGCCAGAGCAGGCATTGGAATTCGCATGCGCTGCGGAAGCGGCAGGGTTCGAGTCATTGTGGACGGTCGAGCACGTCGTCGTTCCAAAGGGCTACGAGTCGCAATACCCGTACGACCCTTCCGGCAAGATGCTGGGCCGCGAAGACAGCCCGATTCCGGATCCGTTGATCTGGTTGTCTTATCTCGCGGCCGCAACTAGCCGAATCAGACTCGCGACCGGCGTGATGATTCTGCCGCAGCGCAACCCGGTCGTGTTCGCCAAGGAAGTCGCGACGCTCGACCAGATGTCTGCCGGTCGAGTCGAGCTCGGAATCGGCGTTGGCTGGCTTGAAGAAGAGTTCGACGCAATCGGCGTGTCATTCGGCGACCGCGGGCGACGCACCGACGAGCACGTCGCGGCGATGCGCGCACTTTGGACCCAAGACGCCGCGACGTTCCACGGCGAGTTCGTCAACTTCGACGATTGCATTCTGCGACCGCGCCCCACACAGGCTTCGGTGCCGATTCACGTCGGCGGTCACTCCGAAGCTGCCGCCAAGCGCGCCGGCCGACTCGGTGACGGCTTCTTTCCGGCGGCACCGACGCACGAGGAACTGGATCGACTGTTCAAGCTCGCGCGGCACACGGCAAGCGAGAACGGCCGCGACCCCGCCGCGCTTGAGATGACAACGGGTGGCCGAGGCGCTATCGGTCCGAACGCGCTCGCCGAGGTGCAGGCGTTAGCCGACATAGGCGTCGATCGAGTCGTCGTGCCGGCGTTCCTGTTCTACCGCGACACCGCTAGCGCACTAGCCGGCTACGGCGAAGCGGTAATCGCACAAGCCTCGTAAGCGCCAGGTCGTCATCTAACTTCTTTCACTGGAGGCGACGATGGGAATCGAACCCATGTGGAGGGCTTTGCAGGCCCTTGCCTCAGCCACTCGGCCACGTCGCCGTGCTTCCGCCGGTTTCCCGGCGACGGCGCCTGCACGATAGCGGCAGAACTCGCCTAGGCGCCGGTGCCACTTTCGCCGGTGATCGCCGGATCAAACGGCGGCCGAGCGAATACCTCACGCAACGCTGGTTCGAAGTGCTCGAGTGGCAGCGATTCGTACTTCGGATCGAACGACACTTCGTCCCACCGTTCGCAGAAACGCTCGCAGCTGTCGAACCATTGGTGATCGCGATACGCCTCGCGCGCATCTGGGTCTTGACCGGTGTGCTTGCCGAAATAGTGCATCTGAAACACGCCATGCATGTTGACGACCCACGCGACCTCTGCCCGGACGTACGGCCGGATGATCGCGCCAGCTACCTGCGCATGGTTGGCTGGGGCTAGCCCGTCGCCTATGTCGTGGATCAGCGCCGCGACCACCCAATCGATGTCGGCTCCGTCGCGCTCGGCGCGTGTTGCGGCCTGCAGCGAGTGTTCGAGGCGCGTGACCTGATAGCCACTCAGTCCGTCGTCGAGTGCACGCAGCCCAGCGAGAACCCTGTCGGGCAACGATGCGACGTAACCGCGTTCCAACTCGTGGAGCAGGTCGTAATCCTGCTTAGTGCCGTATCGCATCTGGGTGAACTGCACGGTTTGCATTGCCGAACAATACGCCGCTTGTCGTTCGTGGGCTACAGACAGCCGTCGTGAGCGAACGCGGTGCGCAGGTGCTGATGCAGCCAAAACACACCACGCTCCTCCACCGTTGCCAGTACGCCATCGGCGCTGACGCCCGCGTCGTGCGAACGTTGCACCCGCAGGCAAATGTCGACGTCTTGCTGGTGCACGAGCCGATGAGCTGCGATGTTGGCGGCGACGGCTGCCGAGTCACCACCGGGCGTGACATAAAGCCGCCGATGTACAACCGTGCGATTGCCGCTCAGCGGCTCTGCCCACATCGCCAGTGCTGCGTCGGGGAACACGTTCAGCATCAGGTTCGGCCAGACAGTGAGGTAGCTACCTCGGTCATACGGCTGGCCCGTGGAAGCGGTCGCCACCGCGTTCCAACCCGGCTCACCGGGCAGCAATTCACTCATCGCGCGACCCGCCTCGTCGTCGGGATGCAACGGGCGGTCCCACGCGTACAACACCAACCCATCGCTGACCATCGGATAGTCGTGCGAGCTCGAGTTGTCGATCTCAGGATGCACGAACGGTGTGTGGTAATTCTCGCTGTAGTTCTCGAGCAGCACCTTCCAGTTGAAGGCGCGTTCATCGCTCTCGGACAGCGCTATCTCCATTGCTTCCAACGGGAAGTCATCGATGGCGGCACCGAGCGGCCCAAAGTCGGGCGGTGCCGCGGCAGCGTCGGCGTGAACGAACACCCATCGCCTCCACATCGTTAAGCCAACGGGCTTCAGCGAGTGATCGGCGTCATCAAAACCCTCTGGCTCTCCAACGCCCTGTGCGCGCGCCAGCGAACCATCCAGGCGATAGAGCCACGCGTGGTAGGGGCAACTGATCGCAGCACCACTGCCACTCGCATCGGGCTCACACAACGGCGAGGCCCGATGGCGGCAGACGTTGAAGAAGGCCCGGAGTTCGCCGTCACGATCGCGCACGAGCAACACCGGCGAGCGCCCGACAGTGAGCGCCTGCCATGAGCCGGGTATTGGCATGTCGAGCTGATCGCCAATGCACACCCACTCTGCTGACCACACGCGAAGCAACTCACGCTCGTGGTGATACGGCGACCCATACCACGAAGCGGGGAATGTACGCGCTTGTCGAATGCCTTCCGGCTCAGCGATCACCCGCATAGCTCGTGTCCCCTCGGTCCAATTGTCATTGCTACTATTCTGACTCACCAGTCAATCAACTGTTTGGGGACAACTTATGACACCGTCACGTCGCGATTTTCTCGCCCGATCGGCACAGCTAGGTGTCATTCTCGGCGCAGGAGTACCGCTACTCCAATCGTGCTCCGACGACAAGAAGACGACGAACACGAAGACCATCGCCGACGGATTGGAACCCGAGGCTGGCCCGCTTCGAATCGTTAACTACGACTCGTATGTCAACCCCGATGTCATTGCCGACTTCGAGAACGAGTACGGCGTCAAGGTTGAGATCACCACCATCTTCTCCGACACCGAGGTTGTCAGCAAGATCGCATCGGGAGCGATCAAGGTCGACGTACAGCACTCGATGGCCAACACGTCGATCGGCAACTTGATCTCGGGTGGCCTGCTACAGCCCCTGAACAAGAGTTACCTACCCAACTTCGCGAACGTGATCTCCAAGTTCAACGACCCGTTCTACGACCGGGGCGCGAAGTACTCAGTGCCTTACACATTCTTCGGAACCGGCATTGGCTATCGAGCCGACCGAATCGATCCGGCACAAGTCGAAGCCGAGGGTTGGGACACGATTTGGAACGCAACCGACTTCTCCGGTCAGGTCTCGGTGCTCGACGACGAGCGCGAAGCGTTGGTGATGGCGATGATGCGACGTGGACTGTTCGACATCAACACCCTCGACCAGGACGTGATCGATCAAGCCCTTGCCGACCTCAGCGAACTGATCGACCTCGTCAACGTCAAGGTCAACATCGAGGCGTACAAGGACATCCCTGAGGGCACGACCTCGATCGCGCAGACATGGAGCGCCGACCTGATAGCGAGCGCCGCCAGTTATCTGCCGGAAGGCGTCGAAAGCGATGTACTGGGTTTCTGGCATCCCCCGGCCGGCGAATACGTGGTGACCAACGACAGCATGGGTGTGCTCGCCGATGCCGAGCATCCGGTGCTCGCGCACCATTACCTCAACTACATGCTCGACAACGATGTCAGTGAGAAGAACTTCACGTGGGTGGGTTACCTGCCGGCGCTGACGAAGCTCGACGCCGATTACCTCATCGCTGCGGGTTACGTGCCAGAGCATCTGCGCGTTTGTGTCCCGACAAAGGAAGAAATCGACAACGCCCTCGTGTTCCAGCCCCTGGGTGTTGAGGGCGACGCGTTGTACGAGGAAGCTTGGTCGATCTTCAACTCCGGTGGATGATCGGTGACAGCCGCCACCGTTTCTTCACCGATCGCGGGGCGACCACAACGACCTAAACGGTCCTCCGCCTTTTGGGCAGCATTTGCTGCCCCCGGCGTTGGTTGGTTGCTCGCGTTCTTCGTCGTGTCGGTGTACGCCGTGATGGCAGTTGCGTTCGGAGCGGTCGATCCCATCTTGAAGACTGCGGAACCCAAGTGGAATCCGTTTGCGTGGGACTTCGCAGCCATGTCGCGCATTCTCGACCGCGTCTTCAACGGCGACCTCGGCCAAGTCTTCGTCCGAACGGGTATCTACATCGCCCTCGCGCTCGCGGGTTGCGCACTCATCGGCTACCCCATCGCTTACTACGCAGCGCGCGTCGTCAAGCGACGGCGCGGACTGCTGTTGGCGGCCCTCGTACTGCCCTTCTGGATCAGTTACCTGATGCGCATGCTTGCGTGGACGAACCTGCTGCAACCCGACGGCTACGTCAACAAGGTGTTGCAATGGCTGCACCTGATGGACGAACCGCGCAACTGGTTGAACGGTGATCCGTACACCGTGATCATCGGACTCGTGTACGGCTATGTGCCCTTCTTCATCCTGCCGCTGTTCTCATCGCTCGAACGCCTCGACGGCCGACTGATCGAAGCGGGACGCGACCTCGGCGCATCGGCGTTTCAAACATTCCGTCGCATCACATTGCCGCTGTCGGTACCTGGCTTGTTAGCCGCGAGCGTTATCACAATCTTGCCGATGGCCGGCGATTACTACACCAACACTTACCTCACCAGCGGATCACCAAAGACGACGATGGTTGGCAACCAGATCGAGTTCTTCTTGCAGCGTTCCAGCCAACCCCAATCTGGTGCTTCGCTGGTCTTGCTGCTCATGGCATGTCTTTTCGTGCTGATGATGTACTACCTCGTGACAACCATTCGCATGCAACGAGCGTCCGAGCGATGAAGCGAACTCGTTCAAGGACACGCGTGTTTCCGACGCTTGCGGTGTTGACATGGCTGTACGTGTTGTGGTCGTTGTTGCCCGTCTTGATCGCGGCGAGGATCTCGTTGAACGATGGCCGCAGTCGCTCGGCGTTTCAGCCAATGTCGTTCCGGTGGTATTGGGGCGACAAGGCTGCTTCGGTCTGGCACGACGAAGCCCTGCAGACGTCGATGACCAACACCCTCAAGCTCGCGTTGTTGTGCATGATGATCGCCACTCCGCTCGGCGTAGCGATGGCGATCGGCCTGCATCGTTGGCGCGGCAAGATCTCCAGCGCGGCCAACGGACTGATGCTGATTCCGATCGTGACACCCGAGATCGTGTTCGGTGTTGCACTGTTCTTCGTCTTCTCGCAGGTGTACACCGGCTTCCCGTCGGGAATGACGCGCATGATGCTCGGGCACATCACGTTCACGCTCTCGTTCGTCGTGGTAATCATCCGCGCGCGCCTAGCTGCTATCGGCACCCAATACGAAGAGGCGGCTCGCGACCTAGGGGCTACTCGCCTGCAGGCGATTCGCCTGGTTCTTATCCCACTACTCGCGCCAGCGATCTTCGCCAGTGTGATGGTGGTGTTCGCGATGTCGGTGGACGACTTCGTGATCTCATCGTTCCTGTCGACTGGAGCCGCAACCGAGACGGTGCCGATCAAGATCTACTCCGGCGCGCGGGCCGGATCGACCCCTGCTCTCAACGCACTCGCAACGGTGATGCTGTTGTTCACGCTGCTCGCCGTCGCCTTGGCGGCGGTTTTTGTGCGCTGGACGAACAAGCGCGGCGGCGCTACACCGGGCTCGACGAGTGGCTTCGCCGGTCTCACGAGCTGAGGCTGACAGCCCTCAAAGTGCGTACTAATCTCCGGGCCGGAACGCAAGCACACAAACGGGGAGACAATCATGGATCCAGACAAGGCGATTAAGCACTTCCACCACCTGACGATGTGCACAGGTAACGCGCAGGAGGACTACGACTTCCACACCCAGCTGCTGGGCCTGAAGAGCGTGAAGAAGACCGCTCTGTACGACGGCACTGTGCCGATCTATCACCTCTACTACGCCAACGACATGGGCGACGAGAGCACCATCCTCACCAGCTTCCCGATGCGACAAAGCGGTCGCATGGGTCGCAAGGGAAGCGGACAGATTTCTTCGATAAGTCTCTCGGTGCCGCAGTCAAGCCTCGGGTTCTGGGGCGATCGCTTGAAGGCAGCTGGCTACAAGTACAAGCAGCGTGAGCAGTTCGGCGAGAAGATGCTGTCGTTCACTAACCCCGGCAACATCGATTACAACCTCGTCGGTATCGCCGACGACGACCGCAAGCCATGGACCGGCGCTGGCGTACCTGCCGACATGGGTATCCGCGGCACGCACGGAATCACCGTCACTGTTCGCGATGCCGAGTCGTCGCAGGAATTCATGGAAGCCGCGTGGAATGGTCGCAAGACCAAGACTGACGGCGACACCATGCGCTACGAAGTCGGCGCGGGTGGCACTGGCGCAATCGTCGACTTCAACGTCGATTCCAAGCTGCCAGCCGGCACGTGGACATTCGGCGAGGGCACCGTGCACCACGCGGCCTTCGCAGTTGACAGCCTCGACATTCAGACCGACGTGAAGGCGCATGTCGAAGGTCTCGGCTACACCGACGTCTCCGATCGCAAGGATCGCGGGTACTTCGAATCCGTGTACGTCCGCACCCCGGGCGGCGCACTGTTCGAGGCAACCGTTTCCAAGCCAGAGGGCTTCACCATCGACGAGTCGTACGAGAACCTGGGCAAGGATTTCTGCATTCCACCGCCGTTCTTGCATCAGGCCGACTGGATCAAGAGCTACCTGGAGCCGCTCAACTATTAGCGGAACGGCAAGCAGCGAAGGACAGATGAGCAATCCGCATTCATCCGCGGGTCGACTTCTGCACGGGGCCGAACTAGCCGACGCCAAACTCGTTGTCGTCGCGGTCCATGGCCGCGGTCACTCTCCGCAATATCTCGTCGACAACCTAATCAGGCCATTAGAGGACGGCGACCACACGCGGGAACACGCGAGTCGTGGCATAGCGACTAGCGGCATCGCGTGGCTACTTCCGGCAGCGCACGACAATCGTTGGTACCCGGAAGGGTTCATGTCCCCGATCGCCGACAACGAACCTTGGCTCGGCTATTCGCTGCAAGTGCTGGCCGACATCGAGCGTGAATTGACGCAACCGATCGTGTGGGCAGGCTTCTCGCAAGGCGCATCGCTAGTGACCGAATTCGTTGCGCGCCATCGCAAGGAGATCCCAGCAGGGTTGCTTTGTCTGACCGGATCCGTAATCGGACCGCCGGAAGCGGCCTCGCCGGTGGTTGGAACGCTGGAAGGGATGCCCGCGTACTTCTCGAACAGCGAGAACGACGAGTGGGTGCCGTTGTCGCGGACAGAGGCAACAGCGGCTGCGTTTCAGGATGCCGGCGCCGACACAGAACTCGAGATCATCAAGGGTCGCGAACACGTCATCAGCGCCGCCGAGATCGAGTCAATCGCACGGTTCTTGCGACACATCGCTGGCTGAGGGTGCGATCTGCAATATTAGAGGGCATGACCGCCACCATTAAGAAGCAGTCGAAGACGCCCGCCCGCAGATTCGTTCGCGCCGACGGTCCCGACAAAGTCACCGGAAGCGGCCGCTACGCCGCCGACATGTCGCTGACCGGCGCGCTGGCTGCGAAGTTTCGATACGCGCAGGTAAGTCACGCGCGCATCACCAAGCTCGACGTAACCGCGGCTCGAGCGATGCCGGGCGTGTTCGCCGTGCTAACTGCAGACGACGTCCCCGACGTGCGCTTCGGCGGGATGGTGCAAGACCGCACGCTGTTCGCGCGCGATGTCGTGCGCTTCGAGGGTGAGATTGTTGCCGCCGTGGCCGCCGTCGACGCCGACACTGCGCAACGCGCGGTTGACGCGATCGTGTTCGAGTATTCGCCGCTCCCCGTCGTCAACGACGTCGTGTCCGCACTCGAGCCGGGCACTCAGCTGGTGCACGAAGATTGGGCGTCGTACACCGCACCCGGCGTCATGGTTCGCAAAGGCAACGACGCTTCGTACGCGTCGATTGCAAGGGGCGACGTCGACAAGGCGCTCGCCGAGGCCGACTTTGTCGTCAAGAGCCACTACGAATCCGATGGCTGTCATGCCGCACCGATCGAGCCGCGTGCTGTCGTCGCCCAGTGGGAAGGCAACAAGGTCACGATCTGGACCAGCACGCAGGTTCCATTCGATGCTCGCGCGGGAGTGTGCGAGACGCTCGAGCTGCCCAACAACCGCGTGCGGATCATCGTTCCCCACCTCGGAGGCGGGTTTGGTGGAAAGTGCGGATTCCACTACGAGGCACATATCGCCGCTCTGGCTCGCGTTGCCAAGCGACCAGTGAAGCTCGTGTTCAGTCGCCGCGAAGAGTTCCTTGCTCCTGATAAGCGGCGCGAGGGAATTGTGTACGACTTCGAGACCGGTGTGAAAGCCGACGGCACAATCACCGCGCGCAAGGCACGACTGGTGATTGACAACGGCGCCTACACCTCCGACGCTGGGTTCTTCAGTCAGCTTGCTGCCATGCATGCGCTCGGGCCTTACAAGATTCCGAATGTTTTTGCCGAAGCTTCGCTGGCGTATACGAATCATCAGCCGTCCGGCTCAGTGCGCGCACCAACGGCACCGCAAACGTGTTGGGCGCTCGAGTCGCACATCGACGAGGTTGCAAACAAGATCGGGATGGATCCAGTCGCGTTCCGCAAGCTCAACGCGGTCGACACCGGAGTCGAGGGGCCAAGCGGGCAGACCTATGGAGAGATCGGCGTGCAGCAGTGCATCGACGCGGCAACGTCCGCCGCCGGCTACGGCCAGCCACTCCCCGACGACGAGGCAATAGGCGTCGCGATCGGTTGGTGGCCGACCTTCGCTTCTGCATCCGGCGCGTACATCAAGCTCGATGGAGATGGCAGCGGACAAATCATCACCGGCGCGCAAGAGTGTGGCACTGGTGCCGTTATGACCTTGCGCCAGCTTGCAGCCGACGAATTGGGAATGCAGCCAGAGGACTTCGAACTGGTCTACCAAGACACGAGCGCCGCGCCGTACGACATGGGCGCGACCGGTTCGCAAACGTTGTTCAACAACGGACGTGCCGTCATCGCCGCCGCCGGGCAAATCGCCGATCAGTTGCGCGAACTCGCGGCAAACAAGCTGGAAGCCGCGGCGGCCGACATCGTGCTTGCCGATGGAATGGCACACGTCGCCGGTAGCCCTGATCGTGGCGTTGCCATCACCAAGTTGGCAGCCACCGCCGCCGGTGGCGAGTTGCTGATTGGACACGGGTCAGGCCCGCCGCCTCCGGCCGCCACTGCGACGGGCTCGACCTGCGTGGGAGATATCGGCATGACCGCGTGGCGCGCACCGCAGTTCAGTTGCCACGCCGTGCGTGTACGACTCGACCGCGACACCGGTGTGGTTCGTGTTCTGCGCGTGAGTACCGCTCACGACTCGGGCACCATCATCAACCAAGTCGGCGCGCAGGGTCAGGTTGAGGGCGGCGTGATGATGGGTATCGGTCAGGCGCTCACGGAGGGCACGCAGTACGACGATCAGGGCAATCAACGCAACGCTGCACTGCTTGAGTACAAGCTGCAAACCTGCGCCGACGCGCCGCCGATCGATGTGCAGTTCATCGAGATCTACACGCCCGACGCAGGCCCCCACGGCGCCAAGAGTTTGGCGGAGGCACCCAATGTGGCCACCGCGGCGGCTATTGGTAACGCCATCGCGAAGCTCGTTGGTTCACCCGTGCGTCGTTTGCCGATGACAGCCGAGCGCGTTTGGGGGGCGATGCAGTCATGAGCTTCACCATTGCTCGAACGGTCGACGAAGCGTTGGCCGCTTTGGCTGCAGGCGCTCGCCCGATCGCTGGCGGCACCGACCTCGTTGTCGGCGCTCGGCACGGAAAGGCAGCGCTGCCGACAAATCTCGTTGCCATCGATCGACTCGATGAACTTAAGTCAGTCGTAACAACCAACGACGGCGTCAGCATCGGCGCACTGGTCACGCACCACGACATTGAAATGCATCCGCTACTCGGTTCCAGTTACGCTGGACTTGCCGATGGCAGTGCTCTTGTTGGTTCGCCATCGACACGCCACATCGGCACGCTCGGCGGCAACATCATGAACGCGAGCCCGGCGATGGATACCGGTGCACCGCTCGCCGTTATGCGTGCCGAAGTCGAGTTACGTTCGGTGCGCGGCTCGCGTCGAGTGCCAATCGAAGAACTGTGGACTGCGCCAGGCAAGACCTCCGCTGCGCCTGACGAGTTGTGTGTTGCCGTTCACATTCCCGCACCCGGCGCGCGCAGCAACAGCGCCTACGTTCGCCTCGAGTACCGGCGCGCCATGGAGATCGCGGTTGTGGGCGCGGCAGCATTCGTCGCCCTCAACGACGATGGAACCATTGCGGCGTTGCGAGTTGGACTGACTGCCGTCTCACCGAAGATCTTCACTGGTGAATTCGTCGGGCAGATCGGACGCTCGGTGGCCGATGCGGCGGCTGTCGCCGCGCAAGTATCGAGTGAGCAAGCGACCCCGATCAGCGACGTTCGCGCCAGCGACACGTATCGCCGACACACCGTTGGTGTCATGGCCCGCCGTGCGGTCGAAGCCGCCGCTCGTCGAGCGGCCGGCGAAACCATCGCTATACCCGTCAACCGCGCTATCGGAATCGGAGCCGCATCGTGAGCGAGTCTTTCAACTTGAACGTCAATGGCGTCGACTACCCCGTCAACGTCGAGCAGGATCGAAATCTGCTCAGCGTGATTCGCGGCGAGGTCGGACTGACAGGCACCAAGGAAGGCTGTGACGACTGCGAGTGCGGCGCGTGCATGGTCTTACTCGATGGACAGCCAGTGAACTCGTGCAGTTATCTCGCCGTGCAGGCGCAGGGGCGCGCAATCACCACGATCGAGGGCGTCATGGACGGCGAAGTGATGCATCCGTTGCAACGCAACATTCTCGAAGAGGGTGGCGTTCAGTGTGGCTTCTGCACTCCGGGCATGATTCTCTCGGCGCACGCGCTACTGCAGCGCAACGACGCGCCGTCGGAGGAAGAAGTCCGTATTGGTTTGTCGGGCAACCTCTGTCGTTGTACCGGCTACACCAAGATCGTCGCCGCTGTGCAACGCACGGCCGTCGAACTTCGGGGTTAACTACTTCGCCGCAACCAGTCGAACAGGGCCTCGTTGGCACTGTCGGCGAATGCGGCCACCAATGGGTCGGTGCGCTTCGGCCAGCTCGAGAACTTCACAATGACTGTGTTGCTCGTGCGATCAATCAGCAGGTTCTGCCCGCCAAGTCCGTAGCCGCCGTAGCGACCGAGCGCGGCGTCCCACACCCACCAACAGTCGTGGTAGTACGCCTCGGCGTTCTGCGGATCGGCAGAGTATCC
The DNA here is from genome assembly GCA_040081465.1 of Ilumatobacteraceae bacterium. GTDB lineage: Bacteria > Actinomycetota > Acidimicrobiia > Acidimicrobiales > Ilumatobacteraceae > UBA668. Next base: position 182,245 of record JBEBGL010000005.1, on the reverse strand, counting down.
AGCGGCAAACGTGTCGATCAGTTCTTGATCACGTGTGATGACACGGTCGATCCAATCGCCAGGCACGATCTGCTCCCCCGCGACGTTGCCTCGTTGCAGGTGCATCAACCCGAAGCGCGCTAGGTCGCGTGCGGTCGTGCACAACCCACCTTCCACGACCGGGAAGCCGGCCGAATCGACAATCAGGTACGCCGCGTACTCGGCACCGATGCGGCTCCAAATCAAACGCGAGAACAAATCAGAGAAATGCTCACCGGTGACTTCCTCGGCGATCCAACCGAGTACGTCGATGAGAATCGAGCGATATACAAACGGCCCGCCGTGCGGTTGCTGATTGGGCAGCGCGCGGATCCAGTCGTACGTATTGGCAGGCAGGTTTGGCCTCGTGCCAGACGTGTAGCCGGAGACTTGCTCGAGCAAGACGCCATCCGACTCGGGGTCGTCCATGTCGTGTTCCGTGAAGGCCACGCCACCACGCATGTCGAGCAGGTGTTGCACCGTGCACCCTTCCCACGATGTTCCGACGAGCGAAGGGACGTAGCTGGTGACTAACCCATCCGTCGCCACCAACCCTTGCTGAACCAGCAGCCCGATCAGCGTCGCGGTCAGCGACTTCGACACCGACATGAGCAAGTGCTGCTGGTCTGGGCGAATGCCCTTGTCGTAGTACTCGTAAACAATCGCGCCGTCGTGGATGACAACGCACGCGTCGGTGTACGTCGCGTGGAGCATCTCGGTGTAGGTGAAGGCCGCACCGTCGTGCTGCAATGGCATGCGATCAAGATCGATCAGCCTCTCGGGCACGACCCAAGCCGCGCGATCGCCTCGAAGGACGGGCGCCGTTCGTGTGAGTTCATGGACGTGGTTGTAACCCCAGCGATTAAACGGTGCGTCTATCCAGTTAGCTGAAGTAGCGCGCACACCGGACTCGAAAGCTGAAGGCGGTCGATGCCGACGAACCGGAGTGTGGGGTACCGCGGGCGTCATCGCGTGCTGAGAGTTTCGGTGTGGCCGTCGACTGCGAATGCCTGACCGTTGATGAAGCGAGCTGCGGGCGACGCGAGGAACACAATCACCTCACCAACATCGCTGGCGTCGATGAACGAACGCATCGAAACCTGATTCTCGTACGCGGAACGAACGTCGCTTGCCGGTACGCCGACAGTCGCGGCCTCGCGCTCGATGACACCATCCATGCGTGGCCCGCCGACCGAACCGGGACAAATCGCGTTCACGCGAATGCCTTCCGGACCAAGCTCCATCGCCCAGGTTTTGGTCATTCCAATGACACCCCACTTGGCGGCCACGTATGGCGATCGCAGCGGGTACCCGAACAACCCAGCGGTCGACGAGATATTGATGATCGAGCGCTGCCGATCGGTCGGCGCTTCGCGAAGCAGCGGAACCGCCGCGCGGGTGCACCTGAACGCGCTACCTAGGCAGATCTGCACGCACCGGTCGAACTCGTCGGGGTCCATGTTCTCGACAGCCGCGGTCGGTCCAGCGACACCGACGTTGTTGACCAGTAGGTCGAGGCCACCCAATCGCTCGCGTACGACCGCGAACAGGTCGGCGACCGCCTCCGTTGTCGAAACATCTGCGACAACATCGGGTTGGGTGCTGGCATCGACATCTGTCACCATCACGCTCGCCCCCTCACGAAGCAGGCAGTCGGCGATCACACGACCGATACCTGAACCACCGCCAGTAACCAGCGCACGTAGTCCATTCAGCGACTCAGCCATTTGGTTTCCCCTCCCGGCGCGCATTGTACGCTGCGGGTCTGATCGGCCGTTCAGGAAAGACGGTTGGCGAACTACATAGCTCGAAAGACAGGGTTCAGCATGAATTGGGATGTGTTCATTACTTGCGCGGTAACGGGTTCCGGCGACACCACCAAGAAGAGCCCGCACGTTCCCGTCTACCCGCAGCAGATCGCAGAGTCGGCGATCGAAGCCGCCAAGGCCGGTGCCGCCGTCGTACACATTCACGTGCGCGATCCAGAGACCGGCCAGGGCAGTCGCAAGACCGAGTACTACGCCGAGGTTGTTGAGCGCGTTCGCGCAGCCGACGTCGACGTCGTCGTCAACCTCACCGCCGGAATGGGTGGCGACCTCGTGCTGGGCGGCGACGAAAACGTGTTGCCCCCGAACCCTGTCGGCACCGACATGGCAGGTGCAACCGAGAGACTCGACCACGTGCGCAAGATCCTGCCCGAGATCTGCACGCTCGACTGCGGCACGATGAACTTCGCGTCTGGCGGCGACTACATCATGGTGAACACGCCAGCGGTGCTGCGCACGATGGCCAAGCAGGTGCAAGAGCTAGGCGTGCGACCAGAGCTCGAGGTGTTCGACACCGGCCACTTGGTGCAGGTGAAGGAGATGATTCGCGACGGTCTGCTCGACGACCCAGTCATGATCCAACTTTGCATGGGCATCGCGTACGGCGCGCCCGACGACCCGAACACCTTTATGGCGATGGTGAACAACCTTCCCAACGACTGCGTGTTCTCCGGTTTCTCGATCTCGCGCATGCAACTTCCATTCGTGGCGATGGCTGCGCTGGCGGGCGGCAACGTGCGCGTCGGTTTGGAAGACAACCTCTACGCCGGGCCCAAGCAACTGGCGACAAACGCAATGCTGGTTGAGCGTGCGAAGAACATCCTCGACAACATGAACGTGCGTGTCATGAGTGCGCAAGCGGTTCGCGACAAGTTGAAGCTGGTCAAGCGCTGACATGAGCCCGATACCTGGTCTCGATCGCGTCGGGCTGCTCGGCGGCGGTGTCATCGGCGGCGCGTGGGCAGCGCGCTTCCTGCTGAATGGCGTCGATGTGCAGCTGTATGACCCCGACCCAGAGGCGCCGCGCAAGGTCGGCGAAGTCATCGCCAACGCTCGCCGCGCAATGCACAAGTTGGTCTCGGCACAGTTTCCGGCGGAGGGCACACTCACGTTTGTCGCGACACCGGAAGAAGCTGCGGCTGGCGTCGACTTCGTGCAGGAGAGCGCTCCGGAACGTTTGGAGATGAAGCAGGACTTGCTGCGGCGCGCAAGCAGCGTTGCCGGGCCGAGCGTCGTGTTCGGTTCCAGCACGTCCGGCTTGTTGCCAACGCTGATGCAGCAAGGCATGACTCATCCCGAGCGATTGCTTGTTGGGCATCCGTTCAACCCTGTGTACCTGATGCCACTCGTCGAGATCGTTGGTGGCGAACAGACATCGCAGGCCGCCAAGGATCGCGCCTTCCAGGTGTACACCGCGATCGGAATGCACCCACTGCATCTGCACAAAGAGATCGACGGCTTCGTCGCCGATCGCCTGATGGAAGCGCTGTGGCGTGAAGCGTTGTGGATGGTGAACGACGGCGTCGCAACTGCGAGCGAGATCGACGATGCGATTCGCTTCGGTCCCGGCTTGCGTTGGAGCTTCATGGGAACGCTGCTCGTTTACCGCATCGCTGGCGGCGAAGCCGGCATGCGGCACTTCATGGCGCAATTCGGGCCGTCCTTGAAGTGGCCGTGGTCGAAGCTCATGGATACTCCCGAGCTGACCGACGAGTTGCTCGAAAGGCTGGTCGCGCAGAGCGATGCGCAAGCAGGCACGGCGACGATTCGCGAGCTGGAGGTTTTGCGCGACGACTGTTTGATCGCGGTGATGCACGGTTTGCGCGGCGTTGGGTACGGCGCCGGCGAAGTACTGGCGCGTTACGAGCGGCAACTGTTCGATCGCATTGGCCATGCCGTTCCGCACACTGAGAAAGACGGCCCACTGCGTGTGCATGAGGTGACTGTCCCACCCGAGTGGGGTGACTACAACGGCCACATGAACGACAGCCGCTTCTTCCAGATAGCGAGTGAGTCAGGTGATCGCCTGATGCGGCTGATCGGCGTCGACGAGGCTTACCTCGCCGGTGGCCACAGCTATTACACGGTCGAGAGCCACATCAACTTCGGCGCGCAAGCCAAGGTGGGTGATCGGCTGTACGCAACCGTGCAATTGCTGCACCACGATCCCAAGCGCCTGCATTACTTCTGCGTAGCCCACCGCGCCGACGACGACTCGGTGGTTTCAACAGCCGAGTTCATGTTGCTTCACGTCGACACTGCTGAAGGAAAAGCGTCACCGGCGAGCGAAGCGATAGTCGCCAAGCTCGACGAGTTAGCGGTTCTGCACAAGGACCTCCCGAAGCCTGCAAACGCCAGCAGACACGTAGGCCAACCCCGCTCCTGACGCCGGCGTGTCGGATCGGCGTTCGGGTCCGAGGTTTTCAGTCGAGTGTTTCGTGCCGCCGCGGCCTAGTCGAGTGTTTCCTGCCCGTGTGCGGGCAGGAAACACTCGGCTGCAGCAAACACTCGACTCACCGAACTTTCAGCGCGTGCGCTTTAGTGGACTGCTGTCGAACTTGGGGCCCAGTAGGCGTTTGGCTTCCGACAGCCACACCTTCTCTACGCGGTCCCTTGTGACTCCCTTTGCTTTCAACGCGAGGAGCGGCGACAGTCCGTCGAGCAGTCCGGCTAGCAGAAACATCGTGTCGTCGGCATCGGAGGCGATGAATTCGCTGCTCGCCTGACCATCGCGAATCACCGCGCGCAACGCGGCTCGCCAGCGTCGGTCCATACGATCGCGTTCGGCGGCGGCGGCCTTGTCGCGCAGCGCCAACACGCACAACTCCATCCACAACTTCCAGTCGTAGTGATAGAGCATTGCTTCCACGAGCGAGCGAAGTCGCTCGGACGCCGTCGCCTTGCTACCGGCCTTCACCGTGTAGCGGTCGTGGAACTGCTGCTCGCGAAGTCCCAGCGCCTGTGCGAGCAAACCATCCTTGCCCTCGAACCAGTAGAGGATCGCCGCGGGACTGGTGCCAGCCGCGTCGGCGATGTCGACAACGCGCGTGTTTGCATATCCGCGTTCGGATAACACGTCGGCCGCGGCGGCGAGGATCTGGGCTTTGCGAACGTGATCGAGTCGCGGTCTCGGCATCGCAGCTGCTCCAATCCTGAGTGTATATTCAGTCTATGTCGCACGTAGCGGTGCTCGGAGAAGGCGACCGCGCCGCGGAGTGGGCAACCCGCTTCCTTGCCGCCGGACTCGAAGTCGTGGTCGACGACTCGTCGCTCCCGGCTGCAGTCACCGCACTATGGCCAGCGGCGCAGCGGCTTGGCCTCTTTCCGGATGCTGCGTTGTCACGACTACGTACGGCCAGCACGTCAGACGTTGAGAACGCCGAAGTGATTCAAGTCGTCAGCGGCAAGGCGCCAGCGAACGTCAGGGGCTTAATCGCGACCGAAGCAACAGCGCGCGGCTGCTCCCCCATCCATCTCCTTCCGCTTGTCGAGTTGGCAGCCGACGCGCCAGCCGAACTTGCACCGTTCTACCGCTCGCTAGGCATGACACCCGTCGGCCCGGATGCGACCGCCGCGCAGCGCGCCCGCCTCGGCGACGACTTGGTTCGCCTCGCCGCAGGCGACCCGGATGCAATCATCGCTCTCATGCGCGCGCTGCGCGCCACCAGTTCGACGGCCAGCGACGGCGCCGGCGAGGCGGTTGCCCGGCACGAAGCACTTCGTTACTCGTCGGGTGCAACGGCGCCGTGGAAACCAGGCGACGCGGTTGCCGCACCGCTCGCGCTGTATCGCACCCCTGTCGAACCCGACTGGGTCGATTACAACGACCACATGACCGAGGCGGCTTACCTCACAGCGGCCGGATGGGCTAGCGATGCGCTGTTCCGCTACATCGGCGACGACGAGGCATATCGCGCCGCCGGCCACAGCTTCTATACGGTCGAAACACACATTCACTACATGCTGGAAACATCGGTTCATGAACCGCTCGCGTTCACCACGCAAGTGCTGGGCGTCGATGCCAAGCGTCTGCACTTCATTCACAGCATGTACCACGGCGACACCGGCGCTCTGCTCTGCACAGCCGAGCAGATGTTGGTTCACGTCGACATGAAAGCCGGACGCTCCACCCCGATACTCCCCAACGTCGCCGCCGCGCTCGCCGCGATACGCGACGCGCATGCGCACCTTCCAATTCCGAAACAGGTCGGCAGCGTCATGCGCATGCCGGAGAGGACCTCCTAGATGGACTTCGAGCTTTCACCCGAAGACGAAATGATCGTCGACACCGTGAGGTCGTTCACTGACAAAGAACTGATTCCACACGAGGCGACCGTCGAGAAGTTGGGCGAAGTACCGCCCGACCTAATGGAACAGATTCGCACGCGCTCGCTCGCCGCTGGTTTGTATGCGGCAAACATGCCGGCCGAGTTGGGCGGTGGTGGGTTGGACAGCTTCGGGACCACGCTTGTTGACCGCGAGTTCGGCGTCACGTCGTACGCGCTGCACTACATCGTCGCCCGCCCCTCCAACATCTTGCGCGCCTGTACGGGCGACCAGATCGACGAATACCTTCGACCTACCACGATGGGCGAGCGCGTTGATTGCCTGGCAATGAGCGAGCCCGATGCAGGCAGCGACGTGCGCGGGATGAAGTGCAGTGCTGTGCGCGATGGTGACGAGTACGTGATCAATGGCGTCAAACACTTCATCAGTCACGCCGACCTCGCCGACTACGTGATTCTGTTCGCCGCAACCGGCGAGGAGGAAACGTCGCGTGGACCGAAGAAGCGAATCACAGGCTTCCTTGTCGACTTCGACACTCCAGGTTGCGAAGTGTTGCACGGCTACAACTGCGTTTCGAACAAGGGCTACCACAACTGCATCATCAACTTCGATAACTGCCGCGTGCCTGTCAGCAAGATCCTCGGTGAAGAGCACCGCGGCTTCGATGCCGCGAACGAGTGGCTCGGCTCGACTCGTCTGCAGGTCGCAGCGGTATGTGTCGGCCGCGCGCGCCGAGCGCTCGGAATCGCCACCGAGTGGGCGGCAACTCGCGTGCAGTTCGGGCAACAGATCGGCAAGTTCCAAGGCGTGTCGTTCAAGCTGGCCGATATGCGCACGCGCTGGGAGGCAGCCGAGTTGCTGACGCTGCGCGCCGCGTGGCGAGACGCGCGAGGCACTGGCACCGACGAAGACATGGCCATGGCGAAGGTCTTTGCCACCGAGATGTGCCAATTCGTCACCGACGAGGCGATCCAGATTCTCGGCGGCATGGGCCTGATGGACGAACTGCCGCTCGAGCGCATGTGGCGCGACACACGCGTCGATCGCATCTGGGATGGCACCAGCGAGATTCAGCGTCACATCATTTCGCGCGCCATGTTGCGGCCATTGGGTGGTTAGAGGGTGCCCGCTACTGTCAAGAACGTGCCCGATCTGCATCGCCTGTTAGCGCCGCGCTCCATCGCCGTTGTCGGCGGTGCACCGGCCGAGCGCGTGGTGCGTCAGTGTTTGAAGCTGGGGTTTGACGGACCAATCTGGACGGTGAATCCGAAGCGCTCAGACCTAGCAGGCATCTCATGCGTACCGTCGCTTGCCGACCTGCCCGGCGTTCCGGATGCCGTCTTTCTGGGAATCAATCGCCACGCAACGATCGAGGCGATTGAAACGGTTAGCGCGATGGGCGTCGGCGGAGCCGTGTGTTACAGCAGCGGCTTTGCTGAGCGCGCCGACAACGACTTGCAAGGTGAACTTCTGCGCGCCGCCAGCGGCATGCCGTTCTTCGGGCCGAACTGCTACGGCTTTGTAAACACCTTCGACCGAGTGGCGTTGTGGCCCGACGAACACGGCTGCACTCGACACGAGCGTGGTGTGGCCATCGTTTCGCAGAGCGGCAACGTCGCACTCAACCTGACGTTCCAGAAACGGGGACTGCGACTCGGCACAATGATCTCGGTCGGGAATCAAGCAAGTTTGGGCTCGGAGGATGCCGTCGCCGCGCTGCTAACGGACTCGCGCATCACTGCCATTGGGGTATACCTCGAAGCCGTTCGCGACGCGCAGCGTTTTGCGGAGGTCGCCGACCTTGCGTGCGAGCGCGGTATCGGGCTGGTCGCGTTGCAGACAGGTCGTTCGGAAGCCGGCGCGCAAATCGCTAGCTCCCACACGGGGTCGATGGCAGGGCGTGCTGCCGCCTACGACGCGTTGTTTGCGCGTTACGGCGTCGCAGTCGTGCGCACTCCATCCGAGATGCTCGAGACGCTGAAGTTGCTCGATCACGGTGGCCGACTCGCTGGCCGCAAGATCGTTTCGCTGTGCTCGTCTGGTGGGGAAGCTTCGTTGGTCGCCGATCGCGGTGGAACCACGAAGCTGCGCTTCGAACCTTTCAGCGCCGCGCAGCAATCAGAGATCGAAGCGACGGTGACCGAACTCGTCACCGTGAGCAATCCCTTCGATTACCACACGTTCATGTGGGGTGATCGCAAGGCGATGGCGCGCACGTTTACCGCCGTCATGAATGGCCCGCAAGACGCGACGATCCTGTTGCTCGACGGGCCGAACACCGAGACCCACGACCCGAGCTCGTGGTATCTGGCTGGAGATTCCTTCGCCGATGCCGCCGAGGCAACAGGCGGCCGCGCCATCGTGGTTGCAACCATCGCCGAGTGTGTCGATGAACCGTTCCGCGCGCATCTCGCCCAGCGCGGCCTCATAGCCCTTCTCGGACTGTCCGAAACGCTGGCTGCCCTTGATGCGGCGGCATCGGTCGGCGAAACTTCTGGCGGTCATCGGCATGCGCCCGCCACGGCGCCGACAAGCACTCGGCTTATAGACGAGGCGGCTGCCAAGCAGCGCTTGGCAAAGCTGGGCATCGCAGTGCCGATGGGACGAGTCGTTGCTAACGAAGAAGTTGTTGCCGCAGCCGACGAAATCGGTTACCCGATCACGGTGAAGTCTCTCGGACTTGCACACAAGAGCGAAGCCGGGGCAGTCCGGATCGGATTGCCGAACGCCGAGGCGTTGACCAGTGCCCTTACCGCCATGCCGCGCACGGCCGCTGGCTACCTCGTCGAGGCGACCGTGACCGACGTTGTAGCTGAGGTGCTTGTGACCGTGCGACGCGATCCGCCGATTGGTTGGTTGGTGTCGATCGGGCACGGTGGCGTGACGACCGAGTTGTGGAACGACGTAACGCATCTGCTGGCGCCAGTCACGACCGACGAAGTCCGCGCCGCGCTCGACAAACTGCGTAGCGCTTCGCTGCTACACGGCTTCCGCGGGCGACCAGCCGCAGATGTCGACGCGCTTGTCGAGCTAGTAGCACGCCTCGCGGAAGCGGTCGTCGGCACTGATGTCGTGGAAGTAGAGCTGAACCCGGTACTCGTCGGCCGACACGGAGCCGTCGCGGTCGACGCACTGCTAACAGTGGAGGGCTGACAATGAATGGATTCAACGTAGAAGTAGCGGACCACATCGCGGTGCTGACCATCGATCGGCCGAAAGCAAACGCGATCGACTCGATAACAAGCCGCGCAATGGGCGAAGCCTTCGTGGGTTTCGAAAACGACCCAGCAGTGCGCGTCGTCATAGTCACCGGTGCCGGCGATCGCTTCTTCAGCGCTGGGTGGGATCTCAGCGCCGGCGAGGATTACGACATCGACAACGGCGTAGGCGGCTTCGGCGGGTTCCCCGACTTGCCGAACCGCCGCAAGCCCGTGATCGCTGCGGTCAACGGCATGGCCGTTGGTGGCGGCTGCGAGATTGCAGTTGCCGCCGACCTCCTCGTCGCCGCCGATCACGCGCAATTCTTCGTCCCCGAGGCGAGCCTTGGCATTCTTCCTGACGCGGGAAGCGTTCGACTCCCGCGCTTGCTGCCTGCGCACATCGCGACCGAGTTGATGCTCACCGGTCGTCGCATGCCTGCGTCGGAGGCGGCGCACTATGGATTGGTCAACAAGGTCGTGCCTGCAGCCGAGCTACTTGCTGCAGCACGCGCGCTTGCCACCGAAGTCATCGCATCCGCCCCACTCGCGGTCGCAGCCATTCTCGACATTGGTAGGCGCACAGCGAACATGGGCGTAGCCGACGCTATGAAAGCGATTCGCACCTTCGATAGCTACCGCGCTGCGATTGATTCCGACGATGCGCAGGAGGGCACGAACTCGTTCAACGAGAAACGTCCCCCCGTGTGGAAGGGCCGTTAGTCGGTCTTGAGGCCGAGGCCGAGCGGCACGTCTTCGTAGTCAACCGTCCACGTGCGCGCGGCGTAGCGGTCGTTCTGGTTACTGCTGCGCCAACCGAGCAACCGTTGTGCCACCTCTGGAAGGTGTTGCACTTCTGCCCACGACACGCCAAGCGGACCTGCTTCCTCCGGCGTCAGCCAACCCAGCACATACGACACGTGCAAGCCGTAACGCCACTGATCGGTCGTGACGTTGGCACCGCCGCTGTGCAATACACGTCCGGTGTACATCATCGCGCTTCCCTTGGGCATCACTGCTTGGCACTGCTCGTCGGGCGTTGCTTTGCGCGAGTAGTCGTCCCAACGATGACTGCCCGGGACAACACGCGTTGCGCCAACGTCGACGGTGAAGTCAGAGATCGCGAACAGGCAACTGAGCGTTACCTCGAAACCATCAGGACGACACATCGTCGGCCAGTTCTCGGCGTCGCGATGCAACCATTGCGCCTTTTCGCCGGGCCCGATGATCATCATCTGGCCGGTGTTCATCCAGTAATCGCTCGCGTTAGGCAGCAACACCTGATCGGCCGTAGCGAGGTAAAGCGGATCGGTGAGGATGTCGATGAACGCGCTACTCCGATGAGCTAGCCGCGTAAACCGCTTGGTGTTAGCACCCCAGAAGCGACGAATCGTTTCGCTTTCGGCGACTGATCCAACGCGATGACTCGCGACGTGCGCCTCGATGTCGTCACGAAAGTGGCTCAGCGTGGATGGTGACAAGAAGTCACGAATGATGACTCCCCCGTCAGCGTCGAGCGCGGCGCAAATCGCCTGCACCCCATCGCCGCGACCAACCTGTTGCAACTGCATCAGCTAAAGCTTCCAGCGGCGAACAAGTCGGAGCGTCGATCACCCAACCCATGAATCAGTTCGGCGACGCGCGCCACGTTGGCAACGTACTGATCGCCGTCGGCGTCGGAATGAGCGACGCTGAGGGTCCACGACTCGCTCTTGCCCCACGGTGGCAGGAACACGCCACCGTTGTGCTGCACCAAGAAGTGCAAATGGCTGACGGCGGTGGAGATCTTTAGGAATTCGCGGTAGTTCGTTGCCGGCTGGTCATGAAACACGACGGAGCCCTTGAAGCCGAAAACTGCGCCGTACGACGGAGCGTCGGCCGAAGCCATCGCAGCCTGCGAGCCGGCGAGCATGCGCTTTCCGAGAGCCTCAGCGCGGTCATAGGCATCCGGCGTAAGCACCTCGTACAGCGTTGCGCGCGCGGCAGCCATCGTCAGCGGGTTGCCGTTGAACGTACCGATCTGGTCGTAGACGCCGTCGCGAATCGCGCCCGTCACTTCTTCGGTGCCACCCATCGCGCCGCACGGTACGCCGCCGCCGAGAGCCTTAGCCAAGCACACGATGTCGGGCGTCACTCCGAACAACTTGGTGGCGCCACCCCATCCGACTACGAGCCCCGTTTTCACTTCATCGAACGCAAGCAGCACGCCATGTTGCCGGGTCAGCTCGCGCACCCCCTCCAAGTAGCCAGGTAGCGGCGGGATGATGCCGGCGTTCATCATCATCGGCTCGACAATCATTCCGGCGATCTTCCCGCGATTCGCCTCGAGCACACGCTCGAGTGCGGCGAGATCGTTGTACGGCACGATTCGCAATAGGTCGGCCATCTCCTGCATGACCCCGGGACCAGGCACGCGAGACGGTTCCTCAACTGGACCAAGGTCGGCTTCCGATCGGAAGATCGACACCATCGCCGAGTCGTGATGCCCGTGATACGTGCCTTCGATCTTCACAATCAACTTACGACCAGTAATCGCGCGCATGAGATGAAACGCGTCCATCGTCGCTTCCGTTCCCGAATTGCTGAAGCGCCATTGCGGTAATCCGAAGCGCGCAGCAAGTGCCTCGGCGACGTAGACCGCGTCCTCAGTCGGTTGCGCGAAGTGAGTCCCTTTGGTTACGCGGTCCTGCACCGCGCGAACCACAGCCGGATTTGCGTGACCGACGACGTTCACTCCATAACCGCCATGAACGTCGACGTACTCGGTGCCATCGACGTCCCAAACGTGAGCACCAAGACCGTGGCTCACCCAAACAGGTACAGGTCGCGAACTTGACCAACTGGTGCACACACCACCTGGCATCGATCGCTTTGCACGTTCCCATAACTCGACGGTCTTGGGCATTCGTTGCAGGAACGTTGCTTCCTCGCTACGAACTATGTCGTCAAGCGTCAAAACAGCATCATCCAGGGTTACATCGTTCGCGCCCATCTATAAAGCCTACCGCAAGAGTCAATTCGCTGAATCAACAAACTGATTGACCGTTCAGGCTTCGTTTGAACATCGGCTAGGCTGGGTAATACGAAAGGAAACCTTCAATAGGGATACCTCTATGTCCAACCACATTTCAAACGAAACACGCACATTGAACCGACTCGATTACATCTCGGATGAGATCTACGAAATCGAACGAAGTCGCATCTTCCACGGTGGATGGATGCTCGCAGCACGAGCCGATCGGCTTGAGAACGGCAACAGAACAGTTGTCGATCTCGCCGGTGAAAGCGTTCTCATCACCCGCGACCTCGAAGGCAAACTTCACGCGTTCGCCAACGTTTGCCGCCACCGTGGCTCGCGACTATGCGACGCGAACGACGAATCCAAGCAGGGTTCGCTCATGTGCCCATACCACGCGTGGACCTACGCACTCGATGGCCGATTGATTGCTACACCGTTTCTCGACGCCAACGAGGTCGATCGCTCGCTGTTGCCGCTGTGGAGCTATCACATTCGCGAGTTGCAGGGCTTCATCTTCGTCAGCCTGGCGAAGGATCCGATCGACTTCGAGCACTGGGCGGCGAAGAACTGCGCCGACGTGTTGCGGCTCGCGCGATTCAACTGCGGCGACTTGAGAGTCGCGGCAACCACTACTTGCGAGATCGCTGCAAACTGGAAGATCGTGATCGAGAACTACCAGGAGTGTTTGCACTGTGCACGCGTGCATCCCGAGCTGACAGCCGTGGTGCCGACATATCGCACCGGTGCCGTCATCGACCACACGCGCTCGGACGGCGGAGTCGACATCACCGGCGACTTCACAATGCCGGGTGCGATCGACACCTCACCACCGCTGCCCGGAATCTCCGAATTGGATGCGACCAGTTACTACGGCGGCGTCATCTTCCCAAATGGCTTCATTGATGTCAGCGGCACGTGCGTCATAGTCAGCACGCTGTTTCCGAAGGGTCCGCATCACACGACCATGACGATGGAGTACATGTTCGCGCCAGAGACGATCGCGTCACCCGACTTCGACCCGGCGCCGACGATTCAGTTCAACGATCTGATCGCCGAGCAGGATGGTGCAGTGTGCGAACGGGTGCATCTGGGTGTGACCTCACGAGCTTTCGACCATGGCGTGCTGACACCGAAGGACTCACTAGTCATCGAGTTCACGCAGCACTACCTCGCGGCTCGCGGCGCGATCGCATAACGCCTACTCGGCGAACAAGCGGCCAGTCGGCGTCGCCACGAAAGCGTCGAACGGAATGTCTTCCTGCCGTAGCAGACCGTTTCTCGGCAGCGAACCTTTGCGCACCATCTCGATGACGGCGGCGACCGAGCCAGCGGTAGTCCAGGCAATCGCGGTCGACATCATGCCTCCGACCATCTTGGGCATGTACGAGCGTACGAATTCCGAGCGCCGAAGGTGGCCATTGATGTAGCCCTCGGCTGCGACGTGCACGTAAACCACGTCGTCGTTGACCGGCGGCTTGGCGTTGGTCAGGATCTCGGCCGCCAACTCGCGGCGCTCGCGCATCAGCAACTCGTGGAAGAAGAAGTTCATCAGATCCATGTGGCCCGGGTAGCGGATCGTCTTGTAGTCGATGTTGGCAACCCGTCCGGCGTACGTATCGCACATCGTGCCCAGCCCACCCGACGTTGTGAACGCCTCGAGCTGCCTGCCGTCGATCACAAGAGTTTCGCGCCACTCCATCGACGACACCCACTTGCGCACACCTTCCTCCACGACTTCGCAATCGTTGAGGTATTCGTTAACGACACCCTCGGGTGACCAGTTGAACGAGTAGCCAAGCAGCCCAGTCGGGTATTGCGGCAGCGCGCCAACGCGCATGCGCACTGAACGGCATTCGTCGAACGAAGCGATCTGCGATGCCGCAACAATGCTGACGAAGCCAGGCGCAAGCCCGCACTGGGGCGCCATCAGGCCCTTCGATGTCTTGCTGAGCTCGACGATTGCCTGCGTCGTGCCAACGTCTTCAGTGAGGTCGAAGTAGTGAATGCCTAGCTCATGAGCGAGCGCTGCGATTGGCCGGTTGAGGTGATACGGAAGGCACGACAGCACCGCTTCCGTGTCCTTCAGTTCGGCGCGCAATGTCGCCAGATCGGAGATGTCGCATGTGCGAGTCGGGAATGAACACTCTTGCCGCGGGGGGCGCTGATCGATTCCGACGACCTCGACACCCGCCTCGTCGAGAAAGGTTGCTGCTAAAAGGCCGACCTTGCCGAGCCCGAGAACGGAAACAGTGCCAAACGACATGCTTCCAGCGTAATGGGAGGATGCTGTCGTTCAATCGGCGAGTACACGTACAGCATCGGGTTTAATCAATAACCCGACCTCGCCGCCTGCAATTGCCATGAGTGGCGCGCCGTCGTTGGGCACAACAGCCTGCATTTTGTGAGTTGCCACCCGCATGTGCAAATGGGTGACGGCACCGGCGAACACCACGTGGTCGACGTGAGCGCGCAGTTGACCCTCTGCAGGCGGCACCAATACCAACCGCTCCGGACGAACCAATACGGTGCATGAACCGGAAGTCCCGCGCAGATCGGCGGCAATGTGCGCACCAAGAACGGAAACTCCATTGCCATCGCAGGTCGCGGGCAACAAATTGGCGAGCCCGAGAAAGTCGGCGACGTACTTGTTTGCTGGCTCGTCGTAAACCTCGCGCGGCGCGCCAACCTGTTCGATGCGGCCCGTGTTCATCACCGCCAGACGATCGCTCATCGTCAGTGCTTCTTCTTGATCATGCGTGACATAAACGAAAGTGATGCCGACCTCTTGGTGCAGCGCTCGCAGCTCAACCTGCAACACCCGTCGCAGCTTGGCATCTAGCGCGCCAAGAGGCTCGTCGAGCAGCAACACTTTCGGGCGCAGCACCAGCGAACGAGCTAGCGCAACGCGCTGCTGCTGGCCACCTGACAATTGGTGCGGCTTGCGCTTGGAGTACTCGGACAGACGAACAAGTTCCAAAGCTTCACCAACACGTCGACGCGCGTCGGCCTTGGTGCAGTCTTGGAACCGAAGCCCAAACATCACGTTGTCCGCAACGTTCTTGTGTGGGAACAGCGCGTAACTCTGAAAGACCGTGTTGACGGGTCGCTTCTCAGGTGGAATCCCACGCATGTCGACGCCGTCGATGTGCACCGACCCCTGATCAATGTCCTCGAAACCACCAATCAGTCGCAGTGTCGTCGTCTTGCCGCACCCCGATGGACCGAGCAGCGAGAAGAACTCGCCCGGTTCGATCTCAAGATCAATGGAATCAAGAACCTGCTGATCGCCGTACCACTTTGACAGCGCCGCCAACTGAATGCGGCCGCCGCCGCTCGCTTGCGCAACTACCGAGCTACCGGTCCCCATCGGGAAAAGGTAGCTTGCGCGTATGCAGAGTGACGACATCGAATACTTCATCGACGGCGCCCGCTTCGTCGGCCATCTTGCGGTCCCCGACGGTAGCGACCCGCGCCCCGCAGTGCTTGTGTGCCATGAGGGGCCGGGGCTTACGGGTCATCCAAAGATGCGCGCTCGTCGGCTGGCCGAGGAACTTGGTTACGTAGCGTTTGCCCTCGACTACTACGGCAATGGCGAACCGCCACCAGCAGACCAAATGCCGACACTGCTTGGCGCGCTTCGCGCCGATCCGGCAACAACTCGACAACGCGCACTTGCGGGGCTCGACGTGCTACTGGCGCATCCCCGCGCCGACCGATCGCGCGTTGGCGCTATCGGTTATTGCTTCGGCGGCACGATGGCGTTGGAACTAGGTCGGGCCGGCGCGCCACTACACGCCATCGTCGGCTTTCACAGCGGTCTTGCCCACGCCAGCCCTGGCGACGCAATCAACATCACCGGCAAGGTGTTGGTGTGTATCGGCGTCGATGATCCGATCATTCCGCCAGCCGAGCGTGCTGCCTTCGAGGACGAAATGAACGCAGCCGGCATCGATTGGCAAATGATTCTGTACAGCGGTGCCGGCCACAGCTTCACCAACAAGGCGATGGATGGCTCGCGGCCTGGCTTCGTGTACCACGAGTCAAGCGACCGGCGCTCGTGGCAAGCGATGATCAACCTCTTCCACGAAGTCTTCGGCGTAACACGCTGAGCGAACTGGCCTAGGCGTTGTCGAGGACTACGTCGAACGTCGTTGCAAGCTCGCCGTTGGCGTCGGGCTTGAAGGTACACACCAAGCTGTCACGCACGCCGAACACCGCGTCGTTGTCAAGGTAATCGCTGGCACTATCGAAAACGTGGGTGATGAGCTGCTTGTAACCGTCGGCGGAGAACCACACGTGCGTGTGACCAGGTCGCCACCAGTTGCGACCGTTGGACTTCAGCAATTGGCCGGCGGGGCCATCGTCGGGAATCGGGTATGGCACAGGGCGAATGGTGCGAATCTCGAATCGACCTTCGCCATCCGTGAGGTACGCGCCGCGCAAATTGTGGCTGTATTGCACACCGGGTTGCTGGCATGCGTAGAAACCGCTCGATGCGTTCTGCCAAGCCTCGATGCGCGCACCGACGATCGGAGCGCCAGCGATGTTCGTCACCTGCCCGCGAATCACCACGCGATCGCCTGGATCAGAGTCGACGAGCATGCTTTCACCAAACGCCCGCAGCGGAGAGCCGGGGACGAAGAACGGACCAAGCACAGTGTTCTCAGTCGTTCCGTGCGACCCGGCGTGCGTGACGAACTCGACCAACGTGCTGACGCCAAGCGTGTCGCTGAGCAGAATGAACTCCTGGCGGACGTCGTCACAGATCTTGCCGGTGGCCGTCAGAAACTGAATACCCGCCATCCATTCGTCGTGTTGCAGCTGAACTTCCTCAACGAAAGCGTGCAAATGCCTGATCGCCGCTTTCGTAACCTCGGCGAGCCGTGGACTCGGCGACTTGTCATAACGGGAGAGCACTTCGGCGAGTAGCTCTGCTTTGGCTTGAGTCATCGGAACCTCTATGAGTAGTTGGCGACTTTCGGTCAGAACTCGACGGGATAAACGCTCTCAAGGCCTTTGCTGATTCGCTCGGGCAGCTCAGGGTCGCCATTCTCCCATACGAGAAGCATCGAACGCTTGGGGCTGTACCCCTGATGACGAATGTCGGCCGGCATCGCGGCAACATCACCTGCGCGCATTGTCACCTTCGCCCTCGGAGCGCCTGTATCGCGGTCCTGGACATCCCACACGATCTCGTCGCTCAACTGCACGAACCACTCGACACGATCGTTGCCGTGCACGATCGGAAGAATGTATTCCTCTGTCGTTGGACAGTAGAGACTGTGCTTGCAGACGCTCACCACGCTTGGGTTCCACGTCACATCGCTGCGACTGAGATACGCGAACAGGTTGAAGGCCGCCACTTCGCCCTCAAATCCAGGCTCGGGATACACCTCCGGCTCGTCCTGTGGCACGTCGGCGAACATGCGGTTCACCGGATGAGTTTCGTCCGTTCGGATTTGCTCGTCACCAGGAACACCGACCATCCGAGAAGCAGCGATGCGTCGCCGAGTCACGGCTTCCGTGTTAGCGCCCGACTTCGTTCCAAATGGCTTAGCGGTCTCCGCCGGGCTGGCGAACGGATCGAAGGAGGCGTTGGTCCAGTCGTCGAGTATCGCTTTGAACGTCTCACGCAACAACGACGACTCGAAGTTCTCGGTGTGGTCGAGCTCGGCCTTACGATACGCGTCGTTGAACCGACCAGCGAACATGTCGACTGTGCCGTAATGGTTGACTGTTCCAAAGACATGGTCGAAGTTCACCGTGCCGTAGAAGAAGTCCCACGCCACGTCTCGCTGCAGTGCACGCAGAAACGCATCGGCGCTCATGACGTGCTTGCCTGTCGGCCAACTGATGTGCGCGAAGAACTCATCGCGGCGGAAGTTGAACCCGCCAATCGAGAAGTCGCGATAGCCGTGTTGGTTCGGGGAAGTGGCCTGTACGTCGGTCAGCGTCATCGTGGTCGTCTCCTTCACTCTCGCTTGTTGTCGTTACCTGTTAGTCGGCTCGTATTCACTAGCTAAGGCAGATGTCGGCCCACCGTTCGATGGTGTCGTCTCCCTGAATTGTCTGCAGCAGCATGACGCTCGGGCGGGAAGCGACGAACCGATACGCGCTGTTCGCGGGTAGCAGGCCTTGGTGACCGCGACGCAGTACGAGTCGCCCCATCCTTCTTCCGGCTGGCTGTCCACTCAATCGAATCGACCCGGCCTTGTCAGACGGCACGACGGGGTTGTCGAGCTTGATCAACTCGACGGCCACTTCGCCATCCATCATGGTCACGGACTCGTCATGAGCGCACGTGCGCCACTCGCTCGTTCCCTCTGCTCGGATTGCCTCAATCACGTACTCGACATTCTTCGCGACAGCGACCTTCTCCCAGGGCTTTGAGCTGTTGGCAACTTCGAACACGTTCGAGAAGACGTAGTGCTTCGGATCATCGTTGATGATCTCGATCTCACCCTTCTCGAAATCTTTGAGCGAACCGAACTTGGTCACATAGGTCGTCACTCACGCCTCCTATCGCTCGTGGCCATTGGGCCCGATTGAAGGCATTGTGACCGGAGCTCAAACCGGCGATCCAGGGCCGAAAGTCCCTAAGGACGGCGGCGTCGACCGCGCTCAGACGCTCTCAATTACAACTGCGATGCCCTGCCCGACGCCAATGCACATCGCGGCCAAGCCGTACCTGCCGCCGGTGCGTCGCAGGTGATGCGCAAGCGTCGTAATGATGCGAGCTCCGCTGCAGCCGAGCGGATGACCGATCGCGATCGCTCCGCCTTGCGGGTTGACCTTCGCACGATCGAGTTCTGGCCACTCGTGCAAGCACGCCAACGACTGCGCTGCGAACGCCTCGTTCAATTCGACCGCGGCGACGTCGTCCCATCCGATGCCCGCACGCTTCAAAGCGGTGCGAGCGGCCTCGACCGGACCGATGCCGAACAGGTGCGGTGCGACGCCACTAGTCGCTCGACTCACGATGCGCGCCAGCGGTTGCACACCGAGCCGCGCCAGCGCGGCTTCAGTCGCAAGCAACATCGCGGAGGAACCGTCGTTCATCGGTGATGAGTTACCAGCTGTCACCGTGCCGCCGGCTTTGAACACCGGCTTCAGTTTGGCAAGCGTTGCCGCAGTCGAGTCTGGGCGAATGCACTCGTCACGCGCTAACTCAACGTTCGCGACGGGAACTAGCTCTCCATCGAAGTAACCGGCATCCCACGCCGCTGCCGCGCGCTGGTGCGACCCCGCCGCGAACTCGTCCTGCGCTTCGCGCGAGATGTTGAAACGATCGGCGAGTACCTCCGCACCTTCACCGAGCGAGATCGTCCACTCGGCAGGCATCTGCGGATTGATCATTCGCCAACCAAGCGCCGAGTTCCACATCTGCTCGTGGGTAGTGGGAAACGCTTTCGATGGCTTCAGCATCACCCATGGGGCGCGGGTCATGCTCTCGACTCCCCCGGCCAGTACCAGTTCGGCGTCGCCAACAGCGATCATGCGCGATCCGTCGATCACGGCCTCCATCCCGCTGCCACACAACCGATTGACGGTCGCGCCTGGCACCGACACCGGCAGCCCGGCGAGCAGTGCCGCCATGCGGGCGACATTGCGATTGTCTTCGCCCGCTCCATTCGCATCGCCGACGTACACCTCGTCGATTGATGCCGGATCGAGTGTCGGCAGTCGGTGCAACAAACCCTTGAAGGCACCAGCCAGCAGGTCGTCGGCGCGGACACCGGCCAACGCGCCGCCTAGCCGCCCGATCGGCGTACGCACCGCGTCGACAATGAATGCTTCGTTCTGCTCGGTCATGGTCGTGTCCCATCAAATGCGTTCTGCAGTAACTCAAGAAGATCGCTCGCCGAGACCGGCCGCGGGTTGTCTTTAATTTCGCCTGCCGCTTGTTTCGCCACCGCTTCAAGGTCATCGCGTTGCAGCGGCCCATCGGAACCGACAAGGTCGGCGAGTTTGGTAGGGACCTTGCTCGCCACCGCGAGATCCCACAACAACGCAGCCGGGTCGCCGCCGGGCGCGCCAAGCGCTTCCGCGAGTCGCTCCATTTCCTCCGGCAGTGCTGGCGCATTGAACGCAATCGCATGCGGCAGAACGACGGAGTGTGCATCAGCGTGAACAAGGTTGAACATGCCGCCGAGTACGTGACAGATCTTGTGATGAAGCCCCGCGGAGGTAGCGCCGAGCGCCATGCCGGACAACGCGGCGCCGTACATGAGGTCACCGCGCGCGTCGACATCACGCGGTGAATGCATCACCAGTGGAAGCGACCGCGCAATCGCGCGTACGGCTTCAAGAGCCAGCGCCGATGTGATCGGATTGCAACCGGTTGCGTACAAGCCCTCGACCGAGTGTGCGAGCGCGTTGAACGCGGATGGCCCGGTGACGTGCGCCGGCAACCCGAGTGTCAACTCGGGGTCGTACACCACGACGCGCGGCAACACGGCAGGGTCTTTGCCTGTTTGTTTGTGCGCGGTGTCGGTGAGGCCGTAGATGGTCGTCTGTTCGCTGCCCGCATACGTAGTCGGGACGGCGACGATCGGCACGTGATGGGTCAGCGCTATCGCCTTCGCTAGACCCGTTGACGACCCGCCACCGATGCACACGATTAGGTCGATGTTCGCGTTCGTCGCCGCGGCGCGGGCTCGTTCGGCGAGCGGGACCGGCACATGCTGCGCGACTTCGTCCCAGCGAGCCGCCAGTAGCGACCCGAGCTGTTCAGCGACATCGTCTGCAGTCGGCTTTGCAATCGCGTCGTGAATAACCATCGCGCGCTTAGCACCACAGCGGCGCACTTCGTCGCCGATCGAGGCGGCGGCACCCGCCGCGAAGACAACACGCATCGGTAACTGTTCGAATGTGAACGCCTGCATCAGGCGGCCTGTAGTTGTCGCAGCGCGTCGAGCTCGGTCTCAGTCAGCACCTCGGTCGTCGGAACTGCGTCGGCGAAGGTAAGCGGCCAACCTGTAGCCGCAACTGCCTGCTCGCGCGTGACACCGGGATGCAAAGCGACCATCTGCAGCTCGCAGGTATCGGGGCTCGGTGCCATCACCCCAAGATCGGTGATCACCCATTGCGGACCGCCGCCGCGTAAGCCCAGGCGCTCACGATGCCCCGGCCCGTCACCGAAACCGACTGACGAGCGGAAGTCGCAGCGCTCGACGAAGGCGCGCTTGGACTGGCGCATGATGATCATGACCGCACCCGCTGACGCAGCAATCTCCGGCGCACCACCGGCACCGGGCAATCGCGTCGCAGGTTTGTTGTAATCGCCGATCACCGTCGAGTTGATGTTGCCGTAGCGATCGAGTTGCGCGCCACCAAGGAAGCCGATGTCGACGCGACCGGCTTGCAACCAGTACGCGAAAATTTCGGGCACGCTGACAACCGAGTCGGAGGTTTCACCAAGCTCGCCATCGCCGATCGACAACGGCAGTCGCGTGGGTTTCGACCCAATGCAGCCCGATTCGTACACCAACACCGGCGGCGGGTTGTAAAGCCGTCGCGCAAGGTTCGCCGCGGTGGATGGCAACCCGATGCCGACGAAACACACTGGCTTACCGTCCGCGGCGAGAGCGCCAAGTTGTCGCGCGGCATTGATGATCATTAGTTCGTCGGTCGTGTAGCTGTCAGACACTGGCGCCTACCTCGAGGCCGACCGACGTTCTGTACTCCGCAAAGTTCGATGTACCCAGCACGTGACGATTTATCCATTCGGTGAAGGCGGTGCGGTCCTTCGAAATCGCATCCCACGCTCTGTAGAACGCGTTGTCGCGCACCGAGTAGTCCTGCGCGAAACTTGGGTGCGCGCCACCCGGCACCTCACACACAGCACCGACGACCCACGATGGAAGCACGACCGCACCGGGCACGGGTTGGAACTCGTCGACAATCTCTTCGACAGTCACGATCGAGCGGCGTGCGGAAAGCACGGCTTCCTTCTGCACCCCGAGCAGCCCCCACATCTGCACATTGCCGTGTCGATCGCCGCGTTGCGCGTGGATGATGCTGACGTCGGGATTCAGCGCCGTGACCGCGGTGAGCGCCTCACCAGTGAACGGGCACTCGATCGGCGTGATCGACTCGGTGTGCTGCGGTAGGTCGGTGCCTACGTAGCCGCGCAGCACGCCGAACGGCAGACCAGCGGCGCCGGCGGCGTAACGCGTGGCCATACCAGCGTGGCTGTGTTCTTCGATTTGAAGCGCATGCGGCCACCCGTTCTCGACGGCATCGCGAAATCGCTGCAACGAACCAACACCAGGATTGCCGCCCCACGAGAACGTAAGCCGCGTGGCGCAGCCGGCACCGATGAGTTGGTCGTACACCATGTCTGGCGTCATTCGCACCAGGTGCAGATCACGACGACCCTGGCGGATGACTTCGTGTCCAGCAGCGTGCGGAATCAGGTGAGTGAAACCCTCCAGCGCAACCGTGTCGCCGTCGTGCACCATCTCGGCGACGGCTTCAGTCAGGCTGCAAACCCGACTCATCGCGGATACCAGGGCGGAAGCTGCGCGTCGACGTTGATCCACGTGCTCTTCGCCTCGGTGTACTCACGCATCGCCTCGAAACCCATCTCGCGGCCGTAGCCCGACATCCCGACGCCGCCGAACGGCGAGCCAGGACTCACTCGCTTGTACGAGTTCACCCACACCATGCCCGCGCGAATTGCGCCGGCGACGCGATGCGCGCGCCCGAGGTTCTGCGTCCACAGTCCGCCACCCAGCCCGTAGTCGGTGCTGTTCGCGATCTCGATTGCTTCCTCTTCGCTAGAGAACGACATCACGCTGACGAATGGTCCGAACACTTCTTCCTGGCACACACGATCGGTCGACTTCGCGCGCACGACGGTGGGCTCGATGTAGCAGCCCTTCGCGAGTGCCGGGTCGTCGGGAGCCTTGCCACCGGTGAGAATCTCGCCGCCCTCATCGAGCGCAACCTTCACGTACGAGAGCACTCTGTCGCGGTGCATCGGCGAAGTGAGCGGGCCCATCTCGGTCGCAGGATCGAGTGGATTGCCCAGTCGGATCGAGCGCGCCAAGGTGAGGAACTGCTCGAGGAATTCGTCGGCGATCTTCTCGTGCAGTATGAGGCGACTGCCAGCGATACAGGCCTGGCCTTGGTTGTGAAACACCGCGAACGCAGCACCGTTGACCGCAGCCGCAATGTTCGCGTCGTCGAAAACAATGTTGGCGCCCTTGCCACCGAGTTCGAGCTGCACGCGCTTCAGGTTGCCGGCCGACGACTCGACAATGCGCTTACCTGTCGCTGTCGAACCCGTGAACGCAATCTTGCGAACGTCGGGGTGATTGGCCAAGCGATCGCCAGCCGTGTGTCCGTAACCGGGGACGATGTTGAAGGTGCCGTTAGGAAACCCGACTTCGCGCATCAGTGCCGCGAGCCGCAACGTCGTTAGCGGAGTCAGTTCGCTCGGCTTGAGGACGACCGTGTTGCCCGCGGCGAGTGCCGGCCCCATCTTCCACGCGCAGAACATCATCGGAAAGTTCCACGGCACGATCTGGCCGACAACGCCGAGCGGCTCGCGCTGGATGAAGTTGAGGAACCCTGGCTCGACGGGAATCACGTCGCCTTGCAACTTGTCGGCGATGCCACCGAAGTAACGGAAGCACGTCGCAGTACGGGGCACATCGAGCAGCCGAGCATCCTTGATCGGGTGACCAGTGTCGAGGCTTTCGAGCTGTGCGAACTCCTCAGCGTTTGCCTCGAGGGCGTCGGCCAACTTCAGCAACAGACGACCACGGTCGGCCGCCGACGTGCGCTTCCATCCGGGCAGTGCGGCTGATGCCGCTGCTACCGCGAGATCGACGTCGGCGGCACGCGCCTCCGCGATCTCGGTGATGACGCTGCAGTCGTGAGGGTTGATGACCTCGATGGTTGTGCCGTCGACACCGTCGACGAATTCACCATCAATAAACAGTTGCCGATCCATCGTTGTCAGAACTGCACGGCGTGGACGCTGGCGAGTCCCTTGGCGATGCGATCGGGCAAGCCTGGGTCGGCGTTCTCCCACACGAGCAACATCGAACGCTTCGGGCTGTAACCCTGATGGCGAATGTCGGCGGGCATCGCTGCCACGTCGCCAGCCTTCATTGTTACCTTCGCGCGCGGTGCGCCAGTGTCGCGGTCCTGAACGTCCCAAACGATCTCGTCGCTGAGTTGGATGAACCACTCGACGCGGTCGTTGCCATGCACGATCGGCAGGATGTATTCCTCAGTCGTCGGGCAATAGAGGCTTGCCTTGCAAATGCTGACGACGCTCGGGTTCCACGTGACGTCGCTGCGGCTGAGATACGCGAACAGATTGAAAGCCGCAACTTCGCTTTCAAACCCAGGCTCTGGGTACACCTCGGGCTCGTCTTGCGGAACGTCGGCAAACATGCGATTGATCGGGTGCGTTTCATCAGTGCGAATCTGCTCGTCACCGGGAACACCGACCATGCGCGCGGCTGCCACGCGTCGACGCGTGACGGCGCCGGTGTTGAAACCCTTCTTCTGCCCAAAGGGCTTGTCGGTCTCAGCCGGACTCGCGAAAGGATCGAAGCTTTCGTTCGTCCAGTCGTCGAGCATCGCTTCGAACGTCTTGCGTAGAACCGGCGACTCGAAGTTCTCGGTGTGGTCGAGTTCGGCTTTGCGATACGCGTCGTTGAAGCGGCCCGCAAACATGTCGACGTTGCCGTAGTGGTTAACAGTCCCGAACACGTGATCGAAGTTCACGGTGCCATAGAAGAAGTCCCACGCAACGTCGCGCTGCAACGCGCGTAGAAACGCATCGGCACTCATCACATGCTTGCCGGTGGGCCAGGTGATGTGCGCGAAGAATTCGTCGCGGCGGAAATGGAATCCGCCGATCGAGAAATCCTTGTACCCCTGTGCATTTTCCTTGCTTGCTTTTACATCGGTCATGTCGGTTCCCTGTGTCTTCCGGTTAGAGGATCAGCTGAGGCAGATGTCTGCCCAGCGCTCGATCGTGTCGTCACCCTGAATGGTCTGCAGAATCATCACGCCCGGCCGCGACGCGACGAAGCGGTACGCGCTGTTCGCGGGAAGCAACGCCTGGTGGCCGCGACGCAATACAACGCGACCCATCTTCTTGCCGGCAGGCTCGCCCGCGAGTTTCACCGAGCCCTGGTGATCGGCGGCGAGCGCTGGCTTGTCGAGCTTCACCAGTTCAACAGTCACTTCACCATCGAGCACCGTCGGGAACTCGTCGTGTGCGCAAGTGCGCCACTCGCTAGTGCCCTCGGCGCGGATCGCTTCGATCACATACTCCATGTTCTTGCCGACGGCGACCTTCTCCCACGGCTTGGAACTGTTCGCGACCTCGAAGATGTTGGAGAAGACGTAGTGCTTCGGATCGTCATTGATGATCTCGATGTTGCCCTTCTCGTACGAGTCGAGCGATCCGAATTTCGTTACGTAGTCGGTCATGTGCGATTGCCTTCCTGCCGTTGACTAGCCGTTGACTATGAAGTTCGCTGTGCGTACACTTGTGCGTAGTGTGAACATCTTCGCTGTTCCGCGGCCATGATGTCAAGAGAGCTATTCGATGTACGCACCAACTAGCACCGAGTTCGTCCAATCCTTGGACCGGGGCCTGGCGGTGTTGCGCGCATTCGACCACGACCGGTCATCGCTGACGCTCGCCGACGCAGCGCGCGCCACTGGGCTGACGCGTGCGACCGCCCGTCGGCTACTGCACACGCTGGTTGCGATCGGATACGTCTCGACCGATGGCAAGTTGTTCGAACTAACGCCAAAGGTTCTCGATCTTGGTTACGCATACGTGTCATCGCTGCACCTCAGCGACATCGCTCAGCCGTACATGGAGAACTTGTCCGCCCAGGTGCACGAAAGCGTTAGCGCGGCGGTGCTTGATGGCACGCAGGTCGTCTATGTCGCACGCGTGAACACGCAACGAATCATGACCATTTCGCTGTCGATCGGGTCGCGCCTCCCTGCGCTTTGGACATCGATGGGCCGCGCAATTCTTTCCGGCCTTAGCGACGCCGATCTCGACAACTTCTTGCGGGACGCCCCGATCCACCCACCCACGCCCAGATCACTCACCGATCGTGACGCGCTGCGCGCAGAGATCTTGAGCATTCGCAGCCAGGGCTACGCCCTGCTCGATCAAGAGTTGGAGGAAGGCGTGCGTTCGGTAGCTGCTCCGTTGCACGACCGGTCTGGTCGAACACTTGCTGCTATGAACCTGTCAACACATGCCGGGCGCGTCACGTTGAAAGAGTTGCGTAGCGAGATGTTGCCGCTGCTGTTAGAGACGGCAGCACAAATCAACGTGCAGCTCGCGAAGAAGTGAGTTGACGCGTTGATCGATCGCTTGGTCCTTCTCGGCGAGCGACTGCGCCAAGCTGGCATCGACGTGTCGACGAGCGAGGTCATTGATGCCGGGCGAACGATCGAGCAACTCGATCTCGATCTCGTCGATCGACGACTGCTACGCGAGTGCTTGCGGGCGGCCATGGTCAAGGAGCCTGATCCTGCGCAGTTGTTCGATCGCTGCTTCGACTCGGTCTTCCGCGTCGGGACGTCAGCATCGGTAAGTCGCTCGGAAGCACCGGCTGCCGTCGCGGCGGCGACCGGGCCTGCAAGCGGCGCCGACGCCGCTGTGTTGTCCGCGTTACTGAGCGGCGACGAAGGCACCCTGGCGGCTTTGGCCGAACAAGCGGTCGCCATGTTCAGCGGCATCGACAACGAGAGCGGAAGCGAGCGCTACTTCATGCACCGTGTCTTGCGGGCGATGGATCTGTCGCGCATGCTCAGCGCGGCGATGCAGCAGCTGCGCCGTGAAGGCGACATCGGCGACCTTGAGCTGATGCTGCGGCGCAACGAGATCGCGCAACGCATCGAGCAGTTCCGTCGGCAGTTGGCCAGCGAGATCAGCAAGCGACTCGACGCCCGCGCCGACGACGGCAGCGGCGAGCCAGTCATCATTCCCGAACGCGTGAAGCCCGACGAGCTCGACTTGCTGCAACTGTCGCGATCCGAGCAGGAAGAAGTGCGGCGGATGCTGCAGCCGTTGCTGCGACGGCTCGCGGCGCGAATCGGCCAGAAACGCAAGCTGCGCTCGACGGGGCGTCTCGATCCGCGTCGCACCGTGCGCCGGTCGTTGCAATCGGGTGGCGTGCCGATCGATGTCGTGATGCGTCGACGTCATCCTCATCGACCCGACGTAGTCGTGCTCTGCGACGTGAGTGGCTCGGTCGCTGAGTTCGCACAGTTCACGTTCACGCTGATCAATGCATTACACGAGGAAGTCCGCAAGGTGCGCAGCTTTGCTTTCGTCGACGGCGTCGCGGAGGTAACGGATGTGTTCGCGGAGGCTCGCTTCGATATTGCCGTCAACCGACTGGTCGAGCGTCGCGGCGTCGTCGGGCTCGACGGTCATAGTGACTATGGCGCCGCGTTCACTCAGTTCCACGATCAGCATCTCGACGATGCCATCGGCGCTGGCACCACCCTGATCGTGACCGGCGACGCGCGCGGCAACTACCGCGACTCTGCAGCAGAACAGTTCGCGCGCATCGCCGAACGCGCGCGACGCGTGTACTGGCTAAACCCGGAGCCACGAGTCGTGTGGGGAACCGACGACTCACTTATTGAGGAGTACCGGCGCAGCTGTACCGCAATTCGCGAAGTTCGCACGCTCGGTCAACTGGCCGACGTCATCGCCGAACTCGTCTAAGCCTCGTCGACGAAGTTAGCAATAGCATCGAGCGCCGCAGGATCGCGTAGCGCGCCGCGGCTTGCAACGTCGTCGGGGCGCGCGCCGAGCAACACACGCTTGACCGGAATCTCCAGCTTCTTGCCAGTGAGGGTCGTGGGAATCGACGCCAGTTGGTGAATTCGATCTGGTACATGCCGCGGCGACAGGTTCGAACGCAGCGCAGTCCTGATCGCGTCAACGGGGACGACCGCACAGTTCGGTGCTAGCGCCACGAACAGAATCAGTTGCCCAGAGCCAACGCCTGACGCATCTTCCAAGTGCACGATCAAACTGTCGACGACACCCTCAACCGCTTCGACAACTCGATAAACCTCGCTGGTTCCGATGCGCACGCCACCGCGATTGAGCGTTGCGTCGCTACGGCCGCTGATAGTGCAACTCCCGCGCTCGGTAATCGTGATCCAGTCGCCGTGTCGCCACACACCTGGGTACGTGTCGAAGTACGCAGACTTCAATCGTGAGCCGTCGTGATCACCCCAGAACGCAACCGGCATCGAAGGCATCGGTGCAGTAACGACCAACTCGCCGCGGACGCCGACAACAGAATGACCGTGTTCATCGAACGCTTCCACCTTCGTACCGAGACTGTGACACGACATCTCGCCCAGCCACACCGGCACGTTTGGCGCTCCCAGAACAAACGCGCAGCACACGTCGGTTCCCCCGCTGATCGAAGACTGCATCACTCGCGGCCCGAACTCGTCCGCTATCCAGCGATATCCCTCAGGCGGCAGCGGAGACCCTGTCGAGCCGATCGTGCGCAGTTCTGACAAACCCAGTCGACGCGCCGGCCGCAGCTCAGCCTGGCGACAGTTCATGAAGAAACCAGCGCCCGCGCCGAACGACGTGACGCGCTCGCGCTCGGCTAACCGCCAAAGCGTCGACAGGTCTGGATAGCCGGGGTCGCCATCGAAGAGCACGATTGTCGAGCCGACCAACAGCGCCGACACGACGTAGTTCCACATGATCCAGCCAGTCGTTGTGAACCACATGAACCGGTCGTCGGGACCGAGGTCACCGTGTAACGACAGTGCCTTGAGGTACTCGAGCAACACTCCATGGCCGTGCACGATTGGCTTAGGCAATCCCGTTGTTCCGCTCGAGTACACGATCCACAACGGATGGTCGAACGGAACGCGGTCGAACTCGACAGGTACGGCAACCGCCAGCAGGTCGGCCCACCCGATCGCGCCAGATGGTGCGTGGCTCGCGGGATCGAGATACGAGACATGCACAGTCGCCTGTAGCTCGGGAAGCGCCGCGCAAATTGTCGCGACCTCGTCAGTACGACTGATGTCGCGCGCGCCATGGCGATAGCCGTCGCAGACGAACAACACTTTCGGGGCGACCTGCGTCAGCCGGTCGAGCACAGCCTGAGTTCCGAACTCAGGAGCGCAACACGTCCAAATCGCGCCAAGGCTGGCCGTTGCGAGAAACGCAACAACGGTCTCGGAGATGTTGGGTAGGTAGGCCGCGACGCGGTCGCCGCGCACGACGCCCAATCTGATTAGGCCGGCACGAGCGCGGCCGACGGCATCGATCAGTTCGTCCCACGACATGACTGATGTCGAGCGCGTTTGCGACGCGCTGATGATTGCCGCACCATCGCGGCGGTGACGCAGCGCGTGCTCGGCATAATTGATGTTGCAGCCCTCGAACCACAAAGCACCAGGCATCACCGGGCTCGCCAACGCAGTCGTCGGCACGCGATCGGATTGCACATCGAAGAACTCCCAGACGGCCAACCAGAATCCGTTGACGTCCGCGATCGACCATGCGTACAGGTCGTCGTAGCCGGTGAAGTTTCCGCGACCAGTCGACGAGAGCCAAGCCGTGAAGCGCCCGATGTGGGTCGATGTCAACCAATCAGCCGCGGGCTCCCATAGCCGTTCGGGTTCCCGCCGTTCGGGTTCCCGCCGTTCGGGTTCCGGCCGTTCGGGTTCCGGCACTTCAGGTTCATTCATCCCGCGATCGCCGCTTCGATCGACGCGCGGGCTGCCATCAGCGCTTCGGCCAGTTCGTCGGCGCGACCGTCGAAACGACTGATCGGGGCCGGAATCGAAAGTGCAGCCGCGAGCCCAAACGGATTGTGGATCGCGGTACCAACCGCGCAGATACCAAGGTGGTGTTCTTCGCGATCAACCGCGAACCCGCGCGCACGAATCGACTTCACGTCGGCGATCAGATCCGCCGAGCGCGTCATCGTGTTCGGTGTGAACCGCTCTAAGGGTCCGATCAGTAGGTCATTGAGTTCGTCCGGCGGAAGGTCAGCGAGCAATGCCTTGCCCGGCGCGGTGCAGTGCAATGGGAACGAAGCACCGATACGCGACACAGCCTGCAACCGATGGGTCACCGTCAGTGTGATCTGATCGATGAAGAGCACGACGTTGCCCGAGCGAACTGACAGGTCGACTGTCTCGTCAACCACTCGCGACAACTCGCGAAGATGCTCGTGCACGAGCGTGGTGAACCACTGATTGGACAGCGAAGCAAGGCGCATCACTGCCGGACCGAGGCGGAACCCCGCAGTTGGCGTGGCCGACGAAATCAAATGATCCTCTTGTAATGACTTCACGATGCGGTGAACGGTCGAGCGCGGCAGACCGACTTCGTTGGCGATCTCTGCCAACGATCGACCCTCCGGGTGGCCTTCCAACGATTGCAGGATGATCGCCGCACGATGAAGTATCTGAATCACGGGAACGCCACGCCGCCGTCGATGACCAGCGATTGACCGTTGATCGCATCTGCTGCCGGCGACGCAAGGTAGACCGCCATCGCGGCAACCTCTTCGACCGTCGCGGTTCGTCCGATCGTCGCAGCGTTCTGAATGTCACGCCATACATCGGCAGACGGCTTCTGATGCACACCAGCGAGTTCTTCGATGTCGACAAGATCCGTCTCGATGAACCCGGGACAGATCGCGTTTGCGCGGATTCCCGTACGCCCGTACTCGAGCGCGAGGCAACGCGTTAATCCGATTTGTGCATGCTTCGACGCGTTGTACGCCGATTGGCCGATTGTCCCCTTCTTTCCCGCGATCGAGGCGACCGTGATAATGCGTGCTCGATCGAGCGCAAGCATGTCGGGCAGAAATGCCTTCGTGACTCGCACCGTGGCGATGACGTTGACGCTCATCATCCATTCCCAATCGGCAAGCTCGTAGTCAGCGAATCGTCGCGGCTTGTACACGCCCGCGTTGTTGATGAGCGTGTCGACCGGGCCACCGAGCAACGATGCACTTTGCGCGGCAAGATTCGCGACAGCAGCGTCGTCAGTGATGTCGGCAACCACACCGTGGGCAACGTTGCCTGCACCCGTGATGGCGGCGACGACTTCGGCGACCTGCTCGGTCGAGCGAGCCGTCACAACAACTGCCGCACCTGCGTTGGCGCATTGTTCGGCGATCGCACGCCCGATGCCGCGACCCGACCCGGTCACGACCACTCGCCGTCCTCTTAGTACACGGCTAAACGGGTCCATAACTTCCCCTTGTCACGTTGCGTCAGATGGTGCACAATACGCCATCATCCACAGCACGGGATGATCTGTCCCGTACTGCGAGACACTGCGAACGATACCCGGGGAGACCGACCATGGCAATAGGCGATCGAATCAAGACCTCCTACGAGGACTTCACGTGGCCGGCGAATAACACCGGCCTCGAGTTCCACGATCTCAGCATTCCGTGGGGCCACGGCGTGGCCAACTGGCCGTACTTCGAGGACGTGAAGATCGAGCGAATTCACTACATGGCGAAGTCGCGCGTGCTCACTCAACGCATCACCACCGTCATGCACTCGACGACGCACGTCGACGTGCCGGCGCACGTCATCGAGAACACACCTTTCCTCGACGAGATTCCGCTGCACTGTTTCTTCGGCACGGGTGTGGTCGTATCGATTCCGAAAGGTAAGTGGGAAACGGTGACCGCCGCCGATCTCGAGGCCGCACGCCCGAAGATTCAGCCGGGCGACATCGTCATCGTCAACACAGGTTGGCACCACACCTACGGCGACAACAGCACGTACTACGCGTACTCCCCCGGCTTCTACGACGATGCTGGCGCGTGGTTCGTAGAGCGCGGAGTGAAGGCGGTCGGAACCGATACGCAAGCGCTTGATCATCCACTCGCCACCGCCATCGGACCGCATGGACCCGGTGCGCCAGATGGACTGCTGCCGTGGGCGTGCGAGGAGTACTTTCAGGAAACGGGTCGCAAGGTGATCGAAGACTTCCCGTTGTGGGAGCCATGCCATCGCCATCTGTTGTCGAATGGCATCATCGGTTTCGAAAACGTCGGCGGCGACATCGATGCAGTCACCGGTCATCGCGTCACGTTCGCGGCATTCCCTTGGCGATGGATGAAGGGCGATGGTTGCATCATTCGACTCGTTGCAATGCTCGACCCATCCGGCAAGTTCCGCATCGAGCAGGGATCAGCAGGAAAGTGAAAGTCAATCGCATCGGCGAGGTGTCGCCTTACGCGCCACCGAATCATCACGACTGCACCGCGCTGCGTTTGCAAGGTTGGGATGCGAGTGACTCGAAGAACTTCTGGGTCGGTCTGTCGCATATTCAACCCGGCGGTGGAGCCAACTACGAGGCGACGCCACTCGAGAAGGTGTACGTAGTTGTCGCGGGCGCAATCACAGTTGTCACCGACGACGGCGAGGCCACACTCGGACCGTTCGACTCGTGCTACCTCGCGCCCAACGAGGCGCGCGAAGTAATCAATCGCAGCGACGAGGTGGCGTCGATGATCGTCGTCATCCCCTATCCCCCAGGCACAGCGCGATGAGCGGTTTGCCGACACCCGCCGCGATCTTCGACCTCACGGGCAAATCGGCGGTCATCACGGGCGCGACCGGCGCATTCGGCGAGCAGGCTGCCCTCGCCTTGGCCGGCGCCGGCGCCCACGTCACCCTTGCGGCAGGCGGCAGCGAGAAGCTCGAGCAGGTGGCCCAGGCAATTCGAGCCGCGGGCGGAAGGGCCGCCACCATCAATCGGCGGCCCGATTCTGAGGACGCCGTAGAAGCGATTATTGCCGCTGCGACCGCCGAGGGGCGTGGACTCGACATCGTCGTCTCAGGCTCGGGCACCAACATGGTGGCGCCCATCGTGTCGCAATCTGCCGACGATTTCGACGCCGTCATGGATGTCAACGTCCGCCAAAGCTGGCTGCTGTGCCGTGCTGCGGGACGCGTTTTGCTGGATCAGAAGCGCGGCGGCAAGGTCATTCTTATGTCGTCGGCACGCTCGACACTCGGCATGGCCAACTATTCGGCGTATTGCCCGTCAAAGGCGGCCATCGATCTGCTGACGAAAAGTCTCGCGTGCGAGTGGGGTTCGCATGGCGTACAAGTGAACGCGATCGCGCCGACAGTGTTTCGATCTGATCTCACCGCGTGGATGTACGCCGATGAAGGCAACGGCCCCGAAGTGCGAGCAAACATCTTGCGCAGAATTCCTATCGGTCGACTCGGCGAGCCTTCCGACTTTCACGGTGCTGTGCAAATGCTCGCGTCGTCAGCGAGCGACTTCATGACCGGTGCAATCATTCATCTCGATGGTGGCTACACCGCCGGATGAAAATTTCTGATATGTATAACAACCACCAACAGCAGGGGGAACCAGCAATGACTAACGAAGACAACAAGACAAAACTCAATCGTCGACAACTGATCGGCACAGCTGCCGCAATTGGTGTTGCCGCTCCGCTGATCGCCGCATGCGGCGACGACGACAAAGACTCAGATGGTGGTGGTGGCGGCAAAGACGGCACCATCAAGATCGGTTACGTAACACCGCAGACCGGCCCGTTGGCTTCTTTCGGTGAAGCCGACAACTTCGTGATCGGCGCTCTCACCACGTTCTTGGCCGATGGCCTCGCAATCGGTGACAAGAGCTACAAGGTCGAGATCCTCGTCCGCGACTCCGAGTCGAACTCGAACACCGCTGCGACAGCGGCCAACGAATTGATCACCAACGATGGCGTGCAGCTGATGTGCGTGGCGCAGACTCCCGACACCACAGTGCCGGTAGTCCAGGCATGCACCGCCGCTGAAGTACCGGTGTTGTCGAACAACGCACCGTGGCAGCCGCACTACCTCGGTATCGGTGGCAACCTCGGCCCGGATGCGCCTCCTGGCGTTGCGTCCGAGTACAACTACCACTTCTTCTGGGGCTTGGAAGATGTCATCCAGGTATTCCTCGCGAT
This sequence comes from Ilumatobacteraceae bacterium, assembly GCA_040081465.1. GTDB lineage: Bacteria > Actinomycetota > Acidimicrobiia > Acidimicrobiales > Ilumatobacteraceae > UBA668. The sequence continues at coordinate 147,900 of JBEBGL010000005.1, read as the reverse complement.
GTGGGCCGACGTCGACACAAACAAGGTCGTCGGTGCGATGTGGCCAGACGATCCGGACGGCAACGCATGGAGCGATCCGAACGTGGGCTTCCCACCGGCATTCGCCGAAGCCGGCTACACGCTGGTCGATCCGGGCCGTTTCCCGCTGGGATCAACCGACTTCAGTGCACAGATTGGTCAGTTCATCGAGGCTGGTGTCGAGATCATCACAGGCGTAATGATCCCGCCCGACTTCGGTGCCTTCTGGGCAGCGTGTGCCGAGCAGGGCTTCAAGCCCAAGGTCGTTTCGGTCGGCAAGTGCTTGCTGTTCCCGGGCGCCGTGGCTTCGTACCCCAACCCTGTCGGGTTGTCGTCGGAGATCTGGTGGTCTGACAAGCACCCCACCACCTCCAGCCTCACCGGGCAATCAGCCAAGGAACTCGCCGACGCGTACACCGCAGCCGAGGACAAGCAGTGGACGCAGCCGATCGGGTACGTGCACTCATTGTTCGAAGTTGCGCTCGATGCAATCAAGCGTGCCGGCGGTGCCGAAGATAAGACGGCATTGCTGACCGCGATTGGCGAAACCAACCTCGACACGATTGCAGGCAAGGTCGACTTCACCAATCCCGTGGTGCCACACATCACCAAGACTCCGCTGGTCGGTGGCCAGTGGGTCGCAGGTGAGACATTCGACGTCGAGTTCAAGATCGTCACCAACGAGCAGTTCCCCGAGATTCCTCTCGATGGCACGTTGGAAGCGATTGCCTAATTACGTTGGTTGCGGGGAGTTCGCGCAACGCGAGCTCCCCGCACTCACATTGAGAGGGGCGACGGGTGTCAATTGGTACGACCGCGGTTGATGTTCTCGATGTCAGCAAGTCGTTCGGCGTTCCGGTCGTTGAAAACATGGTGTTCTCTGTCGCTGCTGGCGAGGCAGTCGGCATTGTCGGCCCGAACGGCGCTGGCAAGACAACGCTGCTGAATCTGATCGCGGGTGACCTGTCCCCCGACAGCGGCCGCATCGAGTTGTTTGGTAACGACGTCACGTCTACGCGCGCGGAGGCGCGTTGCCGCGCGGGATTGGCACGGACGTCGCAGATTCCTCGCCCGTTCGAGGGACTGACGGTCTTCGAGAATGTCCTCGTCGGCGCGACTTTCGGAAGTGGGCTGCGCGGAAAGGCCGCTAACGCGCTCGCCGTCACTGCGCTCGACCAGTCGGGCATGGGCGCGAAGGCGAACAACGTGGCCGGCAGCCTTGGTCTGCTTGATCGCAAGCGACTGGAACTTGCCCGCGCACTCGCGACGCGACCAAAGGTTCTGCTTCTCGATGAGATCGCTGGTGGTCTGACCGAAGCCGAAGTGCATCAGCTCGTCGACAAGATTCGCGAGATTCATGCAGACGGCGTCACCCTCGTGTGGATCGAGCACATTGTTCACGCGTTGTTGGCGGTGGTCGGGCGCATCATGGCGATGAGTTTTGGGCGCAAGATCGCGGAGGGCGACCCGCACGATGTGATGGCCAGCTCCGCCGTGCGCGAGGTCTATCTCGGAGTAGTCGACTGATGCCCGACGCATTGTTAAACGTCGATTCAATCCGCGCAGGGTACGGCGACTTTCAAGCGCTGTTCGAGCCAAGCGTGCACGTCAACAGTGGCGAAACTGTTGCGATCATCGGTGCCAACGGCGCGGGCAAAAGCACACTGCTGCGCGCGATTGCCGGACAAGTACGTGTGAGCGGCGGTTCGATGACATATCGCGGCAACGACCTATCTGCTTTGAGTGCCCATCGGAGGGTCGGCCTCGGGATCTCGCTGGTCCCTGAAGGAAGGCGACTTTTCCCAAGCCTGAGTGTGCAGGAAAATTTGCTCATAGGTGGGCACCGCTCGCGCCACGGCAAATGGAACCTTGAAACGGTGCTCGAACTGTTTCCTCTGATCCGCCCCTTGCTCAAACGTTCGGCAGCGAAACTGTCGGGCGGTGAACAGCAAGCAATCGCGATCGGTCGCGCTTTGATGGCCAATCCTGAACTGCTGCTGCTCGACGAAGTGTCACTTGGCCTCGCGCCCGTAGTCGTAAAGGGCATCTACAGCGCTCTTCCAGGAATTGTTGAGTCAGGCACGACAGTCGTGTTGGTCGAGCAAGACATCACGCTCGCCCTCGGCGCTGCCGACCGTGTCTATTGCATGTTGGAAGGCCGAGTGTCACTCACCGGTCCTGCGGGCGAGTTGTCACACGACGCAATCACTACTGCCTACTTTGGAGTCGACTGATGGTATGGATCAACTCACTCATCGCTGGCATCCTCGTCGGCGGCCTGTATGCACTATTCGCGACCGGTCTCTCGCTCGCGTTCGGTGTGATGCGATTCGTCAACCTCGCTCACGGCGCGCTGGCGGTGCTGGCGGCGTATCTCGTGTTGTCGTGGGCAGACTTGGTTGGCGCGAACTACTGGTTCTCGATGGTGCTCGTTGTCATCGCGATGGCGGTCGTTGGCTACCTCTGCCAGCGCGGCATCTTCAACTTCACTATCGGCAGCGACCCACTTCCTGGCATCCTCGCAACCTTCGGCCTTGGCATCGTCATTCAGAATGTGTTGCAAGAGAAGTACACGGCGACTGACAAGACGATCAACCTCGGCGACTTCCGCACCAAGTCGATCCAAATCACCGACGACATCGCAATTGGAATGTTCTCGCTGCTGATCTTGGTGGTCGCAATCGTCGTCCTCGGCAGCCTGCAGCTGTTTCTCTCGCGCACCAAGCTGGGCCGCGAGTTTCGCGCCACGGCCGACGATCCGAAGACTGCCCAACTTATGGGCATCAACGACAAGCACCTCTACGGGTTGGCCATGGCGATCGCATTCGCCGCCGTGGCCCTGGCTGGTTTCTTCCAGGGCGCTCGCGTGCCGTTCGCACCCGCTGCAGGCGGTGGATTGCTGCTGTTCGCATTCGAAGCTGTCGTGATCGGTGGCCTCGGATCGCTTTGGGGCACCTTGCTCGGAGGCATCATCCTGGGGGTCGCCCAAACCATGGCGAACCAAAAGTGGATCGGCTCCGATCAACTCGTTGGCCACCTGGTGTTCCTTGGAGTGCTCGCCTTTCGTCCGAATGGTTTGCTCGGCGCAAGGGAACGAACATGACGACCACCGCGACCGACACCGCCCCTCTCGAACCGGCAGCCGACGTACAGGTTCAGCGCTGGTCGCTGCCCTCGCGTATAGGCAGTGGCGCGTACATCGCGGCTGCTGTAGCGCTCGCACTATTGCCGATGTGGGGCGACGCGAGCTTGCAGTTGACGATGGTCGAGATTCTTTACTTCCTGTCACTGGCGCAGATGTGGAACTTGCTCGCCGGCTACGCGGGCCTCGTGTCAGTCGGCCAACACGGCCTCGTCGGAGTCGCGGCCTACACACTGATGGTGCTCGCGGAACGCAGGGGTTACGACCCATTCGTGGCAATGGTGCTCGCCGGCGTCTTCGTCGCCGCGCTCAGCATTCCGATTGCGCTGTTTGCGTTTCGGCTAACCGGCGGCTACTTCGCAATTGGCACCTGGGTGATCGCTGAAGTCCTTCGACTAACAACGCTGCAGATCGACAGCCTCAAAGCTGGAAACGTGCAGTCGTTGACGCCGAAGAAGACGTTTGCCGGCTACGAGCTACAGCAGCGCGTCGACTACGTGTATTGGGCTGCGCTGGCACTGGCGGTCGGCGCAACAGCAATTGTCATCGCCGTCCTGCGATCGAAACTAGGGCTCGCTCTGCAAGCGGTGCGCGACGACGAGCCTGGCGCGCGCGGGCTAGGCGTGAAGGTGCGGCGAACCAAATTGATCGTGTGGGTGATCGTCGCATTCTGGACAGGCATGACCGGCGCCATGATCCACCTGAAGAGCCTGACCATTGTGAACACATCGTCGTTCGACCTGCTGACATACACAGCGCTGGTCATCTTCATCGTCGTCATCGGCGGCGTCGGAAGCACCGCTGGGCCAATCATCGGCGTGGCCATCTATTGGTTCATTACATGGCAGCTGGAAGACTCGAACACCATGCGCTTCATTATCCTTGGCAGCATGGCCGTGTTAGTCGCAGTCGCTTCCAGAGGTGGCGTCAACGGATTGCTGCAGCGCATCGCTCCCTTCGAGCTTTTCCCAATACGTCGACGCCTGCGCCGCTAATGCCGACCAACCGGCAGCTGTGGGATCAGGCCTACGCGGCCTCGGTTCCGCCGGATGCACGCTTCGCGACGATGTCGGGTATCGAACTCGACGGCATCTACGGACCCGACGACGGCGAGTTTCCCGGCCAATACCCGTACACACGCGGGCCGTACGCCTCGATGTACCGCTCGAAGTTGTGGACGATGCGCATGTTCGCAGGCTTCGGCACAGCTGATGACACGAACTGGCGGTTCAAGGAAATCATCCGCGCCGGTGGCACTGGGCTATCGACCGCCTTCGACATGCCAACGCTGCTCGGCCTTGATTCCGATCATCCGATGTCCTTAGGCGAAGTTGGCCGCTGCGGAGTCGCGATCGACACGCTCGCCGACATGACGGATCTGTACGCGGGGATCGATCTCGGGGCCATCACCACATCGATGACGATCAATTCGCCGGCCGCCGTCATCATGGCCATGTTCGTAGCTCAAGCCGAGAAGGCAGGCACGCCGAGGGCACAACTCGGCGGCACGCTGCAGAACGACATCTTGAAGGAATACCAAGCTCAGAAAGAGTTCGTCTTCCCTCCACGACCATCGATGCGCCTCGTTCGCGACACGATCTCGTTCTCGGCGGCCGAGATGCCGCGGTGGCACTCGATCTCCATTTCCGGTTACCACATTCGCGAGGCAGGCTCGACGGCCGCGGAAGAGTTGGCGTTCACGCTCGCTAACGGATTCGCGTATGTCGAGTTGGCAATGCAGGCCGGACTCGCGGTCGACACGTTCGCTCCCCGACTCAGCTTCTTCTTCAACGCGCACATCGACTTTTTCGAGGAGATCGCGAAGTACCGCGCAGCGCGGCGCATCTGGGCGCGATGGCTGCGCGAGCGATATGGCGCGACCGATCCGCGCTCGTTGCAATTGCGATTCCACTGCCAGACCGCGGGTGTGTCGCTAACTGCGCAGCAGCCGGAAGTGAACATCGTGCGCACGGCGATCGAAGCGCTGGCCGGCGTGCTGGGTGGCGCTCAGTCGCTGCACACAAACTCGATGGATGAAGCGATGGCGCTACCGACCGAGAAAGCTGCTCGCATCGCGCTGCGCACGCAGCAGGTCATCGCCCACGAGACAAACGTCGCGCACGTCGCCGACCCACTGGGTGGCTCGTACTTCGTCGAGGCGCTCACTGACGAGATGGAACGGCAGGCAGAGGAACTGTTCGAACATCTCGACACGCTCGGCGGCGGGTCGATGCTGGAGGGTGCAATTCGTGGCATCGAGGAAAACTGGTTCCAGGGCAAGATCGCCGACTCGGCGTTCGAGCTGGAACGGGCGATGAACGATGGCCGTCGCATCACCGTCGGTGTCAACAGATTCACCGAAGGCAACGACGACGCCCAGATGGAGCTGCTGAAGATCTCCGCCGAAGACGAGCAACGCCAGCGCAAGCGACTGGAACAAGTTCGCCAAGATCGGTCGCAGTCGGCGGTCGACGCGGCACTGCAGCGCGTGCGAGCCGAGGCAGCCGACCCAGAGATCAACCTGATGCCGGCGCTCATCGACGCAGTCGCGGTGTACGCGACTCTTGGCGAGATCATGGCGACGCTCGAGTCCGAGTTCGGGCGCTACGTGGAAGTGCCAGTGATCTGATGGCTGGCGAGCGAATACTTATCGCCAAGGTTGGTCTCGACGGCCACGACCGCGGCATCAAGGTGGTCGCACGCATGCTGCGCGATGCTGGCTACGAGGTCATCTACACCGGCCTCTTCCAAACACCGCAGACGGTTGCAGCTGCGGCAATCGACGAAGACGTCGATGCCATCGGATTGTCAATGCTGTCTGGCGCGCACATGACCCTCGCTCCGCTAGTGGTCGAAGAGCTTCGCCAGCGCGGAAGCACAATCCCCGTCATCCTTGGCGGCATCGTGCCCGACCACGACCTCGCTGCACTGGCCGCAGTCGGCATCAACACGGTGCTGACACCTGGAGCGACGTCCGAGCAGATAGTCAACGAAGTGCGCGCCGCGCTGGATGCGCGCACGTCGTGACCAAGCCGCGTGTCTACCCCAAACCCTCAACCTCAACCTCAACCTCAACTTGCGACTGAGTGGACTCCTTGCCGCGAGATAAACGCACCGATCGTTGAACTCGGTCCAACGACTTGCGGAGATTGATTGGCGGCTTGGTCGGTCGTCCAATTGCTAACATCTCGACGATCGCGCTGCCGTTGGATGCGCGTCGTTTCGGGGGACTGATGCGTCGGCTACTAACACTCTTCGCCATAACGGGACTCGTTGCCTTCCAGGCGTTGCCCGCGTTCGCCGCCGATGGCGACGGCGACCTGGTTGAAGACGAAGTCGACGTTTGCCCGGACGCCGCTGATCCATTTCAAGGCGACCTTGACGGCGACGGAGTCGGCGACCTTTGCGAATCTAACGGCGACGGTGCTTCGACTTTTGATGGAACCCCCGCCAACGATCTTGTGGTTGGTACCGATAGCGATGACACCCTCGCGGGTGCGGGTGCCGACGACGCGCTCTACGGCAAAGACGGCGACGACACGCTGGACGGTGGCGATGGTCTCGACTTTCTCGTCGGCGGACTAGGCGCCGACACCCTGACCGGTGGCGCCAGCTGCGACGTGTTCGCCTTCAATCCGTCGAACGACGAAGACACGATCACCGACTTCGACCCCGACGCTGATCGGCTGATGTTCCCCCCGCAGGACGAAGACCCCAGCGACGATGTCGCTCCGGTGCCGACGTTCGGCGGCGATGACCACCTCGTGGTCACCTTCGGCGACGAAGGCAGCCCGACTGCAACGCTGCAGCTGCAGGGCCTCCCGGCAGGTGTTGCGATCGTGCTCAACAATCAACCGTGCGAGACGACACCACCGTTCATTTGCGCACCGCTGTTCGAAGAGGAACCGATTCCAGCGGAGATCTTCGACATCACCTTTCCGTTTGATGGAATAGAACTCTTTGGCACCTCGGCCAACGAGACGCTCAACGGAACGCGATGCAGTGACATCATTGTTGGTGACGTCGAGCTCCACCTCGACGGTGCGGACGGACCCCTCGACGAACCGCTGTGCGGGAACGACGGTCATTGCAGTGACGACGTCATAAATGGGCGCGACGGCAACGACCTCGTGTTTGGTGACAAGGCCTACTTGACAACTGGAGAGTTTGCCGGCGACGACACGATCAAAGGTGGCGACGGCGACGACCTACTCGTCGGCGACTCGGTCTATCTGGACGACTGCACGTGTGGCCCCTTCGGCTACGTGGGCCCTGGCTTGGCTGTTGGACCGGTCGGAGGCAACGACACTCTGTACGGAGAAGGCGGCAACGACCTTCTGTTCGGTGACGCGGTCGAGGGAATGGTTGGATATGTCTATGGGGGCCACGACTATCTCGATGGCGGCGACGGCAAGGACTTCATCGTCGGCGACGGCATCTTTATTGTGGAAGAGGCAGAAGCCGGCAACGACACGCTGATCGGTGGCGCGGGCGACGACGAGTTGTACGGCGACTCCGTCGAGGCCATCGACGAGGACGCTTTCGGGGGCGATGACCATCTTGACGGCGGCGATGGCGACGACATTCTCGTCGGCGATGGCGCGTTCATTGGCGCCGGATCGCGGGCAGGCAACGACACGCTGATCGGTGGCGCCGGCGACGACGAGCTTTACGGCGACGCAGACTTCGCAATCGAAGGCATGTCCATTGCAGGCGAAGACATGCTCACCGGCGGCGCCGGCGACGACCTGCTCTTCGGCGATGCGCCGAACGTCGACGGTGACGCAGAGAACGACACGTTTGTATACGACACGACATCCAACTTCGGCGACGACACCATCGGCGACCTTGGTACGGGCGAGGTCGTCGACACCATCCTGTTTACTGGCATCACGTTCAGTGATCTAGAAGACCGGACGCTTTGGGCAGACGACTTCCTCGATCTCGTGGCAACGGTGTACACCACAAGCGGCCATGTAACCCCGGTGGGCTCGATTCGCATGGTCGGTCCCGGCGTCATCGGCGGCGTGTCGTCATGGACCGATCTCATGGCAGGTTGGCCAGTCGACGTCGTCGCAGTCCCGTAGTACGCAGCCGGAACTTGGGCAATCTAAGTCGAAGTCGTACTCGTCGCTTCGGAGAGCTCAGGGATGTGCTCTGCCCATCTTTGAAAATCTCTGTGCAGTGTTGCCTTTACGTCAGCATCAACGAAACCCGCTTCCACCGCGTTTAGGTTGCACCGCCAGATCTCGGCCAGTGTCATTCCCAGTTCGACGTGGCACGAGTGAAGTTCTTCGGACAAGGTGATGTTGGAGATTGTTGTGTCGTCGGTGTTTATCGTCACCTTGACGCCACTTCTGTGAAGTATCGCGAGTGGGTGAGCCGCGATGCTCGTCACGGCGCCTGATTGCACGTTGCTAGTCGGGCACAGGTCGAGGGTGATGCCTCGTGCGATTATCTCGTCGATCAACTGAGGATCGCTGGCGACCGTTACTCCGTGGGCAAGCCGTTGGGGCGACAACTCAAGCGCGCGGCGAACCAAAGCACCGCCGTCCGCCAGTTCCCCAACATGGACCGTTAAGCCGAGGCCGCCACTTCCGGCGCGCTCGAACGCCGCTGCGTGCGCAACCGGATCGAGATGATGTTCCTCCGCACCGGCCAGATCGAATCCGGTGACAGCGAGGCTTCGATGCCGCACCGCGGCATCGGCGACTTGTGTGTTCAAGTGCGGCGGGTCGGATCGCAATCCGACCGCCGTCAGCGTGACAACAACTCCGAACCGATGGGACGCGTCGGCGGCAGCCAACGCCACCGCATTAACAACGTCATCGAGTGAGAGGCCCTGATTGCAGTGCAGCGCGGGCGCCCACTTGATCTCCATGTAAGCGACACGATCTGCGGCCTTATCCTCAACCAACTCAGTGGTAACACGAGTGAGCGCCTCGACGTCTTGCATCAAAGAGATAGGCAGATCAAAACACCGGAGCAGGTTTTCATGCGAGCCAGTTCCAGGGGCTGCTACGAGCGCCTCGAACATGTCGGTGTACGTCTGCGGCGCAGCGACGCCACGCTCGCGAGCGAGTTCGATTGCGGTGACAGGTCGCAAACAACCGTCGAGATGAAGATGCAACTCCGCCTTGGGCATCGCGAGAAGCAACCGCTTAGCGAGCCAGGGTCGAGTCATAAACACATCCTGCCAAACTGGGCGACACGGGTTTAGCAACGATTCCGTGACCATTCCTGTTACGCGCTGTCGGTCATCGCCGACCTGCGTGTCACCCGCGGTGCGCCTCCCAGGTCCACGAAAGCGACTCGTCCTGTATGGAGCCGCCTCCAGAGCCGCTCATCGTCCCGGCCGCGAGGTCTAACGTGCCGTTGAACGTTCCAGCCCCCTCACCCCATGTCACCGACGTTTGAGTCCATGTCAGCGAGAACGTGGTCGTCTCGCCGGTTTGGCCGTCGGCTTTGGTTGCGGACAGGTCGACCTCGCCGGTTCCGTCCGGCGCTGATCGAAACACGAGGTGGAGTGTTAGAACTCCCTGACTCATAAAGAAGTCGCAGGACGGCACTCGCCCCGGGGGTTGCGAGCAGCCAGTGAAGGTGAGAGTTCCGGTCCACGTTCCGCTGAAGTCGGTGGTGACCTCAAAACCGGGTGTGGTGAAACTGGCCAATACAACGTCGCTCCCCGATCCGCCAGGAGGCAATAGCTGGAGTGTCACTGAAGCCGGTCCACCGACTGTCGCCTGTGTGTAGGTGTGCGTGGTCGTCGGTACGTCGGTGTCTGCCGTTGTGCCGTCACCAAAGTTCCAGCGGTAGCGATATTGGCCGCGGTGATCCGGTGCAGTGATCGTGACCGGCACCCCCACCGTGGCGCCGGCGATCGGACTGATCGCCGTCAGGTGGAAGCCGACCTCGGCCGACACCGCTGGGGCCGTGGATGACGCGCTCACATCGATCACCGACACACCGATCACGTTGAGGCCGGGACTGCCCACAACGGTGCAGTGCAAGATGAGTTCCTGCACGGCGAACTCCGGAGACGTCTTGGTGTTCACACGACCAAGGTCCGGCGCGGGCTCGGCACACGGCCAAGTCCAGCGCATCTCGTAGACCTCGATGCCAGGAGACAGGTGAACCCTCAGCTCATAGGTCTTGCCCGCATCGATGCCGGTTACGAACGGCATCGCGACCGATGGGTCGACAATCTTCGCAAGGGGCGATCCGCCACCCGCCGGAAGGATCTCGATTGCCACCGCCTGCGGGATCGCCGTCAGACGAAATGGCATCGACACCCCGGCCTCGCTCGAGAACAGTGTGATGAGCACGCCTGAACCTGCAGGGAGGGCAAAGGTGACGGCCTCACCCGCGGCCGTCACCACCGGGCTCGCTCCGCCCGACACGGTCCCAATCCCACCGGTCGCGCCAACGGGGACAACGAAGACCGCGACCCGAGCGTCGGACGTGCCAGAGGTCGGCGTGAACTCAATTGTCGCCGAAGCCGAAGCGTTGATAGCCGACGGTGGTGGCCCAAGAACGACAGCGTCCATCGCGCCTGCCGCCGGAACAGCGAGCCGACCAGTGGCTTCGGACTGTTCCGGCGGATCGTCTGACAACGACCACTGGATCACCCTTGGCGCGCTCATCACTTCCGGTTCACCGCTCGTGATCGCTTCGTTGAGGAACCTCCGGTAGGCCTCGTCGAGGTCGTACCCCAATGCATCGCGGACAATCACAGCGAACCGGTCGTCAAGGCTGCCGCTCCCGCTCCTCAGCTTGGTCCAGAAATCCTCAAAACTCATTCCGGAGTCGGACAGCACGCGATCAACGAGTCCCGCCATCGCGTATTCGTGGATGTCGTCAACGGCACGCATGCCAGTACGGAAGTCGATCTTGTACGCGTTTGTGTCGAGCGGCTTGGCTGGCACCGAAGCCACTCGCTTCGCCGCGTACTCGGCAGCAGCCTCGACAAGCCATCTACTTCCGTTCATCTTGAACAGGCCGATGCCAGGGTCGGCTGCCTGGATCATGTGGAACGCCTCGTGAGCGACCGTGTCCGCGAGTTCGGTGTCGTCCTGGAAGCTCGTGGGAAGGACGGTGTAACCAAACTTGGTGTCGAAGTAGCCCTCGCCCGTGCGTAGCGAATCGTCGAGGAACATGTAGGTGTTCGCGCTCCCGTATCCGGATGCGCGGTAGTTAAGGCCCGCAATGGAGGCTTCCTGCGCGATACGTTCAGCAAGTTGTTCGATCGGGATCGACGCGCCACCGACAGTTCCGCTTCCACCGCGCTGATAGACCACTTCGTACGTTTCGCCGGTGATCGGATCTATCGCGGTGGCCGAATCGTTGGTCGTGAACCAGCTGGTCCACCACGACAGATGGTCGGTTCGTACTGTCGCGACGCCATCGACGATTTCCGTCTTCACAGGCACCCACTGTTCGTTCTCCTTGTCGTAGTAACTGACGAACAGCAATTTCTGACCAGCTTCAACGCGCGCAGGGTCGAGGACAAACTCGAGTGTCAGTTCTGAGTCGAACGTCGTCTGGTCACCGAACTCGATGACATGCCCAGGCATTGATTGCAGCAAGCCTCCCGCAAGATTCGGAAGTCGCATCGTCTCGGTCGCCACCAGCGTGGTCGGAGTGTCAAGCAGTCCCCCAGGCACCACCACCGTGACGCCGCCGCCGACTTCGACACGCTGGTCTTCGGCGCTCGGCTGAAGTTGCCGCGTAACGACGTTGACATCATCACCGCGCTGCGACAACAGCCCAATAACGACTACCGCGATCAGACTAAGTACCACCAGCCCAGATCGCGATGGGCGGCCTTTCACGACGGGCGCCTTATCAAGCTTCAAAGGCACGGCCGGCGGTAGCCACTGCCTAGCTGGCGATGCCGCAGGAGTTTCGGCGGCTTTCTTCAAAGTCGTTGAGCTAGCCATTTTCAACCTCCCGCCACGCAAAGCGGAACGCTTGGCAAGCGCCGTGACGCACGCCTAACCCCCATGACTGTGCTACCGAAAAACATTCGCTGATAGGGCCCAAGGGCCTTTGAACAGTCCCGATCAAACGCAGGTCGCAATGGAGCGGACGACGAGACTCGAACTCGCGACCCTCGGTCGCTGGTCAGAACGGGCTAGAGGTTACGGCGTCGGAAGAGTTGAATCCGGCGGTTCGGGTTCGGTGCTGTCGGTGGTGGTCGGGTCAGGTGGTGGCGAGGTAACGAACGGTGGCGGCGCAGTCGAACAGTTCCGGTAGAAGGAAACATCGATCCTAAGGACGCCGTCGCCGAACGGTGTCCCGGGGCTCGGAGACTGTGATCCGATTCGGTCGTAGAGTGCCGGATCGGTCGTACACGGCTCACTCGTTGTGTAGATCTCAAACCGAAAAGCTGAACTCTGGACGAGACAGTTATGGAATGGTTCAATGGCATTCCAGATGGTTTTGCCTACAAGGTTTGGTACCTGCCAGCTACAGCCAAGCGCTTCATCAGCGTCCGACCCCCCATCACCCTGCTCAACTGTCAACGTTGTGGATGTTGAAATATTCGTTGTGGTAGTCGATGACGAGGTCGTCGTCGCCACCGTCGAGGCTGCGGCCGAGTCGGTAGTTGGCGGCTCGGAATCGGGCGCGAACGCTGAGACGTTTTGCTTCTGATCCGACCCCGTCCAGAGTGCATATGCACCGGTCGCGACCACCAGCACCGTGACCACGATCGCGATCACCTGCGGCAATGGAAAACTGCGTCCGCCGGAGGCTGGCTCGACAACCTCGACTTCGTTGTCATCGAACGGCGGATCAAGTCCAAACACGGAGTCAACCTAGTCCTTCGGCTCGCGCCGGAGGCCCAGCGTGTGGCGGCGGCGACCTGGTGATCACGCCCTCATTCGGGCGTCAAAATGAAATGGAGCGGACGACGAGATTCGAACTCGCGACCCTCACCTTGGCAAGGTGATGCTCTACCAACTGAGCCACGTCCGCAACGTGCGCCTGCAATCTAGCGAGAAACGGCCGAGACCGGCAACGAGGATCGGGGTTCAGGCGCCTTTCGGGCGGAGATCAACCCGCAGCACCAGTACGCCGTCCTCCATCGTGCCCTCCGCGTCGCCGACGATCGCGAAGTCCTGGAAGTCGAGCTGAGCCTGCTTGACGAACAGCGCCCGCTCCTCCCCTGCCACCGGCGGCAACGGGCGATTTTTTACCGCTGCCGCCCGCTCGCGGAACCTTGCCAGCATTGCGTCGACATCAAGACTTTGCGCCACGACTGCAACCGTACCGGAGACGATCAGTAGTCGTCGGACTGTCGCCCAAGCAGCGGATCCATCGGCAAATTCGGGCGGCTGCGCACAGGTCGAACTTCTCGAGGCTCGCGCGCTTCCCAAGGCTCCCGTACCTCGCGGTCGTCTCTGACGTTTGCCACTTCAGGGACGTCATCGCTGCGCCAGTCGTCCTTGCTGTCGAAGGCGCCCGCGAGGTCGTCAAAGTCAAGCGGGCGAGTGCGATCGTCATCCAGCAGGTCGACTGGGTCGGGAACGATCAACGAAGTGTCGCCGGGTTCGGCACCATCGGGGCGGACAGACTCGAGTCGGTCGCGACGATCGCTGTGGTCGCTCTTCCACCACGACTTTGTGCCCATCACTTCCAGCGGACCAAGCGCAGGGTGCTCGACGGCCGCTGAGCGCCACCACCACACCGTGCCGGCAATCACCAGCAGCGCCACCAGCACTAATCCGCCAGCCGCTAGGTAGATCGTTCTGGCCCGCTCGGGGTCTTCAAAGCTGTCGGCGAGCAACATCATGGCCGCCATTCTCGCACGAGGAAGGCCGATTCCCACGCCGCCCGATACCGGCGAGCAGGCCCAATCGGCAATGCTGTATCTGTGGAATACGTATGGCTGGCAGTCGTTGTCATCGTCCTGGGCGGCATGTGGTGGGTTGGCTATCGCATGGAACCGCATTGGGTATCCAAGGACGGGCAACGCTTCATGTGCGGGGCGCAGGAGTTTTTTCACGGCCAGCTAGGCGGCCATCCACGCGAGACGCAGGTTGCGTTCCTACCCGGCGGCTCGCTGCACATTACGCAGAAGCGAATGATGCGTCGGCAGCGAAGTACGTGGTCGCTCATAGGTAAGTCTGCTGACCCACCGAAGGGTCTCGAGATCTACGTCGCGCAACAATCCGTCGACGGTGTCGCGAAGCCCGAGATGCTGGCATTGCGCATTCCGAGGAAGAGCAGATGCGTCGAGTTGCTCGATGCCGAGCTTGAGCGAGCCGGAATCAAAGTTGCTAAGCCGACGCCTCCAGAAACTGCGTCACCGGTGAGCCCACCTGATCAAGGTTGACCAGAAACGCATCGTGTCCGTGCGGTGAGTTCACCTCTATGAAGGGGTCGAGTCCGGCGCCTGCTCAACTAAATCTGGGGCGGATGCCAGCGTTAGTGTCTGGCCGTGAAATCTTCGGTTCATGTCGGGAGGAGTCGCCGAAGCGGTCTGGAACTTCGCTACCCGGCGGGTAGCGACGGCCCGACGTTCGCAACATCCGGCCAACCAAGGCCTCGCCGTTACTATTTCGCCCGGAACTGCTCGTCCAAACCCAGCGAGCACAGTATTCCGTGGTACGCCAAGTTGTTCGGCGCGAAGGATCCCAACCCTTTGCAGCTGATGACACGGGTGGTGCTCTTTCTTGCTGTCGTCCCGATTGGCCTTGAGGCGGCCCAGGAAGCCACGTTTGATCGAGAAACTTGTTATCCCACCTGCCATGTAAGTACGCAAAAAGTATCGCAGGCACAAACCCTGTCTGTTGGTCCACCTGCGTCAGTCACGTTCTATGGCGACAGTCGAAGCTGGTTTCTAGCGGAGGGCGCAAAGTTGGTTCCAGGATGGCTCGTGGAAAACAAAGCCCGACAAGCTTGCGTCTTTCTCGGCCAAGATCAAATTTTCCAGAGATACCACGAAACCTCTCCACCGTTTGAGCGGACCGTAAGTACGCAAACGACGGGCGAAATTGTCAACTGTGATATCCGGACGTACATCGAAACCGCCACGACCATCCCCAAGAAAGATCTCGCAATCGTTTATGCGGGCACTCTGCTCACCGTGGACGTTGGAGTTCAAGAGGGCGCGGTCTTCTCTCCGTTGAACCCTTCATGGCAGGCTTATTTAGAGACCAACCTCGTCGCAACGCTTGGACGCATAGTTGCTACACATCGCTCTGTGGTCGTTCTTGATACGCCAATCAGCCGTGCCGGTTGGTGGAACGATGCTTACGACAAGTCCGGTTGGCTCTGGTCGAGCGCGGAACGGATTGCGGCAGTAGACAGAATTCTGGCGCGTGCATCTCAACGCGCTGGAGCGACGTATATGACCGGTTTTGCCCATTGGGTTGAGAGTCAGCCCGAGTCTTGTCACCCCGATGGTGCACACTTAACGCTTGAATGTGCGACTCGCGCTGGTATTTGGATCAAAAACCACCTGCCCTAGCTCGCACAGGTGACAGATGCCACAGGTGAACTAAAGACTGGGCTACTTAAGTCCGATAACAAAACACAATGCGAGTCAAACGTATCGCCTGTGGAGTTTTGCTGCTCATCACACTCAACCCTTCTGGTATCGCTAACGGCTACGGAGCTGCGGACGCCGACGCGTTCGCGAGTCAACCGGCCATCGTCGCAAGTTCGACGACAGTCACGTTCTATGGCGACAGCCGTGCGTGGTATCTCGCGCAAGGAACTGAACTAGACCCTCAGGCTGTGGTTGACAACGAAGGTCGGCAGGGCTGCTCGTTTCTGGGCCAGTCCACATTCTTTCAGCGCTACAACAAATCGTCGCCACCAGCGGAGCGCTCGATCAGTACGCAAACAACGGGTGAGGTCGTGGCCTGCGACACACGGGCGTACATCTCCGCTGCGCCGGGTGCGGGTCAACGCGACCTAGCGGTTGTGCTCGCGGGCACGCTGCTTACAGTCGACATCGGAACTGAAGCCGAAATCATGTTCTCGCCGCTAGACCCGTCGTGGCAGATCTACCTTGAAAACAACCTTGTTGAGACTTTTCAGCGGATAGCTCTCACGCACGAACGAATCGTGGTTCTGGACACTCCCGTGAGTCTTGCCGGATGGGCGAGGGACTCCGACGGCTCGCTATGGCCCAATCAGGAGCGGGTGTCGGCGGCTGCCAGCGCCGGCTGGCTGTGGGCAGATGAAGAACGGATTGCCGCGGTAGACGCCATCCTGGTTCGCGCGGCGAACCGGGTGGGTGCCATCTACATCTCTGGATTCGCGCGTTGGGTCGACTCGCAGCCGGCCTCATGCCAACCCGATGGCTCACACTTCGCAATCGAATGCGCCGCGCAAGCTTGGCAGTGGGTCAAACACAACCTTCACCGATCCGAGTTCGAAGGCAGTCACAGACTCAGAGCAGCACGCCTTACTGCGTTCTACGGCTAAACCGCCGGCGAACCCTCAGCTGGAATCAGGTTGCTAAGCAAGCGTCTCCAGGAACCGTTTCACCGGTGGGCCAACCTGCTCAAGATTGATCAGAAACGCATCGTGTCCGTGCGGTGAGTTCACCTCCACGTAATCGGCGCGGGTTCCTGCGGCGGATATCAACTGATGAATCTGTTGCTGCTGGTACACCGGATAGAGAACGTCGCTGGAGATACCCATCACTAACGACGGTGCCGCGATGCGAGCCATCGCCGGTTCAACACCAGAGCGGCCACGCGCGACATCGTGCAGGTCCATCGCCTTGCCGATGACTAGATAGCTGTTCGCATCGAAACGCTGCACCAGTTTGTCGCCGTGATAGTCGAGATAACGCTCGACCTCGAAGCGTTGCCACAACCCAACCTCTTCACCCACTGCTGCCCTATCGGCGACCTCGCGCCCGAAGCGATCGGTGAACACGTTGTCGCTGCGGAATGTCACTTGCGCAACCATGCGCGCGATCGCGAGCCCTTCCCACGGGCCACCGCCATCGGGTGCGTCGTAGTAATCGCCGCCGTTCCACAGCGGATCTAGTCGAATCGCGCGCCGACCAATCGCGCCCCACGCGATTTGTTGCGCAGTCGCCTGCGCGCACGTCGCTATCGGCACGATCGATGCAACTCGCCGCGGAAACATGATCGCCCACTCGAGCACTTGCATTCCGCCGAGCGAGCCACCCACCACCGAGTGCCAGCGTTGAACACCGAGGTGGTCGGCCAAGCGCGCCTGAGCGCGCACCATGTCGCGAACGGTGATCACCGGAAAGCGACTTCCGTATGGTCGACCATCAACTGGGTGCGGCGATGTCGGGCCGGTTGAGCCCTGACAACCCCCAAGCACGTTCGCGCACACCACAAAGAATCGATCAGTGTCGATTGCCAATCCGGGACCGATCATTCCCTCCCACCAACCAGGCGTCGGGTGGCCGTCCTCGGCGCGTCCGGTTGCGTGGCTGTCTCCCGTCCACGCATGACACAGCAATACTGCGTTGCTCGCGTCAGCTGCCAGCTTCCCCCAGGTCTCGTAGGCGACCACCACGTTGTGCAGCGTGATGCCGTGATCCAGCGCAAACGGGCGATCGGCAGGAAACTGGTAGAAGCGACGACTGCCCGAGGGGCGCCCAGGCATCCACGCGCCCGTCGCCGGGTGTGGTCGTGCTGCCATCGTTGCCTCCCTCGTGAGTCGTTGTCGGTATTTCTGCAATGCAAATGCAGTGACGCCGCACGAGAGGAAGCTTCGTTGCCCGGCGAGCCGGACCACATCCCCGCCGAAGCAGGATGGCACCGTGGGGCTTCCTCCCCGGTTGCCGGACCCGGGCCAGCTGAGAACCGATCAGCCGGTGGGTCACTCGTGATGCGTGTGCAGTTGCACAATAGCAACCATGGTGCGGGCCAGCACAGCCGTGTTCGGGTAACTCACTGACCGACGGGGCAGCCGCACTGACGCCACCGTCAGCGCCACTGACGCGCAAGCAAGTAGACGCGGCCCGCTGAGATCGTCAGTATTGATGCCGATGAGTAACGGCTACCTCACTTCGAAGGCAACTGCCAGGGCTACCTCGGTTGGCCGCGGCTGCTTTGCGGTCGAGTCGATCGCTGCCGGAAACGTCATCGCGGCGTTCGGCGGACGCTGCCTGACGCGCGACGAGTTCGATCTGCTGCCGGCGCACCAGCAGGCACGCAGCATCCAGGTTGATGAGCAACTGTTTCTCTCGGGCGCTACCGAACCCGAGCCGTCCGACTTCATCAATCACTCTTGCGAACCAAACTGCGGGATGAGCGGCAACACGGTTGTGGTCGCGCTGCGCGAGATTGAAGTCGGCGAAGAGCTGACCTACGACTACGCGATGAGCGACGGGAGCGATTACGACGAGTTCGAGTGTGCGTGCGGAACGGCGGCCTGCCGTGGCAAGGTCACCGGACACGACTGGATGCTGCCCGAACTACAACTGCGGTACCGCGGCAACTTCAGCCCCTACATCGCGGCCCGCATTGCAGCTTTGGTAAACGCCGGCGCCGAGCGCCGCGCGTTCTCTTACTGACTGGCCCCGTTTTCGGGTCTGACCTGCGAGAATGCCGTGCTAGCGCGTCCGTTGGCGGTTCGCCGACTAGCTTCGGGGCATGCGAGTGCTCGTCGTCGGTGCCGGCGGGGTGGGCTCTGCAATCGTTTCAATTGCTGCTCGCCGAAATGTCTTCGAGCAGATTGTCGTCGCCGACGTTGACGCCGAGCGTGCCACCCGGGCCGCAGCTCGCACCGGTGCAACGCACGTTCTGGGAACTCGCGTTGATGCGGCCAGTCGTCAAGACCTGATCGAGCTTGCTCGCACAAGCCGCGCCGATGTCATCGTCAACGCCTGCGATCCGCGATTCAACCCACCGATCTTCGACGCTGCGTTCGAAGCCGGTTGCCACTACCTCGACATGGCGATGCATATGTCTGTGCCGCATCCGACGGACCCGTACAACCAGTGCGGCGTCAAGTTGGGCGACGCGCAATTCGCCGTCGCCGACAAGTGGGAAGAGCGCGGGCTGCTGGCGTTGGTGGCGATAGGCGTCGAGCCCGGTTTCAGCGACGTCGTCGCGCGCTACGCCTCCGATCATCTCTTCTCGCGCATCGACGAGATCGGCGTGCGTGACGGAGCCGATCTACTCATCGAAGGATCGACGTTCGCCCCCACGTTCAGCATTTGGACGACGATCGAGGAATGCCTCAACCCGCCGATCATTTACGAACGCGATCGCGGTTGGTTCACCACAGCGCCATTCAGCGAGCCAGAGACGTTCGACTTTCCAGATGGCATTGGTCCGCTCGGCTGCGTCAATGTCGAACACGAAGAAGTGATCCTGATGCCGCGCTGGCTCGATGTCGGACGCGTCACGTTCAAGTACGGATTGGGCGACGAGTTCATCGATGTGTTGAAGACACTTCACAAACTGGGCCTCGACAGCACGAAGCCCGTGACAGTTCGCGGCCATCAAGTGTCGCCGCGCGACCTCGTCGCCGCCGCCCTCCCTAACCCGGCCGAGCTCGGCGATCACATGCGTGGCCGCACGTGTGCGGGCTCGCTGGTCACCGGGCTGGGGCTGGATGGCAAGCCGCGGCGCACATACCTATACCAAGTTGTCGACAACGCGTGGACGATGCACGAATACGGGCACCAGGCGGTTGTATGGCAGACCGCCGTCCACCCTGTGATCGCACTCGAGATGGTTGCGAGTGGCGAGTGGAAGGGTCAGGGAGTTAAGGGGCCGGAGGCGTTCCGTGCCGATCCGTTTCTGGCGCTACTCAACGAACACGGCGCGCCGTGGGCGATGCGGGATGATCCGGTTTGACGCGACTGAAGAAGGCGCACGTTGAGGCACTGCTTCGCGACTACGACCGCGAGCCAGTTGGCTCACTGACGACCGCGTTGCGCTTAGCGCTCGACCAGCCAGGCGCCGACTGGGCCTCATTGCTGGCCTCGGCACCGCTGCCTTCGGTCCGGCGTAGTCGTCTTCTTGCCGGCGACCAGAAGGCGCTTGATGAGTTGGCAGCCGAGTTGAATGAAGCGCGTGGTTTCTTGGACCTTTAGATCGCGGCCACGACGGGCTGAGCGAGCACCATGCGCCGGTCGAAGCCATCCTCAGTCGGTAGGAATCCGTTGCGGTCGGGCCACAGAAGTTGCACCGCCTCGAATGGCGCACCACGTCGCCACGCGACTGCAGTTGTAAGAAGTGCACGCACCACGTCGGGCGCGATCGGAGCGAAGACGCAACGCAGTTCCCCATCGAAGAAGCCGGTGAGCTCGACCCCGCGCGGAATCTCGGTTCCACCGCGCAGCATGTCGGCGATCATGTCGAACAATCCGCGCGCTGCTGATGGCGTGAGTCCGAACACCACTACCTCCGGGAAGTCGAAAGCTTCCGGATAGCCGATCGTGTACACATAGCCAGCGAACGGCGGATCAACCTCATGGTTGGCGGCGACCGGTTCCATCGCCCAGCCATGGGTCTCGACCATCCACTCGATCTTCTCCGCGTGCGGAATGTGAAAGTCCGGCAGAGGAATGTCGCCGTGCGTCACTTCAGATCAACTTCTCGCTGCCGACTTCGAGCGCGTGCCGCGTGTGACCAGTCGTCATCGCCGCGAACATCGCTTCACTGCGATCGCTCGTTCCAACAATCTGCGACGCGACCACCGACATGATGATGCCCGCATAGGCGTCGCGGCAGTAGTGCTGCCAGAACTCGCTGTCATTCACCACCACGTCGTACTGACCAAGCGCCTCCAGGTACTCCTCAACCACATCGCGTTCGATCTTGCGGCGCACGGCCGGTTTCGGTCCGGCACCCATGAAGTAGCTGACGTCGCCGCTCGCCTGACTGTGACCCGGTGTTTGCCAATCAACCACGGCTATTGGGTAGCCACCGCGCTCAGTCGCGTACATCAGGTTGTCGAGTCGGTAGTCGCCGTGCGTCACTGTCGTCGGCAGCGTGCGACCATCCATCCAATCGGGAATGCGCTCGCCGAATCGCTTGATCAGCGTCACGCCTTCCGTGTCGAGGTAGCGATCGAACGTGGCGAGGAAGCCTGGCAGGAACATATTCCAGATCACTTGCAACTGCATGCTGTCGTCGGGCGTGCGACGCGAAAGGAACTCGTGATCGTTCAGCGTCGCGTCGCCCCAACGCGGGCCGTGTAGGCGAGCGAGTTCCAGCACTGATCGGCGGGCGATCTCTTCGTCGCAGCCCGCGATCTGATCGCCTTGTGCGGCGGGTGCGAGGTCTTCCAACAGCAGCACAAAGTCGCCGTCGTCCGCGTTCCAGTCGCCGTGGAAGCAGCGCGGCACGCGAATGTCGACCGTCGGCGCGATCTCGGCGTAGAACTTCACCTCTCGCTCGTAATTGCGCAGCGCGATTCCGGTGGCCCGACTGGTGGGGTCGGGCGACGGCAGCTTGGCGATCACGCTCGACGGCACGTCGTCGTCGCCCCCGTCTAGCGAAAGCCGCAGATTCATGCCCACCAGCCCATCACCGACCCGCGCCGAGTCGAGAAGCCGAACATCGGCATCAAAGATCGAGCTCAGCCATGCGGAAGTGATGTTTTCAGGGGCCATTCCGGACCAGACCGTAGCTTGAATCAACCGCTGTCAAGTCGTCTGAGTGGTCGGCCGATTACGGAAGGTGAAAGTTTCTGCCCGATCGCGTCAGAGATCGAGCGTCGCCGCCCGTCGTAGTAGGCAATGATCGTGCAAACCGCACTGGGGCTTCCCAGCAACGAGGCATCGGCAGGCGAACCCGCTTCCATGCTGCGACTCGTCTCCGACAACACGCGCTCCGGTTCCGCCCGCTCCGAGATCGTGGCGTTGTACGAGGCCGAGTTTCACGGCATGGCGCGACTCGGCTACCTGTTGTGTGGCAACACGCAGCAAGCAGACGACCTCGCTCACGACGCCTTCGTGCGGCTTTACGAGCATTGGGATCGCGTGAACGACCCGACCAAGCGTCGGGCGTACTTGCGAACCATTCTGGTGAACCTCGCCCACAGCGCGCACCGGCGCGACAGCACGGCCCGCCGCCACGCAGGCGCGGCGATGCTCGCTGAGGGCGGGGCCACCTCCACCACATCCGCTGAAGACGAAGCCATTTGGCGTTCGGCTAGGCCCGAGGTATTGGCGGCGCTGGGCACGCTGTCGGAACGTCAACGCACCGCGGTGGTGCTGCGCCATTGGCTCGGCATGACCGAAGGCGAAATCGCGGAAGCGATGAGCTGTTCTGTGGGCTCGGTGCGTACCCACATCGCTCGCGGGCATCAGAACCTGGCTCTACGCCTTGGAGGAAATCGATGAACGAGCACACATCCCATTTGGGTCGCTTGCTAGATGAAGCGACCGCTCACTACAACCCACAGCCCGACGTCGCCCGCTTCGAGCGTATGCTGCTCGTGCAGCATCGTCGCCGCAAGGGACTGATCGTGTGGAGCGCGGCCGCGTGTTTCGCCCTCATCGGCGGCACCGCGTTTGCGTTCAACCAGCAGTCCGACGAGCACCGTCTCTCGCCTGCGCATTCTGTCGAGGACAAGGAATCTGATTCGACGGAAGTGAAGACGACCGAGCGTCGGCCCGACAAGACCGTGCCCGATGGTGGCTACGACCCAATCGACAAGCCACGCACGACTGAGCCGAAGGTCGAGACCGAGACGACGGAGAAGAAGACTCCGAAGACGACCGAGCCAAAGACCACCGAGCCCAAGGACGACGAGACGACCACCACCGACGGCGAGGACACCTGGAGCGTCAACCAGATGTACGGCAGCTGCGACACTGAGCCACCGTTCGATGTTTTCTGGGGCACCGCCAACATCGGCGACAAGATCAAGATCGAGTCGGACTACGGCTACGTCAAGGTCTTCGCCGATTCGAACGGTGACTGGGAAGCACACATCACTTTCGAAGGCGCCCCGGTCGGCGTGCCCTTCCAAGTCTGGGTGCATGCGCCGTACCACGACGAAGTCTTCTGGTTCACCTACCTCGGCTAAGCACGCCGGTTTGAGTCCGAGGTTTTGAGTCGAGTGTTTCGTGCCTGCGTGCAGGCATGAAACACTCGACAAGCAGGAAACACTCGACTCGCTGCCGCTACCGTCGGCGGGATGTACTCGTTTCTCGTCCGGCCTAAGTGGATTGGGTTTCATCTGCTTTGCATCGGGGCGATCGTGGTCATGATCAACCTGGCGTTCTGGCAACTACGTCGACTCGACGAGCGTCAGGCGCTGAACGATCGAGTCGCCGCGCAAACCACTGCTGCCCCGGTGCCGCTTGCGGAAGTGTCGCTGGCTGATCCGGATGCCGCCGAGTATCGCCAAGTCGAGGTCACCGGCACCTACGTCGGGGCTCAGTACGAGGTGGTCAACCTTTCGCAGGGCAACACTTCCGGCAGCGACCCTGTCAACGCATTGCAACTTGCCGACGGCTCGCTGGTGCTAGTCAACCGCGGGTTTCTCGCGTTCGAGAACGAGCTGGCCCCGCCGCCCAGTGGCGAAGTACGAGTCGTCGGACGACTGAGGGCCAGTCAATCCGGCGGAACCGATCAACGCGACGACGATGACACGCCGGATGTCGTCGAGATTCGGCGCATAGACGTGCCCGCAATCGCCGCGCAGTTCGACGAACCCGTCGCGCCGATGTACATCGAGATGCTCACGTCGCTGCCCGCCGATTCGACTGCACTGCTGCCTGTTCCGCTGCCGTCATCAAGCAACGGACCGCACCTCAGCTACGCAATTCAGTGGTTCATCTTCAGCGTGTCCGTCGTCATCGGCTGGGTGTTCGCAGTGCGCAAAACCGCTCGCAAGCTGGCGGGCACCTAGGCGAATTGGAAGCCTTCGAGCGCTGCCATTCGGCGGAACTGTTCGACGACATCGGGGGCGACGTAGCTTGAGTCGAGACTGCGGTACGCGGTGTCGACGTTGACCGTTATGCGACCGAACTCGCTCAGTCCGCGAAACTCGTCGCGCGCACCAATTTCGCGGGCGATATCACGCGCAGCATCCCATGCATCGATGCCGGCAGCGTGATGTTGGGCGGCGGACGACTCGACGAAGGCGAGATAGTCACGCACGCCGACTACACCGGCCTTGTCCGTGACTGGTCCGTGACCCGGCACGACAGTTTCGACATCCATACCCAGCAGCAGGTCGCAGGCGGCAACCCAGTTCGACAAAGGCCCAGCCCAAACGATTGGCGTCCCGCCGATGAACAGAATGTCGCCCGTGTAGACAGTCTTGGCGTCGGGAACAACGGCAATCGTGTCGCCCTTGGTGTGAGCCGGCCCGACTTCGATCAGTTCAATCACACGACCACCGACCTCGACCTCAAGCCGGCCCTCAAACGTGCGCGTCGGCAGCCGCACATCGATTCCATCGAAATCGAACGCGCCGAAGAAGTAGCGGAAAAGCGCGCCAAGCTCGCCAGGCGCGTTGTTCAACGCATGCAGCATCGCTGGCGGAACTTCCGTCATCTCTGTCGCCGTTGCAACCGAGGCCACGATCTCCGCGCCCTCGACCAGTTGGTTGCCGTAACAGTGATCCCCATTGGCGTGGGTGTTGAGCAGCGTGGCGATCGGTGCAACGGCGGTCAGCCGCGCCATCGATTGCAACATGGCTTCAGTCAGGCGCAAATCGAACAGCGTGTCGACAAGCAGAGACGCACCGTCGCCGACTACCAACCCAGCGTTACTCCATCCCCAGCTGCCAGTGGATTGCAAGTAGGCGTAGCAACCGTCGCCTAACTCATGTAGCCCGTTCGCAGTGGTCGTGTCGCGAGACATCGTGCCTTCTTATCACTCACTCTGCAGCATCGCCGACACACGCTCAGCGATCATCACCGTCGGTAGACACGGGTTCCCCCTTGGAAGGTTCGGCATCACTGAGGCATCGCAGACGACGAGCGATTGGTACCCGATGACTCGGCAGCGTTCGTCGACCACGGCAAGCCGATCATCAGCTGCGCCCATCCGGCACGAGCCGGCCGCGTGGAAGTAATCGCCGACGGCGGCGCGCAAGGACTCGTCGGTCATCGAGATCGCTTCGGCAACTCCCACCGCCGAGACTGCCGGCTGCCTAGAGGTCGCCGCGACCAGTTGAGCCGCAGCGCGCAGCAATTCGAGGTCGCGTTCGTCGGTCAGCATGTTGAACTCGACGATCGGATCGACCGTTGCCACCGACGAACTCAGTCGAACCTGTCCACGCGAGTACACGCGCATTGCGGCAGCCATCAGCGATGGTCCGTCGGCCGCGTCAATTGGCACGATCTGTAGATCGTGTGTGGCGGCATGCGATGCGCGAGCCATGACCGAAACTGCAAGCATCGAGCGCGCCGGCCTCGCGCTACTTGCAGTCAACGGAACCGAGATCGATGGATGGTCATGCAAGCCACGACCGACTCCCTCGCGATCAACCCCACTGCGCAGCAAGATCGCAGGCGTATGCAACGCGCCAGCGCACACGACGATCGTCGCAGCTTCGATGGTCTCGCCGTCTGCCAACATCACGCCGACGGCGCGACGGCCCTCGAACAAGACGCGATCGACCAGCACGTTCGGACGTACCTGAAGGTTGGCACGCCCGCGTGCTGGGTCGAGATAGACCTCGTTCACAGAAGCCCTGCGGCCGTCCCGTGTGCGATTCAACCGTGCGCGCTCGGCACCACTAAGAGCCGACAACACTGCAGCCGACAGTGGACCAAGCTCGCTTCGCCGAGCGCGTCGCATTGGCAGCGCGACATGTCGGAACCATGGCCGCACATCGCGCCAGCTCCAACCGAAGCATCCGTAGACGCGCTCCCACTCGTCGTAGTCGTCGGGCTCTCCCACATTCGCGACCATTGCGTTCAGCGCGGCTGACCCACCAACTCCGAACCCGGAGACGTACCCCATTGGTTGCTGCTGTGGCGTGCGAGTGGCGCTGAGACTCGGCCACCGCCGGATCGGCTCGGCGTTATCCGGGCCGGCCTCCAACAAGAGAACCGACCGGTCTATTCGCTCGCTGAGTCGCGCGGCAACCACACAACCGGCGGCGCCGGCGCCCACGACCACGACATCAGGTCGCTTCACTCGGCCGACGCTAGCGGCGGACTCGCAGGCCAGGTTCCAAGGCTCGCTGCTATCGTCGCCCACATTCGAAGTGGAGCCGTGTATCTGTCTGCGCTCGCAGCCGTCAGCCTTGTCACCGCCGCTTGTAGCGATGACGGACTCGACGCCAGCGACACCACCACCGCTGGAATCACCATCGCTGGCACCACCCAAATTTCAACCTCGGTTCCACCGACGAATGCGCGCCCGCCAGACCCTCTCGACTTCAACCGTGACGGTGACGTTGTGTTTGGCGTTGCAACGACGGGTCCTGCTGACGGCGGCGGATGGTCGCAAGGCATCGTTGATGCGGCCAAAGAATTCTCGATCCTGAACAGCTTTGCCGCACCCATCGTCATCGACAGAATCCGTCCTGAAGACGCAGCAACGCTGATCGGTGGCCTCGCCCAACAAGGCGTCGACATCATCGTCATTGGTGCTGCCGCGATTGCGCTACCGCTGGCCGACGTCATCAAGCAGAACCCGGATATCTATTGGTACTGCAACTGCGGTGCCGGTATCCCCGAGCACCCAGGCTTGGCGCAGAGCACCCACGATGGCGCAGAGATTGGCTACACCGCGGGCTTCGCAACGGGGTTGCTGTTGGAGGCAATCGGCGAGCGTCGGGCCACGATCATCAGTTGTTGCGACCTCGGCTTCGAGAAGCAGCTTCGGAGGTCGTTCGAAGACGCCTTGCGGACGGTTG
This sequence comes from Ilumatobacteraceae bacterium, assembly GCA_040081465.1. Lineage (GTDB taxonomy): Bacteria > Actinomycetota > Acidimicrobiia > Acidimicrobiales > Ilumatobacteraceae > UBA668. The sequence continues at coordinate 120,950 of JBEBGL010000005.1, read as the reverse complement.
ATGATTCTTTCCGCCTGACCTACGTACGAACGGGCACATTGAACTACGACTTCGACAACACCACCAACGCACAGGCGGCGTTTCGCACGGCGGTCGACGAGCGAAACCACGCCGTCTTGCCATTCCTTGACGGCGCTCACCGCGCTGTGGTGACGGACGCCAACGTTGCAGGGGTAATCGCGCTCAGTGCGGGCTCGTCGACTGCGTGCGACGACAGCGAGTTGGCGTACGGCATCGCAGTTCGTTTCGATGGCGGCGACTATCTCCGCGCCGTACTACCAGGCATCATCGACGGCAGTTTCTCGGAGGGGCAGACGAGAACATTCAAGGTTGGTGTCGACCCACAAGTAGGGGCCATCATCTGCAATCCGTCGCCGGAACAGCAGGCGGCAATGGATGATCTCTACGTGCGGATCGCAGCGGGTGAATTCGCGGAACAGTTCGCCGAGCTCACGCTCGACGCGTTCGCCGACGAGGTCGACCTATCCGAGGATTTGCTCGACTGAGAACTCGACGTTGTTGCCATCGGGGTCGGTAATCACGCAGATATAGCCGACGACTTCATCGGTATACATCGGCCCAAGCAACAGACAGCCTTCGTCCTTCGCCATCGCCGCGATCTGGTCGACCTCCTCGCGAGAGTTCAACGAAATCCCAAGGTGAGAAATCGAGCGCAGGAACCCGTACTCCTCCTTGATGTCGCCGGTGATGTCGGTGTTGAGGCCACCACCGATCAACACGATGACGAAGCGCGCAGCTCCCGGCCCAGTGATATCGCGTTCATTGGCGAGCCAGGCCGACGGCGCTCCAGTGATGGGATCGCGCCGCTCGTGGATCTTCAGCAGCGTCGTGTACTTCGCGTAGAACGCAAGTGTCGCGTCGAGATCGCGGACAGGCAGCGCGACATGTGTCAGCAGGCTCGGCGGCACGACCTGCCTGGGGGTCATGCCAACTTCTCGACGAACGCTTCCAGCTGCCGCAGATTGCGACACTCGAACACGCCGTCGGTATGCGTGCCGTAGTCGCCGACAATCGAGTCGCCAGTGTTCCAATAGCTGCGCGGCTCGGGGTTCAGCCAGTACACGTGCCGCGCCTTCTGTTGCATCTCCTTCACGACCCACGCCTGACTCGCGTGGTAATTGTTGCGCGCGTCGCCGAGCAGAAGCACGGTCGTTTTCGGGCCAACACTCTTGCCGTACCGCTCCCAGAACACTTCAAACGCGTGGCCGTAGTCACTGTGGCCATCGACCCACACGACATCGGCCTCGGTGTTCACGCGATGAATTGCTTGCGCGATGTCTTCCTCGCCCTTGAAATAGTCGGTCACCTCGTCGATGCCGTCGATGAACACGAACGAGCGCACCTTCGAGAATTGCCCTTGCATGGCGTACACCAGCATCAACGTGAAGCGGGCGAAGGCGGCGACTGATCCGGAGATATCGGCGACAACCATCAGCTCGGGCTTCGCCGGCCGCGGGTACTTGAACTTCGGTTCAGCTGGAACGCCGCCGTAGCTGAGCGAATGGCGCACCGTGCTGCGGAAGTCGAGAGCACCTTTGCGGCCGTGGCGGCGCTTGCGTGCTAGTCGCGCGGCCAACTTGCGGGTCAGCGGTTGCAAAGCCTTCTTCAAGTTCTGCATCTCTTCCCGCGATGCATGCATGAACTCGACGTCTTCCGGCAACGGCTTGCGCAGTGTCTTGGCCATCGCCTCCGCACCACGATCGGCAACTAGCCGGCGGCGAATCTCGGCTTCGATTTCCTTCTTGAACTGCTCGATACGGTCGTTGTACTCGTCGTGCTCGAGGCGTTCCTCAAGCTGCGTCAACTCGCCCGCCTGCTGTCGGCTGGCTTCCATCAATTTCTCGAGCATCGCATCGAGGTCGAGGTTGCGCAGCGTGCGGTATAGGTAATAGGTACCGCCGACCGGACGACCGGGCTCCATCCCGGCGAACCTCTGCACGGCCTGTCGCGCCAGAGCCCGCATCATCGCTTGGTCGCCGTTCATCAGCGCTTGCATCAATAGTTGCGCCAACTCCTCGGGGGTCAACCCGTCGAGGCCGCCACCCTGAGCGCCCTTGCCGTCGCCCTCGCGCATTTGCTCTTGCATCTCGCGCCACATCTCGTCGAGGTCTTCCCCACCCTCGGCAATGCGGTACTCAGGGCCGCGCAAGCTGAAGTACACCTCGAACACGGTCTCGAAGGCGCGCCAGTGTGCGTTGTTCTTCACCAGCGTCGCACCGAGGGCGTACTTGAACGCCTGGCGATCTTCGATCGGGATGTGTTGCACCGCCTCCATCGCGTCGAGGTTCTCGGTCAGGCTGACCGGCAGTCCCGCGTTACGAAGTTCGGAGACGAAGCCGGCGAGCAGATCGAGCATGGCGTGATGTGTCGTTCGTCTATGTGTCGTGTGGTCTCGGTGCGACTATTTGTCGACGGAAAGCTCTTTGGCAGCCTTGGCGATGTCGGTCTGATACTTCAGCAAGATGTGCAGCGTGTCCTTGGCCTGTTGTGCGTCGATGCTCTCGATGCCCAATAGCACCAAGGTGCGCGCCCAGTCGATGGTTTCGCTAACACTTGGCGCCTTCTTGAGGTCGAGCTGGCGGATGCTGCGCACGATGCGAGCAATTTGGTCGGCCAGGTTGTCGCTGACACCGGGAACCTTGGTGAGAACGATTTCCTTCTCGCGATCCATGTCGGGGTAATCGACATGCAAGTACAAGCACCGACGCTTGAGCGCCTCGCTCAGTTCGCGAGTGTTGTTGGACGTGAGGAACACCAGCGGAATCTGCTTGGCAGTGATGGTTCCGAGCTCGGGAATCGAAACCTGATACTCGGAAAGAATCTCGAGCAGCAACGCTTCTGTCTCGACTTCGACGCGATCGACTTCGTCGATCAACAACACCACGGGGTCGTCGGCAGTAATCGCCTCGAGCAACGGACGCGTCAGCAAGAACTCGTCGCTGAAGATGTCGTCGTGCACATCGCTCCACGAGTCGCTGTTCTTGTCAGCTTGGATGCGAAGCAGCTGCTTCTTGTAGTTCCACTCGTATAGCGCTTTGCTCTCGTCGAGACCCTCGTAGCACTGCAGGCGAATCAGCCGCGCGCCAGTCGTCTCGGCGATGCTCTTCGCGAGCTGGGTCTTGCCGGTACCGGCCGGACCCTCGATCAGCACGGGCTTGCCAAGTCGGTCGGCAATGAACACGACGCCAGCAATGCCTTCGTCCGCTAGGTAATTGACGCTCTTGAGCCCATCGCGGACCTGCTGAACGCTCTCGAATCGATGAGCCATACGGCCAGCCTACTTTCGTGTTGCACGGAGCCATCAATTGACCTGCGATACCCTCACAGGCGATGGGCGGCCTGCTGCGATCGAATGTCGCCGTCGCTTCCGGTACCGCGCTCTCACGAGTCACCGGGTTGGTCAGGGTCGCCGTGTTCGGGGCCGTCCTGGGCAAGTCAGCGCTAACCGATGCCTATAACCAGGCAAACGCGACCCCCAACCTGATCTACGAACTGGTCATCGGCGGCATCTTGTCGTCGGCACTCGTCCCGTTGTTCACGCAGTTGCGCCACGACAAGAACGACCACGGCGAGGTGGCGGTCCGTTCGGTCGCAGTTGTCGTCATCGCAGCCGTCACCGCGATCGCCGTCGTCTGTGCGCCATGGCTCTTCAGCATCTACGCATCCGCCACCGCAGAGGGCGTCGACCTCGACCTCTACCGCGAGGTGGGCGGAACACTCGCCGCCTTCTTCTTGATCCAGATCTTCTTCTACGGCGTCAACTCGATCGCGACGGCCGAGTTACACGCGCGGAAGCAGTACTTCGCGGCCGCTTGGGCGCCTGCCCTCTCGAACGTAGTGATCATCGGATCGCTGCTGCTCGTGCCAAGCGCGCTTGGCGGAGCCACGGCCGAGTTGGGCGACGTATTGACCAACGACCGCTTGCGGATGACATTGGGGTTCGGCGCCACGATCGGCATCGCCGTGATGGCCGTGACTCTGCTGCCGTCGCTGGCCAGGTCGGGTGCGCCCCTCGGCTTCCGGCCTGCGTTTCGCGATCCGGCCGTTCAACAGTTGCGCAAGTTGTCGGGATGGGCGCTCGGCTACGTGGCAATGAACCAGTTGGCGATCATCGTCGTGCAGAACCTGCTGGTGCGCAGCGGAGAAGGCAACCAGACCGCGTACACGAATGCCTTCACGTTCCTGATGTTGCCGCACGGATTGTTGGCGATGTCGATCGTGACCACCTTCCTGCCCGAGATGTCGCAGGCGGTGGCCGAACATCGACGCGACCGCTTGATCGACCGCACCGACCTCGGACTGCGGCTAGTCGCGATGCTCACCATCCCCGCCGGATTCGGTCTGTTCGTGTTGCGCCGCCCGATCATCGGCCTAGCCCTTCAGCATGGCGAATACAGCAGCGCCGACGCATTGGTAGCGAGCCGCGCGCTCGCGGGTTTCGCACTCGGGCTCGGCGCCTTCTCCGTATACCTCTTTGCGTTGCGCGTGTTCTACGCACACCAAGACCCGCGAACTGCGTACATGATCAACCTCTGCGAGAACATTCTGCAGATCGTGCTTGCCTTCGCGCTCTACGACCGCTTCGGCGTACTCGGCATAGCTGCGGCCTTCGCAATCGCCTATTTCGTCGCGGCGCTGTGGACACTGCAGATTCTCTCGTACAAGATCGCGGGCTTCCCGCTACGACCAATACTCGCCGCGCTGTATCGGATGACGCTGGCCGCAGGAGTCATGGCCGAAGCCACATGGGCGGTGGCACGCGTTGTGGGCGGCAACGACGGAATGGCCGCACTAGTGCGGGTGAGTGTTTCCGGCGTCGTCGGCATCGCGGTCTACGTCGGTGTGTTGGCGCTGCTGCGTTCGCCGGAACTGCAAGCAATTCGCAGTCGATTCAGCCGAGCCAGCTAGACGAGCACTAGCAGGTCGTCGCGGTGGATGACCTCGTGAGCAACGTGAGAGGGCAGGTCGGTTGTGCGCCTGCCCTTGAACTCGCGCACTACTTCAGCGTCACTCAGTGCCATACCGCGGGCAACCGTCACGCCCGCCGAATCACGCACTTCAACGACGTCGCCCTCGACAAAGTCACCGGCGACATCAACGACACCGGCCGGCAACAGTGACGTACCGCGCTCGACGAGCGCACGTCTGGCACCGTCGTCAATGACGATTGCGCCTTCCACGTTGGTGGCGAATCCGATCCATAACTTGCGCGCCGGAAGGTTGCGGCTACTGGCCAAGAACGTCGTGCCCACAGACTTTCCAGCGACTGCGTCGACGAGCGCGTTTGGGCGCGATGCATCGGCGATCACTGCGCGCACGCCCGACCACGACGCCATACGCGCAGCCGACAACTTCGATGCCATCCCACCACTGCCGCGGGAATCGCTCGACGAGGTTGCGGCCACCGACAGCAACGGGTCGTCGGCTGCCACTACCTCGATGAGAGTGGCGGCGGCATCGCGGCGGGGATCGGAAGTGAACAGGCCGGGTGTGTCTGTGAGCAGAACCAACACATCGGCAGCGACGTTGTGGGCTACGAGCGCTGCTATGCGATCGTTGTCGCCGTAGCGAATCTCGTCGCTAGCAATCGCGTCGTTCTCGTTGACAATCGGGATGCACCCGAGTTCCAACAGTCGGACGAGGGTTTGTCGTGCGTGCAAGTACTGCCGGCGATCAACAAAGTCGTGCGGCACCAGCAAGACCTGCGCCGCGACTAGTCCGTGGCGGGCGAGCGACTGGTTGTACGTCTCCATCAACCGACTCTGCCCGGCCGCGGAGATCGCTTGCAGCGTGACTACGTCGCTTGGTCGCGCCTTCAACCCCAGCGCAGCAACGCCGGCCGACACCGCACCCGAACTAACCAGCAGTACCTCGTGGCCGGCAGCGCGTAGCGCCGCCAACTGATCGCAGAGCGAGTCGATGACCTGCGCGTCGATGACACCGAGCTGATTGGTCAGTGACGAGGTTCCGATCTTGGCAACGACGCGCACTGTCAGTCCTCGCGGTACTCAAAGTTGAACTTGGCGATCCAGACGGTGTCTCCATACGCCGCGCCGGCGCGCGTCAGCAAGCGCGGCACACCGATGCGCTTCAACTGATGATCGATGTAAGACAGCGCTTCCGGCGTCGTGACGTCGTTTAGCGCGACGATTCGTTCGACTTGACGGCCGATGAGACGGAACTCGTGATCGCCCATGCGCTCGACCCTCGCGCCATCCGCGTGCGGACGGATGATGACCACACCTTCGGTATCGGGTTCAGCCTGGCGGGCGCGCTGCACCATCGTCGCCAATCGGCCAACCAGTTCGCGGACACCTTGGTTTGTAATCGCCGAGATCAGCTCGCCGTCCCAGTCATAAACAGCCGAATCGCTCTTCGTGCCGACGACTAGCCGCGGCCGCTCGAGAAGCTCGGGCTGATACGCAGCCAACTCTTCCAACAAAATGCGTTGTTGCTCGTAGGGGTCGACGCCGTCGATCGCCGCGAGATCGACCATCACCAGCAGCGCTCGCGCGCGCTCGATGTGCTTCAAGAATTGGTGCCCAAGGCCACGACCCTCGCTGGCGCCCTCGATGAGGCCGGGAATGTCGGCGACGACAAACTCGGTCTCGTTGAAACGCACGACTCCGAGGTTCGGCTCGAGCGTGGTGAACGGATAGTCGGCGATCTTCGGCTTGGCTGCACTGATCACGCTGATCAACGTGCTCTTGCCAACGTTGGGAAACCCGACCAACGCAACGTCGGCCATCAGCTTAAGTTCTAATTTCAACCATTGGTCTTGGCCGTGCTCGCCCTGCTCGGCGAAAGTTGGCGCTCGCCGACGGTTGGACATGAACTTTGCGTTGCCTCGCCCACCGCGGCCACCAGCCGCAGCCATCCACCTGTCGCCGTGATGCGCCAAGTCGGCGTAAAGCACTCCGGTGTACATGTCGCTGACGACAGTTCCTTCCGGAACCTCGACCTCTAAGTCTTTGCCGCGCTTGCCGTGCAAGTCTTTGCCTTGCCCGTGCACGCCATCCATCGCGCGACGATGCGGGTGATCGCGAAACGCCAACAGCGATGCGCAGTTGCGACTCGCCACCAGCCAGATGTCGCCACCCTTGCCACCATCGCCACCGTTGGGACCACCCATCGCGACCGGGCCTTCACGCCGGAACGACACACAGCCGGCGCCACCATCGCCACCGCGGGCGTTCAACTGCGCTTCATCGACGAACCCGCTCATAGAACGTTCCAGGATACCCTTCGATCCATGACCGGAATCGATGAGCGCGCCGAACGTTGGGCCGCAACCATGTCGGGTCACGGTGCCGATGGAGTGCAATTTGCCCACGCCGACTCGTGGGCAGGCAGCGGAAGCCGCTTGCTGTTGACGCGCGAGGCACGCGAGGAACGCCAAGCAGCAGCGCAGGCAACACTTGCGACGAAAGCCTTTGGTGGCGGGCAACGCGCAATTGAGGAAGCCCCCGACGCTTGGCGCACCTGCTTCGAGCGCGATCGCGACCGAATCCTTCATGCCGCGTCGTTTCGCCGACTGGCGGGCAAGACGCAGGTATTCGTCTTCCCAGACGACCATCAGCGCACACGGCTGACTCACGCGCTGGAGGTTGCACAGGTCGCCACCTCGGTCGCCCGTGCGCTGGGCCTCAACGTCGCCCTCACCGAGGCAATCGCACTTGGCCACGACTGCGGCCACGGGCCTGGTGGCCACGCCAGCGAAGATGCGCTGACGCCCTTCGTTCCAGGCGGCTTCGACCACGCTGTGTGGGGCGCCAACGTCACGCTCGTGGGCCTCAACCTGTGCGAAGAGACGCTCGATGGCATTCGCAATCACAGTTGGAGTCGGCCCGCGCCTGCCACGCCAGAAGGTGAAGTGGTGAGTTGGGCCGATCGCATCGCGTACGTGTGCCACGACTTCGAAGATGCGGTGGCCGCCGGCGTCGTTAAGGCCGACTCACTGCCGGCAACCGTTCGCGAGCGCTGCGGTGTCGAGCGACGCGAGCAACTTGGTGCATTTATCTACGGGATGATCGATGCCGCGAAGCAGAGCGATCGCATCGGAATGACTGAAGCGCCTGCGGAAGCACTCGCTCAGTTCCGGCGGTTCAACTACGAGCGCATCTATCTGCGCCCAGACTCGGTGGATCAGGCGAATGCAGTGATCAGCTTGCTGCGGGCATTGGTTGAACACTTCGCCAACAACCCGAGGTTGTTGCCCGACCCGCACGAGCACGCGCCGGGCAGCGCAGAGTCGCTGCACGAGGCAGTTACTTACGTGGGGGGAATGACCGATCGGTTCGCATGCCGTCAAGGCATCGCGTTGCTCGATTGGCCCCGCGATCAGCTACCGCGGGGAATTGACACGCCGCTGTAGTTCAAAGGTTGCAGAGCGACAGGCGCTACTTCACGCACCTGGAAGAACGTCGACGATTTTGCGCCCTTTGCGCTCGCCGAACTGCACCGTGCCCTCGGCAAGCGAGAACAGCGTGTCGTCGCCACCGATACCGACGTTGTTGCCGGGGTGAAAGCGAGTGCCGCGCTGACGCACGATGATCGTGCCAGCGTTCACCTTGCTGCCGCCGAAAACCTTGACGCCCAAGCGCTGTGCGTTTGAGTCGCGACCGTTGCGAGTTGACCCGCCACCCTTTGTCTTTGACATGGCTCAGCCCTTCTTGCTTGCGCCGGTGGGCGCCTTGATCGAGGTGATCTCGATGACGTGGTACTTCTGACGATGCCCGTAGCGACGACGCTGGTTAGTGCGGCGCTTGTAGGTGAAGCCGTCGATCTTCGGTCCGCTCGCCCAGCCGACGACCTTGGCCGTGACTGACGCACCCTTCAGTTGATCGGGGGTGGCCAGAACCGTGTCGCCGTCGACGAGCAGAACAGGGGTCAGCGAGACGCTGGCACCCTGCTCGGCGTCGAGCAATTCGACATGGACTTGCTGACCTTCGGCGACGCGGGATTGCTTCCCGCCAGATGCGATGACTGCGTACATAGCCCTGCGATCCTATCGGTGCGGCGGGTTCAGGCCAACGGCCGTCTAGGCCAAAAGGTCGTGATCGATGACCACGCCGCGGCCGAGGCAATTCGGGCAAATGTCCGCGAAACTGACCAGTAGGCCCTCGCCGATGCGCTTGCGGGTCATTTCCATGAGGCCCAATTCGCCGATCTCGAACACCTGAGTGCGCGTCTTGTCGCGGGCCAGCGCCGAGCGGAACGCCTCGACCACCCTGCGGCGGTTCTCGCGGATCTCCATGTCGATGAAGTCGATGACGACGATGCCGCCGATGTCTCGTAATCGCAGCTGTTTGGCCACTTCTTCGGCGGCCTCGAGGTTGTTACGGAAGACCGTTTCCTCAAGGTTCGAGGTACCCACGTTCTTGCCTGTGTTGACGTCGATAACCGTCAGAGCCTCGGTGTGCTCGATAATCAGCGAGCCACCACTGGGCAACCACACCTTGCGATCGAGCGCTTTGTGTAGCTGCTCGTGGATGTGGAAGCGCTCGTAGACAGGTAACCCGTCTTCGACGGCGTCGTAGAACTCGACGCGGTCGGCCAGCTCGGGGTTGAAGGCGTTGATGTAGTCGTGCACATCGTCGAACAGGCGCTGATCGTCGATCACGACTCCGCGGTAGTCGGCGTTGAACTCTTCGCGAATCACCCGCACAGCAAGCTCGGGCTCGCGATACAGCAGCGTCGGGCCTTGCGCCTTCTTCGCCTTAGCCTCGATCGCGTTCCACTGGTCGAGCAGGCGGCCCATGTCGGCACGCAGCTCGTGCTCGGTCGCATGCTCGGCCGCCGTGCGCACAATCAGGCCGTGCTCCTCCGGCTTCAACCGGTCGAGAATGTTGCGTAGGCGCTTACGCACATCGTCGGGCAGGCGCTTCGAGATGCCGTACGTGTTCGAGTTCGGAATCAACACCACGAAGCGACCCGGCATAGAGACTTCTTGTGTCAGCCGCGCACCCTTGGCGCCGATCGGATTCTTGGTGACCTGGCAAACGATCAACTGCTTCGAGCGCAGCATCTGCTCGATTCGCGGGTGCGACGACTTCTCGACAATGTCTTCTGCGTCGTACTGCACGTCGCCGCGGTACAACACGGCGTTCTTCGGCGTACCGATGTCGACAAACGCCGCTTCCATACCGGGCAGCACGTTCTGCACCTTGCCGACGTAGATGTTGCCGTGAATCTGGCTGACGTCGTCGGCTGGCCGACTGACGTAATGCTCGATCAGCGTGCGACCTTCGAGGACGGCGACCTGCGTAAGCGTCGGACGAACTTGCACGCACATCAGGTAGCGACCGACCGGACGACCGTTGCGTTCGCGACCGCGACGACGCTCGAGCACATCGGCGTCTAGCTCGGGCAGCGCTGCCTCGTGGCGCTGACCGCCGCCTCCGCCACTACCACCACCGCCGCCGCCGCCTGTACCGCGACCCTTGCCGCCACGACGACGCTTCTTCTTCGGCGCATCGCCGTTGCTTTCGTTGCGCGCCTGGCCGCCTTGGCGCTGGCCGGCACCGGGCATCTGTACCGCGGGAGTCGCCGAAGGAGCCGCCGGACGCGTGTCGCCGATTTGCGGCTTGCGTACGAGCGCCTTGTTGGCGGCTTCTGCGGACGCACGATTCTCGCGAATGCGGTCGGGCATTTCGGGCCGCTCATCGTGCGTGGCCGCTGCGTCGACTACCTCGTCGTCTGCATGGTCAGCGTCATCAAATGCCTCGCCACCGTCGTCGTCCACGTCATCGCCGCCGTCATCGCGGTCGTCGTCATCGTCGTCGAACTGATCGTCAATGTCGTCCCCGTCAAGATCGACGGCGGGGGTGCCATCGCCAGCGACGGCTGGCCGCGCCGGCCGCTTGCGGTTGCGCCCGCCGCGCGAACCACGCCGACGCTTGCGCGCGGCTGGGCGTAGTGCTGCGCCATCTACAGGACTAGCGCCCTGCGTACCTTCTTCACCAGCAGCTCCGTTAGCAGCGTTGCCAGCGACGTCAGCTACAGGTGCAGAATCCGCCGAATCTTGCGCCGCGCGGGGCGAAATTGGTGCCGCGACGTCGATGCCGTCGGGTTCCGAGTTGTTCATGGGTAAGTTCCCTTCTCATGCGCGCTCCTCCACAGGTGCGCGCGCTGCAACGCGATGCGCCGGGAACGTTCCCAGCCTCAATCGGTCGCATTCGAATCGTTCGAGAGGTCATGTGATTCCAGCCTACCGCTAGCGGTAGCGGCGCATGTGGACGTTCTGGACCAGCCCAATGAGCGCAAAATACGTCACAGTCCCTGATCCTCCATAGGAAATGAAGGGCAAGGGTAGGCCCGTGATGGGCATCACCCCTAGCGTCATAGCCACGTTCTGGAACACCTGCCACAGCAGAATCGTGAATACCCCTACGCAGATATAGGTACCGAGCAGGTCGCGCGAAAGGTGGGCGATTCGCCAGATTCGCAGCAGGACGATGACAAACAGGCCAAGCACAACGGCGCAGCCCAACAGGCCGAATTCCTCGCCAATCGCGGAGAACGGGAAGTCGGCCCACTGGACGGGGATGTCGCTCTTGGCGGCGGTGATCGGGCCCTGCAACCAACCCTTTCCGGTCAGTCCACCCGTGGCGAGGGCACGGATGGCGTTTCGGCCCTGGTACACGAAGTCGCTCAGCTTGGCGTCTGTGCTGTCTTGGTTGAAGAAGGCGGTGAATCGAGCCAGCTGGTAGTCGTTCACCAAACCGGTTGCCAGCGCGACGCCGACGGTCGAGGCGGAAAGAACCGAAATCATGCCGATGTAGCGCGCCTTCGCGCCGGCGACAAGCATCGTGCCCATGATCAACGCGACCAGCACAGACACACCGCCGAGGTCGGGCTGCAGGATGATGAGCGCGATCGGAACGCCGACGATGAAGAGGCCGACAATGAATCGGTGATACGGCAGGTCTTCGCTTCGGTCTTCCGCCAAATATGCGACAAGCGTCAGCAACACCGTGAACTTTGCAAACTCGGCAGGCTGCAGTTTGAAGGCACCAAGGTCGAAGCTCAGCGCCGCGCCACCGCTGACCGCGCCAATCAACAACACAAGAACTAACAACATGACGGTCACGCCGTAGAGAAACCGCGCGTGATCCTTCCACCACTCGTAGTCGAAGCTCATCACGACAACGAGAGCGATGATCGCCACAATCAGAAACACCTCTTGGCGCGTCAGGAACTGATATCCGTATGGCGCCGTTGCACCGCGCGCAAACTTCGTCCGCGACGCCGAATACACAATTGCCAGACCGATAAGCGACAGCACGCTCACCGTCAACATCAGCACCCAGTCGATATTGCGCGTTGGCGAGCTTGGGCTCGAGCGAATGTTGCCGAGGCCAGAGTCGGGTTTACGTTGCAACAACCCTGTCGCCACGTCAGTCCCGCCCGCCCGCGCTTCCGCCCAGGCATCTTGAGGGATCAAGAACGCGTGGCGGCGCAACCTCGTTTGACGTTACGTCGAGCGGATCTGAGATCAGCACCGGGTCGAGGTCTGCCTGGTCGGTCAGTGCAAGGAAAATGCACTTGGCGACTGGAGCAGCCGCCTTCGACCCGTACCCGCTCTTCTCGAGGAAGGCGACGACGGTGTACGGCACCGGACTGCTTACGTCGTCGGCGGTTGCCGGTAGGCCAAAGCCGGCAAACACCGATGAGTCGTTCCACGGATACTTGCCAGTGCCTTGCACAGTTCCGGTTTTGCCTGCAATGCGGACGGTGAAGCCCTTGAACAAACTTTCGCCCGTCGTCGCATGATAGAAGTCGTAGGTAGTGCCCGGCCCGGTGATCACGCGCGTGAGGCCCTCGATGATCGGGTTGTAGATCTCGGGCGGCATTTCCAACGCGTCGATGTTGACGGACTGTTCGAAACTCTTAACTACGGTGCCCGCCGACAGATCGGCGACGCCTGCGGCGCGATCGGGAGTTAGTGGCGCGTAGATGTTCTTGATGATGCTCGGCTCCTGCAGAAAGCCACCGTTGGCCAGTGTCGAGTATGCGTTCGCGAGTTGCAACGGAGTCGCGGCCATCAGGCCCTGGCCGATCGCCACCTGCAGCGAGTCACCAGCGACAAGCCGGGGCACCTCCCCCTTGGATAGCACCCCGAGGTCGACGAGCTCTGCCTTCACCGCATCGTCGGGAACTCTCCCTCCCCATTCGTACGGCAATTGAATGCCAGTCTTCTCGCCAAATCCGAAGCGCTCAAGGTTCGTCTTGAGCAGATACTCGCCGCCGTCCCCGCTGCGGCTCTGGATGTACATCTCTTCGCCGATGTTGTAGAAGAAGGTGTCGCTGGAAACCGCCAATGCGTCGGCGACTCTGAGCGGGCCGTACTTGCTCGGCTTCAGTGAACGCTTGTTGGTCGCGTTCTTGAAGATGCATCGCTGCACACCGCCGTTGTGCTGGCACTTTTCCGGTGTCGCATTCTCGATCGTCCGGAGGTGGTACTCGCCCTCGTCGAGGTAGACGGTCTCCTTGTCGATGATGCCTGCGTGCATCGCGCTCCACGCGACGAACGGTTTGATCGACGAGCCGAGGTTGTAGTTGCCCTGCACCGCTCGGTTGACAAGGATCGACTCGTCCGACGAGATCGGCGTGACGCCATCTTCCTCGACCGCTGGGAACAACTGCGCGTACTTCTCGCCGGTGATCCCAGCTTCCATCCACCGGTTGTCGAACGTCGGATAGCTAGCCATCGCGATGATCTGCCCGGTTTCGTAGTTCATCACCACGACCGAACCGGCGGGCGCCTTGTGCTGCACCCACTCTGGAAACTCCAACCGGCCGCCCTCGGGTAGATCGATCCCGTAAACACGGGAGGTGAAGTTGGTCAGCCGGTCGCGTGGATTGTGCGGCGCCGAGTCATTGTTGTAAATGTCTTCCGGCAGATCACGACGGTTGCGCAACTGAGTTTCGAGTGCCTGTTCGGCGTACAGCTGAATGTCGAGGTCGATAGTCAGCTGTACGTCGAAGCCAGCCACCGGTTCGATGCGCTGTTCTTCCAGTTCGCGCACGACGGTGCCTGAGGCGTCGACTTCGTAGACGCGCTTGCCCCAGCGGCCGTGCAACTCGCGCTCCATGCTGAGCTCAACGCCAAATTGGCCGACGCGCTCGTTGCGCTTGTAGCCCTGGTTCAAGTAGCTACTCAATCGCTCGGCACTGATCGCGCCCATGAAACCGACGACGTGAGAGGCCAGCGGCGCGTACGGGTAAACGCGTTTGTACTGCACGGTTACGTCGACGCCGGGATAGTCCTCAGCGCGTTCAAGTAGGAAAGCGACGACTTCCTCCGAGACGTCTTCCTTCAGCGGCAACGGCAGCAGCGTGTCGTAGAGCTGGCCGGCATTCGGCTTGTAGTAGTCCTTCTTCTTGTCGCTGCAATCCGCGGGATCGGGGTAACACGGGTCGTAGCGGCGCATCAGTTCGTCTTGCGTTGTTCCAAGCGGTCCGGCAAGGCGGGCGAACAATTCCAAGCGTGTGTCCTTCCGGCGCACGGTTGCCCAGTCGACGGTGACGGTGAGAACCTGACGGTTGTCAGCGATGACTCGACCGTCTGTGTCGAAGATGCGGCCGCGCTCGGGCGGCAGATAAACCGTGCGCAGCCTGGAGGCAGTGGCCTTTGCTTCGTACTCGGCCGAGCTAACGCCCTGCAAGAACCACAGGCGAGCGCCGAGGAGACCCATCAGCACTAGCGAAAACGTGGCCAGTACGCCCAAGCGAGTAGAGCGCTTATCGCCAGCCATAGTCACATTCTTGTGGGTGGAACGGCGCAAATGGTCGCGCCCCAAACCTGTGGGAACCAAAACCTCGGAAGGCAGTCACTCGACCATCACCTTCCACTTCTTGCGTTTCACTCCCACCATCCAACGACAAATCGGCATAAGAGCAGGGCTCATCAGCCCGGCGGCCACGGCGACGATAGGAATCTGAACTGCCAGTTGCGGTGTGATCCAACCGCCATCGCCGATCACCTGCCCAAGGAACGGCACTGAGACTTCGCCAATGGCGGCCCCAAACATCGCGAATACCGAGCCCATCCACCACTGCGGTTCCGACACGAGGTTGTGAACGTAACCGGCCGCCATACCGCCAAGTCCGTAGGCAAGAGCCACTAGGCCAAGTGGCGTTGTGCCGCTGAGGTCGTAGAGCAGGCCGAGGACAAAGCCGACCACCGCTCCTCGATCGGGGCCGCCGACCGCACCGGCCGCAACAACGACGGCGAGTACGAACTGCAGCTTGACGTCGTTAACCGGATGGTTCGCGAAGACCAAACGCTGAAGTGAGAGAGCGAGCAATCCAATTGGAAGTATGCGAAGCGCCGGTCCGAACAGAATGCGCGGCATCGATCAGCGACCCACCGCATTCTGATTCGGTTCGTAGAGCAGCACAGAAACGAAGTTGAGGTATTCGAGTCGCGCGTTCATGGTCACTTCGACGACCGCGTTGCTGCTGCCCGTTTCGGTTACCACGCGCGTGACGATGCCGATAGGGATTCCGTGCGGAGCGAGGCTGCTGTTGCCGCCTGCGGTCTCGACGATCGAACCCTCGCGAACACTGGTCACGGCCGACGAACTGTCGGTGAAGCGCAACACCAACGGGCGGCCCGTACCTTGCCCCTCGAGTGCGCCCGTTTCACGAATGATCTGAGGGAGGGTCGTAGTCGTCGATGTAGAAGTCGTGGAAGACGTGGTGGTGACGATCGCGGGTTCGTCGAACGGTAGCGGCACCGTGGATGTCGTGGTGGTCGCGGGCGGGGTCGTGGGGCGGGGTGCGTTTGCAACTGCTTCCGCGACCTCCTCAGGCGTCGCCAGGATCTGTGCCGCGATGCCGTACGAAGGGTCGGTGGCGAGCAACACGATGCTGTGGTCTGGGAAGACCTTTGTGATTCTGCCGATGAGACCGGCGCCGTCAGTTACGGGCATACCCACCTTCACACCGAGCGACGACCCGACATTGATCTCGACGATGCTTTGGAAGTTGCTCGGTGAAAAGCCGACCACCTGCGCGATGACCGACGTGTAACCAAGAGCGCTCGAGAGTTCGTAGACACGCGTCAGTTCTTGAGCCTCGAGGATCGCAGTCTGCGCCTTGACATCATCGCCGCGCATGTGCTGCACCTGGTCGTACAGCGCGTCGCGCTCCTTCTTGAGGTCGTCGTAGTTCATGATGCCGTCCCACGCGCGCTCGAGTGGCAGCACGATCGTGTTGGTCGCAGTGTCGATCGGTCTCATGATTAACGTCGAGAAGATGCCGCGAGCACGATCGATGACGGGGTTGCCACGTTTGTCGAGTGTGATGAGCAGCACGCAGGTAAGCACGACTAACAGAATGACCCGGCGACGACTTAGAGAGGCGAACATAAGAATCCGATTGAGCTAGTCGTCGCCACCGAGCGACATCAGACCTCGCATGGCATCAATGTTCTCGAGCGCTCGGCCAGAGCCGATCACGACGCTGAATAGCGGCTCGTGCGCGATGTGCACCGGTATTCCTGTTTCGTGAGACAGTCGCCGATCGAACCCGGCGAGCAGCGCGCCGCCACCGCAGATGGTGATTCCCTGCTCAATGATGTCGGCAGCGAGTTCGGGCGGGGTGCGATCGAGTGTTGACTTGATGGCGTCAATGATGGCAGTAACCGGCTCGGATAGGCCTTCGCGCGCTTGTTCGGTGGTGAGCGCAATGCTGCGCGGTAGGCCGGTGATCAGGTCGCGACCGCGGATGTCGGCGGTCAGTTCTTCGTCGAGCGGCCACGCCGAACCCATATGGATCTTCACTTCTTCGGCGGTGCGATCGCCTACCGCCAACGAGAATTCCTTCTTCAGATAGTTGACGATCGCTTCGTCGAGTTCGTCGCCAGCGATGCGCACAGATTGCGCCGTGACGATGCCGCCAAGCGAGATGACGGCAACCTCGGTCGTGCCGCCGCCGATATCGACGATCATGTTGCCACTGGGCTCGTGAATCGGCAGATCGGCGCCGATCGCGGCGGCCATCGGCTCTTCAATGATGTGCACCGGTTTGCGAGCGCCGGCGTACTCGGCGGCATCCTGCACGGCGCGCTGCTCGACTCCGGTAATGCCCGACGGCACGCAGATAACCATTCGGGGCTTGCTCCAACGGCTGGCATGCACCTTCTGGATGAAGAAGCGCAGCATCTTTTCGCACACCTCGAAGTCGGCGATAACACCGTCTTTCAGGGGGCGGATTGTCTTGATTCGGCCGGGCGTGCGACCCATCATGCGCTTCGCTTCCGACCCGACGGCAACAGGGCGACCGTCGGTGACGTCGATAGCGACGATGGAGGGCTCGTTCAGCACGATCCCCTGACCGCGGGCGTAAATCAGGGTGTTGGCAGTGCCGAGGTCGATGGCGAGGTCGCGACCAAGCGCGAGCGGGTTGCTCTTCGCCATCACCTACCTCCTGTTCGCGCTGACGGTTTGGGCCACCGGTGACCTGCCCGAATGGCGGCCCACATCAGGCATTCAGTGTAGCGGGTGGCCCATTTGTTACAGGTTCGGGAAGAAGGTGGTGATCTCGCGGGCCGCCGAGGCCAGCGAGTCGCTGCCGTGCACCAGATTCTCGGTGAAGAGGATTCCGAGGTCGCCACGAATTGTGCCGGGCGCCGCGGCGCGAGGGTTGGTGGCGCCCATCATGTTGCGCACGACTTCCCAGGTGTTCTCCGGGCCTTCCAGCACCAGCGCAACCACCGGACCACGGCTCATGAACTGCACCAGATCGGCGTAAAAGCCCTTGCCGACGTGCTCTTCGTAGTGGCGAGCAAGGATGGCGGCATCGAGCGTGCGCAGTTCGAGCGCGACGATCGTGAGACCCTTCGCCTCGAAGCGGCCAAGAACCTCGCCCACCAACCCGCGTTCAACGGTGTCGGGCTTCAGGAGTACAAGAGTGCGATCAGACATTCCGCCGAGGCTATCGGCGCGCATCGCATCAGCGTTTGAAGTCTTGTCAGAGGGTTTTCCGGAGGTAGGGCCTGGCGTTGCCGATTACGTAGAGCGAGCCGGTGATTAGTACCGCGTCGTCGTTGCCCGCGATTGCCCGTGCTCGATCGATCGCTTGCTCGAGCTCAGGTATCTCGAACACCTCGTCACAGCCGAGTGCACGCGCCGCTGCAGTGAGCTCGCCCGCAGGCATTCCGCGCGACGACGGCGCGGTGCACGTGATAACGACGTCGAACTCGTCGGCGCGCAACGCCGACAGCATCTCGCGCGGATCGCGGCCCATCAGGAAACCGACGACCAGGATGCGTCGACCAGAGGGGTCGAAGTCTTCGAAGAAGACCGAGGCGCACACGTCGGCGCCGGCCGGATTGTGCGCGCCATCGATGATGACGAGCGGCTGATGACCCATCGCCTCGAAGCGACCCGGCATCAACACCTCTGCGAAACCTTCCGTCACCAACTCGCCTGGCACAGGCGATGCGAAGAAGGCCTCGACCGCGGTGAGCGCTACAACCGCGTTGTCGCCCTGGTGCCGTCCGTGCAGCGGAACGAACACGTCGGTGTACACAGTGGTCGGCGTTCGCAGGTCGACCATTCGTCCACCCAGCGCTAACTGGTTTTCGAGCACCTCAAAGTGCTCGCCGCGCTGCAGGCTGGTCGCTCCCCCTGCATCGGCGAAGACCTGCGCGAGCGCAGGCTCGGTCTCGCCAATCACCACTGCGCTGCCGGGCTTGATGATGCCCGACTTCTCGATAGCGATGTGCTTCTTGGTCGGCCCCGCGTATTCGGTGTGATCGACTGCGATGTTGGTGATCACTGCAACCTGCGCATCGCACACGTTCGTCGCGTCCCAACGGCCGAGGAGCCCGACTTCGATAACCGCGACATCGATCGCGATGTCGGCGAACCAACGAAACGCGGCGGCCGTGACAGCTTCGAAGTAACTCGGACGCACGCCAGTAAGCGCCTCTAGGTCAGCGACCGCCGCAATCTGTTCCGCGAAGTCGGCATCGGTGATGGGCTCGCAGTTGCGACTGATGCGTTCGTTCAAGCGCTCGAGATGAGGGCTGGTGTACGTGCCGACTGCAAGACCGTGTGCCATCAGCAGACGAGTGATCATCTGCGTGGTCGAACCCTTGCCGTTCGTGCCGGTGATGTGAATGACGGGATAAGTGGACTGCGGATCGCCCATCGCACTCATCAACGTCTGCATCCGCTCGAGCGTGGGCGAAGTTATGCGCCCGGATACGTCGTAGTTGGAGTGCGAGTCGAGGTACGCGAGTGCGTCGGTGTAGCTCAACTCGCCTGGCGACGCGGCCGTTTGACAGCTGGCTCGCGTGGCACCAGCGCGGGGCTGACCTTCGTCCGAACTGTGTCGGCGTCGATCATCACACTTGCCACATCGCTGCGACCCGGAAGTTCGTACATCGTGTTGAGCAGCACCTCTTCGAGAATCGCGCGCAAGCCGCGCGCACCTGTGCCACGCAGCAACGCTTGCTCGGCAATCGCACCCAATGCTTCCGTGGTGAAGTCGAGGGCGACTTCTTCGAACTCGAACATCTTGCGGTACTGCTTGACGAGCGAGTTCTTCGGCTCGACGAGAATCTTTACTAGCGCTTCGCGGTCGAGGCTGCGCACGGCACCAACCATCGGCAGTCGCCCGATGAACTCTGGGATCATGCCGAACTTCAATAGATCTTCCGGTTGCACTTGCGCGAACAACTCGCCAGGATCGCGGTCGGCCTTGCTGCGCACAGTTCCGTTGAACCCCATGCCGCGCTGACCGACACGGTTCTCGATGATCGAGTCGAGGCCAGCGAACGCGCCACCGCAGATGAACAACACGTTGGTGGTGTCGATCTGGATGAACTCTTGGTGCGGATGCTTACGCCCACCTTGCGGCGGAACGGACGCAACCGAACCTTCGAGAATCTTCAGCAACGCCTGCTGCACACCTTCGCCACTGACGTCGCGCGTGATGGACGGGTTCTCGCTCTTGCGTGCGATCTTGTCGATCTCGTCGATGTAGATGATGCCGGTCTCGGCCTTCTTCACATCGAAGTCGGCAGCCTGAATCAGCTTCAACAGAATGTTTTCGACGTCTTCGCCGACGTAGCCGGCTTCGGTCAGCGCCGTCGCGTCGGCAACTGCGAACGGCACGTTCAGCAAGCGCGCCAACGTTTGGGCGAGGTGCGTCTTGCCGCAGCCTGTGGGGCCGAGCAGCAAGATGTTGCTCTTCTGCAGTTCGATCTCGTCGCGGCGGCCAACACCAGCGGTCTGCTGGTACTGAATGCGCCGATAGTGGTTATATACAGCGACCGAGAGAATCTTCTTCGCTTCGTCCTGGCCGACCACGTAGTCGTCGAGGAACGTGCGGATTTCACGCGGGGTAGGCAGCTGGTCGAAGTGCAGCTCGCCCGATTCGGTGAGCTCTTCCTCGATGATCTCGTTGCACAGGTCGATGCATTCGTCGCAGATGTACACGCCAGGGCCAGCGATCAGCTTCTTGACCTGCTTCTGCGACTTGCCGCAAAACGAGCACTTCAGTAGCTCTCCGGTATCACCGAACTTGGCCACAGCAGCACCTCCCTGTTAGGTCACGGCAAGATTGGTTGCGACGCGCTAGCGGATTGGACCTGTGCGGTCCACCACATCCCGCGACGAAATGACATCATCGATGATGCCATACGCGAGGGCCTCGGAGGCTTCCATCACGAAATCTCGGTCGGTGTCCTTATGGATTCGCTCCATGGTTTGCCCAGTATGTAAGGCCAGCAGCTCTTCCATCAGGTCGCGCATACGCAGCATTTCCTTGGCTGCCAGCTCGAGGTCGGTGACCTGCGAGTAGCCAACCTGGCCATGCGGCTGGTGCAAGAGGATGCGGCTGTGGGGCAAAGCCATGCGCTTGCCCTTGGTGCCGGCGGCCAGCAGAACCGCCGCCGCCGAGGCAGCTTGGCCTAGGCAGATGGTGGCGATGTCGTTCTTGATGAACTGCATCGTGTCGTAGATCGCGAACAGCGCGGTGATGTCGCCACCGGGGCTGTTGATGTACAGGCTGATGTCTTTGTCGGGGTTCTCGCTCTCGAGATAGACCAACTTCGCGCACGTCAGGCTGGCCGTGCCGTCGTCGATCGGTGAGTCGAGCCAAATGATGTTGTCGCGCAGCAGACGGCTGTAAAGGTCGGAGTAGCGCTCGCCGCGACTGGTCTGCTCGATGACGCTCGGGATCGTGTAGCCCGACATCCGTGGAAGGTCGTTCATGCTCAGTTCCCCTCAGTGCTTGTGGTCGTGATGATCGTGGTCGTGGTCGTGATGATCGTGGTCGTGGTCGTGACCCTCGTGGTCATGGTCATGGTCGTGGTCGTGCTCGTTCTTGCCCAGCAGCAGGTCGGTGTCGATCGTTGTACCTGCGTCGTCGACGACAAGTGCGTTCTCGAGAACAATGTCGAGCGCGCGATTCTTGCGAATCTGCGCAATCAGATCGGTGACGGCATCGTTCTTCTCGTAGGCCTTACGAACCTCGTTGGCCTTCTGGCGCGCACGCACGGCGATGCGTGCGTACTCGGCGTTCAGTTCTTCGTCGGTGACTTCGATCGCTTCTGCGGCCGCGACAGCGCGCAACGCGAGGTCGACCTTGACCGCCTTCACCGACTGCTGACGCAGCGCCTCGATGAACGCGTCGGCGGTTTGCCCGGTCATCGACAACCACTGCTCGATGCTGATGCCATTCGCCTGAAACTGTTGCACCGTGCTCTGAACACGCGACTGCAGGTCGCCGCTAACCATTGCGTCGGGTGCCGGAGCGTCGACGAGTTCGGCAAGCGCAGACGTTGCGCGATCGACGAATGTGTTGCGTGCTTGGTTCAACTTGCCAGACGCGATCTTTTCGGCAACCGATGCGCGCCAGGCAGCGACCGTTTCGAACTCGCCAAAGTTCTCGGCGACCCATTCGTCGGTGACTTCCGGCAACTCGAGCGTTTGCACGGTCGACACGCCGACCACGAAGTCGGCTGGTTCGTCCATGCCCGACGGATTGGCGCTGAACTTAAGCTCGGCACCCGGCTTCGCTCCGACTAGGTGATCGTCGAAACCTTCTGCGACCCAGCCCTTGCCGACTTCGTACAGCCAGTCTTCTGTGTTTAGTGCCGGCACAGGCTCGCCGTCGCGAGTGGCTTCGAGTGACAGCGTGACGTGGTCGCCGATCTTCGCCGCACGACCAGCATCGACCAGGTTTCCATGGCGACGACGCTCGACGTCGACGGCTTCATCGATCTCGGCTTCCGAAGCGGAAGGATTCGTCAGCTCGACACGGAGGCCGCGATAGCCAGGGACAGTGACGATGGGACGAATCTCGCACAGCGCATCGAACGAAACCGGGCCGCTCTCGGCGCCGCCGGTGATCTCGATTTCGGGGGTCGCAATCAGATCGACGTCGTGCTCGCGCACCGACTTCGCCAGATAGTTGGGAACGGCGTCGCGGATGGCTTCCTCGCGGGCGGCTGCGAGGCCGACTCGCGCCTCAAGCACCTTGCGCGGCACCTTGCCGGCACGGAAGCCAGGCAACCGCACCTCGCGGCCGATCTTGCGAAACGCTTCGTCGATATCGCGATCGAATTCAGCCTCGTCGATCATCACCGACAGCCGCACTAACTGGCGTGGCGTGCGCTCGGCGCGCTTGTCGTCGGCGCTCTCGCCGCTGGCTTCGTCGGTGGCTGGTGACGCCGCGCGGGTGTCGTCGGCGGGTGCAATCGTGCTCTTCACAGAGGGTCGACTCTACCGTGGCGGCCTCATTTCTTGCCGAATGCCCAGCGGCCCACACGCGTCGGGCAGAATGTTGCGTATGACGTTCTGGAAGCCGCACGCACTGGCCAAACCACACGCAAATCAGCTCGATCTGCGCATGGGCGATCGGGTCGTAAGCACCGTCGAACTACAAGGGGTCGCGGCAGGGACAGAGGGCAAGGTGATACTGGCTAACGGCTTTAACTGGCAGCGGTATCGAGTGCTTTTCGTCAACGGCATCGAGCTGGGCGACCTCGATCAACGCAACATCGAACCCACCGGCCGCGCTGCAAAGCGCATAGCGAAGCAGGCATCTAAATCATGACCGACATCTCCAAAGCCATCTCCGAAATGGCAACCGACGGCGTACCAGAACCCGATGGCAAGCTCGATCTCGCGACGCTCATGCGCTTCGACGCGGCAGTTGCACTGCTCGTCGGCGGACTCATTCACCTTCAGCTGTACTTCGACGGCTATCGGTCGCTTCCCGACCCGAACCTCGGGCGTTCGTTCGTCGCTAACGGTGTCGCATCGGTGCTTATCGCCGCTGCCTTGCTGGTTCGACGCGATGCAATCATTCGCCTCGCTGGCATCGGCGTTGCACTCGGCACGCTCGGCGCGTTCGCGATGAGCCGTCGAGGCGAAGGCATCTTCGGTCTGCGCGAGACCGGGCTGAACCCTTCGCCGCAAGCAATCATCGCGCTGATTGCGGAGATCTCCGCCGTCGTGATCCTTGCTTATTCGTTCGTGCCCAAGATCGGTGGCGGCACCGTGTTCGCTCGCAAAGTCACTCTTCCAGCTGCGGGCGTCTTCGTTGCCGCAGCAATCGTGCTCAGCGTGCTGTGGGCGCAAGACCCCGACAACAAGGGCGCAGCGACGGCGAACACGCCTGGCAGCGTCGCGATCAGCGACTTCGCGTTCGTCGCCGACCCGGTCACGGTTTCTGCTGGCTCGACAATCACCTGGACGAACGCCGATAGCTTCGCGCACTCGGTCGTCGCTACCGACGGCAGCTTCATCAGCGACTCGTTGGGCAACGGTGAGACCTTCAGCAACACGTTCGATGTCGCCGGCACGTTCGACTACGTGTGCGGCATCCACGCATCGATGACCGGCACCGTCATCGTCACCGACTAGGTCGCGCGCTCCACAATGACTTCGCTAAAGCATCGTTTCCCCGGCGCGTCCGATGGTTGGGCTCGCTTCGACGGCCCAGCTGGAACGCAAGTAGTTGACAGCGCGATCACAGCGATGACCAACTGGTTGTCTGACGGCTCGAACGGTTGCGGCGGCGGTTACTTCGCAGCAGCTAATGCCGCCGACGAGCTGGTCGAGCGCACTCGCGCGACCGTCGGGCAACTGTTCGGCGCCGACCCGGCAGGCATCGCGTTCGGTCCGAACATGACCTCGATCACGTTCGCGATCTCGCGTGCGATCGGTGCGACGCTGAAGCCAGGCGATCGCATCGTCGGAACCCGACTCGACCACGACGCCAACGTCACTCCGTGGCGCCGCGCCGCCGACCAAGCCGGCGCTCAGCAGGTACTCGCGCCGTTCGATCCGGTCAGCGGAACGCTGCCGCCCGAGAACGTGATCGCGCTCATCGACGAGAACACGAAGTGGGTCACACTGCCGGGTGCCAGCAACTTGCTTGGCACAGCGCCGGATCTGCGGCCCATCATCGATGCCGCGCACGCTGTCGGAGCCCGCGTGTTCATCGACGCAGTTGCGCTAGCGCCACACCATCGCATCAACATCGCCGAGCTTGGCTGCGACGCGCTCGTCACGTCGCCATATAAGTGGTATGCGCCCCACGCGGGAATGCTGTGGATGGAGCCAGAGTTGCTCGACTCGTTACCCGTGTTCAAGGTGCGCCCGTCGTACGACCATGGTCCGCGCCGTTTCGAAACAGGAATGCCGAACTACGAAGCGATCGCCGGTGTAGAGGCGGCGGCGCGCTTTCTGCTCGAAGAAGGCATGGATCGCATTCAAACCGCCGAGAACGAACTGTTCGCTCCCCTGCTCGACGGACTCAATGCGATAAACGGAGTGACCGTCTGGGGCGTCAAAGGACTGGAAGGACGCACGCCGACCGCCGCGTTCACCGTCGCCGGTCATGCACCGGCTGAAGTGTCGCAAGCACTGGCGGCCGAGAAGGTCGCCGTATGGGACGGGCACAACTACGCCGTCGAAGTCGTCGACCAACTAGGGCTCGCCGATACAGGTGGTGTCGTGCGCGCCGGGATCTCGCGCTACCTCGAGCCCGACGACGTCCAGCGCCTGCTACGCGTCGTCGACCGTCTCGCTGCCGCTAAGTAGAACGCCCCAGCGGCGTAAACAGGGACTTTGGTCCCGGGTTGGCTGTGCTTCGGTGCCCTATGGCCACGGCCCGCGCACCCGCACCATGGTCGTTATGGCTCAAGACGATCGTTCAGTTCTCAGTTGGTTGGCATTTGCAGCAGCAATGGCGGCGCTCGTCGTCGCCATTGTGGGCGTTCGCGATCGGGGTGATGAGAGCGCGTCCTCGGCTGCCGGTGGCACCGTCAGCAAGCCGACGGTCACAATTGCGATGAACGACGACTTCACGTTTTCGCCGACCACGATGACCATCCCGACAGTCGGCGCGATCATCCACCTGGTCAACAACGGCAACGTTGCGCACAACATGGAAATCCCGAGCCTCGGGCTGACGAGTCCGGTCGTCAACGGCCAAGAGGAAGCCGATTGGGAAATTGGGCCGTTCAACGCGGGTGACTACGAATTCATCTGCCCGCAACCCGGCCATGAGGCAGCGGGGATGAAGGGCACGATGACCGTTACCGGATCGAACGCGACCGGCAGCACCGATGCTCCGCACAACGGGGGCTCGCAAGACGAGATGACCGCGTCTGAGATGGACGCACTGATGCTTGCCGTGGCGCAGCAGTACCCCGCAGTAACAGAGGGCCACGGCGGCGAAGTAATGGAGCCGACGATTCTCGCCGATGGCACGAAGGAGTTCATCGTCGTCGCCAAGGTCGTGAAGTGGGAAGTTGAGCCAGGCGTGATCGTCGATGCGTGGACGTACAACGGGGTCGTTCCTGCCCCCGAGATTCACGTGCTTACCGGCGACAAGGTGCGTCTGGTCCTGAAGAACGAACTGCCCGACAGCACATCGCTGCACCTTCACGGCATCCAAGTTCCGAACGTGATGGACGGCGTCGATCCGTACACCGAGGCGCCGACCAAGCCGGGCGGCGAGCACATCTACGAGTTCGTGGCGAAGGGTCCAGCCGTTGGCATTTACCACTCGCACCACAACGCGCAAGAGCAGATCCCGGACGGCATGTTCGGTGCATTCACGATCGACGAGATGCCGATTCCGCAGAAGCTGATCGACAAGGGATACACACAGGTCGACAAGAAGGTCAACATGGTTGTGAACGACGCAGGTGCGATCGGTCTCAGCCTGAACGGCAAGAGCTTCCCCGCCACCGAGCCGTACACGTTGCGAGTCGGCCAGGTGATGCTGGTGAACTACTTGAACGAGGGGCTTCTCAGCCACCCGATGCACTTGCACCAACCTTCGGGATGGGTCATCGCCAAGGACGGAGTGCCGTTGGACGAACCGTGGCCGACTGACACCGTCAACATCGCCCCCGGCGAGCGCTACACCGTGCTGTACATGGGACAAGAGCCTGGCGTTTGGGCGTGGCACTGCCACATCCTCACTCACGCAGAGACGCCCACAGGCATGCGGTACATGGTGACCGCCCTAATCGTGGAGAGGTGATGTGATGGCTGAGCACGGCGCGCAAGTAGTCGTTGGTGTCGACGGATCGGAGGGATCTCTCGAGGCTCTCCGTTGGGCAGCACACGAGGCTGCGCGCCGTGAGTGGCCATTGCATGTTGTGACGTGCGCGCAACTGCCGGTGGCAGTCGGAGGCATGGTCGGCGACGGAGTCTTCGCCGGCTCATCGTTAGACGCCATCGTCAAAGAGCAAGAGGCCATCAACCAACGCGCCGTCGACATCGCACGCTCGATGGGTTTGCGCCCGAACGGGAAGGTGACGGGCGAAACCGTCCTCGGAGCGCCCGCCTATGCGTTGGTCAGCGCCGCCAACGACCACGATCTGCTTGTCGTTGGTGCCACCAGCCACCCTGGTCGCCTCACCGACATGCTGGGCTCGGTCGCAACGGTCGTCGTCCACCGTGCGAAGTGCCCGGTGGTGGTAATGCACGGAATCGCGCGCAACGATCACGAGATCACGCGCATCGTCGTTGGCGTCGATGGGTCGGCGGGTAGCGATCAAGCCATAGCCTGGGCAACCGATCAGGCAGTGCGCAGCGGCGCCGAGCTCGTGCTCGTGCACGCTTGGTTCTATCCGTACGTCGGCGCGATGACTGGTCTCAGCGAAGCTCGCGACGCTATGAGGTTGGATGCGATGCGTACCCTCGAGACGGCGATGGCCAGCGTGCGCGATTCAGTGCCCGGTCTGCGTTGCCGCTCGGTGATTAGCGAAGAAAGTGCTGCCAAAGCCATCATCGATGCGGCCGTTGATGGCGATCTTGTGGTCGTCGGGTCACGCGGTCGAGGCGGTTTCCGTTCGTTGCTGCTCGGTTCGTGCAGCCGAACAGTCGTGCAACACGCACCCTGCCCCGTTGCGGTGATTCGGACTCGCTAACAGTGCCTCGCCGATAGCATCTCGGATTGCCGGGGAGTAGCGCAGCGGTAGCGCTCCCGCTTTGGGAGCGGGAGGTCGGGAGTTCGAATCTCCCCTCCCCGACTGTTAGTCGTTACACGTGACTAGTCGATCGGGCCGACGGCTTCGCGGATCAGGTTGTGGAATACGCCCACACCGTGTTCCCACTTCGGGCTCAGTAGCCCAGTGTTGTAGTTGCCTGCATCGAGGTTGCGCTGCACGTGCTCGCACATGCGTGCGTCTTCGTCGGCGACCTCTTCGCTGAACTTCACCGTCTCCTCAATTTCTTTCGCGTCGTCGGCGAAGAAGTACTCGAAGATCAGGTCGCTGTGGGTGTGGCCGCGCGGCAACCAGCGTTCGACTGCGAATCCGCCAGGAAACACGTCGAAGGCGAAGCAGGGCCAGAAGTAGCCGAACACGCTGAACGTGCTTTCGTCGCGGGGCGGCATCGTGTGAATGTTCCACCGCGGGTCGCCTTTGAACTCGACCTTGTAGTTCAGCGCGTCGGCATCTCGGCTCATCGCCGGATGAGTCGTCGGCAGGTGGTACCCCTCGACGAAGTTGTCGCCGTAGGTCTTCCAGTTGCACGCAACGTGGCGAACGCTCTTGCTGTGGTAGCGGTAGCCCTCTAGCGGCACGCCTTCGATTTCCTTTGGGAAGTCGCCAAGCCACTCGAGCAACGGCGGCGTCGCCGGGTTCAAACACACAAACACCATGCCGCGCCACGAGGCGACCTGGATAGTGGTGAGATCCATGTTGTCGGGTGCAGGCGCGCCAAAGTCGCGGGCGCTCAGCAGCTTGCCCTCGGCATTGAACGCCCAGCCGTGGTACTTGCACACCAAGTTCTTCGAGCAACCTTCACCGTCGAACACCAACGGGCCAGCGCGATGCGGGCACAGGTTGTAGAACGCCGTCAGCGCTCCACTATCGGTGCGCCGAATGAAGATCGGCCAACCAGCGAGGTTCTCAGTGACGTAGTCGCCCGTGTTGCGCAGTTGGTGGTCGTACGCAACGTGTATCCAGTTGCTGCCAAAGATTGGCCAACGCTCGCGTTGCCAAATCTCGGGATCCTTATACCAGCGCGCCGGCAGAGTTTCCGTGAGCTCAGCGGTCATTTGGCGGGAGTGTCGCGCACAACATCTAGCTGTGACATCGCCATCAGGTTGCGCATCTGCGCTTGCATTCCCTCAGGCGACCCGTCGAGGAACAGCACGTTGCCCTTGCCATGCTCGGCCATCTGGCGAATCGTTTCTGTCCACATCGAGAACAGGATGAGCGACGAGTCGACGCTGTTGGTTTCAAGCTCGCGGGCGGCCAACGCAAGACCGCGTGCGACTTCCTCGCGGAACAAGGCGACACCCTGACCGCGCAACTGAGCGGCTGTGCGCTCGGCCTCGGCCTCGATGCGCACGGCGTTACCGAGAGCTTCGGCTTCTTTGGTCTTGCGAATGAGCAACGCGTCGCCTTCGTTGGTGGCGGCAGCCTTCAAGTTGTTGCTGGCCACCACTTGCGCCATCGAGGTGGTGATCGCTTGATCGAACGTGATGTCGTTGAGTTGCAGGTCGATCAGGTGGAAACCCCACGTCTCGATGACGTGGTCGAGGTTCTCTTTCACCTCTTTCACAATCTCGCCGCGCAACGCCAGAATCTCGGCCTGCTTCTTGGTGGCCACGAAGCCACGGGTGCTGCCTTCGACGCTGCGCACAAGTGCGGTCAGGAAGTCCTTCTCGCTGACGAATTTGAAGGCGATGTTCTTGATGGTGTCTTCGCTGTCGGTGATCGCGCCGTACACCATCATGGCGGTGAAGTAGACGTTGGCTTGGTCGCCGGTGATGGCCTGGAACTGCAGCTCGACGGCGCGGTTCTGAATGCTGATACGGCGGAATATCTTCTCGATGAACGGGATGACGATGTTCAGACCGGGGCGCAGGGTGCGGTGGTACTTACCGAAGATGGTGGTGACGCCGACAGTGCCCTGATTGACGGTGCGGAAACTGGCGAGAATCGTCAGCAGTGCGAGAATTACCAGGATGATGCCGGCGATTGTGCTGCCGTCGAGTGCGACCATGGCGAGTTGCCTCCTAAAGGTTCGGCGGGCAGTCTATGTGGCTTTTGGGGTCGCGACGTAACCTGCGGCATGCGTTGCTTTGTGGCCGGGGTGCAACACGAGAGCGGTTCGTTCTCCCCGATTCCCACTGCACTCAGGTCTTTTACGACCGTTCGCTGGGGTGTCGATTCGTACGAAGAGTCGCATGTGATGGGTTATGGCGATGCCTGCGATATTGCGATTGAGCTCGGGATGGAGGTCGCGCCCGGGCCGTTTTCCAATGCCGAGCCCGCTCTTCCGTGCACTGCCGGAGCGTGGCAATTCATTCGCGATCGGATTCTTGACGAACTCCGTACTGCGCTGCCGGTCGACATTGTGTTCTTGTGCTTGCACGGCGCGCAGATGGCCGAGGGTATCGACGATTGCGAGGGCGACTTGCTGTCCGCTGTGCGCGACGTCGTTGGTCCGAACGTGGCCATCGGCGCTTTGCTCGATCTGCATTGCAACGTGTCGAGTCGCATGCTTGCGGCTGGTGACTTGGTTGTGTCGTGTCGGCAGTATCCGCACATCGACTACGCCGAACGCGCGGCCGAGATGCTGCCCGTACTCGCTGAGATAGCGCGCCGCGAAGTGAAACCGGTGACCGCGGCTGTGCGATTCGCGACGCCAGGTGCGTATCCGACGACTGATGAGCCGATGGTCTCGTTCGTGGCGCGGTTCACCGCGGCGCAACGGCGCGCTGGAGTATTGGCAGTGTCGGCGAATCACGGCTTCGAGGGTTCGGATCAAGCGGATACAGGGTCGTCGGTGGTGGTGACAACCGATGGCGATCTGGAGCTGGCGACCGACGTTGCCAATGAGGTCGCAGAGGACTTCCTGCGCGTGATTCGGTCGAAGAGTTGGGTAGGCAAAGGTGTCGAGGCCGCGGTTGATGAGGCGCTCGCACACGATGGCCGCCCAGTCGTGCTCGCAGATAGCAGCGACAATCCAGGTGGCGGATCGGCGGGCGACTCGACGTTCGTTCTCGCAGAGCTGATTCGACGAGACGCTCAAGATGTCGCATTGGCTCTGCTGTGGGATCCAGTGGCCGTTCGTCTCTGCCACGACGCCGGCGTTGGCGCGGTACTGCCGCTGCGCATAGGCGGCAAGGCGGGGCCGATGTCGGGAATGCCGCTCGATGTTCTGGCCCAAGTGATGTGCGTCCGCGACGATGCGATGCAATCGCTCTTCGCAAAGGGTGAGCCCAACTACCGGCTCGGCAAGACCGCAATGATTCGGGTCGGTGGAATCGAGATCGTGTTGAATACGGCACGCCAACAGGTGTTCAGCACACACTGCTTCACCGAGCACGGCATCGACCCGCAGCAGCGACACGTATTAGTGGTGAAGAGCACGCAGCACTTCATGAACGGCTTCGGCCCCATCGCATCGAAGGTCGTGCGCTGCGAAGGGCCGGGCACGATGTCGCCCGATCTCTCACTGTTTCCGTATCGCAAGGTGCGCAGACCGTTCGCCGGGATCGACTCGATCGACCTAATCACCATCGAACCGTTGCCAGCTCGATGAGTTGGGTGCCGGTGGTCGACATCAGCGCGCCGAACGCGCCGGGGTTGATCGATGAAGCGTGCGAACGAGCCGGTTTCATCACGATCGTTGGCCACGGAGTTGACGACGCGGTAGTTGCAGGCGCGTGGAGCAACGCGCGTGCCTTCTTCGACTTGCCGTTGCCCGAACGCATGCAGGTCGCGATGCCGCGCCCCGGTTATCCGTACGGCTACTCGCCGATGGCCGGTGAAACGTTGACGCGTTCACTGGGCAAGGCGGCCGCCCCAGACCTCAAGGAGAGTTTCGCGATCGGTCCCGTTGATCGTCCAACGCACAAGATCACGGATCCCGATGAGTCGTTCGCGTGGTCAGAGAATCTTTGGCCCGCAGCGTTGCCGACGTTGCAACCCGCGTGGGAGAGGTATTACCGCGAGCTGAGCGATCTAGCGGCGCGACTGCTGCGACTAATGGCGGCGGGCCTCGGTCTGCCCGAAGGCCACTTCGATCCGATGATCGATCGCCACACAAGTGCGATGCGAGCGCTGAACTATCCGGCAATCGAACATGACGCGGACCGACTGGGGGCGAGCGCGCACACCGACTACGGCACGCTGACCATCCTGCTACCCGATCCAGTTGTGGGCGGTCTGCAACTAGAGGGTGTCGATGGCAAGTGGCACGACGTTGAGTCAGTCCCCGGCTCTTTCGTCGTCAACCTCGGGGATGCAATGGCCCGGTGGACCAACGATCGCTGGCGATCAACGATGCATCGCGTACAGGTTCCGGCCGCGCGCCGGCAGTCGATTGCTTATTTCCACAACGCCAACTGGGATGCGGTCATCGAGTGCTTGCCGACATGCCTGCCGCCGAACGAGTACCCGAAGTACGCACCGATCGCCGCCGGCCCGCATCTGATGCAGAAGTTCCAGTCAACGGTGAACACCTACTAAGCAAGGCTCCCGACACCGATAACCTGACGCAGTTCGCGGGTGTAGCTCAATGGCTAGAGTTCCAGCCTTCCAAGCTGGCTATGCGGGTTCGATTCCCGTCACCCGCTCCAACGATGAGCACTAATGTCATAGTCATGCGCAGCCCAAGAGCACTCATCCTGGCTGCACTTCTCGTGCTCGGTGCGTGCAGCGATGACAACCACGACGGAGAGAACACTCCATCGACGGACACATCCGACACCGTTGATTCACAGCCTGTCGACGCATCCAACGCGTGCGCACTGCTCAGCCCCAACGACTTTGCGGTCGTTGGATTCACCGTTGACGACGATGGCGTCGACGTCAGCGAAAACTTCACACTCGCCACAACATCGAGCGTTGCGTGCCAGTGGACCAACTTCGACGACAACGTCGGCGGCAGCTGGGAACTGATTATTGGCATCGGCGATGCCGAGGCCGCATACGAATTTGAAGTGTCGTTCGCCCAACTCGACACCTTCACAACATTGGACATCGGCGACGAGGCCTACCTCGCCGACAAGGTGTCGTCGTTCGACGCCGATGACCACGATTACGAAGCGGGAGTTCGTGTCAGCGACACTTTCTTTACGTTGTCGACTACTGACGACCGTGGCGCCGAAGCAATCGTGGCTCTCGCCACGCTGATCGCCGATCGACTCACGTCGTAACTGCGGCAACGCCCTGATAGGTCCAGCCGAACGTCTTCGGCTCGCCCTTCGCGTAGTAGGTCTCAAGCCATCACTGCATCGTTAGAGTCGGCGCGTGCACGCGACTGACATTGCGATACGAAACACGACCTACCGGCTGTTCGTTGAGAATGGTTCGGCACCATCTGCGGCCGACGTAGCGACGGCGTCAGGCGTCGACCTCGCGGATGCGGAGGCGGCCTGGAAGCGGTTGCACGATGCGCATGCGATCGTTCTGCAACCCAACGCCGTTGAGCTACGCATGGCCAACCCGTTCTCGGCCGTACCGACCGCCTTCCGAGTTCTCGCTGACGGCCGCTCTTGGTACGCGAACTGCGCGTGGGATGCGTTCGGTATCTGCGCCGCGCTGCACACCGATGGCCGCATCGACACAACTTGCCCAGAGTGCGGCGAGGCGATCGAGTGCGAGGTGCGCGATGAACGCCCCGTTGACAAGCAACTTCTGTTTCACTGCCTCGTTCCCGCCGCCCAGTGGTGGGACGACATCGTCTTCACTTGATCAACGATGAACCTCTTCCGGTCGGAAGAGCACATCAATCGCTGGCTCAACGGTCGCGCTCCGGGCTCAACCCTCAGCGTTGAAAAGCTGAACGCGTTGGCGCAAGCGTGGTGGGGCAGTCGTCTTGCTCCCGACTGGCAACCGCGTTCTCGCGCGGAAAGTGCAGCGATCCTGATCAGCCTCGGTCTCGCTGACGACTTCTGGACGTTGCCTTAGATAGCCAGGATTAGCTGCGCAGTGGGCCCTTCAGCACACCCTCGGCGGCGTGCCAGCCGCACATTCCGTGGACGCCTGCTCCTGGTGGGGTCGATGCGCTGCACAGGAACAACTTCTTGTTTGGTGTCACGTACGGACGGGGCGAGATTGTTGGGCGGAAGACCAACTGCAAACCCGTGTGCGCTCCGCCGGCGATGTCGCCGCCGACGTAGTTGGGGTTGTACTCCTCCAGTGCTGAGGGCGACGCGACGCGACGCTTCAGCACCGTGTCGCGAAAGCCTGGTGCAAACCTTTCGATCTGCTGCTCGATCGCTTCGGTCGCATCGCCCGCGTATCCCTGCGGTACCTGCGCGTAAGCCCACAGGGTGTACTTTCCTTCCGGCGCGCGCGACCGATCGAACAACGACGGTTGCGCTACCAACACGAATGGACGCGCCGGCATCTCGCCAGCAGCAACGGCTTTCTCCGCGGCTGCCAGCTCGGCGAACGTACCAATGACGTGCACGGTGCCGGCACGGCGGCAGGCTTCGTTCGTCCACGGCACAGGAGCATCCAGCGCGTAGTCGATCTTGAACGCCGCGGGGCCGTGCTTGAACTTTGCCAACCGCCTGCGATAACGCGATGGCAGCGCGTCAGTCGCGATCGAGGCGAGCTGAATCGGATTGGTGTCGAACAGAACTACATCGTGCGGTGGCAACTCCTTCAGGTCGCGCACCATCGTGTCTACACGAATCTCTCCGCCAAGCTCGATCAACCGCGCGGCCATCGCGTCGGCTACCGCTTGCGATCCGCCTGCCGCGAAGGGCCAGCCGCCCACGTGGCCCGAAGCAGACAACATCAGCCCGAATGCCGACGTCATCGGGCGAGTCAGCGGCAAGAACGCGTGCGCCGCACAACCACCGAATAGCGCTGCGGCCTCGTCGGTCTTGAATCGCTTCACCAACAGACTCGCGGGCAACAACGCCTTCATTCCGAAGCGCGCCATCACAATTGGGTGCTTCGGCACCGACAGCAGTGGACCTAGCAATTGTGGCGAGAGCTTGTCCCAGTTGTCGATCATCGGCTTCATCAAACGACGCCACGACTTCCCGTCGTCGCCGAGACCGTCGACCGTTGCACCCAAGTCGCGATGCAACACTCCTGCGCGCCCGCCGTCGAGCGGATGAGCGAGTGGAATGTCGGGCCACACCCACTCCGGGGTGTGGTCACCCAATGTTTCGCGCGACAGAGCCGGTGACGACATGCCGAGCGCGTGAACTGCGGCGCACACGTCGTGCGTGAAGCCCGGAAGTGTCAGTTCGGCCGAGCGCGTGCCGCCACCGACACTGCTCGCCGCTTCAAGCACCAGCACCGACTTACCGGCTTCCGCCAACCGCACTGCCGCGGCCAATCCGTTCGGCCCCGCGCCGATTACGACTGCGTTGTAGCTATCGCGACCCACTAGCTGTTGGCGTCCTCACGTCGATGGCCGCGTGCGAGCTCGGCGAGCTTGTCAAGGTCGACGCTGTCGGCACGCACCGCAGCGACCTTGCAATCGGTGACGGCTCGCAGCGTCGCTGTGCGCGCTCCACCTTCGAGCAACGCACGCTCGCCCATCACTGCGCCAGGCCCAAGCTCGGCCAGCTTCTCGCCGTCGACTTCGACCACGAGCACACCGTTCAGCAGCAAGAAGAGCTCGTCACTCTTCGTACCTTGCTCCACGAGTGCCTTGCCCTCCTTCACCTTCACGATTGACGGCTTCTTCCCGCCACGCATGATGGCACCCTGCAACTCGCGCTCGAGCAAGGTCTCGACCTTGCTCACCAGCGCAGGCGAATCCTCATCGCCCCACGGAGTGCGACGCCCGAACGACTCGGCCATCCACTCCTTGTATTCCGCGACGCTGCTCTTTGCTACCAAGTTGCCACCGTCATCGAACAACCAGTGACGGGGAAAGCCCGAGGCTCCGGTCATCGAGCCCTCACACGTGCCATCGGCGTTGATGGTCAACTCGAGAGTCGTCCACACAATCGGTGCGTGGTACTGAATGAACGGTGGGTGCTTCACCGCGCGCGGCATTGGCGCGCCGGTACGTCCGCCAACCGTTTGCGTGAACTTCACCGACTTCGCGCCAACCTCTGGCTCGGCCTGGCGATCGTCGAACTTCACAGCCGGGATCGTGATCGATGTCACGCCCAGGCCGACTGTCGTTGCGCCGATCTGTCCGCCACCGCAGTACCCGCAGTCGGTGATCTTGCCAGCGTCGTCGACTTCGATGAAGGCTCGCAGCTGGTTCGCGAAGCGAAATCCGTCGGCAACCCGCAGCGCTTCGATCGCGGACGGCACATCAGACCCAAGTGAGTCGGGCGGCGGCGGATCGTGGTGCGCCATCTTCATACGCGTGGCGATCTTGCCCATGCCCTCCAGCAGATCCGACGGAATCCATGACACCGTGTTGATGCTTCGCTCAATGCGCATCAGAACCTCCTCGTGGTGAACGTCTGCGCTCATCCTGCGCCCGTCGGGGCAACGAATCCAGGGCGCTAACAAGCGTTCGACGGGTGTGGCTGGCACCACCCCGCGACACCGGCTTACGCCCTCGCCCTTGGCTGCCTTGTGCTATTGAATTCTCGCAATGGGAGCGATCACGGTGTTCCTCGCTGACGACAGCGTCTTCATCCGCGAAGGGGTGCGGGCGATGCTGTCGCGCCAGGCCGACTTCCAGATTGTCGGCGAGGCTGAGGATTACGACGGACTGCTGGAGGGTGCCGAGAAGTCGGCGCCGAACGTCGTCGTCAGCGACATCCGCATGCCCCCCAACTTCGACCGCGAAGGCATCGAGGCGTGCAAGCTGATTCGCAAGCGCCACCCAGGCACAGGCATTGTCATTCTCAGTCAGTTCGACGACCCCGACTATGCAATCGCGCTGTTGTCCGAAGGTGCGGCAGGCTACGCGTACTTGTTGAAGGATCGCATCGCGGAAGGCGATCAGCTGGCCCGTGCGATCCGTGAAGTTGCTTCCGGCGGATCGGTACTCGATCCGGTCATCGTCAGTGCACTCATGAACCCAGTGCGACGTACCGGCGGACTCGACCTTGAAGACGACGCGCTGCTCGAGATGATCGCGGAAGGAAAGCCGATCAAGGCCATCGCCGCCGTCACGCAATCGACTCCGGCAGCCGTCGAGGCAAAGGTCGAGGAAGTGTTCCGCAAGCTTGCCGAAGGCGTCACCGCTGGCACCGCAGGCGCGCTCGACCGACTACGCAAGATGCATACCGCGATCACTTCACGTGAAGAGCAGGGTGAGTCGCTCTCTCGGATGTTGCCGACCGGCGTCGCCGATCGCATTCGTGCACGCGGCGCACATGCCGGTGACACCGAGCGACTGAACGTCACCTGCCTGATGAGCGACATTCGCGGCTACACCACGATCAGCGAGCACACCGACCCGTCGGCGTTGGCGCAACAACTCAACAGGCACCGCGCCGAAATGAACAACGCGATTCTCAGCGCCGGCGGAACTGTCATGCAATACGTCGGCGATGCAGTGCTGGCAGTGTTCGGAGCGCCCGAGGCTTCGACCGATCACGCCGACCGTGCACTCGTCGCCGCCCACGCAATGCACGCCGCCCAAGCGATCGTGAATGCGGAGTGGATCGCCGAAGGGCTGGAGCCGTTCCCGGTGGGCATCGGATTGTCTACCGGCGATGTCGCGGCAGCCATGCTCGGCTCGGACGAGCGTTTGGAATACACCGTTGTCGGCGATGCGGTCAACCTGTGTCAGCGGCTGCAGCAGTTCGCAGCCGACGGCGAAATCGTCGCTAGCGACGCAACGTGGGATCAGTTCACCGTCAAGCCAGCAGCCGAAGATCTCGGCACTCATCTCGTCAAAGGTCGGGCAACACCCGTGCGACCACGAAAGATTGCAGCACTCAATCAACAGGAGGCAACAGCATCATGACCATCAGCGAAACAATGCTCGGTAGTCCGGCCAACATCGATGGCGCACTCGTCGTCGACGTTCAGCAAGTGTTCCGCACCTTCGAGCAAGACACGGCTCCCGTGCGAGCATTGCGCGGCGCCGACCTTGTCCTAAAGAGCGGCGAGTTCGTGGCGGTGATGGGCCCCTCGGGTTGTGGTAAGTCGACGCTTCTTAACATCGTCGCCGGCCTCGACGCCCCCGACGAAGGCGAAGTATCAGTCGCCGGCGAATCGCTGGTCGGCAAGAACGAGAGCGAGCTCGCGATCATGCGTCGCAAGCACATCGGCAT
Organism: Ilumatobacteraceae bacterium; assembly: GCA_040081465.1. GTDB lineage: Bacteria > Actinomycetota > Acidimicrobiia > Acidimicrobiales > Ilumatobacteraceae > UBA668. The sequence goes on along the minus strand of JBEBGL010000005.1, from coordinate 83,258 downwards.
CGTGTTCCAGTTCTTCAATCTGCTTGAAGGAATGACGGCGCTCGAGAACGTTCTGATGCCGGCACTCATCGCCGGTCGCAAGCGTCGGCCCGCTGAGACACGTGCACGCGACCTGCTCGACCTGCTGGGCATCGGCGACAAGGCCAAGCAATCCCCCGCTGCACTTTCGGGCGGCCAACGGCAGCGGCTTGCTATTGCCCGCGCACTCGCCAACGAGCCGACACTGCTGCTCGCCGACGAGCCGACAGGTGCGCTCGACTCGGAGGGCGGCGAAGAAGTGCTCGAACTGTTCACACGCTTACACCTTGGTGGCCAGACAATCTTGCTCGTAACGCACGATCAGCCCGTCGCCGACGCCGCACAGCGCATTGTGCGTATGCGCGACGGCCGCGTCGTCGACGACGGTCAAGACTGACAGACGACTGAGGACTTAGGACCGAGGACTGAGTGACACAGTGGTGACACAAGTGGCGGCACCAGCGGCAACTCTGACGACAGCTCCGGCAGCAACACGACTAGCGACGCGGCCACTCAGCCTCGCGCTCAGTGCGTGCGCCGCCGCGTTGGGATGCTGGGCGATCGGCATCGATGCGGGCAGCACCGGTGCCTCGCCCGCTCTGTTCGTTTTGGCGTGCGTGTCGATCGTGTGGGCGATCTCCGGTGTGATTGTCACGGTGCGGCACCAGTGCCCCGCGGCTTCAATGATCAGCGCGTTCGCAGTCACGCTCGCCGTCGGCGCATTGTGTTCGAGTCTCGACGCCACCAAGGAACTCACAGCTTCAAACGCGCTGCTGACCGACCTGGGTCAACGTGTCTCAATGGCACTGGCACCGGCCATCGCGTTTCATTTGCTGCTGACGTTGCCAGATGGGCAGGTCGCACGGGCGAACCATCGGCGATTCGTCTGGGCCGGGTATGTCGTCGCGGTCGCGATGGGTCTGGCGTTGCTCGCCGACAGAGACAACGTGATCGCATGGCCGCTGGTGCTGTTGTGGGCAGTCGCGGGCTTGGCTTTACCGGTCGCGCACACGAACTATCGAGCAGCGGGAATCATCGATCAGCGCAGATTGCAATGGATCGGTTGGGCCGCCGTGGTCGCCGCCGAAGTCATCCTGGTGTCGGTCGCCTTGTCACTGGTTGCGGACTGGCCGAATCACGTCGGCCAGATCGCGCTCGCCGCGTCGGCGCTGATCCCAATTGCGCTCGCCGCTGGGACGTTGTCGCGACTGCTGGCACGTATTGACCGACTGCTCACACACACAGTCTCGCTCGCTGGCCTAAGCGCGCTGATCGTCGTCGCCTACTTGATCGCGCTCGCCGCGTTCGGGCGTCGCCCCGACGACAGCGAGCGGTCGCTTCTGCTGCTGTCGATGCTTGCGTCGGCCGGCGCTGCAATTGCGCATCAGCCGGCACGGACGTGGCTAACTGATCGCGCCAATCGAGTTGTCTACGGGGAACGCATCTCACCCGACGAAGCACTGCGCACATGGGGTGCCCGCCTGACACGCGCCATCCCGCTCGACGAGTTGCTACTGCAACTGGCCGAGACGCTGCGCAAGTCGATGCAATTGCGCAGCGCGCAGATTTGGGCTGGCACCGACGGGCATTACGAGGTCGCGGCAATGGTTCCGCATCGCAGCACGAGCCCATACACGGTTGGCGACAAAGAGCGCGCCGTCGTCAGTCGCGCTGGTGTATCTGGCGGCACCTGGCTAGACATCTGGTTGCCCGGGCTTGTCGAGAAGTCGAACTCATCCACGCGCGTCGCACCGATTGCGCACAGCGGCGAGTTGCTGGGTCTGATCGTGTGCGAACGGCCAGCTGATCGCGCCAACTTCACCGAAGAAGACGACCGTGTGCTCACCGAGCTGGCGCGCCAAGTCGGGCTTGCCCTGCACAACGTGCAACTCGACACGGCGCTGCAAGCGTCGCTCGACGAACTACGCGAGACCAACGACGAGTTGCGCGCATCGCGCGTGCGCATCGTCGCGGCCGGCGATGCCGAGCGACGCAAGCTGGAGCGCAATCTGCACGACGGTGCACAGCAGCACTTGGTTGCGCTAGCCGTCAAGCTCCGCCTGGCGAAAGATTCGGTGGTCGATGATCCGGCCGACGCGGAAGCGATGATCGACGAGATCCGAGGAGACCTGCAGAACGCAATCACCGAACTACGCGCACTCGCTCATGGCATCTTCCCTCCGCTGCTGATGTCAGGCGGCCTGGCCGAAGCATTGCCGGCAGCCGCATCGCGTGCCGCACTACCGACGACGACCGAGATCGTTGTTGGGCGCCATCCGCAAGAGGTCGAGGCCGCGGTCTACTTCTGCTGCATGGAAGCCATGCAGAACTCTGGCAAGCACGCCGGTGAAGGCGCGTCGAGCGCGATCAAGGTATGGGAAACGGATTCAACGCTGCATTGGGAAGTCGCCGACAACGGCCCCGGCTTCGACCCAAGCAGTGGAGCCGGCAGCGGCCACGGCTTCGTCAACATGCGCGACCGAATGGGCTCGTTCGGGGGAACGATCGAAGTGATCAGTTCTGTGGGTTCCGGAACGACGATCCGCGGTCAGCTACCGCTCGGCTGACCGTCAACGACAACCCACCCGCACCAAAGATCGCGAGTCCGGCGATGCCGACGACAACAAGCAGTGCCGAAGACATCGAATCGACGACTCCAAGATCTGCCGTCGTCAGGTGCCACGCCTGATAACCAGCCAGCAGTCCTAACGAAACGCCAACGACGAGGGCGATCGCGATGATCGTTACCGTTTCAATCGCCGTGGCGCGCAGAGTGTCGTTGCGCGAGAAACCCAAGGTGCGCAAGATCACGCGATCGCGGGAGCGCGCGGTACCTCGTCGAGCGGCGGCCAGCAGCGTCGCGAGCAATCCTTGGACGACGAAGAACACGAGCAACCACCTCACGACCACCAGCGCTCCGACGATGTTCGCAATCGCACGTGGTTGCCGCGGACGGCTGCGCGCTTCGAATCTGAACCCGAGGTCGGTCAGATCTGCTTCTACGGCTTGGGCATCAACCCCCGGTTCGTACTCGATCAGGAGGACGGCGACAATGGTGTCGAAGGGGTGGTCTAAGCGAGCGAAGGTCATCGCGTTGGTGTAAATGCCAGCACCAACGTCGGCACCGGTTCCCCTGTAGGGCGGCACGACTACACCAACCACGATGCAGTCCAAACTCGGCGCGAACGGTGAGTCGATACGAACCTGGTCGCCTATCCCCACCTTCAGTCGTTCTGCGGTCGCCTCTCCCACCGCAATCTCAAAGGTCGAGGTCGGCAGGCGCCCGGCCAGAACAACCGGCTCGATCAGCTCGCTGTCATAGCCAACAATCGTCGACAGTCCCACCGGTTCACCGTCCACCCCGATCACCGTCGTGTTCAGCACGCTCACGCTGCCAACGTCGTTGTTCGCTGCCAACTGTCGGAGCAGTTCATCGGACTGCGAGCCGCCCGCGACGTTGAACTCCGGCGACGATGACCAGGTGTAACCCCACTTGTCGGGACTCTTCCCGAGATCGTCCATACTGCGCTCGAACCAAGCCGCAGCTGAGAGCGCAGTTATCGTCACGACGGCGACGACTATCGAAGCGCGCGCTCGACGCGACCCAACTGCGTTGACGACGCCCACCAGCGCGGTAGGACCAAGATTGCGCAAGAAGGAGGGTCGCCAACCAGTGTGCGTTGAGCTCCGCGAGACAGCGCGCACTGGCCGTAGCTGACATGCCACCGAGATGACAACCATGAAGACCGCGACCAGCGAACCGCCAGCGAGCACCGGCGCATCGAGCCACACGCCCCGATTCGGTTCGGCGGCACGGGCTGACCCCAGCGGGAACAGTGCTGAGGCGAAACCCGCCGTGACAATCGCGATCGCCGCGGCAGCTATGCCCGCTATCGCGATCGGCGTCGTCAACACACTGATTCGTTGACGCGGCGTCGCACCGAGCGCGCGCAATGCTTCGTAAGGCGTGCTCGCGCGCCGCACTTCGCGCGCGACTGCCAGCCCCAGCACCAATCCACCAGCAACGAGCACTGCGATGGCCAACACCACAAGCCCCATCGTGAGTGCACGCGTCGAGTCGCGAAGGTTCCCCGCGTACATTTCCTCGTCGGACGACACGTTTACTGGAACACCGAGACTGTCCGTCAAGCGCTGCGCCAGAATGGCCGGATCAAAGTCGCGGTCGTGAAAGGTCACAGGTATGTAACGGTTGTTGGCTCCGATCTCGGCACCCCATCGTTCGAACAGCGCGGGTGTAGCACTGATCAGCAGCGCGTCACCTGCCGCCGAGCCCAAGCCTTCTGCGCGTTCGACGACCCCAACGACAACAACCTCGAGCAGAGGCCCATTGAACTCGGGGTACTTCCCGCGCGTTTGCATCCAGGCTTCCCATTCGTCGTGGTCCCACATCGGCAAAGCCATGCGATCACCAACGTCAACGTCGAAGAAGTCGACGACTTCTGGACTGATCATTACCTCCGTCGGGTTAGACGGATCAGCGAGACGTCCACGCACCACGATCGGACGATCGAATTCTTGGCCCCACACGTTTTCGATGCCGACAACCAAGTTCACCCACAACCCTCGGTCGAATCCGAAACCGCTGCTCGCGCTCCACAGTGAGTCAACGGCCGACACCTCCGGCGCGGCGCGCAGCGATTCGAGTAGCTCGGCTGCGGTGTCGTCGCCCTCGATGACGAACTGCGCGTCGGACGCAGCCGTGACCCGCTGAAACCTGTCAACTACTGATGCCGTTCGTCGCGCTCCGGCGATCGCCGTCATGGCAACTGCAGCCCACACCGCCGCGAGTAAGCCGAGCAAAATCAGTCCGCGCCATCGGGCGCGCAGTTCCTTGCGAACAAGCACCCTTGCGAGCGCCACTACGCCAAGCCGATCCGCCAGTTGGGGTCGCCACCCTTTTCCCACAGCTGTCGCAGCACCCGCGGTGAGAGTTCGTCTTTGTTGACGTACGCCGCCGCGCCACAGGTACGCGCAGCGGGCGGCATGTCGTCCTCGGTGTAGGTCGAGACGAGGATGACCATCGTGTTGGGGTGCCCGTCGGTGATTATCTTCGTTGCTTCAAGCCCGTCGAGCAGCCCCATGTTGATGTCCATCAGGACGACAGCGGGCTCGAGCTCGTTGACCATTGCGACGGCTTCCTCGCCGGAGGTCGCCTCAGCGATCAGCTCGAAGTCTTGAACGCGTGCAATCACAGCTCGCGCAGCGGCGCGAAACGGGGCTTGGTCGTCGACGACCAACACCCGCACGACCTGTTCCATTAAGGGGACCTCCATGACGCTGTCATGGTCTCACCTCAGCCGGGACCAGGGAATCGTGCTGCTACCTCACCGGAGGTGTGGCCTGCATCACCATCGGTCAAGTACACAAGGACGGCTGCAACCCGACGATTGACGTCGCGTTCCTCGCTGAGATGCAGCTTGGAGAAGATCGAGTTGATGTGCTTCTCGACGGCCCGCTCTGAAAGGACGAGCGCCGCGGCGATTGCAGCGTTCGACTTGCCCTGAGCCATCTCGCCCAGCACCTCACGCTCGCGCGGCGTAAGGAAGTCGATCGGTGCCTTGGGGCCACGACTAGACGACGAGACGAGCTGTTCCACGACCTTCGGATCGATCACTGCGCCGCCTGCTGCAACGACCCGAATCGCCTCGACTAGATCGTCGACGTCGGCCACTCTGTCCTTCAACAGATAGCCGCGCCGTTCCGACCCCTGCGACAACAATGAGACCGCGTACGCGGGCGACACGTATTGGCTGAGCACGATGACGCCAATGTGCGGATGGCTGACGCGCAGCGCGGCCGCTGCGCGAATGCCTTCGTCGGTACCGGTAGGTGGCATCCGGATGTCGGTCACGACGACGTCTGGCTTGGCCTTCTCGACCAGTTCGAGCAACTCGTCGTAGCTCGCCGAGGTGCCAGCGAGTTCCAAGTCGTCTGTCGATGAGATGAGGCGCGCCAAACCGTCGCGCAGCAGCGCGTTGTCTTCGGCGATCACGACCCGAATTGGCACAAAGTCGATCCTACGCCGCAGGTCGGCGGGCAGGGGTGCTATCACTACCGCGGCTGTGTGGCCTCCCACCTTGGCGCGATGAGCGTGGTTGACTTGAGTTAAGGAGTGACTGACCGCATGAGTAGTAAGCCGACTAACGATCGCGGGTCAATCGCCGCGTGGGTGCTCGCGCTGCGCTCAGGCCTTCTTCAATCGTGGCGCTCAGCCGCTCTCTTGGCTGCGATGTTCGGGACCGTCGCCGGAATTGCTGTTGCTTCGCTAACGATGGCCGATCGCGTCGAGTCGTCGTACGACAAGCTTCTCGTCGAGACGGACGCGCCCGACCTGGCGGTGTTCTGCGAAGGTTGCCCAGGTCCCACTCAGGCCGGAGTGGTGACGGAGGGGCCGCTGTCAGATCCGGCGATTTCGCACGTTGCGGTACTGAACGAGACGTATCCGATCATGTACACGGCTGACGGTGAATTGCTCGGCCCGTTCGAAAGCGAATGCGAATCGGGCGCGGGCGAATTGTCGGCAACACCAGCTTCGTGGGCGCGATCTGAAACGCCGCTTGTTCGAGTCACGAGTGGCCGCCTTCCCGCACCAAACTCTCCCAATGAAGTGGCGTTGCCAGCCATCACCGCGCAGCGCGCCGGCGTTCAGGTCGGCGACGACCTGTTTGTGACCGGCGCATGCAACAAGAACGAAGGTGATGTCTTCAAACCGCAGACTCTGTCGGTCGTCGGCATCTTTGTCGGATTCATGGACGTTCGACCACCTGGCCAGGCCGAGTACTTCGAAGTAGTGCTGGTCGACCCAACATTCGCTCCCAGCATTGGCATCCAGCCACAGCCCGGCACTGCGCTGGTGTGGTTCGCGGAGGGCGCGGACGTTGGCGACCTTGGTGACGAGGTGAGTTCGTTTTTCACAATCGACATCGGGGATCACGCACGCGTGATCGGAGATCGTCTACGACCCGACGCGACAGCGCTGCGCATACTTGCCGCGCTGGGCGCGCTCGCCGCAATCGCGGTGCTCGGCCAACTATTGGCTCGGCACCTGCGGTTACTCGGTTCCGATCATTCGACGCTACGCGCGCTTGGCACAACGCGGCGGGGGTTATGGCTGCTAGGCCTCGGTCACGGCGCGTTTATTGGTCTCGCCGCTGGAGTGATCTGCGCAGCGGCCGCACTCGTCGCGTTGCCCCTCGTCCCACCGGGTGCCGGTGAGGGAGTTCTGCTCGGCACGGAGGGCTCGATCTCGATGGGCGCTCTTGCGCTTAGCGTCGTCGTGACCATCGGCGTCATCGTGCTTCTCGCCGTCATCCCATCGCAACTTGCTGCACGCGCTTATCTGCGACGTGGCGGACTTGGCCGACAAAGCATGGCCTCCCGAATAGTCGGTAGCGGACGGTTGGGAACAACGCCATCGTGGGGAGTACGTCTCGCACTGGAACCGGCAGGCGGCGCAAACCCAGTGCCGGTACGCAGCGGATTAGGCGCGGCAGTAATTGCGACGGCCGTCGTTGCCGGCGCGATCACCTTCGTCTCTGGCCTGCAGCACCTACGAGAAACGCCGCGATTGGTCGGATCGAACTGGGACTTCTTCGCTAGCGGCGGGGACATCGAGTCACTCGGCGATTTCGCGGCGGAGCACCCCGATATCGAGCGCTCGTCTCTGGGAACCTTCTTCCCGAGCAGCCTCTCGCTGGGCGGTCTCGATTTCGAGGTCTACGACATCGCGTTCGACTCCGGGGCACATGCGGTGACGCCGGTGGTCGTGATTGGTCGTGCACCGCAGGGTTCAGACGAGATTCTCATCAACGCTGACCTCGCCGATCGACTGGAAGTCGAAGTGGGCGACGAGGTCTCGGTGCTGGCCGAGGACTCGTTCGCATCCCTGCACGACGTGCTCGGTGTCGAGCGCGATATTCCAGACGGACGTCAAACATCGTTCGAGCTTGTCGGGCTCGGTGTCCTGCCGATCCCCGACGGGCGCTTCGAACTCGGGGTGTCGTTAACACTCGATGGGATACGACGAATCTTCGAACCAGCGTCGCGCGATGAGATGATTCAGTTGCTGCTCAGCGTCGAGCCGACGCACTTGCACGACGTGCTGGTCGAGTTCGAGTTCGACGAACTGGCAGCAGAGATCGAAGGTGCGCTGCCCGATGACACCGCCGCCGTGATCGCCGGTTGGACCGACGAGCAGTTGGCATCGTTCAGTCCTACGGAAGGCGCAGATGGGGTCTACGTCGACGTAGTCGACGGCGCCGATACCGCCGCTCTCGCGACCGACCTCATCGAGTCTGGGCTACTTGGCGATGAACCCTTCGTCTACGGCATGTCGCCCGATGGAACGCTGGCGACCACAACGGAACTTGTCGCGCTTGACCTTGACGACGTCGCGTGGATACCTGCCGGCATGGGAATCCTGATGGGGTTAACCGCGCTGGCAGTGCTGGCACACCTCATCGCGACGGGAGCGCGGGCGCGCCGACGCGACATCGCCACGCTGCGCGCCCTCGGGCTAGTTGGTCGACAAGCGCGCGCGATAGTTGCCTGGCAGGCCATGACACTGGTTGTTGTCACAGCCGTGATTGCGTTACCCATCGGCGTCGTGGCCGGTCGCTACGCATGGCGCACATACGCGGAAGGTCTCGGTGTCGTTGCTGAACCCGTGACCCCGTGGTTGTCGTTGGCGGTGTTGCTCGCGGGTTTGGTCGTCGCTCACCTACTCGCATCGCTGCTACCAGGCAGAGCCGCCGCACGCATGCGGCCGGTGGAGTCACTGCGAAGCGAATAGCGCGCCGGTCACGTTCCCTGCGTGCACGGGCGAGGACCGTCGCGTAAGAACGAGTAGTTCACCAACGCCTGACATGCAGCGTTGGCGCGGTCGAAGATTTGGTTGATCCCGGCATCCTCTAACACGCTCTCAAGCATCTCGAAGAGCTCCGCCCCCTCGGCGACAGCAACGGCCGCGAATACTTCGTCACGACTGGCGGCGAACACCGCCAGCGAGTCGATGTACTCGGAGTGTTCGCCGTCCAGACTGGCCGGAGGATCTATATCGCGCAGGTCGACCAACAGTCCATCGACACCAGTAAAGAAGCCTTCGAAGAGCGCCGTTGCCATACCACGCGTGTCGGGATTGCTCTCGTCGAGACCGCCGAAGGCTGTGTTGATCACAATGTTGAAACGGGAGTCGGCTCCCCCGACTTGCACGAAGTAGTCGAGCTCACCCGCGGTTAGCGACACCTGGGGCGGTGCCTTGCCACCGTTGAGTCCTTGCACGAACTGATCCCTCGCCGTTGAGGTTTCGGCACTGACTGCAATTTCGACAGTGATGCCCTCCGGATCGCGCACCAGCGCGCCATCGTCGTCGACACGAATCGACACCGACTCAGTGGTGACCACGCTTTGATCGACTGCAACTATCGCTGCCAGTTCGTCCCACAGGTAAAAGCCGTCAAGCGAAGTCGAGTTCGCAAGCTGATACACCACATCCGCGGCAGACGTGTCAAGCGCATCAATTCGTACGAGCAGGCGATCGGTCCATGCCATGTAGTTGGTCGCATCGAGCGCAACGAACGTGACGGGAGGCCCAGCGGCGATGACGCGACGCGTCGCTTCCGGATCGACGTAGAGATTCCACTCAGCTGTTGGCGCATTCTCCACATTGCCCGGCACGTCGAGCGCGCCACCCATAATGACAATTCGTTCGACCCGCGATGCCAGATCCGGATCGTCGCCCAGCACCACACCAAGGTTCGTCAGCGGACCAACGGCGACAAGAGTGACCGGTGCGGTCGCGTCGCGCAGCGTGGTGGCGAGAAGTTGCTCGGCATCGACGACGGGCTCGGCGTCAACAGTCGGGAGCAGACCTTCGCCCAAAGTGTTAGCAGCGCCTCGCCAAGCGTCTGGCCAATCGCGCTCCCCAACCAACGGCGTGTTGCGTCCACAACCGATCGGCACGTCGGCTTGACCCGCAACAGTTAGCAGTGCGCGCGTGATCTGAACGCCGGGTTCGCAGTCCGCCTCGCCGGTGCCGGGCAGCGTGACTGCCAGCAATTCAACACTCGGGTGCGACGCGAGATACAGCAGCGCCCCAGCGTCGGACAACGTCGGGCTGTAGTCGAACACGACCTGCATACGCTCGGTCGACGCGATGTCGGAGTCGCTGTCGTCGTTCGAGCAGCTAGCGGCCGCCGCCAGCAGGGCAACCGTCATCAGAACCTTGCAAGAGTGAGTGCGCATGACTGACAGACGCCCAGGACCGCACCGTAGGTGACAGTCCCGAGTCGAGTGTTTGCGGCAGCTGAGCCTGAGTCGAGTGTTTCGTGCCTGCGTGCGGGCATGAAACACTCGACTCGTTCTACTTGGAACCGGGGGCTTCCTCGATCTTCAGGATCCAAGTGCCGGGGCCAATCGGCGGCATTGTTGCCGACGACGTGCTCGCTTCCGTGGTGGGACGATCGGCGTGAGCACGATCGTCGCCCGACAACAACCGTCCGATGATCGGCAACGCCACAACGTTCAACCCGTGGAGGATGCCCATGATCAACAGCATCCCGCCGACACGGGAAACCTCATCCTTCAATTGTGTTCCCGTTGAAAGCCGCCAACGTGTGCTCTCGACGAACGACATCGTGAACATGATGAACGCCGTGAAGATCAAGTAGTACGCGACATCGGTGAGTACCAAGTAGCTCTTTCCTGTTCGAGGGTTCGCCCGAAACACATCAGCGGCGTACGAACGCCCGAACCGTTTGATGAACGGGCCGAGCCCGATCGCAATCGCGACCAGCACGATGTTGGTGATCAATTCGATGACCCACCACTGCATATTGAACCTCCTGTTGTCGAAATCTGAAAGTGCGAGTGCCAATGAGACGTTTGCAAGTACGAACACCAGAATCCACGCCAGCAGCACCAGTCGAAAGCGACGACGAGCACGTGCGTCACTCACGCTGTCGGTCACTCTGGCAAACAGGTCGGGGTTCTCGAACACCGACGTCCGTGCCTCGGCAAACGCCTCGGTCAGTCGATCCTCGATGGTGCTCACGACGCGCCCAACTTGCGGTCGAGTGCTGCCATCGCGCGCAGAAGATGTGTCTTCACCGAGTTGATCGAAAGCCCCAATGTCGACGCGATCTCGTCGAGCGACAGTTCCTCGAAGTACTTAAGCGTGATGCAATCGCGCTGGCGAGTGGGCAGCGTCCGCACTGCATCGAGCACGACGCGATGTTCCTCAGTGCGCGCAAGTTGATCAGCCGCGTCCTCGACCACATCGACTTCGCGCCCTGCTGTTGCTCGATGGCGCAGCGAGACGAGCCCACGCCGATTGTGATCGCGCGCCAGGTTCAAAACGATCGAGCGAAGGTACGCGGGTGCTCGGTCGATCGACTCGATCTTGCTCGCATGACGGGCTAAACGAAGGAACGCCTCTTGCACGATGTCTTCGGCAGCATCGCGATCGTCGACGAACAGTCGAGCCAGTCGCACGAGCGATCGACCCTCGGTACGAAACAATTCAACGACAAGCGCCTCAGCGGCATCGCTGATCACTTCACCTTGCTGACGCGCGATGGAAATCGACGAAAGAAAAGGTGGCAGAAGCGATGCCCGGATCGGAAGCGCGACCGCGCTCATTAGACCCAGCTCTGCAAAATCGTCACTGCCAGACAGACGAGTGACACGTGCACATGGGTGACATCGGAGCGCGATTGGCTCGAATCGTCAGGACTAGCCTCCCCCATTGACGAAGCCTAAGCGGAAGCGAGCACATCAATGAGCCGTCAACGAATCCAGAATCTGGCCCTGCTCCTAATCGCAGTATTCATGTTGCCTGTTGGGGCGCAGTCCGCGTTCGCACCGAAGTCGTTCTTCGACGACTTCCCCCTCGGTCGCGGCTGGATCGCTAAAGAAGGAGGCGCGTACAACGAACACCTGGTGCGCGATGTCGGCGTGCTGTTCCTCGCCATGGTCATCGTCACTGCGTGGACAGCGCTGCGCAGCCGACCCGGACGGCCAATCGCAATCGCTTGGCTGGTGCAAGGTGTGCTGCACGTCGTGTACCACGCCGGCCACCTCGACGGTTACAAGGCGGTCGACAAGATCGGAATGATTGGTTCGCTCACAGTGATCCCGGTGCTAGCACTTGTTGCGCTGTGGGCAGGCTGGTCGCGACCTAAAGCAACGGGTTGACTCTCGCCGCTACTGGCGAATGAAGCACACTCCGGTGTAAATGCGAAACAGGCGACCCCCGAATCTTGGTACCGCGAGTTCCCTACGCACCGCGAAGTGTTTCTTGAGCGTCGGCAATAGTCGCTGACGGCGATCTGCGTATTGGCCCGGGTCTTCACCAGTCGACGCTTTCAGTGCCAAGTCCAAGATTGGTGACGAACCAGGCGTCGCTATCACCAGTCGACCGCCGGGCTTGAGAACGCGGCGAAGTTCAAGGCACGCGGCTTCGATGTCCTCGACGTACTCAATCGCGCTAACAGACACGACGCAGTCGAAGAACCCATCCGCGTACGGCAGTACCTCTGCGCTCCCGGTCAGCAGCGATGCCTTCACGCCGTGCTGCTGAAGCACAGCCTCCACCTCGGCGGGCATTGGGTGCGGATCGATGCCGAACAGTTCGTCTGCATGCCGCGACAGCTCCGGCATGAACACGCCGCTGCCGTACCCGATCTCGAGCAGCCGACCGTACGTCTGCGCACCGAGCAAGCGTCGGATGAGTCGAAACCGCAAGCGCTGGACCTTTCCGATTAGTGGTCGGTAGTTCCAGTCGGCATGATCGACAGGACCGGTCACGATCAACGCACTCGCCGGCAACAACTCAAGCCTCGCCATGGCCGCGACCGTAGCGAATTTGTACCGGACAAGCGCGGTTAGCGTGCGCTCGTGGGCACAGTTCGATGTCCCGTGCTGATCGGCCGGGAACGCGAGATGCAAGCATCGGACGCAGCACTTGCGCAGGCTCGCGCTGGACGCGGATCAGTCATCGCGCTCGTCGGTGAGGCGGGAATTGGCAAGACTCGGTTGTGCAAGGAGTTGGTCGCAGCCGCCGAGCATCGTGGGCTGCGAGTCACTGTTGGGCGGTCGTCCTTGGAGTACAGCGGCGTGCCGCTGCGCAGTTGGTCGGAAGCCCTGATGGCAGCGACGCGCGGAGATCCGTGGCCAACTGACGCGGCCGCGCTGGCCCCGTATCGCGCTGCGCTTGGAATGGTCGTACCGCATTGGCGCGAACCAAACTGGTCTGCCCCTATCGAAGCACCCGTCGTGCTCGGCGAAGCCATCCTGCGCGCGCTCGCCCATCTCGCGGGCGAAGACGGGATGCTCGTCGTGCTCGATGACCTGCACTGGGCCGACGAACAGACGCTCGCGTCGCTGACCTATGTCGTCGACCACATCCGCGAGGTTTCAATTGTGCTGTGCCTCTCGCTGCGAGCGGAGGGCAAGGGCGTTCGTACTCTCAGCGAACTACGCCGCGCTGATGTCTCCGAATTCAGCCTGTCGCGCCTGACGCCGTCAGAAGTCGGCGAGATGATCGACCGCTGCTCGCCGCCCGGGTCGCAGTCAATCGACATCGGGTCGATCGTGAACGATTCCGAAGGACTACCACTCGTCATAGAGGATCTGCTCTCGATCGACAACTCTGGCGACAGGCCGCGGCGATTTGCCGACGTCGTGCACGCCCATCTTGAAGCTTTGCCGGCGCAACATCGAAAGGCGATCCAAGCCGCAGCCCTCTTGGGCGAAAAGGTCGAGTGGAACGTAGTTGCGCACGCGTTGTCCCTCGACGCAGAATCGAGCGTCGCCTCGCTGCGGAACGCAACGACAGAGGATCTGTTGGCGACGGATGGTGCTCGAGTTGGGTTTCGCCACGCGCTTACCCGCTCGGTCGTTATCGCCGACATCGTGTCAACAGAGCGCGGCAACTTGAGCCGCGCTCTTGCGGAGGCGCTATGCGAAGTCGGCACACCGGGGCTCGAGCGAGATGTACTCGCGGCCGACTTGATGCTTGAGGCCGCAGCGCCGGAACTTGCAGTAGCGATCCTCGACAAAGCCCGATCCCGCGCGGAGGCCGCCGGTGAACTTGGCGATGCTGCCTTCACGAGCGGGCGATCGTTTCGATTAACGCGCGATCACAATCTGCCGGGGCTGCTCGAATCAGGGCTGAGCGTCATCAGGTCCAACTTGCTGGTCGGCAACTCCGCGGCAGCGGTCGACCTAGCAACTGATCTACTCGCGCGATCCGACGGGGCGAACCAGGCGACAACTCTGCAACTACATCTTCTATTGGCCAGGGCTTACGTCGGCCAAGGCGAGTGGTCATTCGCCGACACGCACCTGGCGGCCGCGCATCGGCTAGCTAACACCGACGAGGCCATGGCCGAACTCTCGTTGCTCGACGCGGAAAGCGCATTCGGTGCAGACCGTCCAGGGCAAAGAGTTTCGGTCGAGCATCAGGTGGAAAAAGCGGTAGCAATGGCCGAGCGCTCAGGTGTCGACCGGGTCGCGTGCGATGTGTATCACTTCGCTGGCCGCGTCGCACGGCAACGAGACCTGAATGACGCGGCGATCGCGCTCGAGAAGGCGCTCGTAGTGGCCGAGCGCGCCCAGCTATCAGCTCAGCGCTTAAGCGTGCTGAATGAACTCGGCACCGTCGAGATGCTGCGCGATGCGCGCACCGATCGGCTCGAGCGCGCATACAGCGAAGCACTGCGCGTCGGCGCCTTCGGTGCTGCCGTATCGGCCGGCCTAAATCTTGCGTCTGCGTGTGTGATGACCGGCCACCATCGTCGTTGCGCCGACCTGGCAGCCGAAGTGCAGGCCATCGCGGCGCGTGTCGGTTTGCGCAACCTTGAGGCAGCGTGCGAGTTCCACCTTGGCATCGCCGCGGCATTCTCTGCTGATCGAACCACTGCTGAGCGGCACTGCGCGCGGGCAGAGCTGCTCGCGCCCGAGGATGGCGACCTGCGCGCAGGCGTGTGGGCGATTGCACACGGCGTTGGCGCGCTGGTCGACGACGACCGTCCGCGTGCGCGTCGAGCATTCGCCACCGCTCGGTCGCACGCCCCCGAGCGGCACGCGCGAATCCTCGACGCTTCTCTCGGCCCTGCCATGTTGCTCGACGCCGTCGACGCACTAGTGACATCAACGCAGGTTCGCGAGGCGCTGAATTCGGAGGTGCGCGGCGCGCGTTGGTCGGAGCTCTGGCTCGGAGCCGCACTCGCTGTCGCTCTCGCCAACGAAGGTTCGAATGAGCAGGCGGCGATCGAACTGGCCGGCGCGCTCGCGGCCGGTTCGCGTTACCCGCTGTTCGGTGCCATCGTCCGCCGTGTCGTGGCTGCAACGTCTGCAGCAACCGTAAATAGTCGCGCACAACTTCTTCGCGACGCAGAGGTCGCCTTCGTTGCCCTCGGTCTCCCGCGCGCCGCCGAAAACGCGCGCGGCCTACTTCGATCGCTCGGTCATGCCGCGCCGCGCCAGCGCGGCACGGAGGCCATACTCGACGAAGACCTACGTCGAGCGGGCGTGACCGCGCGCGAGGCAGAGGTGTTGGACTTTCTGCGCGATCGCCAGACCAACCGAGAGATCGCTGCACAACTCTTCGTCTCTCCCAAGACGGTTGAAAAGCACGTTGCCGCCCTGATTGTCAAGCTTGGTGCAGCGAATCGAGTGGAACTAGCCGAAATCGCGCGCCGTCGGCAGGCGCCCTGACCTTTAGACCGCAACACCAGAATGGGTGACTCTCCCCCATGTGCTCACGGTGCGTGTGGCGCATTGTGGGCGCTACCCACCGCCACCGTGGCGGCGGAGAAAAGGAGAGTCAGATGACCATCGCAGCCGTGTTTCAGTTTCCTGGTGCAACCGTCGACCAGTACGAGAAGGTTTTCAAGATCGGCGGGGCCGCCATCAACAATCAATCGAGCCGCCTCTCACACGTGTGCTTTGCAACACCCGAAGGGGTCACCGTGATCGACGTGTGGGCCGACGAGGCCTCATTCGCGAAGTTCGGCGCGGTCATCGGCCCGGCAACCGAGCAGGCAGGCCTGGTCGGCGGGCCGAGCATCTACCCGGCACAGGGCTTCATGGCCGCCGACGGCGTCCGCAATCCCTGAGGATCAGTCGCGACACTTGCCGCGCCAGTCGACTCCGGGCTGATTTTGGAGTCGATTCGGCGCGGTAAGGTCGACTGCACTTTCAACGAAAGGACCCATCATGAGCGCAGCACCACTTGAGCAAGCAGTCGCCACCGCGAAGAAAGTTCTGGCCGGGGTGAAGCCCGACCAACTCAGCTCCACAACGCCGTGCGCGTCGTGGAAGGTTTCCGATCTTGTGAACCACATGGTCGGCGGACAGTTCTGGTTCGGCACCGTCGCGAAGGGCGACACGATGAGCGCAGACGCAGCGCCCGATTTCTCGGCTGGCGACTTCGCCGCGACGTTCGCACAAGCCTCGGCCGGTGCGGTCGCAGCCTTCAACGCCGACGGCGCGATGGACTCGACCATGCAACTCCCGTGGGGCCCCATGAAGGGCTCCGACTTCTTGGGGCTTGCCGCACTCGACACGTTCACCCACGCGTGGGACCTCGCACGCGCAACCGGGCAGAGCAGCGACCTCAACCCCGAGTTGGCAGCCAATCTGTTGGTCGGTGCTCGCGCCGGCATCGCACCCGAGTTCCGTGGCGCTGAGGGCGCACCATTCGGTCCCGAGCAGGCAGCGCCAGCTGGGGCCAGCAAGGCCGACCAACTCGCGGCGTTCCTGGGTCGTACTGTCTGAGGAATGCAGAAGAAGACGAAGATAACTATTGGCGCGCTGGTCGGACTGGCTGCGCTTGCATGGGTTGCCTTCGGCTACTTCGCCGTCCACACACTCTTCATTGACGACGAAGTCAACGAAGCCGCGCCGACGTTCAGCTCACCGACGACCAACGCACCAGCTGTAACACTCGCGCCGACCGATACCACCGGCCTGCCGGTTCCGACTCTCGCACCCACGACCTTGCCACCACCGCAGGTCGTTACCGAGGCGACGGGAACCTTCGTCTCGCTGGATCACGACACATCTGGCACCGCCGCGGTTCTCGGTGATGGCAGCGGCCAACGGTTCTTGCGAATCGAAGATTTGAACACAAGCAACGGCCCCGACCTCAATGTCTACCTCGTCAATAGCTCGACGGGGGATGTCTCAGACTTCATCGACCTCGGCGACCTGAAGGGCAACGTCGGTGATCAGAACTACGAGATTCCAGCCAGCGTCGATCTGTCGGTGTACGACAAAGTGCTGATCTGGTGCGTCCGCTTCTCCAGCCCGTTCGGTGAAGCTCCGCTCATGCTCGCGGCCTAACGAATAGCCACGAGCGGATCAGACGCCACCGCACTTTCCGTTCCTGCTGGCCCGCGCGCGGTGCCGCCTCGAATCGTCACTCGTCGCATGCGTCGCTCGGTTGTCCCGTAGTCGTCTACTGCGTAGTGCATCGTTGCTCGGTTGTCCCAGATCACAACATCGCCGGCACGCCAGCGGTGGCGCAGCACGTAGATCGGTTGCGTCATATGCGCGTACAGCATCTGCAGTAGGCCCTCGCTCTCGATGCGCGACATTCCAACGACGTGTGATGTGAAGCCCGGGTTGACGAACAGGTTCCGGCGACCGGTGGTGGGGTGCACGCGCACGACTGGGTGAATGACGGGCGGAACCTTTCGCGAATCGTCGAGCAGTTTCTGCGCGTCGTCGCGACCGAGCGCGCTATCGAACGGTTCGCCCCAATACGCCAGCGGCGTAATGCGATGAACGGCTTCGAGCCCGTCGACAAGCTCTCGCAGCGGCGCAGCTAAGCCCTCATACGCCGACCGTGTGTCGGCAAACATCGTGTCGCCGCCCGAGGTCGGAACCACATCTGCGACCAGAATCGACGCCGCCGGCGGTGTAGGCACGAACGTGACATCTGTGTGCCACATCGCGTTGCGGCCGCCTTGCGCAGCGTCGAGCACCAAGATCTCAGGGTGATCTGGATGACCGGGCACAACCGGATGCGCGGGTGTGGGTTCGCCGATTGAGCGCGCAAACGAAACCTGTTCGGCGTGCGTCAAGTGCTGATCGCGAAGCACGATCAGGCGATGGTCTTCCAGCAACGTGGTTAGCCACGCTGCGTCGTAGGCGTCGTCGAGCACGCGCCCGTCGGTGAGTTCGGCACCGAACACGCCGGTGATAGGGGTCACCTTCCAATTAGACAAAGGCACGGTGGCCATCGCACGCTCCTCGCTTCGACCTGAGTGGAAGATAGCTTCCAAGAGTCATGGCAATGCGAACGCGACTTCTCCGACTTCTCGCGTCGTGGCTACTGGTGGCGATTGGCGTACCGATGCTGATCGAAGCTGAGTTGGGCGTGGCGCCGTTCGACGTGTTCAACACCGGTATGGGTCACGCAACCGGCTGGTCGTTGGGCATCTGTTTCATCGTCGACGCGATGATCTTCTTCGCCATCGGCACGGCGCTCGGTGTTCGACCGGGTTGGGGTTCAGTTGTTGGAACCACCGTCATTGGAC
Organism: Ilumatobacteraceae bacterium; assembly: GCA_040081465.1. GTDB lineage: Bacteria > Actinomycetota > Acidimicrobiia > Acidimicrobiales > Ilumatobacteraceae > UBA668. Next base: position 64,674 of record JBEBGL010000005.1, on the reverse strand, counting down.
CAGTAGTCAACGTTGTGCTCTCGATCATCCCCGAGCAGCACCGCTTGATTCCCCGGCTGGCGTTACTCATCGGCGGCACGCTGATTCTTGCCGTCGCGATTTGTCTGGTCGTTACGACCGAACTTGGTGCGGGACCCACGGAGGTTGTGATGCTGGGCTTGATTCATCGCGGCATGGGAATCGTGCCCGCACGATGGATCGCCGACGGCACACCGTTGGTCGTTGGCACGCTGCTCGGTGGAGCTATCGGTCCCGGCACGCTGTTGTTCGCGTTGACCATGGGACCGATGGTGAAGTTCGGGTTGCGCCGCCTGAAATACGAAACGCGGCGCCCGATCCCGTTAGGGACGGACGCCGCGTTTGGTGTCTGACGTTTAGGTCAGCGGCATTAGTCGACTGCTAGTTGAGCCAGCAGTTCGGATTTGGCCGATTCGAAATCCTCGAAGGAAATCGCCTCGTCGCCGAATTTCTGATGCAGTTGCGCGAGGTCTGCGAGCACGACATCTTGTGGACGCCGGACTGCTGTCGCTACCGCTGAATCGTCTTCCGACGGTTCGGCAGTGGCTTCGGCTTGCTTCCTCTCACGCTTTAGCGCGGCCTTTTCTTGCTTTGCGCGTTCTCTATCGCGCTTGGCGCGGCCGTTGCTGCTCAGAGCGGGCGGACGTTCTGTGCTTCTTCGCCCTTGCGGCCCGGGGCCACATCGAACTCGACGCTCTGACCCTCGACGAGGGACTTGTAGCCCTCACCCTGGATCTGCGAGAAGTGAACGAACACATCTTCGCCTTGCTCACGGGAGATGAACCCGTAACCCTTTTCGGCATTGAAAAACTTGACTGTACCTGTGGCCATTTTGGGCCCTCACTTTTTTTGAAACGGGACACCAAATTGGAAACCCCTTGAAGGATCAATGTTAGCCAGATTTGAGCGAATCCACTCACACCTGCCCACTCACAACTTCATGGTTACAACAGGGCGATGATGGCCCCCGAGCCCACAATGGCCAGCAGGCCTATGGAGATCAGCGCGAACCGGCGATCGCCGATGCGCCACCAGTGCGTGCCAACGAAGACGACTCGCAACAGCGGAACCGCGACGATTGTCGCGACTGCCAGCCCCGCGGCCGTGGTGCCAACGGTGCCGCGGTTGAATGCTCCGACTACTGCGAGGGCGAACGCGGCGATAGTCGCGACCAGCATCATCGGCTTTAGCCCGCGAATCGGCGTATCGAGTTCACTCATGCCTTCACCACCAGAACGATCGCGATTACCACGAGCGCGACCGAAAGGAACCGGCGAACCTGCGGAGGTCCTAGCCGCGATTGCAACGCTGCACCCGCTGTTGCGCCGACGATGCTGCCGGCACACACGGCAGCGCACGCAGCCAAATCGAGCCTGCGTTGCACCGCGAACACGATCAAACCCGCGGCGGAAGTCACGCCGATCGTGAAAGTCGTTGTGGCCGCGGCGACGCGCACCGGCACGTGCATTACTTCGCTGCTCGCCGGAGTCTTAACGAACCCGCCGCTCGCACCAGCGAGACCGGCGATGATTCCCGAGAGGCCGAACAGGGCCGCGCCGGCCCGAAATCGCTTCGCTGCGTACGGAACGAAACCGTCGTTGAGTTGGTAGACGCCCGACAATGAGCCCACGTGTTCACCAACGTCGTCAACTGTCAGGCTTTGTTCGGGGAGATTGCGAATTCCCTTGCGTCGGGCACCTAACACTCCGGCCGCGAGCGCGACGCCCGCGAGCACGAACTTCAGCAACCGATCGCTAGCGAATCCGCTGGCCAACGCGCCGGTGACCGCACCAGCGCTGGCGAAGACCTCAGTCGAGATACCGATGCGGTGATTGACCAGCCCGTGACTGAGTTGGCGAGCACCCGCAGCCGACGAACCCGCCGCCACTGACACCAACCCGAGCGGCGCGGCCGCGCGAGCGCTCGTGCCGGTAAGCACCAACAACGGCACCAGCAGCACTGCGCCGCCAAGGCCGCCGATCGCGCCAACTGCCGAGGTCGCGGCGGCGAAGGCAAACTCGGTCCAATGCACGATCCAGTCTCGCACCAAGTGCTCCGCGCTCCTAAGGTGGCGGAATGCCTTCATTGCCACCCATCGAACTGCGTAGCGACAACTGCGCAGGTGTCGCACCCGAGATCATCGCCGCGATCGAGAAGGCAAACACCGGGTCCGCGCTGGCGTACGGCGCCGACGCCGTCACCGCACAGCTGACGGAGTTGGTGCGCGACGTGTTCAAGCAGGCGGACGCGAAAGTGTTTCCCGTGCTCAGCGGCACCGCCGCGAACGCGCTGGCACTGTCGGCGATGTGTCCGCCGTGGGGCAGCGTCTTGTGCCACGACACCGCACACATCTTCACCAACGAGGCCGGAGCGACATCGATGTTCGGCGCCGGCGCCGTGATGCGCGGTCTGCCGGGAGCCGACTACAAGCTGCACACGGCGGAGGTACAGCACGCCTTCGACACCACGTTGTGGGACGATGCGCATTGCTCGCAACCGTCGGTGCTTTCTGTAACTTGCCCGACCGACTTTGGCACGATCTACTCACCCGCCGAAGTCAGCGCCCTCGGGGCGCTCGCCGCGACGCGAGGGCTGCGACTGCATCTCGACGGCGCCCGCATCGCCAACGCCCTCGTGGCACTCGGATGCACAGCACCGCAACTGACTACTAACGCCGGCGTGAAAGTCTTCTCGCTAGGGGCGACCAAGAACGGCGCGCTCAGCACAGACGCCATCATCAGCTTCGACTCCGACGCCAGCGATCAGCTGAACTACCGACTGAAGCGCGCTGGCCAAGTGGCCAGCAAGATGCGGTTCCAGTCAGTGCAATTGCTTGCGTACCTCACGGATGGGCTGTGGTTGCGATTGGCGCAGCACGCCAACGACGCGATGGCCGCGCTGTCGATGGGCTTGCGCAAGCTTGAGGTGGAACTGCTGGCAGATCCGCAGGCCAACATGCTGTTCGCCCGAGTAGGTCAGCCAGCGATCGAGCGACTGATCGCGGAGGGCCTGTTGTTCTACGAGATGGGTGGCGGCGTTCTGCGATTTGTGACCAGCTTCCAAACCACCGACGACGACGTCGAACAAGCTTTGCTTCGCGCCGAGCGTGCGCTCAGTCCACGTTGAACTGCGCCGCGACGCGCTGACAATGGTCGGTTAGAAACGCCGCCACAAACTTCTGATGCTCGGGATGTCCGCGGTAGATGAAGAAGTCTTCGATCGTGGCAAAGTCAGCAGTTACTACGTAGTCATGGTTGCCAGGCACGGCGTTCAGGTCGGGGCCGTTCGGGAACGACAAGATCTCCGGAATCACGCTAGGCAGTCGGTCGAGTGCTGCTTTGGTCGCGGCGATGTGCGCTTCGTCGACACCTTCGTTCCACTTCAGTAACACGACGTGTCGAATCATCGGTTCAGCCTTCCAGTCGCAGGGCGGTCAGCCCTCGGATCACGAAGTTTGGATGGTACGAAGGCTCCTCGGCCAATTGCAGCGCAGGGAAACGCGTCGCCAGACCAGCCACGGATGCCTCGATCTCTTGGCGAGCCAATGGCGCGCCGACGCAGAAGTGAATTCCCCCACCGAACCCAATGTGCGCGGTGTCACCACGCCCGATGTCGAACCGATCGGGGTTGTCGAAGCGCCGCGGATCACGCTGAGCTGCACCAAAGAGCATAGCTACCTCGTCGCCAACCTTAAGCGCTTGCCCCGCGATCTCGACGCCCTCCTCGAGCACCCATCGTTCGAAGAGATGCAGCGGCGAATCCCAGCGCAGCATCTCTTCGACGGCAACCTTCGCCGGCACGTCCCGGCCGACCACTCGCTGCCATTCGCCTTCATGACGCAGCATCGCCCGCATCCCGTTGCCGAGTGTGTTGACGGTCGCCTCATGACCGGCTTCCACCAACACCATCGTCGTGGACACGATCTCGTCCTCCGTCAGCACGTCGCCCTCGTCTTCAACCCTTACAAGCTCGGAGATCAGCAGTCCGTCGGGATCGACGCGCTTCTGGGCGATCAAGTCTTTCGTGTAAGCGATGTACTCGGCGGCGGCAGTGTTGGCTGCTGCACGAATCGTGTCGGTCGTGCTGAGCTCGTACATCTTGACAATCGCGTGCGACCAGTCGAGCAGCAAACGAGTGTCTGAGCGCGGCACGCCAAGCATCGAGCAGATCACCGCCACGGAGTATGGCTGTGCGTAGTCGGAGAGCAGGTCGAAGGTCTGCAGATCGCGACAGTGATCCAGCAATTCATCGGCGAACGCCTCGATGCGCGGTCGCAGCGCAGTCACTGCCTTCGGTGTGAAGACCTTCGACACAAGTCGACGGATGCGAGTGTGATCTGGCGGTTCAAGGCACAGCAGCGACCATTGCTCGTGTTGCATGAACGCGGGCCAGCGAGCATCGGGCTCAGAGCGCCCGAGTTCCGCATGCGAGTACAGGTGGCTGTAGCTGCGACCAAGGCGTCGGTCGCGCAGCGTTTCATAAACGTCGGAGAAGCGCGTCAGCGTCCACTGCCCCGTGCGCTCGTTCCAGAAGATCGGCGTCGCCTCGCGTAGTTCGTTCAGCACGGGATACGGATTCGCGATGAACGAGAGGTCTTCGACATCGAAGCGAGCAATGATGTCGGCGAGAGTCACGAGACCTCCCAGGTCCACACGCGCATGTCGGCGCCAACGCCACCTTCCAGGATCAACGGCTCGGGTTCTGTGCGGTCGACCAGCGTGATGATTCCCTCGCCCACAAGCCGGCGAAGCTCCGCGCCGTGCCCGAGCGCGTCGATCGTGTCGTCGCGAAACGTCATCGTCAGGTGTCCACCGGCGCGAATCACCTTCGCCAAGCCAGCCAGCCCCGCCGGCCCGACGTGGCCGTGCGTGAAGACGCCGACCGAAACCACCGCATCGAAAGCGTCGCGTTCGAACGGCAGCGGCTCGAGCAGCGAACCCTCAACCACAGACTCGTAAATGTTGCGCGCGCGGGCGATTTCGATCATGGCTGGCGACAAGTCGAAGCCGACTATGCGCCGCACGCCCAGCTCGTGGAGGGCAAGACCGACAAGCCCGGTGCCGCATCCGGCGTCGAGAATTCGAGCCTCAACGCCGGCGTGATGAAGCGCACGCTCGGCACATGCCCAAGGCGCTCGCCACCCCATTCCCGCCAGGTCGGCGTCGTATTCGGCGGCCCACACCTGATAGCGCTCGCGTAGCTCGACGTCGTTTGTCGCCGAGTAGATCCATCGCAGCCGGTCCTCGTCCACGCTCTATCCTGCCACTCGATGTCGGTGACACCCACCCATCTCGCGCAGCCGTTAAAGCTTCGCCACGTCACGCTGCGCAACCGCATTGTGTTCGGTGCCCACACGTCGAACATGAGCGAGGGTGGCCTGCCCGGCGAACGTCATCTCGGCTACTACCTCGAGCGTGCGCGCGGTGGCGCGGCGATGATCGTCGTCGAGCCGATGCCGGTGCACGCGACCGCCGTGCTGACCCGCGGAAACTTCCGCCATGGCGACGACGCCGTGATTCCTGGTTTCCGCGCGATCACCGATGCGTGCCACGCGCAGGGCGCGGTGATGATTCACCAGCTGTACCACGTCGGCCAGCACGGCGACTTCGACAACAGCTACCAGCCATCGTGGTCGCCTTCTGGATTGCCCTCGTATCACGACAACGAAGGCAGCCACCAGATGACTGAAGCCGAGATCGAGGAGATCATCGCTGGCTTTGTTGATGCTGCCGATCGCGCCAAGCGGTGTGGGTTCGATGGGATTGAACTGTTCGCCGCCTACAACGCTTTGATCGATCAGTTCTGGCTCGGTTGGTCGAACCGACGCGACGATCAATGGGGTGGATCGTTCGAGAACCGCATGCGTTTCTCGCACGAGATCATGCGACGCATCCGCGAGCGCGTCGGCGACCAGTTCGTGATCGGGTTGGCGGTCAGCATCGACGAAGGCGTCGCCGCGGCGTTGCAGATCGACGAGCTATGCGAAATCGTTGCGTGGCACGACGAACGCCAGTTGATGGATTACGTCACCTGCGGCACCGGCAGCTACTTCAGCTTCGACAAGATCATCCCCACATATCAGCAGCCGAACAATCTCGGTATCCCCTATGCCGAACGGTTGAAGCAGGTCGTGCGACACGCAAAGGTGCAGGCCGAGAGCCACGTGCGTACGGCGGCGAACGCCGAGGCTGCCGTGGCCAACGGATACGCCGACATGGTCAGCATCGTGCGTGGGCAGATCGCCGATCCGCACCTTGCAAACAAGGCGCTTACGGGGCGCGCCGAGGAAGTGCGCGAGTGCATCTCGTGCAATCAGATGTGTTGGGGACGCCGGTCGCGCGACTACTGGATTTCGTGCCTGGTCAATCCGTCTGTCGGGCGCGAGTTCGAGTGGGGCGGCGACACGACTCGGCGCACCGCACAACCTCGCGACGTCTTGGTCGTTGGTGGTGGACCGGCAGGCTTAGAGACGGCCCGGGTCGCAGCCGAGCGTGGTCACCGCGTGTCCCTTGTCGAGGCCGAACCCGAGCTGGGCGGCGCGTTCCGGCTTGCTGGCCGCCAACCACACCGATCGCAAATCACCGACCTGTTGGCTTGGTACGAGCGCGAACTTCAGCGACTCGGTGTCACGGTGCAGACCGACAGCCCGATGAGCGCGAGCGATGTTGCGTCGACAGGTGCCGACATCGTCGTGATAGCGACGGGTGCCCGTCCGACGCGTACGGGTTTCCAGCGCCGGCTTCCGTTGGTCGCGGAACTCCCCGGCGTGCACCAAACCAATGTGTGGGCGATCGAGGACGTAATGGCGAAGCGGGCGACACTCGGCAACCGTGTGATCATTCTCGACGAGATGGGCGATTGGCGAGGCGGAGGCACTGCGTGGCACTTAGCGGACTGGGGGCACACCGTGACGATTGTGACCCCGCACGCCATGGTCGGCGCGGCTGTGCAACGCACGGCAGGCGACTTCGAACTGCGCTCGCGGTTGGCGAGGCTCGGGGTCACGTGGCACATCGAGTCGGCGATCGTTGGGTGGACAGGTACCGCAGCAATCGTGCGGAGTTCGCTTGACGGCAGCGAGCGGACGATCGAGGCAGACGCACTAGTGCTCGCTACCACCAACACACCGGCAACTGAACTGCTTGACGAGCTGGTTGCCAAAGGTGTCGACGGTTACGACCTACATACGGTGGGCGATGTCGTGGCCGCGCGCTCGGCGGTACACGCGATCTACGAAGCGCGTGTACTCGCGATGAGTCTCTAGAACGCCATCTAGAACACGTCCTAGAACACGACCGCGCACTTGCGCGGTCCGCGCACTTGACCGCCTGCCCACGTGACTTCCGCCGGGTCGACCAGGTGGAACTCTGGAATTCGTGCGAGCCACGTTTGGAGTGCGACACGAAGTTCGAGTCGAGCCAAGTTCGAGCCGGCGCAACGGTGGATGCCTGCACCGAAAGCGACATGGCGATTGTGTTCGCGGTCGAGAATCACCTGATCGGGGTTCTCGAACTGACGCGGATCGCGATTGGCGGCGGGGAAAGACATCAATATGCGGTCGCCTTCGCGCATCGGACAGCCCTGGAACTCGATGTCGCGATCCACCATCCGCGCCATCGTCACCGGTGCGTATGCGCGCAGCAGTTCCTCGACCGCGGTCGGCCATAGCTCGGGATCGGCACGCAATTGCGCACAGTGTTCGGGGTGTTGCGCGAGATGCCATAGCGACGCGCCGATTGACGACCAAGTCGTGTCGACTCCGGCGATCAGCATCAGGTTGCAAACGCCATGGACGTAATGCTCCGGCACCTTCTGCCCATCTACTTCGCTGTTCAACAGAGTGGTAATCAGATCGTCTTCACGCGGATTGGCCTTGCGGTCATCAATCTGCACACGGAAGTAGTCCAAGATCTTCATCCGCGATTCCAGCCGCACCTTCGGGTCGGTGAGTCCGACCTCTAGAACTCCGCGTACCCACGACGTGAACTCGTCGGACATGTCTGTGGGAACGCCAAGCATCGTGGCAATGACGCGCACCGGGATCTGTTGTGCGTAGTCGGCGGCGGCGTCTGCCGTGCCACTGTCGATAAAGCCGTCGATCAGTTGATTGCAGAGGTCGCGCGTACCTTGCTCGTACTTCGCGACCGCCTGCGGTGCAAAGAAGGGAAGAATCAATCGGCGGTGCCAATGGTGCTCGGGTGGGTCGCTGGTGATTGGTGGTGCGGCAACGGCTGCGTAAGCGCCCTCGGCCTGCGCCATAGGCGGCGGCGTGACGAGGATCATCCGCGAAGTGAACACGTCGTGCTCTTGTGCGATCGCCACGATGTCGTCATAACGGGTGGGCAGCCACGAACCGCTCCAGCGTTCCGTGTGCGCTATCGGACACTCGGACTCGCGGATCTCGTCCATCACCGGAAACGGATCGAGAATGAAGTCGCGGTCGAAGATGTCGTAGTCGGTGTGCGGGTCGACCGTTGTCATGGGACTACTTCCGGTTCGGTGTGGATGGTGATGGCTCGTTCGGGGCAATTGCCTTCGGCACGGCGAGCTTTGACTTCTAGTTCGATGGGAAGGTCGCCCTCAATCAGCAGCACCGCATTACCGATCTCGTCGCTGCCGAAAAGCTCGGGCGCGGCGATGGCACACATCTGGTGGCCATGGCAAGCGTCGTTATCGAGTCGAACCCTCATTGCAGCAAGTGTCGCGCACCGATCAGTCGATCAGCCCATCACGGTGCCGGAGGTTTCGGCCTTCTCCCTGCGGCGCGAGAAGGCGCCAAGGTTGATCGACCGTCCGGTGCGCTGCCCCTGAAACTGAACTGGTTGTTCGTCGTGGTCGACACCCGCCTGCTCGGCATCGATGATGTCGCGCATGAACTGACCGGCGATCGGCGCATTCTTGAACTGGTTGCCACTAGTACCACAAGCCATGAAGAAGCCAGGTAGATCGCTCTTGTCGTAGATCGGCACCCAGTCGTCGGCTACGTCGTACAACGCAGCCAGACCAACGGGGCGGTGCGGCACACCAAACTCGGGCACTCTGCGCGCCAACCGCATCATCGAAATCTCGAACTGGTCGACGGTCGGGTACTCGTCGAAGTTGTCGGGGTCGTCGACCCAATGAAGGTCGTCGCACGCGGGTTCAGTGCCACCGACCAACCATGTGCCGCCCGGTTGCGGGCGGATGTACTGACCGAGATCTAGGTCGGCAACAGCGGGCACACCGTCTTCTAAACGCAGCCCGGCTGGCGCGCCCACAGTGAACACTTCTTGGCGCAACGGCCTGTTGCCAATCCGCATGCCATCGGCGACACCAGCGAACTTGTTGATGAGACTGGAATGCGGGCCGCCGACGTTGACGACTACTGGGGCGGTGATCTGTTCGCCACCAGCCAGTGTCACGCCCGACACACGAACGCTTCCGTGCACAACATCGCGATCAATCGCGACGACCTGCTGGTTGAAACGAAACTGCGCGCCGTGCTGTCTGGCGGCGAACGCGAGGTTGCAAGCCGCCAACTTCGGATCGTCGATGAAGCCTGACTGCAGCTCGACTAGCGCAGTCAACCGAGTTGCGGCTTCTTCGGCGAATGCAGGATCGTCGATGCGCTTCGGGGGAAAGTAAGCACCAAGATCGACGCCTGGCAGCAGCTCGTTGAGCGCGTTGACGTCGGCGATGGAATACGCAATGCCTACCTCGTCCCACAGCCGCCGAACGCGATCAGTGTTGGCGTCGGGTGTATTGAAGATGCACATGCCGGTACGAATGAACCGTGCCATTCCGTCCGGATCGACCGCGCCTAGATGGCCTGGCCAGTCGTGCCACATGGCTGCGGCCTCCCATGCGGTGACAACCGAGTCGAGCGTGGAATAGCTGAAGCGAATGATCGAGACTGATGAACTTGTCGAACCCGCTCCCGCAGACGGACCCTTATCGACAACGACGACCGAACGTCCACCGCGCGCTAGCTCGAGCGCGACGGATGCGCCGATAACCCCTGCCCCGATTACGACAGCGTCGAAACTGTCGCTCATGCGATCGCGCTGACCGAACTGGCGGTCACAAGATCACGCTTCCGAAGAGCCACCCCACACCGCTTGTCGCCGCCATTGCTAGCAATCCGCCGCCGACCACGCGCACGATTGGGCGCCACGGTGACGCTCCCCCGGCTCTCGCACCTATATACCCGAGCGCAACGAGCGCAACGACAGTAAGCGAGACGATCAACGGCACTCGCAACGATTCGGACGCTGCCACGGCGGCGAGCAGTGGAAGCAGTGCTCCAACCGTAAACGCCGCCGCTGAAGACCAGGCTGCTTGAAAAGGGCGCGCTAGTTCGTCGCGTGAGATGCCAAGTTCGTCGCGCAGATGTGTGGTCAGCGCATCGAATTCGGTGAGCTGCACGGCCACTTCTGTCGCGAGTTGCGGCGAGAGACCCTTAGCTCGGTAGATCGCCGTTAGTTCTTCCAGTTCATGATCGGCCTGGTGCGCGAGCTCCCACGTTTCCTTCGCGATGTCACTGCGCTCGGAATCGCGCTGCGATGACACCGACACGTACTCGCCGAGTGCCATCGAGACGGCGCCCGCAACAAGTCCGGCGAAGCCCGCAGTCAGAATCGAGTTGCGCGTCGCGTCGGCGGCGGCAACGCCCAGTAGCAACGCAGCGGTGGAGATGATGCCGTCGTTGGCGCCGAGCACCGATGCCCGCAACCAGCCGGCACGATGCCCGAAGTGGCCCTCGCTGTGTCGCATAGTGCGAGCCTACCGACGGCACGTGCGCCAGACTTCAGGTCATGAGTAACGAAAGTGCAGCCGACGACATCGAGGCGCGCGTGTTAGCCGCGCTGAACGCAAGTGGTGAACCGTTCGAAATAGTCGATTGCGACCCCGATCTAGCCGACACCGCTGCCTTCTGTGCGGCGTACGGATACTCGCCAGACAACAGCGCCAACACGATCGTTGCAATTGGCAAGGCCGACCCGCCGATTTTCGTCGCTTGCATCGCGCTCGCGACAACTCGGCTCGATATCAACGGCATCGTTCGCCGACGACTCGAGGTGCGTAAGGCATCGTTTGCGCCAGCCGCTGACACGGCTGCCATCACAGGCATGCAGATCGGCGGCGTCACACCATTCGCGCTGCCGTCGACTATTCCGATTTGGGTCGACGGCGAAGTCACTCGTCGCGACCAGTTGATCCTCGGTGGAGGGAGCCGATCGATCAAGGTGCTGTGCCCACCGCGGACGCTGCTGGCGATGCCAAACGTGACGGTGATCGAGGGACTGGCGGCCGCTGTCGTATCTGGCTAGACCTGTACTCGGGTCGCGCTAGTAATGTCGGCCTATGCCAAAGGCCCTACTCCACCCATTCGCAAAGCCAGCGCGCCCCGAGTTCGTGCGCATCGCACGCGGTGAAGGTGCACTGCTCTACACAGCCGACGGTAAGGAACTGATCGACGGCATGGCAAGCCTGTGGTACTGCGCCATTGGGCATGGCCGCAAGGAGATGGCCGACGCGATCGCCGCGCAGATCACCACGCTCGAGACGTACTCAATCTTCGATCCCTTCACCACTGATCCGGCCGAGGAGCTCGCCGAGATGTTGCGCGAGATCGGTCCGATTCCCGGAGCGCGAGTGTTCTTCACCGATTCGGGCAGCGAGGCGATCGACACCGCCATGAAGCTTTCCCGCATGGCCCACGTTCAAGCCGGCCAGGGCCACCGCAAGCTAATCATCTCGCTGACGCGCGGCTTTCACGGCACCGCGTACGGCGGAACGAGTGCGCAAGGCATCGCGCCGAACAAAGAGAACTTCGGGCCGTTCGTGGACGACGTCGTGCAGGTTCCGGCCGACGATCTTGAGGCGATGGCAACGCTATTTGTGCAGCGCGGCAACGAGGTCGCCGCCATCATCGTCGAGCCGGTGCAAGGTGCTGGCGGCATCTATCCCGCGCCAGAGGGTTACCTGCAGGGTCTGCGCAAGTTGTGCGACCAACATGGTGCATACCTCGTCTTCGATGAAGTGATCACCGGTTTCGGTCGCCTAGGCAGTTGGTTCGCTGCCCATCACTTCGGAGTCGAGCCCGACCTGGCGACGTTCGCGAAGGGCGTCACGTCCGGCTACGTACCGCTTGGTGGCGTGTTCATCGGGCCCAAGCCCACCGCCGCTCTCGAGTCGAACCCCGACTTTTTCCTGCGTCACGGGTTCACCTATTCGGGTCACGCGACCGCGTGCGTCGCCGCGATGAAGAACCTCGAGATCATCCGCCGCGAAGAACTCGTCGCACGCGCCAAGCACATCGGCGATCGCTTCTCGGCTGGGCTGCGTTCGCTCGCCGAGGACGGCATCATCGACCACGTGCGCAGCTTGGGCGCGATGTTGGCTGCCGCGCTGCGGCCGGATCAGAACGCGATGGCGATTCGCGACGCAATGTTCCACGACGGCGTGATCTGCCGCGCGCTCAACACCGACGCGCTTGTGTTCTGTCCGCCGTTGGTGACTACCGACGCGCAGATCGACCGCATGGTCGACGCTGTAGCGTCAGCAGCCCGCTAGCCCGCTAGCCGTGAGGGGTTTAGATCGCGGCGGGCGGTGCAAATTGTGCTGGCGGCGCCTGTGACTCGCCGCCGGAATGCTTCTTGCGCGCCATGACGCCCAGAAGCGCTCCGACCACCAGACCGACCAGCGGCAAGATGGTGACGATCACGCTGTTGAGCGGAATCACACCAAAGAGCACCAGGTCGGCCGCGATGAAGAGAAACAGGAACATCGCCAGGACTGCTGAGAGGACTACTCGTCCGTAAGACATTTATGCCACCCTCTTGAACATTGGCTTCAGAGCCAAACCGGTGAGAATCGCGAACACCGCAGTGCCGCCAAGGCTGATAGGTGTGATCGGCGAATCGAACGGACCGCCATCGATCTCGAACGTGATGGTGCCGGAGCAGCCACCGTTCTCGTCGGAGTGCTGGCCATAGACCTCGAATTCGACGCCAGCCGGAACGAGCGACGGGAAGTCGTACTCGTGCGCACCGGAGTTACCAGTGCTTTCGCTATCGCCGCCCCAGTCGTCGACCAGCACTTCACCGAACGGTGGCGGCAAGTCGACCGAAATGGAACCGCTGTATAGGCCAGGCGGCGCGGCAACTGATCCTTCCCACGCAACCGTGTCGCTCCGCGGAATCACGTACACGCCGCCGTTGGTTTCGGCTATGACAAACAAGCCGTCCTCCAGCCATCCGCCAGTTCCCTCGCATCCACTACTGCCGGGAATGTCGGCGTGCGCTGTCGACGCTGAACCAACGAGAACCATCCCGATGGCCACCGCCCCCAGCGATAGATACCTGAACTTCATGGCACCCCTCCAGTTCAGACGCTCCCCGAGCGCCGTTCGTAATCCTGCACCGTACACGAGCCCATGTAAAGCACCGCGCAACCCTCAACCGGCTCAGGACGCCTCGCGGCGGGAACGCTCGAGGTCGCAGGAATTCCACCTGTGAGGTGGATGTGCTGCGACTTCGAAGGGTCACTAAGTGCGTGTCACCCCTCGAAGTCACAGAGATTCCACATGAGATGTGGACGAGCTGCGACTTCGACAGGTCACGCGGCTGCTCGAAGCGAAGTGCGGATGGTCGCCAACACATAGGTCGGATCACCGATGACGTGCGCGGTCGTGAACTCGAGAACAACAAGGCCCTGTTGCATGAGCTCGTTGCGCCGCCGCGCGTCCTTTAGCCGGTCCGCATCGGACGTGTGACCGACCCGACCGCTCACCTCCACAACGATGCCCTCCGCGGCGAAGAGGAAGTCGACGCGAATCGCCTGCGAGGTGTTCCGTCGAAACGCCACCTGGGTTTGCGGTCGACGTATTCGCGCCTCCCTCAGCAGGCGGAGGAATCTGCGCTCCAGCACAGACTCGCCGCCCGAGTCGAGAAGAAGCTCGCGCAGCACGGCAATGCCTCGCTGGCCGCGACGGGCCGCAGCCATTCGCCGCGACAACGTCGGAATCGATGTCCATCTATTCCTGATGGCGCTGTCGATGGCCTGCTCCAGTTCGCGGGCGTTTGCCCCGAAGGCGGCGAGGTCCAACAGAGTTCGTGTAACGGTGGTCACCTGAACTCCTCGATGAAAGAGGAAGTCGGCACGCAACCAGTCTTCAGAAGTGTGCGTCGCCGGTCCACCCTTCGAGCGTCTACCGCGCGGCACGACGAACTCGACGGAATCGTCGCACTCGAATCCATCGAGTCCCCACCACCTAGCCGCCGCCCGGCCGGCCACGGCACCGCGACTGCTAAGCCACCGGGCGCCAGCTCGCACGCGCAACTCCCACGTCTCGGGTGTTGCCGAGTGCCGCCAGATCCCTGGCAAGACCACCCGCCACTCACCGGAACCCACCCGGTGCACCCATTGGCGCGACGTCAGTCCCGCAGCGCGAACTTGCTCGCGTCCCACGAGAAAGTCGTTCGCTGCCGCCAACTCAAGAAGCAATGCGTCCTTCGGTGTCATAGCTGAACTGGGCACACCCCGTGCAAATGATCGGCAGCGAGCTCAATTCTCGGTGGAAGTTCTGATGCGACTTTGTGTTTCTATACATGCGTGAAGTTCGGGCTTTTCTATGAGCATCAGATGGGGCGGCCTTGGGACGAAGGCAGCGAGTTTCGTCTGATCCAGGATGCGCTCACGCAGGTCGAGTTCGCCGACTCGCTGGGCATTCAGTACGTGTGGGAAGTCGAGCATCACTTTCTCGAGGAGTACAGCCACTCGTCCGCTCCGGAAGTGTTTCTTGCGGCGTGCAGTCAGCGCACTAAGAACATGCGGCTCGGGCACGGCATCATCCTCACCGCGCCGCAGTTCAATCATCCGGCGCGCACGGCCGAGCGCGTCAGCATGCTCGATCTCGTTTCGAACGGCCGCGTCGACTTCGGCAGCGGCGAGTCGAGCAGCGAAGCCGAGCTTGCCGGCTTCGGTGTGAACCCACTCGAGAAACGCGATGCCTGGTTGGAAGGACTCGAGACCGCGGTGCGGTGCATGGTCGAGACTCCGTTCAGCGGCGTCGAGGGTAAGTACGTGACGATGCCGCCGCGCAACGTCATCCCGAAACCGAAGCAGACGCCGCACCCCCCGCTTTGGGTTGCGTGCAGTCGGCGCGACACGATCCTGCTCGCCGCGCAGAAGGGCATCGGCGCGTTGACGTTCGCGTTCATCGATCCCGAAGAAGCCGTCAATTGGGTGAAGGAATACGAGCGCACGTTTACTGAGGAGTGTGTGCCCGTCGGGTTCGCCGTCAACCCACAAGTCGCGTGTGTCAGCCCGATGATGGTGCATCACGACGAAGCGGAAGCCATTCGTCGTGGCGCAGAGGGCGGCAACTTCTTTGGCTACTCACTCGGCCACTTTTACGTGTTCGGCGAACATCGTCCGGCTCGCACCGACGTGTGGGCCGAGTACGTCGAGCGTCGTTCGGCGCAGGGCTACGACCCAGAAGCGATCGCCGCAGCCGTGAAGGCGGGAACCCTCGGCGCTAAACAGGCGGCTGGCGACACCACCGGGCTGCGCGGCAGCATCGGCACACCTGCGCAAGTGCGCGAGTATTTACGTCGTTTCGAGGAAGCGGGTGTCGATCAAGTGATCTTCGTACTACAGGCCGGGCGTAACGAGCACGAACACATCATGGAAAGTATCGAGATCTTCGGGAAGGAAGTACTGCCCGAGTTCCTCGAGCGCGACGAGGCCCAGGTGAAAGCGAAAGCGACGCGGCTGGCACCAGCGATTGAAGCGGCAATGGCACGGCGCGCTGCTGTGTACCAACCCAAGGATGTCGGCGACTATTCATTCCCTGCGCTGCCGAGGCAGTGGGCGAAGGCACTAGGCAGCAAAGAACTCGACGCCACACTCGACCAATGGGCGGACGATCGCGCCGCTGGTAAGCCCGACGACATAGCGGGGATTACAGGATGATGGGCGCACTCGACGGCAAGACAATGCTGGTTACCGGCGGATCAAGCGGTATTGGCAAGGCATGCACGACCCGGTATCGCGCCGAGGGTGCGACGGTTTTCGTGGCCGACCTACATCCACGATCAAGCGATGAACTCGCACTCGACGTCGGCGACCCTGCCGCGTGGGCAGCGCTGATCGCATCATTGCCGCCGCTCGATGCGGTGCACCTGAACGCCGGCATCATCACGCCTGGGCGCGACATAGGCTCCGCTACAACACTGCCTCTGTCGGATATCAGCGACAGCGCATACCGATCGACGATGGGCGCGAATGTCGACGGCGTCTTCTTCGGTGCCCGCGCCGTTCTCGCATCAATGGCGGAACGCGGACGCGGCGACATCATCGTCACCGCGTCGATCGCCGGTCTCAGCGGGATGGGCGGCGATGTCATTTACACGACGACGAAGCATGCCGTCGTCGGACTAGTGAAGGCGCTGGGAGCCAGCCTGACTAATCAGGGACTCGACATTTGCGTAAGCGCCCTATGTCCGGGGTTTGTCGACACTCCGCTGATCGCAGGCACCGTCAAAGAATTGGTCACCGGCTTCGGAGTTCCGATCATCGAGCCCGACCGCGTCGCCGAAGCGGCAATGCAGATTCTCGAAGCGCGAGTGAACGGATCGCAGTGGATCGTGTGGGACGAAGTGATCCGTCAGCACACCGAGCCCGAGCTGATTTAAACGCTCAGTCGTTGGCGAGAAGCTGGATCAGGCTGCTGGTGTCCCAGCGGCGTCCACCGCGTGCGATCACCTGCGCGTAGAACTGATCGATCAGCGCCGTCACCGGAAGTCGAGCGCCGTTGCGATTCGCTTCGTCGAGCACGATGCCGAGGTCTTTGCGCATCCACTCGACAGCGAACCCGAAGTCGAACTCGTCGCGCACCATCGTGCGACCGCGATTCTCGAGCTGCCAACTTTGCGCGGCGCCAAACTTGACGACTTCGGTGACCTGCTCGGGATCGAGCCCCGCCTTCACCGCAAAGTTGAGACCCTCCGCAAGCCCCTGCACGATGCCAGCGATCAGAATTTGGTTGACCATTTTGGTTAGCTGACCGGCGCCAGCAGCACCCATCAGCGCACTCGCCTTCGCGTACGCCGCCATCACCGGTTTGGCTAACTCGTAAAACGCTTCGTCGTCGGCGCCACACATAATTGTGAGTTGGCCGTTCTCTGCGCCTGCCTGACCGCCCGAAACCGGAGCGTCGACGAAACCAACGCCGAACTCGGCGCACGCTTCGGCTAACTCCTTCGCCACTTCGGCCGACGCGGTTGTGTGGTCGACCAGCACCGCACCAGCCTCGGCTCCGGACAGCACTCCATCGGGCCCGTACACAACGTCGCGCACGTCGTTGTCGTTGCCGACGCAGAGGAACACAAACTCCGCTGACTCTGCAGCTTCGCGCGGAGTCGGCGCGGCGCGGTTGCCATACAGCGCCACCCATGCCAGGGCCTTCTCTGGTGAACGGTTGTAGACGGTGACTTGATGACCGGCAGCAGCGAGGTGGCGCGCCATCGGCGCACCCATGACACCGAGACCAACGAAAGCGACAGAGCTCATGGCGCCAGTCTTGCCGGTCAGGGTCTGGCGGGGGTAATGAGGCTGCCCATCAACTCGTCAACGATGCTGGCGGGCGTGCTGGGGTGCAGGAAGACCAGGCGACCAATCGGTTCGCCCCGGTAAGTCGAAGGGGCGACGAACGCGATTCCGTCGCGCAACAGGCCCGCGGCCCACGCCGCCCACTCGTCCTTGCCCCAGCCGTCGCGTCGGAACAGCACGACGCCCAGTTCGGGCTGCATGACCAAGTCGGTGACAGGGCATGCCTCGAGCGCGGCCGCCATGCGTTTCGCAAGATCCAAGCCGCAGCGAATCGCGCTGCGATGCGCGTCGAGGCCGTGCAGCATCAGTGCGAACCACACCGGCAGACCACTTGAGCGACGGGTGAGTTGATAGCCGAGATCGCACGGGTTGTACATGTCGTCCTCGGTGCGCAACACATCGATATACGGACCGTGCTGGGTGTGCACTGCGCGCGCCAGCCAAGGCTTCTTGTAGACGAGTGCACACGAACCAGCGGGAGCGAACATCCACTTGTGCGGATCGACGATGAACGAATCGGCGCGCTCAATCCCGTCGAAGTGCGAACGCAATTCGGGAAGCAGCATCGCCGTCAAGCCGTACGCGCCGTCCACGTGGAACCACGCGTTCAGTTCCTCGGCGGCATCGGCGCAGCCATTCAGGTCGTCGACGACACCGGCATTGGTCGACCCACCGGCGGCAACCACGGCGGCGATGTCGCGCCGATCGCCGACAGTCGCGCGAATTGCTTCGGCCGTCAGGCGACACTCGGGGCCGGTTGGCACCGCCAGCGCTTCCAGCCCGAGAATATGCAACGCGTTGTCGACCGATGCATGCGCAGTGTCGGCCATGACCACAATTCGGCGACCAGGCGCTTGGTCGCGCGCAACCGCAAGCGCGGAGAGATTCCCGATACTGCCGCCGCTCATGAAACATCCGGCCGCACCAGCAGGCGTACCCGCAGTACGAATGAGGAGGTCGATCACTTGGTTCTCCGCCGACACTGCGCCCGCACCTTCGAACCACGACTCGGCACCAAAGTTCGCCGCGCTGCACACGGCATCCATCCACACGCTCGCGACCGACGGAGACAACGGAATGAACGCGAGGAACCGATCGCTGTCGACGCCGATGTTGTTCGGCGCGACGACGTCGGTGAACACCTTCCACGCCTCTTCGACCCCCAGGCCTGCGTCGGTGATCGAGCCAGCCAGGTTCTTGTCGAGCCAGGCACGTTCGCCAAGCACGCCGACACCGGTGCCCGTCAATCGATCGCGAATCCATTCGACGGCGTGCATGTCGAGGCCATCGGCGGAGTGCTGTGCCCCGTGGAGAATGTCTGACTCTTTACGTGTCATCGGATCACTCGGGCGTGACGTAGGCCGCGGTGATGCCACCGTCGATGATCAGCGACTGGCCCGTCATCCAGCTCGACTCGTTGCTGGCTAGGAACAATGCTCCGTTGGCGATTTCAATCGGCTCGCCGAAGCGGCCCATCGGGATGTGCACCAACCGACGATTGCGCTTCGCGTCGTCGCTGAGAAACTTGGCAAGCAGCGGCGTCATGATCGGGCCAGGACACAGCGCATTGGCTCGCACACCGTCGCGTGCATAGATAACGGCTATCTCGCGCGTCATCGCCAGAACCGCACCCTTCGACGCGGTGTAAGCCACTTGCGGCGTGGCCGCACCGATGTGGGCGACGAAGGAAGCGACGTTGATGATGCTGCCAGCCTCACCAGACTTCTTCGCCGATGCCTGCAGCGCGGGAATCGCGTACTTGCAGCCCAGCAGCGTGCCGAGCACATTGATGTCCATCGTCTTCTGGTACGTCGCGACGCTGGTGGTGACCGGATTGTCGTCGTCGCCCAACATCACGCCTGCGTTGTTGTAGATCACGTGCAGGCCGCCGTAGGTCTCGACGGCGAAATTGACCGCATTCTCGACCGAGGCCTCGTCGGTGACATCGCAGCGCACGAAACTGGCCTCGCCACCCGCGGAAGCAATCGCTTCGATGGCTTCGTCGCCATCGGTGACATCGGCGATTACGACCGAAGCACCTTCGGCGGCGAAGCGTTCGGCGCCGACGCGGCCGAGACCCGAAGACGCACCCGTGATTATGGCGACTTTGCCTGCAAGACGACTCATGGCGTGACACGGTAGCGGACGGGTAAGACTGGAGATCAATGGCCTGGCGAGTGTTGACCTGGAACGTCCTGGGGGGAAAAAGCCCGGACGTCGGTGCAATCGCGACGCACGTGCGGCGCAGCAGCCCCGATGTCGTCGCGCTGCAAGAAGTCCGACGCGCGATGGCGAAGCAGTTGGCTGGAGTACTTGGCTGGCAGGTGGTCTGGAGGCGCAAGCACTATCCACTCACACCATTGATCTGGTGGCGCGCCGAGGGTCAGGCATTGCTCGCACCGACGGCGATCGTCGAGGCACGGCACCACGTGTTGTCACGCGGTGAGTCGACGTGGATCTATCGCCACCGAATCATGTTGACCGGCACCGTGACGCGCGGCGCCGAATCTTTGCGCGTGTGCAACGTTCATCTGTCGAGCAGTGGTCCCGACGAACGGATCGAGCAGGCACGCCGAGCCGCAACAGCCATCGCTGCCGAGCCCCCGACGCTACGCGTTGTATGTGGCGACATGAACGCCGCGAACGAGCTAGAAGTGATCCGCGAGTTTCACACCGTCGGCGTCCGCGACACGGGCGGCGACTTCACCAATCACTCACGCGCACCAACTAAACGACTCGACTACGTGTTAGTTCCCGAGAACGCCAAGGTCAGCGCCATCGACACACCCGATGGAGGCGACGAGTGGGCCGAGCTAAGCGACCACCTTCCCGTCCTGGTCGAATTCTCCGTCGACGGTCTTCTACCTAGCGGCGACTAGATGCGTTCCCAGTAGCGGCGTAGCTCCCAGTCGGTCACTGTGTGGTTGAAGGCTTCCCACTCGGCCTTCGCCATAGTGAGGATGTGGTGATGCACATCGTCGCCGAACGACTCGCGAGCGATGGTGCTGTTCTCCCACAAATTGATCGCGTCGACGATGTTCCATGGGATGCGCGGGATGTCGGGTGCCTCGTAACCATTTCCGCTAAACGGCTCGCCGAGGGGCAGCTTGTTCTTGATGCCGTACAAACCGCCGGCGATCGCGCCTGCAAACGCGAAATAACTGTTCGCGTCGCTCCCAGGTATGCGGCTCTCGACGCGTGTGCCCTTGCCATGCCCAACCTTGCGGAACCCGAGCGTGCGATTGTCGAGCCCCCAGCCAACGCCCGTCGGCGCCCACGAGCCCAACTGAAAGCGCTTGTAGCTGTTGATCGTCGGCGCCCATAGCAAACTGAACTCGCGAGCCGTCGCGATTTGTCCTGCGAGATAGTGCTGAAACGTTTCGCTCATTCCGTGCGGGCCGTGGTGATCGTCGAACACTGCCGTCTTGCCATCCAGCGTCCACAAGCTGGAGTGGATGTGGCACGACGACCCGGTGTCGTTGAAGTCGTACTTCGCCATGAAGCTCACTGAGCGACCGTTGAAGTGTGCGATCTCTTTCGCCGCAGTCTTGTAGATGCTGTTGCGATCGGCCATCTCGACCGCGGTCGTGTAATCGAGGTTGATCTCGTGCTGACCGCGGCCGGCCTCGCCTTTGCTGAACTCGACCGGCACTCCCGCGGCCTCCAGCCCACGACGAATCGCGCCGAGAATGTATTCGTCCTTCGTCGTTTGCAGGATGTGGTAATCCTCGAGCCACGGCGAGTGCGGCTTCAGATCGCGATAGCCCTTCTCGTGAGCTTCGTCGTAGGTGTCGCGGAAGAGATAGAACTCGATCTCACTCGCAACCATCGGCAGAAATCCCATTGCCTCGGCAGCATCGACCTGCGCGCGTAAAACGCTGCGCGGCGCAACCGAGATGAGTTCGTGACTGTCGACCTTCAGCAGATCGCACATGATCATCGCGGTCTTCTCGACCCACGGGATAACGCGCACCGTATTCCAGTCAGCCTTGGCCAGCATGTCGCCGTAACCCTGCGCGTAACTGGCGAACCGATAACCCGGCACCGGGTTGTTATCCATGTCGCAGGCGATCAGGTAATCGCAGTTCTCGGTTCCAGCATCGGCGACGCTTTCCAAGAAGAATCGGCCAGTCGTGCGCTTGCCAACGAGGCGCCCCTGCAAGTCGGGAAACACCATCAACACGGTGTCGATGTCACCATCGCGAATCAGCTTCTCGAGTTTGTCGCGGGTGATCGTGTGTCCGGCCATTCGCCGAGACTAGACCAGCGCCAGCTAGGCCTTCTTCTTGGTCGCCTTCGGTGGCTTGAGCACGCCCTTGGCTAACGCCTCATCGAGGAAACGCTCGGCCTCTTCCGCCTTCACCTTCAGGGCCGGGGCAATCTCGCTGATCAGGTTGATGCGGGCCCGGTCGTACATCGTGCGCTCGGCAGCCGACAGCGATGCGTCGCGATTACGGGCAGCAAGGTTGCGCACGACTTCGGCAACTTGGTACACGTCGCCGCTCTTCAACTTTTCCTGGTGGTTCTTGAACCGGCGGCTCCAGTTGGAGGGCACGCGCGGGTCGGGCTTGCTGAGTACCGAAACCAAGTCTTCGAGTTCTTCCGGGTTGACCGGCGGACGGACGCCAACCTCACTGGCCTTCAACGTCGGCACCGACAACGTCATGTCGTTGATGACGGTGCGCAGGATCAGATATTCCTGAGTCCCACCGAACGCTTCCATCTTCTTCGTGCCGACCACGATGCATGCACCGTGCTGGGGATAGATGACGGTGTCGCCCTTCTTAAACTTCAACATTCGACCTCACGCAGGTTTGGCTTCCAGGTCCGCAGCCGCTGGCGCGGGGACCACTAAAGGGTAGGGCGAGAAGGGCCAATTTCCACGTCGTTCAAGGCTCGGTGTCGGTGCCTCCGGAGAGAATCGAACTCCCAACCAACGGGGTAGAAACCCGCTGCTCTATCCGTTGAGCTACGGAGGCGCTGTCGTTGCTAGAACCGCTCCAGCCTACGACGCGAGCAGCGTGCGGCGCAGGAGATCGAGCGCGCTGATCACACTCATCTGGCGCATCTGCTCGCGCTGGCCCGGCATCCGCAACGTTCTCGTGTGCACGTCGTCGCCGATCGCAATACCCACGCAAAGGGTCCCAACCGGCATTCCATCCTGCTCGTCCGGGCCTGCCACGCCAGTCAGCGCGAGGGCAACATCGCACTGCAAGACCCGTTGCGCGCCACGCGCCATCGCCGCAGCCGCCTCCTCGCTTACCACCGGTCCGGCAGGCACACCAAGCAGATCGAACTTCACCTCACTGGCATAGCTCACGATGCTGCCGCGAAAAACCTCACTGGCACCAGGCACGCCCGTAAGTCGACCGGCCACCAATCCCCCAGTCACCGACTCTGCCAATCCAAGCGAAAGCCCGCGCTCGCGCAGAATCTGCAGAACCACGGATTCCATCGTTTCGTCGTCGACCGCGAACACCGTCTCGCCGATAACCGCGCGAACTTCGCGCTCCCACGTCGCCAACAACTCGCTGGCCGCGCCCGCAGTTGCGGCCTTCGCCGTTAGCCGAACCTTCAGGCCTTCCCATCCGCTGGCGAGAAACGCGAGCGTCGGGTTGCCCGCGGCCTCCAACTGATCGATGATCGGATCGAGGCGTTCGTTGAGACCGCTCTCGCTCTCACCCCATGTTCGCAGCGTGCGACTGAGGATGGTGCTCGCCTCGCCGCTGCGCGCCAACAAATCGGGCAACACAGCGCGCTCGATCATCTCCTTCATTTCATGCGGAACACCCGGCACCGCGTAGATGACTTTCTGGGCGCCGTCGACAACCACCGGGCAAATTAAACCGGGTGCAGTGCCGCGGGTCTGCGGGATGATGGTCGCCCCGACCGGCACCTCCGCCTGGCGCAGATTGTTCGCAGACATGCGTCGACCGCGGCTAGCAAACATCTCGCTGATCACTTCCGCAACGCCGTCGTCGAGCTCGAGCGCAACACCCATCACCGCGGCAATCGCTTCGCGCGTCAGGTCGTCGTGCGTTGGACCGAGGCCACCACACACGATCACCGCATCGGCGTCGGCGAGCACACGACGAAGCAGCGTCACGATGCGCGCGTGATTGTCGCCGACCTTCACCTGCAACAAGCTGTCGATACCAACGGCAGCGAGTTGCTCGCCCATCCACTGGCTGTTCGTGTCGGTGATCTGGCCGAGCAACAGCTCAGTACCAACGGCAACAACGTCGCAACGCATCGCCTACGCCACCGAAGCTGATTCGACAGCGTCCTCGTGCGCCCGCGCGCGAAACATATATTGCCCACCGCTAATCAGCGCGAGCACAACCGACACCCACAGCAAGGAATTCCATAGCCACGTTGCGTCGAGCGCCGTGAGCGGAGCGATCGCGAACCCGACGCTGAGCTGTTGCGTAAATGTCTTCCACTTAGCGATCTTGCTCGCCGGCACGCTGACACCCTTACTGGCGACGAATGTGCGGTAGAGACTGATGACCAACTCGCGGCCAACCGTGATCGCTACCGGCACAATCCAGTACGTGTCGTTCGCGACCAAGATCAACATCGCGCCGAGCACCAGGATCTTGTCGGCGAGCGGATCGAGGAAAGCTCCGAGCGTGGTAGCGCCGTGGCGTCGGGCCAGGTATCCGTCGATGCCATCGCTACCGCAGAGCACAAACCACAGTCCGAACGCGGCCCACGAACCGCCGTCGCTGAAGTTGTCGGGAATCAGCACCAGCATGAAGGGCGCGAGAATCACTCGGGCAACGGTGACCAGGTTTGCCCAGGTCTTCACGGACGATGGGTCGACGGGCATCAGAGCGATTCTGCCACTAGATCGGGACCCATTGCGTCGACTATGCGCACGTCGTGGAACTGACCGACCGTCAGCTGCGCGGGTACTTCGATGATGCCGTCGATCTCGGGTGCCTCACGCGTGCTGCGAGCTTCGCCTGCACTATCGACAAGCACCTTTGCCGTGGTTCCAATCAGCTCGTCGCGCCGACGGGCCGTGATCTCGTCTTGCATCTCGCGCAACTCGGCCAAGCGATCGTTGATCAGCGACATCGGCACCGTGCCGTCGAGCCCGGCCGCATGCGTGCCTTCCTCGGGGCTGAACGAAAAGAACCCGCACCAATCGAGCTGCGCTTGTTCTACGAACGCCAGCAGTTGGTCGTGATCTTGCTCGGTCTCGCCCGGGTAGCCAACGATGAAGTTGCTGCGAAATGCTGCTTCGGGTTCCCGCTCGCGAATGTCGCCGATGCGACGGAGGAAGCGATCGCCGTCTCCCCATCGGCGCATGCGACGTAGAAGCGACTTGCTGACGTGTTGCAGTGAGAGATCGAAGTAGGGCACGCCCGTCTCGCATATCGCATCGATCAGATCGTCGGACAGATCGCTCGGGTACAGATACAAGAGCCGCGTCCACGGCACGCGCGAGCTGACCGCGCGCACCAGCGGGACGATCGCGCCAGCACCAAGTTCGCCGGGGCGATCCTTGCCGTAGCTCGCAAGGTCTTGCGCGACCAGCACGATCTCGTGCACTTGTAACTGATCGACCTCGTCGAGGATCGACGAGATGTCGCGACTGCGTTGCGGACCCCGGAACGACGGAATCGCACAGAAGCCACAGGTGCGGTCGCACCCTTCAGCGATCTTCACGTAAGCCCACGGGGCGACGGACTTCGGGCGCGGCAGGTTCAGCAGATCAAGCATCGGGATCGCGGCCGACACAGATATCGATCGCTTGCTGGCGTCCTTTGCGATCAGGTTTACCGGCACGCCGAAGCCTGCAACCTGGTCGACCTCGGGAAGCGCCTCGGCCAACTCGTCGCCGTAACGCTCGGCCATACAACCGGTCACCACCAAGCGACCGCCATCCTTGCGTTGCTCGTCGAGCGCAAGGATCGTGTCGATCGATTCCTTGCGAGCCACATCGATGAACGCGCAGGTGTTGACGACAACAAGGTCTGCGGAAGCCGGGTCGTCGGTGGCAGTCATGCCATCGGCCAGCAACGTGCCGATCAGCTTGTCGCTGTCGACTTGGTTCTTGGGGCAGCCCAAAGTTTCGACATAAAACAGCTGAGCCACGGCAATCAGGCTAGGGGCTAGCGATTGCGCTGGGCTTCTTGCAGCAACTCGAACTCCTCGACGGTCATCAGCACCGCACGGGCTTTCGAGCCCTCACTTGGCCCAACCACGCCGCGCTGCTCGAGCAAGTCCATGAGGCGGCCGGCCCGCGCAAAGCCAACCTTCAGCTTGCGCTGCAACATCGACGTGCTGCCCAATTGGCTGCGGACGACCAGGTCCATCGCCTGGCGCATCAGCGTTTCGTCTTCGTCGTCGGGGTCGCCGTTGCCACCAAAGTCTCCGGCACCCATTCGACCCTGCGCATCGTCGCCCTCCACACCGCTGACGTACACAACCTCGGGCGCCTGCCGACGCCAATGCGCAACAACCTTGCGCACATCGTCCTCGCTCACGAAGCAACCCTGGATACGTTGCGAGACATTGCTGTTGCCCGGCAGCAACAACATGTCGCCCTTACCCACAAGCTTTTCGGCACCAGGCTGATCGAGGATGACGCGACTGTCGGTGAGGCTGTTGACCGCATACGCGATGCGCGCGGGGATGTTCGCCTTGATCACGCCGGTTATGACGTTCACTGACGGTCGCTGCGTGGCAACGATCAGGTGAACACCAACGGCGCGCGCCTTCTGTGCGATGCGGATGATGCTGTCCTCGACATCGCGCGCGGCAACCATCATCAGGTCGTTCAACTCGTCGACCATGACGACGATGTACGGAAGCCGCTCGAATACCGGCTCGCCCGTGCCCTCGTCGGTCGCGGTTCCTGCTGGTGGCGTTGCCGATTGCAGTTCGCCGCGGTCGTACGCCGCGTTGTAACCAGTGATGTCGCGGAAGCCAACTTCGAACAGCACGTCGTAGCGCCGCTCCATCTCTTTCACGGCCCAGGCCAACGCATTCGCAGCTTTCTTGGGGTTGGTGACGACTTGCGTTAGCAAGTGAGGCAGTCGGTTGTACTGCCCCATCTCGACCTGCTTGGGGTCGATGAGAATCAGGCGCACCTGATCGGGTGTCGACCGCATGAGGATGGAAGTGAGAATGCTGTTGAGTCCGCTCGACTTGCCGGCGCCGGTCGTACCGGCGATCAGCATGTGCGGCGTAGTCGCCAAGTTCAAGAACACCGAGCGACCGGCGATGTCTTTACCAATCGCAACATCAAGCGGGTGCGTCGCTGTCTTCGCTTCCGCCGAAGTCATCACGTCGCCGAGGCTGACCAGTTGGCGCGTGTGGTTCGGCACTTCCACACCAATCGCTGATCGCCCAGGAATCGGAGCGAGAATGCGCACGTCGGTGGCTGCCATCGCGTAAGCAATGTCGCGGTTCAAGCTGGTGATGCGCGCGACCTTGACACCCGAGCCGAGTTCGAGCTCGTAACGCGTGACTGTCGGCCCGACCGTCTGCCCAACCAAGCGGGTGTCGACGCCGTGCGACGCCAACGAATCGACCAACACTTGGCCGCGCGCTTCCGTCTCGGCTTTGTTGACGGTGTGCGCCGCGCTGCGCGGCAAGTAGCTGAGCGGCGGCAGCGTCCAGTGACCGGGCTTTGCGGCGGGACCAAGTTCGAGCGACGACTGCACCACCGGCCCGCTCGGCAACTGCGGAGCCGCTTTGGTGGCTGGCCGAAAGCCGGGGTCGTCGAGCACGAACTGCGAATCGTCATTGTCGTTCAGATCCGCGTCATCCCACTGTTGGTCGTCGGCGCGGTCGTACAACTCGGGTCGCGGGAGGCCACCAGTCAGCAAATCGATCTCGCGATCGCTTTGCAGCGTCGACATATCGCCGAACAGGCGCTTCGCTCGCCGACCTACCGGCCCAGTTACAGCGCCGACACCCCGCGCTGTGTTTCCGAACATGGTGCGCACCGAGCTACCGGTGATCAGCATTAATGCGCCGAGAAACATTCCCGCGAGAATGACGACGGCGCCGACGTTGGCGACCAGCGAACGCAGTGGCTCGCCGATCAGCGCACCAAGCCAACCGCCGGCGCGCCCCAGCCGGTCGAACCCGGACATGATCTTCTCGGGACCGCGCACGACGTGCAGCAGACCGAGAATCGCCAAGAAGGCGAGACCCCACCCGATTGCCAGCCGGAAACGGCGACCGCTGCGCGAGTCGCGAATCAGCGCAATGCCGATTGCGACCAATGCGAATGGCACCACAAACCGACCAAGCCCGGTGAACCAGCCGACCATCGTTTCGATTCCTCGCCCAAGCGGACCGGCGAGGTTGAGATAGATACCGAGCCCCAACAACACTCCGACAACGATGAGGCCGATGCCAGCGAAGTCGTCTTCGCGGCCCGAGACCGCTTCGCGGAGCTCGGCTGAAGCTTGATCGCGTCGCGTGCGAGGTAGTTCGTCGGTGGAGTTCGATGCCGACTGCTTGGCGGGAGCGGACGCGCGCCGGCGCGACAGCACCGATGATTTCACGCCTTTATGTTGCTGACCCCAAGTTGGCACAGTGTTCACGGTACCAAGAGGGTGCGCGCGTGCACGCGCACTCGGCGCCAGTCAGGCTGTCAGTTCAAGGTCTCGGACGAAAGGATCTGGCCGTCCGAGCTCAATCGCACGTCCAGGGCGCCACCCAGCGAGGTCGTCAGCAACGCACCGTATTGAACCGCGCCCTGCCCATCGCCGTGAATGTAGAAACTCTCGACGGTGACCCCGGGCAACTCGACCAGCAGCGCCGAAAAGATGGTCGCCGGATCGAAGTCGAGATTGGCTGCGCGAAACGTGCCGCCTTGCGCTGGAGCCGTCTCATCAGACGTCAACTCGCCGTCTAGATAGAGCCACGCTTGCACCGCGGTGCCACCTTCGAGCGCAACAAACAGGTTGACCAACTGCGCGGTGGCGTTGACTTCGAAGTACTCCTGCGGTCCCATGAACTGTGCGTCAACCGCCGCAATCGCTTCACTGATCTGCTCGACGATCGGCAATTCGGTCGTGGCCGCAACGGTTGACGCCGGGGCGGTCGCATCAGAGGACGCACCGTCATCGCTGCACCCGACCAGCGCCAGGCAGATGGCAACGACGAGCGAAGTTGCGCGACTCACGTTTCCATGACGACGGGCACGATCATCGGCCGTCGCTTCGTGCGCTCGCTAACGAACTTGCCTGCAGCGCGCCGTACATCTTTCTCGAGCGCCTCGACATTGCGAACGCCATTCGCCAGCGACTGTTCGACGACCTGCGCTACCCGGTCGCACGCTTCGTCCAACAGATCTTCCGCCTCCGGCGCATACACCCAACCACGAGTGATGATTTCGGGACCGTTCAACACCTTGCCGCTCTCGATGTCGACGGTGACAACAACCACCACGACGCCTTCTTCGGCAAGCACCTTGCGATCGCGCAGCACACCTTGGCCAACATCGCCGACGATGCCGTCGACGTACAGGTAGCCGGCAGGAACACGCCCCGCGTGTTGCAGCCCGGTATCGGAGAGTTCCAACACATCGCCGTCCTCGCACAACAGCACGTTCTCGCGCGGCACGTCCATCAGCATCGCCAACTTCGCGTTCGCAACCATGTGGCGATACTCGCCGTGAATCGGCACGAAGAACTCGGGTCGCGTGAGCGAGATGTACGTCTTCAGTTCGTCGGCTTGTGCATGACCCGTCGCGTGCACATCGGCGACACCGCTGTGCACGACCTCTACGCCTGCGCGCAAGAGATCGTCGATCACCTTGTTGACGTTGCCCTCGTTGCCCGGGATTGCATGGCTCGAGAGAATCACCGTGTCGTGCTCGCCGACCTTTACCCACTTGTTCTCGCCACGCGCCAACAACGCCAGCGCTGACATCGGCTCGCCCTGCGACCCTGTTGAGATCACGCACACCTTCTCGTGCGGATACTTGTCGATCTCGTCGATGTCGATGAGTGACGCATCGGGAATCGACAGCACGCCAAGGTCGCTGCCGAGACGCACGTTCTTCTTGATGCTGAGACCCAGCGTGGCGACAACGCGACCGCTCGCTATCGCGGCATCGGCAATCTGCTGGATGCGGTGGATGTGGCTCGCGAAGCTGGCCGTGATGACCCTTCGCCCCTTCTGCTCGGCGAACACCGCTCGCAGCACCGCGCCGACGCTGGTTTCGCTGGGCGAGTAGCCCTTCTCTTCCGCGTTTGTGCTGTCAGCCAGCAACAAACGAATGCCCTCGGTCGCAGCAATCTGACCGATTCGCGCCAGGTCGGTGCGCCGACCGTCGACCGGAGTGAGGTCGAGCTTGAAGTCGCCGCTGTGAAGGATGACTCCCTGCGGAGTGTGCACCGCGATTGCGTGTGCGTGCGGCACCGAGTGCGTAACCGGGATGAACTCGACATCGAACGGGCCGATCATCCGCCGCTCACCGTCTTTGACAGCGATCAACTCGGTGCGGCCGAGCAGCCCGGCTTCTTCGATGCGGTTGCGAGCGAGGCCAAGCGTCAGCGCCGAGCCATAAATCGGAAAGCTCAGTTCGCGCAACAAGTACTGCAGCGCACCGACATGGTCTTCGTGACCGTGGGTCGCCACCACACCGACGATGTTGTCGGCGTTCTCGCGGAGGTAGGTGAAGTCGGGAAGCACGAGATCGATGCCGTGCATGTCGGCGTCGGGAAACATCAATCCGCAATCGATCAGCAGGACGCTCTTATCCGCGCCCTTCTTCGCCACCTGTTCAATGGCCATGCAGTTGCGGCCGATCTCACCGAGACCACCGAGGAATACAACGCGAACGGCTGCGGGCATTAGCTATTGACTTGGGCGGTCGGGAAACGCATCGCGCCACCTTTGCAGGTTCGCCCACACTTCGACAGCCCGCTGATCAACAAAAGCCGGTGCCGCTCCGTGCGGCAAACGGCATTGGCCTACCTTGAACCCGAGGTGGCGCATCATCGCCTTGGTCGGAATCGGGTTGGGAGCTTCGTCGCCGGTCTCGAAGGCGAAGCTCTCCAGCATGCGACTATTGACCAATCGAGCACCCGCGGTGTCGCCCTTCTCCCACAGATCGAACATTTCCTGGTGATCGTTGCCAGTCCAGTGGGTGGCCACGCCGACCACCCCGACCGCGCCGCAGGCCAGCAGCGGCAGCGTCATGCCGTCGTCACCGCTGTACACCTCAACATGCGCCGGCGCGGAACTGATCAACACTGCCGTCTCGCCTGGGTTGCCGGCAGCGTCCTTCAAAGCGACGATGTTGGGGACGTCGCGGAACATTCGCAGCAGAGTCGCCGTCAGAATCTTGCGGCCGGTGCGGATAGGGATGTCGTAGATCATCTGCGGCAACGGCGTGCAAGCTGCCATCGCGCGGATGTGCGCCTCTATGCCGGCCTGCGACGGCCTGCTGTAGTACGGGCACAGTGCGAGAATGCCGGCGGCGCCGAGCGCTGTCGCCTCCTTCGTGAGGTGCACCGAGTGCGCAGTGTCGTACGTACCTGAACCAGCGACCACCGGAATCGTCACCGCTTCGATCACCGCAGCGAAAAGGCTGAGCCGCTCATTGTCCGTGAGGACCGGCGATTCACCAGTTGTGCCCGCGACCACCAAGCCGTCGTTGCCATTGTCCTGCAGGTAACGCGCCAGCCGACGAGCTTCGTCGAGGTCGAGCGCGCCGTTGTCGTCGAACGGCGTGATCATCGCCGACAGCACACGACCGAACATCGCCATCAGAAGCTCCCCTCGCGAGCACGATCGATGCCCTGCGAGAGGATCAGGTCTTCGTGCAGTTCCATCCACACATCGTGATAGCTGCCACACAGCACTCCTGTGAACATGTTCGTCTCCCCGTTCGTGACTCGGTTACAGGTGGCCGCCAAGCGCGGCGCATATGGCGATAGCCGGGTGAGGACAGCGCCCATGCTGGTCACGACCGGAATCGCCTTCTCGTTTAGACCGACAAGCTGCTTCACCACACCCGCATCGTACGACGAATCGGCGTGGTCGTTGGGCTGCCCATTCTTTAGCTGCCACGCGCCGCATAGCGATTTGAAATCCTCGTTGAGCGCGAGGAACGACTTGTACGACGCGCGTAGCGCCTTCACGACGTCGGTGCCGCCGACATCTTCGGCAAGCGCAATTCTGTGCTCGTCACGTCCGACGGGCGTGAGTTGCCACAACTCGCGCGCCTCGCGAAACATCGCCCACTCGCGGCCCTTCAGCCCGGCAAGGTGTTCCTCAACGACCGCTGTCGGAAGGTCGGCGACTTCAGCGATCGTCTCGGCTTTGGCAAACCCTTTGATCCGCAGCGCGTGAAACGTGCGGAAGAAAGGGTCGGACGCGTGCGCCATCGGCGCAATGTTAGTTGCTCAGTTAGCGGGAGCTAGTTCGGCGGCTAGGTCGAACTTCAGGTAATCCTCGCCAGTGTCTTCCCAATCCTCGAACTGGATGACACCCATCTCTTCGAAGCGACGGCGCAGCCACTTGTCGTTGCGATCAAGCAGGCCGAGCTTCTTGCAGTTCGGAACAATCTTGCTGAACAGCATGCTCTGGAAGATGTTGCGAGTCGGGTCTTGAAGGATGAGCGGCATCACAGTCTTCATGTCGACGCCCATGCGCTCCCACACCTCTTGCTGCATCAACCGGTCGCGCATGCGGATGCCAGCCTCGAATGCGAACTCCTGGCGATCTTTCATTTCCGCATCGGTCATCTGGTCGTAGCACTCCTTCAGGCTGAGCACGCCGAAGGCGACGTGGCGAGCTTCGTCGCTCATCACGTAGCGCAGGATCTTCTTCAGCAACGGCTCGCCGGTTAGCTGGTGCAGGAAACCGAACGCCGCGAGTGCGAGGCCTTCGACCATCACCTGCATGCCGAGGTACGTCATGTCCCAGCGACTGTCGTTGACGATGTCGTCGAGCAGGTTGCGCAGGTGAACGTTCACCTGATACTCGCCGCCCAACTTCTCGTCGAGGTAACGAGCGAACACCTCGACGTGGCGGGCTTCGTCCATCACCTGCGTGCTGGCGTACAACTTCGCGTCGTACCACGGAACGGTCTCGACGATCTTGGCGGTGCAGATCAGCGCGCCCTGCTCGCCGTGCATGAACTGGCTGAGCATCCAGTTGCGACTCTCGACGCCGAACTCGAGCCATTCCTTGTCGCCCCACTTCTGCAGCGGCGTTCCGATGTACATGTTCGGGTCGAGACCAGTACCGAGCACGGCTTGGTCTTGAACAACCGTCTTCTCGATGTCGACGTCGGTTTCCCACGGCATGTCAGTGGTGGCGTTCCACTGGCCACCCTTGGCCTTCTCGTACAGCTTGCGCAATGCGGGGCGCTGCATCGAGTAGTCCCAAGTGAAGATCGTGTCGGCGTTGTTCGCGACGACGTGCTCGACCTCGTTGGGGTCGGCAGGCGGGATCGCAAGGATCGCATCGATGTCGTTGATCTCGGCGCGCCCGATGATCGCTTCGTTGCTGTTGTGTGTGACGGTCATTGTGGGCTAGCTCCTGATGAGTGCGGCTTCGAAGGCCGGGAGGATGAAGGTGTTGATGAAGGTGCGTGCCGATTCGGTGTCGCCGAGATCGACATGGTCTGAGGGGGCAAGGAAGTACGAGATGACAAGACGCGAGAGCAGCTCAACGAGTGCCGCCGATTCGCGCCGCGGTAGGTAGGGGTCGACGAACGGCACGAGGAAAACGGTGGCGACGCGCATAATGCGCGGTAGACCTTCGACGGTCAGTTGGCCAAGCGTCTCGCCGGGCTCGGACGCCAGCATCAGCGAGAGGTGCTGATCGGCGTGCAGTTCTTTCGTCGCAGCAACGACGGTGCGCACGAGCAGATCCTCGAGACCTTCCGAGCCGTCGATGTGGCCGCTGAGGCGAGTGAAGAAGTCGGTCAGCTCTTGCAAGCGCAGTGCTTCGAACAGCACTTCCTTGCCGCCGGGAAACACGCGATAAAGCGAGGCACGCGACACGCCCGCTTCAGTGGCGATGTCATCGATGGTCACCTTCGCCAGGCCCCACTTTTCGCAGCAGCACTTGGCCGCATCGAGAACGCGCCGCTCAAGCGACAGGCCGGTGTCAGACATTGTTGAGACAATAAGACGAGAACCGTCTCAGCGTCAAGGGTTGCGGTTGAGACGTCGGTCAATTGTCGACTAAACGAGTCACCTTTCACGGCCGACTGATAACATCGCAACTCGCGCAGCGTGAACGACTGCACCCAAACAAAGGATTTAACCGATGAAACGACAGATGATTGCGGCAGCCGCACTTGGTGCGCTTCTGCTAGCAGCCTGCGGCGACGACGAGAAGTCGACCGACACCACCGGCGCAAGCGACCAGACCGCGGCAGAGTGCGCCGTCGGCAAAACCGTAACGGACGGAACACTGACCATCGCCACCGGCGAGCCGGCATTCCCGCCTTACATCATCAACGATGCGACCCCCGAGGACGGCCAAGGCTTTGAAGCGGCCGTCGCGATGGCTGTTGCCGCGGAGCTCGGCTTCGATGCCGCCAACGTCGTGTGGACTCGTACCGCATTCGATGCAGCGATCGCACCAGGACCGAAGGACTTCGACTTCAACCTGCAGCAGTACACGATCACACCAGAGCGTGCGGAAGTCGTGACCTTTAGCCAGGGCTACTACACCTCGTCGCAGGCAATCTTCGGCCTGGCCGATGCGCCAGCAGCGAGTGCCACCACTCTCGCCGATCTGAAGGGCCTGAAGATCGGCGTCGCTGCCGGTACGACCAGCATTACTTACATCGAGGAAGTCATCCAGCCCGATAGCGAGCCGTTGATCTTCAACGACAACGCATCGGCCAAGGAAGCACTCGACAGCAATCAGATCGATGCCATCGTTGCCGACCTGCCGACCGCGTTGTACATCACCGCTGTCGAAATGGAAGGCACCACCGTGTACGGCCAGATCGAGGGCAGCGGTACCGACGAGTTCGGCTTGTTGATGGCAAAGGACAGCCCGATCGCACCTTGTGTCGATCTTGCTCTGACCGCGCTGAAGGCGAGCGGCGAACTCGAAACGATCACCACCACGTGGATGAGCGAGTACGTCGAGGCACCAGTCATCTCACTCGGGTGACCAGCTAACGTCGATTGACGTGACCGAAATGTACGGAGCCGACGCCGACAAGGCGTCGGCTCCGTCGCGTACGGGCTTGTCTCGTCGCGCTCTGTTCGAGCGTAAGCAGCGACGACGCAGCACGCTGATGGCCGCGGGTAGTACCGGCGTGCTGCTTGGGTTGATCATCTGGCAAGTGCCGAAGCTGGATGGCTGGAAGCGCGTGCAGAAGTCGTTCTTCGACCGCAAGACGTTCTCCGACGCGTTCGAACCGGTTGCTAAGGCGTTCATGCTCGACGTCAAGATCTTCCTCGTCTGCGCTCCTCTAATTGTGGTGATCGGCATGCTGATCGCTCTCTCGCGAAGCGTGCGTTCGCCGCTGCTGTTTCCGTTGCGCCTGGCCGCGACGCTGTACGTCGACATCGTGCGCGGGGTGCCAATCATCTTGTGGCTTTACCTCATCGGCTTCGGTGGAGCAGGGCTGATGAACGTGCGCGAGGTGGGCATCGGCCCAATCAAGATCGGCACCTACCTGTTCCTCGGTGGCGTCGCGCTGGTCGTCACCTATTCCGCCTACGTCGCAGAGGTGTTCCGTGCCGGCATCGAGGGTGTGCACGAGAGCCAACGTTCTGGTGCCCGATCGCTTGGCTTGTCGACTTGGGATACCAACCGTCACGTGGTGTTGCCGCAAGCCGTCCGCCGCGTGATCCCCCCGCTGATGAACGACTTCATCAGCCTGCAGAAAGATGTCGCGCTCGTGTCGGTGCTTGGACCTGTCGAAGCGCTCCGACGCGCCGACGTCATTCAGGACAAGCTCTTCAACTTCACACCGTTCGTTGTCGCCGCCGTGTTGTTCCTGTGCGTGTCGATCCCGTTGACACGTACCGCCGACTACCTGCTCGCCAAGGAACGCCGAGCAATGAGCGGAACGGCGATCAGATGAGTCTGACGAAGCTGCGGTACGTCGGCGTCCGCAAGGCGTTCGGTGCGAAGACCGTGCTCGACGGCATCGATCTCACGGTCGGCGTCGGTGGGGCGATCGCGCTGATCGGCGCCAGTGGGAGTGGAAAGAGCACGCTGCTGCGGTGCACCAACCTGCTCGAACCGATCGACGACGGCGCGATCCTTCTCGACGGCGACGACATCACCGAGCCTGGCCGCGACGCCGACCCCGTGCGTCGCCGCATCGGCATGGTGTTCCAAAGCTTCAACCTGTTTCCGCACATGAACGTGTTGTCGAACGTCACACTGTCGCCGCGCAAGGTTCTGGGCAAGTCGAAAGCCGACGCCACAGATTCGGCGATGACGATGCTGCAGCGCTTCGGTTTGGCAGATAAGGCGCACGACTATCCCGATCGGCTGAGCGGGGGCCAGCAGCAACGAGTCGCGATCGTGCGAGCGTTGCAGATGGATCCGGAAGTGATGTTGCTCGACGAGATCACATCGGCCCTCGACCCTGAACTCGTAGGTGAAGTGCTGAACCTGGTTCGCGACCTTCGCAACGACGGCATGACGATGGTGTTTGCAACCCACGAGATGAGCTTCGCTCGCGAGATCGCCGACACGGTTTGCTTTCTGAAAAACGGCGTGATTGCCGAGCAAGGACCTCCGCAACAGATCTTCAGCGCACCAACTCACCCCGCGACGCAGGAGTTTCTTGCACGCGTTATCGCCAGTGGTCGTCTTTAGCGCCGTAGTGTCGACCCCGTGACTGATCCGACGTCCGGCGCGACGAGCGAAGCCGAGTTACCTCCTCTACCGCCGGTCCCCCGCTACGGCCCGTTCGTTGTCGCCGCGTTCGTTGGGCTCGTCGTGTGCAGCAACGTTGCATCCGCATCGTGGGCGGCGCTGGCGACCGATCATCCGGCCAAGTTGCTGATGCTGTCGTCGCGCAACCGATACCTCGTCGTCACCGTGGCGAGCGACATCTCTCCGCTTGCTTGGAGCCTGGTCGCGGCCGCCCGGCTCGGAACCGCCGCCCTTGTTTGCCACATGGTCGGCCGCGCTTACGGCGACCGCGCATTGCGCTGGTTCTGGAAGTTCATGGGCATGCCCCAAGAGCAAGTCGCCAAGTTCGAGCAAGGATTCGCCAAAGCCGAGTGGGTGCTGGTTCCGTTCTTCGTGGGCAGCAACATCGTCTGGGTGCTCAGCGGCGCAGCCCGCACTTCGTGGAAACGGCTCGTCCCGCTGTTCGCGATCGGCGTCGCCCTGCGGCTGGTAGTCGTGTGGTGGCTGGCCAAGCAGTTCGAGGAAGAGGTTCGTTCGGCGATGCGCTGGGTCGACCGCTACCAGTTCTGGGTGATTGGAGCGTCGATCGCGATAGTGGTGCTCGTGAACGTGCGGAACTTCCGACCACGCCGGTGACCTCAGGCCCGTCGTCGGCGTGTTAGAAAGCTCGCCATGGCTGAAACCAAACTCCGAGGCAACCCCGTCCACACCGTCGGCGAACTTCCGTCTGTCGGCACAGCGGCGCCGTCATTCACGCTGACCAAGACCGACCTCAGCGACCTGACCAACACCGAACTTGATGGTCAGAGAGTCGTGCTGAACATCTTCCACAGTCTCGATACCGGAGTCTGTGCAGCGAGTGTGCGTCGCTTCAACGAGATTGCGTCAGGCCTCGACAACACAAGCGTGTTGTGTGTGTCCGCCGATCTACCGTTCGCGCTAGCTCGCTTCTGCGGCGCCGAGGGTTTGGACAAGGTCGTGCCTGCAAGCACATTCCGCAGCGACTTCGGTACCGCCTACGGCGTGCAGTTGGCCGACAGCAAGATTGCTGGACTCATGGCACGATCGGTGGTCGTGTTCGACGAACACGGCACGGTCACCTACAGCAAGTTGTGCCCCGAGTTGTCGGAAGAACCCGACTACGACGCAGCAATAGCCGCCCTCGGCTAGTCCGGACGACCAAGCTCGGTCGTCGCGCTCAGTCGGCTGTAGCGGTCGGGGCGACGCGTGTACATCAGGCCGAACGTCAGCGCGTCGTCGCGCTGGCCGAGATCGAGATCAGCGACAAGTACTGCTGGCCGATCGCGTGGCGCTTCGACAATCACTCGGCCGTATGGGTCGGAGATGAACGACGAGCCGTAGAACGTGAGCGGTCCCTCGGTGCCGATGCGGTTGATCGCGATCATGAACGTTGAGTTGGCGAGACCATTCGCCGCGATCATTTGGCGCCACATCGGCTGCGTGTCGACGCCGGGCATGTGCGGTTCCGTTCCGATCGCCGTCGGGTACACGATGACCTGCGCTCCGTCGATCGACAACGAGCGCGCAAGTTCCGGAAACCATTGATCCCAACAAGTCGGAAACGCAAACTTCGCGCCCTTCACATCTGTGACCGCGCAGTCAGCATCGGCAGGTTCGAAGTAACGGTCCTCGTGGTAGTACTCGAATTCAGGGATGTGAGTCTTTCGACTACGAGCCAGCAGTCGACCGGTCGCATCGACACAGATCGCAGTGTTGAAGCCACGCTGGTCAGCCGTGCGTTCGTAAAGCGACATCTGAACGTCGACGTTGAACTCAGCAGCGAGTTCGCGAGCAAACGCGACGGTTGGACCGCTCTCGACATCCTCGCCATACTTCGCGAGCGCGTCGGGCACATCCGGCGAGTAGCAGAAGTACGGCGACAGAGTCAGCTCTTGTGTCAACACCACCCGCGCGCCCGCGTCCGCCGCTAACTGAACTCCGCGACGCAACGTTGCTCGGAGCGCGTCCGAGTCGGAGTTCCACGCGCACTGGACTGCTGCCACTCGCAGAGTGCGGGCTGGTGACTCGGATATTCGATACAGCGAAGGCAACATCTCACCACGCTGAATCACATCGAATTCGTTAACCGCCGCCCCCACAACTACACACCGAGGAAGGTGTCGAGGCCGAGTGTCAGGCCCTTGTGATCTGCGATCTTCTTGCAGGCCAGCACCACGCCCGGCATGTAGCTCGCTCGGTCGTAGCTGTCTTGGCGGATCGTGAGTGTCTGACCTGCGGACCCGAGAATTACTTCTTGGTGCGCGACCATCCCGCGCATCCGCACCGAGTGAACGTGAATGCCTGCCGGACCGGTACTTCCGCGCGCACCCGCGATCGCTTCATGAGTCGTCGGATCGGCTGCCCATTCCGCTGACGCCGCGGCCATGCGCTGTGCAGTCACGATCGCTGTTCCCGAAGGCGCGTCTACCTTCCCGTCGTGATGCAACTCGATGATCTCGGCGGTCTCGAAGTGCGGTGCTGCCAACTCGGCAAAGCGCATCATCAACACCGCGCTGATCGCAAAGTTGCTTGCGATCAAGCAGTTGCTGCCACTGAACGCGGTGCGGAATGTCGCGAAGTCTTCGTCGGTGAAACCTGTCGTGCCCACAACTGCGTGCATGCCGTGCATCGCCAGCCAGGGCAGCGTTGTGCGCGCAGCCGCGGCGACCGTGAAGTCGACGACCACTTGGCATTCGGCATCAGCCAGTGCCCGCAGCTCGGGGTGCACGTCAAGACCGGCTGGCGAACGTCCGGCGGCGTGCGGGTCGACCGCTGCCACCAATTCCAGGTCATTATCGGCCAAAACCGCGAGGCAGACCGTCGAGCCCATGCGCCCGCCAGCACCAACAACGCCCACGCGGATCTGGCTCATGGCGATGAACGTAGCCGCTCTACGATGCGCTAAAACATCATCTATGAGCAGCTTTCTGGACAAAGCCAAAGACAAGACCAAAGCACTTGCCGGTTCGGCGAAAGACAAGGTCGATGATGTTAAGGACGCTCGCAAAGCCGACGACCTGCTCGACGACATTGGTCGCATCATTTACCGCCAGCGCACGCAAGGCACCCTCAACAACGACGAAGCCCGCATTACCGCTCTCGTCGAAGAGTTGAAGGCGCTGGAAGCCGCCGGCACCTCGCTCGGCGACTTCTAACCCAAACGACTTCTAACCGTCGCTAGGCGGTCGGACCGACCGTCACGACGATTGGTTCGGCCGCGAGCACATCGCGAATGACGGCGCGGGTCGCCGGTTGATCGACCGCCGCCCACAGCGCTACCTGTTCCGCAATCGGCCGAACCGCGCCCGTGGTAATCAGCTGTCCTCCAGTTCGCGCCATTCGCGCACCAGTGTCTTCCAAGCCAAGTTCGAACGCTCCGGTCAAGTAGCCGGTCGCGATGTCGAGCTCTTCGTCGGTGATGCCATCGGCTACCAGCTTCGCCAGCTCGCCCTGCATCAAGGACGCGACCTCGTCGCGATGCTCGGGTTGTGTGCCCGCGTACAACTGGAACACGCCAGCGTCCGCGTAGCTCGACACACCGGAGTAGACGGAATACGCCAAGCCGCGACGCTCGCGAATCTCTTCGAACAATCTGCTGGACAATCCGCCACCGAGGACTTGATTAACAACGTCGAGCGCTTCGCGCCGCGGGTCGCTGCGCTGCAAACCGCGACCACCCATCACGATGTGCACCTGCTCGGTGTCGTCGCTGAGATGCGAGCCGTCGCCCGGTTGCGGCGGCGCAGTTCGCGCAGGTCGGGCGCCGCCTACGGCGACACCGCTAAACGCCTTCGCGATGCCCACCAACATCTCGTCGTGCGACAACGGCCCGGCAGTTGCAACCACCATCGCTTCGGCGCGGTAGTGCTCGCCGAAGAACGAGCGAACGTTGTCGGGCGTGATCGCTTGCACGTGCTCGCGGTCGCCCGCGGGATCGCGACCAAGCGCGTGATCGTGAAACAACGCCGCCGCGAATCGTCGATGCGCAACATCGTCGGGCGTGTCGTCATCCATCGCCAACTCTTCGAGAATCACTTGCCGCTCGCCATTGACGTCGTCGTCGCGCAACGCAGGACGCGTCAACACGTCGCCCAATAACTCGATGCAGAAGTCGCCATGGCGTGCCGGCAGCCGGCAGTAGTACGCCGTGAACTCCTTCGAGGTGAAGGCATTGAAGTCGCCACCCCGGCGATCGACACCGCGCGCAAGATCTTGCGCCGAACGAGTGTCGGTTCCCTTGAACAGCAGGTGCTCGAGAAAGTGGCTGACACCACTCAGCTCGCTCGGCTCGTCTCGCGACCCGACACCGACCCAGACCCCAGCAGCCACCGACAGCGCGCCAGGCACGCGTTCGGTGGCCACCGTCAGGCCAGAGTCAAGAGTTGTGATCCGAAGATCTGTCACCGGTGACGGCGACGTGACTTGTCTGCGTCGCCACCGCGATCGCGTCCGCCGCCGCTGTTGCCACCGGCTTCGCCACCCGGACCGAGATCGCCAAGATCGCCCGCTAGTTGAGCATCGAACGCATCGTCGAACGACACCGCTACGGCTCCCTCAACTGCAGGTGCGGCTGCACGACTGGATTCACGACGAGGCTCGCGATCGCCACCACCGCGGTTGCCACCGCGATCGCCACGATCGTTACGCGGCGGACGGTCGCCGCGATCACGATCGCCACCACCGCCACTGCTCGGACCACCTTCGGGGATCACCGGGTTCCACGACTCACCGGGGGTCAAGCTGACCTTGCCCTTTTCGTCGATCTCTTCGACAATGACCTCGATCTCCTGACCGAGAGTGAGCACGTCTTCCACGTTGTTCACACGCTTGCCCTTGCCGAGCTTGCTGACATGCAGCAGACCATCACGGCCGGGAAGGATGTTGATGAAGGCACCGAACTTGGTGATGTTGACCACGCGGCCCTGATAGGTCGCACCAACGTCGGCCATCGGCGGCGACACGATCGCTTGAATGCGAGCCCGTGCCTCTTCCATACGCCACGCCTCGACAGCACCAATGGTGACGATGCCTTGCGCACCGTCGTCGTCGACGGCGATGTCGGCACCAGTCTCTTGCTGGATCGTGTTGATGACCTTGCCCTTAGGCCCGATGACCTCCCCGATCTTGTCCATCGGAATGATCAGCGTCGTGATCTTCGGCGCAGTCGCCGCCACTTCCGGACGAGCCTGCGCAAGGCAAGCATCCATGTTGGCGAGGATCTGCAGACGGGCTTCCTTCGCCTGGTTGAGCGCGGCGGCCAAGACATCGGCGGGAATGCCGTCAATCTTGGTGTCGAGCTGCAACGCAGTGATGGCATCGGATGTACCGGCCACCTTGAAGTCCATGTCGCCGAACGCATCTTCGGCACCGAGAATGTCGGTGAGGGTCGTGTACTTGCCTTCGGCAAACACGAGGCCCATCGCAATACCGGCAACCGATGCCTTCACCGGAACACCGGCGTCCATCAGTGCGAGCGAACCACTGCACACCGCACCCATGCTGGTGCTGCCGTTGCTGGCCAGCACTTCAGCAACGAGGCGAAGCGTGTAGTTGAACTCGTCCATCGCCGGCAACACGGGAAGCAACGCACGAGCGGCGAGCGCACCGTGGCCGATCTCGCGACGCTTGGGCGTACCCACACGACCGGTTTCACCGTTGGCCCACGGAGCCATGTTGTAGTGGAACAAGAAGTACTTGTGCGTCTCCGGGCCGAGCGTGTCAAGCAACTGATTCATACGCGGCATTGCCATCGTGACGACGTTCATCACTTGGGTCTCGCCACGCTGGAACAAGCCGGTGCCATGCGCTGTCGGCAGCACGCCGACTTCGCTGGAAATCGGACGCAGGTCGCGAACGCCGCGACCGTCGATGCGCTTGCCTTCTTCGACGATGCGCTTACGGACCAACTTCTTGGTCAGGCTGCGCACTGCCTCTTTGACTTCGCGCTCACGGCCAGCGAGGTCGCTGCCTTCGCCGCACAACTTCTCGATCGCGTCGGCAGCCGCGGCGTCGGTCGCAGCGTTGCGCTCGGCCTTGCCTGCGATTGCAATCGCCTTCGAAATCGCCGGAGTGCAGATGCCTTCAACAGCAGTGAACACTTCCGGTGCGTAGTCGAGCGAGACGGTGTATTCCATCGGCACGATCGGGCCGCTAGTAGCGATCACGCTGGCGACGAGTTGGCGCTGCAACTTGATGCTGTCCTTGATCCACTGCTTGCTTGCCTCGAGCCCACGAGCCAAAGCGGCTTCGTCGACCTTCGGTGCACCGTCGGCGTAGTAGCTGAAGCTCTTGGCAGTGCCGCCCGCTTCCACCATCATGATCGCAACGTCGCCGCTGTCGAGCTGACGACCGGCCACGACCAATTCGAAGGTGCTTTCGACACCCTCTGCGTAGGTCGGGTGCGGAATCCACTCGCCGGTCTGCGTGCACGCAACGCGCACAGCGCCGATCGGGCCGTCGAACGGAATGCCGCTGATCATCAGCGCAGCCGAAGCCGCGTTGATCGCGAGCACGTCGTGCGGGTTCTCCATGTCGGCACCGATGATGGTGAGCACGACTTGGGTCTCGTTGCGGAAGCCGTCGGGGAACGCTGGCCGAAGCGGGCGGTCAGTGAGACGGCAGGTGAGGATTGCGTCCTCGGTTGGCCGACCCTCGCGGCGGAAGAACGAACCGGGGATCTTGCCCGCGGCGTAAGCACGCTCTTCAACGTCGATGGTCAGCGGGAAGAAGTCCGTACCCGGACGAACATCCTTGGCCGCATTGGCGGTTGCCAACACAGTGGTCCGTCCCAAACTCGCGACGACGGCACCTTGGCTTTGCTGAGCCAACTTGCCCGTCTCGAAGGACAGGGTCTTTTCGGTACCAGTAATGGCACCAGATACTCGAATGGCGTCAGCCATGGCGAGCTCCTTTCACACACCACGCGTCGAACGACAACGGGTGCTATTGGAGCGGAAGCCGGTTCCCAGTCGACAATCCCGACAGCTGCAACCCTGCCGTTTCTAGAACGGTATGGGGAGCTTCGGCACTCGCGACTGACAACCGATCAAGAGAGTCCGCTCGGTTGATATGTCTTTCCCAGGCTACCAGCCCAGGGCACTTAAGGGGTGTTAACGGCCGGTAGTTAACGGCCGGTAGTTA
The DNA here is from genome assembly GCA_040081465.1 of Ilumatobacteraceae bacterium. GTDB lineage: Bacteria > Actinomycetota > Acidimicrobiia > Acidimicrobiales > Ilumatobacteraceae > UBA668. The sequence continues at coordinate 21,069 of JBEBGL010000005.1, read as the reverse complement.
ACGGCCGGTAGTTAACGACGAAGGCCGTTGGCCTGGACAATCGCGCGGTAGCGCTCGATGTCGATGCCACGCACATAGTCGAGCATGCGACGGCGCTGGCCAACCAGGCGCAGCAGACCTTGACGACTGTGGTGATCCTTGACGTGCGTCTTGAAGTGCTCGGTCAGGTGGTTGATGCGTGCGGTTTGCAGCGCGATCTGCACCTCGGGCGAGCCGGTGTCGGTGGGGCTCAGCTTGTGAGCGCCGATCACGACGGTCTTATCCATTGCGTGCTTAGTCATTGCTATGCCTTCCGTGCCCGAGGGCCGAGTGGAGGTCGCCAACGGCGGAGCCGCTGGCATCGCACCGGAGGTAAGGCCCCAGTGGACCCGGCAATCCTAGCGGTCGAGTGCGGGACATCCGCCAGTGGTCGTTTGGGACGTGATTATTGTTTGAGGCCGAAAGGGGGTCATCAAATGGATGACAAAAAGTGGGCAAAGTGGGCAACGCTCGGGGGCGTGGGGTTCGTAATCCTCAACGTGGTCGGGGCAATCGTGATGGGGCAGCTCCCCATGAAGGACGACACGAACGAAGAGGTCCTTGAGTGGTTCGTCGACAAGGAGAGCGGCATCCGCACGGCAGGCTTCCTCGGTGCCCTGTCGGTGATATTGCTGGTGTGGTGGTTCGGATCTCTTTGGCGTCGAATGGCGCAGGCCGAGACCAACCAAAACCGGTTGTCGGTGATGTCGCTGTTCGGGCTCGCGTCCAGCGGTGCCCTGTTCGCAGGGCAGGCCGTGATGCTGTCGGCCGTAGCGATGCGGGTTGACGACATGGGTCCGGAAGGCGCGAGATTCTATTTCACGCTTGGCAGCGCAACGCTGGCGTTTGCGGGCGCGTTCGTGTTCATACACCTGCTCGCCACCAACATGCTCGCGTTGCGCTCGGGGTTCCTACCCAAGTGGAATGCGTATCTCGGCTTCGTGCCGGCCGCGCTGTTCTTGGTGTCGACCACGGGCACGATGAGCGACGGCGACCTGCCGATGATTGCCGGCGGCATCGGCTTCATTACCTGGTCGATCTGGATCCTGGCGACCAGCTTCAACATGTGGAAGACAGCCGACTGAAGTCAGCAGGTCTCGAGGTCGAGTGCTACGGGGTCATCCTTCAACGGGTGACTCCGTACACTCGGCGGCGATGAGTCACGTCACGATCCACGGCCTCAGCAAGGCGTTCGGCGATCTTGAGGTCCTTGACGACATCTCGCTCGACATCGCGGCTGGTTCGTTCGTCAGCTTCATCGGGCCGTCTGGCTGCGGCAAGACCACCCTCGTACGAGTCGTCGCTGGCCTAGAAAGGGCAAGTTCCGGGTCGGTCGAGGTCGACGGTACTGCGCCCGAGATCGCTCGCTCTCGCAAGCGTGTCGCCCTTGTTCCCCAGCAGCCTGGGCTGCTGCCATGGCGGACAGTGCGTTCGAACGCACACCTACTACTCGACGTCAATCGTGCGGCCAACCCATCCGATGCTGCCAACTCAAACGAGCTGTTACGCGAGGTCGGCCTTGGCGACTTTATGGAGGCGTATCCGCACGAGTTGTCGGGCGGCATGCAGCAACGCGTCGCGCTCGTGCGCGCATTGGCATTGCACGCTCCCCTGCTCGTGATGGACGAACCGTTCGCCGCCCTCGACGAGATCACGCGCGCCGAGATGCGCGTATTGCTGAACCAACTCGTTGAGGGTCGCGGCGTCACCGTGCTGTTCGTGACTCACAACATCGCCGAGGCCGTTGCGCTCAGCGATCGCGTGCTGGTCTGCTCGCCTCGGCCAGCGAGAATCGTCGCCGACGTCGCCATCGATCTTCGTCGGCCTCGCTCCCGCGACATCGAGGACGACCCGCGTTTCGTCGAGTTGTGCGCCGAGGTGCGCCACAGTCTGTTCGGGGCGATGAGGCCGTGAAGCGTCGTGCAGTTGCCCCGCTCGTCGGAATCGTCCTGTTCTTCGCTGCGTGGGAGGGATTCGTCCGCGCCTTCCACGTGCGCAAATTCGTTCTGCGAGCCCCGTCAGGCGCCCTGAGTTACTTGTGGAGATTTCGGGGCGACTACCTCGATGCCGCCTGGGTGACGGTGCAACACTCGATGATCGGCCTGCTGCTCGCGCTAGCTATTGCGATCGTCGTCGGTTCCGTGCTCGCCAGCAACCGCTTTGTCGAGCGCGCCACGCAACCAATCCTGGTACTCGTTCAAGTCGTGCCTTGGCTTGCCTACGTCAGCACAGTGGTGTTGTGGTTGGACTCAGGCGACGCGTCAGCACTGTTCATGGTCACGCTTGTTTGTCTACCCGCATTCGTCTTCGCAACAGTCGACGGCATGCGCAACGTAGAGTCCGCGACGCTAGAACTGATGTCGTCGGTCGATGCTTCACGTCGGGAAGTGCTGTACCGCGTGCGCCTCCCTTCGGCAGCGCCGACTCTGTTCACGACTGCTCGATTCAGCGTTGGCCTCGCGCTTGCAATCGCGTACTACGTAGAGGGTGTCAACCTCTCCAACGAAGGAATCGGCGCGATCGGTCGTAAGGCTGCCGCCGACTTCAACGGGGTCGATCGTCTGTGGGCATCGGTCTTCTCGGTGGCGGTCATCGGCATCAGCGCGCTCTTACTGCTCTCGATTCTCGAACGTACGATGTTGCATTGGCACGCAGCGCAGAGAACTGAGCCCAGATGACATCTAACGAGGCCACAGCAAATCTCGCTGCATTGCGTGCACGCATCGATCAGCTCGATGCTGCTCTAATCGCCATCATCTCCGAACGACTCGCTGCCTGCCGAGAAGTGGCTGCAGTGAAGGAGGGCTTCGATGCCCCGGTCATTCAGCCCGATCGAGTTCGCGATGTAGTCACTTCCCGACGCCACCAAGCAATTCAGGCTGGCGTCGACCCCGACTTTGCCGAGCAACTGTTCCGAGTGTTGTTGACTGAGACGCATCGCATCGAAGTTGCCGGCAAGCGTCGCGATCCGGCACCCGACAAGCAAGCCGCCGAGGGTGGGCGGGGTGGTCTCGACACGGTCGCGAGTCGCGTCGATCATGTGGTGCTAGCGGTGCAAGACCTCGCGGCCGCGACCGCGTCAATGCGCGATCGCTTTGGTTTTCACGAGGTGACACTCGCGGACCCCCGGCCAGGCGTCGCCGCAGTCGCAGTCGGTGGTGTGACATTTGTCCTAGTCGGCCCCGACGCGTCACCCGCAGTCGCGCGTTACTTGGCGCAGCGCGGGCCGGGCGTGCAACACGTGGCCATCGAAGTACTCGACGCTGGTTACGCGCGTTCGTGCCTGGTAGACGGCGGTGCACCTTTGCTGACTGAAGTGGCCGTCGACGCCGACGGGCACGAGCAATTCTTCGCGGCGAACGACCCCGCGAGCGGAGTGCAACTGGGTTTCATCTCGCGAACCGGGCACAGAGTTGGTGTGGGTACGGCGAACGTCGTGCAGTTGTTCGACGCCCTCGCGCCCTAAGCTCACCGGCTATGGCTCGCCGCTCTTCGCTACCTCTCTTCGTCGCCGCGTTCGCACTTTTCGCCGCTTCTTGCAGCGGCGACGACACCACAATCGGTAGCCCACAGGCGTCACCCGACGGCAGCACCGACGACTCGCTAGTCGGCGATTCCGTACCCGCCAGCCTCGATGTGCACGCCGGTGAGCCGTTCCCCGCCGAGCGCTGCGAATTGAATCGGGACGCGGGCACCATCACGTATCTCTCGGGCTTCGATTTCACGGCCTCGGCCAGCATCGTCGACGTGCTCGTTGCCGAGGAGAAGGGCTACTACGAAGACTTGTGTCTCGACGTCGACCTGCGGGCCAGCTTTTCAACTGACAACTATCCCCTCATCGCGGCTAACGATGCACAGTTCGCGTCCGGTGGATCGTTCAGCGAAATCGTCGACTTTGCTGGCGCAAACGATGCAGGCTTCGTCGCGCTGTCGGTCGAGGGTCGCACCGGCATCGATGCGCTCATAACCAAGGATGGCGAGGTCGCTACGCTCGACGACGTCCGCGGCAAGAAGATCGGTGTGAAGGGCGCTATCACCCCGTCGGTTCGCGCAATGCTCGCGCAAGCCGGGCTGGTCCTCGACGTCGACTACGAAACCGTGTTGCTTGAGTGCTGCGACCCGTTGGTGCACATCCAAGTCCCTGACATCATCGGCTTCCCCGGGTACAAGAGCAACGAACCAGGCCAGCTCACAACGAACGGGGTCCCCTTCAAGTTGTACGACCCCAGTGAGTTCGACATTCCAGGCAGCTTCGGCGTGTTGTACTCCAACCTCACCTTCCTCCAAGAGCACCCGACGGCCGCTCAGGACTTCATGCGCGCAACGATGCGCGGACTGGCCGATGCGATTGCAGATCCCGCTGCCGCAGCACAGATTGCCGTCGACGCGATCAACGCCAATGGCAATGCGATCTTTCTCACACCCGAGGGCGAGGTTGCGCGTTGGGCCGTCGAGTCACAACTCGTGGCTGCCGGGGCGACGCCCGATGCTCCATTGGGCATGCCCTTGATTGACGAACTCACTCACGAAGTGACGGTGTATGCCGAGATCGGATTGTTCGGTGGCGAGGTGCCAATAATCGACACCTTGGTGGATGTCTCGCTACTCGAAGGCGTCTACGCCAACGACGGCTCAATCATCTGGCCGGGTTGACGCCGACCTTTCGCTAACTCGCGAGTGCCTTGCGGGCGGCGTCGACGTCGTTCTTCAGTTGGCTGACCAACGCATCGATGCCATCGAACTTGCGCTCACTGCGTAGGTAGCTCTGGAATTGCACGCGCGCAGGCTCGCCGTAGAGATCGTCATCGAAGTCGAGCAGGTGTGCCTCGAGTACCGACGTGTCGGCGTGCTCGAAGAAGGTTGGTCGGCGACCGCGGTTGATGGCGCACTCGTGCCGGCTGCCGTCGGGGCGGAAGTACCAGCCGGCGTACACACCATCGGCGGGCAGGCAGATCACGTTTGGTACGTGCACGTTCGCCGTCGGGAAACCAAGCAAGCGACCTCGCTGATCCCCCTGAACCACGACACCGCGTGCTTCGAACGGATGGCCAAGCATGGTGGCCGCGAGTTCCACTTGCCCGCCTGCAAGTGCACGGCGAATCGCCGTCGAGCTGATCGGCTCGTCGGGGCCGTCGGTGCGTTGCACGAGTGATAGCGGCTGCACTTCAAAGTCTGATCGTGCACCGAGCTCGCGCAGTGTCCCGACGTTGCCAAGGCGATCGCGGCCAAAGTGAAAGTCGTCGCCGACGACCACTATCGAGGTCTTGAGACAATCGACCAACACACGTTGAGCGAACACGAGCGGATCTTCGCGCGATTGTTCTTCGTCGAAGTGAACGACGACGGTCGCATCGATTCCGGTAGCGGCCAGCAATTCAAGCTTCTGATCGAGATCGGTCAGTAGCAGTGGTGCGCTTTCTGGACGGACGACCGAGGCCGGATGATTATCGAACGTCACGACCGCGGACCGCGCTCCGGTCGTTTGCGCAAGATGCCGCACTTCGGCGATAACCGCTTGGTGGCCGAGGTGCACGCCGTCGTAAGCGCCGATGGTGATCACGGTCCGCTCACCTGGCCATGGGGATTCGGTGAGATCGGTCACGATGCGCACGCCAAAAGGCTACAAGGGCAATACCACTGCTGGCTTAACCCGCTCGTCATCGACCGCTTCATACATCGCCAGCAATTCGCCGTCGGGAGCGAGGACCGCCCACGGCCCTGCACCCGTCGCACCACAGTCGTCACGCATCAGAACACGCCCGTTGCGAACCATCGCGGCTAACGCTTCCGGAACGGAAATCGCCGGATAATCGCGAACCGCTTGCGGAAGCGTGAGCAATTGCACGTCGTCGGGGCCAGCTGCGTCGTCGACGCTGAAGCTGCCGACAGCGACGCGGCGCAAATTGCGCAGATGTGCTCCCCCGCCACAAAGTCGACCTAGGTCGTCGGCCAGCGTGCGGATGTAGGTGCCCTTCGAACACTGCACCTCGATGGTGTACACCAAGGGGTCCGTGGTGGCCGCGACATCGAACCGATGAATCACAACTGGGCGCGGTGCACGCTCGACCTCAACACCCTCACGCGCCAACTCGTACAGTCGACGACCCTCCACTCTGACCGCGCTGACCATCGGGGGGATCTGCAAGATCGCGCCGGTGAGGTGCTGTTGCACTGCCTCCCGAACCCGTGCCTCGGTGAGGTCGCCCATCTCGAACGTGTCGACAACCGCGCCGGTGCTGTCGAGCGAATCGGTGGTCGTACCAAAAACAACTTCACCGCTGTAGGTCTTGCCGAGATCGGTGAGGAACCGCAGAAGCCGCGTCGCACGACCGACACCGACCAGCAACACACCGGTGGCATCTGGGTCGAGCGTGCCCGCGTGCCCGACCTGGCGTTCGCTAAATCGGCGGCGCAACATTCCAACCACGTCGTGGCTGGTAACACCCGCTGGCTTATCAACGACCGCCAAACCGTGCGTCGATGGCGGCCGTCGACGCGCCACTATTCCCCTTCGGGGGACGGGGGTCGCTCGGGAAGGGTCGCCTTGTCGCGCAAAACTCGCTCGATGCGCTCTGCGGCGCGAATCGAATCGTCTGGCTTGAAGCTAAGAATCGGCGTCTTCTTGGCACGCACTTGCCTGCCAACCGAAGCCTGAATGCGTACGCGGTACTCGCCAAGCGCGGTCAGAATTTCCGCGTCGCCTTCCTCACCCGCTAGCGAGTCGAAGAACACGATGGCCCGGTTCATCTCTGGGTCGACGTCGATCGAGGTCACCGTCACCAGCGAGAGCCGCTCGTCGTCGATGCGCGTGAGCTCTTCGGCGATTACTTCGCGCAGCGATTCGCTGAGCCGCGCAGTCCGGGGATAGCGATGGGTAGATGGTGCCGGTGACCGGCGGGGCTTACTCACGGCGACCTCCTAAGTCTCAGTTGAAATTGAGGGGCGCGCGGTTCGAGCGCTTGAGCTCGGACATGCCGGTCTGGGTTGCGATGATTTCAATCGCGTCCCACAACTTCAGCGCATCTTGACCACGCGGGATTGTTGAAATCACCGGGCCGAAGAAACTGCCTTCGTCGGATTGGCCAGGGTGGAAGGTGATAATCGGCGTACCCACGTCGCGACCAGTTCGGCTAAGAGCAACCTCGGTGTCTTCCCGAATGTAGGCATCGTGTGACTCGTCGTGCACATGAGATGCATAGTCGGTTGGCAGGTCGGCGGCCTTCAGAATTTCGGTCATGAACGCCGCTGGGTCGTCGTTGATCTTTGGTTCACGGGGATTGGTGTGCATGGCGTCACCCAACGCTGCGTACATCGCGCCGACCGCGACATTGCCGTGGTGGATGCGGACCTCGTCACACACCCGGTGCGAGTAAAGACCGGCCATGTGACCAGCACGGAACTTGTCGCCGTAGTTGCCATCTGTGCGTGCCTCGTTGATCATCTTCAGCGAGATGAAGCGCCACTGCACGTCGTAGTCGCGAAGTTGCTGGACTTCGGCGACCCATCTCGAAGTCACCCATGCCCACGGGCAAATTGGGTCGAAGAAGAACTCGAGATCAGCCATGCAGCGAAGGCTACCGAGGGCTTGTTAGACGCGGGCGATTTCGCGTTCTTCGAAGGTTTCGATGATGTCGCCAGGCTTGAGGTCCTGGAAGTCGCTGAGACCGATGCCACACTCGAAGCCTTCGCGCACCTCGCGGGCATCGTCCTTGAAGCGCTTCAACGATTGGATCGAGCCCTTCCAGATGATCGTGCCTTCGCGCAAGAAGCGAACCTTTGTGCCACGAGTGATGACGCCATTCGTGACCAAGCAACCAGCGATTGCACCGAGCTTGGGTACACGGAAGATCTCGCGCACTTCGGCCTCGCCCGTGACCACTTCCTCGAATTCGGGGGCGAGCATTCCGATCATGGCGCGACCGATGTCTTCGAGAAGCTTGTAGATGATTTCGTAGGTACGAATCTCGACGCCCTCGGAACTGGCGAGTTCGCGAGCCTTGCGATCGGGACGAACATTGAAACCAATCAAAGTTGCATTGGTCGTTGCCGCCAAGCTGATGTCGTTCTCGTTGATGGCACCGACTGCGCGGTGCACGAAAGCCAGCTTCACTTCATCGCGCTCCAACTTACGTAGAGCTTCCGAAACGGCTTCGAGCGAACCCTGCACGTCGGCCTTCAGCACGAGGTTCAGCGTGGCAACTTCGCCAGCCTGAATCTGGTTAAAGATGTCTTCTAGCTTCACGCCCGTGTGCACGCGAGCGTCGCCGCGTTGTGCCTTCAGGCGATAGCGCTGTTCACGTGCTTCTGCAACTGTGCGAGCAGTCTTCTCGGTGTCTGAGCTGCGGAACTCGTCGCCAGCATTCGGCACGCTCTGCAGACCCAGCACCTGTACCGGCGTGCTTGGGCCAGCAACCTTCACCTGGTTGCCCTTGTCGTCGATCATCGCGCGCACTCGGCCCCACGAAGCGCCGGCGACGATTGCATCGCCGACCTTGAGCTCGCCCTTATCGACCAGAACCGTGGCGACCGGGCCGCGACCAGTGTCGAGGTTTGCCTCGAGCACGACGCCCTTGGCGCGGCCCGACGGGTTAGCGGTTAGTTCTTCAACGGCTGCAACGGCAGCGAGTTGTTCCAGCAGGTCGTCGACGCCCAAGTTCTGCGATGCCGACATCTCGACGACGATTGTGTCGCCGCCCCATGATTCCGGAACCAATTCCTGCTCGCTGAGCTGCGAGAGCACGCGCTGAACGTCGGCGTTCTCTTTGTCGATCTTGTTGAGCGCAACCACGATCGGCACCTCTGCCGCACGTGCGTGGTTGATGGCTTCGATTGTCTGTGGCATCACACCGTCGTCGGCAGCGACCATCAGCACCACGATGTCGGTGACCTGTGCACCACGAGCGCGCATCTTGGTGAAGGCGGCGTGACCGGGTGTGTCGAGGAAAGTGATCTTGCTTCCGTTGACATCGACCATGTAGGCACCGATGTGTTGCGTGATGCCGCCTGCTTCACCCGCAACAACGTTCGCGTTACGAATCTTGTCGAGCAGCGTGGTCTTGCCGTGATCGACGTGACCCATAATCGTGATGACTGGCGCGCGCGGTACTTGCAATTCTTCTTCGTCGTCGTCGCTGTCGTCGAACAACGCTTGCAGTTCGAGTTCTTCCTGCTGGCCAGGCTCGACCAAGAGCAAGTCGGCGCCAACTTCCAGCCCGAACAATTCCATCTGCTCGTCGCTGAGCGTCATGGTGGCAGTCACCATTTCGCCGTTCTGCAACAGGAACCGAATCACGTCGGCCGCGGTGCGGTTGAGCTTCGGAGCAAACTCCTGAGCCGACACGCCACGCTCGACGATGATCGTGCCCTCGGGAACGGGTGCGTTGGTAGCGGTGTAAGCGCTGTTGTAATTCGGCTGCAACTCGTCGAAGTCGCGACGACGACGAGCACGGCTCTTCTTGCGTGGCGCGCGACGCTGCCCGCTTGGGCGAGCACCGCCCGGACCACCCCCGGGACGAGCACCGCCGGGGCCACCAGGGCCGCCGGGACCACCCGGACGAGGACCACCAGGACCACCTGGGCCCGGACGGGGACCGCCGAAACCACCTGGGCGCGCTCCGGCCGGGCCGCCCGTTCGCGGCGGGTAACCACCAGTGCGCGGCGCACCGGCCGGCGGACGCGCTGCACCAGTTGCGCCAGGGCCGCCGGGGCCTCCCGGACGGGCGGTGTAACCGCCGCCGGGGCGAGGACCACTTGTTGTCGGGCCTGGGCCGGTGCGCGGTGCGCTGCTTGATCGAAGTCCGCCGGGCGGAGGAGGAATTGCCTTGCCGGACGCGGAGGTCGGCCTGCCACCGGCGGGCGGCGGCGGAATCGGTCGACCGGAAGCAGAGGTCGGTCGTGCCGGCGCAGCGGCTGGGCGCGCGGGTGGCGAGCTCGCCGCAGGTGCCGGAGTGGCCGCGCGGGCGGTTGGTGGTGCAGCGACGGCCGGTGCAGCCGCGGGTCGCGCAGCTTCGGCGGCCGGACGACTGCTGGTGATGCGTGACTGCGCTGCTGGCGCGCGCTCGGGCGGCGTCGGCGTCGGGGCAAACGCTGCTTCGGGCTGAGGTGCGGGCACCGACTCGGGTTCGGCTTTCGGTGGCACCACTTCGGGAGCGGGCTTCGCGTCTTGCGGCTCGACGGCCTTCGCGGCAGCCTTCTTCGCGACTGCTTTCGCCTTCGTCGGTTTCGCCGCGTCGTCGGCGGTGGCCTTCACAGCCTTCGGCTTGGCCGGATCTTTCGGCGCCGCGGCCTTCTTGGCCGTCGCCTTCACGGGCTTGGGTTCTTCGGGCTGCTCTGCGCGAGTGAGGCCGTCTTTTTCCGCGCGCCGACGTAGACGGTCGCCTTGCGCCTCGATGAGTGTTGACGAGTGACTCTTCACTCCCACACCCATTCGCTCGCAGAGCGCCATCATTTCAGCGTTCGTCATGCCGAGCTGTTTTGCCAGCTCGTGTACGCGCAGGTTCTTCGCCAAAACTCGTGTCAGCCTTTCGTTGAGGTCTGGCTGTCGGGAGCGTTCCCGACAACTGACCATTCTTTCATGTCTCTATTGAATGAAGCACGCAGTGAGTCGCCGAGCGCCAGCACTGTCTCGGCTGACACTGACTGCTTCCACGACCTGTCGAACGCCTTGCGTTGCACCGCTGTCTGATAACAGCTCAGCGAGCACAGCCATGCGCCGCGGCCAGCCGCAGTGCGACTGACCTGAGCACCTTGCGACCCACCAGCCGTTGAACTAATGGTGCAGCGCACGAGTTCATCTTGTGGCCGCGACTGGCGACAACCGATGCACGTGCGTTGCGGTGCGGCGATTCGCGTATCAGGCGTGGTCACCACCCGCCTCGGTATTGGCCGCCTCGGTATTGGCCACGTCGGTAGTCGATTCCGCGGCAGCGGCGTCTTCTGCAACGACGTCATCGCCAACTGCTTCTGCTGCAGCGGCCTGTTCGTTCCACTGAGCTTGCGTGAGGATCGTGCCGTCGGCGGCGTGCCATTCGACTTCACCGGTCTCGGCGTTCGGCACCCACTCGCCTTCTTCGTAGTCAACGTCGTCAAGACCATCGACAGGCTCGGTCTCGCCACGAATGTCGATGCGCACGCCGGTCAGACGTGCAGCAAGGCGGGCGTTCTGGCCCTCTTTGCCGATCGCCAGGCTCAACTGATTGTCGGGCACGATCACGTCGGCTTGCGTGACGTCGTCGCTGATGATCACGGCCGTGACGCGCGCAGGCGACAAGGCCTTCGCGACGAAGTCGGCAAGGTCTTCGCTGAACGGAACGATGTCGATCTTCTCGCCGCGCAACTCGTTGACGACCATCCGCACACGACCACCACGGGCGCCCACGCACGCGCCAACCGGGTCGACGTTGTGGTCGTTGCTCCATACTGCGATCTTCGTGCGATGGCCAGGCTCGCGAGCGCAACCCTTGATCTCGACGATGCCGTCGGCGATCTCGGGAACTTCGAGTTCGAACAGTCGCTTGATCAGACCGGGGTGCGTGCGGCTGACGACAATCTGGGGACCCTTGGCGGTCTTGCGCACTTCGACGATGTAAGCCTTGACGCGATCGCCGGGCACGGGCCGCTCGAACGGAACCTGCTCGGCCTTTGGCAGCAAGCTCTCGACACGACCGAGATCGAGGAGCGTGTAGCGATCGTCGGCCTGCTGAATGATGCCGGTGACGATGTCGCCCTCGCGGTTGGCGTATTCCTCGAATTTGCGATCGCGCTCGGCTTCGCGAATCTTCTGGCTCATCACCTGACGGAAGGTCTGCGCGGCGATCCGTCCGAGCTCTTCCTTCTTCGGCGTGTCGTCGCGCTCGTTCACCCAGTTGCCGTCGTCGTCGATGTCGAACGCCATGAACGTGAACTCGAACGTGTCGGGGTCGAAGTGCACTTCGACCTCGGGTGCGGCGCCGGGGCGGCGCTTGTACGCGAGCGCGAGCGCGTCGACGAGAACATGCAACAAGGTGTCGACCGAGATGTTCTTCTCGTTAGCCAGCATCTTGATGGCTTCAGACATATCGAGGGTGCTCACCTTGCGGACTCCTTCTTGGTTGCCGCGTTCTTCGCGGGGGCCTTCACCGCGCGTGCCTTGCCTGGCTTCGGGCTAGGACCCCACGTAAAGACAGTTCGGGCGCGATCGATTTGGTCGTACTTCACCGTGCGGGCTTCGGTGCCGTCCTCGGGCTGAATGGTCGCGCCATTCTCGTCGGCGGCGGCGAGGACGCCCTGAACGCGGCGATCGGCGTTGGTGGTGTCGCGCAAGCGCAGCGCCACTACCTTGCCTAGCTCGCGCTGAAAATGCTGCGGGGTGCGCAAAGTGCGCTCGAGCCCCGGACTGGTGACTTCGAGCGTGTAATGGCCGGGCACTGGGTCGTGATGGTCGAATTCGCGGCCGATCAAGCGGGTCGCCAAGGCGATGGTGTCGAGGTCGACGCCAGCCGTGCTGCCGACCGGAGTATCGAGCACGACACGAAGCGTTCCGCTGCGAAACTCGAGGTCGTAGAGGTCGAGTTGAAGGTCGCCCACGATGGGTGCGACCAAAGCGCGGACCTTGTCGAGTGTCTGCGTGTCACTCATCGTTTTGACCTCCTTCCCTTTCGTTTCCGGCTATCAGTTAGGGCAATTTGGGCCCTAACAGTAAACAAGGCGTGGGCCCGAAGAGCCCACGCCTTTAGTTCCTTGAACTTCAAAGACCTCTCAAGTATAGCGGCTGCCCGGTAGTGTGCGGCCTGCCCTGTTCCGCGGTGCAGCGGCCTCCATTGGCCGCGAATCCGACTCCCAAACGCCCGCCAAACCTTCTTTGAGGTGCCCTTGTTGCGAATGTCGACGCTGTTTCTGCGCACGCTGCGCGAGGATCCCGCCGACGCGGAAGTGGCCAGTCATCGCCTGCTCGTTCGCGGCGGTTACATCCGCCGCGCGGCCCCCGGCGCGTTCACCTGGCTGCCGCTCGGGTGGATCGTTTTTCGCAATGTCGAGCGCGTGATCCGCGAGGAAATGAATGCGGCGGGGTTTCAAGAGGTGCACTTCCCGGCACTGCTTCCCCGCGAGCCCTACGAACTGAGCGGCCGCTGGACCGACTACGGCGACAACCTATTCCGGTTGAAGGATCGGCGCGGTGCCGACATGTTGTTGGCGCCAACGCACGAAGAGATGTTCACGCTGCTGGTGAAAGATCTGTACAGCAGCTACAAGGACTTGCCGCTGGTGATCTACCAAATCCAGAACAAGTTCCGCGACGAAGCGCGGCCGCGCGCTGGTCTGCTGCGTTGTCGCGAGTTCACGATGAAAGATTCGTACAGCTTCGATATCGATGAAGCCGGCCTCGATGCCAGCTACCAGAAACATCGCGTCGCGTATCAACGCACGTTCGAACGACTCGGGATGCCGCACGTAATCGTCTCCGCGATGGCTGGTGCGATGGGCGGTTCTAAGAGCGAAGAGTTTCTGGCGCCGATGGCCATCGGTGAAGACACCTACGTGCGCTGCACGAATTGCGACTACGCGGCCAACACCGAGGCAGTGCGCATCGCGCCGCCGGCAGCGTTGCCGCTCGACGGTCCGGCGGCCGAGGTGGTCGATACACCCGACACGCCAACTATTCAGACGCTCGTCGATCTGTTCAACGCGCGCGCCGATCTGCGTCGCCCCGATCGCGACTGGACTGCAGCCGACACGCTGAAGAACTTGGTCGTGAAGGTGAAGCACCCCGACGGCACGATCAGCGCGCTGGCTGTTGGCGTGCCCGGCGATCGCGATGTCGACATGAAGCGACTGGAAGCGAACGTTGCACCAGCAGAAATCGAACCGTTCACGGAAGAAGACTTCGCGAAGAACAAGCACCTAGCAAAGGGTTACATCGGCCCAGGCGCGCTCGGTGAGGACAAGGCTGCTGGCATTCGTTTCGTCGTCGACCCGCGCGTCGTGGCTGGCACGCGGTGGATCACGGGGGCCGATAAGCCCGGGCACCACGTCAAGGATCTCACGATGGGTCGCGACTTCACTCCCGACGGCATCATCGAGGCGGCGGAAGTGCACGACGGTGACTCGTGCCCGAGTTGTGGCAACGCGTTAGAAATCGCGCGTGGCGTCGAGATCGGCCACATCTTCCAGTTGGGTCGCAAGTACGCGGAGGCTCTGGGGCTGACGGTGCTAGACGAAAACGGTAAGACGCGTGTTGTCACGATGGGGTCGTACGGGATTGGTGTCTCGCGCGCAGTCGCGGCCGTTGCCGAGCTGAACCACGACGACAAGGGTCTGGTCTGGCCGCGAGAGATAGCGCCCGCCGACGTTCATATCGTCGCAACGGGCAAGGCCACCGACCCGCAACTCGCGGCGGCCGAGAAGTTGGCTACTGAGTGTGAAGCCGCGGGGCTTCGCGTTCTACTCGACGATCGCATCGGTGTATCGCCGGGCGTGAAGTTCAACGACGCAGAACTGATCGGCGTGCCGACGATCGTGATCGTTGGGCGCGGGTTAGTCGACGGTTTGGTAGAAGTGAAGAACCGTCGTACGGGCGAGCGTGCCGACGTCGCGCTCGCCAATGTTGTCGCGACGCTCTTATAAGCGTCGGTCGCTAGACGTCAGAATTCGCTGACGGGGATGGCCGGATCACCGGTCGCCAATGTTGCACCGGGCGCGATTAACCAATCGCCACCGCCGGTTGCGAACATCGTCGAGCGCTGGAATGAGCTTGGGCAACAGAGTGGGTCCGCGTCGGCGTAGATGGCGGTCCAATATTCGACGCCAACGCTGGCACGCAATACCGCGGTGCCGCTTTCAATTCCGTTGGCCACGGCCATTACGCGCGGATTGCCCGAACGAATGTCGACGACTGCGAGATCGAGATAGCCACCGCTGCCGGCGAGACGAGCACCCGACACCAGTTCGTCGTTCGCGCCCGAGTCGATGTTGCCGGTCAGGATGATGAAGTTGTCCCAAACTCCTTCGGCTTCTTCCAACGCGCGCAGCCGCGGCACCCAATTGTTCGGCGCGCTTTGCTGCCAGATGATCGCGAAGAAGCGCCCGGTTGCGCCCTTCGTGACCGTCCACATGCGCTGGCCACCAACTGCGTTCCAGATTCCACAGCGCTGCACGGAGTACGGCCCGCCGGCGATCGCTTCGTAGAACGGCTCGCACGTTCCGGGGGTCGCCGTCACTTCCGGGTCGCCTTCCTCTGCACCAGCGACCCACGCCGTCGGGCTGTGTGGCGCGGGTACCGGCTCGCCGAAACCGCCCTCTGGTCCGCCAACGGTGGTAGGCGGTGCCGCGGTTGTCGTGGCGCCAAGCACGGTCGTGGCAACGTCGGTAGCGACGGTGGTCGAAGCATCGCCAGCGAGCGTGGTCTCCGTGCCGTCGGTCGCTGAGGTCGTCGAAGCGCCCGTCGTATCTGTGCGGTCCGAGCTACACGCAGCGACTACGAGGACAAAGCTGAGGAGATATCCGATGCGTTTGATGAGCTCAGTCTGCATCATCTGCCGGTGCCGGTAAAGCATCCGGCATAGAGCATCAACGTGTGACCTTGGTCCCTGGTACCTCGATGCGGTTTCGTTGTGTCATGAGCACCATGAAGGTGCTGCTAATCGAATCATCCCCAAACCAGTCCGGCGATCTGAGCGACCAACTCGTATCCGAGGGCCACGAGGTCGTCCAGTGCGCCGACGAACACGGCGGCCCATGTCGCGGTGTCGATCACCACGCTGATTGCCCGCTCGAGCAGGGTGTCGACCTAGCGGTCCTCACTCGCGAGCCAAAGTCGCCGCAGACACTGACCGAGATGGGATCGGTCTGTGCTCAGCGTCATCGGGTGCCACTCGTGGTTGTCGATCCATCGCAACTGTTCGACGAACTGCCCAGCGTGTCGGTCGCTAGTGCCCTCGCCAATCGCGTCGTTGAGTCCGGGTACGCGGCCGCCGTGCGCCGAGAGCTTGCGCACCTGCCGATCGTCGTAGACGTCAGCCACCTGGTCGACAGAGTGGTTGTAAAGCTGCAGTTGCCCGCGAGCGAGAACACACCAGCCGCGCGGTCAGCGGCGGCCGATCGAGCGCGCTTCGCGGTTCGCACACACGATCCCTTTGTGCAGACCATAGATATCTCGGTCGTGTGTTATCCCGACTGAGTTGTCGAATCGGCTATCAGCTGAACTTTGCTAAGCCTTGATCCATGACGGCGCGGTCGCCGACCGCTGTTGTGAAGACCGCGCCACCGTCGGCAACTCGCCACATGCGCACGGTCAATGCATCGCCGGGCATGACCGGCGAGGCGAACCGCGCTTCCATGTGATGGAAGCGTGCGACGTCGTTCCCGGCGAGTTCGGCCAATAGCGCGCGACCGGTGAACCCGTACGAGCACAAGCCGTGAAGAATCGGGCGATCGAAACCGCCGAGCGCGGCGAACGACGGGTCGGTGTGAAGCGGATTGCGATCACCCGAAAGGCGATAGACGAATGCCTGGTCGGGCGAAGTTTGAAGTGTCACTTGGTGATCTGGTGCCCGGTCGGGCGGTTCGTTTTGCGGACCGCTCGGGCCGCGGTCGCCACCCCAGCCACCTTCGCCGCGGATGAAGACCGCAGAGCGCGTGCTCCACAACGGTTCACCGTCAGCGCTGGTCACGTTGTTCTCAACAACAATGATCGCGGCTTTGCCCTTGTCGTACATCGCGACGACCCGGTCCTGCGCAGTCGCAGTGGCTTCAACTGGGATCGGCCGGTGCAGCGTGATCGCCTGCGACGCGTGCACAAGCATCGGCCAGTTGATGGTGCCCACCTTGCTGAGCGCGCTCGCACCGGACGGAGCGCTACCCGAACCAGCGACGACGGCGAAAGTTGGGTACACGACCTGCGGAGTGTCTTTTGTGTTTTCAGTCGTGAACGGCAAGTCGGCTTGGCCAGCACCGATTCCGACCGCGTACAGCAACGCGTCTTTCGACTTCCACGAGATCGTGCGCATATCGCCAACTGCACCGACGGCATCGGGGTTCAACTGCGTCACAGCGTCAGGCCTTCCGCGGTGGTTGCGGCTGCGGCCATCCGCCGGGGTCGCCGTTCATGCCACTGTTCAGGCGAGCCGTCGCGAGAAGTTCCTCGACGATCGAGCCGAGCTTGGTGGGGTCGTCTACCGGCGCGTGGCGCGGACCGCGTACCCACCCTTCAGCGATTGCCAACGTCTGACCGCTTGCTTCGAAGACGCGCCCAGTGACGCCGGCTGACTCTTCGCTGGCGAGCCATGTCACGATCGGCGCAATCCAGCGCGGCGAGCGCATGTCTTTCTCTTCTTCGGTCTCCGGCGCCGGGCCGAGACCTTCCGTCATGCGCGTGAGGGCAACTGGTGCGACTGCGTTGACAGTGACGCCGTAGCGACCGAGTTCCAATGCCGCGATCGTCGTGAAAGCGGCAATGCCCGCCTTGGCGGCGCCGTAGTTGGTCTGCCCCGGGTTGCCGTAGATACCGCTCACGGAAGTGGTGTTGATGATGCGACCAGCAACCGGCTTTCCGGCTTTGCTTTGATCGCGCCAATAAGCCGCCGCCCAATGTGCCGGCGCGAAGGTGCCTTTGAGGTGCACGTTGATGACCGCGTCCCATTCCTCTTCGGTCATGTTCGCAAGCATTCGATCGCGCAGAATGCCAGCGTTGTTGACTACGACGTCGAGCGTTCCGAAAGTGTCGATGGCCGTATTGATCAGGCGCTGTGCACCTTCGAACGACGACACACTGTCGCCGTTGGCAACTGCTTGGCCGCCCATCGCCTTGATTTCGTCGACAACCTGTTGCGCCGGGCTGGCATCCGCGCCGACGCCATCGGTGCTGCCGCCGAGATCGTTGACTACGACCTTCGCTCCGTGGGCGGCCAGGCTGAGCGCATGCTCGCGGCCGATACCGCGGCCGGAGCCGGTGACAATGACAACTCGGTCTTCACACAGTCGTTTCATGCCCGGCATCATAAGGTTTAGGGAATGTCCAGCAACCAGCCGACCGGAGTGACATCCGTGGAGGTATTGGTCATTGGCGGCGGACCGGCCGGGGCGACCGCCGCGATGTTGTTGGCCCGTGCGGGACGGTCGGTGATGGTCGTCGACAAGGCGAGTTTCCCACGCGACAAATGTTGTGGCGACGGGCTGACGACGCTGGCGTTGCGCGAACTGGACGCGCTGGGCTTCAAGCCCGCGATGGTGCCGAGTTGGCAAACGGTCGCCGAGGCGTGGTTGCGATCACCATCGGGGCGCGAGGTGTGCCTACCACTTCCTGCCGACGGAATCTCCGGAGCGACAGCGCCTCGTCGCGAGTTTGACTTCGCGTTGCTGCAGATGGCCCGCGAAGCCGGAGCCGATGTGCGAGAGGGTTGCACGGTCGTCGGTGTCGAGCAGACCGGCGACGGCGTCGACGTTGAGATCGAACACGTCGGGCAAGTGCGTGCAGTGTTTGCGATCGCGGCGGACGGTATGTGGTCGCCGACACGCAAGGCACTCGGGCTTGCCGAGCCGGGCTACCTCGGCGAGTGGCACGCGTTTCGGCAGTACGCAACGGGCGTGACAGGTCCAGCCGCGCACAGGTTGTACGTATGGTTCGAGCCCGACTTCTTGCCCGGGTACGCGTGGAGCTTCCCGCTGCCCGATGGACGCGTGAATTTGGGTTTCGGTGTCGTGCGCGATGGCGAGCGCAGCGGCAAGTCGATGAACGCCGAGTGGGCAGGACTACTTGACCGTCCGCACATCCGCGCCGCTCTCGGCTCCGACGCGACGCTGCAAGATCGCGTCGCCGCGTGGCCAATCCCTGCGGGCATCGATCGCGCGACACTCAGCGCCGGAAGCGTGCTGTTCGTCGGCGATGCAGCGCGCGCGACCGACGTGATGACCGGCGAGGGCATCGGCCAAGCAATCGTGACCGGCCGACTAGCAGCGGAGGCGATACTCGCGGGCGGTGCCGTCGCAGCGATGTACGAGAAGTCGGTGCGCGCGCACTTGCTAGCCGACCACAGAATGTCGAAGCTGCTGAATAGTTGGCTGGCGCGGGCGTGGATAGCAAGAGGCGCCGTACGAGTGGTGGGTATCAGTGGTTGGACGCGACGGAACTTTGCGCGCTGGATGTTCGAAGACGAACCCCGAGCAATCCTCCTGACGCCCAAACGCTGGCACCGAAAATTCTTGCGCCGCCCCGCCCCATTCCAATGAGTCGAGTGTTTGCTGCACGACGAGTGTTTCGTGCCCGTGTGCAGGCACGAAACACTCGACTCAGGTCGAAACCACAGTGACCCGTTTGCGATAGAGGGCGGCAAGCTCGTCCAAGATCTTCTTTGGATCGAGGAGGTCTTCCTCCGTGACGCGGTCGACTTGCCAGTCGATGAGGTGAAGTTGACGATCGCGCTGTTTGTCACTCGCGATCCCCCGCTGAAGTGCGTGCTCCGGATGCACATCGACTTCCACGGCCCACCGAACGGACGTCACGGCGAGATCGATCCGGATGCGCTTTCCGTTCGGCAATCGAAGCTCGTCCTGGGGTTCCACCGGAACACCACGCGCGATGAGTCCGTTCAGTACCGTCAGTTCCGGATGAGAGTCGACGGGCTTGCGCTCTCCGCGATCTATCAGCGTTCTTTGGAACAACTCTGAACCGCGCCGCGTCGGGTGGCAGAGGCGGACCGCGATCGCGCCGAGTTCCTCCATCGACGAATCACCAGCGCGGATCACTTGATCAATCACCGACGTTAGGTTCACTTTGTTCAGATCGGCCGCGAGGTCGAACAGCAGGCGTGACCAACTCGGTAGCCGCAGCCCGTTCTCAAGCACGCGCACGTCGCTAGGCGCCACACGCGTCGATTGCCGTAGCAGCACTCCAGCCGGCTCGATGATGTGAATCGGGTGTGGAAGGCACAGATGGATACGCGACGATCTCGGCATTCGCCGCAGTCCCAGGTGTCCACCCGCAGTCGGGCCTGTGATGAACCCGCTCGGATGGGCGAGGCTGAGAGCAATGAGTCGTTGCTCAAAGGTCGGCCGCCGGGTCGTCACCATGTACACCGATTTGTAGGGCCGCTCAAGGACTCGTTGGTCGACCAACCTCTGCCGAGCCGTCCTGTGAATTCCACCGGTGTCGAGCTGGTCCGACGTTATGAGACCTAATTGACGCTGAATCGTGGCCAGCGTGATCGCAGAGAAATCGGGCATGCGCGCACTCCCTTGTCGACAAAGTCGTCGGGGGAAGCCGCTGCGCCGAACATATCGCCGGCCATCGAGGTTGCGTCGAGTGTTTCGTGCCTGCCTGCGGGCACGAAACACTCGACGTGGAGCCCCGATGCCCTCTACGGCTACGGTCGTTGTATGGCTTTGCGGACTCGACTTACTGAACTACTGGACATTGAGCATCCGGTGATGCTCGCCGGGATGGGTGGCGTGAGCTATCACCGACTCGTTGCCGCTGTTAGTGAGGCTGGCGGTATCGGGACGCTCGGCGCGAGCACGATGGCTGTCGACGAACTGCCGCAGGAGATGGCGAAGGTGCGCGAAGCAACGTCGAAGCCGTTCGGCGTGGACTTGCTAACTGCTCTGCCCGGACAGGTCGAGCAGGGCATTCAAAACGTAATCGCCGGCGGCGCGCGTATCTTCGTCGCCGGGCTCGGTGTGCCGCGCGAAGTAATCGAGCTGCTGCACTCGAAGAACATCCTCGTCGGCAGCATGTGCGGCAAGGTTCGCCACGCCGTCAGCGCTGTCGCCAGTGGCGTCGACTTCGTGGTCGCGCAGGGCACCGAAGCGGGCGGACACACGGGCACGGTCGCCACACTCACACTCGTCCCGATGGTGGTCGACGCAGTTGGCGACAAGGTGCCGGTCATCGCAGCCGGCGGTTTGTTCGATGGTCGCGGCCTAGCAGCGTCGCTTGCGCTCGGCGCCGACGGCGTGTGGGTCGGAACGCGCTTCATCGCAACGCCCGAAGCGCGCGCGGTTAAGGGTTACAAGGAGGCGATCCTCGGCGTCGCCGAAGATGGCACCGTCGTCAGTCGGTCGTACACGGGCAAGACATGCCGC
>JBEBGL010000053.1:0-1520 GCA_040081465.1 Ilumatobacteraceae bacterium | reverse complement strand
GCGCTGCTGTTGATCGCTGGCGCGATCGCGATGGGGGCTGCTTCCGAGTCGCGAACTGCAGAGGCCCGCCCGACAATGACGCCGGGTTGGTGGCAGCTAACAGGCATGGTCCAAGAGGACATGACGACAACCGCCTTCACGTCGATCAGCCACTCCACCGGTTCGATTCAAGCGAGCGTCGACATCGAGGGTTTCGGTTCGTCGTTCTCGGCGACGTATGGCCCTTATCCATTCGAGTTGCAGCCTGGTGTCCCGGTGTCGATTCCGGTCGAAGTGTCGGCTAACGCCAGCGGCATCATTCAGCGTTATACGGGCATGGCGGTGATCCCACTGACACACGCCGGTTGGGATGGGATCACATCGGTGGGGGTGGAAGCGAATTGCATCGACCCGATCGGCGACGCACCAGTTTCATGCACGCCTCCTGCAACGGTTTCGGGAGTCTTCACCTACGACGTTCCTGCCGTAACGCCCGGTGCCACTTTGTGGATTGGCGTCGGCGTACTGAATTGCACATGCGGTATCTGGGCGCAATACACGGAGTCGTCTGCCGTGGTCGACACGGGCGTGGTCGACACGGGCGTGCCCGACACCGGTGTAGTCGACACTGATGTAGTCGACACGTTGCCCCCCTTGGGCAGCTCATCGGAGGACGGCTATTACGACGACGACTATTACGACGACGACGACGATGAACCCGCTGACGACGAGGACGTGTCAGACGATGAATCACTGCAAACGTCGATCGCCCTTGTCGGGATCATCAGCCTGATTGGTCTGGTCGATCTCGCCGAGCAACGCCGCGGCCAGCCAGGCCCGCGCGATGATCCCGGCGGGTCGGGGGAACCGCCACTCCCAACCGGCGGTCCATCCGACGGAGCGCGTGCCGACGCGATCGCCGATCAAGCGATTCGGTTTGCGCAAGATGCGACCGGTCCACTTGTCGACTACAACGCGGTGTACGACCAGATTCGCGTACTGCAGGAACGAATCAACTCCGGCAATCCGCGGCCCGGAGACATGGAGGAGTTGAGGGCGTTGCGCGACGCGTTGTGGGCGATCGGACAAGCGGAACGCAGCGGCGCAGTTTCCGCTGCTGCGCAAGAAGCAGCGGTGCTCCGTGAGCTCGAGCGTCTGATGGAGGTCGAGAAGGAGTTTGGCAAGGCAGCAGCTGGCACATTCGGTCCTTCGTCGGCAGCGATGTACGCAGGGTTTGTCGAAGCGGTTGCCAACCGCGACAAAGGCGCCGCGGCCGCGCTTGGCCACGGTGCCATCGGCGGCGCGGCGGCGCGGATCGGTACGCCCTCGACCAGCGCGATCAATCAAATGACCACTACGTGGTCCACACTCCGTGCCGCCGGCGGCAACGCGATAACGAACGCAGGCGAAAACGCGGCCCAGCAGATGGTCGACGCCGGCGGCGATGTGTCGAAGATCGATCTCGGCGAAACGGCTGGTAGTGCGTTGGTGGGATTCGTGACCGGCGGTGCCGGACACGTTGTTCGTCCACCTGTTGAGAT